>CAZWJF010000011.1:0-95443 GCA_964634325.1 uncultured Rhodoblastus sp.
CTGCAGCCGCTCGAAATTCCGCCGCCGCGCTCCGACAACGGCTTCTGGGCGCGCGAGAATTCGGATCGGCCCGAACCCTTCCACGCGCGCGACGCCGAGCCCGCTTCCGAAGCGCAGGCCGCTTCGGTCGACGAGCAACCGGCCGGGCTTGCGAGCCATGCGGAAGTCGCCGAGGCGGCTCAGCCTGCGACGACGCCCGCGCCAGTCCAGCCGGAGCTGGCCTTCGTCGCGCCTGCGCAGATCGAGGCGGCGGCTGTCGTTTCGCCTGCGGCGGAAGCTCCGCCCCCGGCGCCCGAACCGGTCGCCGACGATCAGCCGCCGCGCACGATCGAGCAGCCGCGCGCCGACATCGGCCGGGTCATAACCCAGGCCGATCCCAACGCCCCCAAGAAGGGCGGATGGTGGCAGCGCGCCAAGGCGTCGATTTCGGGAAGCTGAAAGCGGCATCGAGATGAAAACGCCGGGCGCTCGCCCGGCGCTTTCCGTTCTTGGCTACGCCTCGACCTACACCTTGACTGCGCCTCCGCCCTACAGAACAGCCATTGCCGTCTGGACAAATCTGCTCGACGCGCCATGGACACGACGCTAAGGTCGCCATTCCGCGAGGCGAACGGTCAGCGCCAGACTGTATGCGCCATCGAAAGCATAGGATCAGCTGACTGACTGTCGGCGATCCCGGAGGCTGACGATGTCATATGGCCGGTCAAATCTGTCCACGCTCGACCGCAGCGCCGAACCGGCGCTATCGGGACGACCGATACGATCCAACGATAGCTGAGGCACGGAGCGTTCGCCGTGCGCCCTCGCCTCATGGTCGCCCGCCTTCCCGCGTTGCCTTACGCCGCCGCGCTTTTCTGTTCGCGGCCGGCGTCTTCGACAGGTTTGGCCAAGCGAAAGACCTGTCGGCCACCCTATTCCTCGCGCCTCCGGGTCTGGCGCGGAGCCTGCGGCTCGACCTCGCCCTGCTGCTGCTTTGTCTGGCGGTCGCTACGCACGGCGCACGGACGAACAGGCGATTTGCGAGCTTCAGCAACCGTGAAAGGGGAGACTGTAATGTTCAAGCATGTATTCGGAGCGTTGATCGCTCTTGGATTTGGCGCCGGATTGGCAGGGTGCAATGCGTCTGCGCCGCCATCGTCCTCTGCGCCTCCCCCGGCCAAAACCGCGCCGAGCGTGGCCGATCTCGTCGACGCCAGGGGCAGCTCCGGCGAAATGGAATTGAGCAATCGCGGCTATTCGCCGGCCCGCACGCAGGGGCTGACGACCTATTGGTGGCATTCCGCCGGCGCCTGCGTCCGGGTCGTGACAGCGCAGGGCCGATACAAGACCGTTCAATCGACCGCATCGACGGATTGCGGAAAATCGGCCTCGGCCGCGCCCGCCGCAGCAGCAGCTGCGCCTGCGTCGACCGTCAGCCGCGCGACGCCTACGAAAGACGAACAAGCCTGCCTGCAAGCCGTCACCACGAAAACCAACAATCCGGATGTCGTGCTGCTGACGGGCACCGAATTTTCTCAGGCCAATACCGCCGTTTATGTCGGCGTGGGCCCGCAGCACGCAAAGTGGCGTTGCCTGGTCAGCAACGGACAGGTCGCCGACGTCATGTCCATGACGGACGAAGGCAAGTCGTAAACACTCCACCCGCCTTCGCCTCAACGGGAAGCGGTCGTCAGGCGACCGCTTCTTCCATGGCGGGATAATCCGTGTAACCCGCCGGACCTTCCGAATAGAAGGTCTTCATATCCCAGGCGTTGAGCGGCGCGTTGCGACGCAGACGCTCCACCAGATCGGGATTGGCGATGAAATCCTTGCCGAAGGAGACGGCGTCGGCTTCGCCGGCGGCGAGAACCTGTCCGGCCGTCTCGCGCGTGAGCCCTTCGTTGACGATCCACGCTCCGCCGAAAACTTTCTTCAGTTGCGGGCCGAGGCGCGGCTCCTTCAGCGACTCGCGGGCGAACACGAAGGCGATCTTGCGTCGGCCAAGTTCGCTCGCGACATAACCGAAGGTCTTTGCGGGATCGCTGTCGCCCATGCCATGCGCGTCGCAGCGCGGCGCGAGATGCATGCCGACGCGACCGGCGCCCCAGACGTCGATGCAGGCGTCCGCGACCTCCAGCATGAGCCGCGCGCGATTTTCCACGGAGCCGCCGTAACGATCGGTCCGCTTGTTAGAGACGTCCTGCAGGAACTGGTCGATCAGATAGCCGTTGGCGCCATGGATTTCGACGCCGTCGAAACCGGCCTTCTTCGCGTTTTCCGCGCCGCGCTTGTAGGCGGCGACCACGCCCGCCATTTCGTCCGTTTCCAGCGCACGCGGAACGGGATGCGGCCGCTTGGGACGCAGCAGGCTGACGTGGCCCTCGAGCGCGATGGCGCTCGGCGCGACGGGGGCCAAGCCGTCGTGATAGCTGGAGTCCGACACGCGGCCCACATGCCAGAGCTGCATCATGATGCGCCCGCCCGCCGCATGCACGCCATCGACAATGTTCTTCCAGCCTGCCGTCTGTTCGTCGGACCAGCAGCCCGGCGTCGACGGATAGCCGACGCCGCGCGGCTCGACCGAGCTGGCCTCGGTCAGGATGAGCCCGGCGGACGCCCGCTGCGCGTAATATTCGCGCATCAGATCGTTGGGAACGCGACCGGGCATGGTCGCGCGATTGCGAGTCAGCGGCGCCATGACGATGCGATTGGGAAGACGCAAGGCGCCGAGCGCGACAGGTTCGAACATCGAAGTCATTCGGGATTTCCAACTCTGGGGAAGTTCGGCAGGATCGCCGGGGGATGGACCGAAGATAGCGCGGCGCGGCGGACCGTCGAATCCCCGTCCTGCAAATCTGCTCCGCGCCGCGGTCGGAGCTCGCGCGTGGCGAAACGGATGGGCGCGATGACGGTGCGAGACAGATTCGCGCGATTGCTGGCGGGGGTCGGCGCGGCCGTCGGGTGGAGCGCGCTCGCGCTGCAATTCTTCCTGCTCGCACGCGTCATTGCCGCCGAAGGCGGCGGCGTGGCGCTCGCGCTGTGGCGATTTCTCGGCTACTTCACCATCCTGACCAATGTCGTGACGGCGGCGGCGATGACGCAGACTGCGTCGCGCTACGACGACCGCCGCGGTCCTACGGCGCCGCGCGGCGAGCTCGCCGTCGCGACCGCAATCGCAATGGTCGGCCTCGTCTACACGCTTCTGCTGCGCGCTACCTGGAACCCGCAAGGTCTCCAGAAACTCGCCGACATCGCGCTGCACGATGCGACGCCGGTCCTCGCGGCGGCGGTCTTCCTGCTGCGTCGTCGCCCGGCGCTCGGCCTGCGCGACGCTGGCTTCGCGCTCGTCATGCCGCTCGGCTATGTCGCCTACGCCCTCGCGCGTGGCGCGGCGGACGGTTGGTACGCGTACTATTTCCTCGATCCGCGAAGCCTCAGCGGATCGCAGATGGCGCTCAATATCGCCGGGCTTGCGGTCGCCTTCTTCGTCCTCGCGCTCGCCCTGACAGGACTGTCGAATCTTCTCTCTCGACGCTACCGCGGCGGGACGCCCGGCTGATGGACGCCGATCGCGCGACCGCGCGCCGGAAATCGACGGCGCGACGAATTGCGATCGCCGCTGCGCTGGTTCTCGCGATCTGGACAAGCCTCGCCTATCTCGCGTTGCCGTTCTTCTGGCGGCGTTACGAGCGCCAGCGGGGCCTCGAAGGCCGCACTATGGTCACGCGCACGGCGACCGGAATACCCGGCGACCCCATCAATTTCGGCGCTGTCGGCGCACAGCGGGACGTCGTCTGCGCGTTCAACGCCGCCGGCTGGTCGGCGGCGAATGCGACGACGCTCGCGACCGCCCTGCGCATCATCGACAGCGTGGCGCTGCGCCGCCCCTATCCCGAGGCCCCGGTCAGCCCGCTCTACTACAACGGACGCGTCGAAGACCTCGCCTTCGAAAAAGCCGAAGGCGGCAGCGCCGATCAGCGGCACCACATTCGCCTGTGGCGCGTTCTCGACAAAGGCGACGAAGGCCGCCCGGTATGGCTCGGCTCGGCGACGTTCGACAAGGGCGTCGGCTTCAGCCGTTACACGCTGCAAGTGACCCATCACATTGCGGCGGACGTCGACGCCGAACGCGACTTCGTCGCTTCGCAACTCGCCGAGGTCGGCATGGTCGAGGAACTATACGACGTCGCCGGCCGCGGCCCGACGATCGACGGGCGCAACGGCGGAGGCGACCGATATTTCACGGACGGCGAAGCGCTGGTCGCCGTGCTGTCGCCGGACTGCCGGGAGATTCCGGGCAAGGCGCAGCCGGCGCGCCATATGCCGTGGCAGGCGCGGATCAAGGACGCCATCTGGTCCGCGCTGCGACGGATTCTCTGAGTCCGCGCTATCCCTTCATCCACGCGCCCATGCGCGCGATCGCTTCGGCGATGTCGGCCTCCGAGCCCGCATAGGACAGGCGCAGCGTTCGATGGCCGCGCGCGCGGTCGAAATCGACGCCGGGCGTGGCGGCGACGCCCGCCTCCTCGAGCAGCCGCTTGCTGAAGTCCAGCGAGTCGTTGGTGAAGCGGCCGATGTCGGCGTAGATGTAGAAAGCGCCGTCGGGCGGCTGGACGTCGACGAGCCCCATTTTCGGAAGCGCATCGATCAGCGCAGCGCGATTGCGGGCGTAACCGGCTTTGACCGCCTCCAGTTCGTCGCGCGCGTCGAAAGCCGCCTCGGCTGCGACCTGGCTGAGAAACGGCACGGAAATCGCCAGCGATTGCTGCAACCGCTCGATCGGGCGCACAAGCTGCTCGGGCGCGATCAGCCAACCGATGCGCCAGCCGGTCATGCAATAGAATTTCGAGAAGGAATTCACGACGAGCGTTTCGTCGGAGAATTTCAGCGCCGTCTGCGCCGGCCGTTCGTAAGTCAGGCCGTGATAGATTTCATCGGAGATGAAGGCGATCCCGAGCCTGTCGCAGGTTTCGCAAACCTCCCGCAACGCGTCGTCGCTCATCATGACGCCGGATGGGTTGGCGGGACTCATCAGGAGAACGCCCTTGAGCGGCCGCTCGCGGTGCGCGGCCTCGATCATCCCGGCCGTGACGGCGTGGCGCGTCGCGGCTGTCGTTTCGAGCGGAACGCAAACGCATCCCAGAGCCTCGAGGATGTTCATGTAGGCCGGATAGCCGGGCGTCGCGACGGCGACGCGGTCGCCGGCGTCGAACAACGCGAGAAAGCTCAGGATGAAGCCGCCAGACGACCCGGTCGTGACGACGACGCGCGACGGCGCGATATCGACGTCGTAAGTCTCGCCGTAGTGGCGGGCGATGCGCGCGCGCAGCGACGCCCGGCCCAGCGCGTCCGTATAACCGATCCGTCCGCCGCCGAGCGCCGCCATCGCGGCTTCGCGCACCGGCCGGGGCGGCGGCGCGCCGGGCTCGCCGACCTCCAGATGCATGATGCGGCGGCCCTGCGCTTCCAGGACGCCGGCCTCGCGCAGCACGTCCATCGCCAGAAACGGCTCTACAGCGCTGCGGGCGGAGGGAAACAGGCGGCGACGGGCGTCCATGATCAATCCTTTCGGCGCAGTTCCTTAACAGGGCGCCCGGCCGGACGGAACCGGCGGCCTATTTCCGGCCGCTTTTGCGGTCGATAGGATGCGAGACCGAAAATGCAGCCGAACGCGCACATTCCGATGAGCTTCAAACGCGCAGCCAGATCGTTCGTCGCGGCCGTCGCCGCCGCGGCCACTCTCGCGGCAGGCGCGCGTCAGGCCGCCGCCCAGCCGGCGGGCGTCTCGATCATTCGCGACGCCGAGACCGAGCAATTGCTGCGCGATTATGCGACGCCGATCTTCCGCGCCGCCGGCATCAATACGCAGGCCGCCAAGATCATTCTGGTCGGCGATCGCGGTTTCAACGCTTTCGTGGCGAACGGACAAAAGATCTTCGTCAACGTCGGTTCGCTGATGGAGTCGAAGACGCCGAACGAGATTATCGGCGTGCTGGCGCACGAAAGCGGGCATATCGCTGGCGGCCATCTCATTCGCCTGCATCAGGAACTCGCCAAGGCGCAGATCATGGCCATCGCCGGCATGCTGGTCGGCGCGGGCGCGGCCGCCGCACAGATGGCGGCCAGCCGCGGCGGACGGCGCGAGGGCCAGGTCGGCGCCGACAGCACAGGCCTGGCCGGCGTGCTGATGGGCCCCCAGGAGCTGGTGCGCCGATCGCTCCTCTCCTACCAGCGCGGCGAAGAGCAGGCCGCCGACCGCGCCGCCGTCAAATTTCTGAACGCCACGCATCAATCGGCGAAGGGCATGCTCACCACGTTCGAGCGCTTCGCCAACGATGCGCTGTTCAAGACCGCGTCCATCGACCCGTATGTCCTGTCGCATCCCCTGCCCGCCGAACGCATTTCGGCGCTCGAGCAGGTCGCTCACGAAAGCCCCTATTTCGACGCCAAGGATCCGCCGGCGCTGCAGGCGCGCCACGATCTCATGCGCGCAAAACTGTTCGGCTTCATCGGCGATCAAGGCGAAATCGCCCGCCGCTATCCGATCAACGATCAGTCGCTGCCGGCGCGCTACGCGCGGGCGATCGCGGACTATCGCTTCGGTCGTCTCGGCCAGTCGTTGCAGGAGATCGACGGCCTGATCGCGTCGCAACCGCACAATCCGTATTTTCAGGAACTCAAAGGTCAGGTTCTGATGGAGAGCGGGCGCGCGGAGGCGTCGCTGCCCTATCTGCGCAAAGCGGCGTCGATGGCGCCGAACGCCACGCCGATCGCGGTCCTGCTCGGGCACGCGCTGGTCGGCGCCGGCGGCGACGCGCACGAGAAGGAAGCCATCCGCGCGCTCGGCAAGGCGACGCAGCGCGATCCGGATTCGGCGGAAGGCTTCCAGTATCTCGCCATGGCGTTCGACCATATCGGCGACCGGCCGAATTCGCAGCTCGCCTCCGCGCAGGCGCTGTTCGTGTCGGCCAAATACGTCGAAGCGCGCACGCAGGCCAAGCGCGCCCAGGACCAGTTCAAGAAGGGCTCGCCGGGGTGGCTGAAAGCCGACGACATCCTGAACTACCGGCCGCCGAATTTCGACTGATCGGCCGCGCCATGACAGGAACGGCAATCGTTAGTACAAGCGCTATATGTTGAAACGGGCGCAGCGCCCGGTGGAGCAAGAGATGTCCCGATCGATTCGTATGGCCGCCGCGATACTCATGACCAGCGGCGCGCTGGCGTCGGCGCCGATCGCCCGCGCTCAGGAATTCACCGCGCAGCAGAAGGACGCCATCGGCAAGATCGTCCACGACTATCTCATTCAGAACCCGGAGGTTCTGCGCGAGGCCATCGCCGAACTCGACCGCCGCCAGAAATCAGACGAGGCCGCGCAGCGCGCCTCGGCGATCGAGACGGTTTCGACGCAGGTGTTCGATTCCAAGCATCAGTCGGTGATCGGCAATCCCAACGGCAAGGTCACGCTGGTCGAATTCTTCGATTACAACTGCGGCTACTGCAAGAAGTCGTTGCCGGACATCGCCCGCCTGACCAAGGAAAACCCCGATCTGCGCGTCGTGCTGCGCGATTTCCCGGTGCTCGGCCCGGGGTCGGTCGAGGCCTCGCAGGTGGCCATGGCGGTCGGCAAGCAGTTGCAGGGCGACAAGTTTCTCGCGTTCCACCAGAAGTTGCTCGGCTCCCGCAGCCATGTCGGCAAGGAGCAGGCGCTTGCGGTCGCGCGCGATTCAGGCGTCGACATGAGCCAGCTCGACAAGGACATGAAGAGCCCCGAGATCCGCGCCGGCATCGAGGAAGTGATGCACATCGCCGACAAGCTGGCGTTGACCGGAACGCCATCGTGGGTCGTCGGCAAGGAAGTGGTGGTCGGGGCGGTCGGTTATTCCGAGCTCGCCGGCAAGATCGCCAATTTCAAGAAGTGCGGGAAGACGGCCTGCGGCTGAGGCCGCCGACCGGCTTTTTCAGGCGCTCCGCCGCGCCGCATCCGCGCCGTCGTCGGCCAGCCGCTTGACCTCGACGCAAGCGGCCTCCACCAGCGGCGCAATCTTTTCGACCGCGCCCGCTTCCGGCAACCGCAATTCGAGGCGGCATGCGCGCTCGACAGCCTGCGCGGCCGCCGCGACCGCGACGGCGCCGATGTTGGCGCTCATCGACTTCAAGGCATGGGCCGCGGTCGCAAGCGCCTCGCGGTCGCGCGCGGCGAAAGCGGCGTCGATCGACTTCAAGGATTGCGGCGCGTGCGCGCAATAGAGCGCGACGATCCGCGCCACGGCTGCATTGTCGCCGCCGCTCATCTCGCGCAAGCCTTCAATCACGCCGGCGTCCACGCCCGACGACTGTTCCTTGGGCGCGTCCGGCTGGGCGGGCTGCGCGCGAATCTCGCCGGCTGCTTCGGGCGAGAGATGCTCGGCCAGGCAATGAGCCATAGCCGCGAGCGTGAAGGGCTTGTGCAGCACGCCGTCCATGCCGGCCTCGCGCCAGGCGTTGGCGCCGGCCCCGATGACATGGGCGGTCAATGCGACGACCTTGATCGGCGCCCTGCCCGTCTCCTGCTCGCGCGCGCGGATCGCGCGGGTCGCCTCGTAGCCGTCCATGACCGGCATGCTGCCGTCCATGAGCACGAGATCGTAGGCGCCCTGCTCCACGAAAGCGACCGCCTGCTTGCCGTCGACGGCGAGATCGGCCGCGACGCCGAGGCGCTTGAGCGCTTCGGCGGCGACTTCGCGATTCACCGCGCCGTCGTCGACGACGAGAATGCGCGCGTTGGGGAAATGCGGCAACTCGGCGCGCGGCGCGGCCGTGTGCGCGACAGCGACCGAACGCCCCTCGACGATCGCATCGACGATCGCATCCGTATCGCTCTTGGAGAGCGGGCGCTGGACGATGCGCTCGACGCGACCATCTGCGATCGGCCGCTCCGGCGCTTCGCCCAATCCCGCAACCGCGACGACGGCGCCGGACGAGCCGACGGCCAGACGGTTGCGCAACGGCAGATCGTCGACGTCGATGAACACGAGACGCGCATCGCGCGCGACGTCGATGATCTCGCCGGGCCCGCAGACATCGACCTGAAATCCGGCCGTTTCGAGCGCGTGCGCCAGATGCGCGCGCGTGCCGGCGCCGTCGAGGCAGAGGACGGCGCGCTCGGGCGACGCGAGCCGCGGCGCGCCAGCCGATGCGGAGCCGGACGCGAGCGGCAGACTGAAGTAGAAGGTCGCGCCCTTGCCGGCCGCGCTGGAGACGCGCAATTCGCCGCCCATGGCGGCGACGAGACGACGCGCGATCGCCAGTCCGAGGCCGGTGCCGCCGAACTTGCGCGTCGTCGACTGGTCGGCCTGCGTGAACGCGCCGAAAATGCCGTCGAGCTTATTCTCGGGAATGCCGATGCCCGTGTCGACAACGGAGAAACGCACGCGCGCGGCGTCTTCCGGATCGGCATCGATCTCCACCGTGACGCCGCCGCGCTCGGTGAACTTGAGCGCGTTGTTGACGAGATTGGAGAGCACCTGATTGAGACGCACAGGGTCCGCGTCGATCTTGACGCCGCGCGAAACGCGCACGACATCGGCGAGGTCGAGCCCTTTCGATTGCGCACGGTCGCCGAACAGGCGCAGCACGTCCTCGATCGACTCGACGGGATCGACGGCCAGGGTCTCGACTTCGAGCTTGCCGGCCTCGATTTTCGAGAAATCGAGAATGTCGTTGATGATGGCGAGCAGCGTCTGCCCCGAACGCACGATGACGTCGGCGTTCTTGCGTGCGCGCGGCGGCAGATCGGAGGCGGCCAGCAGTTCCGCCATCACCAGCACGCCATTCATCGGCGTGCGGATCTCGTGGCTCATGGTCGCCAGAAAATCGCTCTTCGAGCGGTTCGCCTGCTCCGCCATTTCCATGGCGCGGCGATAGTCGGCGGTGCGGTCGGCGACCTCCTGCTCCAGCAATTCGCTGTGCCGGGCGAGCTCGGCGTTCCTCTGTCGAATTTCGCCGATCATGGTGTCGAAGCCGCGCACCAGAACGCCGATTTCGTCGCGGCGGTCGGAACGCATCGTGACGGAATAATCGTGCGACGCGCCGACCTTGGTCATGGCGGCGGCCAAATCTGTCAGCGGCTGGGTCATGCGCCTGAGCGTCCGCATGGCGATGATCACCGCCAGACACATCGCGCCGAGCGCGCCCCACGCGGTCAGCGACAGCGCGCCGAGCACGCGCTCCGGCAGATCCGAAATATCGCCGATCAGCACGAGGCGGCCGACCTTGTCGCCTGCCTCGATCACCGGCACGGCGACTTCGAGCGTCCGCGATCCGATCAGTTTGAGCCGGTCGATCTCCTTGCCGCGCTCGGTCTCGATCACATCGCTTTCGAGCTGTTCGGCCTGCCCGGATTCCGCAAGCGTGCGGCCGTATTTGTCCTCGACGCGCACGTAGACGGCGCTCTGAATGTTCCCGATCGCGCGCAAGGCGCGGAAGGCGCCGTTGGCGTCGCCGCGGCTCGCCGGCCCAGCGACGGCGGCTGCTATCGCCTGCGCGGTCGACAGCATCGTCTCCTGCTTGGAGCGGGCGTAGAGGCTCGTATCCTGCCAGATCGAGACGCAGGCGACGACGATCTGCGCGACGACGATCGCCACGCACACCGCCAGAATGAATTTGGTCCGGATCGAGATCGCTTTGCGGAACAAGACGACGAGCCTCGCGGGCGCGGAAGACGCCCATCTGGCGCAGTAGACCGCAAAATCCTGAGCAGGGAATTAATCGCTCCCGTTAAGGAACGGTTTGCGATCAGCTAGTACAATGATCGAACGTAGGAATTTCGATTGGCATGGCCGACCTGTTCGGAGCTACCGCGCAAGCCGCCCGACGCGCTTGCGAAATTTGGCGTTCTCGCAGGGGCGATCTGCGCGGTCGGGCGCGGCGTTTTTTCCGCGCGTCCGGCGGCAATGTGGCGATCTTCTTCAGCCTCAGCGCGCCCGTTCTGATGCTTTCGATCGGCGCCGCCATCGATTACTCGCGTATGGTCGGCGCCCGCTCTTCCCTGCAGACGCTCGCCGACAGCGCCGCTCTCGCCGGTGCGCGGACGCTGCGACTGGCCAGCTCCACGCAGGCGTCTGTCCAGCAAACCGTTTCGAATTTCATCGCGGCGCAAGCGAGTTCGCATATGGCGCCGATCACGGCGACGACGAACCTCGCCGGCGGCAATACGATCGTATCGGTCAAGCTGTCCCAGACCGTCCCGGGCGTGGTCGCCAACCTCACCGGGTTCCTGAACATGCACATCGCCGCGAGCGCGCAAGCGCGCATCGTCGGCGGCATGGCCCCCGTCTGCATGGTCAGCCTCGACCCGTCGCAAAGCCAGGCGTTGGCGGTCGATGTCGCCAAGGTCGTGGCGACAGGCTGCCAGGTCATTTCAAACTCGACAGCCTCCGACGGCATGTCGATTTCCAACGGCGCGCAGCTCCAGACCGCGCTGGTCTGCTCGAGCGGCGGCGCCAAGACGGATACGACCTCCAGCTATTCGCCGGCGGCCCAGATCGATTGTCCGGTCGCGGCCGACCCGTTGGCCAACCTCCCGGCGCCCGCGGTCGGAGGATGCACGTACAACAATCTCAAGATCACATCGGGCTCGCAGAGCCTGTCCCCAGGCGTGTATTGCGGCGGACTGTCTGTATCCGGCAGCGCGAACGTGTCGCTCCTTGCAGGGACCTACATCATCAAGTCAGGGCAGCTCTCGATCAAATCGGGCGCCGGCATATCGGGCTCCGACGTGAGCATCTTCCTCACCGGCGGCGCGACGCTCAAGGTCGACAATACGGCCAACATCAGCCTGTCCGCGCCGGCGACCGGCGCCTTGGCCGGCGTGCTCATCTTCGAGGACCGGACCGCGCCGCTGCATCAGACCCATGAATTTTCGAGCCGCAACGCACCGAACATGCTGGGAACCATCTACCTGCCGAACGGCGACCTCGAGATCGGAATCAAGGGCGGCGGCGGCTCCGGCGGCGTCGCGGTCGGCGCCACGTCGGCCTGGACTATCGTGCTGGCGCGCACGATCTCGATCACGGACAACCAGACGCTCCAGCTCAACACCAATTACTCTGCGACGCCCGTCCAGCCTCCTGCAGGGCTTGGCCCGAACGTGCCGACGAGCCAGTTGATCCAGTAACGGATGCTTAACCGCCTCCAGAAGCTCTCCGGCGCGAAACGCGTTGGTTAGCGACGGGCGTATGCGCGCCCTTCCGCAACGGCGCCCAGCTTAAACATTGGTTCGTCTTTGAACGATAGATTGATCGCGGAGGTATCCGGCCGTGATCGATCAAAACTCCAATCGCGATTTCACCTACGTCCTCGTCGAGAACGTGCGAATTCTCGTGATGGACGACGATCCGATCCAGTGCGAATTCGCGCGCGTCTACCTTTCGACGCCGACCGCGACCGTCGAGACCGCCGAGAACGGCGAGGAAGGGCTGCGCAAACTGCGCGAGCAGAAATTCGATCTCGCCGTCGTCGATCTCGACATGCCCGTCCTGAACGGCTTCCAGGTCATCCGCGCGATCCGCTCCGACCCCGCCCTGCGCAATCTGCCGGTGGTCATCGTCACCGGGCGCGAAGACATGGAATCCATCGATCGCGCCTACGACGAAGGCGCGACGTCGTTCGTCACCAAGCCAGTCAACTGGCGCCTGCTGAGTTACCAGCTCCGGTACGTCTTGCGCGCGCAAAGGGTTGCGATCGCAGCATGAGCCAGCCTTCGTTGCGCGACAGTCTCAAACGCGACGCGTGGAACCGCTTCTTCCGCGCGCGCGGCGGAAACGTCGCCATCGTCTTTTCCCTCGTCGCGCCTGTCATCGTGATGGCCATGGGCGCGACGCTCGACTACGGCAATTCGATCAGCGGCCGCCGCAACCTGCAGGTCATAGCGGACAATGCGGCGCTTTCGGGCGCGCAGGCCACGCGCCTCGGCAACGCCACCCAATCCAGCGTTTCGCAAACCGTCGCCAATATCGTCGCGGCCAACTCGCGCGGCGCGAATATCGCGTCGACGACCACGATCGCCACCGGCATGAGCAGCGTCACCGTGACGCTGACGCAGGACCTGCCCACGAAATTCGGCGGCATCGTCGGCATCCCGAGCATGCGCCTTCAGGCCACCGCGACGGCGAAGGTCTCCGGCGGCGCGCCGCTGTGCGTGGCCTCGCTGGCGACGACCGATCCGAAACTCGCCTCCATTCCCAAGCCGTCGAACGACGCCAAGGGCTCGCTGACGCTTGCTGCGCTCGCAATCGACATTGCGTTGCTGCCCAATCCCGGCATGCTCATGCTCAAGGGCGCGAAACTGACCGCGCCGGGATGCATCGTCAGCACCAACCTGCCGAAGACGTACAGCTTCACCGTTCGCGACACGGCGATGCTGACCGCGCGCAGCATCCAGTCCGGCGGCGGCTATTCGGGAACGGTGGGGGCCAATTATTCGACCACGCCGTCCACCGACAATCCGGCGGCGGCGGACCCCCTCGCCGGCGTGCCGGCGCCAGCGGTCTCGGCGGGCTGCACATTCACGAGCATGACAGTGAGCGGCGGCGCGCCGGCTCTGAGCCCCGGCGTCTATTGCGGCGGGCTGCACATCACCGGCGGCGCGGTGGTCAATCTCCTGCCGGGAATCTACGTCATCAAGGACGGATCCTTCATCGTGGATTCCGGGTCGACGGTGAACGGCAACGGCGTCGGCTTTTTCCTGACGGCGACGGGAACGCCGTCGTGGTCAGCTTTCCCGAACGTGTATCTCGGCTCCGATACGCATATCTCGCTGATTGCGCCGGTCGCCGGGGCGATGGCGGGCATGCTGTTCTTCGAAGACCGCAACCTGCCGCAGGGCGGGCTTCATGCCTTTCTCTCCAACGACGCCCGAAATCTGCTCGGCACGATCTATCTGTCGCGCGGATTTCTCGGGGTCGCGGCAAACGCGCCGATCGCTGACCAGTCGGCCTATACGATCATCGTCGCCAACGCTCTGTTGCTGTACGGCGGCCCGGAGCTGGTGCTGAACACCAATTACACCGCGACGCCTGTCCCCGTGCCCTCGGGCGTCGGGCCGAAGAACGCCACGATCACGCTGGCGCAGTAGAACGGCCTACGCCTACGCCTGCGGCAGCTTCGGCGTGGTCTGCGCGATCATCTCGGCGACCTGAGGCGCCTCCAGCGGCCGCGCGAACAGAAACCCCTGCAGGTAGTGGCAGCCCGCGGCCTTGAGGAAGCGCTGCTGCTCGGCCGTCTCCACGCCTTCGGCGGTCACCTTCATGCCGAGCGCGCGCACGAGCGCGATCATCGCATGGAGAATGGCGACAGAGCGCGTGGCGGGGATGCCTTCGACAAAGCTCTTGTCGATCTTCACCTTGTCGAACGGCAGGCTTTGCAGCAACGAAAGACTGGAATAGCCCGTGCCGAAGTCGTCCATCGACACTCTTGCGCCGAGCGCATGCAGCTTGTCGATCTGCGCGCGGGCGAGCGCGGGATTGTCGAAGGCCGCGCTTTCGACGATTTCGATCTCGAGGCGGTTGGCCGGATACCAGGTGGCGTCGAGCACCTTGGCGAGGTCGTCGACGAAATTGTCCTTTGCGAAATGCGTCGGTGAAATATTGACTGCGACGGAAATCTGCGGCCAGTCGCGCGCGTCCTTGCAGGCCTCTTCGAGCACATAAAGCCCGAGCCGGTCGATCAGGCCGGACCGCTCCGCCAGCGCGACGAATTCGCCGGGCGACACGCGGCCGCGCTGCGGATGGTCCCAGCGAACCAGCGCCTCGACCGACGCCATGGTGCGGCCGTCGGCGTTCATTTGCGGCTGATAGACGACGGCGAGCTCCCGGCGATCCATCGCCCGCACCAGTTCGGAGGTCGTAATCGTCTTGGCCGGTTGCGTCACGAATCAATGCCTTTGGCAAGAAATTAGCCGAGAAGTAGCCGGCGCCCCTTGCTTTCATGCAAGCGCAATTCGAACAATTCGACGCGTTCGCCTTTGGTATCGGTTCAATTCGGACACGCGCGCGCAGTCCGCCAGGCCCTTCCCCTGCCCGGCCAAGCCAGTTAGAACGTGGCCCCTGGCCCGAACGGCCTCAGGAACACCCCGCATGAAAGCAGTTCACGTCCTGAACGGACCGAACTTGAATCTGCTCGGCGCACGCGAGCCCGACACCTACGGGTCGACGACGCTCGCCGACATCGAGGCTGGCCTCCGGCACCTGTGCGCCAGCCGCGGCGTCGAACTGGTGTTCCGGCAATCCAATGCGGAGGGCGACCTCGTCACCTGGATTCAGGAGGCGGGCGCGGCCGGCGCTCCGGTCATTTTGAACGCCGGCGCCTACACGCACACGTCGGTGGCGATCCACGACGCGATCCGCGGCGCGAAAGCGACGGTCGTGGAAGTCCACCTTTCGAACACGCACGCCCGCGAATCGTTTCGCCACCACTCCTACATTTCGGCGGTGGCGAAGGGCGTCATTCTGGGTTTCGGCGCCCGTTCCTATGAACTGGCGCTTGACGCTCTATTTCCGATCGAACGAGCCTGAGACATGACCCGAAAACCCGCCGCCCGCCCCGCCGCCAAATCCGCGCAGTCCAAGTCCGGGCAAACCAAGCCCGCGCAAACCAGGTCTGGCGTCGACGCCGGTCTCGTTCGCGAACTCGCCGGACTGCTGTCCGAAACCGACCTGACGGAAATCGAAGTCGAAAAGGGCGACCTTCGCATTCGCGTGGCGCGCGAAACGCGCTACGCCGCTGCGCCCGTCGTCACGCCGGTCGCAGTCGCAGCTCCGGTCGCCGCCCCCGCGGCGGCCGCGCCGCTCGCTGCGCCCGCGGAAGCGGCGCCGCCGACCGCCCATCCCGGCGCGGTGAAATCGCCGATGGTCGGCACGGCCTATCTTCGCCCGAGCCCCGACGCCAAGCCGTTCATCGAAATCGGCTCCGTCGTGCGGCCCGGCGACAAGCTGCTGCTCGTGGAAGCGATGAAGACCTTCAACGAGATCGTGTCGCACAAGGGCGGCGCTGTGACAGCCATTCTCGTCGAGGACGGTCAGCCGGTCGAATACGACCAGCCGCTGGTCATCATCGAGTAGGCGCGATGTTCGACAAAATCCTGATCGCCAACCGCGGCGAGATCGCCCTGCGAATCCTGCGGGCGGCCAAAGAGCTCGGCATTTCCACGGTCGCGGTCTATTCGACGGCCGACGCCAATGCGATGCATGTGCGTCTGGCCGACGAATCCGTGTGCATCGGGCCGCCGCCGGCGCGCGATTCCTATCTGAACATCCCGGCCCTGCTGGCGGCGTGCGAGATTACGGGTGCTGACGCCATCCATCCCGGCTATGGCTTCCTGTCCGAGAACGCGCGCTTCGCCGAAATTCTGGCGGACCACAATATCGCGTTTATCGGCCCCAAAGCCGAGCACATCCGCATCATGGGCGACAAGATCGAGGCCAAGCGCACGGCGCGGCGGCTCGGCATTCCCTGCGTGCCCGGCTCGGAAGGCGGCGTGACGGACGCCGACGAGGCGCTGCGCATTGCGCGCGACATCGGCTATCCCGTGCTGGTCAAGGCGGCCGCCGGCGGCGGCGGACGCGGCATGAAGGTCGCGCGGACCGAGGCGGACCTCGCGCACGCGGTCGCGACCGCCAAGACCGAAGCCAAGGCGGCCTTCGGCGACGACGCGGTCTATCTGGAGAAATATCTCGAGAAGCCGCGTCATATCGAGGTTCAGATTCTCGGCGACGGCCACGGCGGCGCGATCCATCTCGGCGAACGCGACTGCTCGTTGCAGCGCCGGCATCAGAAGGTGCTCGAAGAAAGCCCCTCGGCGGCGCTCAACGCCGAGCAGCGCGCCGAAATCGGCGAAATCTGCGCGCACGCGATGCGCGAGCTGAAATATTCAGGCGCTGGCACGATCGAATTCCTCTACGAGGACGGGCGCTTCTATTTCATCGAGATGAACACGCGCATCCAGGTCGAGCATCCGGTCACCGAAATGATCACCGGCCTCGACCTCGTGTCCGCGCAGATCCGCATCGCCGCCGGCGCGCCGGTGTCGATGATCCAGGACGAGGTGCGCTTTTTCGGCCACGCGATCGAGTGCCGCGTCAACGCGGAGCACGCCGCCACATTCCGGCCTTCGCCCGGCACGATCAAGCAATACCACCCGCCGGGCGGCGTCGGCGTGCGCGTCGACAGCGCCGCCTACCAGGGCTATTCGATTCCGCCGAACTACGACTCGCTGATCGGCAAGCTGATCGTGCATGGGCGCACGCGCAACGAAGCGCTAATGCGCCTGCGTCGCGCGCTCGACGAATTCATCGTGGACGGGGTCGAGACGACGCTGCCGCTGTTCCGGACGCTGGTGCGCAATCCCGACATCCAGAACGGCCTGTACGACATCCACTGGCTCGAACACTTCCTCGCCACCGGCGGGATGGACGTGAATGGCTGACAATCTGTTCCTCGTCGCCGGCGCGGGCTTGCTCGCCGGCGCGATGAACGCTGTCGCCGGCGGGGGCTCGTTCGTTACCCTGCCCTCGCTGATCGCGGCGGGGGTTCCGTCGGTCAACGCGAATGCGACGAGCACCGTCGCGCTGGTGCCGAGCGCACTGGCGAGCGCCTACGCCTACCGCAAGGACTTCTCCGGCTTCGAGGGCGTCGCGTTCTGGAAGATGGCCGTGGTCAGCGTCGCGGGCGGCGTGTGCGGCGCGCTTCTGCTGATGTTCACCCCGCAGCAGGTGTTCGACGCGCTCGTGCCGTTTCTGCTGTTGTTCGGCACCGTGGCCTTCGCCTTCGGCCGCAAGGCGGGCGAGTGGTTGCGCGAGCGCGTGCACATCGGGCCCCTTGTTCTCCTCGTCATGCAATTCGCTCTGGGCGTCTACGGCGGCTATTTCGGCGGCGCTGTCGGCATCATGATGCTCGCCGCGTGGAGCCTGATGACAAGCGCGAGCGTCGCGTCGATGCAGGCGTCGCGCAATCTGCTCAACGCCGCAATGAACACGACGGCCTCCGCGCTCTTCATCGCCGGCGGATTGATCTACTGGAAGCATGCGCTGACGATGCTGGTCGGCGCGATCGTTGGCGGCTATCTCGCCGCGCATTACGCTCGCAGGCTCGATCCGGCCAGGGCGCGCGTCTTCATATCCATCCTGAACGCGACGATCACGGCGATCGTGTTCTGGAAGACCTTTCACAAGTGACGACCGCGCAGCAGCGCCGGCCTTGACCGGACGACCGGCGGCGCCCAACTTGTATGTTCATGACGCGCGTCTCGAAGCGCCCCCAGATCACGCCGGACATCGTGTTGCGGGCCTATTCGGTCGGACTGTTTCCGATGGCCGAACACGAGGATGACGAACGTCTCTTCTGGGTCGACCCCGAGGAGCGCGGCGTGTTTCCGCTGGATCGCCTCAAGATTTCCCACAGCCTCGCCAAGACTGTGCGCTCGGACCGCTTCGAGGTTTCGGTCGATCGCGACTTCGACGCGGTCATCGAGGGATGCGCGCATGGCGGGCCGGACCGGGACCGCACGTGGATCAATGCGCCGATCCGCCGCCTCTATCGCGAACTCTTCGATCTCGGATTTGTCCATACCGTCGAGTGCCGCCGCGACGGACAATTGGTCGGCGGGCTCTATGGCGTGTCTCTTGGCGCCGCGTTCTTCGGCGAAAGCATGTTCCATCGCGAACGCGACGCCTCGAAAGTCGCGCTGGTGCATCTCGGCGCGCGGTTGCGCGTCGGCGGATATGACTTGCTCGATACGCAATTCGTGACGCCGCACCTCGCCTCGCTCGGCGCGCTCGCGGTGCCGCGGACGGCCTACCGCGCCATGCTGGAACGCGCCGTCGCCGGGCAGGCCGACTTCTACGCATGGCCGCGCGAACCATGCGTCAGCGGCATGGCCGCGCTCTCGGTCTTTCGCACCGCAACGTGACACGAAGCGATAAATCGCTAGCATTTCCAGCGGTTCGGCACGTGTACGAACCTTGCCGCAAAATGGAAATTTCGCATTGCGGTTGGATTGAGGGAGGATTGGATGCAGTTTCGCAAGTTGGCGCTCGCAACACTCGTCGCGGGCGCGGGGTTCGCGACGGCCGCGCAGGCCGAGAAGGCCTACGGGCCGGGCGTGACGGACACCGAGATCAAGATCGGCAACATCATGCCTTACAGCGGACCAGCGTCCGCGTACGGCGTCATCGGCAAGACTCAGGCCGCCTACTTTCAGATGATCAACGATCAGGGCGGCATCAACGGCCGCAAGATCAACTTCGTCACCTATGACGACGCCTACAGCCCGCCGAAGACCGTCGAACAGGCGCGCAAGCTCGTCGAGAGCGACAATGTGCTTCTGATCTTTTCCCCGCTCGGCACCCCGCCGAACTCGGCGATCCACAAGTACATGAACCAGAAGAAAGTGCCGCACCTGTTCCTGGCGACGGGCGCCACCAAGTGGAACGACCCGAAGAACTTCCCGTGGACAATGGGCTGGCAGCCGAACTATCAGGCCGAAGGTCAGATCTACGCGAAGTACATCCTGAAGAACAAGCCTGACGCGAAGATCGCCATCCTCTATCAGAACGACGATTACGGCAAAGACTACCTCAAGGGCTTCATGGATGGGCTCGGCGACAAGATCAAGCCGGTCATGACGCTGACCTACGAGGTGACCGACCCGACGATCGACTCGCAGATGACCCGCCTGCAGGCGTCCGGCGCCGACGCGTTCATGAACATCACGACGCCGAAGTTCGCGGCCATGGCGATCAAGAAGGCCGCGGAACTGAAGTGGAAGCCGATGCACTTCCTCAACAACGTGTCCGCCTCGATCGGCACGGTTCTGAAACCCGCGGGCTTCGAGAACTCGCAGGGCATCATCTCGACGGCCTACATGAAGGATCCCATGGATCCGCAGTGGAAGGACGACGCGGGCGTCAAGAAATGGAACGCCTTCGTCGACAAGTATATGCCCGGCGCCAACAAGGCCGACGGCGGCATCGTCACCGGCTACAACGACGCCCAGACGATGGTCCAGGTGCTGAAACAGTGCGGCGACAATCTCACGCGCGAGAACGTGATGAAGCAGGCCGCCTCTCTCAAGAACGTCGAGCAGGAGATGCTGCTGCCCGGCATCAAGATCAACACCAGCGCCGACGATTTCGCGCCGATCCAGCAGGAGCAGCTCGAAGTCTTCAAGGGAGACCGCTGGGAACTGTTCGGCGAAATCTACAGCGCCGCGAAGAAGTGAGCGATCGAGCGGGGCGGCGTTTCGTCGCCCCGTTCTTCTTGTAGGGAAAGACCGGCGAGAGGCGCGCGAAGACGCCCGGCCGCGGACGGGAAACGACAGGCGACTTGACAGATCGTCGGCGAAAAGGACGCCGAACGAAGAGGGAGGAAACACATGAGATGGAACGCCAAGTTCCTGCTGACGGCGACTTTGGCCGTCGGCATGGCGAGCGCCGCGCAAGCGGAGAAGAAGTACGGTCCGGGCGTGTCGGACGCCGAAATCAAAATCGGCAACATCATGCCCTACAGCGGCCCTGCGTCGGCCTACGGCGTGATCGGACAGACCGAGCAGGCCTACTTCAAGATGATCAACGAGCAAGGCGGCATCAACGGCCGCAAGATCAATTTCATCAGCTATGACGACGGCTACAGCCCGCCGAAAACCGTCGAGCAGGCGCGCAAGCTCGTCGAGAGCGACAACGTGCTGATGATCTTCAACCCGCTCGGCACGCCGCCCAATACGGCGATCCAGAAATACATGAACGCGCAGAAAGTCCCGCAGCTTTTCGTCGCGACCGGCGCCACCAAGTGGAACGATCCGAAGAACTTTCCATGGACCATGGGCTGGCAACCGAGCTACCAGGCCGAGGGCACGATCTACGCGCACTACATCCTGAAGAACAAGCCCGGCGCGAAGATCGCGATCCTCTACCAGAACGACGACTACGGCAAAGATTACCTCAAGGGCTTCATGGATGGGCTCGGCGACAAGATCAAACCCGTCGTCACACTCACCTACGAAGTTTCCGATCCGACCATCGACTCGCAGATGTCGCGCCTCCAGGCTTCCGGCGCGGACACGTTCTTCAATATCACCACGCCGAAATTCGCGGCGATGGCGATCAAGAAGGCCGCGGAACTCAAGTGGAAGCCGATGCACTTCCTCAACAACGTGTCGGCCTCGGTCGGCGCCGTGTTGAAGCCGGCCGGCTTCGACAATGCGCAGGGGATCATCTCGACCGGCTATTTGAAGGATCCCACCGACCCGCAGTGGAAGAACGACGCGGGCTTCAAGAACTGGTCCGCCTTCGTCGACAAGTACATGCCGGGCGCCGACAAGGCGAACGTCAACATCGTCTACGGCTACAACGTGGCGCAGGGCCTCGTGCATCTCCTGAAGATGTGCGGCGACAATCTGACGCGCGAAAACGTGATGAAGCAGGCGGCCAACTTCAAGAAAGTCAGCTTCGAGATGCTGCTGCCCGGCATCGCCGTCACGACCGGTCCCGACGACTTCGCGCCGATCCAGCAGGAGCAGTTGCAGAAGTTCGAAGGCGACCGCTGGGTGCTGTTCGGCGAAATCTTCGACGCCAGCAAGAAGTAAAGGCTTGGCGTCTCGAACCGGCATTGAAATCGGGGCGGCGACCTTCGGTTCGCCGCCTCTTCCTCGTACAGAAGAAGACAGTCAGGCTCTTGCAGCGAACCCGCGCAGCCAATGCGCAAACGCCGCAATCAATTCCTCGTCGAAGTATCCCGGCGCAAGAACGAAGTAAGCGGCGAGCACCACAGCGCTGCCTGCAGCCAGAGCCAGGGCCGGACGAGTTCGCGCGCGATTGCTCCAGTCGAACCGTTGTTCGAGAAACGCGAGGGCGGCCGCCCCGAACGCGAGGCCGAAGGCTGTCTCGGTCCGGCTATGGCCGCCGATCTCGAAGCGGCTGACGGCGATCGCGACGACCAGCGCGGCGCAAGCGGCGGCGAAGGCGTACCGCAATGCGCCGGCGGGCCGCCATTTCCAGACGAGCAGCGCGACCGCCCCGTAGACGAACGCCGAAATGGCGGTATGTCCGCTCGGACTGCGCAACGGGCCGCCGCGATAGAGGACCATCAGCAGAATTTTCGCGACCACCGTGCCCCCGAGGCACAGCGCGAAGGCCAGCGCCAGCGCGCGCGCATTCTGCCGCTGGCCAGCGATCCAGAGCGCAACGATCGCGCCGCAGACGGGCGGAATCACGAAAGCCGCGTCGCCGAACTCCGTGATCCTCCACAGCGCCTCGACGACGGCCGGATCGCGCATGGATCAGGCGCCCCGCGCTCTCACTCGGCGGCCTGAACGCCGGGCGGCGGATAATCCTGCTCGTCCGACGCGGCGGCCTCTTCGGCGTCGTCGACCTGCGCGAGGAGCGGAAAATCCTCGCCTGCGTCCGCCTGATCCAAGGGGTCTTCGTCCGCGGTCAGGGCTTCGTCGTCGTTCGGCTTCGGGACGCCGAAGCCCGGCGGCAGCCGTCCGTCGAACAGGCCGGCGCCCTTCAGCTCTTCCAGGCCCGGCAGGTCGGAAATCTGTTCGAGGCCGAAATGCACGAGAAACTTGTCGGTCGTGCCGTAGGTGATCGGACGGCCTGGCGCCTTGCGCCGTCCGCGCAGGCGCACCCAGCCGGTCTCGAGCAGCACGTCGAGCGTGCCCTTGGAAATGGCGACGCCGCGAATGTCCTCGATTTCCGCGCGGGTCACCGGCTGATGATAGGCGACGATGGCGAGCGTCTCGATCGCGGCGCGGGTCAGCTTCTTCTGCGGCGTCTCCTCGCGCCGCAGCAGCCAGCCGAGATCGTCGGCGGTGCGGAAATACCATTTCGAACCGGCGCGCGCGAGATTGACGCCACGGGTCGCATAATCGTCGCGCAGCGCCGCCAGCGTCGCCCGAAGGTCGGCGCCGTCCGGCAGGCGCTCGGCGAGCGCGCTCTCGTCCATCGGCTCCTGCGAGGCGAACAGCATCGCCTCGACGATCCGCTTGGATTCGGCGAGCAGCGCGACGCGCGCCTCTTCGCGCGCGGCGTCCTCTTCCTCAACGAACGGGAAAGCGCGAGCCGCATCGGCCATTGTCTACCTCGCCTCACTCATGTTCACGGGGACGACGCCCCTACTCCGCCGCCGCCAGGGTCGGCGGCTTACGCCGCAGCCAGATCGGCGCGAAAGCCCTGTCCTGCCTGATGTCGAGCCGGCCTTCGCGCACCAGCTCCAGCGACGCCGAAAAAGAAGAGGCGCGCACGGTGCGGGCCACTTCCGGCGACACGCAATATTGCAGCAGATAGTCATCCATGACCGTCCACTCCTGCGCCAGACCCGACAGGCGCTCCAGGGCCTCGCGCGCCTCGGCCAGCGACCAGACGAGCCTCTGTTTGAGCGTGACCTTCGACAACGCCTGCTTCTGGCGCTGGCGGGCGTAGGCCGACAGCAGGTCGTAGATCGAAGCCTGCCATTGCGGCGTGGCGACGGTCTCTATGCCCTCGCCGCCGCCCCGCAGCGCCATGTCGCGACCGATGCGGGCGCGATTGACGAGCTGCTCGGCTGCAGTGCGGATGGCTTCGAGCCGCCTCAGCCGCTCGGCCAGCGCCGCGGCGAGGTCGGCGGCGGCGGGTTCGTCCGCCTTCGGCGGCGTCGGCAGCAGAAGCCGCGATTTCAGATAGGCGAGCCACGCGGCCATCACGAGATAGTCGGCGGCCAGCTCCAGCCGGACGCGACGCGCCTCCTCGATGAAGGCCAGATATTGCTCCGCCAGAGCCAGCACCGAAATCTTGGCGAGGTCGACCTTCTGACGGCGCGCGAGTTCAAGAAGGAGATCGAGCGGCCCTTCGAACCCGTCGACATCGACGAGAAAGGCCTCCTCGGTCTCCCCCTTGTCCAGGGACTCAATTTCGAAAGGCAGGCTCGCCGCCATGCGAATCACTCACCGCGTCCGATACTTGGACTATTGGGCGCGGAATGTGGCCCCTCTATGCGACGCTCGCAAGCGCTTCGGCGAGTTTAGCGCCGGCTTCCACAGGATCGAACGCCAGGCGATCGCCGGCGATGCGCGCGAGCGCCTTTTCGGCCCGCTCGAGGCTCCGACCCGCCAGGACCGGCGTTTCGGCTGCGACCTCGCCGGCCTCCGACAGGTCGCCGTTGCAATGGAGGGCCAGGTCGACCCCGGCCGCGAACAACGCGCGGGCCCGGTCGCGGAACGAGCCGGAGAGGGCCTTCATCGACAGATCGTCGCTCATCAGCAGACCGTCGAAGCCTATGTGGCCACGGACAATCTCTTCAATGACCACTGGCGAAAGGGTCGCTGGCCGCTCGGGGTCGATCGCCTTGAAGACCACATGGGCGGTCATGGCGATCGGCAGGTCGGCGTTGGCCTTGAACGGCGCGAAATCGGTGCGCTCCAGCTCTTCGCGGGACGATTCGACCGTCGGCAATTCGAGGTGGCTGTCCGAGCGCGCGCGGCCGTGGCCGGGCACGTGCTTGAACACCGGCAGGACGCCGCCCGACATCAGGCCCTCCGCGGCAGCGCGGCCGAGGCGGGCGACCGTCTCGGGGTCTTCGCCATAGGCGCGGTCGCCGATGATGGCGTGGCTTCCCGCAACTGGCAGATCGAGCACGGGCAGGCAATCGACGTTGACGCCGACCTCGGCGAGATCGTGCGCAATCAGGCGGGTCGCCAGCCGAACCACCTTGATCTGCTCGACCGGATCGGCCGAAACCGCCGCGAGTCTCGCCGCGGACGGATAGGCCCGCCAATGATTTGCGGCCATGCGCTGGACGCGCCCGCCCTCCTGGTCGATCAGCACCGCCGCGTCGGCTCGCCCCGCGATCTCGCGGAAGCGGTCTGTCAGCGCGCGCATCTGGTCGCGGTCGAGGACGTTGCGCTTGAAGAGGATGAGGCCCCAGGGCTCCGCGTCGCGGATGAAGGCCTCCTCGTCCGCGGTCAGAACCGTGGACGAGCAACCGCAGATGAATGCGCGGGGCGCCATTCTCGCTCCGTCAGCGGGCGACGAAGCAGGCGCCGCCGGCGGCCTTGACCCGGCCGCACATGGCGGTGGCGCTTTCCTTGCTCAGACCGGTGACCCGGACGCGATAGAGCGTGGGCGAAGCCTTGACGACGGAGGGACGCCGACCGCCGAGCGCTCCGGAGAACTTTTCGCCGAGCCGCGACGCCGCCTGGCGAGCTTCGCCCTCGGAGCCGGCCGACGCGACCTGCACGACATAGCCGCCCGATGCGGAGGCGGAGCGCGCTTCGGGCGCCGCCTCGGCGGCGTCCGTGGCGTCTGCCGGCTCGTCATTCCGAGGCGTCTCGCGCGGCTGCACGGCGGCGACCTGCGGCTTCGGCGCTGGCTTCGGCTTGGCTGCGACCGGCTTGGGCGCGGGCGTTGTGGCGGTGGCGCGCGCGGCGGTTTTCGGCGTGGCGTTGAGCGGCGGCTGCGCGGCCGGGCGTTCCACCGGCCTCGGCGGGGGCGCTGCTGACGCAGGCGGCTCCTGTGTACCGATGATCGAACCGTCGGCGCGGACGGAAACGGTCTTCACGCGCTTCGGCTCCGGGAATGCCGAGCGGGCCTGAGACGGTTCGCGCAGGGGCGGCGGAGGCGGTGGCGCCACGGCTGCGGGGCCTGATGTCGACGTCGATCCACCCTGACCGGCGTCGTCGCTGAGCGGAATGATGCGCGGGGTCTTCGCTGCGCTGGAAACGTCCATCGGCTGCTCTTCGCGGGTCACGACCTTCTTGACCGCCGGGGCCGGCGCCCTGTCGAGCATCGTCGAATCCTTGGCCGCCTGATCTCCGCGATCGGCCTCCTTGGGGGCGATCTTCGTGGGGCTGGTCGAAGCGGCGATCGTCGCCACGCCGCCCGCCTGATGGGCGCCGCCGCGCCAGGCGAGGGTCGCTCCGACGCCGACGAAGCCAGCGGCGATCACCGCTGCGGCGATGTAGAGCGGCTTCCGCGAACGTTGCTTCGGAAACTCCGGCGCGGGCGCGTCAGGGGCGAGTTCCTGAGCGTCGGCCCAGCTTTCGTACTCGCTCGACGCATGGATATGCTCGGGCGCCGCGGCCTCGACCGCCGGGGGGACGACCGAAAGCGGGACTGGCGGCTCGAGACCGAAATCGCCGCCGCGCAACAGGGGACGCAAGTCGGGAAAATCGAGCGGCTCATTGGTCGGCGCGGAAACCGGCGGCGCCCGATCGGGCGCGCGCTGCGCTTGGGGGTCGGCGAAGAGCGCGGCGAACGGGTCTCCGCCCTGCCCCTGCTGACTGCCGACGAGGCGGGCGAGCTCGGCGAGCGGATCGTCAGCGCGCGGCGACGGCTCAGGGGCGCGCAGACGCCGTTCGAATTCTTCGATGTCGATCGGCTCGCGACGTTCTGGCAAAGCGCTCATCTTCAAACCTCACTGGCGATCCGACGCCTGTCCGAGCGACGCGATCGCTTTCGGAGAAGCCCCGGGCGGCCGGCGAAGCGGCGACGCGCCTGACGCGCTGTCAGCGCATCTCGTCTGGCGCGCTCACTCCCAGGACCCCCAGTCCCGTCGCCAGAACGGTTGATAAAGAAAAGATCAACGCGAGCCTGGCGCAGGTCAAATCTCTCCTGTTTTCATTAACAAAACGTAATTCGTGCGCGTCTTTTCCTCTGTTCCACTGCGCGTGCAGAAGGCTGGCCAGCTCATGCAGATAGAACGCGACGCGGTGCGGCTCGTGCGCGGCGGCCGACGCCTCGATAACGCGAGGGAATTGCGCCAGCATTTTGACGAGGCCGATCTCGCCCTCGTCGTCGAGCAGCGCAAGCTCCGCCGCGGCCAGCGCGGCCGGCGACAGGTCGAGATCGGGCATGGCGGCGAGCGCCTGCCGCATGACGGATTTCGCTCGCGCGTGCGCGTACTGAACATAGAAGACGGCGTTGTCCTTGGACTGCTCGATGACCTTCGCCAGATCGAATTCGAGCGGCGCGTCGTTCTTGCGGTAAAGCATCATGAAGCGCACGGCGTCGACGCCGACTTCGTCGACCACCTCGCGCAGCGTGACGAAGTCGCCAGCGCGTTTGGACATCTTCACGGGTTCGCCGGCGCGCATCAGCTTCACGAGCTGGCACAACTTCACGTCGAGCGCCACCGCGCCGCCGGACAGCGCCTTGACGGCGGCGCCCATCCGCTTGACGTAACCGCCGTGGTCGGCGCCCCAGACGTCGATCAGGGTCTGATAGCCGCCGTCGATCTTGACCTTGTGGTAGGCGATGTCCGACGCGAAATAGGTATAGCCGCCATCCGACTTGAGCAGCGGACGGTCGATGTCGTCGCCGAATTGCGTCGAGCGAAAAAGCGTCTGGTCGCGATCTTCCCAATCGTCGGGCAATTGGCCCTTCGGCGGCGGCAGGCGACCGACGTAGACGAGATCTTTGGCGCGCAGAAAATCGATGGCCTGCGCGACCTTGTCGCCACCCTCCCCGCGGGTCAGCGAGCGCTCGGAGAAGAACACCTCGTGCGTGATGTTGAGCGCGGCGAGATCGGCGCGGATCATGTCCATCATCGCGTCGATGGCGGCGACGCGCACGGTTTCGAGCCACTCGCTCTCGGGCTTTCCGACAAGACCGGGACCGAACTTCGCGGCCAGCGCCTTGCCGACCGGAATCAGGTAGTCGCCGGGATAGAGCCCCTCGGGAATGGCGCCGACGGCCTCGCCGAGCGCCTCGCGATATCTCAGATGCGCGGACCGCGCGAGCACGTCGACCTGGGCGCCGGCGTCGTTGATGTAATATTCGCGCGTGACCGAATGGCCTGCAAATTCCAGCAGGTTCGCCAGCGCGTCGCCGAACACCGCGCCGCGTCCGTGGCCGACATGCATCGGCCCGGTCGGATTGGCCGAGACGTATTCGACGTTGATCTTCTGCGCGTCGCCCACCCTGCCCTGCGGAGCGCGGCCGTAATCGCCGCCTTCGGACAATGCAGCCCGCAGCACGCTGGCGAAGACGTGCGGCTGCAAGCGGATATTGATGAACCCGGGTCCGGCGACCTCGGCCTGCGAGACGTCAGGATCCTCGGCGAGCGCGAAGGCGATTTCCGTGGCGAGCGCGCGCGGATTGCCGAACGTCGCCTTGGCCTCTTTGGCGAAAACCATGGCCGCATTGACAGCCAGATCGCCAAGCGCGGATTCGCGCGGCGGCTCTACGACGAAACGGGCCATGTCGAGGCCCGTCGGCAGGCGGCCGGCCTTCGCGAAAGCGTTGAGAATGGCGGCCACACGGGCGTGGAAATCGGCGAAAATGTTCATGGCCCGCGGGATTAGAGGATCGCAGCGGCCAGGTCAAAGCCGCCGACGCTCAGACCACGAGCTTGCGGTAGAGCCGCCAGCTCGCATGGCCGAGCACCGGCAACGTTACGAACAGGCCGACGAAACCGGCGAGCATGGAAATAATCAGGAACAGCGCGATGAGCAGCGCCCAGGCGATCATCTGCGCCGGATTCTTCAGAACGCAGCGGATGCTGGTCAGCATGGCGGTGACGAAATCGACATCCCGGTCGACGAGCATCGGAAACGAAACGACCGTGATCGAAAACACGAAGGTCGCGATGATCGCGCCGGCGATGTTGCCGACAATAGCAAACAAAACGCCTCGCCCGGTCGACAGGACCGCGATGAACAATTCCTGCACCGTCGGCATGTGCAGGCCGTAGAACATCAAGAACAGAAAGATCGCAAAATCGACCCAGATGATCAGCGCGAAGACGGTCACGAGCGCCATCCAGCCGAGATCCTTGCCGGAGCGCGCCCAAACGGCGCCGAATACGGCGTTCCAGCTCAATGGCTCGCGGCGGTCGAGCATGCGCGAGACTTCATAGGTGCCAGCCGCCACGAAGGGAACGATCAGCGCGAAGCCCATGGCCATGGGGTAACCCACGTAAGGCAGATGCAGCGCACTGAAAGCGGCGACGATGAACAGGCCGCCGAGCGCATAGAGGCCGCCAAAGAACAAACCATATTGCGGCGCAGCGACAAAGTCCCGCCAGCCCTGCATGAGGCATTCGATGAGATCGTCGCGCTTGAGCTCGCGGATCTCGATCGGCGCGCTGCGCGCCTGCTCGCTCCCGCCCGCGGCCTCCGCGCCTGCTTCGGTCATTTCGCTCCCCGCCATCCCTCTTTGACGGAAGCAAGCCATGAATGCGGCCGGCCGGCAAGTGCGCGGACCTAAGACGAAGGACGAGCGGCGACGCCGCTATCGGCGCCGTCCCGATATCTCCGCGCCGGCGTCGGGCGCCAGACGCGCGAAGAACAAAACGGACGCGGCGGAGACCAGACCGACCGCCAGAAAGGCCGGCGCGAAATCCGAAACCTGGAGCGCCGAACCGGCCCCATGCCCGGACCGTGTCAGTTCGAGCGCGCCGGCGCCCAGCGTGACTCCGACCGAAAGCGACAATTGCTGCCCGACCGCCGACAGGCTGGTGGCGTGGCTCATCCGCCGGTCGTCGACTTCGGCGAATGCGACTGCGTTCAGGGCGGTGAATTGCAGCGACCGGAAAAACCCGCCGGTCAGCAGCACCGCCACGATCAGCATATGCGGCGTCGCGGCGGTGAACAGGCAATTGGCGAGAAAGAAGCAGGTCGACAGCAGCGCGTTGAACACAAGCACGTTGCGGAAGCCGAATCGCTTGAGAATCGGCCCGGCGGTCGGCTTCATCGCCATGGCGCCCAGCGTCGACACGAAGGTCAGCGAGCCCGATTGGAATGGCGTGAGGCCAAAGCCCATCTGGAACAGCAGCGGCAGGAGAAAGGGCGTCGCCCCGAGGCCGACGCGGAACAGAAATCCGCCGCCCACGCTCGCCCGGAACGTCGGCAATTTCAGCAGCCGCAAATCGACGATCGGATGCGGCGCGCGCAGCGCGTGACGCACGTAGAGCGCGAGACAAAGGAACCCGAACATTATGAGGCCGGCGTCGACCGGGCCGGCGACGACGCCACGCCCCGCCGCCGAGAAACCGAAGATCAGGCTCGACAGCGCAAGCCCGATGAGCCCGAAGCCGACAACATCCAGCGGCGGCGTGTCCTGTTCGCGGACGTCGGGGATGTAGAGCGTGGCGAGCGCGACGCCCAGCACGCTGATCGGAATGTTGATCCAGAATATCCAGCGCCAGTGGAAATAGGTCGTGATGAAACCGCCGAGCGGCGGGCCGATCACCGGGCCAATCAGAGCCGGCACGGTGAGCCAGGCGAGCGCACGCACGATTTCGGAGCGCGGCACGGAGCGCAAGAGAACGAGACGGCCCACTGGCGTCATCATGGCGCCGCCCAGGCCCTGAACCATGCGCGCTGCGACGAATTGCGGCAGGGTCGAGGACAGGCCGCAGAGAATCGAACCTGCCGCGAAAACAAGGATCGCGGCGCGAAATACTTTCCGCGCGCCAAAGCGGTCGGCCGTCCAGCCGGAGGCCGGGATGAAGATGGCGAGCGACAGAAGATAGGCGGTCAGCGCCAGTTTGAGCGCGACCGGATCTTCGTTGAGATCGGCGGCGATGGCCGGCAGCGACGTGGAAATGACCGTCGAATCGAGATTTTCCATGAAAAGCGCGGTCGCGACGACCAGCGGCGTAATCATGAAGCCGCCGCGCGGCCCGCTTTCCTCGTGGGTCATGCAGCCACCATATAGTGGCGTGAGCGCAGCGGCGGAAGCCGAGCGCGGCGGCGGTCGGCGTTTCGGTTTGCGCCCCGTCACAATGGTGCTATGAGCACGCGCCAACCCTGCGCGGCGGACCCGATTCCGCCGCCCGTCGCTATTTCGGAGTTGGCCATGCAGAATTTTGTCCGTCCCACGCTGGTCGAAGCCCTCACCTTCGACGACGTGCTGCTGCGCCCCGGCCATTCCGAGATCATGCCGAGCGGCGTCGACATCGCGACCCGCCTGACGCGCGACATTTCGCTCAAGCTGCCGATCATCTCCTCGGCGATGGATACGGTCACCGAGGCGCGTCTGGCCATCGCCATGGCGCAGGCCGGCGGCCTCGGCGTCGTGCACCGCAACCTCGAGCCCGACGAGCAGGCCGAGGAAGTGCGCAAGGTGAAGCGTTACGAAAGCGGCATGGTGGTCAATCCCATCACCATTCATCCAGACCAGACGCTGGCGGACGCGCTGGCGCTCATGAGCCGCCATTCGATCTCTGGCATCCCGGTCGTGGAGCGCACGCCGGCCGGCAAGCCCGGCAAGCTCTGCGGCATTCTCACCAACCGCGACGTTCGCTTCGCCGACAATCAGGCCCAGCCCGTCTCCGAATTGATGACGCGCAAGCTCATCACGGTGCGCGAGGGCGTTTCGAAGGATGAAGCGCGCCGCCTGCTGCACCAAAACCGCATCGAGAAGCTGCTGGTCGTCGACGAAGACTTCAAATGCGTCGGCCTGATCACGGTAAAGGACATCGAGAAGGCGACGCTGCATCCCAACGCCTGCAAGGACGCAGAGGGACGCCTGCGGGTCGCCGCCGCCTCGACCGTCGGCGACAAGGGTTACGAGCGCGCGCTGATGCTGATCGACGCCGGCGTCGACTGCATCGTCGTCGACACGGCGCACGGCCATTCGCAAAGCGTGCTCGATCAGGTCCAGCGCATCAAGCGCGTCTCCAACAAGGTCTCGATCGTCGCCGGCAATGTCGCGACCAGCGAGGGGACGAAGGCGCTGATCGACGCCGGCGCCGACGCGATCAAGATCGGCATCGGGCCCGGTTCAATCTGCACCACGCGCATCGTGGCGGGCGTCGGCGTGCCGCAGCTCACCGCGATCATGGACGCAGCGGAAGTAGCGCGGAAAGCCGACGTGCCCGTGATCGCGGACGGCGGCATCAAATATTCCGGCGACCTCGCCAAGGCGATCGCAGCCGGCGCGGATTGCGTGATGGTCGGTTCGCTGCTCGCCGGTACGGACGAAAGCCCGGGCGAAGTGTTCCTCTATCAGGGCCGCTCCTTCAAGGCCTACCGCGGCATGGGCTCGGTCGGCGCGATGGCGCGCGGCTCCGCCGACCGCTATTTCCAGCAGGACATCAAGGACCAGATGAAACTCGTGCCCGAGGGCATCGAAGGACAGGTGCCCTATCGCGGCCCGGTCGGCCCGATCCTGCACCAGCTCGCCGGCGGTCTGCGCGCCGCCATGGGCTATGTCGGCGCGCCCTCGATCGGCGAATTCCAGCGGCGCGCGAGCTTCGTGCGGATCACCGGCGCGGGCCTGCGCGAAAGCCACGTGCACGACGTGACCATCACCCGTGAGAGCCCGAACTATCCGACGGGAGTGTGAGGCGTCAGATCGACGCCGTAGCGACGAACATGTCGCGGAGCCGGTCCGGCACGCGCACCGTCTTGTGCGTCGTCTGGTCCGTGTAGACCCATACGATCTCGCCCGTCGCGCGCAGATCGTCCGCGCCTTTCGCGAATATGGCGAGTTCGAAACGCAGGCTCGAATTGCCGACGGCGCCGATGCGCACGCCGACCTCGATCTCCTCGTCGAAACGGATCGGCGCCTTGTACTCGACGAGCGATTTCACCGTGTGGAAATCAACGCCGGTGGCCTTCACCTCCGAAACATAGTCGTAGCCGAGCCAGCGGAAAAATTCGGTGATCGAGGTGTCGAAATAGGTCAGATAATGCGCATTGAAAACGACGCTCTGCCCGTCGACCTCCGAATAGCGCACGCGGAAGGGAAAGAGGAAACGGAATCCGGAACGCTGCATCGGCGCTTTCACCCCGGTCTCTGATCGCTGACGCGCAACTGGCCGCATCGTTCGCGCGGGTTCATCTTCTTCTCCCTCTTTCCTCCAGGCATTATTCCGGGTGGGCGGGGCCGACACAAGCGAGAGGCGTGCGAGCGATATGCGCAGCGAAAAAGAGAAGATGCTCGCAGGCGACTTCTATCGCGCCGACGATCCCGAACTGGTTCGCGACCTGGCCGCCGCACGCGCCTGGATGGATCGCTACAATCTTGCGCCGCGCCTCCGGGACGAGGAACGCGCCGCTCTGTTGCGCGAGCGACTGGGCGCGGTCGGATCGCGCGTGATCGTGCGCCCGCCGTTCCATTGCGATTACGGTTACAACATCCGTCTCGGCGACGGCGTGTTTCTGAACTACGATTGCGTCTTCCTCGACGTCGTCTCCATCGATGTCGGCGCTGGCGCGCAAATCGGACCCTGCGTTCAGGTCCTCGCCGCAGATCACCCACGGGACGCCGAGAAGCGGCGGGCGGGCCTCGAATACGGGAAGCCGATCAAGATTGGCGCAAACGTTTGGATCGGCGGCGGCGCGATCATTCTGCCGGGTGTGACGATCGGCGACGACGCCATTGTCGGCGCTGGCGCCGTGGTGACGCGGGACGTGGCCGCAGGCGTCACGGTCGCCGGCAATCCCGCCCGGCCGATCCGGAGCGGCTAGCCAAGGCTGCGCTATCGCTTATCATGGCCACATCGACTTCAAGCGAGGCGCCATGTCCGTCCAGGCCGTCCTTCTTCCCGTCTTTGCGCTGGTCGCTCTGCTGTTCTTCCTGCTCGGCCGCATGGCGTTCACGCGCGTCGGCTCCATCAAGGCCGGCGAGGTCAAGATGAAGGATATCGCGCTGGGGCAGAACGCCTGGCCGACCACGATCGCGCAGACCAGCAACGCGTACGCCAACAACCTCCAGTTGCCGTTGCTGTTCTACGCGCTCGTCGCCTTCGCCATGCTGACGAAGAAGGACGATCTGACCTTCGTCGTCATGTCCTGGCTGTTCGTCGCTTCGCGTTACGCGCACGCCTATGTGCACGTCACCTCGAACCACGTGCCGACGCGCTTCAACATGTTTGCGCTGGGCGTGCTCATTCTCGGACTGATGTGGGCGATCTTCGCCGTGCGCGTGCTAGCGGCGATCTAGCCGGTCGTACATACGCCCGCTTTCCAGATAGGTCTTGGCGTCCGCGCGGCGACGCGGCGGCGGTGGATAATATTCTTCGGCCGCCGGTTCGTAGCCGCGTTCGGCGAAGCGGTCGCTGGAGCAGCCGGAGGCGGCGAGCAGGAGCGCGACCGGCATAAAACTTCGAACGATACGGCGCATGGCGAGCCCTCGATTGTCGCCGCACGGCGCGGCGACGCAAGGCTCGGCGCGCGCCATGGCGACGCGATGTTCGCTTTGCGGCCGAGTTGCGGCTTGCCAGCGCGTGGTTAATGCGAATGCGCGGTCAGGATGCGCGCGACTTCCGCCAGCGCCTCGTTGCGCTGCTCCATGGTGCGGCCGCATTGCGTGAGATAGACGGCGATCAGCACTGGCTTGCCGCCGGGCGGCCAGGCGATCGCGATGTCGTTGGTCGTCCCATTGCCGCCTGCGCCCGTCTTGTCGCCGACCCGCCAGCCCTTCGGCAGACCGGCGCGCAGGCGCGTGTCGCCGGTCTGGTTGGCGACCAGCCAGCCGGCCAGCCGTTCGCGCGAGGACGCCGAAAGGGTATCGCCGAGCAGCAGCTTTTCGAGATCGCCGAGCATGGCGGCGGGCGAGGTCGTATCGCGTGGATCGCCAGGGCGCGCTTCGTTGAGTTCCGTCTCGATGCGATCGAGCCGCGTGACCTCGTCGCCGAGCGAGCGGGCGAAGCCTGTCAGACCCGCAGGCCCGCCGATGGCGGCGAGCATGAGATTACCGGCGGTATTGTCGCTGAGCGTGACCGCCGCCTCGCAGATCTCGGCCAGCGTCATGCCTTCGCCCGCATGCTTTCCGGTCGCCGGCGAATAGGTCACGACATCGGCTTTCTCGTAGCGCACGCGGCGGTCGAGACTTTCACGACCTGCGTCGACCTCGGCGAGCACAGCCGCGGCGGCGAGAAATTTGAACGTGCTGGCAAGAGGAAAGCGCTCGCCGGCGCGATATTCGATTCGCGTCCCGCTCGCGAGGTCGCGCATGGCGACGCCGAGCCGCGCGCCGAGCGTCTTCTCGAGATCCGCCAGCGCCTCTTGCGGGTCGTGCGCCTCGGCAGGCCGCGCCATCAGAACGCCGGCCGCCAGCGCGCCGCCCACGAAGATCCGGCGGTCGATCACATCGAGAAACTGGTCCCGCAGCCGCAGGAGGCGGTGGCGTTGGGATTGTCGATCTTGAAAGACTGACCGATCAGGTCATCGACGAAATCGATCTTGCAGCCCTTCATATATTCCAGGCTGATCGGGTCGATCAGGACGGTCGCGCCGTCGCGCTCCAGCGTCAGGTCGTCGTCGGCGCGTTCCGTCACGATGTCGAAAGCGTACTGAAATCCGGAGCAGCCGCCGCCGTTGACGGCGATTCGCAGGGCTGAGCCCGGCTGTTCGGATTTGAGAATTCTGGCCACCCGCGCAGCCGCGCGCTCGGTCAGGACGACGTCCGGGGTCGCGATTTCCATTTCTTCCATCCAGCTCGGGGTCAAGGTCCGGCTTGCGTCTGCACGCAGCGTCAAGATAAGTCGCGGGACGCCTGCTTTCAACGCCGCCCTTTTGACGGAAGCAAGACCCATGCCCGATCTCGCCTCCTACGCCTGCGACGCCGCGCAGAGCCGGGGGCGGCTCGTGGACGAGCCCCGTTCGCCGACGCGTACGGAGTTTCAGCGCGACCGCGACAGGATCGTGCATTCCACCGGCTTCCGGCGGCTGGCGCACAAGACGCAGGTGTTCGTACCGCTCGGCGGCGACCATTTTCGCACCCGCCTGACCCACACGATCGAGGTGGCGCAGATCGCGCGCGCGCTGGCGCGCGGCCTTCGGCTGGACGAGGATCTCGCGGAAGGCGTGGCGCTCGCGCACGACCTCGGACATACGCCGTTCGGCCATGTCGGAGAGGACGCGCTCGACGCGCTGATGCGTCCCTACGGCGGATTCGACCACAACGCCCAGGCGCTGCGTCTCGTCACGCGGCTCGAACGGCGTTATGCGCGGTTCGATGGTCTGAACCTGACATGGGAGACGCTGGAAGGGCTGGTCAAGCACAACGGCCCGCTTCTGACCGCGGATGGCGCGCCGACGAAAAAATACGCGGCGCGCGGCGTGCCGAAGCCGATCCTCGATTTCGACGACGAATGCGCTGCAAAGATTGGCGCACTCGACCTGTCGACCCACGCGAACGCGGAAGCTCAGGCCGCGGCGATCGCCGACGACATCGCCTACGACGCGCACGACATCGACGACGGCTTGCGCGCAGGTTTGTTCGAACTCGACGAACTGCGGGCCGCCTCGCCGTTCGTCGACGGTCTGCTTCACGAGATCGAGGACGCCTATGGCGCGCTCGAACGCGCACGCGTCATCCATGAGCTCGGACGACGCGTCATTACGCGCTTCATCGAGGATGCGCTCGCCGAGAGCGTGCGCCGTCTCTCGGACGCCGGCGCGCGCAATGCGGATGACGTGCGGCGCGCGGGCCGCGCGGTCGTCGCTTTTTCCGCGGCGATGGTCGAGGCCGACTCGTCGATCAAGAGGTTTCTGTTTGGAGCGATGTACCGGCACCCGGACGTGATGCGCGTACGCAAGAAAGCTTCCCAGATCATCGACGAGCTGTTTCCCCTCTTCCTCGGCGATCCCAAGGCGATGCCGCTCGAATGGGAGGGCGCCTTCAGGGGCGCTCAGGGCGAAGCGGCGCGGGCGCGCGTCGTCGGCGACTACATCGCCGGCATGACGGATCGATACGCGCTCGGCGAATATCGACGCCTAGTTGACGCAAGGATGGATCTGGCATGAGCGCGCCCGCCCTGTCCGAACTGGTCGAAGGCCCGGACCTGCACGAACCGCGCCTCCTGCTGATCGACTACAATCCGCACGCGCGCCGGTTGGTCCTGCGCATCGAGACCGCGAGCGGCGCCGATACGGCCGCGCGGCGTGTTCGCACGCTCGTGTTCGACAGCCTTGTGGGCCTGCACTGCGATCCAGCCGATGCGCTCGCGCGACCCGAAATGGACGGGCCTTTCGAACTTCAGCGGCTCGACGCCAAAATGCGCAGGTCGGGCGAAGCCGAGGTCAACCTCGTCTTTCGACGGCTCGGACAGACGCAGGCCGTTAGCTTTCTGGCGCTCGACGCGCGCTGGCTCGACTGAAAACCGCGTCAGAGCGAATAACCGCCTGCCTTCTGCGCTTTCTCCTGACCGAGCGCGACGAGCGCCTCGTTCATTGCGCCGCGATAGATGCCCTGCGCCATGAGATTGCCGGTCGCAGCGAAGCGCTTTTCGTAGGCGTCGCGTTTCAACTCCAGAGCCCCGACGTCGGCGGGCGCCGCGCGGATCGCCCATTCCGCGACATGGCACGCCAACTCAAGATCGCCGGCTGCGAGCAGCGCGCGCCCGCGCGCAACAAGCGCCGGGACGCCGCCTGCGAGAGCGGCGATTTCGGCCGCCTGCCGGGCGAGCGTCGCCGGGAAAAGATCGGCCGCGACCCCGTTCCACCAGCCGCCCCAGCGACGGATGAGATTGCGCACGATGAATTTCGGATGATCGTAGAGTTCATAGAGATAGGGCCGCGCGGCAAGTTCCGGGTCGGAGCTGACGGCGTGGAAAATTTCGTCGGGCGACTGGCCTGCATTGAGGCGCGGAAGCACCTGATCGATGATGTGACGAAGATAACGCGCGGTTTCGGTCAGCACCTGCCGCACGGCGTCCCGTCCCCTGATCACGAGACCATGGCCGGGAAAGAGCCATTCAGCGCCAAGCCCCGCCATTTCCTCGAGAGCTTCGGCCCATTCGACGGGATAACGCTGCACCTTTTGCGGATTGCCGCAATTGGGCGAGCGCCAGACGATCAGATCGCCGCAGAACAGGTACGAGCGCTCTGGAATCCAAACGTAGCAATGATCGTCCGTCTCGCCCTTGGCCGCGCGATAACGGATTTCGAGATCGCCCATGCGCTGCGCCAGCGAGTCGCGGAAGGCGATCGTCGGCCAGTCGTAATCGTTGGGAAAACGCAGCTTGTCGGAACCGAACTGGCGCTGATTGATCAGTTCGTTGTAGCCGTGCGTCAACGCATAGCGGCGGAAGCGCTCGGCGCAATTTTCCTGCGCAACGATGTTGCGGACGCCGCCCTCCGCCAGAAACGGCTTGCCGCCGAAGGCGTGATCGAGATGGCCGTGCGTATAGACAATCGTGTGGACGCGGTCGGCGCTCCAGCCGCGAACCGCCGTGTGGACGCTCGCTGCGCCGCGCGCCGTGCCTGGATCAATCAGCAGCAGACCGTCGTCCGTCTTCATCGCGTAAGTGTTCACGAACAGCGCATGCATGAAGACGCCGGGCGCGACTTCCTCCGCAGGACCGCTGAAGCGGGGCTTCGCCCGCAACGGGTCCTCGGTCACCATTTCAGGCGTCTTGCTCATGTTTTCCTCCGACAAGACGTCTTCGCGTCTTCCGTCGGGACGGTACGACAAGCCTGACTGAGCGCCAAACGGGGACGCGCAAGGACGTCCTGCAAGGCCGGACTATCTGTCCGCGCCGCGAAACCCTGTCGCCAGAACGTAGAGTTCCGCAGAATCCTTGCGGCTCGACTCAGGCTTCACGTGGCGCACGGTCGCGAAATCGCGTTTGAGTCTGGCGAGCAACTCGTTCTCGGTGCCGCCTTGCAGCACCTTCGCCACGAAGAAGCCGCCCGGCGCCAAAACCTCCAGCGCGAATTCCGCCGCCATTTCCGCCAGCGCGACGATGCGCAGGTGATCCGTCTGGCGGTGGCCTGTCGCATTGGCCGCCATGTCGGATATCACGGCGTCGGCGGGGCCGCCGAGCAGCGCCTTCAGGCGCTCGGGCGCATCGGCGTCGTTGAAGTCCATCACCGTAAATTCGACGCCGGGAATAGGCTCGATCTCGAGCAGATCGATCCCGACGACGCGGCCCTTGCCCTCCTCGGATTTCACCTTCTTCGCCGCGACCTGCGACCAGCCGCCGGGCGCAGCGCCGAGATCGACCACGCGCATGCCGGGCTTGAGGAGATGGTAGCGCTCGTCCATCTCGATCAGCTTGAAGGCCGCGCGCGATCGCCAGCCTTCGCGCTTTGCGCGCGCCACATAGGGATCGTTGAGCTGCCGCTCCAGCCACAGCGTCGACGACAGCGTACGTTTGCGCGCGGTCTTCACCCGCGTCTTGAGCGACCCGCCCCGCGATTTCTCGCCCTTGCTCTGGCCGCCGGGACCTTGCCTGCCAGTCGTCACACACGCCCCTCCTGATGCGCGCGATCCGCACGCATCAATTCCACCAGCATGCCCTCGCGCAGGCCGCGGTCCGCGATGCGAATGCGCGGCGCGGGAAAGGCGCGGCGGATCGCTTCGAGGATCGCGCAGCCCGCGAGCACGAGGTCGGCGCGCTCGTGCCCGATGCACCCGTTGGCGGCGCGTTGTTCGTAGCTCATGGCGCGCAACCGGTCGACGGCGTCGTCGGCCTGGTCCGCGGACATCCAGAGCCCGTCCACGCGGCGGCGATCGTAGCGCGGCAATTCGAGGTGGATGCCGGCCACCGTCGTAACGGTGCCCGACGTGCCGAGCAAATGAAAGCGGCCGCAGGCGCGCTGCTCCATCGCCTTGGCCGCGAACGGCGCGAGCCGCTCGCCGAAGGCCTCCACCATGTCCTCGAACGTATTGTCGTCGACGTGATGGCCGCCGAAACGTTCGGCCAGCGAGACGACGCCGAGTTCGATCGACGTCCAGATCGTGACGCTGCGCGCGCCCTGACGGCGGACCCGGTCGGGCGCGAGCCAGACGATTTCGGTCGAGCCGCCGCCGATGTCGAACAGCAGAACGCCTTCGGCTTGTGGATCGGCGAGCGAGCCGCAGCCGAGCGCGGCGAGCCGCGCTTCGGTTTCGCGATCGATGATTTCGAGATCGAGTCCGGTCGTCTCGGCGACGCGCGCCACGAATTCGCGGCCGTTGGCGGCAGCCCGGCAAGCCTCGGTCGCGATCAGCCGCGCGCGGGTGACGCCACGCTTATCCATCTTGTCGCGACAGATTTGCAATGCCTCGATCGTACGGGCGATGGCGGCCTCGCTCAGACGGCCGGTCTGCGACAAGCCCTCGCCGAGGCGGACGATTCGCGAATAAGCGTCGACGACGCGCAGGCCTTCGGCTCCGGTCGGCGCGCAATAGCCGACCGGACGAGCCACCAGTAGGCGGCAATTGTTGGTGCCGAGATCGAGAGCCGCATACAGAGGCGCGCCGCCGCTGCGGCCCGCCATGCTCCCGTCCCCGGCGTAGATCGGCGCGTCCTCCCCGCGCCGGCCTCCCCCAAGCGACGACACGATCAACTCCAATCCGCCCGCCGGCTCGGCCAGCAGGGCGCGTTGAGCGCAGAATATCAGCAAGCCCGGCATTTGAAAGATATGAGGCCTGAGCAATTCGCAGGGCCCCTGCGCCGCCGCTTGCGTCCGATGCGGCGTTGACATGGGAGCAGCGGCCCATTATTCCCACGCCGCAACCGACGCGTCGCGCTCGCGTCCGTTGGGGGATAGTTCAACGGTAGAACAGCGGACTCTGACTCCGTTAATCTTGGTTCGAATCCAGGTCCCCCAGCCACTTTACACGTGTTTCCAGGCCAGTTTCCGACGGCTCGAGCTATGCGCGCCGCGCGCAGCCGCAGCCGACGCGCTCCTCGGTGGTCTTGGCGCGCGCCCGGAAACGGAGGATGTTAGCCGCGATTTCGCCGAAACGGAGGACGGCGGGACATGGGCACGGCTCAGCGCAAGCTGGTTGGAGCTGTCGCGTTGCTGTGCAGCGGCGCGGCATGGGCGGGCGCGGCCCTTGCGGCGCAGGGCGACCGTTCGGACTGGCTTCTGCGCGTCGAACGCGCCCGGCAGGCCTCGGCGGCGTATATCGGCGCCGCCGTCGCGCGGCGGGCTAGCTCGTTTCCTTCGCTGACCGACAGCTGGCGCACTGCGGACGCGCCCGATCAAGCCCGCACCGACCCGACGCTACGCTACGGCGACATTATCGTGCTGGAGAACCGGCTGGTCGTCTACAAGGGCGAAAGCGGCCACGCGCCCGAGCTGGGCGATTTCGTGGACCTGCAAGGCGCCATGATCGGCGGGCTTCACGATGCGGAGTTGAGAGCGATCGACGCCGCCGTCCGCACGGCGGCGCAGCGGCGGATCGTCGCTCCCTCGATGCGCGCCTACAGATACCAGGCGAGCACGGACGAAACTGTCGCGCCTTGATAGATCGGAAGCGCAATCATCGTCGACAGTCCGCGCTCCACAGCGCTCTTCGCGACGATGGAAGGTTCGCGCGACAGATCGGTCGCAACGGCCGGCGCGCCTGTCGCCCAGACCTTGCCGACTGTCCCCTCCCCCTTGGCGAACCGCGCGAGCTTGAGCCGCTGCAACAGGTGAGGCTCGCGCTCGCAATATCCGGCCGACGCCAACAGCGCGCCAGCGCCGTCGGGCGACCACAATTCGCAACGCACCGCGATCGGCGTGCGCAGCGCGGACAGAAACGCCAGAATCCAGTCGCCGTCAGCGGCGCCGGGACAGGGAATCGCCACGCCGCGGGTGATTCCGGCTTGCGCGGCCTTCTCCCACCGCAGGAAGCGCGGGGACGCCAGGCGCTCGAAGATCACAGGCGCGCCCGTCGACCACGCAAGTCCGGGCAGGCCGACGCCCTTGCCGAAATTCAGCCGCCGCGCCGTCCATTCGAACATTTCCGCCGCGCCGTAATAACCGTCGGCGAGCGACAGTTCGTATGATCCGGGCGGCGCATGCCAGACTTCCAGCGCGCCGATCTGCTCCTCGTCGCCGCCGCAGAAGAAGACGACGACCGCCTTCAATTCCTTCTGCGCAAAAACCGGGAACGCCACGCCGCAGGTCAGTCCGGCCGCTTCCGCCGCTTCGCCACGCAAGAAATAGGAGTGGACGAGGTCTTTGAGAATGACGGGCTGACGTTCTTGCCATGCGCGCCCGGGCAGGCCCTCGCCGCGCTTGAAACGCGTCTTCTTCGCCACATCTTCGAAACCGGCGAGCGGCCCGTAGAGGCCCGCCGACCATTCGAGCGTTTCGCCGGTCTCGTCCGGCGTCCATATCTCAGTTGCGCGGATAAAGGCGCGCTTTTCCTTTTGCTCCGGCGCCATGCGCTGCATCGTCGTCGTCGTCATATTGCTCAACCCTGCGAAATCGCGTCGGCTGTGGAGCCGACGCCGGCGCCGCTACGCGGCGGTGTCCACTGTCGTCGGTCCGGCGCCCGGCGCATGCGCAAGCGCGGCCAAATGCTCCGGATCAGGATTCGCGCCGCCCTCGTAGGCTTCGAGGAAGTCGAGCAAGGTCTGGCGATACCGGTAGTAGTCGGGATGTTCGAGCAAGTCCTTGCGGGTGCGCGGCCGCGGCAGGTCGACCTTCATCACGTAGCCGATGCGCGCATGGGGGCCGTTCGTCATCATCACGACGCGGTCGGCGAGCAAGATCGCCTCGTCGACGTCGTGCGTGACGCAGACGGCGGTGACCTGCGTGCGCTTCCAGACGTCCATCAGAACATCCTGCAAGTCCCAGCGCGTGAGACTGTCGAGCATTCCGAAGGGTTCATCGAGCAGCAACAGTTTCGGCGACAGCGCGAAGGCGCGCGCGATGCCAACGCGCTGGCGCATGCCGTTCGACATCTCCGAGGCCCGGCGATCCATAGAATCGGCGAGGCCGACGCGCGCCAGATAATATTCGACGACTTCGTTCCGCTCTTTCGCCGAAGCGTTGGGATAAACGCGGTCGACGCCCAGAGCGACGTTCTCGCGCGACGTCAGCCACGGCATGAGCGAGGGCGCCTGAAAGACCACCGCCCGATCCGGTCCGGCCGATCCGACTTCGCGCCCATCGAGTACGATGGCGCCGCTGGATACGTCCTGCAGACCGGCCACCATCGAGAGCACCGTGGACTTGCCGCAGCCCGAGTGGCCGATGAGGGAGACGAACTCGCCCTTGTTCATCTTGAGGCTGAAGCCGTCGACGACGGTCAACGGACCTTTGGGCGTCGCGAACACCTTGCAGACCTGCGAGAAGTCCACGTAGTTCTTCGTGATCGGCGAATGCGCGGCCTTCTTGTAAGCGTTCGGCAATTGCGTGATCGGCGTGAGCGTCGGGGCTTTCAAGCCTTCGCCTTCGCCGACATGCCGATCGCCGACGCCCATCAGATAATCGGTGATCTTGGCGCGCAATATCTTGAACGCCTCGTCGGAATTGACCGCCGAGCGATCGCGCGGCCGCGGAATGTCGACTGCGAATGACGGGCCGAGCGTCGCCCGCGGCCCTGGATTGAGCGGGATGATCCGATCCGCGAGCAACAACGCTTCGTCGACGTCGTTGGTGATCAACAGGACCGTCTTCTTCTCGCTGCGCCAAATTTCCTGAATCTCGTCCTGCAACTTGGCGCGCGTGAGCGCGTCGAGCGCAGAGAGAGGCTCGTCGAGCAGCAGGACTTTCGGACTCATGGCGAGCGCGCGCGCAACCGAAACGCGCTGCCGCATGCCGCCGGACAGTTCGGCCGGACGGCGATCGAGCGCGTGCGACAGGCCGACCATTTCAATGTAGCGCAGCGTTCGTTGCGCGCGCTCCGCCTTGCTTTCGCTGGCGAACACCGCGTCGACCGCGAGAGCCACGTTCTCGCGGACAGTCAGCCACGGCATCAGCGAATAGGACTGGAAAACCAGCCCGCGATCCGGACCGGCGCCCTTGATCGGCTCTCCGTTCAGGCAGACTTCCCCGGTGTCAGGCTCGAGGAGTCCGGCGATCAACGACACGAGAGTCGTTTTGCCAGACCCCGAGAAACCGACGATGGCGACGAAATCGCCCTCTTCGACCGAAAGGTTGACGTTGGTCAGAACCTCGCGTCGCTTCGGACCGACGCCAAACCCCTTGCTGACGTTCTTGAGTTCGAGGAAAGCCATAGCCCGCTCCTCACCGCGACGCGGAATAAGTGAACATGGCCTGCAGCGCGAGCATGAGGCGATCGAGCATGAAACCAATCAGGCCGATGGTCAGCACCGCGACGATGATGCGCGCCAGCGAATCCGACGAGCCGTTCTGGAATTCGTCCCACACGAACTTTCCGAGCCCCGGATTCTGCGCGAGCATCTCCGCTGCGATGAGCACCATCCAGCCCACGCCGAGCGACAGGCGCAGCCCGGTGAAGATCAGCGGCAGCGACGACGGCAGGATGATCTTGCGGACCGTCGTGGAGGTCGGCAGGCGCAGGACCTTCGAGACGTTCACCAAATCCTTGTCCACCGACGCGACGCCGAGCGCCGTGTTGATCAGCGTCGGCCACAACGAACACAAAGTCACCGTGACCGCAGAGATGACCAGCGACTTGGGCAGAGCGTCCGATGGATTGAGATACAGCGCCGACACGATCATGGTCACGATCGGCAGCCAGGCGAGCGGCGACACCGGTTTGAAAATCTGAATGAGAGGATTGAGCGCGCCGTTGACGGTGCGCGACAGGCCCGAGGCGATGCCGAGCGGCACGGCGACCAGCGTCGCGATGATGAAGCCCAGCGCAACCGTGCCGAGGCTGGTTGCGATCTGGTCGATGTAGGTCGGACGACCCGTGTACTTGCGCCAGTGGACGCGATCGGATTGTCCGTCGGCGACGAGCTTGGCGTTGCGCTCCTTCTGGCGCGCGTAGAAATCGTCGGCCTTGGCGCGCTCGGCGGCATGGTCCGTCCACAGCGACTGCGCCTGCTGGTAGACCTGGGCGGGCCCCGGGATGGCGCCGAGGGAGGTGTGGACCTGGGGCGCGAGTACGCCCCAGGCGATCAGAAAGGCGACGACGCCGGCGATGGGGATCAGCAGATCATTGGCGATCGTGCCGAGCTGGGCGCGCGGATTGTCGCCCATCGCCAATCTGATGATCGGGACGATCCAGCTCAATCCGATGGCGCCGAGCGTCTTGTCCGCGCGGTTGAGATAGCCGTCGAGACGCGCGCGCCGCGCCAGGCGCGCCGCTTCGTCCGCGGCAGGCTGGATGGTTTCAGTCGTCGTGCTCATCTGTCTATCCTCGTCATGCCGCCCGTCCGCAGCCGGGCCGAAGCGTCGCGGCGCAGGCCGCGACGCCGTCACATCGTTGGTCAGTTTCCGACTACTTCGGCGCCCTGCACCTTCTGCGCGCCTTTCAGGCCGATCTTGAGCGAGTCGATGTAGGCGTTGGGCTTGTGGCCGTCGTAGCTCACGCCGTCGATGAACTCGTTCGTCGCCGGCTTGTAACCGTCCGTATTGGCGGGGAACTCGTCGGCCTTCGCCTTGCCGTCCTCGATGAGCAGCTTGGCCGCCTGCATGTAGAGATCGGGGCGATAGACCGACTTCGCGGTCTCATCGTACCAGGCGTCGGTCTTGCTCTCCGGGATCTGCCCCCAGCGGCGCATCTGCGTGAGGTACCAGACCGCGTCCGAATAATAGGGATAGGTCGCGAAATAGCGGAAGAACACGTTGAAGTCCGCTGCAGGCCGCTTATCGCCCTTCTCGTACTCGAACGTGCCGGTCATCGAGTTCGCGATGACCTTCGCATCGGCGCCGACGTAGTTCGGCCGCGACAAGATATCGACCGCCTCCTTGCGGTTGGCGTCGTTGTTTTCGTCGAGCCATTTGGCCGCGCGGATCAGCGCCTTGGTGAGCGCCAGCGTCGTATTGGGATTCTTCTGCACGAACTCGGCGGTCAGCCCGAAGACCTTTTCCGGATTGTTCTTCCAGATTTCGTAGTCGGTCACGACCGGCACGCCGATGCCTTTGAACACCGCCGCCTGGTTCCAGGGTTCGCCGACGCAATAGCCGAGGATCGTGCCCGCTTCCATCGTCGCCGGCATCTGCGGCGGCGGCGTGACGGACAAGAGAACGTCGGCCTGAATCTGTCCGGACGTGTCGGTCGTCGAATAATAGCCCGGCTTGATGCCGCCGGCCGCCAGCCAGTAGCGCAGTTCGTAATTATGGGTGGAGACCGGGAAGACCATGCCCATGTTGAAGGGCTTGCCCTGGCGCTTGTAGTCGTCGACGACGAATTTCAGCGCGTCCGCCTTGATCGGATGCTCCGGTTTTCCGTCCTTCGTCGGCACGTGGGACTTCATCTCCGCCCAGACCGCGTTCGAAACCGTGATGGCGTTGCCGTTCAGATCCATCGAGAAGGGCGTGACGACGTGCGCCTTCGTGCCGAAACCGATCGTGGCGGCGAGCGGCTGGCCCGCGAGCATGTGGGCTCCGTCGAGTTCGCCGGAAATCACACGGTCGAGCAGCACCTTCCAGTTCGCTTGCGGCTCGAGCGTGACAAACAGACCTTCGTCCTCGAAGAAGTGCTTCTCGAGAGCGACGGCCAACGGCGCCATATCGGTCAGCTTGATGAAGCCGAGCTTGAGCGTGTCCTTCTCGACGTTGAGCATCTTGGCGTCCGCCGCGCCGCTGACGGCGATAGCGACCGCCGCGGTCGCGGCGCTGGCGGCGAGGCGCGCGAGCGAACGTGCAAATGAAGACTTCAAGATTGGTTCTCCTTCGTTTGGAGGCGAGTATCCGCCGACCGGTCGGGTCGACTCGAAATCTGACCGAGCGCCATTGCGATCGAAGCGATCGAGGCGCCGTCTTGTGTTGCGTCGACCTTGCAGTCGACCCTCCCGAACTCGGAGCAAGCGTTTGGCGACGTCGTCATCGTTCGCTCCCTCATTCCGCAGCCAACGCCGCGCCGGCGGACGGCGCGGACGCGTCGGCGTCTTGCGACGCCTTGATCAGGCTGTCGATCTCCGGCCTGCAGGAGCCGCATCCGGTCCCTGCGCTGGTGGCCGCGCCGACTGAATCGACATCGCGGCATCCGGCCGCGATCGCGTCGCGGATCGCATTCGCGCCGACGTCGAAGCACACGCAGATCTTGCGGCCGGGATCGCGCATCGAAGCGCGCGGACGGCCTGCGAGCATGACCGCCGGATCGGCGAACGGATCGGCGAACAATTCGCACAGCCAGGCGCGCGCCGCCGCGATCGGTTCGCGACCGACCAGCAGCAAACCGACCACAGCGCCGTCGCGGACGGCGACGCAGCGATAGGCGCCGGTGGCGCGGTCGCGCACGTGCAAGAGATCGACCTTTTCCTGGGCCTCGCCGCACAGGAGCGACAGAGCGCGCCCGTCCCAGTCGCTCACTTCGCTGAAACCGGCGAGTTCGATGCGATAACCGGCGTCGATCCGGCCGAGCGCCCAATAGTCGGCGTCCAGCTTCTCCGGCCTTTCGCGCGTCAGCGCAAAGCCGAACCAGGCCGGAGCGACGGGCTCAACCGCTACATAGCTGCCTTTGGACTCCGGTTGACCCGAAATCGGATCGAGGTTCGGCGCCACCAGCACGTCGATCCGCGCATCGCTGGCGAACTGGCCCGTCCAGTGAAATGGCGCAAAAACGCTGCCCGGTCGCTGCCGATCCGTCACAAGCGCACGCACGGTCGCTGCGCCGCGCTCATTGGACAGTCGGACGAGGCCCGCTGGAACGACTCCCAGGCGGCCTGCGTCTTCCGGATGGATTTCAGCGAAGGGCTCGGCGATGTGCTGCGACAGTCGCGGCGCCACGCCGGTCCGCGTCATGGTGTGCCATTGGTCGCGCACACGACCCGTGTTCAGGACGAAACTGCGCTCGGCGCTCTTCTTCGATGCGAGACCTTTGTAAGGCGTCGCCACGAGTCGCGCGCGTCGATTGGGCGTATAGAAGCGGCCGTCCGCGAAAAACCGTTTCGGCGCATCGCTCTTCGGCTCGCCCGCCCGCCAGGGCCACTGGAACGGCGCGAGGGCCGCATATTCGGCGTCCGATACGCGAGCAAGCGCGGAAATATCGAAATCGCGCGCGCCGTCGTTGCGATATCCTGACATCGCCGCGTATTCCCTGAAAATCGCGGCTGGACCCGAATAATCGAACGGGCGAACGAAACCCATGCGGCGCGCAAGGCCGCACAGGGCCCACCAGTCGGGCATCGCTTCGCCGGGCGGAAGCCGGAGCGCGCGCTGGCGCGAGATGCGGCGCTCGGAATTCGTGACGGTTCCGTCCTTCTCGCCCCAGGCCTGCGCCGGCAAGAGCACGTGCGCATAAGGGATCGTGTCGTTGCGCGCGACCACGTCGGACACGACGACGAACGGGCAATTGGCGAGCGCATCGGCGACCGCGTCCGCATCCGGCAGACTGTCGACCGGGTTCGTGCCCATGATCCAGACCGCCTTGATCTCGCCTGAGCCGATCGCGCGGAACATGTCGACGGCCTTCTTGCCCGCGCCATTCGCCATGCGCGGCGCGCTCCAGAACGCGCCGACCAATTCGCGGTGATCCGCATTATCGATATCGAGATGGACCGCCAGCTGATTGGCGAGTCCGCCGACCTCGCGCCCGCCCATGGCGTTGGGCTGGCCGGTCACGGAGAACGGACCGCAGCCTTCCTTGCCGATCCGTCCGGTGAACAGATGGCAATTGACGATGGCGTTGACCTTGTCGACGCCGCTGCTCGACTGATTGACGCCCTGCGAATAGACGGAGACGGTCTTGTCGGTCTGCAGGACGCGCTCGAAGAACTGCTCGACGTCGGAGCGCGCAAGGCCAGTCGTGCGCGCGACGGCGGTGGGCGACCAGCGCTCTGCGGCGGCGAGCGCGGCGTCGGCGCCGTCCGTATGCAGCGCGACGAAGCTTTCGTCCATCTTGCCCGCGCGCGACAGATGGCGCAGCAGTCCGAGAAACAAGGCGACGTCAGCGCCGGGCGCGATCGCCAGATGCAGATCGGCGATCTCGCTGGTCGCGGTGCGCCTCGGATCGATGTTCACGACGAAAGGCAGTCCGCCGCGCGTCTTGCGGGCGTGCGCGATCCGCTGAAACAGCACCGGATGGCACCATGCCAGATTCGAGCCGACGAGAACGACGAGGTCGGCCTGTTCGAGGTCTTCATATACGCCCGGAACAGTGTCGGCGCCGAAGGCGCGGCGATGACCGGCGACCGACGAAGCCATGCACAGACGAGAATTGGTGTCGATATTTCCAGAGCCGATGAAACCTTTCATCAGCTTGTTGGCGACATAATAGTCCTCGGTCAGGATTTGACCCGACACATAGAAGGCGACCGAGTCGGGACCGTGCTGCTCGATCGTTTCGCGAAAACGATCCGCAATGAGATCGAGCGCCTTCGACCAGCTCGCGCGGTTACCGCCGATTTGCGGATGCAGCAGGCGATCGTCGAGGTCGAGCGTCGCGCCGAGCGCCGCTCCCTTGACGCACAGGCGCCCGAAATTGGCCGGGTGCGCCGCGTCGCCGGCGACGTGCGGGGCGCCCTGCGCGTCGACGGAAACCGCCACGCCGCAACCCGTCCCGCAGTATGGGCACGTCGTCGCTATGGTCGACGAGCAGCTCATGCGGAGGCCGCGACGCTCATGTCGAGATAGATGCGGCCGTTCTCGAGCTTCACCGGGAACGAGCGCGCGCAGCCCTTGTCCGCGCCGGTCGCTTCGCCGTTCTCCAGATCGATGATCCAGTTGTGCAGCGGACAGGCGACCTTGCGGCCATGAACGATGCCCTCGCTCAGCGGCCCGCCCTTGTGCGGACACCGGTTCTCGAGAGCGAAGAACTCATCGCTCGCGGTCCGAAACACGGCGATTTCACGGCGCGGCGTACGAACCGTGCGCGCGCCGCGTTTCGGGATCGCGTCGATCGGCCCGAGGTCGAACCAGAAGCTGTCTTCCTTGCGCATATCATTCTTCCTTATTGGGCGGCGATCGGCAGAAGGACGGCGAGCGGCGCGAATTCGCGCGCGTCGCGGCCAGCGGCGCGTTCGGCCCACGGATCGCGCCGTGCGGCGCGTTGCGACACGACGAAGCGCTCGTACAGCGCCTTGCGATAGGCGTGGTCTTCCATGATCGCGTGGCGCACGCGATCGAGGCCGGTCTTTTCGACCCACTTGAACAGGCGGTCGAGATAGGCGGCCTCTTCGCGATACATCTGGATGACGGCGGCGGTGTATTCGAGCGCCTCGTCCTCCGTGTCGACATGGCCGAGGAGATCGGTTGCGCGCACGTGCAGACCGGCCGCCCCCGCGATGTGGATGTCGTAGCCGGAGTCGACGCAAATAATGCCGACGTCCTTCACCGTCGCTTCAGCGCAATTGCGCGGGCATCCAGACACCGCCAGTTTGACTTTCGCCGGAGTCCACGAGCCGCACAGCAGGCGTTCCAGCTTCACGCCGAGGCCGGTCGAATCCTGGGTTCCGAAGCGACACCAGTCCGTACCGACGCAGGTCTTCACCGTGCGCAGACCCTTGGCGTAGGCGAAGCCCGACACCATGCCGGCGGCGTTGAGCTGAGACCAAACGGCGGGCAGATCTTCCTTCTTCACGCCGAGCAGATCGATACGCTGACCGCCGGTGACCTTCACCGTCGGGATCTTGAAACGGTCTGCGACATCCGCGATGGCGCGCAGCTCGTCCGGCGTCGTGAGACCGCCCCACATGCGCGGGACGACAGAGAAGGTGCCATCCTTCTGAATGTTGGCGTGCACGCGTTCATTGACGAAGCGCGACTGGTAGTCGTCGCGATATTCGTAGGGCCATTCGCAGATCAGATAGTAGTTGAGCGCCGGCCTGCAGGACGGGCACCCGCACGACGTCTTCCACGCAAGCTCCTGCATGACCGCAGGCACGGACTTCAGCTCCTTGGCCCGGATCTGGTGTCGAACCTCCTCGTGCGTGAGGTCCACGCACTTGCACATCGGCTTGCGGCCGCCGCCTTCGTACTTGTCGCCCAGCGTGGCGACCAGGAGCGTCTCGACTTTGGACGTGCACTGGCCGCACGAGGCCGAAGCCTTGGTGCGCGCGCGCACGTCGTCGATGGACGTCAGGCCGCCGTCGACGATCGCCTTGACGATCGCGCCCTTGCACACGCCGTTGCAGCCGCAGATTTCCGCATCATCCGGCAAGGCTGCAACGGCCGCCGTAGGGTCCAGCGGGGACCCTCCCTGATACGACTGGCCGAATATGAGCGTGTCGCGCATCGGCTCGACGTCGACGCCCTTCTTCAACAGATCGAAGTACCAGGCGCCGTCGGCCGTATCGCCGTACAAAACGGCGCCGACCACCTTGTTGCCGCGCAGGACGACGCGCTTGTAGATCTGGCGCGAGGGGTCGCGCAGGATGACTTCGTCCGTCTCGTCGCCCTCGGAGAAGTCGCCTGCGGAGAACAGATCGATACCGGTGACCTTCAGTTTGGTCGAGGTGATCGAACCGGCATAGCCGCCGCTCTCCTCTCCCGCCAGATCGCCAGCCAGAGTCTTCGCCATCTCGTACAGCGGCGCGACGAGGCCGTAGCACTGGCCGCGATGTTCCACACATTCGCCGACCGCATAGATGTCGGGATCGCTGGTGCGCATGAAGTCGTCGACCACGACGCCGCGCTTAACCTCGAGCCCGGCGTTCTTGGCGAGCGTTGCATTCGGGCGAATGCCGACCGCCATGACGACGAGATCAGCCGGCAGCTTTCGGCCGTCGTCCAGCAACACGCCTTCCACGCGGCCTTCGCCCATGATCGATTTCGTGTTCGCAGCCGTAACGACCTCGATGCCGCGCGCCTCGATCGCCTTTTGCAGCAGATAACCCGCGTTCGGGTCGAGCTGGCGCTCCATCAGCGTCGGCATGAGGTGAATGACGGACACCGTCATGCCCTTGGCGGCGAGCCCCGCCGCCGCTTCGAGACCCAGCAAACCGCCGCCGATCACCACCGCGCGGCCGCCGCCTGCAGCAGCCTTCAGCATCGCCTCGACATCGTCCAGGTCGCGGAAAGTGACCACGCCCGGCAGATTGGCGCCCGGAACCGGAATGATGATCGGGGTCGAACCCGTCGCGACGATCAGCTTGTCGTACGGCTCGTTCTCGCCGGATGCGGTGCGCACCACATGCGCGGCCGGGTCGATCTGCGTAACGGCCTCGCCCCGGCGGAGCGCGATCTTGTTATTCTCGTACCACGCTTCATCGTGGATGATGATATCCGCGAACGCCTTCTCGCCCGACAGCACGGGCGACAGCATGATGCGGTTGTAATTGACGCGCGGCTCCGCGCCAAAGACCGTCACATCGTAAAGGTCGGGGTTCTTGGCGAGCAATTCATCGAGGACGCGGCCCGCCGCCATCCCGTTTCCGACGACTACAAGTTTCTTCCGCATGTCTCACGGCTCCGAAAACATCGGGAACTCATTTGCAAGCCGCGTGCCAGATTGTCTTTTGAATTCAATCGCTTCTAAAATTGACGATTATCAATTCCCAATTTGACCTTCGCTATCGAATGGTCGCTATTTGCCTATTTTTCGGGCGCATCGGGACGCAGCTCGAATTTTACGCGTCAAAATTGTGCAATGCGAAAAATCAGGCAAATGCTCCGTAGCGATCAGCCTTGCGCAAATTGTCGGCGCTCTTGTCGGCCGAGCGCGCTGCGAGAAAAACCATCTCCGCCCTTCCGCAAGTTTGGCGGTTCTTTCTCTCAAACCCCGATTGAGACAGGAGACGTCGAAACGTAGTTCTCCGCGAGACCGGCGCCGCCGATCGACGACACATCGAACGACGGCGAGAAAAGCCCCGATACGGAGACTTGCGATGTCAACGAGCAAGGTTGCGACGACGCCAGCGGTGTTGCTCGCAAATGATCTGAGGGACGGCGACGTCGTTTTCCTCGGCCGCGACGGCTGGACGCGCGATCCCTCCCGCGCGCTGATCGCGCAGTCGGCGGCGCTGGCCGAAACGATGCTCGCGCGTGCCGCCGCGGCGACCGCGGACAATGTGATCGTCGATCCCTACCTCGTCGAGGTTGTCCTCGACGCGGATGGGCGCGCTACGCCCCGCCATTTCCGCGAACAGTTTCGCATGCTCGGTCCAAGCGTGCGCCGCGATGTCGGAAAGCAGGCCGACTTCGGCCTCGTCTCAATAGCGGCGGAGTGACGCCATGTATCGCTACGACCAATTCGACGAACGACTTGTCCGGCAACGCGTCGCGCAGTTCCGCGATCAGGTCGCGCGAAGGCTGGACGGCGCGTTGACGGAAGACGAGTTCCGGCCGCTTCGTCTGCAGAACGGCGTCTATCTTCAGCTACACGCCTATATGCTGCGCGTCGCCATTCCGTATGGCGTTCTGAGCTCGCGACAACTGCGGCGGCTCGCCTCGATCGCGGACCGTTTCGACAAGGGCTACGCGCATTTCACGACACGGCAGAATCTCCAGTTCAATTGGCCGAAGCTGCGCGACATTCCGGAGATTCTGGACCTTCTCGCCGATGTCGAGATGCACGCGATCCAGACATCCGGAAACGTGATCCGCAACGTCACCTGCGATCACTTCGCCGGCGTCGCGCGCGACGAAATCGAAGACCCGCGCCCGGTCGCCGAACTCCTGCGGCAATGGTCGAGCCTGCATCCGGAATTTTCGTTCCTGCCGCGCAAGTTCAAGGTCGCAGTCAGCGCCGCCGCGCAGGATCGCGCCGTCCTGAAGGCGCACGACGTCGGCGTCCGCATCGTACGCGACGCAGCGACCGGCCTCGTCGGTTACCAAATCCTCGTCGGCGGCGGCCTCGGTCGTACGCCGATGATTGGCAAAGTCGTACGCGACTTCCTGCCGAAGGGCGAATTGCTCGCCTATCTCGAGGCGCTCATGCGCGTCTACAATTCCGAAGGGCGGCGCGACAACAAGTACAAGGCGCGCATCAAGATCCTCGTTCACGAGATCGGGCTCGACGCCTTTCGCGCACGGGTCGAGGCTGAGTTCTCCGACGTCGTCGTCAACGCCGCGGACGAAATCGCCGAACTCGAAAGGATCGCAGCGCATTTCGTTCCTGCGCCCTACACGCGCGCGCCGGCCGTATCGCGCGCTTTCGAGGCGGCGAAGCTCGCCAATCGCGCCTTTTCGGAGTGGGCCGAGGCCAGCCTCTTTCCGCATCGCGTCGACGGCTACACGGCGGTCACGATCTCCCTGAAGCCGATCGGCGGCGAGCCTGGCGACGTCAGCTCGGACCAGATGCGGGTCGTGGCGGAACTCGCCGAACGCTATTCGTTTGGGGAGCTGCGCGTGACGCACGCGCAGAACCTCGTGCTGCCGCACGTCAGGCTCGACCATGTATTCGCGCTTTGGCGGGCGCTCGGCGACCACGGTCTTGCGACGGCCAATGTCGGCCTCGTGACCGACATCATCGCCTGCCCCGGGCTCGACTATTGCGCGCTGGCCACCGCCAGATCGATTCCAATCGCGCAGGCGATTTCGCGCCGGTTCGAAGATCTCGCGCGTCAGCGCGACATCGGCCCGCTTCAGATCAAGATTTCAGGCTGCATCAACGCGTGCGGCCATCATCACGTCGGTCATATCGGAATTCTGGGCCTCGAGAAGCGCGGCTTGGAATCCTATCAGATCACGCTCGGCGGCGATGCGTCGGACAATACCGCCTTCGGCGAATTGCTGGGTCCAGGCCTCGACGCCGAAGAAATCCCCGCCGCGATCGAACGGATCATCGAGGTTTACCTCGCGCAACGCCAGACCGGCGAGACATTCATCGAGGCGGTCCGGCGGATCGGCGTCGGTCCGTTCAAGACCGCATTCCTGACAGGAGCGCAACGTGAAGCTGCTTGATCGACACGGCTATCGCTCCGACGATTTCGGTCGCAGCATCGTTCCCCTGTCGGAGCTTGCTACGACGCGCGGCGCCGACGCGGTGGCTGTCGCAAACACGACCGACGTCGAAGCTCTGACGCCCTACTTCCAGCAGCTCGCGCTGATTGCGATCGACTTTCCGAGCTTTGCGGACGGACGCGGTTTTTCGCTCGCGCGCCGGCTTCGTCGCGCAGGGTTCGGCGGGCGGCTGCGCGCCGTCGGGCCCTTGATTCCGGACCAGGCGCCGCACGCCTTCGCTTGCGGGTTCGACGAGATTCAAACGCCGGACGCAAACGAGCGGCGCCACTCAGAAGAGCACTGGCGAAACGCGCCGCACGCCGTTTCGCCCGGCTATCAACCCGATTACGCGAGCCAGCCCAGCATATTCGCGCAGCGCAAGACCGCGCGCCAAGGAGTCTCCCATGCATGATCAGGCCGCCTCGCTGGACCTCGCCTTTCCCGGAAAGCATCCGCTCGCGCGCCTCAGGCTGCTGCGCTCGCGCATCGAGGGCCGCATCGTCTTCACGACCAGCTTCGGACTCGAGGATCAGTTCCTGACCGATCTCATCTTCGCGAACGATCTGGCGATCGATGTCGCGACACTCGACACTGGGCGCCTCTTCCCGGAGACTTACGCGGTCTGGGCGGAAACCGAGCAGAAATACGGGAGGCGCATCCGCGCCTACTATCCGAGCACGGCCGCGCTCGAGATGCTGATCGAGACGCAAGGCGTCGACGGACAATACCAAAGCGTCTCCGCACGCAAGACCTGCTGCGAGGTTCGCAAGGTTGCGCCGTTGCGACGCGCGCTCGAAGGCGCCGCCGCTTGGGTGACCGGCCTGCGCGCCGACCAGTCCGCCAATCGGCGCGATACGGCGTATGTCGCTTACGACAAGAGTTTCGCGATCCTCAAAGCCAATCCGCTCGCGGACTGGACGCGTGAACAAGTCGAAGGCGAGGCGACGGCGCGCGGCGTCCCGTTGAACGCGCTGCACGCCGCCGGTTTCCCTTCGATCGGTTGCGCGCCCTGCACGCGGGCCGTGCGCCCCGGCGAGGACGAACGCGCCGGGCGCTGGTGGTGGGAAGCCGACCAAAAGAAGGAATGCGGCCTGCATTTGACGCCCGACGGCGCGATCGCGCCGCGCCGCCCCTCAGAGGAAGGGGATCGCCAATGGTCCGTCTGACGCACTTGCAGGAACTCGAGGCCGAGTCGATCTTCGTGCTGCGCGAAGTCGCCGCGACCTGCGAGCGCCCGGTGCTGCTCTACTCGATCGGCAAGGACTCGGCGGTCCTGCTTCACCTCGCGATGAAAGCCTTCGCGCCCGGAAAGCCGCCGTTTCCGCTGCTGCATGTCGACACCGGATGGAAATTCCGGGAAATGATCGCGTTTCGCGACGAGACCGCAAAGAGGCTCGGGCTCGACCTCATCGTGCACGTCAACGAAGACGGCGTGCGCGCGGGCGTCAACCCGGTGACGTCCGGCTCGGCGACGCACACCGACGTCATGAAGACGCAGGCTCTGAAACAGGCGCTGGACAAGTACGGCTTCGACGCAGCCTTCGGCGGCGCCAGGCGCGACGAGGAGAAGAGCCGCGCGAAGGAACGCATCTTTTCTGTGCGCTCGCCTGATCATCGCTGGGACCCGAAAGCGCAGCGGCCGGAACCGTGGCGCGCCTTCAACACGCGCAAGGCGAAGGAAGAGAGCTTTCGCGTCTTTCCGCTCTCCAACTGGACCGAAGCGGACGTGTGGGACTACATCGCGCTCGAAAACATTCCCGTGGTTCCGCTCTATTTCGCCAAGCGGCGGCCCGTCGTCGAACGCAACGGCGCGCTGATCATGCGCGACGACGATCGCTTTCCATTGTTGCCCGGCGAAGTTCCGCAAATGCGGATGGTTCGATTCCGTACGCTCGGCTGCTATCCGCTGACGGGCGCGATCGAGAGCGCCGCCTCGACGCTGCCTGAGGTCATTGCGGAGATGAGCGCGTCCCGGGCCTCGGAGCGCCAGGGGCGCATCATCGATCAGGACGGCGCGAGTTCGATGGAATTGAAGAAGCAGGAAGGCTACTTCTGATGCGCGGCAATTTGAAACTCGTCGAGGCGGACGATGCGTCGTGGATCGAGGAGCCGCGCGGCGTCCGCGTCGCGGCGCCCCGGAAGTCCCTTCTGCGCTTCATCACATGCGGCTCGGTCGACGACGGCAAGTCGACGCTCCTGGGTCGCATTCTCTACGAGACCGGCGCGGTCTTCGACGACCAGCTGGACGCGGTGCGCCGCGACAGCGCCCGTTTCGGCACGACCGGCGACGATCTCGATTTCGCATTGCTCGTCGACGGCCTGTCGGCCGAACGGGAACAGGGCATCACGATCGACGTCGCCTACCGGTATTTCTCGACGGAGCGGCGCGCCTTCATCGCGGCGGATACGCCGGGGCACGAACAATATACCCGCAACATGGCGACCGGCGCCTCGACCGCCGACACCGCGATCATTCTGGTCGATGCGCGCAAGGGCATCCTTCCGCAGACGCGCCGTCACTCCTACATCGTCTCCATGCTCGGCGTGCGCCGTGTGATCGTTGCGGTCAACAAGATCGATCTTGTCGATTACGACGAAGCGACCTTCAGGGCGATCGAACGCGACTATCGGACTCTCGCCGCATCGCTCGGCTTTGTCGAAACGCATATCGTGCCGGTCTCTGCAAGGTTCGGCGACAATGTCGTGTCGCCGTCTGCGCGCACGCCGTGGCGGTCCGGTCCGGCCCTGCTGCCGTTGCTCGAATCGATCGAGGCGACGGCGACCGACGACGCCGAGTTTCGTTTCCCGGTGCAGATCGTCAATCGACCCAATCTCGATTTCCGCGGCTATTCCGGAATGATCGCCAGCGGCGAGATCGCCGTCGGAGACGCTGTCGTCGCGCTGCCGCGGGGACGCGCGAGCCGCGTGGCCGCCATCCTCGGACCGTCGGGCGCCCAAGACCGCGCGGTCGCCGGCCAGTCCGTAACGCTCACGCTTTCGGACGAGATCGACGTTTCGCGGGGCGACGTCCTGGTACGACGCAACTCCACGATCGCGCCGGTTCGAAGGATCGACGCGCGCCTGCTCGGCCTGTCCGAGACGCCGGTCTCGCCCGGCCGACGCTATGTCGTGAAGATCGGCGCGACGACGACCACGGCGCGCATCGCCGCGCTGCATCATGCGGTCGACGTCCATACTTACGATCACGTCGCCGCGGCCGACCTGCCGATGAACGCGATCGGCGCCGCGACCCTTAATCTCGAGACAGACGTCGTCGCGAGCGAATATGCGCGATGCCGGTCGCTCGGCGGCCTTCTCCTGATCGACCCCTATACCAACGAGACGGCGGCGCTTGGGGTCGTCGAAGCGGAGGCCGCCGCAGCGGAGCGAGAGGGCGAACGCGAGACAAGCGTCGGCGCCCGACTCTTGCGCCTGGCGAGCCGGGCCGGCCTTGTCGGCGCGCCAGGGCGCGCGCTCGATGCGGCGGTCGGCGCCGCGCTTGCGGGACTGGTCGTGCTCGTCTTGACCGGACGCCCGGCGTTTGCGCTCGCCAGCGCCGGCGCCGATGTCTTTCTGCGCCCGCCGGCCATCGGCATAGCGCGCCGCCTTTCGGCGCGGATATCGGCGGGCGCGCGCCGACGACGAGAAGCGAGCCTGACCGTCGACGGCGGCGGGATTTAGCTCCGGAGGGCCGCTGACGGCCGGCGCACATGATCGAGCCTCTCTATTCGCTGTCGGGCTTCGTCGTCGGCTTCATCGTCGGAATGACGGGCGTCGGCGGCGGTTCGCTGATGACGCCGCTTCTGGTGCTGCTGTTCGGCGTGCATCCCGCGACGGCGGTTGGAACCGACCTGCTCTACGCTGCGCTCACCAAGAGCATCGGCTCGCTGGTCCACGGTCTGCGCGACAACGTCGACTGGCGGATCGTGCGATTGCTGGCGGCGGGCAGCGTGCCGGCGTCGGCAGTCGCCCTTGTCATCCTCGCCAAGGTCGGCGTCGCGTCGCCCCCGGTCGCGCGCGCGCTGGCGACGACCCTCGGCGTCGCCCTGATCCTGACTGCGGCCTCGATCGTATTTCGGCGACGCCTGCTGCGCATGCGCTCGGAGGCTGCGCCGCTGCCGCAACGTTCTCTGGATCTGGCGACGATCGCGATCGGCGCGGCCATCGGCGCTCTGGTCTCGCTGTCGTCGGTCGGCGCGGGGGCCATCGGCGTGACGGCGCTCCTTCTCCTTTATCCGCGATTGCCCACGGTTCGCGTCGTCGGTACGGACGTCGCCCATGCTGTTCCGCTCACACTGGTCGCCGGGCTCGGACATTGGGCGGTCGGTTCGGTCGACGGCGCGATGCTGGCGTCCCTGCTCCTCGGCTCGGCGCCGGGCATTCTGCTGGGAAGCCTGCTCGCGCCGCGCGTCGACGAAAGACTGCTTCGCCTTGCGCTCGCCCTTGTGCTGCTGGTCGTCGGCAGCCGATTGCTGTTGAACTGAGAGCGCGAGATTTTACGCGGTACAACGATATAGTAAGGTCGCGCGGACCGATCGTCGGCCAGCATCGGACCATATTTTCATCGTGAATTTCGACCCGCGCCCCACCGCCCCGAGCAAAATCGCGATCCTGCGCGGGCATGACCTTTTCCGCGAGCTCGACGACGACGCCTGCGCCCGCATCGCCGCCTATGCGAAACTGAAAGAAGTTCCTCGCGGCGCGACGATCTTCTCCAAAGGCGACATGGGCGCCTGCATGTTCGCGGTGGTGAGCGGCCGCGTCCTTGTGACGACGAGTTCGAGCGAGGGCAAGAGCGCCGTTCTCAACCAGATCGAGGAAGGCGAGGTTTTCGGCGAGATCGCCTTGCTCGATGGGCAGCCGCGCACCGCGGACGCCGTCGCCGCGGTCGATTGCCTCCTCATGGTGCTCGAAAGACGAGATTTCATACCCGTACTCGAGAGCAGTCCCGAAATCGCGATCCGTCTGCTCGAAATCCTGTCGGGCCGGCTGCGACGAACGACCGAACAGGTCGAAGAACTCATGTTCATGGACCTGCGCAGCCGTCTGGCTCGCGCGCTCCTGCGCCTGTCTGGCGGCAAGGCCGGTTGTGCGATCGCCACCTCGCAAAGCGAACTCAGCCAGCGCGTCGGCATGTCGCGCGAAATGATCAACCGCCAGCTTCAGGTCTGGTCGCGTGAAGGCCTGCTGCGCCTCGAGCGGCGCCGGCTGACGGTGCTTCGGCCCGATCTGCTCTCCGAGATCGCCGGGCGCTGAGAGCGTCGAAAGATTCGCGTCAGTGACGCGTCTCACAATCCGACGCCATGTCTCGCGCGACTATCGCGACGCGCTGCTGCGAGACCGACAGCGGCGACCGGAATTGTCTTACGCAGGGGATTTTCAAGATGCGGCGCGATCTCACGATCAAGACGGGCGGACTTTCAGGCACGTCGGATTTTCGCGTTCTGGCGCCGATCAAGAAGGGCTTCGTGCCGTCGCTGGACGCGATCACCTACAAGACGCGCGTCAAACGCGTGCTCAGAACCCTGCATATCGGCCGCTCCGACGCCCATGAGCACGAATTGTTCCGCGTCCTGTCGGACGCGGTGGAGCGCGTCGGCCGCATTCATTCCGTCGGCATCGCGGTGCTGGAGCCCGAAGACAAGGTGCTGCTGACCGTAACCTTCGACGGGTCCTGGGAAGCCTATGTCCGCGTCATCTGGCAGAAGGTCGCGCGGCTGCTCGATCTCATCTTCTGCAATACCGACGGTTATGTGCTCGGATACGAGAACAGTTACGAAGATTGGGGCGCGTGGCTGAAGTCGGCGCAGAGCGAGGCCGCCTTCCTCTACGCCACGCCAAACGTGACCGTGGACGACATTCGCTATCTGCGGATGGAGGAGCGGGTCCATCGCCGCGAGCCGGGCGCAAGGGCCGAGTTGGTCACATCGCGGATCCGCATTCCTTCGGCCGAGCAGATCGCCTCCCGTTCGATCTTCGAAACCGACGGCATGGTCCCCGGCGACCCGACGAGCGCCGGCTACGAGCAGGCCATGTCGATCGACGACGCAGGCCGACCGCCGTTCCGGCACGGCGTTCGGATTCTGGCGGGCATCTACCGGCTGACCGACGTCTTTCCGCCCTACACGAAGGACGGCGAAGTCCTGCACCGCGCGGCGCAGGAGCTGTTGCCTGAATTCGTCCGGATGGTGCGCGATGGAAACACCTATCAATACGGCGTCGCGCGCGCGCTGCGGCGTTTCGAGGAAGCCGTCCACTGGTTCCAGGAATCGCCGGCCGAGCCGGATGTGCGCACGCAGCTGCCCACGCCGCTTCCGGAGAAGCCGCCGCTCGCAGACCCCGCGAATGTGCAGGGCGGCATTCTGACGTCCTATCCCGACGTCGACCACGGCTGTCTGCTGATGGTGCAATTCAAGACGCCGGCCGCGGCGGCGGCGTTCCTCAAGGCCCTGCCCGTCACGACGGAAGCCGATACGCTGGCGCCCGGAGGCATCGCCACGAATATTGCATTCACGCTCGAAGGTCTTCGCGCGATCGGACTCACCGACGACGAAATCCGGGAATGGCCCGAGGAGTTCGCGCAGGGCATGGAGATGCGCGCCGGCATTCTGGGCGATGTGCGGGTCAACCACCCGCAGCGCTGGCGACGGCCTGCGCGCAACTGGGCGTTGGGCGTCAATGCGCCGAACGTCGGCGAGACCGACGAAGCAGCGCGGATCGACCTCAGCGCCGTCCACGCGATGATCCAGGTGCGCTCGCGCGCGACGCCCGACGGCAGCGACGACGACACGATCAAGGCGCGCGCGCCGTTGATGGCGGCGCTCGAAAAGCTGGTCGCGGTTCACGAAGGGGTCGCGCCCCTGTCGCTGCAATGGATGCATCGCCTGCGCAACGCCAACAAGGTCGTCGAGGAGCACTTCGGTTTCACGGAGGGCAATTCCGAGCCCGTGCTGAACAAGGCGGACGCCGGACGCCGCTATTCCAACCAGAGCCACCTCGGCGATTTTCTCTGCGGCTATCCCAACCTCGCCGACAAGACGGACTTCTATGGCGGCGCCTCGGAACGGATTCGTCCGTTGATGAAGGACGGGAGCTTTCTCGCCGTCCGCAAGCTGCGACAGGACGTCGAGGCCTTCGAGACGGCGCTCGCCGAAGGCGCAAAGGCGCTGAACGCGGAAGGCCTGACGTTGTCGCGCGAAGACCTGATGGCGAAGATGATGGGGCGCTGGCCCGCCGATCACGCGCAGTCCGGCCAGCCGCTGGCCGAAGTGCTCGGCCCCGACCCTTTGTCCAACGACTTCCATTTCGACAAGGATCCGGCCGGATCGGTTTGCCCGTTCCACGCGCATATCCGGCGCGCGAATCCGCGTTTCGTCTCGCCCGAACCCGGCGCGCGGCCGCCGCGGATCGCGCGACGCGGCATGTCTTACGGACCGATCCACGACCGCGGCCAGACTGATCCGACCGCTCTCCGCAATAGTCTCGATACCGAGCGCGGTCTTGTGTTCATGGTCTACAACGCCAGCCTCGGCGAACAGTTCGAGGTCGTGCAGAGCTGGCTTTCTGGCGGCAACAGTTCCGGATCGTTCTCCGGCCAGTCGGACCCGCTGCTCGGCGTCGCCGAACCCGGCAAGAAGCGCTTCTTCCGTTTCGAGCACGAGGGGCAGGTCGCCCACATGCCGCTCGACGGCTCGGATCGACTGCATGTCGAACCGCGTCCGTTCGTGCGGCTCGAATGGGGCGCTTACCTGTTTGCGCCGTCGATCAAGGCGCTCGGCCTCTTGCAGGCGCGTGCGGAGGCGCAAGGCCAGAAGCCGCTCGTGACGTGGAGCGCCGCCAGAGGCGAGAAGAAGATCGCCGCCCTGCGCGCGCTCGAGGCGCGCGAGGGCGCCGACGCCGCGCTATCGGCATGGAAAGCGGCGCTCGAAGACCAGGACGCCGCGGCCGATTTCACAAGCGCGTCGATCTGGGCGGCCATCCGCGAGAACCATGGCGGCGTGCTGCGGACGCCATATGGCGTGCTGGTCGCCGAAAAGGAGATGGTCCAGAAGGTCTTCGTCGACGCCGCGCGAAACCTGACGATCACCGGCTACCTGCCGCGCATGCGACGGTCGTTCGGCGTGCTCTATCTCGGCCTCGATCCGGGACAGGAGGACCGCGCCTACGAACGCGCGTCAGAGGCCTGCAACAAGGCGATCATGGCGATCGACACGCATTACACGTTCGATCTCGCGCGCACGTCCGTCCAGAAAGCGTTGCAGAAACTCGTCGACGACGAGATCGCCTACGCGCGGCACGACGGCGAGCGGCGATGGGAGCTGACCGTCGAAGCGCGCGAGCTTCTGGAGCCGATTCTGGCGGATTTCTGCGAGGAATGGTTCGGCCTCTCCGAGCAGGGCGGCCTGTTCCGGCGCGCCGGCTATCGATGGGACTGGAAGCCGGGGCTGCCGCCCAATTATCCCGGGCACTTCCTGTCGCCGTCGCGCTACATCTTCCAGCCGCATCCGGGGCCGGACGTCGAGGCGATCGGCGCGGCGCACGGCGTGTCCGTGCACGGCGCCATGGTGGATTATCTGACGAAATACGGCGCGAGCCTGAAAGCGTCGGTCACGCGCGCCGTGCTGGACTCGGCCGAAGGGAAAGACGTCGAATTCGCCTCGCGTACGATCGCCGGCGCGATGATGGGTTTCATCCCGACGGTCGAAGGCAACTTGCGCCGCATTCTCAACGAGTGGCTGCGCGAAGGCGTCCTGTGGAAACTGCGCGCGCGATTCGCCGGCGATCCGACCGACGATTTTACAGACGCCTGCAACCGCCTCGGCGACGATTTCATCCCGGCGATGCAATTGCGCGCCGTGCCCGAGATCATCTGGCGCACGGCCACAGTGTCGCACACGCTGGGCGACGGCGAACATATGGTCGAGGTGAAGCCCGGCGAGATCGTCGTAGCGAGTTCGGTGTCGGCCACCCAGCAATGTCTGGCCGAAGGCAGCCGCCAATACCACCACGCGTTCGGCGGCAACCGTCGCGCGGCGGATCATCCGACACACGCCTGCCCCGGCGCCGATCCGGCGCTCGCCGTCATGCTTGGCTTCTTCAGCGCTCTCGTCGAATCGGACCTGCCGCTGCGGCCCGGGCCCGGACCCTTGACGATTTCGATGGAGGGCTGGCTGCCGGCTGCGCCGCCGAAACACACGCCGGCCAAGACCTCGGACCATTGGCTGGGGCTGACGTCGGCGCCTGTGACCACGCCCATTCTCGTCATCGGCGATTCATGGCTGTCGAACACGTTCGGATACCAGAGCCTCGTGGGATCGCTGGCGACGCTCGGCTACAAGGTCGGGTCGGGCATGCGCTTTTCCGCGCTCGGCATGCGGCTCAAGGAAATGGCCGACCCGGCGCTGCTCGACCAAGTGTCGAGCTTCTTCCTCAACCTCGGCCCGCACGATGCGAAGCCCGACTGCATCCTGCTCGGCGGCGGCGGCAACGATGTCGTCTATCCGAGTTCGGAACCACAAAAGACGCCGCTCTACCGGATGCTGAAACAGGCGCCGGCACCGGGCGAAGATCCGCTCATCGCGGAGGAAGTCGTCAAATTCATCGATGTCGAGCTCTACGGCTACATGAAGACCGTCATCGACGCCTTGAAGAAGGTGACCGACCTGCCGATCGTCATCCACGCCTACGACCATCCGATCCCGGACGGCCGTCCCCTGCTCTTCTCGACGCCCTGGCTGAAGCCGGCGTTCGACGCGCGCGGCATGCCGGACCTGAACGAGAACAGAGAGGTCATGCGTCGGTTGATCGATCGCCTGAACGACGCGGCGGGACGGGTCGCGGCCGCCAACATCGGGCGCGTCCATCACGCCAATCTCACCGGCATCCTCGCCAAGGATCCACGCTATCAGGCGGACTACACCCAACTCTGGGCTAACGAACTGCATCCGACGCGCGATGGTTTCGACCTGCTGGCGGCGGAGATCGCGCGCATGTTGCAGGACCTCAATATCGGTCCGCCGACGTCGTAGACGGCTGCGTCACAAGCCGCGGAGCGCCGCATCTGCGCTCCATTCCATGCGCATGTCGCGCAAGTCCGCAGCGGCGGCCTCGACGACGCCGCGTCCCTCGTCGCAGTGCGCCTGCAGGAACAGAATTCGTCCGCGCAACGCCTCGTTGAGCGCGCGTTCGCGACGCGACTTGCGCGCTGTCGCGGAGATGTCCGCGCGGCGCAGCCAGCGCGCGCAGGCCTCCTGTTCGCCGGCGTCAGCGGCCGCCCTGGCCAGCGCCCGACAAGCCGCCGCCTCGCCCAGACGCTCGCCGTGCCGGGCGCGCCGGAGGATGTGGGCGGCGTATCGACGCGCCGCCGCAATATCGCCGGTCTCGACGCAGGCCTCGACCAGCCACGCGTATTGGACCGAGACGTAAAACTTGAAAGCGCGTCCCTCCATCCAGTGAACGGCGTCGCGCAATTGCTGGAGCGCAGATGTTTCGCCTGTCTGACGCCATCGGGCGTAACCGCTGGCCGCGCGGCAGGCGGCGAGGATCAGAAGCCCGCGCATGGTCTCCGCGCGCTGCGCGGTCGCGATGGCGAGCTCCTCTGCTTCCTTCCAGCGACCCTGCCAGACGAGCGCGACGACACGCCAGTTGCGCATCGAATTCGACACTGGATGCATCGCGCCGCCCAGCAAGGCCTCGGCCTCCTCAAAGCAGGCGTCGGCGGCGGCGAAATCGCCGCGATCGGCGAGAATGCTCGCCTTGCAAGCCAGCGTATAGGGCGAACCAACTGCAAAGCCGCCGCTCTTCCTGACTCCGGCCTGTTTGGCGGAAAGCGCGGCGTCGAGCAGCGGCAGCGCCTCATCGTATTGACAGGCTGCGGTCAGCACCTGGCCGAGCGTGGCGTCGATCTGCGCGATGAGGCGTCCATCTTGCGTCAGCCGCGCAGTGCGCGCGGCCGCGCGCGCATTGGCGACGGCTTCCCTGATCCGTCCGAAGCCGTAGCACATGTAGCCGAGCCAATAGAGCGCGCGCGCCAGCGCCTCGACGTCGCCGGCAGCCTCTGCGAGAGCCACCGCGCGCTCGAACTGGGCGACGTCGTTCTTCAGCGACAAGGGATCGAAAATGCTGGCCATGCCCAGCTTGTTCGCCACTTGGCACCAGTGAAGCGCAGAGTCGCGATCAACGCCATCCGAACGCTCCAGCGCATCGAGCGCGGTCATGTAATGCGCGCGCGCGCGATCGAGCGCAAAAACTTTCATCGCGGCGTCGCCCGCCTGCTCGGCGAAGCGCGCGGCGGCGCCCCATTCGCCGGCGCCCTGGCAGTGATAGGCCAACGCTCCGAGCGCATCGTGGCGATCGGAGGTTTGTCCCCGCGCCGTCAGATCGGTCGCGATGCGCCTGTGAAACGCCCTGCGCTCGTCCAGATCGATCGAGTCGTAGACAGCGTCTCGCGTGACGCCGTGTTTGAAACGCAAACCGCCGCCAGTCGGATCGGCGAACAGGAAATCGGCTTCGGCCAAGGCATCGAGCGTCGCCGTATCCGGCGCGTGGCCGCAGGCCGCGACGAGCGATGCGTAAGGAACGACATTGCCGACGGCGGCGGCCGCCCGGACGACATCCGCGCATGCCTGCGGCAGTCTGTGAAGACGCGACGTGACGAGCGATCCGATCCATCCCTGCTTGCCGCGCGCGTCGATCGCCTGCGCAAGCCCTTGGGGCGAGGCCGAGTGACACAATTCCTCCACGTAAAGCGGAACGCCGCCGGCGTAAGCGTGAATTTGCGCAACCAGAAATGGGTCGGCTTGCGGCAGCCATCGCCGCACGGCCTGCGCCGTCTGCGCCCCGGTAAAAGGCTCGAGCGCAATGTGGCGCGCGGCGATCAGCCACTCAGCCTCGTCTTCGTTGGTCCGACTCGTCAGCAGCGCGCGAATATCGGCGTCCGAGCGCATCAAAGCGCCCATCAGCCGACGACTGGCGTCGTCCGCCCATTGCCAATCGTCGACCACGAGCACGACCGGACGCCGTCGAGCCAAAGCGCCGATCAATTCCATCAGCGCCTCGACTGCGTCGCCGACAATGCCCGGCGCGCGATCCGGCCCTGGCGCGACAAGCCCGAGCAAAGCATCCGCGGCGGAGAGCGCGCCCACCTGCAGGCTCGTCAACGCCGCCCTCGCCTGCGCCGCCGCCTCGTCTCTCGACAGGCCGTCCCTCACTCCGAGGAGCCCCCGCGCCATCTGGAGAAAGGGCTGCAAGACTTCCGCGCCGAGGTAGTTCTCGCACCCGCCCCTCAGCACGAGCCTTTCGTCCGGCCTCGCCGAAACGAGAGATTCCTCGAGGAGCCGCGTCTTTCCTAGGCCAGCGTTCCCGACGATCACCAAGGCGCGCGCGCCGGACGTCGGCGTGGACAAGAATTGCGTCAGTTCAGAAACAATTTCGCCGCGGCCGATGAATGGCGTCAATCCGCGGTTGGCGGTCGACTCGAACCGCCGCGTCGCCGCCCCGCCGCCAAGAACCGAATAGGACCTCGGGAGTCCTTCCGAGGCCGCATCCAAGGCCGGCGTCTGGCGCAATTCGAAGAAATGGGCGTGCGGCCCGAGCGCATCGAAACTCACCAGAAGCTCGCCGGCTTTCGCCTGGCGCGACAGATGGGCCGCGACATTCGCGACGTCGCCGATCAGATCCAGCCGGCCGCGCTCGATGTCGCCGTCTTCGATCAACAGCACGCCGGCGTGAACGCCAGAATGCATGGTCAGCGGCAGAAAGCGGTTTGGAAGCCCGGGCGGGCGCAGCCGCCCCACCCGTTCGTGGATTTCGAGCGCCGTATCGGTCGCACGCCTGCCATCGTCCTCCCCCGGCCGTGGGTGGCCGAATACGATCGTCGCGCCGTCCCCCTGCGTCCGCACGACGATCCCGCCCCTTCGCGACGCGGCCTCCCGCCAGATCGTTCGAATTTGCAGGAGAAGGAGCGAATAGTCCTCGGATTCCATCTCGCGGCCGATCGCCGTCGAACTCGACAGGTCCGAGAAGAGAACAGTCAGCCGTTGTCGCGCGCGCTGGGCGCGTGCAGGCGGTGTGGGGGCGTCCATATCAGCTCGGGCGAAAGCTGGCCGGTTCGACGACCGCTCCACCCCGATCGCCGTCGAAGCGCGAAGAGACCGCCAGCCGCAGATGCTACAGGCCGCGGGCCGCATTGACACGCGCGGAATGGCGCCGTTCGAAAAATTTGCGACGAATGATGTACAGCGTCGTTGCTGGCGATGCTTCAACCGCATTGGCGGATTGCTCGGACCAGAGAGCGGGGTCGGCAGAAGCGGGCCGAGCGGAAATCAGAGGGCCGTCACGCCCGGATCAATACAAGCGCTAGTTGACTCTCAGAAACTACACAAAACATGATTTCGATTGCTATCGTCTATATGCTGAATACGCATCGCTATTGCGTCGTCATTTTAGTTATTATGATTTGAATTCTCTTTCCATAATTACTACATTTTACGGCGGATACGGCTAATAACCCAACCTTGCCTTGCGGCTTATATTTCATCACTGATTTCGCGAAACGAAGACACGACAACGTCCTGAGGCGCCGGCGACGAGGGCCTCGTTGGGGCGCAACAATCGCCTTCGGCAATCGCAGTCGCTTAGGCGCGCGTTTGGTCGCGCCAAACAGCGGATAAGGAACGCCAAGTCCCCTGCATGACGCGCTTTCCTGAGCCCTGCTGTGATTGCGCGGGTCTGGCAGGAATTTCGACAGGAATTATCTGTCAGGAACGTGTCTCAGACCCAATGCGCGCCCAGAACCGGGTAGAGCCCCGCGCCTGCGACGAACTTATGAAACATATAGGCCAGGTCGCCATAGAATAACGCGAGAAAAACCGGCCGCGTCCAATAGCGTTTGCGCTTGAACGCGACGTCGAACACGACAGCGTCCAGCGCGACCGCCAGAAGTCCGACGCCGAGCAGCGCGAGGGCCGGAATGACGCCAATGTGGAACGCCGCCAATGCGACGAGGATGTACATGCCCAAGCCGCCGAGTCCGGCGGGAATGCTGACGAAAGCCCACAGACGGGGAGGCTCGCGGCGCGAGAGGTTCTCGACGGCATGACACCACGCCGCCAGCTCTTCGGCGCTGATCGAGTAGATCAGGAACGCGACGGACAGCGACAAAGGCGGCATCCAATGCGCCATGTCATTCCTCCGTTCGCTTCTCGAGCGCGACCCTGCGTCGCGCCCCACGCGTGCAAGGCCTAACAAGACTTTCTTAACGATTTCTCCACGCGCGGACGGCGGTCGGCATGGCTGGCGCCGTCGCGGCGCATTTGCCGGCCCGCCGAAGCCGAGCGTAAACTCCGGGCCTGACGACCAAGCAATTCAAATCACGGGCGGATCGGCATGGATATCGAGAAACTGGCGGCCTGGAAGGGGAGGCAGGAAACCGTCGAGGACACGATAACGCCCGTTCCGATCGCCGCGCTCTCGGCCACGCTCGACCGCGACGACCCGCAGCCGCAACCCGGCGATCCCCTGCCGGCGCTGTGGCACTGGCTGTATTTCCTGCCGCTGCATCGCCAATCCGAGATCGGCCCGGACGGCCACGCCAAACGCGGCGGCTTTCTGCCGCCGGTCGAACTGCCGCGCCGCATGTGGGCCGGCGGACGGCTGACCTATGGCGAGCCGCTGAGGGTCGGCGACGCGATCCGCCGGACCTCGACCATCCTGGATGTCTCCGCGAAGCAAGGCGCGACAGGATCGCTCGTCTTCGTGCTCGTGCGCCATGAAATTACCAGTTCGTCCGGCGGATCGCTCACCGAAGAGCACGACATCGTCTATCGCGCCATGCCCGGGCGGGACGACAAGCCGCCGGCGCCGAAGGCCGCGCCGACGGGCGCAGCCTGGTCGCGCGACATCGTTCCTGACGATGTTCTTCTGTTCCGCTATTCGGCGCTGACCTTCAACGGGCACCGCATCCACTACGACCGGCGCTATGTGACGGAAGTCGAAGGCTATCCCGGCCTGATCGTCCACGGACCGCTGATCGCGACCCTGCTGGTCGATCTCGCGCGCCGGAACGATCCACGCGCGCTGCGCTCGTTCCGGTTCCGTGCGGTCAGCCCGCTTTTCGACATCGCGCCATTCTCGGTCCATGGCGCGCCGTCGGCGGACAAGGCTTCGGCGAAACTCTGGGCGCGCAATTCGCAGGGTGGGCTGGCGATGGAAGGCGAAGCCACATTCGCCGCATGACGCGCGCGGCGGCGGCGCATTGGCAGGGAAGATCGATACCATGACAGAGTTGCATCCGCTCGACGCGGCCGTACGGCTCGAGCGTCGCGGCGACGTCCTGCACGGCGCGACAAGTCCGGCCTACGCCAACATGGCCGGCCCCTTCGGCGGCGCGACGGCCGCCGTGCTGCTGAACGCCGTGATGGTCGACGAGCGGCGCCTCGCAGACCCGATCGCGCTCACGGTCAATTTCTGCGGCGCGATCACGGACGGCGCATTCGAAGTCTCGGCCCGGCTCATTCGCGGCGGCAAGAACACGCAGCACTGGTCCGTCGAGCTGACGCAAAACGGCTCGATCGCCGCGACAGCGAGCGTGGTGTGCGGCGTGCGGCGTCCGACCTGGACGCATCTGCCGACCGCTGCGCCTGCCGCGCCGCCCTTCGACAAAGTCGCTCCGCCAGACATTCCGCGGCCACTCCCCTGGGTGCAACGCTACGACATGCGTTTCATCGAGGGCGATCTCGGCAAGTTTCCGCGCAACGACGGCGTGCTGCGGCCTGCGCGCTCGCTGATCTGGCTGCAAGACGCGCCCGCCCGCCCGCTCGACTTCCTGTCGCTGGCCGCGCTCTCGGACACGTTTCTGGTGCGCATCATGCTGGTGCGCGGCACGTTCCAGCCGATGGCGACAGTGTCGATGACCACCTATTTTCACGTCGGCGCAGAAGAACTCGGCCGTATCGGCGCCGCGCCCGTGCTGGGCGACGCCAACGGCGACGTGTTCCACGATTGTTTCGCGGACCAGACCTGCGCCCTGTGGAGCGAGGATGGCCGATTGCTCGCCAATGGCGTGCAGATCACCTGGTACAAGGAATAGCGGGCATGACGAGCGGCATGCGCAAGAACCTCGCCAATTACGGCGACGCAGATTTCTCGCTCTTCCTGCGCAAGGCCTTCATCAAGGCGCTCGGGTACACCGACGACGCCCTGTCGCGACCGATCGTCGGAATCGTCAACACCGATTCCGGATACAACGCCTGCCATGCGAACGCGCCCGACCTGATCGCGGCGGCGAGCCGTGGCGTGATGCTGGCGGGCGGCATTCCCGTGCCCTTCCCCGTCATTTCGATCCAGGAGAGTTTCGCCAATCCGACCTCCATGTATCTGCGCAATCTCATGGCGATGGATACGGAGGAGATGATCCGCGCGCAGCCCATGGATTCCGTGATCCTGATCGGCGGCTGCGACAAGACGGTTCCTGCATTGCTGATGGGCGCGGCGAGCGCCGACGTTCCAGCGATCATGCTGGCGACGGGGCCGATGCTCGCGGGCTCCTTCCGCGGCGAGCGCATCGGCGCCTGCACGGATTGCCGCCGTTTCTGGGCGCGTTATCGCGCAGGCGAAATCGACGAAGCGACGATTGAAGCCGCCAATTCGGAACTCGCGCCCACCGTCGGCACATGCTCTGTCATGGGCACCGCGAGCACGATGGCGCTGGCGGTCGAAGCGATGGGTATGATGCTGCCCGGCGCAGCGAGCGCGCCCGCTGTTTCCGCCGAGCGCCGAAGGCTCGCGGAGCAGACCGGCGCGCGCGCGGTAGAAATCGCCGCGCAGAAAATCAAGCCGTCGCAGATCATGACGCCTGCCGCCTTCGTCAACGCGCTGCGCGTCGTGCTGGCGGCTGGCGGTTCGACGAACGCCATCATTCATTTGACCGCGATGGCGGGCCGTCTCGGCATCGGAGTCGATCTCGAAAAATTCGACGCGCTGGGGCGCCAAACGCCCGTGCTCGTCGACATGAAGCCGACCGGCCAGCATTACCTGGAGGATCTGCACAAGGCCGGCGGGCTGAACGCGATCCTGCGCGAATTAGGCGACCAGATCGATCTGGATTGCGTCACGATATCGGGCCGCACATTGCGCGAGACGCTGTCCGCCACGCAGTCATGGCCGCAGGACGTCGTGCGTCCACGCGAGAATCCGATTCATTCGGGCGGCGGCATCGCCGTGCTGCGCGGCAATCTCGCGCCGGACGGCGCGATCATCAAGCAATCGGCCGCGACTCCGGCGCTGCTCCAGCACGAGGGCCGCGCGGTCGTTTTCGATTCTCTCGCCGATCTCGCAGCGCGGCTCGACGACCCAGACCTCGACGTGCGCGCCGACGATGTTCTGGTGCTGCGCAACGCCGGGCCCAAAGGCGCGCCGGGCATGCCGGAAGCCGGCTACATACCGATCCCTAGGAAACTCGCGTCGCAAGGCGTCAAAGACATGGTGCGCATATCGGATGCGCGCATGAGCGGCACGGCGTTCGGGTCCATCGTCCTGCATATCGCGCCGGAATCGGCGGATGGCGGCCCGCTGGCGCTGGTGAAGAACGGCGACCGCATCAAGCTCGATACGAATGGACGGCGGATCGATCTGCTGGTCAGCGACGTGGAGCTTGCGAAGCGTCGCGCCGCGCTGCCGCCATTGCCTGACGGCAAGGGCAAGCGCGGCTACGAGAAGCTCTACTTCGAAACGGTGACGCAGGCGGGACGGGGCTGCGATTTCGACTTCTGCATTCCGGAGATTACGCGGACCGTTCCGTGATCGTCATTGCGAGCGAAGCGAAGCAGTCCAGTGGCGTCAGCACGGCTCTGGATTGCTTCTTCGCACAATTCGAAGTCGGAAATATCCGACTTCGCGAAATGCTCCTCGCAATGACGCGTCTGCGTCAAACCGCCGCCCGCTTGTCCACACGCGCCAGTCGCTGCAGCAGATAATCCACCTCCGCCCTCGCCGTCGCGCTCAGGCCGGCGCCGGGCTTGCGTTGCGCGTCGTGTGTGAGAACTCCGCGTTTCATCAGCACGTATTTGCGCACGGCCAAACCCGCGCCCGGCTGCTGCTCGTAGCGCAACAGCGGCAGATGCGCATCGAACAGATCATGCGCGCGATCGCGCTCGCCGGCCTTCGAAAGGCGCACCACGTCGATCAGCATTTCGGGGAAGGCGTAGCCGGTATTCGAACCGTCGGCGCCGCGCTCCATCTCGAAATCCAGAAACAGGCCGCCGTTGGCGACGAGAATCGACAACGGCTTGAGCGCGCCCTCGGCCTGCCATTTGCGCAGCGTCGAAATCTTTTCGAGCCCCGGCCAATCCTCGGCCTTCAGCATCACGCAATTCGCATTGTCCGTCGCAATGCGACGGATGACGCCCGGCGTCATGACGACGCTTGTGATGAGCGGATAGTCCTGAACGACGAAGGGAACGTCGGCGCCAATCGCTTCGCTCGCCTGCGCGTAATACGTCACGATCTGGTCGTCGGTGCGCAACGTGTTCGGCGGGGCGATCATCACTCCGGCGGCGCCCGCCTCCATCGCTTCGCGGGCGAGCGCGCGCATGGCGGCGAAGCCGGGCGCCGAAACGCCGACCACGATCGGCTTGTCACGCATCATCGCGACGGCGCGTTTGACGATTTCGAGCGATTCGTGCGGCTCGAGCTTCGGCGCCTCTCCCATGATGCCGAGCACGGTTGCGCCGTCTGCGCCGATGCGCGCGTAGAAATCGAACAAACGGTCGACGCTCGCCCAGTCGATTGCGCCATCGGGCGCGAAAGGCGTGGGTGCGATTGGGAATACGCCAGCGGCGGAGGGGTCGAGTTTCACTTCTTCTTCCAGGCCTCGTAGCGCGCCTTTGTGGCTTCGTTCATGGGGTAGAGACCCGGCAGCTTCTCGCCCCGGCCGACCTCCTCCATGATCCACGCCTCCATACGCTCCTGCTCCGGCGCGGTCGCCAGAACATGTTCGAGCAGCGCTTGCGGGATCAACACCGCGCCGTCGTCGTCAGCGACGATGACGTCGTCCGGGAAGACCGCGACGCCGCCGCAGCCGATCGGCTCGTTCCAGTTCACGAAGGTCAGGCCCGTCACCGACGATGGCGCGGCGACGCCGGCGCACCAGATCGGCAGGTTGGTCGAGAGCACTCCGGCGAGATCGCGGACGACGCCGTCCGTCACCATGGCGGCGACGTTCTTCTTCGCCATGCGGGCGCACAATATGTCGCCAAACACGCCCGCGTCCTGCACGCCCATGGCGTCGATGACCGTAATCACGCCTTCCGGCATGGCCTCGATGGCGGAGCGGGTCGAAATCGGATTGCCCCAGGATTCGGGCGTGGCCAGATCCTCACGGGCCGGTACGAAGCGCAGCGTGAAGGCGGGGCCGACGAGTCGCGGCTGACCGGCCCGAATTGGCTTGGCCCCGCGAATCCAGACGTTGCGCAGGCCCTTTTTCAGAAGAACGGTGGTGATTGTGGCGGTCGAAACCGTTTTGAGGGTCGAAATCGCGGCCTGATCGAGCTTCATGGACAACTCCTGTCGCCGCTGACGTAGCATGTCAGCGCGCGGCGCAAAACCACGCACTGGCGGCATGGCAGGAATGCGAATGATATCTGCGCCGTGAAGGGTTGCAGGATGGCGCTGGCTCTGGCATTGAACGCGCGCGCTGTGCAGCGCAACTCCCTTGCATCTCTGTCGGAATAAAATGCGCTCATTCAACGGGTCTCGTTTTCAGGATCGCCAGACCGCCGCCGCCGAAGCCCGCAAGGCTCTCATCGACAAATTCCAGAAGCGCCCCGGCTCGGACGATCCGGCCGTGCAGGCGCGCGCCGCCGAACGCCAGGCGATAATCGAGGCCCGCAAGGTCCGCGAGGCCGAGCGCGCCGAAAGAAAGGCGCGCGAGGAGGCTGAACTCGCCGCCCGGCGCGCCCACGAAGAGGCCGAGCGCCTCGCCCGCGAGGCCGAGGAGGCTCGCCGGCGCGAGGAAGAGCGCCTGCGGCTCGAGGCCGAGGAAGCGAAGAAGCGCGAGGAAGACGCGCAGCTCAAGGCGATGCTCGAGGCCGAGAAAAAGGCCGAGCGCGACGCACGCTACGCCGCCCGCAAGGCGCGCAAGGCCGAACGCCGGACGATGCTCGAACGCATGTGGTGAGCGGCCTCAGGCCGCCCGACCGTCTTTTCCGGATGTTGTCGCCGCGCTGTCGGATTCCGCGAGTTTTGCGCGCAGATCGGCGACGGCCGCGGCCAGTCGCTCGTCGAGCGGGTGCGCGGCGTTCCAGGCGATAGAATCGAGTCGCGGCCGTTCGGGCGGACGCGACAGGACGTCCGGCCTGCGGCGCCTGTGCAATTCCGGACGATACATGGCGGCCTCCCTCGGTACGCAGGCATTACCGCCTGCGATCGGCATCCGAGCGGTTAAGATCGCCGTGCATGGCGCGCCTTTCTGTCAATCGAGTGAAGGCGCTACTATCGCGACAGTTCGAATTCGAACGATCGAAGGAACGGGCGCGCTCGCCTTGATCCGGCGCAACGCGCAGGGGGCGGTCGGCTCATAGGCTCACGTCAAATTCGAGAACAGGAGGAACGGCATGAAAGACCTCATGGTCGTGCTTGAACGCGCGGCGGACGCGGATGCGCTCGCAGAATTCACGCATAGTCTCGCCGATGGTTTCGAAGCGCATGCGACCGTGGTGGGCGTCGTACAGCAATTGCCGCCCGCGCCGGCTTTCATGGGCGAGTTTCCTTACGAACTCGTCCAGACCGCGCAGGAAGCGGCGATGCGCGAAATCGCCGAAGGGTACGAGCGCTTCCAGAAGGCCGCGACGCGGCCAGGCGCCTGCGAACTGGTCAAGATCGAGCCCGCGCCGGGCAACGCGCCGAACACGGTCGCGCGGCTGGCGCGCAATTTCGACCTGACGATCGGCGTGCAACCGGAAGGGTCGGACCAGAGCGCGAGCGGCGCATTGCTCGAAGGCGTGCTGTTCCACTCCGGGCGGCCGCTGCTCATTCTGCCGTACATCCATCGCGGACCGGCCAAGCTCGGCAAAGTCGCCGTGGCATGGGACGGCGGAGCGGCGGCGGCGCGCGCGGTCGCCTGCGCGATGCCCCTGCTGAAGCGCGCCGGACGCGTCGAAATCGTCACCATGGTCAACGGCAAGCGCGCCACCAGCGACCTTCCGGGCTTCGACATCGCACGCAATCTCGCGCGCCACGGGATCAACGCCGAACTCAAGACCCTTCCGAAGGGCGACGACGTCGGCGCGCTGATCCTGTCCTACGCGGCCGACGAAAACGCCGACCTGCTCGTGATGGGCGGGTATGGTCATTCGCGTCTGCGCGAGTTCGTGCTCGGCGGAGCGACGCGAACCATTCTCGCGTCGATGACGCTGCCGGTATTCATGGCGCACTGACGCGCCGTCGAGTCCGAAAACAGGGGCCGCGCCGTTTTTGCGCGGCTTCTCTTGTTTACGAGTCGTAGACGTCGCCGCCGTAGCCCGCTTCCAGGGGAATGCGCAGCGTAAACCCCTTGCCGCTTTCCTTCTTCGACGCCTCCGGCTGGACCGTCACGATGCGGCGTGTCTGCGCTGCGTCGATCGCGGCTGCGACATCGTTCTGGCGGCCGAGCATTTCGACGTTCAATCGCGTCGCGAAAATAATCGTGTACTTGCCGGTCTTGGCCTCTTCCAGCGCGCGGTTTGGATTGATCCAGACGGAATCCACCGATTCCGATCCGTCGTGCAGCGCAAGCTGGTCGGCCGGCGCGGCTGCGATAAAGAAGTGCGTATCGAACCGCTTCGGCAGGACGACCGGCGTGATCCAGTGCGCGAAAGGCGTCAACTGGTCGAGCGCGAGCTCCAGGTCCTCAGCCGCGATCAGCTCCCCGAACGAGCGGCCCTGCGCACGCGTCGCTATTTCCGCGACTCGCGCGCCGTCGACCAGTTCGCGTGCGCCGCGCGGACGCGCCAGCAGCACGCCGCATTCCTCGAAGGTCTCGCGGATCGCGGCCACGCGAAAGCCGCGCGCCTTGTCGTCGAGGCCGTGATCGCCGCCGCAACGCGACAGATCGGCGGCGATGTCCAAGTCTTCCTTGTCGATGCTTCCGCCTGGAAAGACGAGCGCTCCGGAGGCGAAGTCGATCTGGTGGTGACGCACCACCATGAAGACCTCCATCCCGTCCGCGGCGTCGCGCACCAGCAATACGGTCGAGGCAGGACGCGCGGGCGTCGCTTCGGCGCCCGGCGCCTTCGGATCCATCGCGAGCATAGTGTTTCCTTCAGTCGTTCGATCGCCTCAGGCGACCTGTTTGATCTCGTTGCGAATGAGGCCGATGCCCGAAATCTCGGTCTCCATGACGTCGCCGGGCTTGAGATATTCGGGCGGCTTACGCGCGTTTCCGACCCCGGGCGGGGTGCCGGTGGCGATCACGTCGCCGGGCTCGAGCGTCAGGCCGAGCGACAGCTCCGCGATGATGCGCGGTATTTTGAAATACATCTGGCTGGTGCGCGCATCCTGCTTCACGACGCCGTTGACGCGCGTCACGAGATGCAGATCGGAGGGATCGAGGCCATCGGCGGTCGCGATCCACGGCCCCATCGGCCCATGACCGTCGAGGCTCTTGCCCTTGAACCATTGGCCGCCGTGTTTCTTCGACTGCACGTCGCGCGCGGTCGTATCGTTGATGACCGAATAGCCGAAGACATAGTCCATCGCTTCGGCTTCCTTGATGTTGCGTCCGCGCTTGCCGATCACCACGGCGAGTTCGCCTTCCCAATCGATCAGCGTCGACACGGCCGGGTCGAAGGGAATCGGATCGAAGGGGCCGTTCATCGTGTGCGTGCCCTTGGTGAAGAACACGGGATGTTCGGGATAGCTTTGAGCGGCCTTCTTGGCGGTCTCGCTCTCCGCGAAATGCTCGAGGTAATTCCAGCCGACCGCGTAGATGTTGCGCTCCGGGCGCGGGATCGGCGAATGCAGCCGAATGTCGGCGAGCGCCAGCGTTGCGGCCGGCTTGGCCGCGATGGCGCGCGCTTGCGCCAGAGCCGGCGCGCCGGCCGCGATCAGCGAAACCATGTCGGCAGGGTCGAACGCCATCGACGCCCCGCCCTGTCTGGCCGCGACGAGATCGACGACACGGTCGCCGGCAAGCGCGACGCCGATGCGCGCGCCCGATTGATCCTTACGCTCGAACGTGACGAGCCGAAGCCCCTCGCCCGAGGCCGCGTCAGCTCCTGTTGCACTCGCCGCGAGGGCCGCACCGGCCGTCGCGAGCATGAACGCTCGCCTGGACGTCTCCATTTTTTCCTCCCGTTTTGTCTTATTTTGCGTCGCTACAGGCGTTCATGCCCGGGAAATTGATCTTCACGGGGTCGCCACAGCGATCGCACCCCGAAACGGCAAGGGCGAGCGCGAAGGCCGCCGCCACATACAAAAACGCTCGCATCATACGCGTGTCGTCCTACTCAACCTGCTCGACTGGACCACCGAAGCCATTTTCGGACGGTCGCCGGGGCGATGCAAGTCGGCTCAGGCAGAGCAGCTAGCCCCGCGGCGCAGGCAGAAGGTCGCGCAATGGGCGTGGGACAGCGCGACCGGGCGCGCCGCCGCCGACAAGTCCGCGCCCAGTTCGAATTGCGGCTCGTAAGGCAGCAGCGTGCACGCGACGATGGACAGGGCGTCCGCCCCTTTTCGTTTGACGGCCATTCGCGATGAGACGCACATCGGGCCGCCGTTCGGCGCATCGACGGCGCTCCACGCCTGCTCGTCGAGCCCGCCCGTCGGGGCGTCCCGCTCCATCTCCGGAAACAGGACGAGTTGCGACGGATCGAAAGCGTCGAGCGCGAGTCCGCGGGCCGCGAACAGGGCGGCGTAACCCGCCCTGACGATCTGCTCCGGCTCGCCGGAATAGAGCCGCCCCGCCACCGACACTGCGAAGCCTTCGCACGAAAGCCAGACGAGGCCTTCCAACGTCGGCTCGAAGCTACGGGCGCCGCGCTCTAGCTCGTGAAGCTCTCGGGTGTAGTGGTCGATCGAGACGCGGAAGGTCAGCTTCGGCCCGTAGGCGCGCCGCAGATCGAGCAGCGCTGGGCGCGCCTTGCGCATCGGCTTCATGGCGTTGGTCAGAACCAGCGCGTCATGGCCGCGCGCCAACGCATCGGCGAGCATCGTCACGAGGTCGCGGTTCAGAAACGGCTCTCCGCCCGTGAAGCCGATGACGCGCGTCGGCAGGCGTTTCTCGGCGATCTCGTCGAGCAGCGCCTGGACCTCCGCAGCGGAGATATAGGCGAGCCGATCGTTGCGCGGCGAGGAATCGAGATAGCAACTGGCGCAGGCGAGATTGCACAGCGACCCCGTGTTGATCCACAGCGTCTCCAGCGCACGGAACGGCGCGATCGGCGCAGCGGCGAGCGCGGCGCCTTCGGACCGAATCGGCGGCGACAGCGGGGGCCAGAGACATTCGCCGAGCGGCGTAAACGTCAGCTTCGCGGGCTCCAGCCTGCATCCTTGCGCGCTCGCCTCGTCCAGCGGCAGCGCGTCGCAGTTCGGCCAAAGGCCGTCGACCAGGGTGCGCGCGTATGCCCCCGGCAGGCCAGCCCGCGCCATGGCGTCCGCCGCCGCGCGATGATCATAGGAAAGCGCGCAATGCTCGATCGTCAGCGCTCCATGTTCGTCGCCCGGCGCGATCACGCTGTACCAGACGCGCGGGTCGCCCTCGTTGGCGGGCATGCCGAGCGCGCCCGCGTTGTGCCACAAGCGACGGCCGACGCTCTGCGTGAACGGCAGCCCGCTATGTCCGGCGACGATGGCGTCCACGTCGAGAAGGTCGAGGTCGAGCGCTTTGACTCGTTGCGGCGTCGACGCGAAGACGAAGCGATTTTGCTGCGTCGCGGCGCCATGCACCACAGCGATGCGCGCGCCGTTCATGACGATATCAAGCCGTTCCGGCGCGCGGCCGAGAAAGGCGCGGCGCGCCTCATCGAGTTCGCGCATGGCGTGGGCGAACCAGTCCGCCGACAAACGATCGCACTCCCCGCCCGGCGCGAAGCCGCATCCGCAATCGCCCGCGCCGGCGGCGATCTGGTCCTCGCAATTGCCGCGAATGAAGCGGATTCCTTCCTCCCTGATCCGGTCCACGACGTCGCGCGCATCGGCGCAATAAGCCACGAGGTCGCCGGTCGAAATCATGTGATCCGGCGCAATTCCGAGGCGCTTGGCTTCGACCAGGAGCGCGTCCAGCGCGTGCAGATTCGAATAGGGACCGCCGAAGACGATGATGGGGCTTTCGAAGACGATCGGCGTGCGCGACTGGAAGTTCATGATCCGCTTTTCAGCGAAGCCGCGCTTTTTGCCAAGCGTCGACGCCGCGATTCACCTCGATGTGATCGCGACGTGCGCCGGGATTGCCGTTGCGAAAGCGCAATAACGTGCGATCATGGCTGCGTTGCGTGCGTTGCGTTGATTCGGCTCGACGCGGAGACATGAATGCGTCTCGACGACACCAACGATATCCGACAGGACATTCTCGACTGGAGCGACCCACTGGTCGGCGACAGGCTCTCTGAGGCCTATGACATCTGCTTCGGCGGGAACATGGAGCTCTGCCGGCCCATGACGCGTCAGCATTCGCGCGTCTGGCGGATGATTATCGGCGGGGACAAGCGACGCGCCGCCGACGCGCGGCGCGATCTGCTGCGGCTGGCGCGCGCTTGCCGGCTGAGCGTGGAAGCGCTCGATTCGATCGATCGGCTGGTGCTCGACGAACTGGTCGACGTCATCGCCGCCCGCTTTCAGGGATCGCCGGCCAATACGCGGCTCTATAACCGTTTAATGGTCGAAGCGTCCGCGACGCTCGTCGAAACGCGACTGACGGCCGCCGCCTGAAGCGCCCGACGACCTTGATCCTGCCCGTTGCGCTTCCGGTCCGAGGCTATAGTTTAGCCGCGAACGTACAAGCGCGAGGAGCCCGTGGAGGATTTTGACGCGCAGGCGCCGGTCGATGTTTTCGTCATCGGCGGCGGTGTGAACGGTTGCGGCGTCGCGCGCGACGCTGCTGGGCGCGGCTATAGCGTCATGCTCGCCGAGATGAACGATCTGGCGAGCGGCACATCGTCGAAAGCGACGAAGCTCATCCACGGCGGGCTCCGCTATCTCGAATATTACGAATTCCGCCTCGTGCGCGAATCGCTGACGGAGCGCGAAATCGTCTGGCGCAATGCGCCGCATATCGTCCATCCGCTGCGCTTCGTCCTGCCCTACGCCAAGGGGCTGCGGCCCGCCTGGATGCTGCGCATGGGGCTGTTCATCTACGACCATCTCGGCGGCCGCAAGAAACTGCCGCCGACCAAGACCGTCGACCTGCGCGTCGTCGAGGCGGGCAAGCCGTTGAAACCGGGCTTCTCCAAGGGGTTCGAATATTCGGACTGCTGGGTGGACGACGCGCGGCTCGTCGTGCTGAACGCGCGCGACGCCGCAGACCGGGGCGCGATCGTTCGTACGCGATGCGAGGTCGTGTCGGCGCGCAGCGAGAACGGATTGTGGCGCGTCGCCATGCGCGACACGACCACGGGCGCCGTCAGCGAAGCGCGCGCGCGGCTGCTGGCGAACGTCGGCGGCCCGTGGGTCGACAAGATTCTCGAGACGCCGCTCGCCCATCCCAAGCCGCACAATGTCCGTCTCGTGCAGGGCAGCCACATCGTCGTGCCGAAGCTGTACGACCACGACCGCTGCTACATCTTCCAGAACGCGGACGGACGCATCGTCTTCGCCATCCCTTACGAAGGCGCATTCACGCTGATCGGCACGACCGACCGCGATTATTACGGCGACCCGGGCGACGTGGCGATCACAGAGGACGAGACCAGATATCTCTGTGCGGCGGCCAGCGAATATTTCACGCGTGAAATTTCGTCGAAGGACGTCGTCTGGGCCTATTCAGGCGTCCGCCCGCTCTACGACGACCATGCGTCGGCGGCGCAGGAGGCGACGCGCGACTATGTCATCCACGACGAACTGATCGACGGCGCGCCGCTTCTCAATATTTTCGGCGGAAAGATCACGACCTATCGCCGACTTGCGGAGACGATCCTCGACAAGATCGGCGAACGGCTCGGCGCGCGCGGCGCGCCCTGGACTGAATTCGCGCCCCTGCCCGGCGGCGATTTTGCAAACGGCGACGTCGACGAGTTCATCGCCGAGTTGCGCGCCCGAAGGCCTTTTCTGTCCGAGACGCTGGCGAAGCGATTGGCCCACGCCTACGGGACGCGCGTCTACGCGCTGCTGCGCGAGGCGCAGTCGATGGCCGATCTCGGCCGCGATTTCGGCGCAGGACTGACCGCGTCCGAAATCGACTATCTCGCCGCGCGCGAATGGGCTCTCAATGCGGAGGACATTCTTTGGCGGCGCACGAAGCTCGGCTTGCACGGCGCAGCCGCCGCCGCGGCCGACATCGACGCCTATCTCGCCGACAGAAGCGCCGATCAGGCGTCGAGGGGGGACGCATGACGAAGTTTGTGGGATCGATCGATCAGGGCACGACCAGTTCGCGTTTCATCCTCTTCGACCGCAAAGGCGACATCGTCGCCGTCGATCAGATGGAGCATGAGCAGATCTATCCGAAGGCCGGATGGGTAGAGCACGATGCGCTCGAAATCTGGCGCAACACGCAGAAGGTCATCGAAGGCGCGCTCGCCAAGGCCGGAGCGACGGCGGCGGATCTCGCGGCGGTCGGCATCACTAATCAGCGCGAGACGAGCGTGATCTGGGACCGGCGCACCGGCCAACCTTTACATAATGCGCTGGTGTGGATGGACACACGCACCGATGCGCTGGTGGCGCAGTTCGAACGCGATGGCGGCAAGGATCGCTTGCGGGCGAAGACGGGCTTGCCGCTGACGACCTATTTCTCCGGTCTGAAGCTGCGCTGGCTCATCGACCACGTCGACGGCGCCCGCGCGCTGGCGCAGAGCGGCGATCTGCTGTTCGGCACGATCGACTCGTGGCTCGCGTGGAACTTGACCGGCGGCGTCGAGGGCGGACGACATCTGACCGACGTGACGAACGCCTCGCGCACGCAAATGATGAACCTCGAGACGCTCGACTGGGACGAGGATATTCTCGCGCTGTTCGACATTCCGCGCGCCTGCCTGCCGACGATCCGCTCCTCCAGCGAAATCTACGGCGTCTGCACGGGCGCGCTCGCCGGAGCGCAGCTTGCCGGCATTCTCGGCGACCAGCAGGCGGCTCTGTTCGGACAGGCGTGCCTAGCGCCGGGACAGGTGAAAAATACGTACGGCACCGGCTGCTTCATGCTGATGAACACCGGCGAGAGGCCGTTTCCGTCGACCTACGGGCTGCTGACGACGCTCGGCTACAAGCTCGGAGACAAGCCGGCGGTCTATGCGCTCGAAGGGTCGATCGCGATCGCCGGCGCGCTCGTGCAATGGCTGCGCGACAATCTGGGCCTCGTGAAGCACGCTTCCGAGATCGAGGCGCTCGCGCGCAGCGTCCAGGACAATGGCGACGTCTATTTCGTCCCGGCCTTCTCGGGTCTCTATGCGCCCCACTGGAAAGAGAGCGCGCGCGGCGTGATCGCGGGGCTCACGCGCTTCGCAGGCAAGGGGCACATCGCGCGCGCCGCGCTCGAAGCGACCGCCTACCAGACGCGCGAAGTGCTCGACGCGATGGTGAAGGATTCCGGCGTGGCGATTTCAGAAATGCGCGTCGACGGCGGCATGGTGGTCAACGAGCTGCTGATGCAGTTCCAGTCCGACATGCTTAACGCGCCCGTCGTTCGACCCAAGGTGATCGAGACGACGGCGCTCGGCGCAGCCTATGCGGCGGGACTAGCGGTCGGGTACTGGACCTCGACCGACGACATCCTCGCAAACTGGCGCGCGGACAGAACCTGGCGACCGGCGATGGAAGGCGCGCTGCGCGACCGCCTCTATGCAAAATGGAACAAGGCCGTCGCACGCTCGCTCGATTGGGTCGACTAGTTAACCAAACCCTGCCTGTGGACCGCCCCTTGCTCGTGATGCGCCACGACGGAACCCGTCGTTGCAGTATGCGCCGTTTCGGCATCGCGACCGGCGCGAAACGAGACAGGAGTTTTGTATGCGTTCCATTTCGATCCTGAGTCTCGCGGCCGCGACCACTTGCGCCGCTCTGGTCGCTTCTTCCGCCGCCGAGGCCGGCAGCATGCGTCGCGTCGGCGTCGCGCCGCACGCCTTCGCCCGTCCGGCCGTCAACGCCGGCTTCGTCCGCCCGGCCTATCGCCCTGCCGCCGTCGGCTACCATCGCTACGCGCGCCATGGCTGGCGCAATCGCGGCCTCGGCTTCGCCGCCGGCGCTGCGGTCGGCGCCGCCGTGGGCTATGGCGTCGCGGGCGGCTATGACAGCGGCTACGCCTACGCCGCTCCGGCGGCCTCGGTCGACTACGCCGAGCCGTCCTATGGATACGCCGCCGCTCCGGTCACGCGCTCCTGGCAGCGCAGCTACATGGTGCCGCAGACGGTCGTGCGTCCGGTCACCACGACGCACCTCGAACCGGTGACCACCTATCGCGCCGTGCAGAGCACCTCCTACGTCCCCGCGACCGTGTATCGCAAGGTCACGCAGACCTGCTCGTGCACGACCGACGGCGTGACGCGCGAAGTTCCTTGCGCGGGCGGCTATGCGACGACCGGCATCACCTACGGCGGCGGCGTCGCCTACAACCGCCCGGGTCTGTTCACCAGCGGCTGGTGAACCGTCGGACGGACGCTTGCGCGGCGCGCACGAGACTACCAAACTGCTGGGCGAGTGTTCTCGCCCAGCGGATGAGCAATGATCGACCTGCATTACTGGCCGACGCCGAACGGCCACAAGATCACGATGTTTCTCGAGGAAGCCGGCCTCGCCTATACGATCCGGCCGGTCGACATCACCGCAGGCGAACAGTTCAGGTCTGAATTTCTCGCGATCGCTCCGAACAACCGGATGCCGGCGATCGTCGACTACATGCCAGCCGACGGCGGCGCGCCGATCTCCGTGTTCGAATCCGGCGCCATCCTCGTCTATCTCGCCGAAAAGACAGGCCACTTCCTGCCCGCCGACGCGCGCGCGAAAGCGAAAGTCCTCGAATGGCTGTTCTGGCAGGTCGGGGGGCTCGGTCCGATGGCCGGGCAGAACCATCATTTCGCGCTCTACGCGCCCGAGAAGATCCCCTACGCGCTCGACCGCTATATCAAAGAAACGAACCGGCTCTACGGCGTTCTGAACAAGCAGCTTGCGCACAGCGAATTCATCGCCGGCGATTATTCGATCGCGGATATGGCGTCCTATCCGTGGATCGTCCCGCACAAGCGCCAGAGCCAGTCGCTCGACGACTTTCCGCATCTCAAGCGCTGGTTTGCCGCCGTGGCGGCGCGTCCCGCAACGGTCCGCGCCTACAAGGCCGGCGAAGCCATCCGGCTGCGCAAGCCTCACGAATTGTCCAGCGAACAGAAGTCCGTGCTGTTCGGGCAGACCGCGTCGGTCGTGAAAGACTGACGCGGCCGCCTCTACGGATCGTCAGGCCGAGCCGGCCGCCGACCTGCGGCGACGACGCGAGCGTCCGCCGTTCGGCTTCGCGCCTGTGCGATCGCCGGGCTTCGCGCTGTTCTGCGCGCGCGGGGCCTCGGCCCGCGGATTGCCGGAACGATGGGGCGCGCGCTGCTCGCCATGCGGGCGTTGCGGCCGCGGCGCGTGCGCCTGCGGGCGGGGTCCCGGGCGACGGCGCGCCGCCGCCGGCGCCTCCGAGGCGTCCGACCGCTGCGCGGGATCGCGCCGATCTTCGGTCGGAATCTGCTGGCGCGTCGTCTTTTCGATGGCGCGCAACAGATGGCGTTCGGCGTTGTCGCACAGCGAGATCGCTTCGCCCGCCGCTCCGGCTCTCGCCGTGCGGCCGATACGGTGCACATAGGTTTCCGGCACTTCCGGCAGTTCGAAGTTCACGACGTGGGAGACGCCGTCGACGTCGATGCCGCGCGCCGCGATGTCAGTCGCGACCAGCGCGCGCGTGCGGCCCGCCTTGAAGTCAGCGAGCGTGCGCTGGCGATGGTTCTGGCTCTTGTTGCCGTGTATCGCGCCGGCGGCGATCCCGGCCTCGTCGAGTATCTTCGCAACCCGATCGGCGCCGCGCTTGGTGCGCGTGAAGACGAGCGCGCGCGCAACGTCGGCCCGCGACAGAACGTCGACCAGCAGATCGCGCTTGCTCTTGGCGTCCACGAGATAGGCGCGCTGCGCGATGCGCTCCGCCGTCGTGGCGACAGGCGTCACTTCGACGCGCGTCGGATTCGCAAGCATGTCGGCGGCGAGCGACGCGATCTCGTTCGGCATCGTCGCGGAGAACAGCATGGTTTGCCGCGTCTTCGGCAGCTTGGCGACGATCCGGCGGATCGGAACGATAAAGCCGAGGTCCAGCATGTGATCAGCCTCGTCGAGCACGACGACTTCGGTCGCGTCGAGCCGCAGGCGACGCTGCTCCATGTGATCGAGCAGACGGCCCGGCGTCGCGACGAGGATGTCGACGCCGCGCGACAGCGCCTGAATCTGCGGCCCCATCGAAACGCCGCCGAGAATGACGGCGACATGCAGCCGCGCGTGACGGCCGTAGGCGCGGAAGCTCTCGGCGATCTGGATGGCGAGTTCGCGCGTCGGCGCAAGAACGAGCGCGCGCGTCGTGCCCGGCGCCGGGCGACGACGGTCCGCCAGCAAGCGCTGGACGATCGGCACTGCGAAGGCGCAAGTCTTGCCGGTGCCGGTCTGGGCGATGCCGAGCAGGTCTTCGCCGCGAAGCAGCGTCGGGATAGCGCGGGTCTGAATGGGGGTCGGGTTTGTATAGCCTTCGTCGCGGAGTGCGCGAAGGATGGTCTCGGCGACGCCGAGGCCGGCAAAGTCAGTCATGTCAGCTTTCAACAGCGGCCCCGTCCCAGCGCGGATGAACGCAACGAAGGCCATTGGAAATGGCGGCCCCGCGTAAATGAGCCGCCGGAGTTCATCCCGTGCGCTCGACGATGCGCCGCATGGAAGCGGCCTACGCGATCGGAGCGCTCTTGCTGCATTGCAGCGCGCTTCAGATACGCGATCCGCCGCGTGGCGTCAAATCCAGCGTCCGTCTCTAGCGGCCGGCGTCCGCGGTCAGACGTCTGGCAAGCGCGTTCTTGGCGTTGGTCGACCAACACTGGCGTTCGATGAGTTCGGCCAGAGCCTGCGGCCCATCGAAGCCGAGGCCGGCGAGCGCATTGAGGGCGGCGCGCCGCGCCTCTTCGTTTTGCAGTCGGCCCTGCAAGGCCGCGTCGACGACCAGCAATAAAGGATGCGAGCTGTCGAGGGCGGCCTCGTGCAGGCCTTCGGCGTTCGGCGCGATGTTGGAGCGCAAGGCGTCGATCACATCGGCGAACTCGAACCAGTTGGGCGCGTGGCTCGACAGGTCGCGCGCGCGGGAGACCAGTTCGAGACCGGAGTTCCAGTCGTCCGCGCCAAGAGCCGTCTTCGCGCCGACGTCGAGCAGCGTCGCGGGATTGTTCGGATAGTCGCGTACGATCGCTTGGCTGACGCGCCGGAACAAGGCGACGTCGCCCTGGCACAAGGCCGTCGAATAGCGGGCGATGCGCGGCAAGGCGCCCTTGTCGTTGCGGCGATAGGCTTCAGACGCCAGAGCAGCCGCTTCGGAAAGCAGTTCGGATCGCCGCCGCTGTTCGTAACCGAGGCGCGCGCCGTCGAGCTTCAAGAGCGCCCGCATGGCGTCGACGTTCGCGCCCGGCGTCGGAAGGCTCGCAAGCTTCTCGGCGCATTCGCGCGCCGCGCGAAAGTCTTCGCGGCGGTAGTTCGACCAGAACAGCACGACGCGCAGATGGCAGCGATAGGCTTCATCTCCGTCGAACGAATCCATCGCTGCGCGGGTCTGCTCGATATTGGCGACGACGCCGAAGGGCTGCCCGACATCGGCGGCGACGCGCGAGGCGACATTGCGCTCCAAGGCCAGCATCTCGTTCGCCTTGACCGGCGCCGAATACCGGGCGCTCCAGCGAACGGCGCCTGTCGAAGCATCGAGCAGGATCGGCGTCACCACGACGGAATCGCCTACGGCCTGCACGTTGGCCTTCAGGACGTAATCGATCTTCCACCTGCCCGGCGGTTTGGTCGTCGCCAGGTCGACGCGCCGCGATATTGGAAAGACGGTCAGCCATTCGAATTCCGACAGGACAGAAACGATCTCGGCGCGCAGACCTGCGCCCAGATAGGCCTGCCCCTCGCGATCGGCCGAGAAGTCGAACGGCGCGACGGCGATTCTGGGGCTCGACCGCAACTCCACCCTGCGACCGCCGAGCAGCGCCCACCCCGCGGCGCCGGCTCCCAGGACGACGATCGCGAGCGCTCCGGCGATCCACGCCCCAACATACCGACGGCGCCGCCGCGAAGGCGCCGATTCGCGCGCGGGGCCTGCGCCGGGCGGCGCAGCGCCCTCGAACCGCGGCCGATATTGGCCTTTGTCGATGACGATGCGGACCGGATCGCTCCGGCCTTGCGTCGCGTAATACAGTTCCAGCGACTTGCGCAGCCGGCCGATCTCGACCCTGACGATCGCATCCTGCTGCGCGTCGAAATTCGTGGGCCGACCGAAGACTTCCGTGGCGATCGAATAGGCCTTCAGGCGCTCGCCGCGGCCCTCCGTCTCCTCGTGGACCAGAAACCGCAGGAGATTGCGCTGACGGTCGCTCGAATCGGCGAGGCCGATCGCCACCGCGCGTTCGAGCGCTGCTTGCGCTTGCGATCCGGCCTCCGCGTCCGATTCCAACACAGCCGCTATCGCCCCCGACAGATGCGACGCCGCCTTTTCGCCGGCGGCGAGACCGCAAGCATCGTTAACACGGCGTACGTACCTGCGTCATCGCGCAAACGCCGCCATTCTCCGCGCGTTTTCAGGCGCCGGAAGGGCGCGATTACGCGATTTGGAGCGATGGCATGAATGATTCCGACAAGCCCTCCGGCGTCAGACAACCGCCGGAGCCGGCGGAGGTCGCGCGTCGGATCACCGTAGCCGCGGCGTCGCTGAGCGCGCTGGCGCAGGAAGCGGGGCTCGAAATCGTCGCGCGTCTCCTCAACCTCGTGCGCATCGAAGCCGAAATCAAACTCAGCGAAATCAGGTTCAGACCGCCAGTCGACGATCCGACATCGGACAAGGATCGCGACGGGCGGAACTGAGCGCCCGGCGGGGCCGCAGGGCGCATGCGGCTCCGCCGGCGCGTCGCAATCGAGGTTTGCGATTCGCGATGCGACTTAGTTAGGCGCCCGGTCGGCGCAATGCGCTGCGAAACTGCCTTTAATTTCAGCATACAGCCCTAAGGTCGGGCGCAAAATCGCCACTTTTTCGCTTGCGGGAAACGGTTCGCAGATCGACAATGCTGCATCGCAATACGTCGAGTCCCCTAGCAACAGGAGGCGATCGTGAGAGCTGGTCAGCGAGTTCGAATTCGGGCCGCATCGCCGATCTGCAAGCGCGGCAGCCTGTCGCCGGACGCCGTCGGCACGGTAATTTGCAGCTATACGGTCGTTTCGCGACCGGGATCGCCCGAGCGCGTCGACGTCAAATTCACCGGCAATAACGTCATGTGGGGCGTCGCCGCCCGCGAATTCGAAGCGATCGAAGAAAGCCGTCAGATCGCCTGATCCCGCCGTCCACAGCCTCGCAAATTCAGGTTTCGCCTTTCGCGGGCATGTTCTAGACAAGCGCGAATTCCATCAGACGGATGCCGCGCCATGAGCCAGACGCCCTCCCCCGCCGCCCTCGAACGCCAGCTGATGGCGCACGAAACAGCAAAAATGCTGCTGGAGGTGAAGGCGGTCCTGTTCAATCCGGACAAGCCGTTCATCTTTACGTCGGGCTGGGCGAGCCCCGTCTATACGGACATGCGCAAGATCATCTCCTACCCGCGTCTGCGCAGGCGCCTGCTCGACTTCGCGGTGACCATGATCGAACGCGAGATCGGCTACGAGTCACTCGACGTGGTGGCCGGGGGCGAGACGGCGGGCATCCCCTATGCCGCTTGGATCGCGGATCGGCTGGCCCTGCCGATGCAATACATCCGCAAGAAGCCGAAGGGCTTTGGCCGCAATGCGCAGATCGAGGGCGATCTGCATGACGGCGGCCGCGCGTTGCTCGTCGAGGATCTTGCGACCGACGGCAGGTCCAAGGTGAATTTCTGCAACGCGCTGCGCGAGGCCGGGCAGCGCTGCGATCACGCCTTCGTCTTCTTCTTCTACGACATCTTCCCGAGCGCGCGCGAAGACCTCGCCAAGCTCGGAATCAAGCTGCACGCCTTGTGCACCTGGTGGGATGTGCTGGACGTTGCGCGCGCGGCGAACTACCTTGAGCCGGCGAAACTCGCAGAGGTCGAGAAGTTTCTCCACACGCCGGCCGAATGGTCGGCGGCGCATGGCGGGATTTCGGAATTCAAGCCCGCGGGCTGAACCGATGCAGTCGCCTGCCGCGGTGCGCCAGTCCGATCAGGAAGCGAAGTCGATCGCCGAAGTCGACCGCATGTTCAAAACGGCTGAGGCGATCGCCGAACAAGTCTGGCGCGAACAGCAGCTTTCCTCGATGCGCATGACCTGGAACCTTTCGTTCCAAGGCTTGGCCATGGCGGCGTTCGTGCTCACGATGCGGCCGGACATCCAGATCGCGCAGAAGCTCGTCGTGCAACTCCTCATAGCAATGTCCGGCGCCGTCGTAGCCATCGCGACGCTTGTCAACGTCAGAGCGTCGCAAGAACAGCGAGACCGCTTGAGGCAATCCTGGGAGCGATTGAATACGTCGAACGACCCGCTCGCTTTTCCTTGCCCGTTTTCAGAAAAGCGAGGCTCCTCTCGCGCCAGAACGGCGACACAAGGATCTTGTGGACGGCCACGGCGCTGTGGATCGCCTTTGGGTGTGTGGTCGCCCTCCCAACGCTATCGAACGTCTGGGACAAATGGTTCGCCAAGCCGCAGACGATTGCTCGGCCTGTCAAATAGCTTCAGACAAACGCTAGCAGACTGTCCGTAGCGCAGCCGCCCGGTTCAAGCGACCTCCCGCCGCTCCTCGCCACGCTCGCGCGCGAACGGCGACGTCAACCGTACACGCTGGCCGAGATAGCGGTCGATTTGCTCGAGCGTCATGTCGCGCAGATCGGCGCCGCGCGCCTGCGCGTCGCGCCACTCCTGCGTCCACGCGACAGCTTCTTGCGGGGAGAGCAGCGCCGTCCAGCCTGCCGCTTCCATGCGCGAGGCGTGCGTGTCGTGAGAAAAAGACCAGGCGCGGGCGAGGCCGTCTGTCCCATCGCTCGCTTTTTCGGCCAGCAACAGAACGCCGTACAAGGCGTCGAGCACGTGGAGAGGCCGCATGCCGTCGAATTGCGTCGACGGCGCGCCAGCGTCGGCCGCAAAGTCGCCGCCGCCGATCGGATCTGGACAATGCAGCGAAACGACCTGCGCCTCCGACGTCTGGGTCAGATCCATCCAGTCCAGAGAGACGTAGGCCGGCTCCGGCGACACGAACAAGATCGTTTGCGCCGAAGGCGCACGCATCGCAGCGTCCAGTACATCCGGACCGCCTGTCGTGCGCAAGCGCTCGAGCGCGCCAACCGGGACACTTCCGGCCGAACGCGGCGGACGCGTCGCAAGGTGAATGACGATGTCCGGGTCGGCTGCGCGCAACGCGCCGTCCAGCAGAGCCGCGTCGCATACGTCGCCGCGCACGTCGCACAGGTTGACGCCGGCGCGCGCGAGTTCGAACAACGACGGATCCGTCGCGGGCGCAAGGCCGTATCCCGTCACACGCGCCGCAAGCCGCTCGAGCATGAGACACAGCCACGCGCCCTTGAAGCCGGTATGTCCAGTGACGAAGACGCGGCGTTCGCGCCAGAAGGAGGAATCGATCACTTCAATCTCCAAATCCTTCGACCGCGAACACGCAATGCGTCGCAGCGCAGTCGACGACGAAATAATCCAGCAAGATGACGGCGGAACGTCGGCGAACGGTTCGGGCGTCGAGAAAAGAGACGCAACTCATCGCATCACCCTTGCCCATGTCTCGAGGACGAGCGGACAGTCCCCGGACCGAGCGATCGGTCTTTATGGCGGACGAGGCGTTAGCGAAAAGTTAAAATGCGACCTGATTACAGGAAGGGGTTGGTCTCGCGCTCCTGACCGATCACGCCCATCGGCCCATGGCCGCTGAGGAATGCGGTGTCGTCGCCCAGCGGAAACAATTTCGTCCTGATCATCTCGATCAGCGTCTCGTAGCTCCCGCCCGGCAGATCGGTGCGGCCGATGGAGCCGCGAAACAGAACGTCGCCGACGATGGCGAAGCCCTGCATGCTCTTTTCTTCCTCGCGCTTCTTCCATGCGAAGACGACGCTGCCCGGAGAATGGCCGGGACAGTGCAGCACGTCGAACGCCACGTCGCCGACGTTCACCGCGTCGCCCTCTTTCAGCCAGCGACCCGGCGTGAACGCATCGGCGCGCGGAAATCCGTAGCCCGCCGAAATCTGCGGCAAATTGTCGATCAGATCCTTGTCGCCTATGTGCGGCCCCTCGATTGGAACGCCGGTCTTGCGAGCCAGCTCCGCCACGCCCGAAATATGATCCAGATGACCGTGAGTGATGAGAATCTTCTCGAGCGTGGCGCCGGTCTTGGCGAGCGCCGCCTCGATGCGATCAACATCGCCGCCGGGATCGACGACGGCGGCCTTGTTCGTCTTCGAGCAGACGATGATCGAGCAATTCTGCTCGAACGGCGTGACGGGAATGACGGCGAGTTTGAAGGGATGCATGATCTCTGTCCGGTTGCGCCCGCCATAGCATCGAAGCGACGGGTCGTCACGCGTCTGCTAATGCGCCGAATCGCGCGCGGTCTCGATGTAGATTTCGCGCAGGCGGCGCGTCGCGGGGCCGGGCGCGCCGTCGCCAATCGCGCGGCCGTCCAGCGATACGACAGGCATGACGAAAGCCGTCGCGCTGGTGAAGAAGCACTCGGCTGCGCCTTGCGCCTCCGCGATGGTGAAGGGTCGTTCGACGACAGGCATGCCTCTCTCGTGCGCCAGCGTCAGAACGGCCTTGCGCGTGCAGCCCGGCAGCAGGTCCGTCGACAGAGGGCGTGTGACGATCTCGCCGGCCTGCGTCACGATGAAAGCGGTGGAAGACGAACCTTCGGTCACGAAACCATCCTCGACCATGAAGGCTTCCGCTGCGCCTGCCTCGCGCGCCGCCTGCTTGGCCAGCACCTGGGCGAGCAGCGCGATCGACTTGATGTCGCGCCGCATCCACCGGATATCAGGCGTCGAGATAGCCGCGACGCCGCTCTCCGCCGCCGGGGCGCCGATGATCTGCTTCTTCTGCGCGAACGCGACGAAGGTGGGGCGCGCGTCGGCGGGAAAGGCGAAATCGCGGTCCGCGGCTCCGCGCGTGACCTGCATGTAGACAAGACCCTCGCGCACGTCGTTGCGCGCGACGAGCTCCTTCTGCATCGCCACGATCTGCGCACGCGCCAGCGGCGCGGCCATGCCGATCTCTTTCAGCGAGCGTTCGAACCTTTCGAGATGCGCCGAATTGTCGACAAGCTTGCCGTCGAGCACGGCGCAGACCTCGTAAACGCCGTCGGCGAACAGGAAGCCGCGGTCGAAGACCGATACTTTCGCCTCTCCCCGCGCGACATATGCGCCGTTCACATAGACGATTTCGTTCACGCGGCTCTCCAACCACAGGCGCTCGACAGGTCCGGCCGGCCCGCGCCACAATCGGTGCGACCCGCGAGGACAACATGATCGAATTCTTCTTCGACTGCTCGAGCCCCTGGACCTATCTGGCCTTCCATAGCATTCCGCCGATCGCAGCGGAATTCGGGGAGGACATCGTCTGGAAACCGATCCTCGTCGGCGGCGTGTTCAATGCGGTCAACCCCAGCGTCTACGCCGCGCGCGAAAATCCGGTGCCCGCCAAGGCCGCCTACATGCTCAAGGATCTGGCTGACTGGGCGCGGGCGTCGGGGCTGACGATCCGCATGCCGCCGTCGGTCTTTCCGGTCAACAGCGTGAAGGCGATGCGCGGATGCGTGTTTCTCGAGCCCGAAGGCAAGCTCGTCGACTTCGCCCGCGCGACGTTCGAAGCCTATTGGGGGCGCGACGTCGACATCTCCAAAGACGAGGCGCTCGCCGACATCTGCATTTCCGTCGGCGTCGAGCCCGCACGCTTCTTCGCAGGCGTCGCGCGCGCCGAGGTCAAGGAGGCGCTACGCGCCAACACCGACGAACTGATCGCGCGCGGCGGCTTTGGCTCGCCGACGATCTTCGTCGACGGCGACGACATGTATTTCGGAAACGACCGCGCGCCGCTGATCCATGCCGCGCTCGCCCGCAAGCATCGCTAGTTGAGGACGGTGACGCGCGTTCCGACGCGGACGCGGTCGTAAAGATCGATCACGTCTCGATTGGTCATGCGGATACAGCCCGAGGACACGGCCGCGCCGATCGTGTCCGGCTCGTTGGAGCCATGAATCCGGTAGAGCGAAGACCCGAGATACAGAGCGCGCGCGCCGAGCGGATTTTCGACCCCGCCCTCCATGTGGCGCGGCAGGTCCGGCCGGCGGCGCAACATGTCGGCGGGCGGCGTCCAGTCCGGCCACTCGCGTTTGCGGCTAACCTGTTTGACGCCCGACCAGGCGAAACCTCGTCGGCCGACGCCGACGCCGTATTCGATGGCGCGCCCGTCGCCCAAGACGAAGTACAATCGCCGAAACTTCGTTGAAATGACGATCTCGCCAGGGCCGAATTGCCGGTGGCTCCAGCTCACGATGCGGCGCGGAATCCCGGGCTCCCGGAAGATCGTCAGAAAATCGTCGAGCGGCCCGCTCTCACGATCGTATGTCTGAGCCCGGGCCGCAACGGCCGGAAGCCCGAGCAGGCCGGCTACGATCAAGCCTCGCCGCGACAACATCATCCACGCACTCCCGACAAAGGGTCAGCGCGGATTTTCGGCAGGCATTTGGGCCTAATTTTGGACGGCGCTGTTCAGGCGAAGAATGGTGCCAGGGGCGGAATCGAATATTGCTTATAAAATATTGATATTACGATATTTTCCACCGCGCCAATTTCCGTGTACCCAAATTTGTACCCCGTCACCTGGAGCATCTCAGTATCTCGCCTGCTGTTGCGGACGGCGGAACGACAGCCCCCCGTCCGACGTCCTGATTAGCTGAACATACGTGCCATCCACAAAATCGGGGGTACCTGCGACCTTCGCCACCCACGTAAATTGATCTGCACGCGATACCGTCCAGGTCGACACACTCCCCTCTGGATCATTGATCTGAACCTGCCCGTCTAAAATGTTCAAGTCCTTCGGGAAGATCAACGAGCGATCTACTGCTGCGTACCGGCCAAAGCCTAAATGCGCCCCAAACCCTTCAAGACGACCGTTGATCTCAAATGCCTCATCGCCGCCCGCCGACCGAAATACCGAAATGGCAAGTAGTTGAGCCTTCAGCGCGTTCAGCCCGACGTGCCAATCTGAGTTCCATTTATTCGCTATAACCGCGACTGAGCGGGGTACGAAAGACAGTAATGTCTCCGCCTGCTTTTCATTGATAACCTTCGAGCGCGCGAGGCTTGCGACGCAGTCGCCCTGCGGATCGCCATAACAAAATGAACGAATCTGCGGCAGAACATGATTTTCGAACGAGTGCGTTATCAACTCGACCTCCACGACGAACCAGTGCGAAAAATCCTTCGCAATAAGGGCCATGTCGGTGACCTGAGACCCTGTCCTCCTCCGGTTTAGGGGAGAGTCCTTGGTTTCATTTCT
>CAZWJF010000012.1:0-93845 GCA_964634325.1 uncultured Rhodoblastus sp.
TGACGTTGTAGTCCACTACCCGCTTAACGGGCACGAGAACCTTCATCGCTTGCTCCCACCGTCCTGAATTGCGGTTGGTTTGGTACTCGTCACGTCAGGTCGAGTCAACGCGCCAAGCACATCAGCCGCAACGTGTTTCGATTGGCGAAATCAGCGGTTTTGCCCGGGGGTCCACAATATGTCGTCGATCCCGCGCCGATTCGCGACGCGCGCGGCCACGAAGAGAAGGTCCGATAGCCGATTGACGTACCGCATTGCGGGCTCGTCGATCACTTCATCCGGCGTTGTCGCGAGTTCGACCATGATGCGTTCCGCGCGACGCGCGATCGTGCGCGCAAGATGCAGCGCCGCAGCGCCCGGCGAACCGCCTGGCAGAACGAACGAGGTCAGCGGAGCCAATCCTTCATTCAGCGTGTCTATCTCCGCTTCGAGCCGCTCGACCTGACTTTGGACGATACGGAGAGCGCCGGCGGCGCGCGGTGTATTGGTCGGCGTCGCGAGGTCGGCGCCGAGATCGAACAGATCGTTCTGAATGCGAGCCAGGACATTTTGAAGTTCTGGAAATGCGACGCCCAAGGCCGCCCGTGCGCTCCCGATCGCAGCGTTCGTCTCGTCGATCGTGCCGTACGCCTCGACGCGCAGGTCGCTCTTCAAGCGACGCTGACCCGACACGAGCGCGGTCGTGCCGTCATCGCCGGTTCTCGTATAAATCCTGTTGAGGCGGACCATGACGTCTCAACTCCTCAGCCAGAGGACGCCCATAATCACGAGAACGGCGACAAACTGAAGTCCGACGCGCCAGCGCATGAGCAATTGAGACGTGTTTGCGCTGCCATCGCGCATCATATTGGCGAGGCCTAACAGCAGAACGATCGCAACCGCCCCGAGAGCGATCGAAATCACCAGATTATAGGCCATGCTTGGTTCCCGGGAGAGATGTTCAGAGGACTAGGTAGCGGCGCCCCGGCGTTGGGACAAGGCGCCGTTCAATTCCTGCGTATCAGGCGCTCGAGATAGTCGAGTTCATCCGGCGGGCGCCCGACATCTCCCAGACGTCGGCGCAATTCCTCCAGAACGCGCTGGGCGCGCAAGGCGGGGCTCGAACCGAGCGGGTCGTATCGCGCGTTCGGATCGTAACGCCGACTACGCGGGCTGGACCGACCGAGCGGGTCCTGACCCTCGCCGTCGGCCGCTTCGGCCGGATCCTGCTGACCCGAAGGCCCGACGCCGGCCTCATCCGACGCGTCGCCTTGGCCTTTCATTCCTCTGGCTAATTGATCAGCGCCTTGCCGCAGGGCTTCGAGCGCGCGGCCCTGCGCGTCGACGGCCGCGCCGCGGTCGCCACGCTCGCCGAGAGCGCCTTCCGCTTGCCTCATCGCCTCCCTCGCCGCGCCGAGTTGTTCCTCACCTCGTTTGCCGAGCCTGCGCTGAATATCCGCCAACCGCTCTTCCAACTCCGCTTGACGTTGCTTGAGATCTTCGGATCCGCGACGATTTTCACGCGACGAATTTCGCGGTTCGCCCGTCCGCCGTCGTTCTTGCGACTGCTGACGATCCTCGTCCCCTTGTTCGGCGCGTCCGTCCCTGTAGGTGTCGTCCCGCAATTTCTGCTGGTCTTGCATCAAGCGGTCGAGATCGCGCATCGCCCTGTTTCGATCCCGCTGCGCCTGCGTCTGCGATCCCTTGCCGCGCGCCGTCCGCAAGTTCTCGAGCATGTTCTGCAAGTCGTCGAGCATCTGTTGGGCCGTACGCGTGTCTCCAGACTGCGCGAGCGCCTGCATCTGGTCGATCATCTTCTGCAGCGCGTCGCGTGAAATTGAGCGAGAGGGCGGCGCGCCCTCGGCCTGCTCGCGCGAACTGGGCTGGCGCTTGGCCATCTCCGCGAGGAATTTGTCCATCGCCTCACGCAATGCCTGCGAGAGACGCGATATATCCTGGTCCGGGGCATTGCGTTGCAGCGCGTCGCGAAGTTCCTTTTCCGCGGCGCGCAGTTCCCGTTCGGCGTCTGTTGCGCCGTCATCCTCGATCTGCAACGCCATGCGCCAGAGAAGGTTGGCGACATCGCGCAAAGCTTCGACGGATCTGGGATGGGCCAACCCGGTCGTCGCTACGCGCAGGCCGAGATACACGCCCGCTCCGACGCCGAATTTCTCCGGCGCCAGCATAAGAGCCGCCAACGCTTGCCGAACGCGTTCGCGCCGTCGCGGCTCAAGAACGAGATTGCGACGCTGCTCCACGAGCGCGCGCGCGAGCGGCTTGGAAAATGGACGCTGCGGCAAGTAGATCGAGATCGGCGCGCTGGCGCCCTTGTTGCCGGCTTCGTCCTGGGCGACCAGCTTCAAAGTCACGCGCGCTCCGGCCCACGGACTGTCAGCGAAGTCGACGGTCGAGCGTCCCTCTCCAAGCCCGTTCGGCGCGGGCGGAAGCGCGAGGGAGAGTTGCGGCGGATCGAACAAAGGCGGCCCCTCGGCTCGTCTGCCCTCGATCTCCGGATCGGAAATATGGGCTTCGAGGACCGAAACCCCGTAGTCGTCGTCAGTCGCATAGGACAGCGTCAGCGAGCCGCGAAGGTTTGCGCGCGGTTGTTCCGTCAACTCCACGGTCGGCGCGCGGTCGGGCACATTGTCGATCACAAAAGTCTGGCGGCCCAGCGTGATGCGCGCGTCGCCTTTGAGCACAAATTTTCGCTCCGACCCGCGCTGCGAGCCGGACTTGCCGTCTCCGGCCGGCTCAAGGCCGCCGGTCGTTGCGATATCCGGCGCCGATTGGCTCGACGATCGCACGATCAGCATCGAACCGTAAGGCGCGGAAACATGATCGCTGGCGGTCTTCGACATGCTGGCGTCGAGAACGATTGGCGGTTTGCCGGTATAGGGCGGGGGATCGATCCAGGCGTCGAGCCGGGCTGCGCCGATATCGGCGCTGGCGGCGGTCCATTGGAAGGCGCGATCCACACGCGCCCAACGGTCGGGCCCCGCATAGATGGCCGCTGCTGCGGTAAACAAGACCGCGCCAGCGCGAAGCGCGAAACGGTCGCGATCGATCGCGCGCGGCGCCGGGGCGGCCAATCGCACATCCGCGAGCTTTGCGTTCAGACGCGCCCTATACACCCGCCACAACGCAAGCGCGGCAGGGTCTGCCGCATTGACCGGTCGATCGTCGAGGGTCGTGGCGAGCGCATGCCGCTGGCCGGCGTCGCGGTCGATTCGCTTTAGCGCCTCGAGGCGGCCGATCCGCGCAGAACGGATTTCGCGCAGAGCGACGTAGCCAGCGAGCCCGACGAGCATCGCCACTCCGGCGAGACGGACTGGCGGCGGCGACACGTCCCACACGCCGAACCACGTAAGCGCCAGGAAGAGCGCGATAACGGCCGCAATCGCCGAAAGCGCGCGCCACGCCATTTCCCAAACCAGGATGGCCCGGGCGATTCCGACGAGACGCTCAAGCGACTTGTTCACTGCGGACATTCAGCCGCCCGTCCAACTCCCGCGCCGCCACGAACTCGGCTGCTGTGGCCGAAGTCTATACGGCGGGGGCCGATCGGGCGAATTAAATCAGAGCGGCAAGGTTTACGCCAACCAGGCCGGAATTGTGTCCAGTCCGATCAACTGGTCATATGTCGGCCGCGCGCGCACGATCGCCGCCTGGTCGCCGCTCACCAAGACCTCGGGAACCAACAGGCGCGAATTGTAGGTTCCCGACTGGACTGCGCCATAAGCGCCGGCTGACATGATCGCCAGGAGATCGCCTGCGCGCGTTACCGGGAGGTCCCGGTCGAGCGCAAGGTAGTCGCCTGTCTCGCAGACGGGGCCGACGACGTCGACGCGTTCGAAGGGCGTCGCGGGATCGTGCCTGACTGGCGCGATTTCATGGTGCGCCTCGTAGAGCGTCGGGCGAATCAGATCATTCATGGCCGCATCGACGATCACAAAGCTCTTCGCCTCGCCGCGCTTCACGTAAATTACGCGCGTGATGAGAATTCCCGCATTGCCGACGATGAGGCGGCCAGGCTCGAACAGCAGCTTGCAATCGAGATCGGCGACCGTCCTGCGCACGACGTCCGCATACCGATCCGGATGGTAGGAATCGGGATCCTCGTCCGCCCGGTAAGGAATTCCGAGCCCGCCGCCGAGATCGACATGGTCGATCGCATGGCCTTCGGCGCGAAGATCCCTGACGAGCTCCGCGAGTAACAAGAAGGCGTTTTCAAACGGTGCGAGATCGGTGATCTGAGAGCCGATGTGCATGTCGACGCCGCTGACGCGCAACCCCGGCAAGTCGCGCGCATGCGCATAAATCTGGCGCGCGCGGGAGATCGGCACACCGAACTTGTTTTCCGATTTCCCGGTCGAAATCTTCGCGTGGGTCTTCGCGTCGACGTCGGGATTCACCCGAAGCGCGATCTGCGCTTGCGCGCCAAGGGCCTGCGCTTCCTCCGAAATCGCATGAAGTTCGGGCTCGGATTCGACGTTGAAACAGAAAATGCCCGCGCGCAGCGCCAGCGCGATTTCATGACGCGTCTTGCCGACGCCCGAAAATGTAATGCGCTCGGCCGGCGTTCCAGCGGCGAGCGCCCGGCGCAGCTCGCCTTCGGACACGATATCCATGCCCGCGCCGATCCTTGCGAGCGTTCGGATGACCGCCTGGTTCGAATTGGCCTTCATCGCGTAGCAAATCGTCGCGTCGAGGCCGGCGAAAGCATCGCGGAACACGCGATAGTGGCGCTCGATGGTCGCAGTCGAATAGCAGTAGAACGGCGTGCCGATCTGGTCGGCGAGAGCCGCGATGTCGACGTCCTCCGCAAACAAGACGCCTTCGCGATAATCGAAATGCCGCATTACGTCAGAGCAGCGGATCGAGAATGAACGGAGACGACTTCTTGGGCGCCGCCGTGCTGTCAGTCCTGGCGGCCGGCTCGTCGGCCTTGGAGGATGTATTGCGGAACAGACCTCCCGGCGCGTCCGACGGCGCTACTTTCGCGGGGGCCTGCTTCACCGGCATGTCCGGGGGCGCGCCGGGAGGCGGCTCCAAAGGCCCGCGTCGGCCGCAGCCGGAGAGACAGGCCGCCGCGACGATGCAGGCGACGATGCAGAGTCGAGAATGCACGGGCTTGTCCGTTGTAAGTCCGCCTTCGCGTAGCACAAGTCGCGCGGGCCGGCCAGCGGGCGGCGGATTCAGGCTATTCCGCCGAAAGGCGTCCGAGCCAGGCGTCCGCCTGGGCTCGGACGTTCGACGGCGCTGCGCCGCCGTAGCTCGTGCGACTTGCTACGGATTTTTCGACGGCGAGGACGTCGAGGACGTCCGGCTCAAAACCGGGTTCGACCGAGCGGAGCTCGTCGAGCGTTAGCGCTTCGAGGTCGACGCCGCGCGCGGCCGCCAGCGCGACGACCCGTCCCGTGACGTGATGGGCCTGCCGAAAGGGCATCCCCAGCCGCCGGACGAGCCAATCGGCGATATCGGTGGCGGTCGAATATCCAAGACCGGCCGCGGCCGCCATTCTGTTCAGGTCGGGCGTCATGTCCCGAACCATTCCGGTCGTGGCCGCCAGGCAAAGAGACAGCGAATGGACGGAATCGAAGACGCTTTCCTTGTCTTCCTGCATGTCCTTCGAATAGGCGAGCGGCAGCCCCTTCATCACGACCAGCAGGGCGTTGAGGGCGCCAATCATGCGACCGGTCTTGCCGCGCACCAGTTCGGCCGCGTCCGGATTGCGCTTCTGCGGCATGATCGAGGAACCGGTCGAAAAGCGATCGCTAAGCCGGACAAAACCGAAAAAGGGGCCGGTCCAAAGGACGATTTCCTCAGCAAACCGCGATAGATGCGTCGCGCAGATGGCGATGGCGCCGAGCGTCTCCAGCGCGAAATCGCGGTCGGACACCGAGTCCAGCGAATTTGCGGTCGGTCGGTCGAAACCCAGCGCCTTCGCAGTCATGTCCCGGTCGATCGGAAAAGAGGTGCCCGCCAGCGCCGCCGATCCCAACGGACATTCGTTCATTCTCGCCCGCGCGTCGCGAAAACGACTGCGGTCGCGCCCGAGCATCTCGACATAGGCGAGAAGGTGATGGCCAAAGTTGACGGGCTGAGCCGGCTGCAGGTGCGTAAATCCGGGCATGACCGAATCCGAATGGGCTCGCGCGGTTTCGGCGAGCGCCACCTGTAGGTCCCGAATCTGAGCGCTCAATTGATCGACGGCGTCGCGCACCCAAAGCCGGAAATCGACAGCCACCTGGTCGTTGCGCGAGCGCGCGGTGTGAAGCCGGCCCGCAGCTGGTCCGATCAATTCCGCGAGTCTGGACTCGACATTCATGTGAATGTCCTCGAGGGCGCGCGAAAACGTGAAGCGCCCGCCCTCGATTTCCTCGAGCACCTGATCTAGACCTGCCGAAATGGCGTCTGCGTCCGATTTCGACACGATTCCGGAGTGCGCCAGCATGGCGACATGGGCTTTCGACGCGGCGATGTCCTGCCGATACATCGCGCGGTCGAAGCCGATCGAGGCGTTGATCTCCTCCATGATCGCATCAGGGGCGGATTCGAAGCGTCCGCCCCACATCTTGTTACTCATAGGCTAATCCCGGAATTGCGATCGATGACCGAAACGACTTCGCGCCCCAAGCCCCGCAGAGCCGGACTTGTCCTGGGAGGGATTGCTGTCGCTATCGGCGCGTCGGCCGTCCTATACGGGATATTGTCGCCGGCCGGCAAGAAATCGGTTGGCGAGTGCGCCGCGTCGAATGCGGTCGTATCAAAGGTCGCGGCGCTCGAAAAAGGCGGCATGGCGGCCGCGACCTCCAAGCGAAAGGCCGCACCCGTTACGCCGTTGAATTTTCTCGGCCCGAACGGCGAACAGACCAACCTTGAGGCATTTCGCGGGAAGGTCGTCCTGCTCAACCTCTGGGCGACCTGGTGCGTGCCTTGCCGCGAGGAGATGCCGACGCTCGACAGGCTTCAGGGCGAACTTGGTTCAAAGGATTTCGAGGTGGTCGCGGTCAACGTCGATACGGCGCGGCTGGAGCGAGCGAAATCATTCCTGAGCGAGATCGGCGTCAAACACCTCGGGTTCTATTCCGATCCGAAGGCGGACGTCTTCTACCGCCTCAAGACCGCGGGAAAAGTAGTTGGACTGCCTACAACCATCCTGATCGGACGCGACGGCTGTGAACTGGCCGCGATGGCCGGGCCGGCGGATTGGGCGTCGAGCGACGCGCTGGCCCTGATCCGGGCTGCTCTCTGAGGACGCCGGTCGCATTCCAACCCGCATCCTTACGCGTTGAGGTTACCGACATAGGGTTGTTGCCGCGCAAGCGCGACTATGAAACTAGTACCGACGTTGTTGACGTTTCATTAACCAGTCGACGCGTTCGGAGTATGTTATGCGCAGCGTTCTGTGGGCGATCGTCGCGGCTCTGGCTTTGCTGCATTTTTCTCCAGCGCACGCCGGCGGCCTCTTGCAGGACCTTTTCGCGCCCGCTCCGCGTCCGTCGCCAATCGTGTACCAGTACGCGCCCGCGCAACCGCACATTCGCTTTCAGTTCGACGAAGGCCTGCGGGTGTCGCGTCGGCCGCATGTCGCGCGCAAAGCGATCGGCGCCTCCCGATCGTCGAAGTTCGGCGTTTCCTCGAAACGGGCCGCCATCAAATTCGGCGGGCGCAGCAGAATGACTGTAAACCGCGCAAATGCATCGGTGTGGCGCATCGAGCGTCATCGCGCCGTGCATCGTGTCCACCGCCTGGCGGACAAGCGGAGCAAGGCTTCGGTCGAGCGCTTTGCGGCCCTTAATCCGGCGTCCGCGGTTCCCGTTGCCGCTGCGGCGGCTCCGCCCGCGAAAATTCACGAAGACCGCACCTTGCGTATCGGAGACGCTTACATGACCACCGAGGGGCTGCGCATCTATCGTGGCGCAGCTGTCAAAGCCGGTGGCCAGAAGGCCTTTGTCGAACTTCGTCGCTCCGATATCGGCGCCGGGGCCAAAGCGCGGCTGGCGGCGCTCGTCAGTGGAGCGCGCGCCGACTATGCGCCGCTGGCGATCAAGCCCGCAACGAAATCGACAGCGGCCTCGTCGCGGCGCGGCACGTCTCTTGATCGGAACGGCCGAACAATCAGGGTGGTCGGCCCGTAAAGCCCTGGAGGACGTCGACGCGGAGCTACGCGAAACGGAACTCGATCAGCTCTGAGCAGGGGATTTGTGCGGCACGCCGGCATTGGCGAGATGATCGGTAAGTTCGCCGGACTGGAACATTTCTCTCACAATGTCGCATCCGCCGACGAATTCGCCCTTCACATACAACTGCGGGATCGTCGGCCAGTTGGTGAAGCTCTTGATGCCTTCGCGCAGCTCGCCGTCGGCGAGGACATTTACGCCCTTGAAGGGCACGCCAAGGTAATCGAGGATCTGAACGACTTGGCCGGAAAAGCCGCACTGCGGCATCTGCGGCGTGCCTTTCATAAACAGCACCACGTCGTTTGCGCTGATAACGCCCTGAATTTGATCGTGAATATTGGCCATCGTCGATCCTTTCCTAGCGGAGTTCAAGGTTCCGCGAGCAAGTAAATATAGGTCATTTTTCCGACAACGCCCATAGGCGGGCCGACGCTGTCGCTAGGCGGGCACGCTCGTGGTCAGCGCCAGCGCGTGCAAGACGCCGCCCATCTGCCCCTTCAGTGCGGCATACACCATTTGATGCTGCTGGACGCGCGATTTTCCCCGGAACGACTCCGATACGACCGTCGCAGCGTAATGGTCTCCGTCGCCGGCCAGGTCGTGAATCTCAACACGAGCGTCCGGGAACGCAGCCTTGATCAAGCGTTCAATCTCGGAAGATTCCATTGGCATGCGACGCCCTCGACCTTAAGCGAAACCGACAGGCTCGCCGCCCGACATAAAGGCCGGGAGCGGGCTCTCGAAGGCCTCGCGCAATGTTGCGACAAGTATGGGGTCTTCGCCCGGGAGCCGCAACGAATCTCCGCCGGTCGTTCCAATCTTTTGAACCGGAACAGATTTTGCGCGCGCCTCGCCGATGATCGCGTCGCTTTGTTCTGGCGGGCAAGTCATCAGATAACGCGCCTGATCTTCCCCGAACAGAACGGCATGCGCGGGTCCTGGCGGCAGCGACGCAACAGTAGCGCCCATCTCGCCGGCCATAGCCATTTCGGCGAGCGCGACCGCGAGCCCCCCTTCGGACAGATCGTGAACCGCCGAGACGGCGCCGGCTGAAATCTGCGCGCGGACGAATTCTCCGTTACGCCGCTCGGCGGCGAGGTCGACCGGCGGGGGAGCGCCCTCCTCGCGGCCGCAAATCGCCGCCAGCCAAGAGGACTGGCCGAGCCAGCCCCGGGTCGCGCCAACCAGCAATAGATCGTGCCCGGGGGCCTTGAAGGCGATCGTCGTCGCCTTTGTCACGTCGGCGACGACGCCAACCCCGCCGATCGCGGGCGTCGGCAAAATGCCCGCGCCCTGCGTTTCATTGTAAAGGGACACATTGCCCGACACGATCGGGAAATCGAGAGCGCGGCAGGCCTCGCCGATGCCTTCGAGGCAGCCGACGAACTGGCCCATGTATTCGGGACGCTCCGGATTCCCGAAATTGAGATTGTCGGTCACCGCGAGGGGGCGCCCGCCGACGGCCGTGATGTTGCGCCAGGCTTCCGCGACCGCCTGACGGCCGCCCTCGACGGGGTCCGCGGCGCAATAGCGCGCGTTCACGTCGGTGGTGAGCGCAAGTCCTTTGGGACCGTCGCCGATCCGGACCACGGCGGCGTCGCCGCCGGGAGCGACGACGGTGTTGCCGAGGATCAGGTGATCATACTGCTCCCAGACCCAGCGCTTCGAACAGAGATCAGGCGTTCCGAGCAAGCGCATCAGCGAGTCGCGAGCGCTCATCGGCGGCGCGACAGAGGTTGCGTCCAGCGTCGCCGGTTTCGGCGTCGGAGCATGCGGGCGATCGTAGAGCGGGGCTTCGTCGCCCAGCTCCTTGATCGGCAGGTCCGCCTTCACCTCGCCGCCGTGCTTGATCACGAACCGCAGGGTGTCCGTCGTCTTGCCGATGACGGCGAAGTCGAGACCCCATTTGCGGAAAATAGCCTCGGCCTGCGGCTCCTTTTCGGGCGTCAGAACCATGAGCATGCGCTCCTGACTCTCCGACAGCATCATTTCATAGGCGGTCATGCCAGTTTCGCGGCAGGGCACCTTGTCCAGATCCAGCTCGATGCCGAGGTTGCCCTTCGCGCCCATCTCGACCGCAGAAGAAGTGAGCCCGGCGGCGCCCATGTCCTGGATGGCGATGACGGCGCCGCTCTTCATCAGCTCGAGGCACGCCTCGAGCAGCAATTTCTCCGCGAAGGGGTCCCCGACCTGCACGGTCGGGCGCTTTTCCTCGGCGTCGGCCTCGAAGGAAGCGGAGGCCATCGTCGCGCCGTGGATTCCGTCACGACCGGTCTTGGAGCCGAGATAGACGATCGGGTTCCCGACGCCGGTCGCCTTTGCGTAGAAAATCTCGTTGGCGTCGGCGAGGCCGACGGCCATGGCGTTGACGAGAATGTTGCCGTCATAGGCCTTGTGGAAGCTGGTCGAACCGCCGACGGTCGGCACCCCGAAGGAATTTCCATATCCGCCGATGCCGGCGACGACGCCGCCGACGAGATGACGGGTTTTCGGGTGCGACGGCGAGCCGAATCGCAACAAATTCAAACAGGCGATCGGCCGCGCGCCCATTGTGAAGACGTCCCGCAAAATGCCGCCGACGCCGGTCGCCGCGCCCTGATAGGGCTCGATGAAGGACGGGTGGTTGTGGCTCTCCATTTTGAAGACGCAGGCCTGCCCGTCGCCGATATCGATCACGCCGGCGTTTTCGCCCGGGCCCTGGATCACCCACGGCGCTTTGGTCGGCAGCTTGCGGAGATGAATGCGGGAGGACTTGTAGGAGCAGTGCTCGTTCCACATGGCCGAGAAGATGCCGAGCTCCGTGAAAGTCGGCGTTCGACCTATCAGCTTGAGAATCCGTGCGTATTCGTCCGGTTTGAGGCCGTGTGCGGCCACCAGCTCCGGCGTGACGGTCGGTTCGTTTGGCAAGGGAGGGCCGATCCGATGAAGACTGCGACAGGATGGTTCGCTTAACCGGGCGCGGCTGCGAAGGCAACACGTCGCAGGAGTGTTGCAATTCCGACACGTCCCGGCGCCGAATGCCACGATTCAGCCGGCCGTTGACATAGGTCAATTATTTTTTGTCGTCGTCGACAGAGTTTCGGTCGTGGAATCCAGCGCGTCCTGCGCAGAATGCAAGAGGCAAAAATATGACGTTTAAGAATTTCCTTCGCGGCACGGCGTCGGTCGCCGGCCTGCTGGTGATCGGTTCGGCCGCGATGGCGGCGGACCTTCCGTCGCGCAAGGTCGAAGCTGCCGCTCCGGTCATGATCGACACGTTCCAGCCTTTCCAGATTCGTCTGCGCGCCACCGCGGTGATCCCGGACGGCAAGACGACCTGGTATGACCAATTCGGCGCGATTCTGCCGCTCGTCGCGCTGAGCGGCGGCGCGGGCAGCCAGATCTTCGGTTCGGGCGCCAAGGTTTCGACGACGGTCATTCCGGAAGTCGACGTCTCCTACTACTTCACGAAGAACATCGCGATCGAAGCGATCTGCTGCGTCTCGAAGCATAGCGTCTCGGGCACGGGCTGGCTGCAGGGCCTGAACGTCGGCTCGACCTGGGTGTTCCCGCCGACCGTCATGCTGCAGTATCACTTCACGAACTTCGGCGCTTTCCAGCCGTACGTCGGCGTGGGCGTGAACTTCACCGCCTTCTTCGGCACGAAGGCCTCGAACAGCTTCGCGCCGTTCCTGACGCCCGTCGGTCTGGTTGGCGCGAACGCCGTCACCAGCCTGAACGTCGGCAGCTCGTGGGGCGTCGCCGGTCAGGTCGGCTTCGACTACATGCTCAACCAGAACTGGGGCATCAACGTCGACGTGAAGCGCATCATGATGCGCCCGACCGCCTACGGCAACGTGTTCAACACTGCGGTCGGCGCCTTCATCCCGGTCCGCGCCAAGGTCAACATCGATCCGTGGGTCGTCAGCGCTGGCGTGACCTACCGCTTCGGCGGCGCGGCCGGCCCGGTCGTCGCGAAGTACTGAGATTTCCTCAGAGAACAGCGAAAAGCCCGGCGAAAGCCGGGCTTTTTGTTTTGGTGTCGCTACAGCAGCAGACGCAGACTGGGGCCGCCGTCAAACGGCGATCAAACCCTCTGGAGCCCGTCAGGCTGAAATCGTTGCGAGGCTCTGAAACATCCCGCGACCGTCGGTTCCGCCCACGAGCGGGTCGATCAGATTCTCCGGGTGCGGCATCAGGCCGAGAACGTTGAAGCGCTCGGAATAGATGCCGGCGATATCGTTGCGCGAGCCGTTGGGATTGGCCGCGCCGCCCACCACGCCGTGAGCGTCGCAGTAGCGGAAGGCCACGCGACCGTCCTTCTCCAGGGTCTCGATCGTCGAGTCGTCGGCTTCGTAGTTGCCCTCGCCATGGGCGATCGCGACTTTGATAACGTCGCCGGGCCTGTAGGCGCTCGTGAACGGCGGGGCGGCGCGTTCGACGCGCAAGTGCTGCATACGGCAAACGAAATGCAGATTGGCGTTGCGCATCAAAACGCCAGGCAGCAGCCCGCTCTCGCAGAGGATCTGAAATCCATTGCAGATTCCAAGGACGTAGCCGCCGCGCGCCGCGTGACGACGCACCGCGTCCATGATCGGCGCTCGACCAGCGATGGCCCCGCAGCGGAGGTAATCGCCGTAGCTGAATCCACCGGGTAGGACGACGAGATCGGTTGCGGGCGGGAGGTCGTGATCCGCATGCCAGACGATCGAGGGTTCGCGACCGGTCGCCTGCCGCAGCGCTCGCGCTGCGTCGCCTTCGCGATTCGAACCGGGAAAGAGTATGACCGCAGCCTTCATGCCCGTGTCCGCGTCCGTCAGCCCAAGTCGATCTTGAAGTTTTCGATGACCGTATTGGCCAACAGCTTCTCGCAGGCGGCCTGAAGCCGCTGGCTCGCAAGCGCCTTGTCGTCTCCGGCGATCTCGACGTCGAACACCTTGCCCTGCCGGACGCTGGCGATCCCCTCCACGCCGAGCGATTTCAACGCGCCTTCGATCGCCTTGCCCTGCGGATCGAGAACGCCGTTCTTGAGGGTGACGACAACTCTGGCTTTCATTTTCCGTTCCAGCGAGACGAGAGCGAACGCCGACGAGGCGGCAAATTACTGAACGAGCTTGGGTCCGCCGCGCGGCGGATCCTCGGACTGAAGAATGCCGAGCCTGCGCGCGACTTCCGTATAGGCCTCGACGAGGCCGCCCATATCCCTGCGGAACCGGTCCTTGTCGAGCTTGTCGTTCGATTTGACGTCCCACAGACGGCACGAATCCGGAGAAATCTCGTCAGCGACGACGATCCGCATCAGATCGTTTTCCCAAAGCCTTCCGCATTCCATCTTGAAGTCGACGAGCCGAATACCGACGCCGAGAAACAGGCCGGACAGGAAATCGTTGACCCTGATGGCCAGCGCCATGATGTCGTCGATTTCCTGCGGACTGGCCCAACCGAAAGCGGTGATGTGCTCTTCCGACACCATCGGATCGTTCAGCGCGTCGTTCTTGTAGTAAAATTCGATGATCGACCGGGGAAGCTGCGTGCCTTCCTCAATGCCGAGCCTTTGCGACAAAGAACCGGCGGCGACATTGCGGACCACCACTTCCAGCGGAACTATCTCCACCTCGCGGATCAATTGCTCGCGCATATTGAGCCGGCGAATGAAATGGGTCGGGACGCCGATGTTGTTCAAGTGCTGGAAGATGAACTCCGAAATCCGGTTGTTCAGAACGCCCTTGCCGTCGATGACTTCGTGCTTCTTGGCGTTGAACGCGGTTGCATCGTCCTTGAAGTGCTGCACGAGCGTGCCGGGTTCCGGGCCTTCGTACAGAACCTTGGCCTTGCCTTCGTAGATGCGACGACGGCGGTTCATGGCGTTCAACCGTAGCTCGAGGATCGAAAAAGTCGGCTCGCCCCGGGAATCCAAGGCCAGCAACGGCTGAGGTCGTATCGCGTTCGGCCCCTCGATACAACCCACGCCAATGGTCGCTGCGCCCGATCGACGCGATTTCTTTGGCGTCTTTTTCGCGTCAAACCGCTAGGAATTCGCCTCTTGCATCGGTATATGAGCCTCATACTCCGTCGATGACGGAGGAGACAGGAATTTCGGGACCAAGCGATGACGACCTTCGACCGGCGCGAAGAGAGCTTTGAGAAGAAATACGCGCATGACGAGGAGTTGCGGTTTCGGGCGGTCGCCCGTCGCAACAAGCGTCTTGCGGCGTGGGCGAACGAGAAGCTCGGCAAGCCGGCCTCGGAAGCGGACGCCTATTTCAAGCAGGTAATGGCCGCCGACCTGACGGAGCCGGGCGACGAAGACGTCGTGCGCAAGATCGCCGCCGATTTCACCGCCGCGGGCGTTCAGCAGTCGGAACATCAGATTCGCCGCACGATGGACGAGCTGATGGCGACCGCGATCGACGAGATCAAGGCCGGCAAGTAGGATTTCGTTTACCGTTTCACCCGAACGTAGCGCCCGATGCCACGGGACGGCGGTGACGGTTTTGGAGCCCTTCGGACGAGCCGAACAGTCGAATCGGGCCGAGCCCGGCGTGGAGGCGCTGCAGCGCGCCTGGATTGAGCATCTGGCCGGCGAGCGCCGCATGGCGGCGCTGACGTTGGACGCCTATCGTCGCGACATCCGACAGTTCCTCGACTTTGTCTCTGCAAGAATCGGCCGTTCGCCGAGCTTGAAAGACTTGAGCGCTCTGACGCAGGCCGACGCGCGCGCGTTTCTCGCATCGCGGCGAGAAGCGGGGGTCAGCAATCGATCGTTGCTGCGCGGGCTCGCGGGACTGAGGTCCTTCCTGCGCTTTCTGGATCGCGAGGGGCACGCCAAAATCGACGCATTCGCCGCGGCGCGGACGCCGAAGACAGCGCGTCGTCTGCCCAAGGCGTTGAACGTATCCGACGCGCGGGATCTGCTCGATCCGGAAACACGCTCAGGCGAATCGCGTGCTCCATGGGTGCTTGCGCGGGACGCCGCCGTTCTGGCGCTGCTCTACGGCTGCGGCTTGCGAATTTCCGAGGCGTTGGGACTGAGACGCGGCGAGGCGCCGATCGGGCGACGAGACCTGGTCACAGTGCGTGGCAAAGGCGGAAAGACCCGGAGCGCGCCCGTGATCGAACCCGTTAGACGAGCGATCGAAACCTATCTCGAGCTTTGCCCCTATCGGCTCGAATCGGACGGCCCTCTCTTCGTCGGCGCGAAAGGCGGGCCTCTTTCCCCCAGAATCGTCCAGCTTGCGGTGGAGCGAATGCGCGGCGCGCTCGGCCTGCCGGATTCGGCTACGCCGCATTCGTTGCGGCACTCCTTTGCGACTCATCTGCTCGGGCGCGGCGGAGACCTCCGATCGATCCAGGAATTGCTGGGCCACGCCTCTCTCTCGACGACCCAGATCTACACGGCGATCGATACGCAACGGCTGCTCGCGGCGTATTCGTCGGCTCATCCGCGCGCGCGCCGTACGCCGTCCAGCGGATAAGCGACCTCGATCCGGTACGGCCCTCCTCCCGTCGAATCCTTCGAAGAATAAAGTACGAACCGTGCGGCATCGAACGACATGGGCCGCATGTCGCCGCGCGATTCAATGAACGCCGCAACGGCTTCGGCGCTGACATTCTTCAGACGGGCGAGCGTGACATGCGGAACGAACTTGCGCGCGTCGCCGGGCGCGCCCAGTCGCCGCATGATCGCCTCGTGCTCCGCCTGAAGAGCCATCAGCGCAGCGCTTTCCTTCGCGCGGGCGATGAGCGACCGCGGGCGGTCCGTTCCAAATGTCGCAAGGCGTTCGAGCGATACGCGCACCGGCGCGGACTTCACGTGCTCAAGTTCGAACGCGATTTCGTTGGCCAACGCGTTGCCGACGTCGCCGACGAAGCGAAGCGTCAAGTGAAAATCCGACGGCTCGATCCACCGGGCTCCGGCGACGCCGCCCCGCAGCAACGTCAGCTCGGTCGCAATACCAGCGGGAATTTCGAGACCCGTGAACAAGCGCGGCATGGCGCGGCCTCCGGAAAAGCTAATTCGCGCCTGGACGGACGCGATCGCCGAAACGCCCTTTCAGTACGCCTTCCAGAAACGGCGCGAAGCCGCTGACGATCCGCTCGACCCCAGCCTTGTTCGGGTGCAGGCCGTCGGGCAGGGTCAGCGCAGGATCGCCGGCGACCCCTTCAAGGAAGAACGGGTAAAGCGGGGCGTCGAATTCGCGCGCGAGAGCCGGATAGATCGCGTCGAACTGCTTTCGATAGGGTTCGCCCCAATTGGCCACCGATTGCATGCCGGCCAATACGACGTACGCTTTCCGGTCCCGCAACCGTTCGACAATCGCGCGCAAGGCCCGGTCTGCATCGGCTGGCGGGGCGCCGCGCAGCATATCGTTGGCGCCGAGCTCCACGATCACGAGATCGGTCCCATCCGGCGTCGACCAGTCGAGGCGGGCGAGCCCGCCCGCCGCCGTATCTCCGGAAACGCCGGCGTTGGCGATCTCCACCGGATAGCCATCGGCGCGCAGCCGCCGTTCAAGAACTCTCGGAAAAGCATCAGCCTCGGCCAGTCCGTAGCCGGCGGTCAGGCTGTCGCCAAACGCTACGATGCGAATAGCGGAGGCGTGCGCGACGTGCGATACGGTCATCGCCAGAATTCCCGCGACGAATTGAACTGCCGCCCACCGAACCCCATGTTTCCGTGACGCGTTCGTCCCGTTCCCGCCCCGACCAGGTCGTTCTGATCCCGCAAATGTCAAATTCGCCTCTCCCAACCGTCGCCACCGCGGGCGATGCGATTTCACTCGATTCGGTGCGACTCAACCTCGGCGCCGGCGCGACGCGCGTCGAAGTTCTCAAAGGCATATCGCTCAAATTTCCGCGGGGAAAGGCGACGGCGATCGTCGGCCCGTCGGGCTGTGGCAAGTCCACCCTGCTGATGACGATCGCGGGGCTGGAGCGCCCGGATTCGGGCGACGTCGACATCGAAGGCCGCTCGATCGTCGCGATGAGCGAGGATGAACTGGCGGAATTTCGCGGGCGACGGATCGGCATCGTGTTCCAGTCGTTTCATCTTCTGCCGACGATGACGGCGCTGGAGAACGTCGCCATTCCCCTCGAACTCGCCGGCCGTCGAGATGCTTTCGCGCGCGCCGCCGAAGAGCTCAGGTCGGTGGGGCTCTCCGACCGCAGCGCGCATTATCCCTCGCAAATGTCCGGCGGCGAGCAACAACGGGTCGCGCTGGCGCGAGCTTTGTCCAACGACCCTGCGGTGCTGCTGGCCGACGAGCCGACTGGAAACCTGGACGAGGATACCGGTTCGTCGATTATCGATCTGTTGCTGGCGCAAAGCGCGTTGCGCGGGTGCACCCTCGTGATGGTCACGCATGATCTCGCGTTGGCCTCGCGTTGCGATCAAATCGTGCGCCTGCATGCAGGACAGGTCGAAGGCGTCTCATCGGGCGCGGGTCCGGCGTGACTTCGCGTCGATCCCGTCTTGCGACCATTGTCGCCCTGGCGCTCCGCGACCTTCGCGGCGGGCTCGTCGGCATGCGGATCCTGTTTGCAAGCATCGTGATCGGGGTCATGGCGATCACGGGCGTCGGCGCAATTTCGCAATCGCTGCTCGTTTCCTTCTCGCAGGAGGGGCGCTCGCTGCTTGGCGGCGATATCGCGCTCGCGCGGAGCCTGCGTCCGCTCGAGAGAGACGAGCGCGCCTACCTGCGCACGCTCGGTCGCATTTCCGAGATTGCGACGATGAGGGCGATGGCGCGCGCTTCCAACGACCGCGTCGCGACGGTCGAGATCAAAGTCGTGGACGGGGCTTACCCACTGGTGGGGTCGTTCGCGACCTCGCCCGCCATACAGCTATCGACGTTGAGAAGCGCGACGAACGGCGCGTTTGGAGCGCTCGCCGACAAGGCCTTTGTCGAGCGGTTGAACTTGCGGCCGGGCGACGAATTCACGCTCGGTCAGGCCCGCTTCTCATTGCTGGCCGAAATCGAATCCGAGCCGGATCGGATCGCGACCGGTCTGGCGTTCGGTCCGCGCGTGATGATCTCGCCGGAGGCGCTCGACGCCAGCGGCTTGCGGTCATGGACCTCCCTGATCCGGTGGTATGCCCGGGTCGCTCTGGACGCCGGCGACCCGTCCGACCACGCGGTTCGCGCCATGGCCGACCAAATCCTGAAGCGTTTTCCGTCTTCCGGTTGGGACGCGCGGACGCGCGCGAACGCCTCGCCGCAATTGTCGCGCAACATCGAGCGCTTCACGCAGTTCTTGTCTTTGATCGGAGTCGTATCCCTGATTGTCGGCGGCGTCGGCGTCTCGATCTCCGTTGGCGCGTTTGTCGAACGCAAGCGCGAGGCGATCGCAATCCTCAAGGCCGTCGGTTCGTCCGGGGCGACCGCCTTTCTCTTCGTTCTCGCTGAAATGATGACGATTGCGATCGCCGGCGCGCTGGTCGGCGCGATCCTCGGCGCAGTGTCGCCGTTTGCCTTCGCCAGCCTTGCGGGCCCGCTCATCGATCTGCCGTTTCGTCCGATCTTTTCGGCGTCCTCTTTCGTGACGGGCGTGATGATCGGATTGCTGACGGCGCTGGCGTTCATCGTCGCGCCGGCCGGCCGGGCGCACGACACGCCTGTAGCGGCGCTGTTCCGATCGGCCGCAACTGCGGAGAGCGGGCGGCTTCGCGCGCGATATGCAGCGATGGCGATGTCGGCCTTCGTCGCGCTCGTGGCCGCGGTCTATCTCCTGTCGGCGGACAAGAAGATCGCGATCATGGCGATCGCAGGCGTGGCCATTTCGGCCATCATCCTTCGCGCGCTCGGGTGGACCATCTCGCGCGCCGCCGCGCTCGGCGCGGCTTTTCGCAACATGCCGGTTCGCATGGCGTTAGCGAACATTCGCCGGCCCGGCTCGGTTACGCGTCCTGTGGTCGCGTCGCTGGGGCTTGGCCTGACGCTTCTCGTCACGATCGTCAGCGTCGACGGAAACGTTCAACGTCAGCTGCGCACGGGGGAGATCGGGCGTACGCCGGACTATTTCTTTGCAGATGTCGGCAGCGCGCAGGCCGCCGATTTTCGCGCGCTGCTGCTGCGCCACGACGGCGCGGCGGAAATCGAGCAGGCGCCGATGCTGCGAGGCCGAATCGTGCGAGTCGCCGGACGACCGGCGGAGGAGGTTCGGGCCGATAGCGATTCGGCGTGGGCGCTCGATGGCGATCGCGGGATCACCTATGCGAAAGAACCGCCCGTCGGCTCGACCGTCGTCGCCGGCCGCTGGTGGCCGGAGAACTACAGCGGAGCGCCGCTCGTCTCGATGGACGACGGAATTGCGCGCGGGCTTGGGCTCAAGATCGGAGACGAAATCGCGGTCAACGTCATGGGTCGCGTCATCACCGCGAAGATCGCGAATTTGCGTGCGGTGGATTGGAGAAGCTTCGGGATGAACTTTGTGCTGGTGTTCACGCCCGTCACATTTTCGGGCGCCCCGCATACTGAATTGTTCACGCTCAGGGCGTCGGACGGGCGCGCCTCGGCCGACGGAGCGATCGTCCGCGATGTCGCGAGAAGCTACCCGACTGTGGTCGCGCTCAACGTTCGGGACGCTCTCCAGCAAGCGCTCGCGATGGTGGAGAAGATCGCAATAGCCATTCGCGCCGCCTCGTCAGTTACGCTCGCGATGGCGCTTCTGACGCTGGGCGGGGCGCTCGCCGCCGGCCAACGGGCGCGTTTGTACGACGCAGTCGTCCTGCGGATGCTGGGCGCGTCGCGCCGGCAGCTGATTGGAACATACCTTATTGAATTTCTTATACTTGGCGTCGCGACCTCTGTGTTTGCGCTCGGCGCCGGGTCCATCGCTGCGTCTTTGATCGTGACGCAGGTCATGAAGCTGGACTTTACCGCCGACTGGCGGTCCCTTGCTGCGATCGTGACCGTCGGCTCCGCAACCCCGATCATTCTGGGACTAATGGGCGCATGGCGGACGTTGGGGGTCAAACCTGCGCGCGTGCTGCGGGAATTGTGACGGAAAGTTCATTTACGGTCAGGACCGAGCCCGCTTGTCTTCGGTCGAACGTCCCATCATATTCATAGAGCCGTGCGGGTTGTCGCAGGGCGTTACTGCGGCGTAGGGCCGCGGCAGAGAGGGAAATACATGTCCGACTATGACCGTAACGCCGGCGCCCGATGGGGCGCGAGCGTAGGCCGGGCCGGCGTCCAAGAAATCGACCAGGGCCTGCGTGCTTACATGCTGGGCGTCTACAACTACATGACGCTCGGTCTCGCCGTTACCGGCCTCGTCGCCTACGGCGCGAAGATGATGAGCGTCGTGACGAGCGCCTCCGGCAAGGTGATCGCGCTGACGCCGGTTGGGTAGGCGCTTTACGCCAGCCCGCTGAAGTGGGTTGTGATGCTCGCCCCGCTGGCCTTCATCTTCTTCTTCTCGTTCCGGATCGACCGCATGTCGGCCGCTTCGGCGCGCAATATGTTCCTGGCCTTCGCCGCAGTGATGGGCCTGTCGCTGTCCACGGTGCTTCTGGTCTTCACCGGCACCTCGGTCGCGCGCGCCTTCTTCATCACGGCGGCGGCTTTCGGCGGCCTGAGTCTCTACGGCTACATGACCCGTCGCGATCTGTCGGCGTTCGGATCGTTCCTCGTCATGGGTCTGATCGGCCTGATCATCGCGAGCCTCGTCAACCTGATCGTCCAGAGCACGGCGCTTCAGTTCGGGCTCTCGATCCTGTCCGTGCTGATCTTCGCGGGTCTGACGGCGTGGGACACGCAGGCGATCAAGGAGATGTACTACGCCTCCGACGATTACGAAACGGCGACGAAGAAGTCGATCAACGGCGCGCTGATGCTGTACCTCGACTTCGTCAACATCTTCCAGTCGATCCTGTCGCTCACTGGCAGCCGGAACGACTGATCGTATAGGACGTTCTTCAAGCGAACGCCCCGCCCAGGCGGGGCGTTTTCATGTCGTGACGAGTTTGAGCTTGGGCTCGAGCACCGCGAGAACGCGCGCGAGATCATGACCGCGCTTGAGGATCAGCCCGCCAGCCGACACGACGGCGAAGGCGCCCTGCCTGCGGGCGAGAGCCGGACTTTTTTCGATCGTATAGAGGGGCGTTTCGGACGTCCGCTTGAAGATCGCGAACACGGCCTTCGTCGGGCCGAAATCGATGGCGTAGTCGCGCCATTCGCCCTCCGCGACCCGCCTGCCGTAAAGATTGAGAATGAGCTGAAGCTCGCGCCGGTCGAATGCGACCTGCTTCGCTAACGCGCCCTGTCGCTGCACAGGACCAGTTTGCTGCCGCTCGAACGCGACAGCGACGACCTCCGCGCCACGGTGCTCTGGATCGGCGAACTCCGAATCCGTCATCTCTTGCTCCGCAGTCATGTTCCTATGAATGAGGGTAGACGGCAAGAGTCGGTTCGAATTTCGATAAATCACCGTTTCGCCCAATTGCGGCCTTGGGGCGGCCCAAGAGCGGATCAAGTATGTTTCCGTTGCCTCGATGGCCCGGTTCGCGGAGCCTCCGGTTTTCGTCAGCCCCCCAGCCCCCCGGGGCGTTCTGTCGGACCGGGCCGTTTTTCGAGGCGGAGTTGCGCCCAAGTTCAGTGAGTTCAAGGCCGGTCGCGCTGTTGCGCGGCCGGCCTTTGTTTTGTGCGGAGACATTGGTCGCTCGCGGTTGAAATCTTGCGCCTTCGTTCGATATGAGGATCGCCTTGGATTTCATCGCTGGAGGACCGCGCATCCATGAACGAGACCGCAGCCGCGACGCCCGAGAGCCCCGTCGAGCGACCTTTTCAGGCGGATGTCGCCAAGCTGCTCGACCTCGTGGTCCACTCGATCTATTCGGATCGCGATATTTTCCTGCGCGAATTGATTTCGAATGCCGCGGACGCATGCGAGAAGTTGAGATTCGAGGCGGCGACGGGGCAGACGGAAGCCAGCGTCGCCAGTTTCCGAATCGTCATCGAACCGAATAAGGCGGCAAGGACGATCAGCATCGAAGACAATGGCGTCGGGATGACGCGCGAGGATCTGGAAACAGCTCTCGGCGTCATCGCCAATTCCGGCACCCGGGCTTTCGTCGAGAAGCTGGAAGGGGAGAAGGCCGCAGGTCCGTCGGATACGCTGATCGGCCGCTTCGGAATCGGTTTCTATTCGTCGTTCATCGTCGCGGATCATGTCGACGTCTTTTCCCGGCGCGCGGGTCAGGCGCAGGGCTGGAAATGGTCTTCCGACGGAAAGAGCTCCTATACGATCGAGCCTGCGGGAGATTGTCCGACGCCGGGCACACGCGTCGTGCTGCATCTGAAATCCGACGCCGACGCCTATCTCGAGCCATACACGCTGCAGCGGATCGTGGAGGAGCACTCGGCCGGCGTTCCCGTGCCGATCTCGATCCGCGAAACCGGCGGCGAAGAAAAGAAAGCGAGCGAGGGTTCCGCTTTGTGGGCTCGCTCGAAATCCGACGTTTCGCCCGAGCAATATACGGAATTTTATCAGGCAATCTCCGGTCAGTTCGACGAGCCTGCCCTGACGATTCACTGGCGTGCGGAAGGTCGGCATGAATTCGACGCGCTGGCCTACATCCCGGGATCGCGGCCGTTCGATCTCTTCGCGCCGGAGCGCAAGGGCCGGTCGCGTCTGTACGTGCGTCGCGTCCTCGTTTCGACCGAGGCCGATCTTCTCCCGCCGTGGTTGCGCTTTGTCACGCTGGTCGTCGATTCCGCCGATGTCCCACTCAACGTTTCCCGCGAGATTGTCCAGAAGAGCCCGATCATCGGGGCCATCCGAAAGGCCGTCGTCGGGAGAATTGTTCAGGAGCTGACCAAGCTGGCCGAAGCTGATCCGGAGAAATACGCCAGCGTCTGGACCAATTTCGGCGCGGTGCTGAAAGAAGGCCTCTACGAGGAGCCGGAACGTCGGGACGCCCTCTTCGGCCTTGCGCGTTTTGCGACGTCGACCCACGCCAAGGGCGACCGCACGCTGGCGCAATATGTCGCGGACCTGCGCCCGAACCAGACGGCCATCTACTATCTGACTGGAACAGACCCGGCGGGGCTCGCGGCCAGCCCGCATCTCGAGGGTTTCCGCGCACGGGGCGTGGAGGTCTTGCTGTTGTCAGATCCGGTCGACGCATTTTGGGCGTCGAACGCCGTCGGGTTCGACGGCAAGCCATTCCGTTCCGTGTCGCAGGGGCTTGCCGACATTTCGCAAATACCGCTGAACGAAGGCGAGACGCCGCAGGAAAAACCCGAACTGAACGCCGCGGCCGCCTCGGCGCTCGTTGCGATGAAGGAGGCGTTGGGCGACCGGGCGTCCGACGTCCGGGCCTCCGATCGCCTCGCGGACAGCGCCGCATGTCTGGTTGCGAGCGAAAACGCGCCCGACCGGACGCTCGCCAAGATACTGGCGGGCGCTGGACGCTTGGACGCCGCCATGCGGCCGGTTCTCGAGGTCAATCTCGCGCATCCGCTCGTGAAAACCTTGTTCGCCTTGCAAGAATCAGGCGACCGGACGGCATTCGACGAGGCGGCCGGCCTCGTGTTCGATCTTGCGCAGCTCGCCGAGGGCGAGGCGCCCGACAATGGCCCGGATCTGGCGCGGCGGCTGTCGAAATGGCTCGCGCGCGCTTTCGTTGCAAATGCGGCGAGCTGATTCGCCGCCCGACTTCGCGCAGGCCACGCGCGCGCAGGCTCTCAGGGAGGGGCGGGCCTATCTGCGCGGCCATTGTGTCGAGAGCGCGGACGAAGACGCCCGTCGGCTGCTGCTCGACGCCTGCGGAATCGATCCTGTTTCGCTGGTGACGGAGGCTGCGACACTTGTCGACGGCGCACAGGCGGTCGCCTACCGCGGGCGGCTGGAGCGGCGCGCGCGCGGCGAACCGACGAGCCGCATTGTCGGACGCCGCGCCTTCTGGACGCTCGATCTCGACGTGCGGCCGGACGTTCTCGACCCGCGCGGCGATACCGAGGCGCTGGTGCGGCTGGCGATTCGCGTCGCAGCGCAGCGTGGCGCAACCGTCGAGCAGTTGCTTGACCTCGGCTGCGGCTCCGGCGCCGTGATCTGCGCGCTCTTGTGCGAATTGCCCGGCGCTTTCGGCGTCGGCGTCGATCTTTCCCGCTCCGCATGCCTTGCAACGCGGGGGAATCTGGCCCGTTGCGGCCTCGATAACCGGTCGGCCGTCGTGCGCGGCCGATGGCTCGACGCGGTTGGGGCGGCGTTCGATCTGATCGTTTCAAATCCGCCTTACATTTCGACGGCGGAGATTGCCGGGCTGGACAGGGAGGTCCGCGACCACGACCCGGCGCTCGCGCTGGACGGCGGGCCGGACGGGCTCGACGCTTATCGCGCGATTTTCGAGACCGCGCCGCGTACGCTGTCGCCGTCAGGCGTCGTCGCGGTGGAGTTCGGAATTGGGCAGGCTCCATCGGTGATCGAAATCGCCCGGACGTTCGGCCTTGTCCCGATCGACCGCGAAAGCGATCTCGGGGGCCGGGAGAGAGCCGTTGCTTTGGTCCTGAGCTCGTGACAAATCCGCAACTTATCGCGTCTTTTGCGATCTGCGGGGGATGGGGTCTTGGCGGAGCCGTCGAAACCGACTAATAAGGGTTTTGAGAGAGTCTAGCCGTGGTCGGCTAGATGTTCAGGCAAAGCGTTTTTGCCATCCCCCTGCGCAAAACTCCGGGTCTCACGTCACTGACGCGCTGAAGGCTCGACGCTCGCGTAAGGTGTGCAGGCGCAGTACCGCGCGCCGGGCGAAGGCGCTTGCAAGAAGTCGACGCTTGCAACGCCTGTCGTGCGCCGGTCGAAACGCTCGGATCCTGAAATCTGGATTGCGCCCTTTGAAGACCTATCAGCCGCAGCCTCGTCGCGTGGCCCGCACCGTCCGGCGTCGCTCGTGCGCCGAAGCCCGCGCGGAGTTGATTCGGAGCGAAACGCTCCGCACGCCCGGGATCGACCGTAACTGAAACAAGCGTTGTAAAGCCAAGGACCATCAATGAGACCTGGTCAGAACAAGAGAATGCGCGGCCGCAACAACCGCAAGGGGCCGAATCCGCTGACACGGACCTACGAGTCCAACGGTCCCGACGTGAAGGTTCGCGGCACCGCCCAGCACATCGCCGAGAAATATCTGCAGCTCGCCCGCGACGCGCAATCGTCCGGCGATCCGGTCATGGCCGAGAGCTATCTGCAGCACGCCGAGCATTATTATCGGCTGATCGCGGCGGCCATGGCGGCGCAGCAGGCGCAGATGGGAATGCCGCCCGGGCAACCGCGCCCGTCGTCCGAAAACGAATTCGAGGACGAAGACGACGACGTCGGCAACGACCGGTTCGCCTCTGTCGCGGAGCGCCTGCCGCAGCCGCAGTTCCATCCGCCGCAGCCCCAGCAACAATATCAGCCGGCGCAGCCCGGATTCCAGGAGCGGCAAAACTTCAACGGCGACCGGCCTCAACAGCAAGATCGTCCGGATCGGCCGCCGCGACACGAGCGTCCCTATGGCGACCGCAATCAGGGCCAGGGGTTCAATCGCGACAATCGCCGGTTCCGCGATCAGCGGCCGATGGAGGGTCAGGCCGAACCGCGCGCGCCGGAAGAAATTCGCCCGCCGCAACCCGACACTGCGGCCAGCCTTCCGGCGTTTATCACCGCGCCGGTTCGTCCGCTGCCGGCGGATGCGCCGCAGCCGGAGCTGCCGACTTTCGATGGCGACGAACAGCAGGAAGGCGGCGGTTATCACCTGCGGCCTCGCCGTCGTCGGCGCAGCCGGCCGAGCGGACTGGTCGGCGCTGACGCGGAGGGCGGCGACGCTCTGCCGGCGCCGGACGCTCCGTCCGACGCCGAGTAGGGGCAGCGCTCCATCAGACGGGGATTGAGGCGCGCGATTCGGTCGCAGGATTCCGCGCGCCCCCTACAAGAAGTTCAGAGGGCTTCCTAAATCTCGAACGACGGTCGCCAGTGGGGACCGAATCGTTGGAGTATCGCCGCGATCCAGCTGCTACGGGGCAGGGTCGCGGGCCAGGAGGTCGGCATGAATTTGGAGAAATACACCGAGCGCGCCCGCGGTTTCGTGCAGTCAGCGCAGTCGCTCGCCGTTCGCGAAGGGCATCAGCAGTTTACGCCCGAGCATGTGCTCAAAGTGCTGCTGGGCGATCCCGAGGGCCTGTCGTCTGGGCTGATCGACAAGGCGGGGGGCCGTTCGCGCGAAGCGTTGCAGCAGGTCGAGCTGGCGCTCTCCAAGCTTCCGAAAGTGCAAGGCTCCGGCGCCGGGCAGCTGTATCTCGCGCCAACCACGGCGCGTCTGTTCGACAATGCCGAAAAGATCGCACAGAAGGCCGGCGACAGCTTTGTCACGGTCGAGCGGCTGCTGCTCGCGCTCGCCATGGAGAAGGGCGCGGAATCGGCGAAGATTCTCAGCCAGGCCGGCGTGACGGCGCAGACGCTCAACGCTGCGATCGAGGATTTGCGCAAGGGCCGCACAGCCGACAATGCTTCGGCTGAAAACGCCTACGACGCGTTGAAGAAATATGCGCGCGACCTGACGGAAGCCGCACGCTCGGGCAAGCTCGACCCAGTCATCGGCCGTGACGAGGAGATTCGCCGCACGGTGCAGGTTCTGTCGCGGCGCACGAAGAATAATCCGGTACTGATCGGCGAGCCGGGCGTCGGCAAGACGGCGATCGTCGAGGGCCTCGCCCTGCGCATCGTCAACGGCGACGTTCCGGAATCGCTCAAGGACAAGAAGCTGCTCGCCCTCGACATGGGCGCGCTGATCGCCGGCGCGAAATATCGCGGCGAGTTCGAAGAACGCTTGAAGGCGGTCCTGAACGAGGTCACAGCGGCCGAGGGCGGCGTGATCCTGTTTATCGACGAAATGCACACGCTGGTCGGCGCCGGCAAGGCGGACGGGGCGATGGACGCCTCCAACCTGCTGAAGCCCGCGCTCGCGCGCGGCGAGTTGCACTGCATCGGCGCCACCACGCTCGACGAATATCGCAAGCACGTCGAGAAAGACGCCGCGCTCGCCCGCCGATTCCAGCCCGTGTTCGTCTCCGAGCCGACGGTCGAGGATACGATCTCGATCCTGCGCGGCCTCAAGGAGAAATACGAACTCCATCACGGCGTGCGCGTCACCGACGCCGCGCTCGTGGCGGCCGCGACATTGTCGAACCGCTACATCGCCGACCGCTTCCTGCCGGACAAGGCGATCGACCTCGTCGACGAAGCCGCTTCGCGACTGCGCATGCAGGTCGATTCCAAGCCCGAGGAGCTCGATGAATTCGATCGGCGCATCATCCAGCTCAAGATCGAGCAGGAAGCGCTGAAGAAGGAGACCGATCGCGCATCGAAGGATCGATTGATCAAGCTCGAAGGCGAGCTGGCCGATCTCGAGGAAAAGTCGGCCGCGCTGACGCAGCGCTGGCGCGCGGAGAAGGACAAGCTCGGCGCCGCGCAGAAGCTCAAGGAGCAGCTCGAGAGCGCGCGCAACGATCTCGCTCAGGCGCAACGCCGCGGCGAATATCAGAAGGCCGGCGAACTCGCGTATGGCGTGATTCCGGACCTGGAAAAAAAGCTCGCCGACGCGGAGTCCTCCAGCGCCTCGGCGCTGGTCGAGGAAGCCGTGACGCCGGATCACGTCGCGCAGGTCGTCTCGCGCTGGACGGGCGTGCCCGTCGACAAGATGCTGGAAGGCGAGCGGGACAAGCTGCTCAAGATGGAGCAGGAGCTGGCCAAGCGCGTCGTCGGCCAGCAGGAAGCCGTGCATGCGGTTTCGACCGCCGTTCGGCGCGCGCGCGCCGGACTGCAGGATCCGAACCGGCCGATCGGCTCGTTCATGTTCCTGGGGCCCACCGGCGTCGGCAAGACCGAGCTGACCAAGGCGCTCGCCAACTTCCTGTTCGACGACGAGACGGCGATGGTGCGCCTCGACATGTCCGAGTACATGGAGAAGCACTCGGTCTCGCGGCTCATCGGCGCGCCTCCGGGCTATGTCGGTTACGAGGAAGGCGGCGCGCTTACGGAAGCGGTCCGGCGGCGGCCCTATCAGGTCGTGCTGTTCGACGAGATCGAGAAGGCGCACCCTGATGTGTTCAATGTCCTGCTGCAGGTTCTCGACGACGGCCGCCTGACCGATGGTCAGGGCCGCACGGTCGACTTCCGCAACGTGCTGATCATCATGACGTCGAACCTCGGCGCCGAATTCCTGGTCATGCAGAAGGAGGGCGAAGATTCGGGCGCGGTCCAGAACGAGGTCATGCAGGTCGTGCGCTCGCACTTCCGGCCCGAATTCCTCAACCGCGTGGACGAGATCATCCTATTCCACCGGCTGCGGCGGTCGGACATGGGCGCGATCGTCGACATCCAGTTCGCCCGGCTCGGCAAGCTCCTAGAAGATCGCAAGATCGCGCTGGCGCTGGACGCGAAGGCCCGCGCCTGGCTCGCCGACAAGGGCTACGATCCGGCCTATGGCGCGCGCCCGCTGAAGCGCGTGATCCAGAAGGCCGTGCAGGACCCGCTCGCTGAAATGATTCTCGCCGGCGAAGTCGCCGATGGAGAATCCGTGGCGCTGTCGACGGGGCCTGCCGGGCTCACGATCAACGGCAAGGCGATCGGCAAGGGCGAGGCCGCCAACGACGAAGACGAAGCGGGGACGGTCGTGAATTTCCCCAAGGGCGCGTGAGCGTCGCTTGATCCTCAAACAGAAAGGGCGGCCCGGAGCCGCCCTTTTTCATTTCGTCGTCGTCAGTGCAGGAAACCCGTCGCTGCGCCGACCAGCAACACGATCCCGATAAAGCCGCGGTAGATCACGAACGGCCAGGCCGAGAAGCGCTCGAGGATTCGCAGCAATCCCCAGATCGCCACGAAAGCTGAAATCGAAGCGACGACCAGGCCGACGGCGAGAATCGACCATCCATGCGCGTCGAGCTGCGCCTTTTGCAGCGCGTGCAATTCCTTGAAGCCCGCGCCGGCGATGGCGGGCAGTCCGAGCAGGAAGGAGAAGCGCGCCGCGTCTTCGCGATTGAGATCGCGAAACAAGGCGGCCGTCAGCGTCGAGCCCGAGCGCGAAACGCCGGGGATCAGCGCGCCGACCTGCGCGATGCCGACGATCATCGCATCCTTGAGATTGATCTGATCGAAGCGTCGCGAATGGTCGCAATAGAATTCGGCGATGGCCAGAATGACAGCGAGCGTGATCATGGAAATCCCGATCACCGGCAGGCTGCGCAGCGGCGTGCCGCAGGCGTTCAGAAGCGGCGCCAGAAGCACGCCGGCGATCACGATCGGCAGCGTGGCCAGAACGATCCAGACGGCGAAGCGAAAGTTCCAGTCGCTGAAATCGCGACGTGCGACTGCGCCGATCGAGCCGAAGACGAGGCCGCGCACATCCTTCCAGAAATAGGAGATGACCGCCGCGAGCGCGGCGAGCTGCATGGCGGCCGAGAAGGCCGAGCCGGGATCCTGCCAACCGAACAACGCAGGCACGATGCGCATGTGCGCGGTCGACGAAATCGGCATGAGTTCCGATATGCCCTGGACGACGCCGAGAGCCGCCACCTTGGCGTAACCGAGTTCGATGAAGCCCGTGTCGAGGCCGTTGGTGCAGGCTGACGCCATGATGGTTCCATCACAAGTGCAAGATCGGCGGCGATCCTAAGTTCGCAACCGTTTACGGGCTGTTAACCACGCTGAAGATCAGGCCGCCTTCTGCCGGCCGGCGTCGACGATCCGCACGATGTCGGACATGATCGCGTTGAGATCGAAATCCTTGGGCGTATAGACCGCCGCCACGCCCGCCGTTTTCAGCACCTTCTCGTCCTCGGGCGGGATGATGCCGCCGACGACGACGGGAATGTCGGTCAGGCCTTCCTTGCGCATGCGGTCCATCACATCGCGCACGAGCGGGACGTGCGATCCGGAGAGGATCGACAGGCCCACGCAATGCACGCCCTCTTCGAGAGCGGCGTTGACGATTTCGGCCGGCGTCAGGCGAATGCCTTCGTAGACGACCTCCATGCCGCAATCGCGCGCGCGCACGGCGATTTGCTCGGCGCCGTTGGAGTGGCCGTCGAGGCCGGGCTTGCCGACCAGGAATTTGATGCGCCGGCCCAACGCTTGAGAGACGCGCTCGACCTCGCCGCGGACGTTGGCGATGTCCCCGCCCGTCTGGCGCGCAGCGCGGCCGACGCCGGTCGGGGCGCGATATTCTCCGAAGATTTCACGCAAGGTCGCGCCCCATTCGCCGGTTGTGACGCCAGCCTTTGCGGCGACGATGGACGGCTCCATGACGGAACGACCTTCGGACGCCGCCGCGCGCAAATCGGCGAGCGCCTTTTCGACGGCCTTTTGGTCGCGCTGCTCGCGCCAGGCCTTGAGACGTTCGATCTGACGGGCCTCGACGCCCTCCGGCACGACCATGATCGCGCCTTCGCCCGCGGTCAGCGGCGAAGGTTCGGTCTCGACGAATTTGTTGACGCCGACGACGATCTGCTCGCCCTTCTCGATCGCTTCGAGACGACGCGTATTGGATTCGACGAGCTTCGACTTCATGTAGCCTGTGTCTATGGCCGCGACCGCGCCGCCCATAGCGTCGATCGCGGCAAGTTCTTCGCGCGCCGCCGCCTTGAGCTCTTCGACCTTGCGGGTGATCTCCGCGCTCCCGTCGAAAATGTCGGCGTATTCGAGAAGGTCGGTCTCGTAGGCGAGGATTTGCTGCATACGCAGCGACCATTGCTGATCAAAGGGACGCGGCAGGCCGAGCGCTTCGTTCCAAGCGGGCAATTGCACGGCGCGGGCGCGCGCGTTCTTGGAGAGGACGACGGCGAGCGTCTCAAGCAGGATGCGGTAGACGTTGTTTTCCGGTTGTTGTTCGGTCAGCCCGAGCGAATTGACCTGAACGCCATAGCGGAAACGGCGCATCTTCTCGTTCTTCACGCCGTAACGATCGCGTGTGATCTCGTCCCAAAGCTCCGTGAAGGCGCGCATCTTGCAGAGTTCGGTGACGAAGCGCATGCCCGCGTTCACGAAGAACGAGATGCGCCCGACGACGTCCTCGAATTCGGCTTCCGAGACGCCCGCCGCTTTCACCGTGTCGAGCACTGCCACCGCAGTGGCGAGCGCATAGGACAGTTCCTGCACCGGCGTCGCGCCGGCCTCCTGCAGATGGTAGGAGCAGACGTTCATCGGGTTCCACTTGGGAACCTGCGCGGTCGTGAACAGGATCATGTCGCGTGTCAGGCGGAGCGATGGCGCGGGCGGGAAGACGTAGGTTCCGCGCGACAGATACTCCTTGATGATGTCGTTCTGCGTGGTGCCCTGAAGGGCCGTGCGCGGCGCGCCTTGCTCGTCTGCGGCTGCGATATACAGGGCCATCAGCCACGGCGCGGTGGCGTTGATGGTCATTGAGGTGTTCATCTGGGCGATTGGAATGCCGTCGAACAGGGTGCGCATGTCGCCGAGATGCGAGACGGGCACCCCGACCTTGCCCACCTCGCCGCGGGCGAGTTGATGATCGGAATCGTAGCCGGTCTGGGTCGGCAGATCGAAGGCGATCGAAAGACCGGTCTGGCCCTTGGCCAGATTGCCCTTGTAGAGCTTGTTCGACTCTGCGGCCGTCGAATGACCGGCGTAGGTGCGGAAAATCCAGGGCTTATCGCGGTGCGACCTGTTTTCGACCATCTGATCCTCGCCAGCCAGCGCGCTCTTGGCGCATCCCTACCTGTTTCCGAGCCAGCCTGACAATTGACGCAAGGTCGACCAATCGCCAAGAGGACCGGCATTGCAAAACACCTGCAAAACGCCGCATATGAAGGCAGGCGTTTCCGTTTATTCATGAACCATCTTGCTTTGTGACGCAATTTCTATAGTGCAATGCAGCGTAACAGGTAAGATGGCAGTCCCAAACAGGGTCGAACGATCGAGGGAGCAGGCAGTGACCGTAAACAAGCTCGCCGAAGGTAAGGGCCAGGGCGAATACAAGGACCTTTACGATCTCGGCGAAATCCCGCCGCTCGGCCATGTGCCGAAGAACATGCACGCCTGGGTGATCCGCAAGGAACGGCACGGACCGCCGGAGAGCGCCATGCAGCTCGAAGTGGTGCCGACCTGGCAGCTCGACAGCCATGACGTGCTCGTTCTCGTGATGGCGGCCGGCGTCAACTACAACGGCGTATGGGCGGCGCTCGGCGAACCGATTTCCGTGCTCGACGCCCACAAGCAGCCGTATCATATCGCCGGTTCGGACGCCTCGGGCATCGTTTGGGCCGTCGGCTCCAAGGTGAAGCGCTGGAAGGTCGGCGACGAGGTCGTGGTCCATTGCAACCAGGACGACGGCGACGACGAGGAATGCAACGGCGGCGACCCGATGTTCTCGGCCTCGCAGCGCATCTGGGGCTACGAGACGCCGGACGGGTCGTTCGCGCAGTTCTGCCGCGTTCAGGACCGCCAGCTGATGGAGCGCCCGAAGCACCTGACCTGGGAGGAATCGGCCTCCTATACGCTGACGCTCGCGACCGCCTATCGCATGCTGTTCGGCCATGAGCCGCACCGCCTGAAGCCCGGCGACAACGTGCTGATCTGGGGCGCTTCCGGCGGCCTCGGCGTGTTCGGCGTACAGCTCTGCGCGGCGGCCGGCGCCAATGCGATCGGCATCATCTCCGACGAATCCAAGCGCGACTACGTCATGAGCCTGGGCGCCAAGGGCGTCATCAATCGCAAGGATTTCGAGGGCTGCTGGGGTCAGCTGCCCAAGGTCAATTCGCCGGAATTCGACGCCTGGACCAAGGCGGCGCGCAAGTTCGGCAAGGCGATCTGGGACATCACCGGCAAGAAGGACGTCGACACCGTCTTCGAACATCCCGGCGAATCGACCTTCCCGCTGTCCTGCCTCGTCGTGAAGCGCGGCGGCATGGTGGTGTTCTGCGCCGGGACGACCGGATTCAACCTGACCTTCGACGCCCGCTACGTGTGGATGCGCCAGAAGCGCATTCAGGGTTCGCATTTCGCGCATCTGAAGCAGGCGTCCGCCGCCAACAAGTTCGTGGTCGACCGTCGCGTCGATCCGTGCATGTCGGAAGTGTTCCCGTGGGACAAGATTCCGCTGGCGCACACCAAGATGTGGAAGAACCAGCACGCGCCGGGCAACATGGCGGTGCTCGTCAATTCGCCGAAGCCCGGCCTTCGCACGGTCGAGGACGTGATCGAAGCGCGTCAGGGCTGAGAATTAGGGTCTGACATTCAGCCGGCGCGCGGGGGCTCCTGCGCGCCGGTTTTTTTGCGCGCCGCGGCGAGGATCGCAGAATTCACTTCGCCGCCGAAGATGAAGATCGCCGACAGGACATAAAGAAACACGAGCGCGATCATCACCGAGGCGAGGCCCGCATAGGTTGTAACGTAGTTTTGCGAGAAGCGGGCGAGGTAGAAACCGAAACCCTCGCCAAATGCGAGCCAGAGCACGAGCGTCAGTCCGACGCCCGGCGCGATCTCGCGGAAGGCGCGCTTGCCAGCCGCGAGATATTTGTGGGCGAAGACCAGCGTTCCGAGCAGGATCAGCGAAATGGTCGCGAGCCGAAATGCGTCGAACAATCCCTGCAAGTCCGCAAGGTGCGGAAGCCAGCGCACAGCCTGGGCCCAGACGATCGGCTCGAGGACCACGAGGAAGGTGAAGCCCATCAGCGCGACGGCGCCGACCAGCACGAAAAATATGCTTTCGAAGCGCAGCAGCCACCACGCCCGGACGTCCGTCATGTCGTAGGCGCGGTTGAGGCCGATCCGGACAGCGTCGACCGCGCTGGAAGCGAAGTACACCGCAAGCAAGGCGCTCACGGTGGCAAGCCCTGTGCGCGGCCGGGTGAGGACGCTTTCGACCTCGTGCGCGATCGGCCCGGCCACTTGCGGCGGCCAGCTTTCGAACAGAAGCGCCGTCGCGCGCTGGGCGAGATCGGGCGTGCCGATGAAGCCGGCCAGCGCGCCGACCAGAATCAGAAATGGAAAGAGCGACGTCAGACCCGACAGGGCGATATGGCTGGCGATCGCCCAACCGTCGTCATCCGAGAACCGCATCCACGAACGGTAGAAAATCCGCCAGATCCGTCCGATCATTTTTGTGTCCGCGCCGTGAGCCGCTAGAAAGATTCGCATTCCCTGAACGCGCCGACCAGCGAAATGGCGCAGAGGATCGAAAATGCTCGTCCGGCTCGCGCCGATCCTGTTTCCCCTGATCTGGTCGACCGGCTGGATCGTCGCCCGCTATACCGTCGATTTCGCCGATCCGCTCGCTTTCCTGTGCATGCGGTATCTGTTCGCCGGGGGAGCGCTGGCGGCGTTCGCCTTCGCCTCCGGCGCGCAATGGCCGCGGAGCAGGATGGAGGCGACCCACGCCGTCGTTTCGGGCGTGTTGCTTCATGCGATCTATCTCGGCGGCGTCTGGTGGGCGATCGAACACGGCGTGCCGGCTTCGATCTCGGCGCTGCTCGCCGCGCTCCAGCCGATCATGACCGCCTTTCTCGCGCCGGCGCTCGTCGGCGAGAAGATCGGCCTCGCGCGATGGACCGGCGTCGTCATCGGCTTCTCAGGCATTTGCCTGGTGCTCACGCCGAAGCTCGCGGGACTCGATCCGATGCAGTTGCGCGCTGCGCTCGCGCCGATCGGCGTCAATTTCCTCGCAATGGTCGGAGTCACGGCCGGCACGTTCTACCAAAAGCGCTTCATCCATTCCGGCGATCTGCGCACCGTGGCGGTGCTGCAATATGTCGGCGCGCTGGCGGCGGGACTGGCGCTGACAGCGGCTTTCGGCGAGTTTCGCATCCATTGGACGCCGACTGCGATGGTCGTCATGGCATGGTCGGTGTTTGGCCTGTCGATCGGGGGCATCGCCCTGCTGCTGCTGCTGATTCGCCGCGGCGAAGTTTCCCGGTCCGCCCAGCTCATCTTTCTGGTGCCGCCGCTTTCGGCGATTCAGGCGCACGTCCTGTTCGGCGAAAATCCGACGTCTTTGCAAATTGTCGGAATGGCGTTGACGGCCTGCGGCGTCGCGCTGGCGGCGCGCGCGAGATAGCCTCAGGTCGGCTGACGGAGGCGGGCGCGGACACGGCTCCGGAACATCGCCAACTTCCGTGCAAGCGACGGCGCGCCGGTCGAGAGGCGCGCTGCGATCCTCGCCCGCAAGCTGGCGACAGATGCGCGGATCGCGGTCCGATAGGGATCGATCCGCTCATGCGCCCAATCGCGGAAGGCGATCACCTGCGCGTAGAACCTTGCGAACCACGGCATCGTCATCAGACGGGCGTGACACACATCGAAAATGAACGCGGTGACGCCAAGACCGACGGTCTTTGCGAGCAGGAACACGCCGCCGCCCAGAAGCACCCGGCCTTTGGCGATCAACGCCAGTCCGACCAGCTTGAACGGCAGGATCACGAGCACGGGGACGACGAACAGGGCGAGCGCGAAGATCGCCGGCATCGAGTCAATCAGACGACGCAATGCGCGCCGAAGCGCCGGTATCGGCAGCGCGGCGACGATTGCGCCGATGAGGCCGCCGACCACGTCCCACAGCCACGCCTCGACCAGAAAGATCGCGGCGAGAAGCGTCCAGAAAAACCGTATCAGGCGGTCGCGCATGTCAGACCTTGTCGCATGGAATTATCAAACTCCAGCTTAAAGGCGGCGGATTTATGCGCGGTGCGGCCCGGCACCCAGCGGGGCCACAGGCTTCATCAAACGTGAATCGCGCGCTTGTCGACCGCGAGGGCCGCCTCCTTGACGGCTTCCGCGACGGTCGGGTGCGCATGGCACGTGCGGGCGAGGTCTTCGGCGGAGCCGCCGAACTCCATGAGCACGCAGGCTTCGGCGATCAGCTCGCCCGCGCCAAAACCGACGATATGCGCGCCGAGCACGCGATCCGTCGCCGCGTCCGCCAGAATTTTCACAAAACCATCGGCCTTGCGCATGGCGCGCGCGCGACCGTTGGCGGTCAGCGGGAACTTGCCGACCTTGTAGGCGACGCCCTTCTCCTTGAGGCTTTCCTCGGTCTCGCCGACCGAAGCGATCTCGGGGTTCGTGTAGACCACTCCGGGAATGACGCCGTAGTTCACGTGGCCATGCTGACCGGCGAGGATTTCAGCGACCGCCACGCCCTCGTCTTCGGCCTTGTGGGCGAGCATCGGGCCGCGCACGACGTCGCCGATGGCGTAGACGCCCGGCACGTTCGAGGCGAAATGGTCGTCGATGACCACGCGACCGCGCTCCATGGCGACGCCCGCTTCTTCCAGTCCGAGTCCCTCCGTATAGGGGACGCGGCCAGTGGCGATCAGCACGCGGTCCGCGTCGACCGTCTGCGCGTCGCCGCCGGCGACCGGTTCGAAGCTGACCTTGGCGGACGAACCCTTCACGGTCACTTCCGTGACCTTGGAGGCGAGCTTGAAGGCGACGCCCTGCTTTTCGAGCATGCGCTGGAATTGCTTGACCACCTCGCCGTCCATGCCGGGCAGGATCCGGTCGAGATATTCGATGACCGTGACTTCGGAGCCGAGGCGGCGCCAGACGGAACCGAGTTCGAGGCCGATCACGCCGGCGCCGACGACGACGAGCTTCTTCGGCACGGCGCCGAGTTCGAGAGCGCCGGTGGATGAGACGACGACCTTCTCGTCGAAGACGATCGGCTGACCGTTCTTGTCGCGCAATTGCGCGACGTCCGAGCCCGTGGCGATCACGATGTTCTTCGTCTCGTGGGCGGCGACAGAGCCGTCCTCGGCCTTCACTTCCACTTTGCCGGGTCCGGCGATGCGGCCCGCGCCGGAGAGCACGTCGACCTTGTTCTTCTTCATGAGGAAAGCGACGCCGTTGACGTTGGCGGCGACGGTTTCCGCCTTGTGCTTCATCATGGCGGGCAGATCGAGCTTCGGCTTGCCGACGATCACACCGAGCGCAGGAAGATCATGCGCGGCCTCTTCGAACATTTCCGAGGCGTGCAGCAGCGCCTTGGAGGGGATGCAGCCGACGTTGAGGCAGGTGCCGCCGAGCGTCTTGCGCTTCTCGACGATGGCGACTTTCATGCCCAACTGCGCCGCGCGGATCGCGCAGACGTATCCGCCGGGGCCGGCGCCGATGACGATGAGATCGTAGGCCATGAGTGCTCCGAAATGCTGCATTCCGGCGGTTCGTCATTCCCGCAAACGCGGGAATCCAGCCAATCAGGCCGGACCGGAGAGAACGGGGTCCCCGCGCTCGCGGGGACGACGACGGTTGATCAGAGATCCAGCACCAGCCGCGCGGGATCTTCCAGGTTCTCCTTGACGCGCACGAGGAAGGTGACCGCCTCCTTGCCGTCGACGATGCGGTGATCGTAGGAGAGCGCCAGATACATCATCGGGCGAATCTCGATCTTGCCGCCGACGACCATCGGACGATCCTGGATCTTGTGCATGCCGAGAATGCCGGACTGCGGCGCGTTGAGGATCGGCGTCGACATCAGCGAGCCGTAGACGCCGCCGTTCGAGATCGTGAACGTGCCGCCCTGCATGTCCTCGATGCCGAGCTTGCCGTCGCGGGCGCGCTTGCCGAAATCGCCGATGGCTTTCTCAACCTGCGCGATCGACATCTGATCCGCATCGCGCACCACCGGCACCACGAGGCCCTTGTCCGTGCCGACGGCGACGCCGATGTGGCAGAAGTTCTTGTAGATGATGTCCGTGCCGTCGATCTCGGCGTTGACGGCGGGCACTTCCTTCAGCGCCTGGCAGCAGGCTTTCACGAAAAAGCCCATGAAGCCGAGCTTGACGCCGTGTTTCTTCTCGAAGGCGTCCTTGTACTGCGCGCGCAACGCCATCATTGCGCCCATGTCGACCTCGTTGAAGGTCGTGAGCATCGCAGCGACGTTCTGCGCGTCCTTGAGGCGGCGCGCGATGGTTTGACGCAGTTTCGTCATGCGCACGCGCTCTTCGCGCGAAGCGTCGGCCGGCGCCGAAGCCGGACGCGCCGCGACCGGAGCGGCTGACGGCGCAGCAGCGGGCGGATTGGCGATGTGGGCGAGCACGTCGCCCTTGAGCACCTGACCGCGCTTGCCGGAACCGGCGACAGCGCCGGCGTCGACGCCGGCGTCGGCGGCGACCTTCGCGGCGGCCGGCGAAGGCGGCATGGCGGTCCCGCCGGCTGCAGGCGCAGGCGCCGGAGCGGCGGCCTTGGCCGGAGCGGGGGCAGCGGCCTTGGCGGGCGCCGGCGCAGCGCCGGCCGCGCCTTCGGCGATCTGGCCGAGAAGCGCGCCCGGCGTCACAGTCTCGCCGTCCTTGGCGACGATTTCGGCAAGCACGCCAGCCGCAGGCGCGTTGACTTCGAGCGTGACCTTGTCCGTCTCCAGCTCGACCAAGGGCTCGTCGGCCTTGACCGCGTCGCCAGGCTTCTTGAACCACTTGCCGATCGTCGCCTCGGAGACGGATTCGCCGAGCGTAGGCACCCGAATTTCTGTCGCCATGTATTTCCTCGCCGCTAGGGGCGTCCCTGTTCGATTTCGATGTTGAAGGTCAGGCGAAGGCTTCGTCCAAGAAGGCTTTCAGCTGCGCGAGGTGGCGCGACATCGTGCCGGTGGCGGTCGCGGCGGAGGCTGGACGCCCGACATAGACCGCACGTTTCGCCTTGAGGCCGGCCTGTCCGAGCACCCATTCCAGATAGGGCTCGACGAAGGACCAGGCGCCCATGTTCTTGGGCTCCTCCTGACACCACACGACGTCGGCTTTCTTGAAGCGCGACATTTCGTGGACGAGCGACTTCAGCGGGAAGGGATAGAGCTGCTCGACGCGCAGGAGATACACGTCGTCGATTCCACGCTTCTCGCGCTCCTCATAGAGGTCGTAATACACCTTGCCGGTGCACAGCACGACGCGACGAATCTTTTCGTCCTTCACGAGTTTGATCTTCTCGTCCTTCAGCCGCTCGGCGTCGTCGGCGATCCAGCGCTGGAAGTACGAATCCGGCCCCATCTCGTCGACGCGCGAAACGCAGCGCTTGTGCCGCAGCAGCGATTTCGGCGTCATGAGGATCAGCGGCTTGCGGAAGTCGCGCCGGAGCTGACGACGCAGAATGTGGAAGTAGTTCGCCGGCGTCGTGCAATTGGCGACCTGCATGTTGTCTTCGGCGCACAATTGCAGGTAGCGCTCGAGACGCGCCGAGGAATGCTCCGGGCCCTGGCCTTCGTAGCCATGCGGCAGCAGACAGACGAGACCGGACATGCGCAACCACTTGCGTTCGCCCGACGAAATGAACTGGTCGAACAGAACCTGCGCGCCGTTCGCGAAGTCGCCGAACTGCGCTTCCCAGAGGGTCAGCGCCTCCGGCTCGGCCAGCGAATATCCGTATTCGAAACCGAGCACGGCTTCCTCGGACAGCATGGAGTTGATGACTTCGTACTTGCCCTGCTTGCCTTCGTTCAGATGGTTGAGCGGCGCGTAACGACGCTCGGTCTCCTGATCGATCAGCATCGAGTGACGCTGCGAGAAGGTGCCGCGCTCGACGTCCTGTCCGGACAGACGCACGCGATAGCCGTCCCACAGGAAGGTCGCGAACGCCATGGCTTCCGCCATCGCCCAGTCGACGCCCTCGCCGGTCTCGATCATCTTCCGACGGTTGTCGAGAAAGCGCTTGATCGTGCGGTGAACGTTGAAGCCCTCGGGCGTTTCGGTCAGTTTCAGACCGAGCATCTTGAGATGCCCGAGATCGACGCCGGTCTTGCCGCGGCGCGGATCGTCGTCGTCGTTCGACGCCTTCAGGCCGGCCCAGCGGCCGTCGAGCCAGTCGGCCTTGTTGGGCTTGAACGCCTGACCGGCTTCGAATTCGGCTTCGAGGCGATGCCGCCAGTCGCCCATCATCTTGTCGACTTCGCCCTTGGTGATCAGCCCTTCGCCGATCAGCTTCTCGCTGTAGATTTCGAGCGTCGTCTTGTGCGACCGGATTTTCCGGTACATCAGCGGCTGAGTGAAGCCCGGTTCGTCGCCTTCGTTATGGCCGAAGCGGCGATAGCACCACATGTCGATGACGACGGGCTTCTCGAAGCGCATGCGGAATTCCGTCGCGACCTTGGCCGCGAACACCACCGCCTCCGGGTCGTCGCCGTTGACGTGGAAGATCGGCGCCTCGACCATCTTCGCCACGTCGGACGGATAGGGCGAGGAACGCGAATAGCGCGGATAGGTGGTGAAGCCGATCTGGTTGTTGATGATGAAATGGATCGAGCCGCCGGTGCGATGACCCTTGAGGCCGGACAGGCCGAAGCATTCGGCGATCACGCCCTGGCCCGCGAAAGCCGCATCGCCGTGGATCAGCAGGGGCATCACGGCCTGTCGATTGACCGGCCCGTCGCCGCGCAATTGGTCCTGCTTGGCGCGCACCTTGCCGAGCACGACCGGATCGACGATTTCGAGATGCGACGGATTGGCGGTGAGCGACAGGTGGACCTTGTTCGAATCGAACTCGCGATCCGACGAGGCGCCGAGGTGATACTTGACGTCGCCGGAGCCCTCGACCTCGCCCGGAATGAACGAGCCGCCCTTGAACTCGTGGAACAGGGCGCGATGCGGCTTGCCCATGACCTGGCAGAGGACGTTCAGCCGGCCGCGGTGCGCCATGCCGAGCACGATCTCCTTGGCGCCGAGCGCGCCGCCGCGCTTGATGATCTGCTCGAGCGCGGGAATCATCGACTCGCCGCCGTCGAGACCGAAGCGCTTGGTGCCGGTGTATTTGACGTCGATGAACTTTTCGAAGCCTTCAGCCTCTACCAGCTTTTGAAGGATCGCGCGCTTGCCTTCCTTGGTGAAGGCGATCTCTTTGTCGGGCCCTTCGATCCGCTCCTGCAGCCACGCTTTCTCCGCGGGATCGGAGATGTGCATGAACTCGTAGCCGATGTTGGAGCAATAAGTGCGGCGCAGAATGGCGAGCATTTCGAATATGGTCGCGTATTCGAGACCGAGCACGTGATCGATGAAGATCTTGCGGTCGTAATCGGAATCCTCGAAGCCGTAGGTCGAGGGATGCAGTTCCTCGTGATCCATGCGGGCTTCGATGCCGAGCGGATCGAGATTGGCGTGCAGATGGCCGCGCATGCGGTAGGCGCGGATCATCATGATCGCGCGCACCGAATCGCGGGTGGCGCGCTGCAAGTCCGCATCGGAGAGCTGCTCGCCCTTGGCGGTCGCCTTGCCCTTGATCTTGTCGCCCAGCGCCTTTTCGGCCGAGGGCCAGTCGCCGTCGAGCGCATTGACCAGGTCGCCCTTGGGCGCGGCCGGCCAGTTCTTGTTCTTCCACGAAGCGCCGCGCGCGTTCTTCTCGACGACGGCCTTGTCGTCCTTCAGGGCCTCGAAGAATTCGCGCCATTCGGGATCGACAGACGCGGGGTTCTGCTCGTAGGCGTCCTGAAGTTGCGCGACATAGGTCGCGTTGCCGCCGTAAAGAAACGAGGTGTCGGCGAAGGATTCGTTCTGCGCCGAGCGACCCGCGCCGGCCCCGTTCGCTCCAGTATCGGCCATGCTGGTTCTCCGTGGCAAAGCATGCGACGCCGCAGCGTCGCGCGACAGGCGGCGCGCCTCATATGACAGCGCGCCGCGTTCGTTCGATCGTTACATCGTCAGCCCTCCGCCCATGTAGGGCGGAGGGTCTGGTCGTTCAGCCCTTGAGCAGTTCGGCGAGCGTCTTGCCGAGCCGTGCGGGCGAGGGCGAAACCTTGATGCCCGCAGCCTCCATCGCCGCAATCTTGTCTTCCGCGCCGCCCTTGCCGCCGGAGATGATCGCGCCGGCGTGGCCCATGCGACGGCCGGGAGGCGCGGTGCGGCCCGCGATGAAGCCGACGGTCGGCTTCTTGCGGCCGCGCTTGGCCTCGTCCTTGAGGAACTGGGCGGCGTCTTCTTCCGCAGAGCCGCCGATCTCGCCGATCATGATGATCGACTTGGTCTCGTCGTCGGCGAGGAACATCTCGAGGATGTCGATGAACTCCGTGCCCTTCACGGGGTCGCCGCCGATGCCGACCGCCGACGTCTGGCCGAGGCCGACCTGCGTGGTCTGGAAGACCGCTTCATAGGTCAGCGTGCCGGAGCGCGAGACGACGCCGACGGAGCCGCGGCTGAAAATGTTGCCCGGCATGATGCCGATCTTGCACTCGCCGGCCGTCATGACGCCCGGGCAGTTCGGACCGATGAGGCGCGACTTGGAGCCGATCAGCGAGCGCTTCACGCGGATCATGTCCTGAACCGGAATGCCTTCGGTGATGCAGACGATCAGCGGGATCTCCGCGTCGATCGCCTCGCAAATCGCGTCGGCCGCGCCCGGCGGGGGAACGTAGATCACAGAGGCGTCGGCGCCGGTCTTCTCACGAGCTTCCGCGACCGTGTCGAAGATGGGCAGGCCCAGATGAGAGGCGCCGCCCTTGCCGGGCGAGGTGCCGCCGACCATCTTCGTGCCGTAGGCGATCGCCTGCTCGGAATGGAAGGTGCCGTTCTTGCCGGTGAAGCCCTGGCAGATGACCTTGGTGTCTTTGTTGATGAGGACGGACATCAGGCGGCTTCCTTCACGGCTTTCACGATCTTCTGGGCGGCGTCGTCGAGATCGTCCGCAGGGATCACATTGAGCTTGGACTCGGAGATGATCTTCTTGCCGAGTTCGACGTTGGTGCCTTCGAGACGAACCACCAGCGGGACCTTCAGACCAACCTCCCTGACGGCGGCGATCACGCCTTCGGCGATGATGTCGCACTTCATGATGCCGCCGAAGATGTTGATCAGGATGCCCTTCACATTGGGGTCGGCGGTGATGATCTTGAAGGCGGCCGTCACCTTCTCCTTGCTTGCGCCGCCGCCGACGTCGAGGAAGTTGGCCGGGCTTTCGCCGTAGAGCTTGATGATGTCCATCGTCGCCATGGCGAGGCCGGCGCCGTTGACCATGCAGCCGATGGTTCCATCGAGCGTGATGTAGTTGAGGTCGTACTTGGACGCCTCGATTTCCTTGGCGTCTTCCTCGGTCTCATCGCGCAGCTCGGCGATGTCGGGATGGCGATAGAGCGCGTTGTTGTCGAACGAGACCTTCGCGTCGAGGCACTTGAGCTTGCCGTCGGTGGTGACGATCAGCGGGTTGATCTCGAGCATCTCCATGTCCTTCGCGACGAAGGCGGCGTAGAGCTTCTCGATCAGCGCGGCGGCCTGCTTGGCGAGGTCGCCGCTGAGGTTCAGCGCCTTGGCGACGCGGCGGCCGTGATGGCCCATGATTCCGGTCGCGGGATCGACGGAGAAGGTGACGATCTTCTCGGGCGTCTTGTGGGCGACTTCCTCGATGTCCATGCCGCCTTCGGTCGACACGACGAAAGCGATGCGCGAGGTGGCGCGATCGACGAGCATCGACAGGTAGAATTCCTTGGCGATGTCGGAGCCTTCTTCGATGTACAGGCGGTTGACCTGCTTGCCGGCGGGGCCGGTCTGGATCGTCACCAGCGTCGCGCCGAGCATCTGCTTGACGTTGGCGACGACCTCATCGACGGACTTGGCGAGGCGAACGCCGCCCTTTTCGCCGGCCGAGGCTTCCTTGAATTTGCCCTTGCCGCGGCCGCCCGCGTGAATCTGCGATTTGACGACCCAGAGCGGCCCGCCCAAGTCCTTGGCGGCCTTTTCCGCGTCCTCTGCCTTGAGAACGGCAACGCCGCGCGAGACGGGCGCGCCGAATTCCCGGAGAACGGCCTTGGCCTGATATTCGTGGATATTCATTAGAAGCTTCCCTCCTCACGCACGCGTCCCCGCGTACGATGAAAGACCGTCGAAGTGCGTGCGCCGGCGACGCAGGCCGCCGGCGCTCATCAATATCAGGCGAAAGCCGGATCGATCTTCTTGCAGGCCTCGATGAGGCCCTGAACAGCGGCGACCGACTTGGCGAACATCGCCTTTTCGGTCTCGTCGAAGACGATCTCGACGACCTTCTCGACGCCATTCGCGCCGATGACGGCCGGAACGCCGACGTACATGTCCTTGACGCCATACTGGCCGCTCAGATGCGCGGCGATCGGCAGGATGCGGCGCTGATCGTTGAGATAGGACTCAGCCATGGCGATGGCCGAAGCCGCCGGCGCGTAGAAGGCCGAACCGGTCTTCAACAGTGCGACGATCTCGCCGCCGCCCTTGCGGGTGCGCTCGACGATCGCGTCGAGTTTCTCCTGGGTCAGCCAGCCCATCTTGACGAGATCGGGCAGCGGCACGCCGCCGACGGTCGAATGGCGGACGAGCGGCACCATGTCGTCGCCGTGGCCGCCGAGCGTCATGGCGTGCACGTCCTTGACCGAGACGTTCATCGCCTCGGCGAGGAAGTAACGGAAGCGCGCGGAGTCGAGCACGCCGGCCATGCCGACGACCTTGTTGGCCGGCAGGCCCGAGGCCTTCTGCAGCGCCCAGACCATCGCGTCGAGCGGGTTGGTGATGCAGATGACGAAGGCGTTGGGCGCATACTGCTTGATGCCGGCGCCCACCGAGGCCATCACCTTCAGGTTGATGCCGAGGAGGTCGTCGCGGCTCATGCCGGGCTTGCGCGGCACGCCCGCGGTCACGATGATCACGTCCGAGCCGGCGATGTCCTTGTAGTCGTTCGCGCCGGACAGCTTGGCGTCGAAGCCGTCGACGGGCGAGGATTCGGCGAGGTCGAGCGCCTTGCCTTGCGGCGTGCCCTCGGCGATGTCGAACAGGACGATGTCGCCGAGTTCCTTGAGGCCGGCGAGATGGGCCAGCGTTCCGCCGATCTGTCCGGCCCCGATCAATGCGATTTTCTTACGCGCCATGAGTGTCGATCCTTGTCGAACCGCCCGAGGGGCAGTGCGGGGCGACTTTCTTTGTCGTCCCAGAGTCTGCGCGCGCCTCGACAAAGCCGATCAGACGCGGATTTGCCAGCGCGGGCGTTTCTTTGAACCGATCGCGTGAAACTGGCAAGGCAACGAAAGACTCAGATCGCACGCTCGCTGCGCGTCGGTCGCCATGTCCACGAGCAATCGGACTAGGAACGCATTCGATTTCAGGAGAGTACCAAAAATTAGGCAGTCTCGCGCCGCGTCGCATAACCGGTTTCGTATGACAAAATATGTAATCTGTCATCGCCTCAGTAGCGGCCGGATCGCAGCTCCTGCAGCACAATACGCGCGACGCGCGCGGAACGATTATCGACGGAGGCGCGCGGCGCGCTCGCGTCCAGCGCGATGGCCGCAGGGTGGACGAACCGGTGCGCGACGTCAAAGACCAGGGAAATCGCCCGCCGCAAGTCGATCTGCCGGAAATTGCCCTGGGCGACCCCTTCTTCGATCGTTCGCTGAACCGCGCCCTGCAGTCGGCCCTGATGCTTGCGGGCGAGTGGCGCGTCAGCCTCCGCCGCATCGGCCAGCAGCCGGAACAATTGCGGGTCCCGTTCGAGTTTGTCTCGGTAGGCGCGATGGATCGCAAAGAGAATGCGCTCGAGTTTGTCCGGCGCGGGGTCTGGACCCTCTGCGATCACCCGGACCTCCGCCTCGATCGGCTTCAGCCAGGCGGCGGTCACTTCGTCGATCAACGCCGCTTTCGACGGGAAATAGCGGTAGACGTTGGCGTGCGACATGCCCGCCGCTTCGGCGATGGCGACGACGGTCGCCCGCTTGGGGCCGTAGCGCCGTAAAAAGGTGGTCGCCGCGTCCATGATCCGCGCATCGGCCGACTGGCCCTGATGTCCGGATTCCATGATCGGCCCTCTCAGGTCTCGACGAGGCCGCCGGTGTCGCCGGAGGCGTCGGAAAGCGAACCGTGCGGCAGCGCGAGATATTCCTGCGACTGCATCTCGATCAATCGCGAGACGGTGCGGTCGAATTCGAAGGCTTCGTGCCCGGATCCGCCTTCATAGAGCGCCTGTGGCGGCGCGGCGGCGGCGGCCACCAGTTTGACGCGGTGGTCGTACAGGGCGTCGATCAGCACGATGAACCGCTTCACCTCGTTTCTCTTCGCCGGGTTCAGGATCGGAACGCCGTCCATGACGATGGTGTGGTAGATCCGTGCGATCTCCACGAAGTCGCTCGCGCCCAGCGGCCTGTCGCACAGGTCCTCGTAGCGCACACGCGCCACGTTATGCGCGGCCTCGGGGATCTCCACGTCCCGGCCGAAGACGCGGACGACGTCGCGCGCGCCGCGATCTACGCCGGTCAGCGCCTTGAACAGACGCTGCAATTCGTCCGTGGCCTTTTCGCCGAGCGGCGTGAACCAGACGTCGGACGCCGAAAGCTTTTCGAGACGGAAATCGGTCCGCGAATCCAGACGGAATACGTCCATGCGCGCGCGGATCATGTCGATGAAGGGGAGAAACAGCGCGCGATTGAGCCCGTCCCTGTAGAGATCGCCGGGCTCGACGTTCGATGTCGCGACGACCACGACGCCCCGTGCGAAGAGGGCCTGAAACAGGCGCCCCAAAATCATGGCGTCGGCGATATCGGTGACGGCGAATTCGTCGAAGCACAGCAGCCACGCGTCTTCGGCGAGGTCGGTCGCGATGGGCGCGATCGGATCGTCGCCCTTGACCGTTCCGACCTTCTTCTTCTGGCGCCATTCGTGGACGCGGGCGTGGACGTCAGCCATGAATGAATGGAAATGCGCGCGACGCTTGCGCTTGACCTCGACCGTTTCGAAGAAGAGGTCCATCAGCATCGTCTTGCCGCGGCCGACAGAGCCCCAGACGTACAGGCCGCGGAGCGGCTCGGGAGGCTTGCGTCCGCCGAACAGCCAGCCGAGCGCGCTCGACTTGCGCGACAGCCGCGACTCGGCAAGCGCGCCGCACAGGGCGTCGAGGCGGCGGACCGCGTCTTCCTGCGCGGGGTCGCGCTCAATCTGGCCTTGCGCGACCCGTTCGGAATAGCGTCTCTGGATCGTGCCGGACATCGCTGGCTCCTCGCCGACAGGCCTTAAGCGGCCGCGCCGTCGCAGCGCAATAGCTTAAAGGCCGGCCATCGCGCAGACGATTCGCCATTCGTCGTCGGTCACGGGCTGGACAGACAGGCGCGAGTTGGTCGCCAGAACCATTTTCGCAAGGCGAGGCTCGGCTTTGACGGCGACGAGCGGCACCGGCTTCGGGAGCGTCGTCTTCGCCTTCACGTCGACCATGCCGAACTTGCCGCTTTCGTCGGACGGGTCGGGATAAAAGGTCTTGATGATCTCGACGATCCCCACCACGGCGCGCTCTTCGTTGGAATGATAGAAGAACGCCGTCTCGCCCTTCTTCATCGCCATCAGGCATTGCTTGGCCTGATGGTTGCGCACCCCGTTCCAGAACGTGCCCTTTGCGCCAGCCTCGACCTGTTGCGTCCAGGACCAGGTCGAAGGCTCGCTCTTCATCAACCAATGCGCCATGAGGGGCTCCAGCTTCTCAGACTTCCGATTTGACGGGCCGCAACAGCAGCGAGGCGATCGCCTCGTCGATCGTCGCCTGACCGGCGACGATGGCGTCGACCACGGCGCAGATCGGCATTTCCACGCCGCGGCTCGCCGCCAGTTCGACGAGCGCCCGCGCCGTGAATGCGCCTTCGGCGAGTTTGCCGCCGCCGGCGCGCTCCAGCGCCGCGCCTTCGCCCAGCGCGTGGCCGAATGCGAAATTGCGGGATTGCATCGACGAACAGGTGAGCACGAGATCGCCGAGACCCGAAAGCCCCATCAATGTTTCGGGCTGCGCGCCGAACGCGCGGCCGAAGCGCGACAGTTCGGCGAAGCCGCGCGCGGTCAGCGCGGCGACCGCGCTCGCGCCGAGCCGTCTGCCGGCCGTGATCCCGCAGGCGATCGCCAGGACGTTCTTCGCCGCGCCCCCGATTTCGGCGCCGCGCACGTCCGTCGAACGATAGAGCCGGAAATTCGCGGAATCGAACGCGCGGCCCAGGCGTTGTGCGCGATCGGCGTCGCGCGCTGCGAGCGTGACCGCGGTGGGAAGCCCCGCCGCGACGTCTTCGGCGAAGCTCGGGCCGGACAGGACCGAGGCGACGGCGCCCGGCGCCTCGGCGGCGAGCACCTCGCTCAGAAACGCATGTGTGCCGCGTTCGACGCCCTTGGCGCAGATGATCCAATCGACGCCGTCGCGCAGAAACGATGCGGCCGCGCGCGACGTCGCGCGCATCGTCTGCGCCGGAACCGCGCTGACGACGATTGTCGCGTCCGCCACGACGGACAGATCGGAAACCGGCTCGATCGAAGCCGCGAGCGGCGCGCCGGGCAGGCGGCGCTCGTTGACGCGGCGCGTGCGCATTTCCGCGACGTGGCCTGCGTCTCGGGCCCAGAGCCGGACCGGCCGACCGCCGCGCGCCGCGAGATTGGCGAGCGCGGTTCCCCATGCGCCCGCGCCGAGGACGACGATCTTCTCGTTCATTGCGCAAAATCCTCGTTGCCGGATCGCGCCCAAATCGTCTCGAAATTCCGGGCGAAAGCGCCGGCCAGCGCAGGGCTTTCGAGCAAGACGACGTCGTTGTCCTGATAGCGTTCTCCCGAGTAGGAGAAATTGGCGGAGCCTGTGCGCAGGATGCGGCGGTCGATGAGATAGGATTTGAGGTGCATAGCGTCTCGACCGCGCGCCTTGTACCGGATCGCGACGCCGGGCGTTGCGGCGAGGCCGGCCAGCGCGTCGTTCGATTTCTCGTTCACGCGAGCCGTTTCGCTGCGGTCCAGGTAGATACGAACCCTGACGCCGCGGCGCGCGGCGTCGCCGAGAGCGCCGATGATTCCCCTGTCGGTCAGCACGAATGCGGCCATATCGACGGAGGATCGGGCGCGCGCGAGCGCGTCGAGGTCGAGCGAGGCGGTTTCGGGCGAGGGGCCGTACATCATCCGCACGCCGGCCAGCACGGGCTCATGCGCGGCTCTGGGCGGGTCGACGACGGCCAGAGCGAGGCTCGCCGCTGCGAGTGAAAGCATGCGGACCATCTTCACGCCTTGCCGTGATGGCGGGGCTCCAGCTTCGTGTCGAGCGGCCAGCGCGGCCGGGCCGGCGCAGTCAGATCGTCGGTCAGGCCGAGCTCCAGCCGCTCCAGCCCAACCCAGGCGACCATGGCGCCGTTGTCGGTGCATAGCTCCGGCGGCGGCGTGACGAGCCGCAGTCCCGTCTCGCCGCAGAAGCGCGCGAGCGCCCGACGGATCGCCCCGTTGGCGGCGACGCCGCCAGCCACCACCAGAGCCGTCGGGCTGGAGCCGCCCTCACGGCTGACACGCAGCGCGGCGCGGGTCCGGTCGAGAATCGTGTCGACGACGGCCGCCTGAAAGGACGCGCAGAGATCGGCGACGTCGGTTCTGGTAAGCGGCGCGATCTTGGCGGCTTCATTGCGCACGGCGGTCTTGAGGCCGGACAGGGAGAAATCGGGTTCCGGCCGTCCGAGCATCGGCCGCGGGAGGGCGAAGCGCTCCGGGTCGCCGTTGACTGCCTGACGCTCCACATTCGGGCCGCCGGGATAGGGCAGGCCGAGCAGCTTGCCGACCTTGTCGAAAGCCTCGCCAATCGCGTCGTCGATGGTGGAGCCCAGACGGCGATAATCTCCGACGCCCCGGACTTCCAGCAACTGCGTGTGTCCGCCCGACACCAGCAGCACGATATAGGGAAACGGCTGGGCGTCGGTCATGCGCGCCGTCAGCGCATGCGCCTCCAGATGATTGACCGCGACGAAGGGCTTGCGGGCGGCCCAGGCGAGCGCCTTGCCGGCCGTCAGTCCGACCAGAAGCCCGCCGATGAGGCCGGGGCCCGCCGACGCGGCGACGGCGTCGACATGTTCGAGCGAGACGTTGGCGCGCGCCAGCGCCCGGCGGATCAGATGATCGAGGTAATCGATATGGGCGCGGGCGGCGATTTCCGGCACGACGCCGCCATATGCGGCGTGCTCGGCGATCTGGCTCATGACCTCGTTGGCGAGAATCTCGCCGCCGCCGTCCAGCCGCTTGCGGACGAGCGCGGCCGAGGTTTCGTCGCAGGTCGTTTCGATACCCAGAACCAGCATGAAAGACGCGCCCTTGCATCGTGTCGGCGCAACCTATAGTCGAGCGATCGATACGGCAAACGGACGCAGAACGATGAGCGCAGCTTTCCTCAGGATCGGCACGCGAGGCAGTCCTCTGGCGCTCGCGCAGGCGCGGGAAGTCCGTCGCATTCTCGCGGGCCTGCACGCGATCCACGAAGATTCCATCGAACTCGTCATCATCAAGACGACTGGCGACGCCATCGTCGACCGGCCGCTGGCGGAGGCAGGCGGCAAGGGGCTGTTCACGAAAGAGCTCGATGCGGCGCAGCTCGCCGGCGACATCGATATTGCGGTCCATTCAGCCAAGGACCTGCCCACGCAGCTGCCCTCCGGTCTCGACGTCGGCGGCTATCTGCCACGCGAAGACGTGCGCGACGCGCTGATCGCGCCGCGCGTGGATTCGATCCGGGATCTGCCGAAGGGCGCGAAGGTCGGCACCGCCTCCCTGCGGCGCGCCGCGCAGCTCAAGCGGCTGCGCCCGGACGTCGAGACGCCGCTCCTGCGCGGCAATGTCGAGACGCGGCTGCGCAAGGCGCAGGCCGGCGAGATCGACGCGACGCTGCTGGCGCTGGCTGGCCTCAAGCGACTGGGGCTCGCCGACCGCGCAACGCGCGTGCTGGAGATCGAAGATTTTCTGCCGGCGGTCGGGCAGGGCGCGATCGCCATCGCCGTGCGCGCCGAGGATCACCTGACGCGGACGCGGATCGCCGGCGCGCTCCATCACGACACTGGCGTGGCGCTGGCGGCCGAACGGGCGTTCCTGCACGCGCTCGATGGGTCGTGCCGCACGCCGATCGCCGGCCATGCGCGGGTGCGCGACGGACAGGTCGAATTCTCGGGCATGGTTCTGCGAATAGACGGGTCGGAAGCGTTCGAAGCGTCCGCGCGAGGCGCGATAGAAGACGCAGCCCGGCTCGGCGCCGACGCCGGCCACGACATTCTCGGGCGACTTCCCGCCGGCGTGCTCGCCGCAAAGGCATGAAAGTCCTGGTCGTCCGGGCCGTCGAGGATGCGCGCCGGACCGCCGCGCGGCTGGCCGCCGCCGGACATGAAGCGTTGATCGCGCCGGTTCTGGAGATCCGCCCGATCGACGCGGACATTCCACAGGTCGATTTCGGCGGAGTCGTCGCCACCAGCGCCCACGCCTTCGAGACCGATGCGATCCCGCAGCGCCTCAAATCGCTCCCTCTGTTCGTGGTCGGCGCCCGCGCCGCGGAAGCCGCGCGGCTGGCCGGCTTTTCAACGCCGCGCGCCGTCGCCGAGAACGCGCGCGCGCTTGTCGCCGATCTGGAGCGAGCCGCCGATGTCGGCGATCCGCTTCTCTATCTGGCCGGGCGCGACCGGAAGCCCGATCTCGAAACGGCGCTCGACGGCCGGCGCGGCCTGACCGTCGTCGAGGTCTACGCCGCGGAGCCTGGTGAAAACCTGCCGGATGCGGCGGCGCGGGCGCTCGTCGGCGGGCGGCTCGACGCCGCGTTGCACTATTCGCGGCGCAGCTCCGCGATCTTCGCCGATTTGGCGTCCGCCGCCGGCTGCGCGCCGCATTTGGCCGGCCTGCGCCATATCGCCATCTCGCAAGACGCGGCCGCGCCGCTGAGGGACCTCGGATTGGAGGTTGCTACGGCGGCGCGTCCCGATGAAGAATCAATGTTCGACGCATTGAACCGGCTGCGCTGAGCGTCCGGCGCCGCGAAAACCATCGGGTGGAAATTCATGAGCAAGACGATCCTCATCACCGGCGGCAGCCGTGGCATTGGTCGGGCGGCCGCAATTCTGGCCGGCGCTCGCGGCTGGAATGTCGCCTTGACTTATCTTTCCAACGACAGCGCCGCGCAGGATACGGCGGCGGCGGTCGAGGCCGCCGGCGGCAAGGCGCTGGCGATCAGAGCCGATGCGGCGCGGCTCGACGACATGCGGCGCGCGTTCGACGAGACAGAGGCGGCCTTCGGTCCGATCGACGGTTTCGTGAACAACGCGGGCATTGGCACGCAGACCGGCAAGATCGCCGACAAGGATCCCCAGGAGATCGCCCGGCTCGTGGAAATCAACGTGCTCGGCGCGCTCTACGGAGCGCGCGAGGCGGCGCGGCGCATGTCCCGGAGCCGCGGCGGCAAGGGCGGCGTCATCGTCAACATGTCTTCGGCCGCCGCGCGGCTCGGCATGCCAGGCGAAGGGGTCGACTACGCGGCGACCAAAGGCGCCATGGACACGTTGACCTACGGACTGTCGAAGGAACTCGCGCCGGAGGGAATTCGCGTGAACGCTATCCGGCCGGGACTGATCGCGACCGAATTTCATGCGGCCATGGGCGCCCCCGGCCGCGCCGAGCGGCTGGGACAATCCGTACCCATCGGCCGCGAGGGCAGCGCGGAAGAGGTCGGCGAAGCGGTGGTCTGGCTCTTGTCCGACGCGGCGTCCTATGTAGCCGGCGCGATCGTCGACGTGACGGGAGGTCGGTGAAGGACGGCGCTCAGCGCGCCGTCGGGTAACCTGTCGCGATACTGGCGAGCGTCGGTTGTCCGCCCGTCAGGAAACGCGGGCCGGACGCCGGCTCGAGAGACGCCTGCGGCTTGGCCTTGTGCCTGGCGGCGGACGCATCGTGGCGCGGCTTCTGGGGCTTTTGCGCTTTGGCGGGCTTGTCCGGATCTGTCACGGGCACGGTCAGGGGGGGCGCCGGAGCGGCCGCCGCCGGCTGAGGCGCAGCGGCCTGCGGCTTCGACTCGGACTTGCCCAGGCCCAGCCAGCGGCCGATGGCGTCGGTCGGAGCAGGCGCGGCCGAAGCGAGCGCGACCGACGTCTGCGCGGCAGGCTCCGGCGTCTTGGCGGCGACCGTTTCCTGCGGTTCCTGAGCCGCCGGCTTGCCTTTGGCGGCAGCGAATTTCGTCGTTGCGCCGCGCTTGCCTTTCGGCGCGTCGAGCGGAATTTCCACAGGCGCCTGCGCGAGCGCTTCCGGGCGGCTCACCATTTCGACATTGGCGAAGTGCGGGTTCTGGCCGCCGTCGGCGTACATCACACGGATCGGGCGGATGCCCTTGGACACGAGTTCGGCGACCTTGGCGGCGTCGTGCGCCTCCTTTTCGGCGACCTGCGTCTTGATTTGCGGGTCGACCGTCAGGGCCGGACAGGCCGAATTCGGATCAATACGGCCGCCGTTCGCCGACGTCGCGTCGAAAACGTAATGCCTGCCGCAGACATTGACCTTGGGCTCGAGCTTGGTCACCTCGAAATGGTCCGAACCTTCCTTCAACTGACGCCAGAAGGGCATGTTCGGATCGAGACGATGCTTGGCCAAATTCTCCGCGGTCATGCGGAAGGGATAGGATTGCATCTGGATTTCGCGTTGACCGCCGCCGAAGGCTTCGCGCGCGACCGCGTAGATTTCGCCGATCTGGTTGTCGGTCATGGAGAAGCAGCCCGCCGACGAGCAATCGCCGTGCACCATGATCATGCCGCCGGTGCGGCCAAGCGCCTTGTCGTAGGCGTTGGGATAGCCGACGTTGAAGGACAGGTAATAGTTGGAGTTCGGGTTCATCTGACCCGGCGTGATGGCGTAGAAGCCTTCCGGCACCTGCCGGTCGCCCTCGCGCACCTTGGGTCCGAGCTGGCCGGACCAGCGGCACATCGGATAGGTCTTCAGCAGCGCGTAACGACCGTCGCTCTTTCGACGCTTCCAGATCTCGAATTCGGCTTCCTTCTTGTAGGTGCGAATCAGGATCGGTTCGTGAGCGTCGGTGTCTTTGGACGCCATCAACGAGAGCGTCTCGGACGGAATGGGCTTCCAGGCCCGCGAATTCGCCATGTTGCGCGAATCCTGGCAACCGGCGAGGCTCGCGGCGGCGACGCCAATGGCGCCGAGCGCGGCCAGGCGCGATGCGGAGATGAATGTCGGCCGGACTCTCATACGCTGTTCGCGTCCCCTGTTTACGTCGGCGTCCAGCGCCGTTTCGGCAGGCGTCTTTGTCCCCGGCCTGCCGTTTCGATTTACGTCCGTTATCCTTACGCGCCTGTTACCCGGCGCAGGGGTAATTTTCCGTCTCGGTTAACGCAGCGCTAACGGCGGGTCACCCCTACAGGGCTTTGCGCCCCATGGCCAGAAACTTCTCCGCCCGCGCCGCCCGCAACTCCTCCCGAGAAAGGCCGCCCAAGGCGCCGAGCGCGGCCGCCACCGCGTTTCCGGTCGCCTCGATCGCCGTCTGCGGGTCGCGATGCGCGCCGCCGACCGGCTCCGAGACGATGGCGTCGATAATGCCGAATTTGAGCAGATCTTGGGCGGTGATCTTCATGTTGGTCGCCGCGTCCTGCGCCCGGCTCGAATCGCGCCACAGGATCGAGGCGGACGCCTCCGGGGAGGCGACTGTATAGATTGAATGCTCCAGCATGATCACGCGATTGCAGCTGGCGATGGCGACGGCGCCGCCCGACCCGCCCTCGCCGACGACGACCGCCACGTTGGGAACTCCAAGCGCGAGCGAGGCGTCGGTCGAGCGCGCGATGGCCTCCGCTTGCCCGCGCTCTTCGGCGTCGACGCCCGGAAAGGCGCCGGCGGTGTCGACGAGGCTGATCACCGGCAGGCCGAAGCGATCGGCCAGCTCCATCAGCCGCACCGCCTTGCGATAGCCCTCCGGTCGCGCCATGCCGAAATTATGCTCGAGGCGGGATTTGGTGTCGGATCCCTTTTCCTGCCCGATCACGCAGACCGGCTCGCCCCGGAACCGCCCGAAACCGCCCACGACGGCGGCGTCCTCGGCGAATTTCCGGTCGCCGGCCAGCGGCGTGAATTCCGCGATCAGGCCATTTACGTAGTCGAGAAAACGCGGGCGCTGCGGGTGCCGGGCGACGAGCGTCTTCTGCCAGGGCGTGAGCTCGCGGTAGAGATCGGCCAGAGCTTTGGCCGCCTTCGTTTCGAGTTTCGTGAGCTCTTCGCCGATCGAGACTGCGCCGCCGCGCGCCGCGACGGCGCGCAATTCCTCGACCTTGGCTTCGAGTTCGGCGACAGGCTTTTCAAAATCGAGATAGGAAACCATGCGGGATCGGGCTGCGGCGCGCACGCCTGAAAACGAACCCTCGCGCCTCCCGCGCCGGGTGCGGCGCGAAACTGGCTATTCGTCGGGCTCAAGTCAAGCAGGCGAAGGACTGAGAGCGCGGCCGCTCTGTCACTCCTGGTCGCCGAGCGGATGCAGATCGCGCACCATCGCGCGCATCCTCTCATCCAGGACGTGCGTATAGATCTGCGTGGTGGAAATATCGGCGTGGCCGAGCAATTCCTGCACGATGCGCAGGTCCGCGCCGTTTTGCAGCAGGTGGCTGGCGAAGGCGTGGCGCAACACGTGCGGGCTGACGCCGCCGGCGGCTATGCCGACCCCCGTCGCCAGCGACTTGAGGTCGCGGGCGAAGGCCTGCCGGGTCAAATGTCCGCTCTCCGCGTCGGACGGGAAAAGCCATTTCGACGCTGCAAGCGCCGGGTAGGCCGCCTTGAGCGCCTCCAGATATGCGGCGATCGACTCGCGGGCCGCCGGCGTCACCGGCACCAGGCGATCCCGTCCGCCCTTGCCCCGGATCGAAATGAACGTCTCCCGGGATCGGGCGGCCGTCCTCGGCAGGGCGACGAGTTCGGAAACGCGCAAGCCCGTGGCGTAGAGCAACTCGACGAGCGCATATAGGCGCGCCGCGCGCATGCGTTTGGATGGGAGAAGGCCGGGCGCGCCGGCCGCGGCGCGCGCCGATTCGATCAGCCGGTCGACCTCGTCGATGGTGAGAATTTTCGGCGCGGCCGGATGTCTGCGCGGTCCTTCGAGGATGGCCGAGGGGTCGTCGCCGCGCAAATTCTCGACCACGAGAAATTTGTGGAGCTGACGGATCGAGGAAAGCCGCCGGGCCGACGAGGACGGCTCAAAACCGCGTCGCTGCAAGTCGCCCAGATAGGCCCGAATGGCTTGCGTGTCCGCGTCGAGCAGGGCGGCGCCGCGCGCTTCGAGATATTTCGCGTAATCGACGAGGTCGCGGCGATAGGCCTCGATCGTATTGCGCGCCGCGCCGCGCTCGGCGGCGATCATGTCGAGAAAAAGGTCGATCGGACCGACGGCGCGGGCGCCGGTCATTTGCCGGAGAGAGCGTTCGCCGGCAGGGTTTTGCTCATCTCGCGCGGCTGCGGCTGAACGAAAGTCGCCACAGACCACATGCCAGCGTAGACGGCGCCGGCCAGGACGCCGACGAGAACAAGAAATCGAACCAGGCTAGGCAAATGACGCTCCAGGCAACCCGGCGAGGATAAGATGGGGGAGCGCAGACAGGCAAGGTCGGTCGTGTGGTTTCGATTGGATCGAACCTTGTGTTACAGACCGGGCATGAGTCAGGCCCCGTCCGGTGTCGTTCAGCAGGCGACGTCGCCCGCGCGCACGCGCGAGCGCGCGCTCGTGGCCGCCCTCGGCCGCCGCAGCATCGTTCTCGTCGGGATGATGGGCTGCGGCAAGACTTCGGCAGGGCGGCGACTGGCGGACCGGCTGGGGTTGCCGTTCGTCGACGCCGACCATGAAATCGAGGCCGCGCACAAGCTGACGATTTCCGAGATATTCGCCACCTATGGCGAGCCTTATTTCCGCGACGGCGAACGGCGCGTCATGGCGCGCCTGCTTGCCGACGGGCCCAGCGTGATCGCAACCGGCGGCGGGGCTTTCATGAACGAGCAGACGCGCGCCCGGATCAAGGAAGCCGGCGTCTCCGTCTGGCTCGACGCCGATTTCGATCTGCTGATGAAACGCGTGCGCAAACGTCCGACGCGCCCGCTGCTGCAGAACCCCGATCCGGAAGGCACGCTGCGGCGGCTGATGGAGCAACGCAACCCGGTCTATGCGACCGCCGATCTGACCGTCGGAGCGCACGATGCGCATTTCGACGTCGCCGTCGAGGATGTGATGAGCGCGCTCGAAGCCTATCTGGACCCGCATGGCGGCAAGGCCGCCAAGACGTCGACGCGGATCGTCCGCGTCGAACTCGGCGCGCGCGGTTACGATATTGCAATCGGGGACGGCGTCATCCGTCAGGCTGGCGCGCGTATCGCCGCGCTGGCGCCGAAAGCCGCCTGCGCGATCGTCACCGACGAAAACGTCGCAAAACGCCACCTTTCGACGCTCGAGGCCAGCCTGTCGGAGGCGGGGTTGCGGCATGTCAGGATCGTCGTGCCGCCGGGCGAAGGCACGAAGCGTTACGAATGGTTCGAAAAGGTCTGCGAAGCGACGATCGGCGCGCGGATCGAGCGAGGCGATTTCGTCGTCGCGCTCGGTGGCGGCGTCGTCGGCGACCTCGCTGGCTTCGTGGCGGCGTCGGTGCGGCGCGGCGTGCGCTTCATTCAGATTCCCACGACCCTGCTGTCTCAGGTCGATTCCTCGGTCGGCGGCAAGACGGGAATCAATTCCGCCCACGGCAAAAATCTGATCGGCGCCTTCTACCAGCCTTCGCTGGTGCTTGCGGACACCGGGGCCCTGGCGACGCTGCCGGAGCGGGAATTCCGGGCGGGCTATGCGGAAGTGGCGAAATACGGGCTGATCGACGCGCCCGACTTCTTCGAATGGCTCGAGCAGAACTGGCGCGGGGTGTTCGCCGGCGGTCCGGCGCGCATTGAAGCGATCGCGCGTTCCTGCGCCTCCAAGGCGGCGGTCGTCGCGCGCGACGAAACCGAACAGGGCGACCGGGCGCTGCTCAACCTCGGACACACGTTCGGCCATGCGCTCGAGCGGCTCGTTAATTACGATGGCGGACGGCTCGTGCACGGCGAAGGCGTAGCGATCGGCATGGCGTGCGCTTATCGCTTCTCGGTGCGGCGCGGGTTGTGCGCGGGGCAGGACGCGGAGCGGGTCGCCGGCCATTTGCGGTCGGTCGGCCTGCCGACGCGCATCCGCGACATCGCCGGCTGGGATGCAGACGCGGACGCGATTCTTCAGGCCATGTATCAGGACAAGAAGGTGCAGCAGGGCGCCCTGACGTTCATTCTGGCGCGGGGCATCGGCCAATCCTTCATCGCCAAGGGCGTCGCGCCCGAAGACGTCCGCGCCTTCCTGGTCGAGGAACTGGCCGCCGCGTGAACGCGATTTACATGGCCGCGGCGGTGGCGCAGCCGGCTTTGGCTTTCTATTGTTTCCCGCTTCGTGGGACGGTCGGCGCGCGGGCGGCCGACAAACTCTGGATGGAACCGAAATGGAAGGGGCGATAGGCGAGCCTCTGTCGATCAACCTCTGGGTCGCGATCGGCATCGTCGCAGTTTGCATTCTGCTGTCGGCCTTTTTCGCCGGCTCCGAGACGGCGTTGACCGCGGCCTCCCGGGCGCGGATGCACACGCTGGAGAAGGCGGGAGACAAGAGGGCGGCGATCGTCAACAGGCTGTTGCAGTCGCGCGACCGCTTCATCGGCGCGATGCTGCTCGGCAACACGCTGGTGAATATCGCTTCTTCAGCGGTCGCCACCAGCCTGCTGGTGGCGCTGGTCGGCGACAAGGGCGCCATTTACGCGACCTTCCTGATGACGGCGTTGTTGCTGGTTTTCGCCGAAGTCATGCCGAAAACGCTGGCGATCAATTTTCCTGACCGAATGTCCCTGGCGGTCGCTCGCGCGGTGGCCTTCGTCGTCGCCGTCTTCGGACCGATCCTCGTCGCGGTCGAAGCAATCGTTCATGTGTTCCTGAAGGGAGTCGGGGTCAGAATCGGCGAGGGACAGTCGATGATCGCCGGCCACGACGAGCTCAAGAGCACCGTCGATCTGTTGCATCAGGAGGGCGGCGTCGCGCGCGCCGACCGCGACATGTTCGGCGGGCTGCTGGACCTCAACGAGCTTTCGGTCTCCGACGTGATGGTCCACAGAACGAAGATGGCGGCGGTCAACGCCGATCTGCCGCCGCGCGACCTAGTGCGCGAGGTGCTCGCCTCGCCCTATACGCGGCTGCCGCTGTGGCGCGGGCAGCCCGAAAACATCATCGGCGTGCTCCATGCGAAAGATTTGCTGCGCGGGCTCGAGACGCTCAGGGATCCGGACAAGCTGCGGATCGACGACATCGCGCTCGACCCCTGGTTCGTGCCGGACACGACCTCGCTCGGCGACCAGCTCCAGGCGTTCCGCAAGCGCAAGATGCACTTCGCCCTGGTCGTCGACGAGTATGGCGTGGTGATGGGCCTCGTCACGCTCGAGGACATTCTCGAGGAAATCGTCGGCGATATCAGGGACGAGCACGACGTAGCGGCGCAGGGCGTCCGGCAAATGCCCGACGGCGGCGTCATCCTCGACGGCGGCGTGCCGATTCGCGACCTCAATCGAATCATGGACTGGCGTCTGCCGGACGAGGAGGCGACGACGATCGCCGGTCTGGTGATTCACGAGGCGCGCATGATTCCCGAGCCCGGTCAGACGTTCACGTTCCACGGCTTCCGGTTCGAGGTGCTTCGCAAGACCCGGAACAGGATTACGTCGCTCAAGGTCACGCCGATGACGCGCGGCGCAACCTGACGCCCGCCGTCAGGCGGGCCGCCGCGCATCCAGCCAGTCGCCGAAAATTTCGTCGAGCGTCTTGAGCTGCTTTTCAGTCAGACGGTCGAAGAAATGTTCGGCCAGCGCCGCACGGCGCGTTTCGGTCATCCGCTCCAGAGTCTGTCGTCCCTCGTCCGTGATCGACACGCGCCAGCCGCGCCTGTCGTCGTCGCAGGCCACGCGCTCGATCGACCCGGCCTGGTGCATCCGGTCGAGCAAGCGCGAGACCGCAGGCTGCTCGATGCCGAGCGTCGCCTGGACCTCGAACGGCCTCATTCCCCCGGCAGCGCGTTCGAGAGCGTCCAGCGCCCGAAGCCAGAGTTCCGGCGGCAGGTCGGCTGCTTTCAACGCTGTTTCGATCGAGTTCGAGACAGCGATGTGGACCGTCGTCAGGCGACGCCAGGCGCGGGAGGCCTTCTTGCCGACTTCAGCCATTTTCGGGTTTCCAGTTGCGAGCGCGATTACATGCATACAAATGCATGTAGGGCCCAGACTGTCCAATCCTCAGTTCGGCGCGGGCGAGGCCGGCTGGGCTGGAGCCATGAATTGGGCGCGCGCCAATTCGGCGAATCGTCCGTTGCGGGCCACGAGATCGTCGAACGAACCGGACTCGACAATACGTCCGGCGTCGAAAACGAGAATTCGATCCGCGTTTCGGATCGTCGCGAGGCGGTGAGCGATGACGAAGGTGGTTCGCCCCTTGGTCGCGGCGTCGAGCGCGGCCTGAATCTGCCGTTCGGTCGTGGCGTCGAGCGCGCTCGTCGCTTCGTCGAAAATCATGATCGGCGGATCCTTGAGCAGCGCGCGGGCGATCGAGAGGCGCTGCCGCTCGCCGCCGGAGAGCGAACGGCCGCGTTCGCCGACCCGTGTGGCGAGGCCCTCGGATTGCCGGCCGATGAAATCCTTCGCCTGAGCGCGCTGCAGCGCCGTGTCGATCTCATCGGGGCTGGCGTCGGGCTTTCCGATCCTCAGATTTTCCTCGATCGAACGTGCAAAGAGCATCGGCTCCTGAAACACGACGCCGATGTTCCGCCTGAGCGAAACGAGCGTCAGGTCGCGGATGTCCATGCCATCGACCAGCACGCGCCCGCCGCTGGGGTCGAATACCCGGTGGAGCAGACCGAGCGTCGTCGATTTGCCCGAGCCAGTCGAACCGACGAGCGCAATCGTCTCGCCGGGCTGCACGACGAAGGTGACGTCCGAGACGGCGTTGCGGACCCCGTCGTAGGAAAAAGTGACGTGCTCGAAAGCCACGCGTCCCTGCAGGCGGCCGGGGTCGGCGGCGCCAGGCCGGTCGGCGACCGACGGATGCGTGTCGAGCACGTCGAAGAAGCTGTTTATGCGCGGCGCATCCAGGAACAGGACGTTGACGAACCCGACCATCTGCTCGAGGCGGCCAATCAGCATCGTGGCGAAATTGATGAACGTTACGATTTCGCCGACGGTCGCCAGGTTCTGGAGGTGCAGCCAGGTGCCGACGAGAAAGATCGCGAGGATGGAGATCGTGGCCGAGGCGCGGGTCGCCACCGCGGCGACCGCCCACCAAGAAAGAACCGGCATCTGCGCGGCCAGAAGCGCGTCGATGATGCGCCGCATCGCCTGCGACTCGCTCTCGACCCGGGTAAAGCTTTGAATGACCGGAACGTTTCCCAGCGCGTCGGATGCATGTTCGGCAAGATCGGCCGAAAACCGCTCGACGCGTCCTTGCAAGGTTTCAGTCTTGCGCAGGACGAAGCTGGTCAGCAGACCAAAAGCGACGACCAACGTCATCAGGATGGCGGCGAGCCGCCAGTTGATGAACAGGGTGAGCGGCAAGAGCACGAACAGCGCGGTGGCCGAAGCGCAGTTTTCGCGAAAGAAGGACAGCCAGAGCCCGAACATCGCCTGCGCGCCGTCGAGCATGATCTTGAGCAAGCGGCCGGAGTGCACGGAGGAGTGGAAACTCAGCGGCAGGTGCAGGACGTGATCGAAATAGGCGCCCATCATGCCGAGCCGACGGCGATGCGCCAGGCGATCCGCATGGAGCGCGACAAGAACCGAGCCGCCGATGGAGAAAAGCCCGAAACCCACCCACGCGGCCAGCATGGGCGCAAGATCGATCATCTGCAGGACGATCTTCTGGGTTTGAGCCGTCGTCAGCCGATCGATGATGCGCCCAAACAGCAGGGGCTCGGCGAACTGGGCGGCGGCGACCGCGAGATTTGCAAGCGCGAGCACAATCGCCAGACCCGCTTCAGGCGCAAGTTGCGAAAGCACCCTTCGATAGATGGCGAGAATTCGCATCGGAGAGACGAGCCAGTTGGGAATCGTGGCGTAGCGGGGGTCGTGCGCCGAGGCAACCCCTTGTGAAAATCGGCGACCGAACGTCTCCGGCGGCTGGTATTAAATCAATACCATCTATTTCGTATTCGAAATACATGTCATTGCATGCCACTGATAAGGCGCGTTCTCCAGAAGATAAATCCTGGCTCGCTGAATGTGAGGCGCGCAAAGCCATTACCGACGAGCCCGGCGCAACGGCGCGCGCGGGGCCGGTCGAGAGGTCGTTGTGGCCCGCCTATCGTGCGTCGCGCCTGCGGATGTCCGTTAGTTGTTCGCCCGCACGGCCGTCGCTCCGACGGGTCGCAGCGACCGGCGGCCGCGTCAGGTCGATCTTGCGAATAATCCTGTCCAGCGCCTGAACGGCAGGGGCCGTATCGGATTGTTGCGGGGCAAAGGCCAATATCCTGGACGGAGACGGGGCGCCGGCGCCTGGCCGGGCGTCGGGCCGCGTGGCGTCGGCGACCCGGATGTACGCGGCAGGCGCAGCGCGACGGCTGGCGGTGCGCGCAGCGCTTCTCGCCCCCGAATCGGGCGCGCGACGCAACGTGCGGTCGAGCGCGGCGAGCACCCCCTTGTTGCCGAACGTCTGAGCGTGGGAGAGCGCGACGAAATCATGTTCCCGGTAGGGAAAATGTCTGGCGCCGGCAAAGACCCGAAGGCCTTTGGTCGTGGCGACGACATCGCCCCGGCGCAGGGTCGAGTCGGTCAGATAGGCGTTGACCGGCCGCGCCGCTGCGGCGGCGGCCTTCTCGGCGATACGCTTTGCGGTCGCCGCGCCCGCCGCGCCGTCGACCGTCGTTGCGCCGGCTTTCGCCATTGGCGGCAGGCCGGTCTGCGCCAGCGCCATGCGGATGTGGGGCGCAGGCGCGCGCTTGCGCCACGCCGCGTGGAGATGGCGCGGCTTGGCGGTTCGCGCCGCGACGCGATGGGGCTTTTCGCGCGCGACAAAAGTCGGCGACTGGAACCGGAACAAAGGCGCGACCGAGGGTTGAGCCGACTGGCGGCGGCCTTCGCGCAGCAGGAAGGACATCATGCCGGCGTCGTCCGCCCGGGCTGGGGAAAGCGCCTCGGAAGACAGCCCGACCGCCGCGAACCAGCCAATCGCAAGAAGGAGAAGAACGGACAGCCGGCCGGCAGGGGACCGCCTGCAACCGGCTGTCCCGATACGCGCAACGCGCGCGAACAAATTACGCATGACGCCACTCCCTGAAATGCAAAACCTGCGGTCTGCGCCGCAGCAGAAAATTGAAACCAGCCCTGCGCTCAGCGACGGCCGGGGATTCGCCCGCATCGTCGCGTCTTCAAACAAGCGCCCAGACAGGCCGCCGCTTCACGGCCTGGGTGCTGACCGCCAGAGGTTAACGTAGTTTCGCATAGCGATTCAACAGGAGTCTGACAGCGCCGCGGCGATCGCGCCGCGCTTGTTCCAATTTGAAACGCCGCTGGGACTTGGTGGAGCTGAGGGGATTCGAACCCCTGACCTCTGCAGTGCGATTGCAGCGCTCTCCCATCTGAGCTACAGCCCCGCTCCGGCGGGCTGTCTAGTCTGGCGCGACGGCGCCTGTCAATCTCAGTTTCGCGTAAAGCGCGCGCCGGCTTGCTGTCGGGCGCCGGCGCGGCTAAAGCAGCGGGCGGGACGAGCGGACGTCCATCTCAAGCAGCGGTTGGCCGATGAGCGCAATTCTCGACGTTCTCCTCCTCGCCCTCGACCTCTATCAATGGGTCGTGATCGCGACTGCGATCATGTCCTGGCTGATCGCTTTCGACGTGGTGAACACGCGCAGCGACTTCGTCCGCTCGATCTGGAACGCCCTGCTGGCGATAACCGAGCCGGTGCTGCGGCCCATCCGCAATTTCCTGCCTAATATGGGCGGGCTCGATATTTCGCCCATCGTGCTGCTGCTCGGCATCTATTTCCTGCAGCGGGTGATCGTGCGCTACCTCTATCCGTTGGCGATGGGCTACTGAGGGCCCGTGGCGGACGCGCCCTGGCGTGAGACGCCGAACGGCGTCGCTGCCCATGTTCGCCTGACCCCCAAGGGCGGCCGCGACGCCATCGAGGGCGTCGAGACGATGAGCGACGGCAAGATCGTTCTGAAGGCGCGGGTGCGGGCCGTTCCCGAAGACGGAAAAGCCAACGCCGCGCTGATCGAACTCATCGCGAAGGCGTTGCGCGTCCCACGGTCGGCCGTGACGCTCGTGGCCGGCCAGACGTCGCGACTGAAGACCGTGGCGATCGTCGGCGACGCTGCGGCGCTATCGGCCGCGCTCGCCCGGGCCGCGGGGCTCGGCGGATAGGCTTTTCGCGGGCGCACAATCGGTCTATGGACAGGCGAACCGAGCGGGGCCGCCATGACCAAGACCAATCCGGGCAATTTCTTCGAGGACTTTCGGATCGGCCAGATGATCCGCCACGCCACGCCGCGCACGGTGACGGCGGGCGATGTCGCGCTCTACACCGCTCTTTATGGATCCCGTTTCGCCGTCCAGTCGTCGGACGCCTTCGCCAAGGCGATCGGTTACAAGCATGCGCCGGTCGACGATCTGCTCGTTTTCCACGTCGTGTTCGGCAAGACGGTGCCGGATATCTCGTTGAACGCAGTCGCCAATCTCGGCTACGCCGCCTGCCGGTTTCTCAGCCCCGTCTACCCCGGCGACACGCTGTCGTCGGTCTCGGAAGTCATCGGCCTCAAGGAAAATTCAAATCGCCAGACCGGCGTGGTCTACGTGCGTTCGCGCGGCTTCAACCAGCACGGCGACGTCGTGCTCGACTATGTGCGCTGGGTGATGGTGCGCAAGCGCGATGCGAACGCGGCCGTGGCGGAAGAACACGTGCCGGACCTGCCGAAAGCGCTGCCGGCCGACGCGCTCGGCGACGCCTGTCCGGAAATTGCGGTCAAGCATTACGATTTCGCGCTCGCCGGCGCGCCGCAACGTTTCGGGGATTATCAGGCGGGCGAGAGAATCGACCATGTCGACGGCATGACGGTGGAAGAAGCCGAGCACATGATCGCGACGCGCCTCTACCAGAATACGGCCAAGGTGCATTTCAACCAGTTTACGGAGGGGCAGGGGCGTTTCGGCCGGCGGCTGATCTACGGCGGCCATGTCATCTCGCTCGCCCGCGCGCTGTCGTTCAACGGCCTCGCCAACGCCTTCCATATCGCGGCGATCAATGGCGGCCGCCATGTCGCGCCGTTGTTTGCAGGCCTCACCGTGCATGCCTGGACGCAGGTGCTGGAGACCGCGCAAATCCCCGGCCGCGACGACGTCGGCGCGCTGCGCCTGCGCACCATCGCCACCAAGGACAGGCCCTGCGCCGACTTCCCGCTGACGCAGGAGGGGTCGAAGGACTACGATCCGAGCGTGATCCTCGACATCGATTATTGGGCGCTCGCGCCGCGGTGACCGCTTTCCCTCTCCCCGCCGGCGGGGAGAAGGCGACGGCGCGATCCGCGCGAATTGACGCAACCCATAGGCGTTGATGAACTAGGCTCCTAAGCTCCATCAATGGAGGGGAGCGTCATGAAGAAATTCATTCTCGCCAGTCTGCTCGTCGGCGCGTCCGTCCTGCCAGCTTATGCGCAAAGCTGCGGCGACCTCTGGTACGAACGCAACGCGATCTACAAGGACGCGGGCTATTGCTTCAACACGCAGCGCGGCATCCGCGCCTTCGGCAACGCCGGCTGCCAGTACGACAATGTGAATGATGTGCCGCTATCGGCGAACAGTCGCGCACGCGTCGCGGAGATCGTGCGGATGGAGCGGATGTACGGCTGCAGGTAGGGACAATTCCCTCTCCCCGCTTGCGGGGAGAGGGAACAACGTCACCGCGTCGCGATCTGCACGCGGCCGTCCTTGCGCGGCGCGGCTTTCGGCCTGGCGGGCGCGCGATGGACGGGCGCGGGCGGCGTCGCCTTCTCGTCGAACAGTTCCGCGAGCTTTTCGGTCATCGCGCCGCCGAGTTCCTCGGCGTCCACGATCGTAACGGCGCGCTTGTAATAGCGCGTCACGTCGTGGCCGATGCCGATGGCGATGAGTTCGACCGGCGAACGGTTCTCGATTTCGTCGATGATGTGGCGCAGGTGGCGCTCGAGATAATTGCCGGGGTTCACCGACAGCGTCGAATCGTCGACCGGCGCGCCGTCGGAAATCATCATCAGGATGCGCCGCTGTTCCGGCCGATGCACGAGACGACGATGCGCCCAGTCGAGCGCCTCGCCGTCGATGTTCTCCTTCAGGAGACCCTCGCGCATCATCAACCCGAGATTTCTGCGCGCACGACGCCACGGCGCGTCGGCCGACTTGTAGACGATGTGCCTGAGGTCGTTGAGGCGTCCGGGATTGCCCGGCTTGCCGGCCTGCAGCCAGGCTTCCCGAGACTGCCCGCCTTTCCATGCGCGGGTCGTGAAGCCGAGGATCTCGACCTTCACGCCGCAGCGCTCCAGCGTGCGCGCGAGAATGTCGGCGCAGGTGGCCGCCACGGTGATCGGGCGTCCACGCATCGACCCTGAATTATCGAGCAACAGCGTGACGACCGTGTCGCGGAAGTTCGTGTCCTTCTCGTGCTTGAAGGACAGCGGCTGCTGGGGATCGATGACGATGCGCGGCAGGCGCGCCGAATCGAGCACGCCTTCTTCGAGATCGAACTCCCAGGAGCGGTTTTGCTGCGCCATCAGGCGGCGTTGCAGCCGGTTGGCGAGCCGCCCGACGACGTTGGACAGCGACGACAATTGCTTGTCGAGATAGGCGCGTAGCCGTTCGAGCTCTTCCGGGTCGCACAATTCCTCGGCCTGCACGATCTCGTCGAACTTGTGCGTAAACGCCTTGTAGTCCGGGCCGCGCTTTTCAGCGCCATGGATGGGCGGGCGGCGCGATTCGGCGGCCTCTTCCGAATCGCCGGCGTCGGCCTCTTCGGGAAATTCGCCGGAAGGCGCATCGGCGGCGTCCGTCTCGCCTTCGTCCATGTCGTCTTCGGAATCGGCGGCCTTGTCCATCTGGACGGATTCGCCGTCAGCTTCCTGTTCGTCGCCCTTGTCGTCCTCGTTCTCGGTGTTGTCGGATTCGTCCTTCGAATCCTCCTCGCTCTCCTCGGTGTCCGAATTGGCGTCGTCGGCCATGTCGAGCGCGCTCAGCACGGAATGGACGAGCTTGCCGAAGGCGCGCTGGTCTTCGATCGAGCCAGAAAGGCGATCGAGCTCGGCGCCGGCGCGCTCCTCGACGAACGGCCTCCAGAGATCGACGACGCCCTGCGCGTTTTTCGGCGCGGACGCGCCGGTCAGCCGCTCGCGCACCATCAGCGCCAGCGCGTCCTCGAGCGGCGCGTCGGCGCGATTGTCGATCTCGGAATAATTGCCGCGGCTGTAGCGGTCGTCGAGCATGGCGCCGAGATTGGCGGCCACGCCCTCCATGCGCCGCGCGCCGATCGCCTCGACGCGGGCCTGCTCGACCGCCTCGAACACGTTTCGCGCCGCCGCACCCTGCGGGACGATGCGCCGATGGACCTTCTCGTCGTGGCAGGCGAGACGGAGCGCGAGCGAATCGGAATAGCCGCGCACGATCGCCGCGTCGCGGGCGGTCAGCTTGCGCGGCGGTTCCGGCAGACGCGCCTTGGCGCTCTCGCCGGTTCCGATGACGTTCGGACGCTCGGCGGAATAGGTGACTTCGAGGCTCGGCGTCTGCGCCATGGCCCGCATGCAGGCGGCGACCGCCCGCTTGAACGGCTCCTGCGGGGCGTCCTTGGTGGAAGCGGGTTTGCGGTTGGAGCTCACATGCGCCTGCTTGCTTCGCGCCTCAGGTCATCACGACGTTGACGGCGCTTTCCGGCAGTTCCTTGCCGAAACAGCGCTGGTAGAATTCGGCGACCATGGGTCGCTCGAGTTCGTCGCATTTGTTCAGGAAGGTGAGGCGGAAGGCGAAGCCGATGTCGCCGAAAATCTCGGCGTTTTCGGCCCAGGTGATCACCGTGCGCGGGCTCATGACGGTCGACAGGTCGCCGGCCATGAAGGCGTTGCGCGTGAGATCGGCGATGCGCACCATCTTGGAGACCGTGTCGCGGCCTTCCTTGGTCTTGTCGTAGGACTTGACCTTGGCGCGGACGATATCGGCCTCCTTGTCGTGCGGCAGATAGTTGAGCGTGCAGACGATCGACCAGCGATCCATCTGGCCCTGATTGATCTGCTGCGTGCCGTGATAGAGGCCGGAGGTGTCGCCGAGGCCGACCGTATTCGCCGTCGCAAACAGGCGGAATGCGGGGTGAGGGCGAATCACGCGGTTCTGGTCGAGCAGCGTCAGACGTCCGGATACTTCCAGCACGCGCTGGATGACGAACATCACGTCCGGCCGGCCGGCGTCGTATTCGTCGAAGCAGAGCGCGACATTGTTCTGGATCGCCCAGGGCAGGATGCCGTCGCGGAATTCGGTGACCTGCTTGCCATCCTTCAGCACGATCGCGTCCTTGCCGACCAGGTCGATGCGGGACACGTGGCTGTCCAGGTTCACGCGCACGCAGGGCCAGTTGAGCCGCGCGGCGACCTGTTCGATATGCGTCGATTTGCCCGTGCCGTGGTAGCCGGTGACCATGACGCGGCGGTTGCGGGCGAAGCCGGCGAGGATGGCGAGCGTCGTCTCGCGGTCGAAGAGGTAGTCCGGATCGAAATCGGGAACGTGCTCGTCGGCTTTGCTGAAGGCGGGAACCTCCATGTCGGAATCGATTCCGAAGGTCTGGCGCACCGAAATCTTGATGTCCGGCGTTGGCGCGGCGCGTTCCCTGACCAGTTCGCTAGCGGCTTGCATCAATCCTCCGATCCGCCGGCCGCGGATCGGCGGGCGACACATGAAACGTTCGGCCCCGGACGCGGCAGCGTCAGACGAGTTTCGCCGATCTCAGATAATTATAGGCCCTGATGATCTCGCGCAATTTATCCTCGCTCGACCGGTCGCCGCCGTTGGCGTCCGGGTGGAGCCGTTTCACCAGCTCCTTGTAGCGCGCCTTGATCGCTGCGGCGTCGGCCGTTTCGTCCAGCCCGAGCGCCGACAGGGCCTTGCGGGCGGCGATGCCGTAGGTCGCACGCGGCGGCTCGCGCTCGGCGCGGGCGCGCGCCCGGTCGCCGAACATGCCCAACGGGTCGCGTATGCCTGCCTTGTCCTCGCGGAATGACTTGCCGGCGCGGTTGACCCCCATCGCCCAGGTCGGCCGATGGCCGATGACGTCGCTCTTCATCCAGCGGGCGACAGCCTCGTCGGTCATGCCGTCGAAGTAATTGTAGGTCTGGTTGTATTCGCGCACGTGATCGAGACAGAAGCAGAAATACTGCCCCTCGCGCAGGCGGCCCATGGGCGCGCGAAATTCGCCGACGCCCGCACAACCGGGATAGTCGCATACGATCCGCCGCCCCGAGGTTTCCTCGCGACGCTGCTCGCGCTTGACCCGGATGCGGTCGAAGAGGGGCGAATTCAAATCCATGAGCGGTTCATTATGGGCTGTCAGGGTCTCGCCGCAAGGCGCGCGCGTGAGTAAAATCCGGTCGGCGCGCCAACTTCCCGGCGCAGGTGGAGAGCATATCGTGAATCAGAGCGCAGGCTCGGTTAAGGACCGGATAAAGGCGAAACTGGAAGCGGCGTTCCAGCCGGTCTCGCTGGAGGTGATCGACGATTCCGACCGTCACGCCGGACATATGGTCCATGAGGGCGGCGTCGGCCATCAGGGCGAGACGCATTTCACGATCAAGATCGTGTCGCCGGCGTTCGCAGGCAAGAGCCGTGTCGAAATTCATCGTGCGATCAACGAATTGTTGGCGCCGGAGCTGGCCGGCGGCGTGCATGCGCTCGGGGTTCGCGCCAGCGCCGCGTGAGGGCGAGCCGCTACCTCTTCGGCTCGACGGAAACGATCTGGAACACGCCGGCCCCACGCAGCACGGGCTTGTCGTCCGCGTAGATGATCCCCGAGGAATGGCACAGGGTGCGGCCCATGCGGTCGATGCGCCCGCGTCCCTCCAGCCAGGAGCCGAGCGGCGCGGGCGCCAGATAGTCCAGGCCGAGATGGACGGTGACCATCGTGATCCGCGGCTTGCGGGTCAGCGCGATCACGCGGATCAGGTGGACGTCGGCCAGCGCGGCCAGCACGGCGCCATGGCACTGGCCCAGCCGGTTCGTATGATGCTCTTCGACCCACATGCCGAGGCGATAGGTCTCGCCCTCGCCTGATTCGTAGAGCTTGCCGATCAGGTCCATGTAGGGGCTCGAATGATCTGTAGGCCTGAATCCTGCGGGCGGGGCTCTCATCGACGATCCTGTCTCATAAATGCGTGCGGCCAATCCAGACGAGCCGCGGTCCGGCGTCAACTGCGCAACCGGCTTGCCAAGCCCGGCGCTTTGGGGACAAAAATCATATCGACGCCCCCTCCCCTGGAGAAGTTTCGATGCTGTTGCGCCGCCGCGACGTTCTGACGGGATTGCTGGCCTGTGCGGGCGCAGCGCCGGCCTGGGCCGCGCCGCTGTCCGACGACGTGCGGGCGCTGTACGGGCCGGCCGGCGGGGAGCCGTTTCGCGTTCCGGCCGTGAATCTGTCGCGCGTCGGCGCTGCTTTTCTCCGGACGCGGGTGCCATATGCGACGCGGGAACCCGCCGGAACGATCGTGATCGATCCCCGCCAGCATTTTCTCTACTTCGTGAATGGCGACGGCACTGCGATGCGCTACGGCGTCGGCGTAGGACGGCAGGGTTTTGCGTGGAAAGGCGTCGCGACCATCAACAGCAAGCAGGAATGGCCCGACTGGTACCCGCCCAAGGAAATGCTGGAGCGCCAGCCCGAGCTGATGAAGGTCATGAAGGAATTGCGCTCGGGCGTCGGCATGCCGGGCGGCCCGCGCAATCCGCTGGGCGCGCGGGCCATGTATCTCTGGCAGAACAACAAGGACACGCTGTACCGAATCCACGGCACGACAGAGCCGTGGACGATCGGCACAAACGCGTCATCAGGCTGCATTCGCATGATCAACCAGGATGCGATCGACCTGTACCAGCGTGTCAACGTGGGCGCGAAAGTGGTCGTGCTGGGCTCCGGCGCTGCGAACGAGATCGCCGTTCAACCCGATCGCGGCGCGCCGGCGCAGCGTCCCGCGGCCATCGCCCAACCCGTTGCGCAGCCGGTTGTGCAGCCTAAGCCGCGGATCGTCGACAATCCCTATCCCATGGACCGCACCTGGTGATCGTCGGCGCGCTGTCACGAAATCGCCTCATCCGTGGCCTCTAAGCAAAATTCCGAGCAGCGGCTGCTGCGCGCCAGCGCGCGGCTCGATCGGCGTTTCTGCGGAATTCATGGGCGCGGCTGCTTCTCAAGGCGCGCCGGGGCGCGTAGGAATGCGCATGGCCAGAAGTGATCGACCGCAGGGTCGACCGGGGGACTAGAATTGCGAACGCTATTTCGGCGCGCCGGCGTCTCGATCGCCTGCCTTTCCCTGATCGCGAGCATCACGCCGGCATCCGCCAATCCTGCAATCGTCATCGATGCGGCGAGCGGCGAAACGCTGCTCCAGCAGGAAGCGACGCGGGCCTGGTATCCGGCCTCCCTGACAAAGCTGATGACGGTGTTCGTCGCCCTCAAGGCCGTGCGCGAGGGTCGGATCACCATGGACACGCCCTTGAAAGTTTCGACGCGCGCCACCAGCATGGCGCCGTCCAAGATGGGATTCAGGCCCGGCACGCTGGTTACGCTCGACAACGCCTTGAAGATGCTGATGGTGAAGTCGGCCAACGACATCGCCGTAACGATCGCGGAGGGCGTTTCGGGCTCTGTCGAGGCTTTCGCCGATGAAATGAATACGGCGGCCTCGTCGATCGGCATGCGCGAATCGCGGTTCGTCAATCCGAACGGACTGCCGGACGCCCGGCAGGTCTCCTCGGCGCGCGACATGGCGGTGCTTGCGCGGGCCTTGTACGTTTATTTCCCGGAATATTCAGGTCTGTTCGACATCGGGGCGCTGCGGCTCGGCAAACGGATCATTCCGACCCACAACGGCATGCTCGGGCGCTACCCCGGCGCGGACGGCATGAAGACCGGATTCACTTGCGCGGCCGGCTTCAACCTCGTGGCCAGCGCGTTGCAAAACGGTCGGCGCCTAATCGCGGTCGTGCTCGGCGCCCCCAGCGCCAAGTCCCGCACGATGCTCACCGCCAGCCTGCTGGACAAGGGTTTCGCGGGCGCCAGCGGCAACTATGGTTCCGCGCAATCGCTCGCCTCGATCGGCGGCGATGCGCCGGACATGCACGATTCGGCCTGCCGCCACCGGGGCGCGGCCTCCGCGCAATTCGAGGCCGAAGTCGAAGACATGTCCGCCCCGATTCCGCGGAGCTTCCTGCAGGCGCGCACGCCGGAGGGCCAGTCGCCCTGGGGCGGCGCGCAGGGCGGCGCGGCTGCCGCGTCGATGCGTCCGAGCGAAGTCGCGGCCCTGCCGCGCCCGGCCTTCCAGCCCATTCCGGTGTTCGTGGGGCCTGTCGCTGGCTGGACCGGTCCAATCGCCCATGCGGTCGGCGACACTGCGACGCCCGTCACGCAAGCCTATTCCGACGACAAGGACGAGGCGGCGGACAATCCGCTGAAGCCCGCCCCGGACGCTCAGTCGATGCGCGGCAAGCGCGGGCGCCACGGCCATGCGGCCAAGGCCAAGCTCGCAAAAGCCAAGCCGGTCGCCGCGAAGTCGGTCAAGCACGCGGCAAGCACGGACAAGAAGGCCGTGGGTAAGGCGCAGACCGCCAAATCCAAACTCGCCAAATCCAAACTCGCCAAGCCTGAAGTCGCCAAGCCTGAAGTCGCCAAGTCCGAAGTCGCCAAATCCAACCCTGCGAAGGCGAAGATGGCGAAGGCGAAGGTCGACAAGCGCCACGCCAAGCAGGACGAATGAGCGACACGCCGGCCCGCCGTCCGCCGCCGCCCGTTCCCGTCACGATCCTGACCGGGTTTCTCGGCTCTGGAAAGACGACGCTTCTCAACCGGCTTCTGGCCGATCCGTCGCTTGCCGATACGATCGTTCTGATCAACGAGTTCGGAGAGATCGGGCTCGACCACCTGTTCGTCGAGAAGATCGACGGCGACATGGTGCTGCTGGCGTCGGGCTGCCTGTGCTGCACGATCCGCGGCGATCTCGTGAATGCGCTCGAAGACCTGCTGCGCCGCCTCGACAACGGCCGTATCAAGCCGTTTCGCCGGGTGATCATCGAGACCACCGGCCTCGCCGATCCCGCGCCCGTCCTGCACGCGCTGATGGGCCATCCGTATCTCGCTCTGCGCTACCGGCTCGACGGCGTGGTCGTCACCGTGGACGCGGTCAACGGGCTCGCTTCGATCGACCGTCACAAGGAGGCGTTGCGGCAGGTCGCGGTCGCCGACCGCATCGTCGTGACCAAGGTCGATCTCCTGACGCCAGAGGATTCCGTCGCCTACGCCGCGCTATGCGCGCGATTGCGGGAACTCAATCCCGGGGCGCCGCTGATCGATGGCGCCGGAGTGGACGGGATCGCCGCCAATATCCTCTCGGCCGGGCTCTTTTCCGCCGAAGGCAAGATTCCTGATGTGGCGGGCTGGCTGCGAGCCGAGGCCTTCGAGAATCGCCGCCATGATCACGATCATGCGCACGGCCACGATCACGGGGGTGGTCACGGTCACGAGCACGACATCAATCGTCACGACGCCTCGATCCAGGCTTTCTGTCTGAGCCGAGACGCGCCGCTCGATCCGCGCTCTTTCGATATCTTTCTCGATCTACTGCGTCACGCGCACGGACCGAAACTGTTGCGGGTGAAGGGCGTGGTGGCGCTCGCCGACGATCCGGAGCGGCCTCTGGTCATTCACGGCGTCCAGCATCTGTTCCATCCGGCGGTCCGGCTGGCGCGCTGGCCCGATGCGGATCGCCGCACGCGCATCGTACTGATCGTAGACGGCCTTTCGCGCGAATTCGCCGAGGGACTGTTCGCCGCCGCGCTTGGAGAGGCGCGCGTCGATACGCCCGACCGGGCCGCCCTGACGGCCAATCCCCTCTCGCTGGGCGCCGGCGGGCTTCTGGCGGATTGATCCGCGCCTGTCGCTAAATGACCCCGGAAAGCTGGCGCGGGACTTGAAGCAATCCCTTCGGTCGCCGTGGCCGGCCGCGGACTGTCCCGATCAGGGACATTCGGGGGCGCAGTCGGGCGGACGGCCAGAGGGTTCGCAATGGCCGCGCATTTCCGCCGCCTGATGTCCATGCAGCACTGGCCCGACGACGTGCGTCGGCTTGTCGGGGGACGATTCGCGCGCGATCTGCTCGATTTGAAGCGTAGCGCTGACGAACCGGAGACGCGCGTCGAAATCCTTTCCGCCGACGAGATCGAGCCTGTTCGCGAGGCATGGCGGGATCTCGCCCGTCGCGCCATCGAACCCAATCCGTTTTTCGAGCCGGATTTCGCATCGACGGCTCTCATGCACTTGCCGGAGAGCCAGAGGCCGGTTCTCGCGGCGGTCTGGCAGACGGCGGGCGACGACCCGCGCGCGCGGATGATCGGTCTCTGGGCGCTGGAACAGAGCCGCGCCAATCTTTTCGGCGGCGTCGGACGTTCGTGGAGCTTCCGTCACGGCGCGCTCGGGACGCCGCTGATCGACCGGCTCGCCGCCGCGCGCTCGGTGGATGCGATGCTGCTGTGGCTGCGCGCCCGGCGTCTGGGACGTTCGACGCTTGTGATGGCGCAGCTGGCCTGCAATGGGCCGGCGGTTCGTCTGATCAAGGAGCGCTGCGGCTCGCTGGGGCTGGTCTGGGCCGAACTCGATCCGCGCGCGCGCGCCGTCCTGGCGTCGGAGGATTGCCGGGACGAAGCGCCCGCGCATCCCGCATCCGCCAAGCATCGCCGGGAGCTCGACCGGCTGGCGCGCCGGCTCGCGGAGCAAGGCGCCGTCGCGTTTCGATCGGCGTGGGAGCCGGCGGACATTCGACACCCGATCGAGTGGTTTCTGGCGATGGAGCAATCCGGCTGGAAGGGGCGGCGCGGCACGTCGTTCCTGTCGGACGTCGGCGACGCCGCCTTTCTGCGTGTGGCGACCCGGCGCCTCGCGCACGCCGGCAAATGCCGCGTCGACTGGCTGGCCCTGGATGACCGTCCGATCGCGATGGCGATCGTGCTGCGCAGCGGCGAACGCGCCTATTTCTGGAAAACGACGTTCGACGAGCGATTCGCCCGCTATTCGCCGGGCGTTCAGCTCGCACGAAGGCTGGCCGAGACTCAAATGGCGGACCCCGCAATCCGACTGACCGATTCCTGCGCGATCGCGAATCACCCGATGATCGACCGCGTCTGGCCCGACCGTCAGGCCATGGTCGATCTGGCGATCTGCGTCGATCCGGCGCGCATCAACGCCTTTCCGACCGCCGTGCGACGCGAGAAGCTGCAGCGGGCCGTCCGCGAGGCCGCGAAGTCGGCCGCCAACGCGGCCCTGCGCCGCCAGGCGAGTTGACGCGCCCGCTTGCTTCATCGGCGTCTTTGGCGGACGCTCGACGTCGATGACGGGATCGCCCGGAGAGCGCCAAAGACTCGATAAGTGGCTGTGGTTCGCGCGCATGGCGCGGACGCGCGTCGCTGCGGCGCAATTGGTGGCCGACGGACATGTACGCGTGAATGGCCAGCGCGTCGTTCAGGCGGCGAAGCCGGTCAAGCCTGGCGATGTCCTGACGATCGCTCTGGCGCGCGACGTCCGTCTGTTGCGCGTTCTCGACGTGGCGGAACGGCGCGGACCATACGAAACGGCGCGCCTGCTCTACGAAGATTTGGCCGCGGGCGAGGAGGCTTGAGCGTCGCATTGCGCGCGGCGGCTGCGACTCCCTGACTTACGCCCACTTCTTGCGCGCGGGCGCCAAAGCGGTTAGCAGTGCGCCGTCTTTGAGCCGCGCGCGCCCGGCGCCCGCGAGGAGCCTGCGATGACCTATGTAGTCACCGAGAACTGCATCAAGTGCAAGTATACGGATTGTGTCGAGGTTTGCCCCGTCGATTGCTTCTACGAGGGCGAAAACATGCTCGTCATTCACCCCGACGAGTGCATTGATTGCGGCGTTTGCGAGCCGGAGTGCCCTGCCGAGGCGATCAAGCCCGATACCGAGCCGGGCCTTGAGCAATGGCTGAAGCTGAACGCCGACATGGCGCCGAACTGGCCGAACATCACCGTCAAGCGGGATGCGCCGGCCGACGCCAAGGAATTCGACGGAAAGCCGAACAAGCTCAAGGATTTCTTCTCGGACAAGCCCGGTCAGGGCGACTGAGGCGGTCAGCCGCCGCAAAATTCGATCGCGATAGAGCGATCAACGCGACCTGGAATTAACCACGGAGGCGGCGAAAGACGCCTCGGGCGCGCTAACCTTTGATATCTGCGGAATTCTGTGATATACAGATTTTTAACAGTCACAGAAATACGCCACATATCAGTCGGTTGACAGGTATGCACTTCGAGCGTTCGCGGCGCGCCGCCCGGACGCTTTATGTGCGGGTCGCGCAGGGCGCGGCTCGAAGGTTGTGGTTTCCCAAAGCGAGGACTGTGCGACAGACGAGAGGTTCCTTTCGTCTGGACCGGCGGCCTGCGTATTCATGGCCGCCGTACGACGCCGGAGCGCCGCTCCGGGGTGAGCGAGGAGTACGCTGCGTATGTCGTCCACGAAGAAGTCGTCGAAATCCGCTAAGTCCGCAAAATCCGCCGCCAGCAAGAAATCCGAGACGACGAGGAAGACCAAGAGCGCGGCGGCTCGGACGAGCGCCGTAAAAGGCAAGACGAGCAAGGCGAAACCGGAAAAGGCCGCGGCGAAGACGAAATCGCCCAAGACCCAGAAATCCGGGAAAACGGCTTCCACGTCTCGCTCCGCGTCGACCGGCAAGGCGCGCTCGGCTTCGACGGGCAAGGCCAAAGCCGCAGCTGCGGCGCGTACGCCGGCCAAGTCCGCCAGCCGCTCCAAGACGACGGCGGCGCGCAGGAAAGCCGCGGTCGCCAAGTCCGCGCGGGACGCAGCCGGCGTCAATGCGGTGAAGACCGGCGCCGTGAAGGCGCGTGCGAAGACCGAGTTGAAAAATGAAAAGGGCCGCGCCAAGGCGGCCGTGAAGGAAACGGTTCGGGAGAAATCGAAGCAGATCGAGACCAGGAAGGCGCAGAGCGAGACCAAGACAAGCAAGGCCACGACAACCCTCAAGCCGGTCGAACAGGCTGGCGCGCGTGTTGAAACCCGTTCGGCGAAACCGCATGCGGCGCCGGCGAAGGTGGAAGCGCCCGTGTCCGTCGCCGTTCGCGCCGCGCCCGATCCGAGACCGGCGTCCCACGCGCCGGCGGTGCAGCCTCGAGAGACGAGCGAACAGATCCCGGTGACCCAAAAGAAAACGATTTCTCCCACAGCCGCCAAGCCCGTCGACAAAGTTCAGCCCGCGGTCGCCGCGCGTCCGGCCGTCGCGCCGGCGAAGGCGCCGAAGCCCGCTGGACAGAAGCTCGGCTTCAAGACCAATGAGCACATCGTCTATCCGGCCCACGGCGTCGGCCAGATCATCGCGATCGAGGAGCAGGAAGTCGCAGGCTTCAAGCTCGAACTCTTCGTGATCAGCTTCGTCAAGGACAAGATGATCCTGAAGGTTCCCACCCCCAAGGTCGTGAGCGTCGGCATGCGCAAGCTCGCGGAGGCTCCGGTGATCACCAAGTCGCTGGAGACGCTGACGGGCCGGGCGCGCATCAAGCGCACGATGTGGTCGCGCCGCGCGCAGGAATACGAGGCGAAGATCAATTCCGGCGATCTGATCGCCATCGCCGAAGTCGTGCGCGATCTCTACCGTTCCGAGGCTCAGCCGGAGCAGTCCTATTCCGAACGTCAGCTCTACGAAGCCGCGCTCGACCGGATGTGCCGCGAACTGGCGGTCGTCCAGAAGATCACGGAACAGGAATCGCTCAAGCTGATCGAAGTTCAGCTTCAGAAAGGACCGCGCCGCGCGTCCAAGGCGGAAGCCGAGAGCGACGCTGACGCCGGCGAGATCGACGAGGCCGCCTAATTCCGCAGCGGCGGGCGCGAGCGCTCTGAAAAACCGAAGGCCCGGCTGAAGCCGGGCCTTTTTGTTTGTGGAGCGTCCGACGTCTGGGGCTCAGATGCGGCTTTCGAGAAGCTTGCGCAATTTTTCGAGCGCCCGAGACTCGATCTGACGCACGCGCTCCTTGGAGATGCCGAGCTCCGCGCCGAGTTCCTCGAGCGTCGCTGATTCCTCTCGCAGCCGCCGGTTTTGCACGATCCGCAATTCGCGTTCCGAGAGCTGGCCCAGCGCGTCGTTGAGCAGCGCGCTCCGGCGCTCCGAATCGATCTCCTCGCCGACCGACTCGTCCTGCAACGGGTGGTCGTCGACCAGAAAATCGCCGCGCTCCGCCGAATCGGAAGGATCGTCGGCGCTCATCGGCGCGTTCAGAGAAATGTCCGGTCCGGAAAAGCGGGCGTTCATCAGTTCGACGTCGGCGGGCGATGCGCCCACCGCCTTGCCGATGCGCTCGAACAAAATCGCGCTGTTGCTCTCGGTCGCGCCCAGTTGCGCGCGCAGACGCCGCAGGTTGAAGAACAAGGCCTTCTGGGTCGAGCTGGTTCCGCCGCGCACGATCGACCAGTTCCGCAGGATATAGTCCTGGATCGAGGCGCGGATCCACCATGTCGCGTAAGTGGAGAAGCGAACCTCCCGCTCCGGATCGAAGCGCGCCGCCGCCTCCAGCAGGCCGATATGTCCTTCCTGGATGACGTCCGCGATCGGCAGGCCGTAGTGCCTGAAGCGCGAGGCGAGGGCGATGACGAGCCGCATATGCGACGCCGACAATTGATCGAGCGCGCGCTGCTCGCGCTTGTCGCGCCAGCGAATCGCCAATTCACGCTCTTCTTCACGTTCAAGAAACGGCGCCGACATAGCGGCGCGCACCAATTCCCTGTGCACTCCAGGCAATTGCGCCATGGTAGCCTCCGGATCTGTGGATCGCCGTTCAAGGCGGCGTTCACTGGACGGGCGCTTCAGCCTATACGGCTGGCCGCGAACGTCAGTTCACATCAGCGTGAGGACCCGATCGCGGGATTCGCCCGTCACCGGCGTCACTGGTCGACGACCACCTTGTAGGCCTCGCCGTATTTCAGCGAAGCGCCCGGCGCGAGGCCGTTCAGGAGCAGAAACGTCTCGAGCGGCTTGTCGGGCGTCGCCATCCTGCGCGCCATGCCGTCGGCGTTCTCGCCGAAGCCGGCCTTGACGATTTCGAGCTTCTGCGGCCGGACCTTGGCGGCCTCTTCCGCAGTCAGGGGCCGGAGCGACTGGATCGACTGATCGAATTTCCGGATTGTCGCATCGTCCATGGCGCGAGCGGCGAACAGCAGCCGATATAGATCGCCGTCCTTTCTGACGACGGCGACCCTGAAATTCCATTCCCCCGCGCGCGCCAGGCCGAATACGGCGGGAAGGCCGTTCACCTCGCCGCTTTGAATCGATGAGGCCAGCAGCCCGTCCAGCCAACCCGACGCCAGATAGGCTTCGAGCGTCTGGCCCGCCGGCTCCGGCACGCTGTCGAGGCGGAGCGCTTCGCTGCCGCCGCCCGCACGTCCGAGCAGGGCGCGCGCGGTGTTGTCGAGAACGAACGCGTCCGGCGCCGTAAACGAGAAGCGGAGGCGCGGTTGAAAGAAGCGTCGTCCGCGCACCAGCCCGTCCGATGGATCTTCGCCGAAATTCATTCCGTCGATGGACGCCAGATAACCGGCCCGGTCGGACGCGCCCACGCCCGGCGCGCCGAGTTGCCGGGCAGCCTGCGTCGCCTGCGCGATTCGTTCCGGCGTAGCGGGATGAGTGGCGAGAATATCCGGCTTGTCCGGCGATTTCTGGCCCAGCAGCTCCGCGCGCAACGCGGTGGACCGCCCGAGCGAGGTCAGGAACCGCGCGGCGCCGAAGGGGTCGAAGCCTGCCCGCGCGATGACGTTGACGCCGATCTTGTCGGCCTCGATTTCCTGCTGACGCGAAAAGCTGGCGAACGAAAGGCGTTGATTGGTCTCGACCTCCTCGCCTTTTTGTCGACTCTGGATGACGGTCGCCGCCTCGGCGATCAATGCGGCCTGCTTTTCGCGCTCGGCCCGGGCGGACGCGTGCCGCGCCGTGACGTGGCCGATTTCGTGGGCCATCACAGCGGCGACTTCCGAGGAATCGTTGGCCAGCTCCAGCAACCCGCGCGAGACGTACAGGTTGCCGGAAGGCAGCGCGAAGGCGTTGACGACGGGCGTGTTGAGAATGGTCACGCGGTAGGGCGTCGTCGGCACATCAGACGCAGCCGCGAGCTTGACCAGAATATTGTTGAGATAGGCCTCGGCGCTCGGCCAGCGATATTCGCCGCCGAACTGGGCCACGAGTTTCTTGTGTTCGGCGATGGTGAGCGCGTCGACGCCCACGGTCCGCGGGGCGCTGGGCGGCGCGGACGGCGCGCCGGGCGCGAGCTTCTCGCCCTGTTGCTCCAGCATCGCGCAGCCAGTCAACGCGCCCGCAATCGCAAGCACGCCGACCCAACGGCCGAGCGCCGCCACGCCGCCAATCGCCGCCAAGCGCCGCGTCACCCTTCCCGGCCTCCTCGAGCCGGGGCGCCCTGCGTTGTTCCGATCATCTCCAAAGCGTCCGGACCATCGATTTCGATATACGGCCCGAAAGCGCGGTCCAGAAGACCCCGCGCTCTAACGCGCCGGCCGACGAGGTCCCGGAGGGGAAATGTCGCCGCATCGAACAGATCGAGGTTTCGTCTCGAAATCACAAGCGCAAAATCCACAGTCCGTCTTGGACCGAAGTTCAAATAAATGCGGCCGCGCCGCTCGCCAATAGAAGATACGATTCCTTCGACGACGACGAGACCTTTCCCGGCCTTTTCGAACGCCGCGAGGTCGCTCGCGGATATCACCGCGCGCCGGGGGTCCGACCAGAGGCCGCGGGCTTGCGCGCGCGCCTCGCCTTCAGCCCTTAGAAAGGCTTCGCGGCAGTCGCGTACGAGCGGATCCGGGCTGTAAAGCCCGACGCCGGCCATGATCGCCTCCTGCGCGACATCGCTTTCGCCGATCCTGCCGTCGTCGAAATAGACCAGAGCGCTCACGCGGCCCCAGCGGTTCGGGCGGGCGTCGACCAGCGCAAGGCGCACCCGCGCGCCGGTCAGCCGTGCGGCAAGCGCCGGGAATGCGCTCGTCTCGCGATCGACCGCCAGACCGGCCAGCGCGACGACCCGTCCATCCGCCAGAAGGAGATCGAGGTTGGGCTCGACGCCAGCCACTTGCACGCTCTCGCCTGCCGTCGGACAGGCGGCGAGAGCCGCCCCGCCCGGAGCGATCGCCAGAGAAATCGCCGCCGCGACCGTCGCCACGGGGCCAGTGCGGGCTTGGCGCATCGCCGGCCTGTCAGCCGCCGCGCGCCCGGCGCAGAAAGTCCACGATGAGGCGCGCCGTATCGACATCGCCATTGTGCGCTCCAACCGCCAGACCGCGATCGAGCGCGCGACGATGGCCGGGCAAGGTGTGCCCGCCGCCGTCCACTTTCACCAATTCTATCAGCGCCTTGCAGCCGGCCGGAAACTCGATCTGCACGCGCGACCCGTCGTTCTTGTCGCGGTCCGGCGCCTCGACGACGTTGGACTTGTCCGAGCATCCGGCCGCCGCGACAAACGGCGCCAGGGTCGCTTGCGCCGAGACCACATCGCCCTTGTATTCGATCAGGCCGGCTTTTCCGCCGTTGAAGGGCACCTTTGGGTCCGCGGTGCCTGCGAGAAGGAAGAACGGAATTGGACGGGACGGCTTGCAGGCCGCCGCATCCGACGCCGGCATCAGGCTAATCAGGGACGCCGCGCCCGCGAAGGACCCGGCGTCGCGGCAGGCGAGCCGCATGGCGACGATGCCGCCGGTCGCGCTGCCGACGATATAGACCCGCCGCGGGTCCGCCACCCCGTCGGCTTCGAGCCTGGCGATCAGGTCGTGGATGAATTTCAGGTCCCGGTCCCCTCCGGTTTCGCTGACATCCCAATGCCCGGCGATCGCGTCGGGATAGACAGTCACGACGCTCTGCGACCTGAGCGCGCTCTCGATGCCGAGGTATCGACGCACGCGCACTCCAAGGCCGGCCTGGCCATGCAGGACCACGATGACCGGCCGACGCGCCCGCTTCAGGCGGGCGTGTTCGACGATAAAGGCGGTCCGTTTGACGCCGCCCGATTCGATCGTGAGCCTGCCGGACGCGGCCGATGCGGCGGTTCCGGTCGCCAGCGACACGGCCGCCGCTGCGCAAAAACCCAGAAATCCCGACATAAAGAAGCGCATTCCAGGCGGCCCCTCGAAGCCTCGAAGCGAGCAACATTCCCGCTTTGTCCCCGCATTGCAACCACCATTGAATATCATCCGAATTATGGCGTTTGACGGCGTTGCGCCGCAGCAAGGTTTGGAATAGTGAACGATGCGACGATGCATCGCACGAGAGGGCTGTCATGGCCGACGCAAATTCCACGTCCCAGCGCTTGCAGGACCGAAGGCCGCTATCCCCCCATCTCCAAGTCTACAAGATGATGTTCTCCATGGTGATGTCGGGCCTGCACCGCATCACCGGGATGGCGCTGTACGCCGGAACATTGCTGCTCGCCTGGTATTTCATCGCGGCGGCCTCGGGGCCGGCTGCGTTCGAGACCGTGAACTGGGTCTACAGCTCATTCCTCGGCCGTCTGGTGCTGTTCGGTTTCACGTGGTCGCTGTTTCATCATCTGATGGGCGGCGTGCGCCACGCGATCTGGGACGCTGGCTACATGTTCGACCCGAAAGGGCGCGAACTCGTCGCGCAGGGAACGCTCGCCGGTTCGATCCTCCTGACCCTGATCTTCTGGGTCCTCGCCTACGCCTATCGCTGATCGGAGGGCATCATGGGCAATAACGGCAATTCCCTTCGCACAGAGGCGTCGACGGTTCGCTCGCTCGGCGCGAGCCGCGGCAAGGCCACGCAACACGCGCTGACGCTGCGCGTGACGGCGGCGGCGCTGATGCCGCTGACCATCCTGTTCGCGTTTCTCGTCGTTTCGCTGATCGGCCGCGACTACGATTCCGTGATGCGCCTGTTCGGGCATCGCATCGGGCCGGGCACGATTGCGCTGCTGTTCGTGGTCGTCGGCGTCTATCACATGAAGACCGGCATGGAGACGATCATCGAGGATTACGCGCACGGCTGGTGGAAAGTCGGCCTGCTCGTCGCCAACACGCTGTTCGCCGGGCTGATCGGGACGGCCACCGCGCTGTCGATCGTCAAACTGGCCGTCGGCGGCTGATCGAAGGGTTCTGATATGGCAAGCAATGGGGCTTCGAACGGCGCCGGATCGTTTTCGATCGGCGGACGCGCCTATCCGGTCACGGATCACACATTCGACGTAGTCATCGTCGGCGCCGGCGGCGCCGGACTGCGCGCCACGGTCGGCTGCTCGCAGGCGGGCCTGCGGACGGCCTGCGTCACCAAGGTTTTCCCGACGCGCTCACACACGGTCGCGGCGCAGGGCGGCGTCGCCGCCTCGCTCGCCAACATGGGGCCGGACAACTGGAAGTGGCACATGTACGACACCGTCAAGGGGTCGGACTGGCTGGGCGACCAGGACGCCATCGAATATCTGTGCCGCAACGCGCCGGCCGCGGTCTACGAACTCGAGCACTGGGGCGTGCCGTTCTCGCGCACGACCGACGGCAAGATCTACCAGCGGCCGTTCGGCGGCATGACCACCGATTTCGGCAAGGGCCCGCCGGCGCAGCGCACCTGCGCGGCCGCCGACCGCACCGGCCATGCGATCCTGCATACGCTGTACGGCCAGGCGCTGAAGAACTCGACCGAGTTCTTCATCGAATATTTCGCGATCGACCTGATCATGGACAGCGAAGGCCGCTGCCGCGGCGTCGTTTGCATCAAGATGGACGACGGCACGATCCATCGCTTCCGGTCGCAACTCACGATTCTCGCCACGGGCGGCTATGGCCGCGCCTATTTCTCTGCGACGTCGGCGCACACCTGCACTGGCGACGGCAACGCCATGGTGCTGCGCGCGGGCCTGCCTTTGCAGGATATGGAATTCGTGCAGTTCCACCCGACCGGCATCTACGGGGCGGGCTGCCTGATCACCGAGGGCGCGCGCGGCGAGGGCGGATACCTCACGAATTCGAACGGCGAGCGCTTCATGGAGCGCTACGCGCCGAGCGTGAAGGACCTCGCCCCGCGCGACATGGTCTCGCGCGCCATGACGATGGAAATCCGTGAAGGCCGCGGCGTCGGCAAGAGCAAGGATCACATCTATCTGCACCTCGACCATCTCGATCCGAAGATCCTGCACGAGCGTCTGCCCGGCATCTCGGAGAGCGCGAAGATTTTCGCCGGCGTCGACGTGACGAAGGAGCCGATCCCGGTGCTGCCGACCGTCCACTACAACATGGGCGGCATCCAGACGAACTATCACGGCGAGGTTCTGACCAAGAAGAACGGCGACCCCGACGTCGTCGTGCCGGGCCTGATGGCGATCGGCGAAGCGGCTTGCGTGTCGGTGCACGGCGCGAATCGCCTTGGCTCGAACTCGCTGATCGATCTGGTGGTGTTCGGCCGCGCGGCGGGCCAGCGCGCCGCCGAGCTGGTGAAGGCGGGCGAGAAGCAGCCGGAACTGCCGGCCGATTCCGCCGATCTGGCGCTCGGTCGCCTCGACCACTATCGCAACGCCAAGGGCGGCACGCCGACCGCGCAACTGCGTCTCAACATGCAGAAGGTCATGCAGGCCAATTGCGCGGTGTATCGCACCGGCGAGACGCTGGCCGAGGGATCGAAGCTCATCCACGAAGTCTGGAAGGGCCGCGACGACATTGGCGTGACCGACCGTTCGCTGATCTGGAATTCCGACCTCATCGAGAGCCTGGAATTCGACAATCTGATCATCCAGGCGGTCGTGACGATGGATGGCGCCAACAACCGGACGGAGTCTCGCGGCGCGCACGCCCGCGAGGATTATTCCGAGCGCGACGACGTCAACTGGATGAAGCATACGCTGGCGACCATCGACGATCACGCGCGCAGCGTGACGATCGATTATCGTCCGGTGCATTCCTACACGATGACCAACGAGGTCTCGTATATCGAGCCGAAGGCGCGCGTCTACTGACGCGTTCGCAGCGAGACGGAAACGGACATGGTCGAATTCACCCTGCCGAAAAACTCCCGGGTCACGCCTGGCAAGACCTGGCCGAAGCCTGCGGGCGCGAACCTCAAGGAATTCCAGATCTACCGCTGGGATCCGGATGACGGCCGCAACCCGCGCATCGACACCTACTGGGTCGACCGCGACGATTGCGGACCGATGATTCTCGACGCGATCATCTGGATCAAGAACAAGGTCGACGCCACGCTGACGTTCCGCCGCTCGTGCCGCGAAGGCATCTGCGGCTCCTGCGCCATGAACATCGACGGCACCAACACGCTCGCCTGCACCAAGGGCATGGACGAGGTGAGCGGCGCCGTGAAGATCTATCCGTTGCCGCACATGCCGGTCGTCAAGGACCTCGTGCCGGATCTGACGCGATTCTACACGCATCACGCCTCGATCGAGCCTTGGCTGAAGACGACGACGCCTGCGCCCGAGAAGGAATGGCTGCAGACGCCGGAAGATCGCGCCGAACTCGACGGCCTCTACGAGTGCATCCTGTGCGCCTGCTGCTCGACGTCTTGCCCGAGCTACTGGTGGAACACCGAGCGTTATCTCGGTCCGGCCGCCCTGCTGCAGGCCTATCGCTGGTTGATCGACTCGCGCGACGAGGCGACCGGCGAGCGTCTCGACTATATCGAGGACACGTTCCGTCTCTACCGGTGCCACACGATCATGAATTGTTCGAAGGCGTGTCCGAAGAGCCTGAATCCGGCCAAGGCGATCAGCAAGATCAAGAACATGATGATCACGCGCCAGTTCTGACCGGCGTCGCCGACCAAGAAAAAGCCGCGACGGGCGACCGTCGCGGCTTTTTCGTTTTGTGCGTAGCCGATCGGCGCGCGTCAGCGCGCCTTGTGATGCTGCATCGAAAAGGTGCGCGTGTGCAGATCGAGCATCGCCGTTGCGAAGCTCGAGGCGTCGTCGACCCATTCGTTCCACAGCGCGGCCGCAGACGGCGTGCGAGCCACCAGCTTGCCGGTCAGATCGTCGGCGTCGAACTGAAGCTCCGATTCGAACTTCTTGGCGAGGCCCTGCATCGCGCGATTGCGCGCCAGACAGGACATGTACAAGGTCTCGGCGCCACGGTTGCGCGCGGCCAGAACGATGCGGCCCAGCAATTCCGTACCGACGCCGCGCCGCCGCCAACCGACCTCGACCGAGAAGGCGGCTTCCGCCGAGCCCTTGTCGAGGCCAAGACCGACGCCGCGCAACTCGCCTGCGCCGCGCATGATCCCTTCGACAAAATAGCCGTAGATCACATCGTCGATGCCAAAGCACCGCTCGGCGTAATTGACCAGAAATTCGTCGCTGACGGCCATGGCGAACCGATCATGACGGCTCTCGGGGTCCAGCCGCAGCAAGTGATCCCGGAACGCCGGCATATCCGACGGCCACAGGCGTCTGACGACGCCGCCGTGAATGTTTGCGTGTTCCATGTCCGCCTCCAGTCGTCGCTTCAGCCGGTTTACGCGACTCCGACCCACGCAACGCTGCTCAGACAAGATATTGTGCAGCGCAACACATTAAGCAAGAGTAAATGTCGGGCATATCCTAACCGTATGATTTATAGCAATAATACGCCGCAAACTCCGGTTGGTTCGCATCTGAACCAAGGCGAAATCGAGGCGTGCTGAACGCTGTTCACATTGCAGCGCGGGGAATTGCCGGCTTCAGGATCCCAGCAGATCGACGAGATGCGGGATCAGCGGTTCGTCCGCAGGCGGCATGGGCCAATTCCGGAGTTCGCGCGGCCGGACCCATTTGAGAGCTTGTCCCTCGCGCGCCCGCACGAACCCCGACCATCGCCGGCAGACATAGAGCGGCATGAGCAGGTGGAAGTCCTCGTAGGCATGACTTGCGAAAGTCAGCGGCGCCAGGCAGGGGGCCTTCACCTCAATCGACAATTCTTCGGCCAGTTCCCGAATCAGCGCGTCCTCGGGCCGTTCGCCGGGATCGAGCTTTCCGCCCGGAAACTCCCACAGGCCCGCCAGGTTCTTTCCCGGCGGGCGCTGTGCGATCAGAACGCGCCCATCCTCGTCGACGAGAGCGCAGGCGACGACGAGCAGCAGTTTCAATGCAACCTCAGCGATCGTTGGTGAGGACGAGCTTGATCGGCTTTTCCTCTTTGCCGGTGACGTTCACCGTTTCGAACATGGCGCCGCCGGCCTGACCGACGCCCAGCGCCTTGCCGAGCATGCCGCCGACCGCCGAGCGACGACGTCCGGCCGGTTCGGTCTCCTTATAGCGGACCTGCGCGGTGACGAAATACGCGCCCGGCGCGACGTTCTCGAATTCGAACCGTCCGGTCGATTCGGCGCGGGCGGTTCGCGTGTAGTCGGCATATTGCGGATCGACGTCGACGTGCGGAATCTGTCCGATCGAAAGCGAGCGTTGCCCCTTGTAGAGAACGGCGAAGCGTTCGCGGGCGTATTTCGTGGCGGGCACGAGCCTGATGATCTCGCCCGCCGCGTTGACCGTGCCGCCCTCGTCGTCCCGCCAGAAAGCGTGGCCATGGATCGAGATCTTGCCCGGCTTCTTGATGTAGCCGGCCTCCGCCGGATCGAAGGCGGCGACGGTGGCGACGGGCGCCGCAGTTTCGGATGTCGACCGACATCCGGCGAGCGCCAGCGTCGCGAGCGCGCCGATCAAAAACAAACGCATGAAACGACCTCTTGAAAACGCACAATCGGAATGCCGCACAGTCGCGCAGCGCTCGCTCGTTTTCAAGCGGATCCGGCTTTCGTCAGGATCGATAGTCGCCGTTGATCGCGACGTATTCCTTGGTGAGATCGCAGGTCCAGACCTTCGCGACGCCCTTGCCGACGCCGAGGTCGACGCGGATGTCGATCTCCTGCTCTTTCATGACCGCCGAGACCTTGGCTTCGTCGTATCCCGGGTCGCGCAAGCCTTTGTGCGCGACGCGAATGCCGCCGAACCAGATGGCCAGTTTGTCGCGCTCGGCCTTTTCGCCGGCCTTGCCGACGGCCATGACGATGCGTCCCCAATTCGCGTCCTCGCCGGCGATCGCCGTCTTCACGAGGGGCGAATTGGCGATCGACAAAGCGATGCGCCTGGCGGCCTTCGCGTTTTCGGCGCCGGTCACCTCGACGCCGACGAATTTGCGCGCGCCCTCGCCGTCGCGCACGACTTGATGGGCGAGGCGCGTCAGGACGGTCGCGAGCGCCGCCTTGAAGGCCGTGAGCCGGCGGTCGCTCGCGGTTTCGATCTTCGGCGCCCCGCGCGCGGCCGCCGCGCCGGTGGCGAACAGCATCAGCGTATCGGAGGTGGAGGTGTCGCTGTCGACGGTGATCGCGTTGAACGACCCCTGAACCGCCTTCGACAGCATGGCCTGGAGCGCCGGCGCGGCGATCGGGGCGTCTGTGAAGACGAAGGACAGCATCGTCGCCATGTCCGGCGCAATCATTCCTGCGCCCTTGGCCATGCCGGAAATGCGCACGCGCACGCCGCCGATCTCGGCTTCTGCGGTCGCGACCTTCGGGAAGGTGTCGGTCGTCATGATCGCGCGCGCCGCGTCGAGCCAGTTTTCGCCCGCAGCGTCCCCGACCAGTCCTTCGAGAACGCCTTCGAATTTCGAAGCGTCGAGCGGCTCGCCGATGACGCCGGTCGAGGCCATGAAGATTTCGCTCTCTTTCGCGCCGGTCGCGGCCGCGCAGAGCTTTGCCGCGCGCTTCACCGCGTCGGCCCCCGTCTTGCCGGTGAAGGCGTTGGCGTTGCCGGAGTTCACGAGAACGGCGCGCGCCTTCCCGCCTTTCAGTCTGGCGCGGCACCAGTCGACAGGCGCCGAAGGACATTTGGATTTCGTGAAGACGCCGGCGACGGTCGTCCCTTTGTCGAGCAGCGCCAGCATGACGTCGGTGCGGCCCTTGTAACGAATGCCGGCCGCGCCGGATGCGAAGCGCACGCCCTCGATCGCAGGCATGTCCGGATAGGTCTTCGGCGCGAGCGGAGAGAGGGGGGCGTCGTGGGCCATGGCGAACCTCTTGAGGGCCGGCATCCGCGCAGATCGCGCGAATGCAGAAAGCCGATCGTCTGCGAGCCGGCGAGCGCGTGGCGCGCTCGCGCAGGGCGCGGCGATTTGCCGGCCGAATCGGCGAGGCGTCAAGCGCCTGCCGCCGACAAAATCCGGAAGATGGAAGTCGCCTACTTCTTGTCGGCGGGCGCCGGCGCGCCCTTGGCCTTGTCGTCAGCCGGCGGCGCGTCGAAGCGCTCGATCTTGGCCTCATCGCGCAGTTTGACGACCTCGTCGCTTTCCGCCTTTTGGACGACGTAGCGGGCCACCTGGTCGCGGACCTCCTCGAGCTTCGGGAACTCCTTCATCCGCTTCTCTTCGACCTTGATGACATGCCAGCCGAATTGCGACTTGACGGGTTCGGAGATCTTGCCCGGCTCCAGCTTGAAGGCGGCTTCGGCGAATTCGGGCACCATACGGTCTTTGGTGAACCAGCCGAGATCGCCGCCCTTGGCGCCCGGGTCTTTGGAGATTTCCCCGGCGACCTTCGCGAAGTCCTCGCCGCTCTTGATGCGCTCGAGCGCCTTCTTGGCCTCTTCCTCGGTCGGCACGAGGATGTGCCGGGCGTGAATTTCGGGCTCTGGCGTCTGCGCCTTGGCGACTTCGTCGTAGGTCTTCTGGATCGCTGCGTCGGTATTCGCCTTCTTGGCGACGGTCTCGAGATAGGCCTCGGTCAGCAGCTTCTTGCGCAGATAGGCGAGCTTGCGGCCGAACTCGGCTCCATCGGCCAGCTTCTCGGCTTCGGCCTTCTGCGCAACGACATAGGCCACGATCAAATTGTCGAGGACAGCGCGATCGCGCGCCGCGCCCTGCAATTGGCGCGGCAGCTGCGCGGCGAGATCGTCGCGGGCGACGGCCAGATCCTCGTCGGTGATCTCGACGCCGTTGACGCGGGCCAGCACCTTGGCGACGGCGGGCGACTGGGCCGCCGCCATGGCTATGGTCAAGGCGCAGCCGAAAAGGCCAGCGCGCAGCAGCGGACGAGTGGCAAGGTCTCGCATTGGGGTTCTCCAGAAGGGCAGTGGGCGTCGTACATGACGCCGCGACGCGAATCGCGCCTATGGCGGGAAAATCGGGCGCAAATTCGCCTATTCTCGGGCGCGGCGCAATCGGATCGCCCGACGCGCGCGCGTTGACAAGGGACGGCCCCCTCCTTATCTCTCGCCCGGCTTTTCCGGGCGTCCCGGCGCAGGTCCGCCGCCGCAACGGCGCCGCGATCCCCCCGACCCAGACGTCCGCATGCGCCGCAACGCCCGCCCGCGCCGCGTCGGTCGTTCATAGTCACAAGGTCTTCGTTTCCATGCTCGGCAACCTCGCGAAGAAGATTTTCGGCTCCGCCAACGACCGCCGGCTCAAGGGGTATCAGCCCCGGGTCCGCGCGATCAACGCCATGGAGGCGGAGATCGCGGCGCTGTCCGACGAGCAGCTAAGAGCCCGCACCCAGGAATTCCGCGACCAGATGGCGGCCGGCAAATCGCTCGACGATCTGCTCGTTCCGGCTTTCGCCACCGTACGCGAGGCCGCGAAACGCACCCTCGGCCAGCGGCACTTCGACGTTCAGCTGATCGGCGGCATGGTGCTGCATGAGGGCGGCATTTCGGAGATGCGCACCGGCGAAGGCAAGACGCTGGTCGCCACGCTCGCCGTATATCTCAACGCGCTCTCCGGCGAGGGCGTCCACGTCGTCACCGTCAACGACTATCTCGCCAAGCGCGACGCGGAATGGATGGGCCGCATCTATCGCTTCCTCGGCATGAGCGTCGGCGTCATCGTCCACGGGCTGGACGACGACGAGCGCAAGACCGCCTACGCCTGCGACATCACCTACGGCACCAACAACGAGTACGGCTTCGACTATCTGCGCGACAACATGAAGTACGAGCTGGACCAGATGGTCCAGCGCGGCCAGAGCTTCGCGATCGTCGACGAGGTCGACTCGATCCTGATCGACGAGGCGCGCACGCCGCTGATCATTTCCGGCCCATCCGAGGACCGGTCGGATCTGTACAATACGATCGACCGTCACATTCCTTCGCTGACGAAGGAAGATTACGAAATCGACGAGAAGCAGCGCACGACCAGCCTGACCGAGGCCGGCAACGAGCACATGGAGCAATTGCTGCGCGACGCGGGCATTCTGAAGGAAGGCTCGCTGTACGAAGCCGCCAACGTCACGATCGTCCACCACGTCAATCAGGCGCTGCGCGCCCACAAGCTGTTCCAGCGCGACAAGGATTATATCGTCCGCAACGGCGAGGTCGTCATCATCGACGAATTCACCGGCCGCATGATGCCGGGCCGGCGCTACTCGGAAGGCCTGCATCAGGCGCTCGAAGCCAAGGAGCGCGTTCAGGTCCAGCCGGAGAACGTCACGCTCGCCTCGATCACGTTCCAGAATTATTTCCGCCTGTACGCCAAATTGGCCGGCATGACCGGCACGGCCTCGACCGAAGCCAACGAATTCGCCGAAATCTACAAGCTCGACGTGGTGGAGATCCCGACCAACCGCCCCGTGCAACGCAAGGACGAGGACGACGAGGTCTATCGCACCGAGGAAGAAAAGCTGAAGGCGATCGTCGGCGAGATCGAAGCGGCCGCGGTCAATCTTCAGCCGATGCTCGTCGGCACGACGTCGATCGAGAAGTCCGAGCTGCTTGCGGAATTCCTGGTCCAGAACGGCTACGAGCAGATCGATTTCGACAAGGAAAACGCGCTCGACGGCCTGTTCGACGCCGCCCGCGCCGGCAAGCCGTCGAAAATGTTCGCAGTGCTCAATGCGCGCTTCCACGAACAGGAAGCGCATGTGGTCGCGCAAGCCGGCGTGCCGGGCGCGATTACGGTGGCTACCAACATGGCGGGCCGCGGCACGGACATTCAGCTCGGCGGCAACGCCGAGTTGCGCGTCGAGACGGAATGCGCCGGTCTCGAAGGCGAAGCGCGCGCCGCCAAGGAAAAGGAAATCCGCGACGAGGTCGCGCGCCTGAAGGAACAGGCGATCAAGGCCGGCGGCCTCTACATCGTCGGCACCGAGCGCCACGAGAGCCGGCGTATCGACAACCAGCTGCGCGGCCGCTCGGGTCGTCAGGGCGATCCCGGCCGGTCGAAATTCTTCCTGTCGCTGCAAGACGATCTGATGCGCATCTTCGGCTCCGAGCGCATGGATTCGATGCTGCAGAAGCTCGGGCTGCAGGAGGGTGAGGCGATCATCCATCCCTGGATCAACAAGGCGCTCGAAAAAGCGCAGCAGAAGGTCGAGGCGCGCAACTTCGACATCCGCAAGAACATCCTGAAGTTCGACAACGTGATGAACGACCAGCGCAAGGTCGTGTTCGAGCGTCGCCGCGAGATCATGGCCGACGAGTCGGTCGAGGAGCAGGTGACCGAAATGCGCGAAGGCGTGCTCGAACGCCTTGTTTCCCGTCACATTCCGCGCGACGCATACGCCGAAGCATGGGACTCGCAGGGGCTGCACGACGCGGTCGCCAACATTCTGGCGATCGAGGTTCCTGTCGCCGACTGGGCGAAGGAAGAAGGCATCGCCGACGAGGAGATGCTTGAGCGTCTCATCAAGGCTGCGGCGGACGCCTATGCGCAGCGCGTCGAGAAGAACTCGCCGGAGGTGATGCGCTACGTCGAGAAGCAGATCGTTCTGCAGGTGCTCGATCATCTGTGGCGCGAGCATCTCGTGGTGCTCGACCATCTGCGTCAGGTGATCGGCTGGCGCGGCTACGCGCAGCGCGATCCGCTGAACGAATACAAGTCCGAGGCTCTCGATCTGTTTCGCGGCATGATGGAGCGCTGGGACGAGATCGTCACCGCGCAGACCATGCGCGTCGAGGTCGCTTACGAACCTTCGCCGAACGAACTTCCGCCGATGCAAGCGAGCCATATCGATCCGACCACGGGGGAGGACGAAATGGCGATCGCCGAGATCAACGCCAAGATCGCCGCCGGCGAACTGGCGCCGCAGGCCCTGTTCGCGCCGCCGGCCGAGCCGCAGCCCGATCGCGATCCGGCCGACGCGGCCACCTGGGGCAAGGTCGGCCGAAACGAGCCGTGTCCGTGCGGCTCCGGCAAGAAATTCAAACACTGCCACGGCGCGCTGGTCTGAGCGCGTCGCCGGACGCGCGATAGCGGGTATCGCTCGCGCGATAGCGTGGTATTCTCGATTCGCCGGCCTGTCCCCGCAAGGAGGAGCGAGTCATGGACCATACAGCCGCCGTCAAGAAATACGTCCCGGGCGCCGACGAGAAAACGATCGCGGCGATCGTCAAGCATCTCGGGATCGCGCTGCGCAATCGCGATTCGTCGCTCGTGTCATGCTCCGATCCGAACGAACTGAAGACCGTGCGCGAGAGCTGGTGCAAGAAGAAGCTCGGTCTGAGCGGAGACGCCGAGCTCGACGCCGCGATCAAGGCCGTCTGCGAGACGATGAAGGCCGATCACGACAAGTCGCGCGTCGCCTTCTATTACCTCGTCGCCGAAAAGCTCGGGAAATTGTCGGCTTTAGGCTGATCGTCGTCGCGTGCGAGCGAGCACATCGGTCTGGAGAGACTGCCGCTATCCTTTCATCATCGCCAAACAACGAGGCGACGAATTCAGGAGAGAGCCATGACCCGCACCCGCAAGATCCTC
>CAZWJF010000013.1:0-83287 GCA_964634325.1 uncultured Rhodoblastus sp.
CGAGCAGGGCGCGCGAGGGTTCGTCCAGCCTGTGATTGGCGCGCCCGATGCGTTGCGTCAGCCGGCTCGCGCCCTTCGGCGCGCCGACATTGATCACCAGATCGACGTCGCCCCAGTCGATGCCGAGGTCGAGCGTGGACGTGCAGACCACTGCGCGCAGGCGCCCCTCCGACATGGCCGCCTCCACCTTGCGGCGCTGGCCGGCGTCCAGCGAACCGTGGTGGAGCGCGATCGGCAGCGCGTCCTCGTTGATGCGCCACAACTCCTGGAAGATGAATTCCGCCTGCGCGCGCGTGTTGACGAAGACGAGGGTCATCTTCGCGCGTCCGATGGCGTCATAGACCTCGCCGAGCGCATGGCGCGCGCTGTGGCCGGACCACGGCAGGCGCTCCTGCGTATCCAGAATCGAAAGTTCTGCGGGCGCGCCGGCGGGAGCGGTCACGAGATCGGCGATCGGGCCGTGGCCGACGATGAAGCGACACAAGTCTCCCGGTTCGCGGACGGTCGCCGACAGGCCGGTCACGCGATGCGCGGGCGCGAGCGCGCGCAGACGCGCGAGCCCCAGGGCGAGCAGATCGCCGCGCTTCGACAGAGCGAGCGCGTGCAATTCGTCGAGCACGACCCGGCGCAGATCGCCGAACAGATGCGGCGCGTCGGGCGATGCAATCAGCAAGGCGAGCTGCTCGGGCGTCGTCAGCAGGATGTCGGGCGGGTCGCGGCGCTGGCGCTGACGCTTCTGCGCGGACGTGTCTCCGGTGCGCGTTTCGATCCGCACGGGCAGGTTCATTTCCGCGACCGGGATTTCGAGATTGCGATGGACGTCCACCGCCAGCGCCTTCAGGGGGGATATGTACAGCGTATGCAGACGGCCGCCGGGCCGATTGGCGCGCGCGCCGTCGGCGATGTCGATCAGCGACGGAAGGAAACCCGCAAGCGTCTTGCCGGCCCCGGTCGGCGCGATCAGCAACACGTTGCGGCCGGCTTCCGCCGCTTCGACGAGGGCCAGCTGGTGAGCGCGCGGCGCCCAGGCGCGGCTGGCGAACCAGTTCTCGAAACGGGGCGGAAGGCGGATCTCGGACGACACGAAATCAGGCTAGCGCTCTGGCCGCTTGGTTGGAACTGCGCAACAGCGCCTCATGAAAAACGCATTGTGTGAGGCGCCTCACATTGCGGGCCGTGGAGCCGGTCTAACCTGAAAGCGTGGGTTTCGGGACCTGCCCCCCGAAATTTCACGGAGGCCCCGCGCTGTGGGGGCGGCGGGGCCTCGTTTTTTCTCCCTAATTCGTTCATTCGCCATTCAGCGGGTCGCTGCGACCGTGCGCGCGGATTCAAACGCGTAAGGAGATCGCCATGACCCCGCTCAAGACCCTTTCGACCGGCCTCGCCGTCGTCGCGCTCGGCGCCGGCCTCGCGGCGGCGACGCCCGCAGCCGCCGATCCGGGCGCGGTGATCGCCGGCGTGATCGGCGGCGCGGCCGTGGGGGCGATTATCGCCGGCGCAGCCAATCAGCCGCGTTATGCGACCCCCTACGGCGGCTACTACCCGGCCCAGCCCGCCTATCGGGCCGCACCCGTTTACGAGGTCGCGCCCGCCTATCAGCCGGTCTACGACGACGACGAAGTCGTCTACGCCCCGCGCTGCCGCACCGTTCGCCGGCCGGTCTACGACGATTGGGGCCAGTTCGTCGGCTACCGGCAGGGCCGTCGCTGCCGATAGACGGCGGCCGATCAGTTCCCTTCCCGGCGGAATCCGCCGCCGGGCGCCGCGTTCGTCATGAGCGGAAACGCACATCGCGGCGCCCGGACCGGGTTCATAAGAGGCCATCGACTGCAAGGGAACGACGCCAATGACCGCCACCGCCGAAAAGCCCCGCCTGAACGCCCTCTCCAAGGCCATTCTCGCCGCGACGGCCGCTGTCGGTCTCGCCGCCGTCGTTTCCGCCGCCCCGACCAACGTCGCCGCCTACGGCCGCGCCCCGGTCAAGAGCGTCGAAGCGTCGCGCACCTTGAGCGCCGCCCCGGGGCTCGTGCTGACCCGCGCCAAGAGCGCGCAGGACGAGGGCTGCTATGCGGTCTCCTCGGCTGACGGAGCGACCCGTTCGGCGATGTTCTGCGAGCATTGATCCGCCCTCGACGAGCGAGGCGGTCGCGCTAGATTGGCGCGATGGCCGACCAATCGGCGGCGAGCGCCGTCCTGACCCTGACGCCGGCGGGCCTCTATTGCCCGGCCGGCGATTTTCATATCGACCCGACGCGCGGCGCAGATCGCGCGCTTGTTACGCACGGCCATTCCGATCACGCGCGGCCCGGCTCGTCGCGGGTGCTGGCGACAGCCGCCACGCTGGACATCATGCGCGTGCGCCTCGGCGCGAGATTCGCGGAAGCCGCGCAGCCCGTCCGTTACGGCGAAACTGTATCGATCGGCGGCGCGCGGGCGACATTCTATCCAGCCGGCCATGTGCTGGGCTCCGCGCAAATTCTGATCGAGGCCGGCGGACGGCGCGTCGTCGTCTCCGGCGATTACAAGCGCGCGCTCGATCCGACCTGCGCGCCTTTCGAACCCGTCCCCTGCGACGCTTTCGTCAGCGAAGCGACGTTCGGGTTGCCTGTCTTTCGTCACCCGCCCGCCGCCGACGAGGTTGCGAAATTGCTCGCCTCGCTCCGCATCTTTCCCGAGCGCGCCCATGTCGTGGGCGCCTATTCGCTGGGGAAGGCGCAGCGCCTGCTCGCGCTGCTCGCTGAAGCCGGTTGGGATCGACCGGTCTATATTCACGGCGCGCTCGAAGAGATGGTCGCCCTGTATCGCGCCCATGGCGTGCGCATGGCCGAGACGCGACATGTGACAGCGGCCGACAAGCCGAAACTCGCCGGCGAGATCGTGCTCGCGCCGCCTTCCGCCATCTCCGATCTCTGGCTGCGCAAGTTCCCGGACCCGGTGATCGCTTTCGCCTCGGGCTGGATGCGCGTGCGGGCGCGTGCGCGCCAGCGCGGCGTCGAACTGCCGCTGGTCGTCTCGGACCATGCCGACTGGCCCGAACTCTGTGCGACCGTGCAGGACGTGGAATGTTCCGAGCTATGGGTCACGCATGGCTCCGAAGACGCCCTCGTCCATTGGGCGCAGACGCGCGGGCTCGCAGCTCGTCCCTTGCACATGATCGGCTACGGAGACGAAGACGAAGCCCTCGAGGCCGCCCCATGAACCGCTTCGCCCGATTGCTCGATCGCCTGTCGTTCGAGCCGGCGCGCAACGGCAAGCTGCGTCTGATGGTCGACTATTTCAGACATACGCCAGATCCGGAACGCGGCTATGCGCTGGCGGCCCTGACCGGAGGCCTGTCGTTTCGCCACGCCAAGCCGGCGATCGTGCGCGAATTGATCGCAGCGCGCGCCGATCCCGCGCTGTTCGCCATGTCGTACGACTTCGTCGGCGACCTCTCCGAGACGGTTGCGCTGATGTGGGAGCCGCCTCCCGCTCCGACCGGCTCCAATTTCGCGCCGCTGCATCTCTCGGAGGTCGTCGAGACGCTGTCGCGCATGGGGCGCGCCGAATTGCCGGGCCGGCTTGCGGCCTGGCTCGACGCGCTCGACGAAACCGGGCGCTGGGCGCTGCTCAAACTGATAACCGGCGCCCTGCGCGTCGGCGTGTCCGCGCGGCTCGCCCGCACCGCAGTCGCAGAACTCGGCCGCGTCGAGGCGGACGCGGTCGAGCAGGTCTGGCACGGGCTCGCGCCGCCTTACCTGCCGCTGTTCGCCTGGCTGGAGGGACGCGGCGATCGGCCGGCGACGATCGATCCCGCGCCGTTTCGACCGGCCATGCTGGCGCAACCCCTCGACGAAAAGTCGCTGTCGACGCTGGATCCGCGGGAGTTCCTGGCGGAATGGAAATGGGACGGAATCAGGTTGCAGGTTTCGGCGGGCCGCGATGACGACGGCGCGCGCGTCCTGCGGATCTATACGCGCACCGGCGAGGAGGCGACGCCAAGCTTTCCCGATCTCGCCGACGCGCTCGGCGCGATCTCGCAGGACAGTTTTGCGCTCGACGGCGAATTGCTCGTCCTGCGCGACGGGCGCGTCCAGAGCTTCGGCGTCTTGCAGCAGCGGCTCAACCGCAAGTCGGCGACTGCGAAACTTCTCGCCGATTATCCGGTCCATCTGCGCGCCTATGATCTCATCGCCGAAGGCGACGAGGACTTGCGAAGCCTTCCCTTTGTCGAACGACGGGAACGCCTCGAAATATTCGTCGCGCGAGCGCGGTGCGCGCGGCTCGACCTGTCGCAGTTCGCGCCCTTCGCAGATTGGGATCAGCTCGCCGCCGCCCGCGCCGATCCCGCATCGGCCGGCGCCGGCGCGGATTCGAACGCTGTCGAAGGCGTCATGCTCAAGCGGCGCGATTCGCTCTATGTCGCGGGGCGGCCGACCGGCCCCTGGTTCAAATGGAAGCGCGATCCCTTCGTGATCGACGCGGTGCTGATGTATGCGCAGCGCGGCCACGGCAAGCGTTCGTCGTTCTACTCGGATTACACGTTCGGCGTCTGGCGGCGCGGCGCCGAGGGCGACGAACTGACGCCGGTCGGCAAGGCCTATTTCGGGTTCACGGACGAGGAGCTGGCGAAAATCGACCGCTATGTCCGCGATCACACTGTCGACAGGTTTGGACCGGTGCGTGTGGTCGAACACGGGGCGACGGCGGGCCTCGTCTTCGAGGTGGCGTTCGAGGGGCTCAATCGCTCGGCGCGGCACAAGTCGGGCCTTGCGATGCGCTTTCCGCGCATTTCGCGCATTCGCTGGGACAAGCCGGCTGCGGAGGCCGACCGCATCGAAAATCTCGAACGCCTGCTCCCGCAGGCGTGACGACTGGGGCTTGGCTTTGACGACCGGACGCGTCCACAATGCCCGTCAAAACGGGCAGGCGGAGGCGCGCGATGACGACGGACGGCGGAGCTCAGACCAATCCGACCCTGGGACTCGCGCGGCGCCTTGCGCCATTCCTGGTGTGCGCGCTGATCTTCGCGCTCCCTGTTCCGACGGGACTCGACCGCGCGCAATGGACCTATTTCGCTATCTTTGGCGGCGCCATCGCCGGCCTCGTGTTCGAGAGCGCGGCGCCGGGCGCGGTGGGTTTCGTGGCGATGACGGCGGCGGCGGTTCTGGGGCTTGTCGAGAAAGACCCTGCGAAATCGTTGCGCTGGGCGCTGCACGGGTTCAGCGATCCGACCGTCTGGCTGATCTTCGGCGCTTTCGTTTTTTCGACCGGCTACAAGAAAAGCGGCCTTGGCCGACGCATCGCGCTGACGCTGGTGCGCGCGCTCGGCCGCAAGACGCTCGGGCTCGGCTACGCGGCGGCGCTCACTGATCTGGCGCTGGCGCCGGGCACGCCGTCCAACACCGCGCGCTGCGGCGGCACGATTTTCCCGATCATCTCCAACATTCCCGCCGTCTACGGCTCAGAACCGGGCCCCACCGCGCGAAAACTCGGCGCCTACATCATGTGGAACTCGTTCGCCGTCACGGGCGTGACCAGTTCGATGTTTCTGACGTCGCTCGCGCCGAACGCCGCCGCGCTCGCCATCGCGAAGAAGACGGTCGGCGTGGACGTGAGCTGGGGCCAATGGGCGCTCGGCTTTCTGCCGGTCGGGATCGTCCTGTTTCTGCTGACGCCGCTGCTCGCTTACATCCTTTATCCGCCGGAAGTCCGTTCGAGCCCGCAGATTTCGCAATGGGCGGCCGACGAACTCGGCAAGATGGGGCCGCTCGGCCGCAACGAGTGGCTGATGCTGGGTTTCGTCGTTCTGGCGATGCTGCTCTGGATATTCGGCGGCAATCCGAACGTGTCCGTGCCGCTGCTCGGGTCGAATTTCATCAACGCCACGATGGTGGTGTTGCTGGTGATCGCGCTCATGCTGTTGAGCGGCGTGGTCGACCTCGCCGACATCGTCGACAACAAGGCGGCCTGGGAAGTTCTGCTGTACTTCACGACGCTGCTGACGCTGGCCGACGGCCTGAACCAGATCGGTTTCGTCAAATGGTTCGCAACCGTCGCCTCCGCGCCGCTCGCCGGAAAGGACCCGACCTTCGCGCTGATCGGCCTCGTCACGTTGTTCTTCTGGGTCCACTACTTCTTTTCGAGCATCACGGCGCATACGGCGGCGATCATGCCGATCGTCCTGGCGCTCGGCAAAGGCATCCCCGGCATGCCGATGACCGAGCTGGTGATGCTCTGCGCGTTCTCGCTTGGTCTGATGGGCGTCATCTCGCCGTACGCCACAGGACCGGCGCCGATGTTCTTCGGGGCCGGCTACATTTCGCGCAGCGCGTTCTGGGCGTTGGGGCTTGTCTTCGGCGTCGTGTTCTTCACTGCGCTCCTGGCCATCGGGCTGCCGTGGCTGCGCATGATCGGTTACTGACGGCTCACGCTCCCTTGTCGGGCTTCAGCACGTCGCCTTCGCCGCGCAGCAGCGCGTCGACGAAGGCGCGCCCGCTCGACCTGTCGTCGGCGCCCAGAAAACTGGACAGCACGCCGCCGGCGATCGCCGTCGCGCATCCGGCGACGGCGGCGCTCGCCAGCCCGCTGACCGAGCCGTCGCCGTAGATCAGAAACACTTCCGCGGTTCCAAGGCCGGCCACGAGCGCGAACATGGCGTCGCGGCTTCGCGCCCTCGGCCAGAGCGCGAGCGCCATCAACGGCGCAAGGCCCGCCGCGGAAAATGCGAACGACATTCCGATCAAGGCGCGCGGATCGAGATCGCGCGCGGCCGTCAGCGCGGCGCAGGCCGCGAGAGACGCGATCAGGATGAGACGGACGATCGCGAGCCTTCGGCTGGTGAGCGCGGATTTGTCCCGCATTCGGTGAATGGCGTCATTGCCGAGCGCGATCGCCGCGCAGATCGCGCCCGAGGCGGCAAGCGCTGCGCCGAGCGCAGCAATCGCCGCCCAGACGAGGCCCGCGCCGGCGACGCCGAGGGCGCCGAGCGGCGGCAGCGCCGTCAACAGAAAATTGCCCCGCGTCTCGATGTCGGGCGCGCGGACCGCGCCGGAAAATCCCGGCGTCTTCTGGCAGGCGGCGCGGGCTTGCGCCGGCCCCCGGGCGGCCTCCCCGCAGATTTTCACGAGCCCCGCCGCGCTCGCCGCGTAGATGGGCTCGGGCAGGCGGTCGGGGCGCCGGCCGGCGATCGCGTCCAGCAGGCCGAGGGTCGAGGCCGCCGCCGTCGCCGCCAGCAGCGCCGCAAGCGCTGCGCTCCAGATCGAGGCTCCCAGGCCCGCGCGCAAAGCGGCGGCGCGGTCGCGCACCGAGATCAGCGGCGCAAGCAAAGGCGCCGTCGCGGCCATGCCAAGCGCCATGCCCAGCGACAGCGTGAGGCCGACGGGCTGGCCCGCCTCGCCCTGCCATTGAGCGATCTGGTCGAGCGCCTTCCGCCAGGCGTCCTGATCGCCGAGGAACGGCAGGGGCAGCGGATGGCCGGCCACGGTCTGAACGGCCAGCGGCAGGGCGAAACCTGCTGTCGCCACGCCGGCCGCCGCCACGGCGGCCCAGACCGCGCCGGATACGCCGCCCGGCGTGGTCGCCAGAACCAGGATCAGGGCGGTCGCGAAAGCCGCGACGCCGCGCGAGACGCCGGCGATGGTCGTCAGCGCGCCGACGGTCGCCTCGAAGCCTGCGAGCGCGACCAGCAGCGAACTCGCGCCGACGATCATCGCCGCCCCGAGCCGCAGCGCCATGTTGTCGAACCGCGCGCCGATCAGATCGGAAATGGAGAATGCACCGACCTTGCGAAGAAAGGGGCCGCTGACGAACGCCGCGCAGGCGACGCCTGCGACGAGGCCCGTGAACACGCCTGCGCCCGAGTAGTGGTCTGCGACAGGCGGCGTGAACGGTATCGCAAGGCCTGCGGCGATCGCCGCCGTCGCGTAACCGGCGTAGGCCGGAGGCGTCGCCCGCCCGGCCGCGTAGAAGCGCGAAATGCGCATCGTGCGCATGAATGCGCCGATCAGCCCGAGCCCGATCAGCGCGGTGACGGGGCCGATCGCAGCGATGAACCGCTCCGAGACGCCGACGCGGTCGAGCAGCGCGATCAGCCCGCCGGCGGCCACGAAAGCTGCGACCGCAAAGGCGACGCGTCCGTCGATCGCGTCGCGCTCGCGCGCCTCATTGTCAGTGATCGGTCTGTTCACCGTCGCACCCCTGTCGCGCATGGGACGCTTGCGCGCCGCGCAATGCGATGGATAGATGGCGCAAGCCGCGCCCACAAGGGCGACAGAGCGCAGGGAGGCAACGTGGCCGCAACTTCCACCCGGATCCTGATCGCCGACGATCATCCACTCGTTAGAGGCGCCCTAGCGCAGGCGGTCGCGGGCGCCGCGCCCGGAGCGGAGATTCTCGAGGCCGGCGATCTCGATGGGGTGACGCGGGTTTTCTCGACGCAGCCTGAGATCGACCTGATTCTGCTCGACCTCGCCATGCCCGGCGTTCGCGGCTTTTCCGGCCTCATGTACTTGCGCGCCGAACATCCCGACGTCCCGGTCGTCGTCGTCTCGGCCAATGAAGATCGTGGCGTCATCCGTCGCTGCATCGACTTCGGCGCGGCCGGCTTCGTGCCGAAAACGACCGATATCGAGGGGATGCGGACCGCGATCCGCAAGGTGCTGGAAGGCGAGGTCTGGACGCCGCCGGACGTCGATCTCAGCGCGCCTGCGGACAAGGAGACGGCAGACCTCGTGCGCCGCATGGCGTCGTTGACGCCCCAGCAGGTGCGCGTGCTGATGATGGTCTCCGCCGGCTTGCTCAACAAGCAGATTGCTTACGAACTCAGCGTCTCCGAAGCGACCGTCAAAGCGCATGTCTCGGCGATTCTCACCAAGCTCGGCGTCGAGAGCCGCACGCAGGCGGTCATCACCGCTGCGAAGGTGGAGGGATTGGCCGGCCCCGCGGCCGCCGTGCGCGCGACGGATTGAGCGACAAGCCCGCATTGACAGGGGCGTTCGGGCTTCCCATCTGTCCGGCGACCGGACCGAAGGAGGCGCCCATGCGCGCGGTCGCTTTGAGTGTTTGCCTCGCCGCCGCCCTGACCGCCGCGACGACCGCCCGGGCGGCCGAGACGGCGCCTGCGCCATTGTCGGCCGAGAACGGGCGCTATTCGATGACGCCTGTCGCCGACGGGTTTCTGCGGCTCGACACGCGCACCGGGGCCGTCTCGCTCTGCAAGGTCGAAAACGGCGCGGCGCGCTGCCAGGCGGCGGCCGAGGAGCGCACGGCGCTCGAGAGCGAAGTGGACCGTCTGACGCGGCTCAACGAAACCCTGAAGAAACAGTCCGATGGCTATCGGCTGCCCAACCGCCAGGATTTCGATCGCGCGCTCGACTACGCCGAGGAATTCATGCGGCGGATGATGCGGATCATGCGCGACGAGGAGCCGCGCAAGAACCAGACTTGACCGCGCCGTTCACTTCGCGAATTCACTGCCTTCCTCTGGAGAACGCCCGATGACGCCGGACTTTCCCGCCAACCCGACGATCGACGCGACGCCGGTCGCCAAGGAGCCGCCCATGTCCAATTCCGCCCTGCAACGCTTCATCGGCGGGCCGCCGACCGCAGTCTTCGTGCGACTGCTATTCGTGTCGCTCATCGTCGGCGCCCTGCTGGTCTGGCTGGATATCCGGCCGTTCGAGGTCTTTCACGCCCTGCAGCGCTTCGTGAACAAGCTGTGGCTGATGGGCTGGGACGCCGTCCGCGAGGTCGCGCAATACATTCTCGCCGGCGCGGCGATCGTTCTGCCCGTCTGGCTGGTCATGCGCCTGTTCAACATGCGCGGCGCCAAGTGAACGCGGAGTTCTTCGCGATTTCCTGATGAGGGCGATGCGCGCGTGATAGACGCCGAATCATTTGCGCACGAATGGATCGCGGGCTGGAATGCCCGCGACCTCGACGCGATTCTCGCCCATTACGCCGACGACGTGGTTTTCTCCTCGCCGCTCGCGCAGAAAATCACCGGCGCGCCGCGCGTCGTCGGCAAGACGGCGCTGCGCGCTTACTGGCGCGCAGCGCTGGATCGCGGGGAGCCGCTGAATTTCGAACTCGAACGCGTCTACGCCGGCGCCGATTGGCTGACCATCGCCTATATCCGCAACGGCCAGACGCGTGTGGCTGAGACGCTCGAGTTCGAAGACGGCCATGTCGTACGCGGCTATGTCGCGCACGCGCCGATGTGATCGTCGTTACGGCTCCACGATCTTGAAGCCGAGTTCGAACGTGTCGAGCAGCGCGAAAAGTTCGAGCAGCTTGGCGGGATTGCCGTCGATCTTGACCAGTCCCGCGCCGATCGCCTCGGGAAACGTCGTCGTTTGCTGCATCACCTTGGTGAGCGTCGCGCGTTCGAGCGTAAGCCCGGCGTCGGCCGTCTCTGCGTTGCGGCCCTCGACATAGGTCAGCGCCGAATTTTCGAGGTTCAGCAGGTAGCGCTCGCCGGTGTCGGTGAACGTCCAGTTCACGACGATGCGCTTGCCATCGGCCTTGGGGCCGTTGAGACGCACGCCGAGCGTGTCGAAGAACATTCCGACCGACAGGGCGGAAGCGACGTCGGGCGCAAACGGCGGGCGCGTGATATGCGGCACGCCGTGGCGCAATTCGTGCGCGCCCATGAGATAGGCGTTGCGCCAGGTCGAGGCTTCGGCGAGATAGCCGAGCTGGTCGAAGGCGGCGGCGCAGAGTTCGCGCGCCTCGGCGTTGGCTGGCTCGGCGAAGACGACGCGATTCATCACTTCCGCGACCCAGCGATATTCGCCTTTCGCGAAATCCTCACGCGCTCTTGCGATGACCGTGGCCGCGCCGCCCATGTAGGCCACGTATTTCTTCGCGGCCTCGACAGGCGGCAGACCGTCGAGATTGGCGGGATTGGCGTCGTACCAACCGAGATAACGCTGGTAGATCGCCTTGATGTTGTGGCGCACCGATCCGTAGTAATCGCGGTTCTGCCATTCCTGCGCGAGCGCGGCCGGCAGTTCGATCGTCTCGGCGATCTCGGGCGCCGTCATGCCGTGGTTCATCAGCCGCAGCGTCTGGTCGTGTACGAATTTGTAGAGGTCGCGCTGTTTGGTGAGATAGGCGCGCACCTTCTGACGGCCCCACGCGGGCCAGTGATGTTGCCCGACGAGAACCTCGGCTTCGCCGAACATCTCGAGCGCCTCGTTGATGTATTTCGACCAGGACAGGGGATCGCGCACCTGCGCGCCGCGGAACGGCAGCAGATTGTGCAGGAGATGCGTGGCGTTTTCGGCCATGTTCAGCGTCTTGTAGGCCGGAACGTACATGTGCATTTCGGCCGGGGCCTCGGTCTCCGGCGCCATCTGGAAGATGAATTCCAGCCCGTCGAGCGTGCGCCTGTCGCCGGTCGCCATGATCAGATCGGTCGGCGCGATCAGCGACAGCGTTCCGCGCGACGTGGTCTTGCCGAGCCCGGCGTCGACCTGCCCGCGCGGACCGGTCGGCAACAGCGGCCCGAATTGATAGGTCGCGCGCCGAATCATCGCAGGCCCCGCGATCACATTTTCGGAGACCGCGTGCTCCATGAACAGATTCGGCGCGATGACAGGAATCTTGCCCGCCAGAACGTCGGCTTCCTCGACCACGCCTTTCACGCCGCCGAAATGGTCGGCATGGGTGTGCGTGTAGATGACAGCCTTCACCGGCCGGTCGCCGCGATGGGCGCGATAAAGCGCAAGCCCCGCCCTTCCGGCTTCGACGCAGGTCAGCGCGTCGATCACCACGATCCCGCTTTCGCCCTCCACGATGGTCATGTTGGCGATGTCGAGGCCGCGCACCTGGTAGACGCCGGGAACCACCTCGAACAGGCCATGACGTCGATTGAGCTGGGCGATGCGCCACAGGCTCGGATTGACGCTGTCGGGCGCCGGGCCGTCGTCGATGAAGGCGTATTGCTTCTGGCTCCAGGCCGGTTTGCCGCCAGTGTTCAGGATGGTGGCGTCCGGGATCGTGCCGAGGAAACCGCGTTCGGCGTCGACGAAATCGTCGCGGTTCGAGAATGGCAGTTCGTCGAGCACCGCCTTGTTGGCGGCCACGACTGATGCTTCCGGCGCAGTCGGCGCGGCGGCGGTCGACGTCATGAGCGTATCTCCCGTTCAAATTCTTGTTGGTCGGTCCAATCTAGCCGGCCGGCGGCTGCGAACGCCACCCGCCGCAGATTGTCGCACGGCGAAGCCGGCTATGGACCTTGCCGCAGAAAAAACTAGGTTAGGTCAGGCAATGACGCGCAGTGCGGAGCCTTGCATGATTTCGCCCGACGACCTGCCGACCGATCCGTCGCCCAACGAGCCGAACGGCAATCCGGTCGCGCGGCTGATCATCACGCACTGGATTTTGGGCAGCGCGCTCGGAATCGTCTGCGCGGGCGTCCTGCTGCTCATCAACCCCCTGGGAATGCGGACCCTGCTCATGCGCTCGGACGCCATGATCCCGGGCCTTGCGATGCTGTTCATCGGCTTCGGCACGACCTTCGGCGCGATCGTCAGCGCGACTGCGGTCATGACCCAGAAGAAGGACGACGACGACGACAAGAAGCCGCCGTCCGGCGGCAAGCGCGATCCGGTCATCGTTCCCGCGCTCGTCCCTGTTCGCGTCAAAGGCGCAAACGGCGCGGCGCGGATCGGCTGAGGCGCGGATCCCGTCTACGCCCCTTGACTTAGAGTGCGCTCGAAGCGGTAACTCTAAGGGCGTCGTGACGGGAAACAGCAATGAAGATTGGCGATCTCGCGAGGCTGACAGGGCTTTCGACCCATACGCTGCGTTACTACGAGCGGATCGGGCTTCTGCCTTACGCCGACCGCGATCGCTCCGGCCAACGGGACTACGACGCCTCGATTCTGACCTGGATCGAATTTCTCGGTCGCCTCAAGACGACCGGGATGCCTATTCGCGAAATGCTGCGCTACGCAGCGCTGCGCGAGAAAGGCGCGTCGACCGAATCCGACCGGCGGCGTCTGCTCGAAGCGCATCGGGACAAGGTGCGCGCGCGTGTGGCCGACCTTCAGAGCTGCCTTCTCGTCCTCGATTCCAAAATCGCCGGCTACGCCGAAGCGGAAACAAGGATCAAGGTCGATGACGCACAACCAGACAGCAAGAGAAAACAGGTTCGAACGCGGAAAGCGGGCGCTCACGCAGATTGACGGCGAAGGCGGCGAGAAGGTCGTCGCCTCGCTCGCCGACATCGCGCCGGACTTTGCGCGCTATCTCATCGAGTTTCCGTTCGGCGACATCTATTCGCGGCCCGGCCTCGACCTGCGCGCCCGCGAGATCGCGACCATCGCGGCGCTCACTGCGCTCGGCAACGCCGCGCCGCAGCTCAAGGTGCATATCGCCGCCGGTCTGAATGTCGGTTTGACGCGAGAGGAAATCGTCGAGACGGTCATGCAGATGGCCGTCTACGCGGGGTTTCCGGCCGCTCTCAACGGCCTGTTCGCGGCGAAGGAAGTCTTCGCCGCGCACGGCGAAGCCACGGCGGTGTGATCGCGCAATCGACCCGTGCAGAGACGCCTAGCCGACGAACCGCTCGAAGTCGAACGGGTCGTGCGTGCATACGACGTCGATGTCGGCATGTTCTGCGGCGAGGCGGCAGATCGACAGCTGCGAGGCCTCGCGCGCGGGCGTGTCGGAATCCGTGCTTTTCTGGAACGCGTCGAGCGCCGCCGAGGGCGATTGCGGCGGCAGGCGTCGCTGCAGGTGGTGATAATGCGTGTCGCCGGCGTGCACGAGCCAGCCGCTTCCCGTCTCGACGGCGATCGCACAATGACCCGGCGTGTGGCCGGGCGTCGGGATGACGACGATGTCGAGGCCGTCGATCCTCGCCCGCATGCGCGCGCCGCCGAACCACGTCTCGCTTGTCGGCTCGTAGCGTCGCCATTTCGTGTCCGGACTCCACTGCTCGGAAACGTAGCGTCCGACCCTCACGCCCGGCGCGCCGTCGAGCGCGCACCGCAGCTCATCATCGTGCGCATGCACGAAGGCGCCGGGAAAGTCGCCGACGCCGCCGGCGTGGTCGCGGTCGAGATGGGTCATGAGGATATGGCGCACGTCTTCCGGTCGGTGGCCGAGCGACTTGATCTGCGCGACCGCAGTTTCGGCCGGATCGAGCTTCGGCCGCGCGTTCTGCAGGAATTGCTCGCCGAGACGCGCTGGCCGCGCGATGTCGCCGACGCCAAAACCCGTATCGATCAGAACAAGGCCGTCAGAAGCTTCGACGAGCAGGACGTTGCAGACGAAATGCGCGCCGCCGAGATTCAGGGTTCCGCAATTGAGGTGATGAATTCGCATGGCTCGCTCCGGTTTCTCGGATCAGCTTGCCGTGCGTCATATCATAGGTAAAATATTATATTGAGATATATGACATAGGAAATGGCTATGGATTTGCGGGAGCTGCGCTACTTCGTGGCGGTCTACGAAGAGCAAAACCTGACGGCGGCGGCGCGCCGCTGTTTCATCTCGCAACCCTCCGTATCCGCCGCCATCGCCTCGATCGAACGGGAACTCGGCGCGCAATTGTTCACGCGGCACAAGAAAGGCGTCATGCGGACCTCCGCCGCCGATGCGCTCTATCCCCGTGCGAGGCGGCTGCTGGACGACGCCGCGTCGATGCGCGCGCTATTTGCGGTCGATGTGGCGAAAGAGACGTTCTCGCTCGGCCTGTTGCGCAGTCTCGACATAGCGCGCGCCACGCGCCTGCTCGCGCCGATTGCGGCGACGCCGGGCTTGCGTCTGCAACTGGTCGGCGCGGGCGATCCAGCGGACGCGCGCATCGTCGAAAAACGCATGGCGAGAGACAATGAAAGCTTCGCGCGTCTGTGGCGCGAGCGTTATGTGCTCGCGCTGCCGCGCCGCCATCCCGGCGCTGTCGCAGCGCCGATCGGCGACGAGGAATTTAAGGAATTGCCTTTCATCGCCCGGTGCCATTGCGAGGCGGCGGACGCTTTCGCCGCGACGACGTCGAGACTTCGGATTGTCGCTGTGGCCGACAGCGAGGAATGGGCGCTGGCGCTGGTCGCCGCTGGCGTCGGCGCTTCAATTGTCCCGGAGGGATCGGTCGGCGCGCGCGACGACATCGTCGTACGGCCGCTCGCAAATCGTCAGTTCGTTCGCGAGATTGGCGTCGCCTATGGCGGCGGCGCGCCGCTGTCCCCGACGGCGCTGGCGGCGATCGCGGCGATCCGCGCGCAGGCGTCCTCCGATGTCGTCGGGTCGCGTCGAAAGTCCGGGCTCAAGCTTCGCCCGGCCCAGCGAGCCCGTAGCCGGTGACGCCGAATTTTTCCGCTGCCGCCGAGACCTCCGCCGCGCTCAACAGGACCGGCCCGCCAATCTGCAACGCGTGCCAATATTGCCGCGCGAGCGTTTCGAGTTCGATCGCCAGCCACATGGCGTGCGCGAGATTTTTCCCCGCGGCGATCATGCCGTGATTGGCCAGCAGGCACCCGTTGCGGCCCTGCATCGCCTTCAGGACATGCGCGGACAGCTCCGCAGACCCGTAGAGCGCGTAGTCCGCGCATCGAATGTCAGGCCCGCCGAAATGCGCGATCATGTAGTGGATCGGCGGGATCGGCTTTCGCGCGATCGACAGCGACGTGCAGTAGGTCGAATGTGTGTGCACGATCGCGCCGACGTCCGGGCGCGCGCGAAGAATGTCGAGGTGGAAGCGCCATTCGCTCGACGGCTTCTTCGGCCCCTCCCAGGAACCGTAATCGCCTTCGATCGGCATCGCCGCGATCATCTCGGGCGTCAGGATGTCGTATGGGATCGACGAGGGCGTAATCAGCATGCGCGCGCCGGCGCGCACGGAGATGTTGCCCGACGTGCCCTGATTGAGTCCGCTCGCGTTCATGGCGCGACATTGCGCGATGATCGCATTGCGCGTCGAAAGTTCTTGCTCGTCCATGCGTCCTGATCCGCCCGCGCGCAATCTGCGCCGCGCGCGGGCCGATGTCGAGCGCAAGCCCTAGGGCGCGAGGTCGAACAGCAGGATTTCCGATTCTTCGGCCACGCCCCGGATTTCGACGCGACGCTCCTCGGCGATCGCAAGCCCGTCGCCGTCGCGCAGGACCTTGTCGCCGATCGCGACCGACCCGCGCGCCACATGCAGCCAGGCGCCGCGGCCTGCCGCGAACTCGTGGGCGACGGTCGCGCCCTTGCTCAGCAACGAAGCATACATGCTCGCATCGCTGCGGATCGCCACGGAGCCGTCGCGCCCATCGGGAGAGGCGACCACGCGCAGCACATCGCGTTTTGAGGCGGGTTCGAAGTTCTTCTGCTCGTAGCCCGGCGCCAGCCCGCGCCGCTCCGGCAGCAGCCAGATTTGCAGGAGATGCAGCGGCTCGTCCGCCTTGGCGTTGTATTCGCTGTGGCGAATGCCCGTGCCGGCCGACATGCGCTGGACCTCGCCCGGCGTGATCGTCGAGCCGTTGCCGAGCGAGTCGCGGTGTGCGACCGCGCCCTCCAGCACATAGGTGACGATTTCCATGTCGCGATGCGGATGGGTCGGAAAGCCGGCCCCCGGCGCGATCCTGTCGTCGTTGATCACGCGCAGTGCGCCGAAGCCCATATGGTTCGGATCGAAATATTCGCCGAACGAGAAAGTGTGGCGCGTATCGAGCCAGCCGAAATCTATATGGCCGCGGTCCTCGGCCTTGCGGAGTATCTGCATGTCTGGAGATCCCGATGATGGAGGCGTTGCGCAATACATGGCGATCGATCGCGCAATGTCATCGGCGAATTACTTGCGTTTACGCAAGCAGGCATCCTGCGAGCCGCCGCCTCGCCTCACTCCTCGAATGCGAAAAAGAACCCGTCGCCCTTGCGGCGCACCCGGCCCGCATGCGGCGCGCCGAAATGGGCGGGCAGCATCAGGGCGTTGCAGTCGGCGCACTGCCCGAGGATTTTTTCGCGCGTGTCGGCCGATTGAACGGGGTCCGTGCAGAAGCGGCTCGACCACCGCGGTCGGTAGACCTGAACTGGGTGGTGCATGACGTCTCCGGTGAACAGGCCCTCTTGCCCGCTGTCCGTCAGTCGGATCGCGATGGCGCCAGGGGTATGGCCGGGCGTGAGCTGGATCGCGAGATTGTCGCCGAGCCGGTCGCCGTCGGCGACCAGATGATCCTGGCCGCTCGCGATCACCGGGTGCACGGAATCCTCGAAGATCGCGCGCGCCTCCTCATCCAGCGCGGGATTCTTCTGCGGGTCCCAATAATCGCGGTCGATTTGCGAGAAGACGTATTTTGCGTTCGGGAACGTCGGAACCCAGCGCCCGTTTTCGAGCCGCGTGTTCCAGCCGACATGATCGATGTGCAGATGCGTGCACATCACGAAATCGACCTCGGCGGGGTCGACGCCGACGGCCTTCAAACGGTCGAGATACGGCGTGTCCTTCATGTGAAACAGCGGCGAATGCGGCCGATCCTTGTGATTGCCGGCGCAAGTGTCGACCAGGATCGTGTGATGCTTCGTGCGGATCACCCAGGAATGCAGCGAGGTGATGAAGCGGTCGGTGCGCGCGTGATAATGGCGCGGCGTCAGCCAGTCGCCGTGCTCCTTCAGGATTTCCGGGTTCCAGTCCGGCAGCAGCATTGACGGCGGAAAGGCCGGCCCATGCGCCTCCTCGACCCGGTCGATCGTCGTATTCCCGATGGCGAACAGCGGCATTTCTCGTCCTCCCGGGACCGATGGTGCGACACGCGGTCGGCGCGCGCAATTGCGCGCCCGGCATGGCTCGGCGTCCGCGCGCGCATCCCCTATGGCGCGCGCGCCGATAGTGCGGCAAAGTCGTGTGATGCAGCGCAGCAGTTCGCCCAACGCCATCGACGACATTCGACTTCTCGGCCAACTTCTCGGCGACACGGTTCGCGAACAGGCGGGCGAGGCGGCGTTCGACGCGGTCGAATCCATCCGCCGGTTCTCCGTGGCTTTCGAGCGCTCGGGCGACGAGGAGACCGGCCGCGATCTCGAGTCCTTGATCAGCAGTCTCGGCTCGGGCGCGGCGCTCACCGTCATCCGCGCCTTCGGCTACTTCTCGCTGCTCGCCAATATCGCCGAGGACCGCGAGCATTTGCGTCGCCGCGGCGTCCACCAGGCCGAAGGCTCGGTGCAGAACGGCAGCCTCGCGCGCGCCTTCATGCGGCTCGCTGAAGCGCGCGTCGGGTCGGATCAGGTCGCCGCCGCGCTTTCGGATTTCTACGTCTCGCCGGTGCTGACGGCGCATCCGACCGAGGTTCAGCGCAAGAGCACGCTCGACGCCGAGCGCGCGATCGCAGCCCTGATCGCGGAGCGCGACCAGCTCAAATCCTCGCGCGAGCGCTCCGAAAACGAGGCGCGCCTGCGCGCCCGCATCGTCCAGCTCTGGCAGACGCGCGTTCTGCGCACGCGGCGGCTGACCGTGCGCGACGAGATCGAGAACGTCCTGACCTACTACCGGACGACGTTTCTGCACGAAATTCCTCGCCTCTATGTGGAGCTGGAGCGCCTGCTCGGGCGGCCTGTCCCCTCGTTCTTCCGCATGGGCAACTGGATCGGCGGCGATCGGGACGGCAATCCCAATGTCGACGCGTCGACGCTCGTTTTTGCGATCACCGAGCACGCCGAAACGGTGCTGCGCCACTATCTCGTGCAGGCGCACGAACTCGGCGCGGAATTGTCGATGTCTCTGGAGATGGTCGGCGCTTCGCCGGAGCTGCTGGCGCTCGCCGAGCGCTCCGGAGACGACAATCCGCACCGCGCCGACGAGCCGTACAGGCGTGCGCTCTCCGGCGTTTACGCGCGCCTTGCCGGCACGCTGCGCGACTACACGGGCGGCGAAGCGTTGCGCCATGCGATCGCGCCGGCTGCGCCCTATCTCGGCCCCGACGAATTGCTGCGCGACTTGCGCACCATCCGCGCGTCCCTCGAGGCCAATCACGGCGGCGCCCTGGTGCCGGGGCGGCTTGCGCCGTTCATGCGCGCCGTCGAAGTGTTCGGCTTCCACATGGCCACGACCGATCTGCGCCAGAGCTCGGACAAGCACGAGGCGACGCTCGCAGAGCTGTTCGCTGTCGCGCGCATCGAGCCGAATTACGGCTGGCTCGACGAACAGGCGCGCCGCGATCTACTGACGGCGCAACTCGCCGATCCCCGCTCGCTGCGAATTTACGAGCGCGCCTACAGCGCGGAAGCGGAGAAGGAATTCGCGATCTTCGAACGCGCTCGCGATCTGCGCGCGCAATTCGGGCCGGACACGATCCGCCATTACATCATCAGCCACACCGAAAGCGTCAGCGATCTGCTCGAAGTTCTGCTGCTGCTCAAGGAGTTCGGCCTGATGCACGGGACGCTCGCGGAGGCCGATCGCGCAGACGCGCGCGTCGACCTCGTGATCTCGCCGCTGTTCGAGACCATCGAGGATTTGCGCGGCTCCGAACGCATCATGCGCGACTTTTACGCGTTGCCCGGCGTCGCCGATCTCGTGCGCAATTCCGGCGGCGTTCAGGACGTCATGCTCGGCTATTCCGACAGCAACAAGGACGGCGGCTATTTCACGTCCAACTGGGAGCTGTACCGCGCCTCCACCGCGCTGGCGAAAATGTTCGCCGGCGAGGAGGGCGTGCGGCTGCGCCTGTTCCACGGGCGCGGCGGCACGGTGGGGCGCGGCGGCGGGCCGGCCTATCAGGCGATCCTCGCCCAGCCTCCGGGCACCGTGAAGGGCCAGATCCGGCTTACCGAGCAGGGCGAGGTCATCAACGCCAAATACGCCAATCCCGACATCGGCCGCCGCAATCTGGAGACGCTGATGGCCGCGGCTCTGGAAGCGACTTTCTGCGCCGATTCGAAGCCGCCCCCCGAAGAATTTCTGGCCGCCGCGGACTCGCTGTCGACGGCGAGCATGGCCGCCTATCGCAAGCTCGTCTACGAGACGCCGGGCTTCGTCGATTACTTCTTCGCCGCCACGCCCATCGCCGAAATCGCCGAACTCAACATCGGCTCGCGGCCGGCCTCCCGCAAGGCGACGCGCAAGATCGAGGACCTGCGCGCCATCCCCTGGAGCTTTTCCTGGGGCCAGAGCCGCGTCGCGCTCCCCGGCTGGTTTGGTTTTGGCGCGGCCGTCGAGGCCTATCTCGCCGAAGACAGGCCCGCGCGCGTCGCGCTGCTACGGCGGATGAACGAGGAATGGCCGTTCTTCCGCGCGATCCTGTCCAATCTCGACATGGTCATGGCCAAGACCGACATGGGCGTTGCGCGCCGCTACGCCGGCCTCGTGCCGGATCGCGACCTTGCAGCGCGCATTTTCGCGGAGATCGAGGCGGAGTGGCGTCGCGCGGGGGAGGCGCTGGCGGCGATCACCGGCGTGAACCAGCGCCTCGCCGACAATCCGGCGCTCGCCCGCTCGATCGCCCACCGCTTCCCCTACATCGCGCCGCTCAACCATCTGCAGGTTGAGCTGCTCCGCCGCTGGCGCTCGGGCCGCGGCGACGAGGCGGCCCAGCGCGGGATTCTGGTGTCGATCAACGGCATCGCGGCGGGCATCCGCAACACGGGGTGACCGCTCAGCCAAGATGCTTTCTGAAGAAGGCGAGCGTCCGGCCCCAGGCTTCTTCCGCCGCCTTCGCCTGATGCACGTCGGGCCGCGCCTCGTTCATGAACCCGTGGTGGGCGTCGTAACTGAAGAATTCGTGCGGTTTTCCAGCAGCCTTCAGGCCGGCTTCGAAGTCTTTGACGGCCTGCGGCGTGCACCAGTCGTCGTGCAGGGCGAAATGGCCCTCGACTGGAATCTTCACGGCGTCCGGCCCGGCGGCGGCGGCCGGCGGCAGTCCGTAGAAAATGACGCCCGCGGAGAATTCCGCCACGCGCGCGGCGGCGAGCACGGTCATCGCGCCGCCCATGCAGAAGCCGGTGACGCCGACCTTCTTCGCGCCGGAGCCGAGAAGTTGCTGCGCCGCGCCGCGAAGGGTCTGGTCGGTGGCGTCCAGGAAGTTCAGCGAGGTCATCTCGGCGTTGGCGGCGGCGGAGTCGTGATAGGGCACCACGCGGCCGGCGTAGAGATCGGGCGCGATCACGTTGAAACCCGCCGCTGCGAACCGGTCGCAGATTCCCTTGATCTGCTCGTTGAGCCCCCACCATTCCTGAATGACGACCAGGCCCGGCGCGCCTGCGGCGGCTTTCGCCTGATAGCCGGCGGCGTCCTTGCCGTCCGGCCGCTTGAACGTGATGCGCTCTCCCATGGGGCCTCCAATGCCTTGCTTGCAAGTTGATGGCGCGATCATCCCCGTTTTCGTCCGGGCAGGAAAGCCCGAACGAAAACGGGCGGTCCGAAGACCGCCCGTCGATTGATCGGGAAGTTTCAGCCGCTCACGCGAGCCGCAGTTGCGGCGCGACGGTGAAGGCCCGGACGGGCGCGGCGCCCTCGAACCGCTTGAGGCCCTTGAGCACGACCAGCGTGAACAGCGGCTCGACCAGCGTCAGCGGCAGGTAGGACAGGGCGAAGGTCGCCCAGCTCTGGAACGGCGTCGCTTCTTGCCCGAGCGCCAGCCAGAATCCGACCATGGCGACCACGCCGGAATAATAGGCGGCGTCGAACTTCAACACGGACGCCCATTTGGTCTGCGCGCCATCCCGCTCGAAGAAGCGATGTCCGAAGGCCGTATGGACCGCGATCAGCGGAACCATCAGCGAGAGCGAATTGACGCCGAGATGGACGAGGTCTTGCGGCTCGAACAGAAGCCCCTGCAGGGCGAGACCGATCGCGAAGCCGAACAGGGTCGGCAGGAACCCGAACGTGAAGTAAATGGCGGACGCGCCGATCAGGTGCAGTTCGGACGGGCCGACCTGCATGTGCCAGACCTGCATGAACACCGAAAAGAAGACGGCGGCCAGAGCGGTTTTCACGAGATCGGCCGGGCGGCGGATGAAGCCGTAGGCCGAGGCCCCGAGCGTTCCGACGGCGGCGATATTGGCGGAAGCGATTTTGGCGGCGTCGAGGACGCCCGGTTCTATATGCATCTCTCCCTCCGAGGCGATGCGGTTGGTTGGCCGCCCGTCAGGGCGGGTCTGCGGCAGGTCTCCTGGCTCGCGGGTCGTCGCCGTCGTTGCGCCTTCCCGGCCTGAAGGCCAGTGGCGATTCGCAACGAGACTTGCCGCTCACAGTTGCGGGGGCAGCGTCGGTTCGCGGGAAAATCCCGGCTTCCGCCTTCCCTCTTGCCTCCGCCGTCGCCGGCGGAACCGCATGACCCGCCGACAGTAGCAGATTGCGGCCTCCACGGAAGCCCGTTCGAACCCGCCGCGCTTGCGTCGGAAAAACCATACGCCTATATGCCGCTAGCTCTTGCGGCGCGGGCCGCCGCACACAATCTCATGGCCGTCACAACGGGGACCGGACGGGCGCCTCCTCCCAGGGGCGCGACGTCCTCCAGACCGGATCGCTACGGGGTCCGGCGGTCTCGCCGCAGAAAGGAATAGTCATGGCTAAAATTATCGGCATCGACCTCGGCACGACCAATTCGTGCGTCGCGGTGATGGAAGGCTCGACCCCCAAGGTCATCGAGAATGCGGAGGGCGCGCGCACGACCCCCTCCATCGTCGCTTTCACCGACGACGGCGAGCGTCTCGTCGGCCAGCCGGCCAAGCGCCAGGCGGTCACCAATCCGGACAAGACCTTCTTCGCCATCAAGCGTCTCATCGGCCGCACCTTCGACGACCCGATGACGCAGAAGGACATGAAGCTCGTCCCCTACCAGATCAAGAAGGCCGGCAACGGCGACGCCTGGGTCACGGCGGCGGGCAAGGATTATTCGCCCTCGCAGATTTCCGCCTTCACCCTGCAGAAGATGAAGGAGACCGCAGAGGCGTATCTCGGCCAGCCGGTCACGCAGGCGGTCATCACGGTCCCGGCCTACTTCAACGACGCCCAGCGCCAGGCCACCAAGGACGCCGGCAAGATCGCGGGCCTCGAAGTGCTGCGCATCATCAACGAGCCGACGGCGGCCGCGCTCGCCTACGGCCTCGACAAGAAGCAGACGGGCGTCATCGCGGTCTACGACCTCGGCGGCGGCACCTTCGACGTGTCGATCCTCGAGATCGGCGACGGCGTGTTCGAGGTGAAGTCGACCAACGGCGACACCTTCCTCGGCGGCGAAGACTTCGACATGCGCCTCGTCGAATATTTCGCGGCCGAGTTCAAGAAAGAGCAGGGCATTGATCTCACCAAGGACAAGCTCGCGCTGCAGCGCCTGAAGGAAGCCGCCGAAAAGGCGAAGATCGAGCTCTCGTCCGCCGCGCAGACCGACATCAATCTGCCCTACATCACCGCCGACGCTTCGGGTCCGAAGCATCTGACCATGAAGCTGACCCGCGCCAAGTTCGAGGCGCTGGTCGACGACCTGATCCAGCGGACGATGGAGCCCTGCCGCAAGGCGCTGAAGGATGCGGGCGTCACGGCGGGCCAGATCGACGAAGTCGTTCTGGTCGGCGGTATGACCCGCATGCCGAAGGTGCAGGAAGTCGTGAAGAACTTCTTCGGCAAGGAGCCGCACAAGGGCGTCAATCCCGACGAGGTCGTCGCCATCGGCGCAGCGGTCCAGGCCGGCGTTCTGCAGGGCGACGTGAAGGACGTTCTGCTGCTCGACGTCACCCCGCTGTCGCTCGGCATCGAGACGCTCGGCGGCGTGTTTACGCGCCTCATCGACCGCAACACGACGATCCCGACCAAAAAGAGCCAGGTGTTCTCGACGGCCGAAGACAACCAGACGGCCGTCACCATCCGGGTCTTCCAGGGCGAGCGCGAGATGGCGGCCGACAACAAGCTGCTCGGCCAGTTCGACCTCGTCGGCCTGCCGCCGGCGCCGCGCGGCGTGCCGCAGGTCGAGGTCACCTTCGACATCGACGCCAACGGCATCGTCAACGTCACGGCGAAGGACAAGGCGACCAACAAGGAGCAGCAGATTCGCATCCAGGCGTCGGGCGGTCTCTCGGATTCCGACATCGACAAGATGGTCAAGGACGCCGAGGTGCACGCCGCCGAGGACAAGAAGCGCCGCGAATTGGTCGACGCCAAGAACCACGCCGAAGCGCTGATCCACTCGACCGAGAAGTCGGTGGCCGAGCACGGCGACAAGGTGTCGGACGCCGACAAGAGCGTGATCGCGAGCGGCATCGAGTCGCTCAAGAGCGCGCTCGAGGGCGAGGACGCCGAACACATCAAGGCCAAGACGAACGAACTCGCTCAGGCCGCGATGAAGCTCGGCGAGGCCATGTACAAGGCGCAGCAGGCGAGCGCGGAAGGCGCGGCCGCCGGCGGCGGCGCGGGCCATGGCGCTCAGGACGACGTGATCGACGCCGAATTCAAGGATGTCGGCGACGACAAGAAAAAGTCCTGATAGAACCGGGCGCCGCGCGAGCGGCGCCCCTTTTTTCGACGGGATGATTGCAATGAGACTTGCGCCTGTTGTCGCGCGTTGGGCTGTCGTGGCGGGTCTGGCTTTCGGCGGGCCTGCTTTTGCGCAGATGAAGGCGAAAGTGGAGCCGGGCGAACTCAAGCCGCCTGCCGATATCCTCATCGATTGCGCCAAGGCGCCGAAGGGCGCAGTGACCAAGCTGTCGCCCGATCTGGCGGCGTGGGGCGCGGTCTATTGCACGAAATACGGTCAGATCTTCAACGCCAACGAGAAGTACTTCGGCGCTTTCCCGGATTCCGGCGTGCGCGCGACGTTCGGCGCCGCCGAGATGGACGGCCTGACCGGGGCCGACCGTGAGAAGGCCTATTTCAAGGCGATCGGCTACGCGCCTCTGTCCGACGCCGATCTGCAGGCGATCCTGAAGGTCGATCCGATCTCCGCGAAGATCGTGACAGGCAAGAAACTCTACAGGCTCGACCTGGTCAGCGATTCCGACAAGGCGTTGTCCTTCGTGGTGATCAACCCCTTGACCGATCCCTTTTGGGTGTTTCCGCTGACCGACAAAGGTCTCGGGTCGCCGGCCTTCTTCGTGGTCAGCCTGGCCGCCCTGAACCGGACGCGGTGATGTCCAAGCGCGACTTCTACGAAATCCTCGGCGTTTCCCGCACGGTCACGGAGGTCGAACTCAAATCGGCCTTCCGCAAGGCGGCGATGCAGTGCCATCCGGACCGCAATCCGGGCGACAAGGCGGCGGAGTCGCGCTTCAAGGAAGTCAACGAAGCCTATCAGATCCTGTCCGACGGTCAGAAACGGGCCGCCTACGACCGCTTCGGCCACGCCGCGTTCGAACAGGGCGGCGGCGGTTTCGGCGGCGGGATGGGCGATGGGTTCGCCTCGTCCATGGCCGACATTTTCGACGACCTGTTCGGCGACGTCATGGGTCGTCGGGGCGGGCGGTCAGGCGGCCGCGAGCGCGGGTCGGACCTGCGTTACAACCTCGAGATCACGCTCGAGGAGGCCTTCGCCGGAAAGACCGCGCAACTCAAGGTGCCGACGTCGGTGACTTGCGAAGCCTGCGCCGGCTCCGGGGCCAAGGCGGGCTCCAAGCCGAAGACCTGTCCCACCTGCGGCGGCCATGGCCGGGTGCGGGCTCAGCAGGGCTTCTTCGCCATAGAGCGCACCTGCCCGTCCTGCCAGGGCCGCGGCGAACGCATCGACGATCCCTGCACGAGCTGTTCTGGCGCCGGGCGCGTCACCCGCGAGCGCAATCTCTCGGTCAACATTCCCGCCGGGGTCGAGGACGGCACGCGCATCCGCCTCGCGGGCGAGGGCGAGGCCGGCGTGCGCGGCGGGCCGTCCGGCGACCTCTACATTTTCCTGTCGATCAAGCCGCACGCCATGTTCCACCGCGACGGCGCGGACCTCTATTGCCGTGTGCCGATCTCCATGGTGCAGGCGACCCTCGGCGGCGAGTTTTCGATCGGCACGCTCGACGGCTCCGAGACCAAGGTGAAGGTGCCCGAAGGCACCCAGACCGGCCGCCAGTTCAAGGTCCGGGCCAAGGGCATGCCTGTTCTGCGTTCGCGCGATTTTGGCGATCTCTACGTGCAGGCCGTCGTCGAGACGCCCCAGAACCTGACCCGCCGCCAGCGCGAGCTGTTGCAGGAATTCGAGCGCGAATCCTCGCATACCACTCACCCGGAATCGTCCGGATTCTTTGCCAAAATGAAAGAATTCCTCGACAATATCGGGGGCCAGTAGGGGGCTGGTCCGTCGGGGCGCTCCGGCGTCGGCTCCCCGGCTTTACGACGGTTTCTTGACGTCAGCGCTGCGTTGGGCGAATTTCGCTGGCGCATTCGTCGGCTGGGAGCAGGTGGAAGTCTTGAGCGCCAAACATTTGCGCACGCGGACGAACCGCATCGCGCCGACCCGCTCGAAATTCGAAGAACGCCTCGCCGACGAAGCGCGTTTCTTTCTCAATTGGTTCGACTCGCCGCGCACCATGGGCGCCGTATCTCCGTCCGGCCGCTTCTTGGCGCGCGCCATGGCGCGCTGCGTCGATCCCGCCGCCGAAGGGCTGATCGTCGAGCTGGGACCGGGGACCGGTCCGGTCACGGAGGCTTTGATCGAACGAGGCGTTCCTGCCGAAAAGCTGGTGCTGGTCGAATACGACGCCTCGTTTTGCAAGCTGCTCGAAAGGCGCTTCCCGGGCGCGCGCGTCATCCGCGGCGACGCCTATCGGCTTTCCGACACGCTCGGCGATCTCACCGGCGGACGCATCGCCACGGTCGTATCGAGCCTGCCTCTGCTGACGCGGCCCGAGCGGGAGCGTCTCGCTTTGCTCGACGACGCCTTCGGTCTGATGGGCCCCGACGGCGCGTTTGTTCAGTTCACCTACGGACTGGCGTCTCCGATGCCGCTGCGCCTGTCGCTGCGCGCGACGCACAATTACCGCGGCGAAGTGTCCAATCCCGTCTGGCTGAATCTCCCGCCGGCCCGGGTCTGGCGGTATACGCGCCTCGATGCGCGCGCGACGCAGGTGGTCGCTCATCTGCGCCGCCACAACGAGCTCGCGCCCGCCTTTCGGGCTTTTCGGCAAAAGCAGGTCGAGCCGGCGCTGGCCTTCCTGAAGAAATTCGCCGACGGTCCGCGCGACGGGCGGCGCTGAGCGCTCACTCCTCGATCTTCTCCGCTTTCGCCTCCGCGACGCCTGCCGCGTGCAGGCGTTCGAGCGTCGCGACGAGCCCGGTCGTGTCGGGATAGATGCCGAGATAAGTCATCCTGCCCCAGGCCAGCCGCACGACGTGAACGCCGGGCGTATGCGTCCTGACCCCGCCGGCGGAATTCGACTCCAGCCAGTCAATTGAAACCAGCGTATTCCAGGGCGACCCCGCGATGCGGATCGCGCGCAGCTCGAACGAGATGTCGGGCAGCAACCGATAGAGGCGCTCGTACCAGGCCTGCGTCGCCGCCAACGTCGTCCGCCTTCCTCCCAGCGCATGGTCTCCGAGAAAAAAATGCTCGAAGCGCGGGGCGAATCCGTCCAGCACCGGTTGGGCGTCGCCCGCGCTGATTGCGGCGAACAGGGCTTCCACTTTTCGCTGGACGATCGCGTGGTACATGGCTTTTCTCCAGTTCAATTATTGAACTGAAGAGTACCAAGTCAGTTCAATGATGCAACTGACACGGGAGGACGCAATGGAGCGCACGAGCTTCGCCGATATGCCCTGCTCGCTTGCCCGCTCGCTCGAGGCGATCGGCGACTGGTGGTCGCCGCTCATCTTGCGCGATCTCTTTCTCGGCGTGCGGCGGTTCGGCGAGCTTGCAGACGATCTCGGCATCTCGCGCAATCTGCTGACTCGACGTCTCGTAGCGCTGGAGAAGGCGGGAATTGTCCAGCGTACGCGCTACCAGGCGCGGCCCCCGCGTTATGAGTACGCCCTGAGCGAGGCCGGCGTCGAACTCGTGCCGATACTCGTGGCGCTGACGGCGTGGGGCGACCGATGGAAGCCCTCGCGCAAGGGCGCTCCACTCGAATTCATCCATCGGGACTGCGGCTGCAAGTTTCGCCCGCGCATCGTCTGCTCGGAATGTGCGGGCGAGATCGCCCACGAAAGCATCCGCGCGATCCCCGGTCCCGGAGCGAAGGCGTCGCGCGGGACGAAGGTGGTGGCGCGCAAGCTCGCGGAGGCCGCGGGTCTTTGAGGTTGCCGCGAGGCCCCAGATTTGCGATTGCCCCTGAACATTGTTTTCGGGAGCCGCCGAATGTCCGATCCCATTTCCCCGCGCGACCGCCTGATCGTCGCGCTCGACGTGCCGGGCGCGGCGGAAGCGCAGGCCATGATCGCTCGACTGGGCGACAGCGTGTCCTTCTACAAGATCGGCATGGAGCTGATCTACGGCGGCGCCGGGTTCGATATTGCGCGCGCGCTCGTCGCAGAGGGCAAGAAGGTCTTCATCGACCTCAAGTTGCACGACATCCCGAACACCGTCGAACGCGCCACCCGTCAGCTCGCCGGGCTCGGCGCGACCTTCGCCACGGTCCACGCCTACCCCCAGACCATGGCCGCAGCGAAGCGCGGCGCGGCGGGATCGTCGCTGAAACTGCTGGCGGTCACCGTCATGACCTCCTACGACGACGCCGATCTGCAAAACGCGGGCTACGCCTTCGGCGTGCGCGATCTGATCGCGCGGCGCGCCGTTCAGGCCCGGGACGCCGGGGTCGACGGACTGATCCTGTCGCCGGAGGAGGCCGAGGCCATGCGGGCGCTTCTGGGGCCGGATATGCTGTTGGTGACGCCCGGCGTCAGGCCCGCCGGGGCGGCGCTCGGCGACCAGAAGCGCGTGATGACGCCAACGCTGGCGCTCGCCGCCGGCGCCGACCATATCGTCGTCGGTCGTCCCGTGACGGAAGCCGCAGACCCCAAGGCGGCGGCGGATGCGATCGTGGCGGAGATCGAGGCGGGGCTGGTCCTGCGCGGCAGGCGGAATCTCGGCGCCTGAGCCCCTGAAACGCAAAACGCCGGGCGTACATCCGGCCCGGCGCGCAATTCGCTCTGACTGATACGCTTGAGCGAACAAAAGCACTGTAGAGTGCGAACATGACCAAAAGATGAAAGGGTCCGCGATGGCGAAGGGATATTGGATCGGCCATGTCGATGTCAGCGACCCCGAGGGCTACAAAGCCTATGTTCAGGCCAACGCGGCGGCTTTCGGCAAATACGGCGCGCGCTTTCTGGTTCGCGGCGGGCAGGCCGAACATGTCGAAGGCGGCGCGCGGGCGCGCCATGTGGTGCTGGAATTCGATTCCTATGAACAGGCGCTCGCCTGCTATCGCTCGCCCGAATATCAGGCCGCGATGAAGCTGCGCCTCCCGGTTTCGATCGGCGATATCGTCGTGGTCGAGGGATACGATGGGCCGCAGCCGGGCTGAGTTTTGCGCGCTCTGGCTCGTCCTTGGGCTGGTCCTCGCACCGTTTGCGGCCGCTGCCGAGCCGCGGTCCATCGGCGACTGCGAGAGCGTCAAGCAGGCCGACGCCTACAATCGCTGCCTGGCGACGTTCGGGCCGGCGGCCCACACGGGCGGTCGAAACGTGACCCCGCCGCAGGCCGCCGACTTCGGCCCCGCGTCCAGCGGCGAAAAACCCGCGCCCGCCGCGCGACAGCGGCGCGGCCGCGCCGTTCCATCCTGGCTTGCCGCCCGACAGGCGGAAGGCCGTCGTCGCATGGAGGCGCGGCGGAGAACGGGCGTCGCCGTTGAGCGCAAGGGCGGCCGCGTGCGCGCCGTCATCGATGTCGGAAAGAAATGACTTTCGCTCGCCGCCCGCTCAGGGGCATTGCTCCTGCGCGATCATCGCGCGGAAATCCGCAATCGAACCCGCCATCTGGCTGATCGCCCCATCGCGCGCTTCGTTGACTGCGCACCGCGCGAACACCGTGCTGGCTTTCTGCATGACGTCGATCTGCCGACGCCACGCCGAGCAGCGATTCTGCGGAGCGCTGTTGCGCTGAAGGTCGATCATCGCCGCGGCGAAGGACTTGTCGACCGACGCCAGATCGCGAGAACACTGGCTGGGCTCCACCATCGGCTTGGCGACGGTGGCGCCGACCGCTGGGCCGGCGCCGACCAGAAGAGACGCTAGGATCAACATACGCACCATGAAGAGCCCCCCAAAGCTCTCGACGGCGACTTATTCCACCACCTCCACGACTATGATGTGACAGAACGCACATCGCAATCTGACGATTTCGCCAGATGGGGCCGCGTCAGCCCAGATTCAACTCCTTGAAGAAGTCGTTCCCCTTGTCGTCGACCACGATGAAGGCGGGGAAATCCTCGACCTCGATCTTCCAGATCGCTTCCATGCCGAGCTCGGGATATTCGAGCACCTCGACCTTCTTGATGCAGTCTTGCGCCAGGCGCGCCGCAGGGCCGCCGATCGAGCCGAGATAGAAACCGCCGTGCTTGGCGCAGGCGTTGCGCACATCGGCGGAACGATTGCCCTTGGCGAGCATCACCATCGAGCCGCCGGCCGCCTGGAACTGGTCGACGTAGGAATCCATGCGCCCGGCCGTCGTCGGTCCGAACGAGCCCGAGGCGTAGCCCGTCGGCGTCTTGGCCGGACCCGCGTAATAGACCGGGTGGTTCTTGAAGTAATCCGGCATGGGTTCGCCGGCTTCGAGCCGCGCACGGATTTTCGCATGCGCGAGATCGCGCGCGACGATCATCGGGCCGGTCAGCGAAAGCCGCGTCTTGATCGGATATTTGGTCAGCGTGGCAAGAATTTCCTTCATCGGCTTCGTCAGGTCGATCTTCACGACCTCGCCGCCGAGCGAAGCTTCGTCGACATGCGGCATGAAGCGCGCGGGATCGTGCTCCAGCTCCTCCACGAACACGCCCTTCTTCGTGATCTTGCCCTTGGCCTGACGGTCGGCCGAGCAGGACACGCCGATGCCGATCGGCAGCGACGCGCCGTGGCGCGGCAGACGGATCACGCGCACGTCATGGCAGAAATACTTGCCTCCGAATTGTGCGCCGACGCCCATCTGCTGCGTCAGCTTATGGATTTCCTCTTCCATCGCGAGGTCGCGGAACGCGTGCGCGTCGTCGCCGCCTTCGGTCGGCAGCTCGTCGTAGTAGCGTGTGGAGGCGAGCTTGACCGTCTTGAGGTTCAATTCCGCCGACAGGCCGCCGATGACGATCGCCAGATGATATGGCGGGCACGCCGCCGTGCCGAGCGTGAGAATCTTCTCCTTCAGGAACGAGATCAGCCGATCGTGCGTCAGCATCGACGGCGTGCCCTGATAGAGGAAGGTCTTGTTGGCGGACCCGCCGCCTTTCACCACGAACAGGAATTTGTAGGCGTCCTCGCCCTCCGCGTAGATGTCGATCTGCGCCGGCAGGTTGTTCTTGGTGTTCTTCTCCTCGAACATCGAGACCGGCGCGAGCTGCGAATAGCGCAGATTCTTCTTCTCGTAGGCGTCGCGCACTCCCTCGGCGAGCGCGCTCTCGTCCTGTCCGTCGGTGAAGACGAAACGGCCCTTCTTGCCCATCACGATCGCAGTGCCCGTGTCCTGGCACATCGGCAGCACGCCGCCGGCGGAGATGTTGGCGTTCTTCAGGAGGTCATAGGCGACGAACTTGTCGTTCGAGGTCGCTTCCGGGTCGTCCAGGATTTTCGCGAGCTGGGCGAGATGGCCGGGACGCAGCAGGTGGTTCGTGTCGATCATCGCGGCTTCGGCGAGCCGGCGGATCGCCTCGCGCTCCACGACCAGAAACTCGTGGTCGCCCATCTTCTCGACGCGCACGCCTTCGGCAGTGACCAGGCGATAGGGCGTCTTGTCCTCGCCGAGCGGGAAAAGCGGAGAATGCTGATAGGTCATGGGAAAGGCCCCGGTCGCGTGGATTTGCGGGTTTTCTAGGCCCGCGCGGCGTCCAAGGGAAGGGGGCGGGATCGCGACCTTCGGCGATAGCGGGCCGCCGGTCAGGGGCGCAGCACGATCCGCCCGATCGCCCGCCGCTCGGCGATGTCGCGCAGCGCCTGCGCGGCCTGTTCGAGCGGGTAGGCCTTGCTCACATATGGTCGGACAAACTGCGTCAGCGCCTCCATCTGCGGCGTCTCGGCGGCGCGCACCTCCGGAAAGCGCCGCGCATATTCGCCCGCCCGGACGCCGATCACCGTCGCGCATTTCATGAGGACGCGGTTGGCCGGATAAGCGGGGATATCGCCGGCGAAGCCGATCAGCAGGATGCGGCCGCCGAACGCCAGAACACGCAACGCGATCTCGGCCGGCAGGCCGACGGGATCGTAGAGACAATCGACGCCGCGTCCGCCGGCGATCTCCTTGACCGCCTCGTCGATCCGAAGCTCGGACGAATTGATGGCGTGCGCCGCGCCGGCCCTCAGCGCCGCCGCACACTTCTCCGCAGTCGAGCAGACGGCGATCGGTTCTGCGCCGAGATGGCGGGCGAGCGCGACCGCAGCCATGCCGACTCCGCCCGCCGCGCCGGTGATCAGCACGCGCTCGCCCCTTTGCAGACGGCCCTGCGTGACGAGCGCATGGAAGGACGTGACGAGTCCGACTGAATAGGTGGCCGCCTCGTCGTAGGAATAATGCTCGGGGGCCGGCGTGAGCTCATGCGGCGCTGCGACGCCCTGCTCGGCGAAGCCGCCGGTCTTGCGCCGAAAGACGACGCGGTCGCCGACTTTGACGGTCGCGCCCTCGGCGACCTCGATGACCTCGCCGGCGGATTCGAAACCGGGAACGAACGGAAGCTCGGGCTTGAACTGATACTTGCCGGCGACCATCAGCAGGTCGGGAAAATTCACGCCGCACGAATGAATGCGCACCCGCGCCTCGCCGGTTCTCAGCGCGGGCGCGTCAAGCTCCTCGAGGCGCAGGACTTCGGGGGGCCCGAGTTCCGGGCAGACGATGGCGCGGTATTTCATGCGAACAAGATAAACCCTCTGGCCGTCATCGCGAGGAGCATTTTCCGAAGCCGACGACAGCCGACTTCCCCGCGCCGACTTCTGTCGGGCTCACAATGACTGCGATCATCTGCGATCGAGCCTAACCCTCGACGACGATCACATCTTCATCGGGCGTCTCGGCGTAGAGCCGCTCCACCAGCGCGCTGCGTCGGTCGAGCGCGGCGCGCTGGTTGATGTAGCCCTTGTCGGTGAGTTCGTTGCCGTCGATCGACGGCGGCTCCGTCATCAGCATCACGCGTGAAATGCGCATGGACGATCCGTGCGTCGCCTCGTTGTGCGCGTGCAGCGACTTGCGCAGATGGTCCTTGATGAGCGGATCGTGCACGAGCTCCGCCAGCGACGCGTTCACCTTGCCGGCGACGAGGCGGCAGGCTTCGAGATTTGGCCAGGCGAGCAGCGCGACATATTCGCGGTCCTGCCCCGCGACCAGCGCATCCTGGATGACCGGGCTCGCCGCCGCAATTGCGGCCACGCGCAGAGACCCGACATGCACGAACGTGCCCGAGGTCAGTTTGAAATCTTCCACCACGCGTCCCGCGAAGATCAGCCCCTTCGTGGGATCGTTCGGATCGACGAAAGTCCCCGCGTCGCCGATCTTGTAATAGCCCTCCTCGTCGAAGGCCTTTGCGGTCAAATCGGGCTGGCGGTAGTAGCCCGGCGTCACGATCACCGAGCGAATGCGCATTTCATACTTGGGACCGGCAGGAACCATCTTCAGTTCGACGCCGGGATGCGGCAGGCCGATGAGGCCGACGCGCTCCGTCTCCCAATAGGTCGAGGTTGCAGTCGGCGCCGTCTCGGTCGAACCCCAGCCCGTGAAGAAGACGATGCGATTGCCCGTGTACTTCACCGCCAACCGCTGCATGCGCACGTAGAGATCGTCGGGCAGCGTCGCGCCGCCGTAGCCGAGGATATTGAGGTCCTTGAAGAAGGAGCGCGCCAGCGCGTCGTCTTTCTCGAGCGCGGTGGCGAGCACGGCGAAGCCCGCCGGCACGTTGGTGTAGTAGGTCGGCGAAATCTCTCGCAGATTGCGCAGCGTTTCGTCGAACATGCCGGGAATCGGCCGCCCGTCGTCGATGTAGAGCGTGCCGCCGTCGGCGAGCAGGGCGTGGAAACCGGCGTTGCCGCCCATCGTATGGTTCCACGGCAGCCAGTCGAGCACGACCATGCGGGGGTCGCTCTCTTTCCGCTTGCGCGTCATCTGGCCCATCACGACATTGGCGCACATCATCTCCTGCGTGTTGACGACCGCCTTGGGCATGCCGGTGGAGCCCGAGGTGAAGAGCAACTTGCCGACCGTTTTCGGCCCTATCGCTGCAAGCGCCCTGTCGACGGCATCGGTTCGCTTCGTCGCGACGAGCGCGTCCCAGGCGCGGCTCTCGACGCCTTCCGGCGCGCGCTCGACATGGATCACGGTCGCGCCGCTCAGATCGAGCGCTTTCAGCGCGCGGCCGAACGCGACGCCGTCCTGAACCATAACGACGCCGGGTTTGATGAGGTCGAATATGTAGCGCAGCTTCGCGTGGTCCTGGCTCATCAGCGAATAGGCCGGCGACACGGGCGCGACCGGAATTCCAGCCTGCATGCCGGCCTGCGTCATCAGCGCGTGTTCGATCGAATTGCCTGAGAGAATGGCGATCGGCTGCTCGGGCGAAAGCTTCATGTCGAGCAGCGCCTGCGTCAGCGCGTCGACGTCGCGCTTGGCTTCGGCGTAGGTCACTTTCTTCCACGCGCGATCCGGCCCGCGACGCTGGGCGAGCCAGACTTGGTCGGGCCGCTCCTGCGACCAGCGTTCGAGATAGAGCGGAATGCAACGCTGGTATGCGTCGAGCGGAATGCGCTGGCGCAGAATGATCTCGCCATTCGCGCGGCGTTCGGCGTCGATTTCCCGCGGCAGGAAATCAATGGGTTTGAACGGCGCTATCGGCGCCGTCATCGGTGCTTGGTCGTTCATGAGCGTTCCCCGCAGGCCCGAAAGCCCGTATTTGTTTGCGCCGATTGTCGGCGTCGCCGACGGGCCGCGTCAAGTTCGCGGACTTGTCGAATGCGGCCGCGCGACCCTAACATTCGCCTGACGCATGAAGCCTTTGGAGCATCGCATGGACGTTCTCGACAGGATCAGGGGATTTGCGGACCGGCTCACCGAAATCCGCCGCGACATACATGCGCATCCCGAGATCGGTTTCGAGGAGACGCGCACGGCCGGCCTTGTCGCCCGCGAACTCGAATCATACGGCGTCGAGGTTCATACGGGCCTCGGCAAGACCGGCGTGGTCGGCGTCGTCAAAGGCAAAGGCGGGGACGGCAAACGGATCGGCCTGCGCGCCGACATGGACGCGCTGCCGATGGACGAACTCACCAACCTGCCCTGGTCGTCCAGGAATCCCGGCAAGTTTCACGGCTGCGGCCACGACGGACACACGACCATGTTGCTCGGAGCGGCGCGGTATCTCGCAGAGACGCGCGATTTCTCCGGCGAGGTGGCGCTCATTTTCCAGCCCGCCGAGGAAGGCCTCGGCGGCGCGCGCGCCATGATCGCCGATGGTTTGTTCGAACGCTTTCCCTGCGACGAGGTCTATGCGCTTCACAACTGGCCGGGCGGGCCGCTCGGCAAGGTCAGTATGCGCACAGGCGCGGCCATGGCGGGCGCGGATTTCTTCGACATCCGCATCACGGGCAAGGGCGCGCATGGCGCCATGCCGGAGAATTCCTGCGATCCGATCATGATCGGCGCGGCGCTCGCGCAATCCATCCAGACCATCGTCAGCCGCAACGCGCCGCCGCTGAAAAGCGCGGTCGTCTCGATCACCAAGTTCAATTCCGGTTCGGCCTACAACGTGATCCCCGAAACCGCGCATCTGGCCGGCACGATCCGCATCTTCGACGACAAGGTGCGCAAGCTCGTCGAAAAACGCATGCGCGAGCTCTGCGCGGGATTCGCGACGGCCTATGGCGCCAGGATCGACGTCGACATTCGCGACATATTCTCGGTGCTGCGCAACGCCGAGGCGCAGACGCACGCCATGGCCGACGCTGCGGCCGAATTGTTCGGCGTCGAAAATGTCGAGACGGACGCCGAGCCCAAGATGGGCTCGGAGGATTTCGCCGACATGTCCATGGCGGCGCCCGGCGCCTATGTCTGGCTCGGCATGGGGCCAGGCCCCGCCGTGCACAATCCCGGCTACGTGTTCAACGACGAGATCCTGCCGATCGGCGCCGCTCTGCTCGCGCGCGTTGCGGAGAAGCGCTTGGCCGGCTGATCAGAAGCCCGCCCAGTCGAAGGAATAGGCGACGATCGCGCCGATGGTGAGCTGGTTGCGGGACCCGAGCTTGTCGACCAGCGGGCTCGCGCTCGCTGAGCCGACAAGCCGGTTGTATCGAGCGTAAACCGTCGTGGTCCAGCTCTTCGACCATTCGTAGGAGACAGCGCCGGCGAGGCCTACGAGTTTTGGTCCGCCCTCCGCGCGATAGGCGCCGATATGGCCGTTGAGCCCCGCTTCAGCGGCGTTCGCGCCGAACAGCTTGTCCATGTAGCGCGTGTCGGCGAGCGACAGGCGCGGTCCGGCCGAGATTGTCCAGCGTCCGCGACGCTCGACCCAGTCGGCCGAAAGATCGACGATGTCGCCATGGTGGCCGATCAGCCCGCGTCGAACCTCGACGCGCGCGCGCAGTTTCTCCATCGGCCAAAATTCGGCGAACAGACCCGCCTCGATCGTCCAGTCGATGTCGTGCACGCCCTTCAGTTCGGTGTGTTCGACCGAACTGCGCGGTCCCTTCAGCTTGCCGACGACGCCCGCCTTCAGCCAGCCCTCGTCGTAGATCGCGAAGCCCGGCGAATCGTCGGGAGCCGAAAACGTCAAGGGCGTTCCTGCGCGCCGGATCGACAGGCCCGGCAGCAGATAGGGCGAGAGGTCCTTGGACCCCTCCCATGCAGGAGACAGACCGCCGTTGGCCTTGAGCGTGATCGTCCAGCCGGAGGAATTTTCATCGGCGGCGACGGCGGGAAGACTGAAGTGGATCAGCGCGAGCGAAATCGCCACGGCGCAGGAATGACGGACTGAAAACATTGCGGACACTCGACCCGGCCGGGAGAGCGAATGTCGCGCGTTAGTGTTAATATGCGACGAGCGAACGTGGTGAAGATTCCGTTGCGCGTCGCGTCGCGCTCAATTCGAGTAGATCGACGTGTAACGGTCGCGCAGCACATTCTTCTGCACCTTGCCCATGGTGTTGCGGGGCAGGTCGTCGACGAAGATGATCTTCTTCGGCAGCTTGAATTTCGCCAGCCGGCCGTAGAGCGCGCGCGCGATCGTCGCCTCGTCGATCTGCGAATTCTTCGTGCGCACCACGATCGCCGTGACGCCCTCGCCGAAATCGGGATGCGGCACGCCGATGATCGCGCTCTCCAGAACGCCCGGCAGTCCGTCTATCTCGGTCTCGATCTCCTTCGGATAGACGTTGAAGCCGCCTGTGATCACCAGATCCTTGCCGCGGCCGACGATGTGCACGTAGTCGCGGTTGTCGATCATGCCGAGATCGCCGGTGATGAAGAAGCCGTCCGGCCGGAATTCCGCGGCCGTCTTCTCGGGCATGCGCCAGTAGCCCTTGAACACGTTCGGTCCCTTCACCTCGATCATGCCGATTTCGCCCTTCGGCATGAGCGCGCCGGTTTCGGGATCGGCGATGCGCAGCGAGACGCCGGGCAGGGGAAAGCCGACCGTGCCGGGAACGCGATCGCCGTCGTAGGGGTTCGACGTGATCATGTTGGTCTCGGTCATGCCGTAACGTTCGAGAATGGCCTGGCCCGTGCGCGCGGAAAATTCGCGATGCGTTTCGGCGAGCAACGGCGCCGAACCGGAAATGAACAGCCGCATATGCGCTGTCGCTTCCTTCGTGAGACCGGGATGTTGCAAGAGCCGCGTGTAAAAGGTCGGCACGCCCATCAGGCTCGTCGCGCGCGGCATGTAGGACATGACCTGATCGGCGTCGAATTTCGGCAGGAATATCATCGAGCCGCCGGCCATCAGCAACACGTTGATCGCCACGAACAGGCCGTGCGTGTGATAGATCGGGAGCGCATGGATCAACGTGTCTTCGGACGTGAAACGCCAGTAATCGACCAGCGTGCGCGCGTTGGAGGCCAGATTCTCTTGCGTGATCATGGCGCCCTTGGAGCGCCCCGTCGTGCCGGACGTGTAGAGAATGCCGGCCAGGTCGTCCGGTCCCCGCTCGACGTCGGCGAAGGTCGGCGCGCAGAAGCGCGCGCGCTCGGACATCGAGCCGCGTCCATTGGCGTCGAGCGTCTCGACATGCGCGACTTTGGCGGCCGTCGAAGCGCTGGCCAGTTCGTCCTTGCGCGCGGGATCGCAGACGAAGACCGTCGGCTCGGCGTCGGTAAGGAAATATTCGATTTCCGCCGCCGTGTAGGCGGTGTTGAGCGGCAGGAAAACCGCGCCCGCGCGCGCGCAGCCGAGATAGAGCAACACGGCCTGTAATGACTTCTCGACCTGCACGGCGACGCGATCGCCGGGCTTCACGCCGAGCGCGACGAGGGCGCCCGCCATACGGGCTGCGCCCGCGTCCACGTCGCCGTAAGTGAAGCGGGCGCCGTCCTGCGTCTCGAAGGCGAGCTTGCCGGGCTCGGGAAAGCGCGAGGACAATTGGGCGTAGAGATGCGCGGCCATGGCCAAGTCCGTCATTGCAAGCGATGCAATCCATCCCCGGAACCGGGGAGGCGCAGGTGGATCGATAGCTTCGCTTCGCTCGCAACGACGGCGGAGTCAACGGGCGCGCGCTTCGATCACCCCTGCGCGAAGCTCGGCGCGGTAATGCCGAAAATCGCTCGTTCGCCCTTCAGCATCCGTTTGACGGCGGCCGAGGCGGCGACCTCGCCCTGGTTGGCGAAGGCCTCGTGGTTCTTCTCGATTTCGTCGAGATCGTAGAGATAGTTGACCATGAATCCCGCGGATTCCTTCAGTCCCTTGCGGGAGAGATCGCCCATCCAGTCGATGCGTTCGAGCCGCGCGCCGTTGCCGAGATGGAAGCGGGCGACCGGATCGACCACGCGCCCGTCCGGCCTGCGCGCCTTCAGGAAGTAATGCGCGGCCAGCGGCTCGAGAATCTTGCGGAGCCGTTCGGCCTGCTCAGCATCCGCAGTCCAGGCCGGATCGTCCAGATTTTCGAACGCGCCCCTCGCGTCCGCTTCGATCGGAACGTCATCGGCTTTGACAAGCCAGCTCCGGAAACCGGGGACGGGCGAAAGCGTGACGAAGGTCTCGACTCGCGGCAACTCGCGGCGCAATTCCTCCACTACCTGCTTGATCAGGAAATTGCCGAACGTAACGCCGGCGAGCCCCTGCTGGCAGTTGGAGATCGAATAGAACACGGCGACGCGCGCGCGCTCCGCCGGCGTCGGGGTGCGGTCGCGCGCCAGCAGCGGCGCAATGGCGCCGGGAATTTGTTCGACCAGCGCCACTTCGACGAAGATCAGCGGCTCGTCGATCAGCGCGGGATGAAAGAAGGCGTAGCAGCGCCGGTCCGGCGGATCGATGCGCCGGCGAAGATCGTCCCAGTCGTGAATCTCGTGAACGGCTTCATAGCGGATGATCCGCTCCAGAATGCTGGCGGGCGTCGACCAGTCGATCCGCCGCAGCACGAGAAAACCGCGATTGAACCAGGAGGCGAACAGGTGCGTGAAGTCCTTGTCGACCGACGCCAGCGCCGAATTCGCGCGCAATTCCTCCAGAAGATCGGCGCGCATCTCCACGAGCGCCTGTGTTCCGCCGGGCGCCCGATTGAGCCGGCGGAACAATTCCAGGCGGCGCGGTTCGGAGGAGTAGTGGAGTTCGGCCGCGTTGCGGTCGGTCGGCTCCGCGCGCCAGCGCTCCAGCGCCTTGGCGAGACGGTCGTGATTGGCGCCGAATTCGTCGGCGAGCGCGATGAAGAAAGCGCGCCGGCCGTCGGCGTCGAGCGACCGATACCGCGCGAGAACCTCGGCGGCGATGGCGACGCCTGAAGCTTCGCCGCGGCCCGACAGCAGGGCGCGGCACAGGTCGATCAGACTGCCGGCCCGGCCGGCGGCGTCCTGCGGCCAGGACTTGAGGCGCAGCAAGGTGCGGCCGCGTTCGGTGATCGTGGACAGGAGATCGGAGAAGAAGGCGTTCGGCATGCCTTCACTATACAGGCGATTGCGGCAATGCGACGAACGCGCGTCGGGCGGCCCGATTCAATTCGCCGTCAGAAAGGCTCGCACACGACCGGGCCGTTCGCCTTGACCTCGGCCTTGAGGGCGACGTCGACCCGAACCTCGACAGGAAGCTCCAGCCGGCTTTCCTGCGACGGCTGCGCTCCCGCGGCCTTGTAGGCTGCGGCGCAAAGTTGCGGGCTTGGCGTCTGTTTCGCTGCGCTCGCCGGCAATTTTCCTTCCGCTGCGACGCGCGCCCAGCACGCGCGGGCGTTCGCCATCAGAGAACAGGATTCCGAAGGCGTGACGTCGCGCCGGTAGCGCAGGCTCAAGGCGCCGCTGTCGAGCGAGACGGCGTCGATGCGCGCGCCAAAACCGCTGGTGTCCTTGAACAGCAGGCGTCCGCTCGCCGCGTCCAAGATCGCAAAGTCGCGATTCTGCTCCAGCGAACCTTCGAAGATCAGAAATGCGCCCTTGCGGCCCGCAAACGCTGTGGTCGCATTTTCGTCAGCGGCCTTGAGGGCGGTTTCGCCGGCGGCTTTCGCTTCCCCGCACGGAGCATCCTTGACGCGCACGACAATCGGCGTTTCCGCGCCGCCCTCGCCTTGCAGGGGCGTGCGCGATTTCAGCATGAAATCCGGAAAATAGACGCAAACGGTCTCGTACTTGCGGCTCTTCGTCTTCCTGGTCGCGAGCGGCTTGTCGTAGGCCGGCGCCGGTGGATCGCCGGGCGCGGCCGCAAGCGGCGCGGACAGGGCGATGGGCAAAAGAATCGCCAGACCGGCGCGCAGGGGGCGCATGATCTCTTAAGCCCCTATTCGCTCGACAAAATGGCGTTGCGCACCAGCGGATAGATCTGCGCTTCCCACTTCTTGCCGGAGAAGACGCCGTAATGGCCGACGCCGGCCTGAAGATGATGGCGCTTGCGGTAAGGCTTGAGGCTCGCGCACAGGTCGTGCGCCGCCAGCGTCTGCCCGACCGAGCAGATGTCGTCGCGTTCGCCTTCGACCGTCAGCAGCGTCGTCTTGCGGATCGCTTTGGGGTTGACCGTGCGGCCCTCGAATTTCAGCTCGCCCTTGGCCAGCGCATATTCCTGGAACACCAGCCGCACCGTCTCGAGATAGAATTCCGCCGTCAGATCCAGCACGGCGAAATATTCGTCGTAGAACGTCTTGGTCTGGTTGGCCTTCTCCATCTCGCCGGCGGCGAGATTGTTGTAGAGGTCGACATGCGCCTTCACATGCCGGTCGAGGTTCATCGACATGAAGGCGGTCAGCTGCATGAAGCCGGGATAGACGAGTCGTCCCGCGCCCTTGAAACGATGCGGCACCAACGCGACGAGATTCTTTTCGAACCAGTCGATCGGGCGCGTCGTGGCGAGCTCGTTCACCTTGGTCGGGTTGAGGCGACAGTCGATCGGGCCGGCCATCAGCGTCAGGCTCGCCGGCGTCGCCGGATTGTCTTCCTCCGCCATCAGCGCCGTCGCCGCGAGCGACTGCACGCAGGGCTGGCACACGGCGACGATGTGCGCGCCCGGCCCGAGCTTCTCGAGAAACGTGATGACATGGCGAATATAGCCGTCCATGCCGAACGGGCCGGCCGACAAGGGCACGTCGCGGGCGTTGTGCCAGTCCGTAATATAGACGTCATTGTCCGCGAGCAGGGTGTGCACCGTGTTGCGCAGCAAGGTCGCAAAATGGCCCGAAAGCGGCGCTACGAGCAGCACCCTCGGCTGGGCGACGTCGATGTCTTTACGAAACCGCAGGAGCGAGCCGAATGGCGTCGAGAAAACGACTTCCTCGGTGACCCCGACTTCCCTGTTGCCGACCTTCACCGAGGCGATGCCGTAAGGCGGACGATGGTGCGTCAGACGCGCGCGCGTCATCAGTTCGTACGCCGCAGACACATTGCTGACGAACGGGAGGCCCGACCTGGCGAGCCACGAGCCCTCGAGCACGTCCAGCGCGGACCTGGCGAAGACGCGAAATGGGTCTATCAGGTCGTCTTGCGCCTGATAGGCGTAATACATCATGCGCTGCAACGGCTACCCCGCGCTCCAGCCCCACCCGAGGCGTATGGAGCATGCTGCCATGCTAAGATGGTGCAGCGCAACCTGCGATAAGACTTTTGGCTCGGTCTGGCATGTGATTTGGAACAATGCGGCCAACAGGCGGTAAAGACACAACACTTGCCTGAGAAATCGGCGCCCTGCGCGCCATTAGGACACCCGGCGCCCCGTTCGTCGCATACCGCATTGCGAAAAACGTGGTAGGCTGCCGAGACCCGGAGGAAGACGATGCCCAAAGGCGTTTTGACGATATCGAGCCGTAATTATTCGTCCTGGTCGCTGCGCGGCTGGCTGATTTGCAAGGGCGCGGGAATCGATTTCGAGGTCAAGACGCTGGCGTCCGACAATCCGGACGTGCGCGCCGAATTGCTGCATCTTTCCCCTTCGTTCCTCGTTCCGAAGCTCGAGTATGACGGCGTCGAAGTCTGGGACGTGCTGGCGATCGCCGAGTTCCTGAACGAAATCAAGCCGAAGGCCAAGCTGCTGCCCTCGGATCGCGCGACCCGCGCGCATTGCCGCGCGGTCTGCGGCGAAATGCATCAGGGCTTCATCAACCTGCGCTCGGCGCTGCCGATGAACATCAAGGGCCATTATCCCGGCTTCAAGGTCTGGCAGGGCGCGCAGACGGACATCGACCGCGTTCTCTCGATCTGGCGGGGCTGTTTCGCAGCCTACGGCGGCCCGTTCCTGTTCGGCGAGATTCCGACGGTCGCCGACGCCATGTTCGCGCCGGTCTGCTCGCGCTTCAAGACGTATGACGTGAAGCTCGACGCCCAGTGCGCCGCCTATCGCGACATGATCCTGGAGCGCAAATCCATGCAGGAATGGACGGCGGCCGCGATGGAGGAGCCCGAGGAGCTGGAAGAGCTCGACGTCGAGTTCTGAGGGATTCTGGCGGTCGCTTTCAGTAGCCGACCGCCGCCGTCCCCCGCTGCCGCGAATCGCTCGCTCCCATCATCAGCCCGTCCTCGATCTGGATGGTGGCGACCGATCCCATCGCGCCGCCGACCACGACGTTCTGCCCCTTGTCCCGCAAGAGCCGGATCGTATCGATCGACAGGCCGCGCTCGACGAGCAGCGCGTCCGGAAGCCATTGATGGTGGAAGCGCGGGGTCTCCATGGCTTCGGCGGCGTTCATGCCGTGGTCGATCAGATCGGAAATCTGTTCGAGCACTGTCGTGATGATGCGCGGGCCGCCGGGCGATCCCGTGACGATCTCGACCTTTCCGTCCTTCAGCACGATCGTCGGCGTCATCGAGGAGAGCGGCCGCTTGCGCGGACCCGGCGCATTGGCCTTGCCGCCGACCAGCCCGAACGCGTTGGGCGCGCCCGGCTTCGCTGCGAAATCGTCGAGTTCGTTGTTGAGCAGGACTCCCGTCCCCTCGGCCACGAGGCCGAGGCCGTAGGAGAAGTTCAACGTGTAGGTATTGGCGACCGCGTTGCCGTCCTTGTCCACCACCGAGAAATGCGTGGTCTGGTCGCCCTCGTAGGGCGCGGGATCGACATGGCTGATCTCCGCAGAAGGCCGGGCTTTTTCTGTGGAAATCTCGGAGGCGAGCTTCGCGGCGTATGTCTTGGACAGGAGTCCCGACAGCGGGATTTTCACGAAGTCGGGGTCCGCCAGCCATTCCGCGCGATCGGCGAATGCGAGTTTCATCGCCTCGGCCATCACATGGATCGTCGCGGCGGTCTGGGGACCGGTCTCGCGGATCGGAAAGCTTTCGAGAATGTTCAAGAGTTCGATCAGATGGACGCCGCCGGAAGAGGGCGGCGGCATGGAGACGATCTCGCGCCCCCGATATGTTCCCCGCACGACCGGCCGTTCGACCGGTCGATAGTCTTTCATGTCCTCCAAGGTCATCAGGCCGCCAGCGTTTTGCACGGCCGCGACGATCATTTCGGCGGTCGGGCCCCGATAGAAGGCGTCCGGCCCGCCTTCGGCTATTCTTTGGAGCGTGGCCGCAAGGTCCGTCTGCGCCAGCCGATCGCCGGCGCTCAACGGCGCTCCGCCCGGCTTGAAGAAAACCTTGAGGCTCGACTCCCATCGTCCCAGGCGGCGCGCGGCCGCCGGCAGCGAATCGGCGAGATCATCCTCCACGACGACGCCTTCCCGGGCGAGGCGGATCGCCGGCGCCATGAGCTCGGCGAGCGTGAACCTGCCGGACCCCCACTTTTCCCGCGCGTAGGCGAGGCCGGCGACGGAGCCCGGAACGCCGACGCCGAGCCCGCTGTCGCGTGATTTCCTGGGATCGGCCGCTCCGGCCGCGTCCAGAAAGACATCCGCCGAAGTCGCGGCGGGCGCGACCTCTCGATAATCCAGCGCGACGTCCCGGTTCTCCCTGGCCAGATGCACCACCATGAAGCCGCCGCCGCCGAGATTTCCGGCGCGCGGCAGCGTCACGGCCAAGGCGAAGCCGGTCGCGACCGCCGCGTCGACGGCGTTGCCGCCCTGCTTGAGAATCTCGAGCCCGACGCGAGCGGCGGTCTTTTCCTGAGCCGCGACCATGCCGTTCCGCGCGAGAACCGGCAGGTTGCGCGCCGCGCCGGCGAGAATCGGCGGCGCTTCGTCGGCCGTCGCCGGCGCAAACGCAGCCAGAACGAAGAAAATGGCGGCCGTCCGCAGGATCGCTCGCCTTTTCCCGCCGGCCGTTTGCAAATCCTTTGTCATTCCTGCGCATCCTGAGGTCGGACGGATATTCGCGATGTTACACGGTCCCTTGCCTGAAGGCGTCAGCCATGGCTGCGCCTGACGATCTCTACGCCGCCGCCTGGGCGGCGCGCACGCACGCGCATGCGCCCTATTCCGGCTTTGCGGTCGGCGCCGCCGTGCGCGGCGCGTCGGGTCGCGTTTACGCCGGCTGCAACGTCGAAAACGCCGCCTATCCCGAAGGCCTTTGCGCCGAAGCCGTCGCCATCGGCGCCTGCGTCGCGGCGGGCGAAACCGAGATCGTCGAGGCGCTGGTCGCCGCGGTGTCGCCTGCGCCGGTCACTCCCTGCGGCGCCTGCCGCCAGCGCCTGCGCGAATTCGCCGCCGATGGAACGGCGATCCATGCGGCCGATGCGCAAGGCGTCGTCGCCACGCATTCGCTGGGCTCGCTGCTGCCGCATTCCTTCGGCCCGACCCACTTCTTCAATCCACGCCGGAACGAGACGCGATGAGCGAAACTGTCGAACAGGCGATGAATGTCATCAACGCGCGCGACGTCATGTCGATCGATCTGGCCGTCGTGCTTGGCGCGGGCCTCGGTTCGGCGGCGGACGGTCTCGACGATCCCATCGCCATTCCCTACGCCGACTTGCCGGGCTTTCCGCAGGGGCAGTCCGAGCCGGACGGCGTTCTGGTCGTGGCGAACGTGGAAGGGCTGAATGTCGCCTTCATGCGCGGCCGCTCGGAATTCCACGAAACCGGCGACGCCGCCGCGATGGCTGCGCCGCTGGAGACTTTGGCCATGCTCGGCGCGACCAATTTCATTCTGACGAGCGGCGTCGGATCGGTGCGCGGCGACATGCATCCCGGCAATCTCGTCCTGATAACCGATCACATCAATTTCGGCGGCCTCAATCCTCTGATCGGCATGTCCTCGGATGGCGGCTTCATCTCGCTGACGGACGCCTACGATCCGAAATTGTTTCGCCGCCTGAAACGCGCGACGCTCCATTGCGGCGTGCAGACGCACGAGGGCGTGATGATGTGGTTTTCGGGGCCGTCGTTCGAGACGCCGGCTGAAATCCGCATGGCGCGCACGCTCGGCGCCGATGTCGTGACGACGTCGATGGTTCCGGAAATCATCCTGGCCCGCCGGCTCGGCGTGAACGTCGCGGCCGTCGGCGCGGTGACGCACTACGGCGCCGGCTTTCAGGGCGGCGCGCCGAGCCACGGACAGACGCTGAAACAGGCGCAGGCGACAGCGATCGGCCTGCGTCGGCTTCTGCGCGTCTTTCCCAAGACACGCGAGCTTGCGACGGTCGGATGACCGGATTTTCAGCGCCGGAGATCATTCGTCGCAAGCGTGACGGCGAGACGCTCGACGGCGCCGAAATCGATTTCTTCATCCGTGGCCTGACGTCGGGGTCGGTCGGCGCCGAACAGGCGGCGGCGTTCGCGATGGCTGTGTACTTTCGCGGGATGGACGCGCGCGAATGCGCCGATTTGACGGGCGCCATGACGGCGTCCGGCGCGCGTCTCGACTGGCGAGCCGAACGGCTGCGCGGTCCGGTTCTCGACAAGCACTCGACGGGCGGCGTCGGCGACGTCGTTAGCCTCATGCTGGCGCCGATGATCGCGGCCTGCGGCGGCTATGTGCCGATGATCGCGGGCAGAGGGCTCGGCCACACCGGGGGCACGGTCGACAAGCTCGAATCCATTCCGGGCTACCGGACGGCCCCCGACATCCACACCTTTCGGCGCGTCGTGCGCGACGTCGGTTGCGCCATCGTCGGGCAGTCCGAAGATCTCGCGCCGGCCGATCGCCGGCTCTACGCGATCCGCGACGTGACGGCGACCGTCGAATCCATCCCGCTGATCACGGCCTCGATCCTGTCGAAGAAGCTTGCCGCCGGCCTCGACGCGCTCGTGATGGACGTCAAGACCGGCAGCGGCGCATTCATGGCCACGCGAGAGGACTCACGCGCGCTCGCGAAATCCCTGGTCGATGCCGGAAACGCGGCCGGCTTGCCGACGCGAGCGCTCGTCACCGACATGAGCCAGCCGCTCGCGCCCTGCGCGGGCAATGCGATCGAAGTCGCCTGCGCGGTCGATTACCTGACAGGCGCGCGGCGAGACGCCCGGTTGCATGAGGTCGTGCTGGCTTTAGGCGCGGAAATGCTGACTCTCGGCGGATTGGCGACGACGCGGCAGGAGGCGATCGTCGCGCTCGAAGCCAGTCTCGCGCGAGGCGCGGCGGCGGCGCGCTTCGCCGCAATGGTCGCCGCGCTCGGCGGGCCGAACGATCTCGTCGAGCGACCGGCGCGCCATCTGCAAGCGGCGCCGGTCGTCGTCGAGGTTCGCGCGGATCGCTCCGGCTTCGTGGACGCCATCGACGTGCGCGCGCTCGGTCTCGCGGTCGTCGCATTGGGTGGAGGACGACGTCGCGCCGGGGACAACGTCGATCCGACCGTCGGCCTTTCGGAACTGGCGCCGCTCGGCGCTGACGCGTCGACGCGCCCGCTCGCGCTTGTCCACGCGCGCGATGCAGCGAGCGCGGCGGCCGCAAGCGACGCCGTGCGGCGCGCCTATGCGATCGGGGCGGTCGCGCATCCAGCGCCCGAAACGGTCGTCGAGCGGCTGGGGCCGGCGTAGCCCGCAGGCGCGCCTATTCGCCGATGATCTTGATGAGCGCGCGCTTGCGGCGCCCGCCGTCGAATTCGCCGTAGAAAATCTGTTCCCACGGTCCAAAATCGAGCTTGCCGTTGGTGACGGCGACGACGACCTCGCGTCCCATCACCTGCCGCTTCATATGCGCGTCGGCGTTGTCCTCGCCTGTCCGGTTGTGACGGTAGCCGGAGACGGGCTCGTGCGGCGCAAGTTTTTCGAGCCAGACGTCGTAGTCGGCGTGCAGTCCGCTCTCGTCGTCGTTGATGAAGACGGATGCAGTGATATGCATGGCGTTGACGAGGACGAGACCTTCCCGCACGCCGCTCTCGAGCAGCGCTTCTTCGACCTGCGGCGTGATGTTGAGGAACGCCCTGCGTCCTGGCGTCTGGAACCACAATTCCTTGCGATACGACTTCATCGTCCCGTTCCCTGCGGCCGCTCAGCGCAGACGTTTGACTGCGGTGATCGCGCCGAAGCTGTTGCGGGCGATGCGCGCCCGCGCTTCCGTCAAAGGCTCGCTGGCGACGAGCATGTGGTGTCCGTTGGCGTGCAGCAATGTGCGGGCGTCGCGCATGATCCCGACATGCCCCTTCCAGAAGACGAGATCGCCGCGCTGGAGGTGGCCGAGTTCGTCGTCGATGGCCAGCGCCTCGCCGAGCGCCGCGACCTGCATGTCCGTATCGCGCGGCGCGACGACGCCTGCGGCGGCGAGCGACATCTGCACGAGGCCGGAACAATCGACGCCGCCCGGAGTCCTGCCGCCCCACAGATAGGGCGCGCCGGTCATGCTCTCGGCGACGGCGACGAAGTCAGGTTCGAGAGAATCCGCTGGCGCGAGATGTCGCGCGAAGACGAAACCGCCGTCGGACAGACGCAGAAAATCGCCTGCCTCTTCGACGACGCTTACGCGCGCCCCGAACGGAAGCGCGTCAAGGATCGGCGTCTTCATATTGGCGGCCGGATAGACGAAGGTGGCGCGCACGGCCACACGATGCGTCGGTTGGACGACGTCGGGCGTCAGCGCTGCGGCGGCGACGTAGCCGACATAGGAATCGCGTTCGAGTTGCGCCCAGGCCCAGCCTTCCATCTCGTCGTAGACGACCAGGGTTTCGCCGCGCAGAGCCTGGGTGTCGAGGCCGGCGTCGGGCGTCGGCGCGCCTTTGACGTCGACGCAGGGCGCGGCGACCTGCATGCGGCGACCCTCGACGAAGCGCGCGGCGGTCACCCGGCCCTGGAGATGCGCAGCCGCCAGGTCAGGCCGGGCCGGGGTCAGACGTCTGTCGAATTGCGTCACGGCGCCAACTCCCGCGCCTTGTCGACCACGAGGTCGCCGAGCTGCTCGACGAACAGCGCGCCTTTGACCGTCCGTTGTACGATCACGTTGCGCCGGTCCGCGTCGTCGCGCCGGCGCGTCACGAGATCGAGCGCGCCGAGCGAATCCAGCGCGCGCGTCACGACGGGCTTGGTCACCCCATGCCGCGCTGCAAGGCCGCGCACCGTATGCGGCGGCTTTTCGAGATAGATCGTCAGCAGGATCGACAATTGGCGAAACGTGAAATCGGGATGGCCCTGCGGCCCCTTGTCCCGGACGACGTCGAGCGCGACGCCGGCCAGCAGCCGGAGGGCGTTTTGCGGAGAGATTGGGATAGGCATGCGCTTTCCGTTCTCCGCCGATTATTTCGCAGGCGTATTAAATTTTCTTTTGCGTGCGGCCCGTTGCGCCGCCGAAGCGTCGGCTCAACAGTTCGAACGTCAGGCGCGCGGCCTGGATATCGCCGCCCTCCGGTCGTCCCGGCTTCGCGCTCGGGTTCCAGTTGTAGACGTCGAAATGCGCCCAGGCGCCGGTCTTCTTGACGAACCGCCTGAGAAACAGCGCTGCGACGATCGCGCCGGCGAACGGGCCGCTGGATACGTTGTTGACGTCCGCGACCTTGCTGTCGAGCAGGGAATCGTAGGGGCTCCAGAGCGGCAACCGCCAGACCGGATCGGCGGCGGCCGTCCCCGCGTCGAGGATGTCCGCCGCCAGCCTGTCGTCGCCGGTGAAAAAGGCCGGCAGATCGGGGCCGAGCGCGACGCGCGCCGCGCCGGTGAGCGTCGCGAAGTCGAACAGCATGTCCGGCTCTTCCTCGTCCGCCAGCGAAAGCGCGTCCGCCAGGACGAGGCGGCCTTCCGCGTCGGTGTTGCCGATCTCGACTGTGAGCCCGCCTCGGCTCGGATAGACGTCGCCGGGCCGGAACGAGGCCGCCGACACCGAATTCTCGACGATCGGCAAGAGGACGCGCAGGCGCACCGGCAAACCGGACCGCATGATCATGGACGCGGCGGCGAGCGCAGTCGCCGCGCCGCCCATGTCCTTCTTCATCAGCAACATGGCGGAGCTCGGCTTTATGTCGAGTCCGCCGGTGTCGAAGCAGACCCCTTTCCCGACCAGCGTGACGCGCGGCCCGCCGCGTTGTGCGCCCCAGCGGATGTCGACGAGCCGCGGCGCATCCGCCGCGCCCTTGCCGACGGCATGGATCAAGGGAAAGCCGGAGGTGAGCAACTGCCCGCCGCGGACGGTCTTGATGCGCGCGCCGAATCGCTTGGCGAGCGCGCTCGCCGCCTGTTCGAGCGCGCTCGGCCCCATGTCGTTGGCCGGCGTGTTGATCAGATCGCGGCCGAGCGCAACGGCTTCGGCGATGGTCTCGATGCGTTCGCGGCCCGGACCTCGGGGCGATTCGAGAACGACATGACGCGGTTTCGGATCGCGATAGCGCCCGAACTTGTAGGCCGACAACAAAAACGACAACTCCGCGTGGCCGGCCGGGTCGTCGGCGCCCTCGAGACGATAGCGTCCGCGCGGCAGCAGCGTCGCCAGGCGCCCGAAGCTGAAGGGCTCCGTCCTTCCTTCCGTTTCGGCGAGGGAGAACACGACGCAGGCGATCCCGCCCTTGGCGTTCGGGGCGATCAGATGCGTTCCGGGCGCCGCCTCATAGCCGGTCGCCGTCGCATAAGCGCGCGCTTCCGGCGAAAGGTCGTCGAAGGTGCGCCGCCAGCTCGCGCGGCGCGTGAGAATCACCGGAATTGAATTGCGCGTGGGCTCGCCCAGGACGAGAGGCATGCGGCGCTCCGCAGAAGTCAGGTTGTTAACGCTCGATTAGGGTTAACGCTTTATTGCTTGCGCGTCAGTCCTCGCAAGACCGGATCGAGACGCGTGACGCACAATTCCGTTGGCAAGTCCCCAAATCCCCTCACGACGTTCGCATCCGTCCTCGCCCTTTCGCTGGCGCTGGGCGTGGCGCTCGGCGGCTGCAACCGCCCTTCGTTGTCGGACGTGACGGGTTCGATCGGCGGCAGCGACGTCATGCCGAATTCCGATGCGGCCTTGCGCCAGTACGCCGAGGAATGGGGTCGTCGTTACGACGTGGATCGGAACAACAAGCGCGTTGCGATGAATTACGCGCGCGCTCTGCGCGCCCTGTCGCAACACGCCCAGGCCGTCGCGGTGCTCAGAGGCCTCGCTATTCGGCTTCCGCGCGACCAGGAAGTGCTCGGCGCTTACGGCAAGGCGCTCGCCGACGACGGCAAGCTTCAGGAGGCCGCGAAGGTTCTCGAAAACGCCCACACGCCCGAGCGTCCCAACTGGTCGATCCTGTCCGCGCAGGGGTCAGTCGCAGATCAGATGGGCGATCACGTCCGCGCGCAGGACTATTATGCGGCCGCGCTCAAGATCCGCCCGAACGATCCGACGGTTCTGTCGAATCTCGGCCTGTCCTACGCGCTCTCCCGCAATTTGCCTTCGGCGGAGACGACGCTGCGTTCGGCCGCCGCTCAGCCCGGCGCCGACATCCGCGTACGTCAGAATCTCGCGCTCGTGCTCGCGCTGGAAGGCAAGTTCGTCGAGGCCGAAGACATCTCTCGTCGCGATCTCTCCCCAGCCGACGCGGCCGCGAATGTCGCCGGCATCCGGCGCATGATTTCGCAATCCAACACCTGGCGCGACATCAAGCAGGTCGATCAACCCGGCAAGAAGGCCAAGCAGGCGCGCGGCTGATCGCAGCGCAAGCCGAAGGTCGGACGAGAAAACGAAAACGGGCGCCCCGAGGGCGCCCGTTTCCGTCTCTGGACTCACGCTGGCGTCACATCAGCTTTTCCGACATCTGGATCAACGCCGGCGTCAGAATGACCGCGAACAGGACCGGCAGGAAGAAGACAATCATCGGCACCGTCAGCTTTGGCGGCAACGCCGCGGCCTTGCGTTCGGCTTCCAGCAGACGCGCGTCGCGCCCTTCCTGCGCGACGACGCGCAGCGCCTGGCCGAGCGGCGTTCCGTACTTTTCCGCCTGGATCAACACCGTCGAAACCTGTTTCAGGCCGTCGACGCCCGTGCGAACGCCTAGATTTTCGTACGCCTGACGGCGATCCGGCAGATAGGAGAGTTCGGCGGTCGTCAGGGCGAATTCCTCCGCCATCTCGATCGACTGCACGCCGATCTCGCCGCTGACCTTGCGGAAAGCCGATTCGATCGACATGCCCGATTCGACGCAGATGAGGATCAAGTCCATCGAGTCGGGAAAGGCGCGCCGCATCGACAATTGTCGTTTCGAAATCTTGTTCTTCAGGAAGATTTCCGGCGCCTTCAGGCCGAGATAGGCGCCGGCGATGCCTGCGCCGATCTTCATCACGACCGACACTTCCGGCCCGAAGAACAGGAACATGTATATCAAGACGAACAGGAACAGACCGATCGGCGCGACCGCGCGGAAAAACAGAAACGCGACTTCCGCCTGACGCCCGCGGAACCCCGCCATGGTCAGTTGGGATTTCGCCTCTTCGGTGCCCAGGTATTTCTCGAGGCTGAAGTTGTCGACCAACTGGCGCATGTACGCCTTTGGCTGCATGCGCAGCGACGGGGCCTTGTCGCGGTTGGCCAGCCGTTCGCGTTCGCGTGCGCGGATCTTCTCTCGTTCGCTCGCCACCGATTTCATCCGCTTGGCGAGCGTGTCGCTTTCCAGAAGCGGAATGGCGATCGTCAGGATCGTCGCGATGACCGCGACCGCGGCCAGCACAGCGACGACTGTGTGCGGGTCGGAGAGCTTGTAATAGAGCTGCTGGAGCATAACTGCGACGGGCTCGGTCCGCGGTTAGAAGTCGAAAGTGATCATCTTCTTCATGACGAGAATGCCGATGATCATCCACGCGCCGCTCACGGCGAGAACGATGCGGCCGGTGACGGTCGTGAAGAGAAGGGAGAGATAGTCCGGCGAGGACAGATAGACGAGACCGCAAACCGCAAACGGCAGGGCGCCGATGATGCCGGCGGAGGCCTTCGCTTCCGCAGACATCGCGTTGACCTTCAGGCGCATTTTCTTGCGGTCGCGCAGCACGCGCGACAGGTTGCTCAGCGCTTCCGAGAGATTGCCGCCGGACTTCTGCTGCAGGTTGACGACGATCGTGAAGAAATTGGCTTCCGCGACCGGCATGCTTTCGGCCATGCGATCGCAGGCCTCGCCGATCGACAGGCCGATCGACTGGGATTCGAGAATTCGCCGGAACTCGCTACGCACAGGCTCCGGCGATTCCGAGGCGATGATGGCGACGCATTGCGCAATCGGAAGGCCGGCCTTGACGCCGCGGATGATGATATCGACCGCGCCGGGAAATTCGGCGAGGAACTTCTTGAAACGGCGCTTGATCATCGCGTTGACGACCCAGCGCGGCAGGCCGGCGCCGCCGCTTATCGCCGCTAAAGCAGCGATGAGCGGATTGCCGTTCAGGATCATGGTCACGAGCCCGATCCCGAGCCCCGCGCCGACCGAAATGATGGTGAATTTCTTGACGTCGATCGAGAGCCCGGCCTGAAGCAACTTGGCTTGAAGCGTGTTTTGCTTCTTCTTGCTCGCATTCTCGAGCTCGCGCACGCTCTCGAGAATCTGCTGACGACGCTTGTTCGGGTCGACCTGACGTTCGCCGCGCTTGGCCTTGCCGCCGATCTTGAATTGCTGCTGACGCTTCTCCGCCGCAGCCTGCCCGGACAGGTAAGGGTAGGCGAATGCGTAGAACAGCCCGCCGACGGCCAGCATGATCAAGATGATGAAGATCAGAGACTGATCCAACGTCTAACCTCGTGCGACTAAGCGTCCATGACTTCGCCGGCGTCGAGAGCGGCCGCAAGCCGTTCCTCCTCGCCGTAATACTTCGCGCGATCCCAGAACCGTGGCTTGCCGACGCCCGTGGACCGGTGCCGACCGATCAGCCGACCGTTGGCGTCTTCGCCGGCGATATCGTAGACGAGAAGGTCCTGCGTGATGATCACGTCGCCTTCGAGACCCATCACCTCAGTGACATGCGTGATGCGACGCGAGCCGTCGCGCAGGCGCGCAGCCTGCACGATCACGTCGACCGAAGAGACGATCATTTCGCGAATCGTGCGCGACGGCAGAGAGAAGCCGCCCATCGTGATCATGGATTCGAGACGGCTCAGCGCTTCACGCGGCGAGTTGGCGTGCAGCGTGCCCATCGATCCGTCGTGACCCGTGTTCATCGCCTGGAGCAGGTCGAACGCTTCGGGTCCGCGAACTTCGCCGACGATGATCCGCTCGGGACGCATACGCAGGCAGTTCTTGACTAGGTCGCGCATGGTCACCTGACCTGAGCCCTCGAGGTTCGGGGGCCGCGTTTCAAGACGGACGACATGCGGCTGTTGCAGCTGCAGTTCCGCAGCGTCCTCGCAGGTGATGATGCGTTCGTCCGTGTCGATGTAATTGGTCAGGCAGTTGAGCAGCGTCGTCTTGCCGGAGCCGGTGCCGCCCGAAACGAGAACGTTGCAACGAACGCGCCCGATGATTTTCAGCAGCTCGCCGCCGGGGTCCGATATCGAGCCGAAGCGCACCAACTGATCGAGAGTGAGCTTGTCCTTGCGGAACTTACGAATTGTGAGCGCGGGCCCGTCGATCGCCAGCGGCGGCGCAATGACGTTGACGCGGGAGCCGTCGGCCAGACGCGCGTCGCAGATCGGCGAGGCTTCGTCGACGCGCCGGCCGACCTGGCTGACGATGCGCTGACAAATGTTCATCAGCTGCGCGTTGTCGCGAAAACGGATGCTGGTGAGCTGAATCTTGCCGGAGACTTCGATATAGGTTTTCAGGGCGCCGTTGACCATGATGTCGGCGATGTCGTCGCGCGCCAGCAACGGCTCCAGCGGACCATATCCCAGAACGTCGTTGCAGATGTCTTCGAGCAGTTCTTCCTGCTCGGAGATCGACATGACGACGTTCTTGATCGAAATGATTTCGTTGACGATATCGCGAATTTCTTCGCGCGCGGCGTCAGGCTCCAGCTTCGACAATTGCGCAAGATCGATCGCCTCGATCAACGCGCCGAAGATCATGCTCTTGGTTGCGTAATATTCGTCGGATCGCCGAGCTTCGACGGCGACGGGCGCTGCCGGAGCGGTCGGCGCCTTGGCGGTCGACTGCGTCGACGCGGGCGCGCGCGACTCGACTGGATTGGACGCGGTCGCAGGCTTTTGCCCGGCGCCGCCTCCGAATGCCGGCCGCTTACCGAACATGCGATCTTCTCCCCGACTCGACCATGTTCATTCTCATTGCAGCGTCACGACGCCTTGCGTTTCAGAATCCGACTCATGATCGGATCGAGAAGCGTTTTCTTTTGCTTGCGGACCTCGGCGCGCCCCATCACGACGCGCCCGATTTCTGCGAGGATTTCGCTGGTCTTGCTCGCGGCGTCGACCTCGACGATCATCTGACCGTTGTTGGTCGCGGTGCCGAACAATTTCGCGTCGAACGGGATGACGCCGATCGCCTCGGTCTCGACCGCTTTCGTGAAATCGTTGAGCTCGATCTCCGGGCGCTTCAGCACGCCGACCTGGTTCATCACCAGCCGCGGCTTGTGGTCGTTCGGACGTGCGGCGCGCAGGACGTCGAGCAAACTCTTCGAATTGCGCAGGTTCGCAAGATCGGGCGACGCCACCACCACGACGTCGTCGGCTGCGGTGAGGACGCGCTTGGCCCAGCCGGTCCAGACGTGCGGCACGTCGACGACGATGCACGGCACGCTGGCGCGAAGAATGTCGAAGATCGCGTCGAACGCGGCTTCGTCGAAATCATAGATGCGGTCGAGGGTCGCCGAGGCCGCGAGCAGACTCAGATGATCGCTGCATTTCGACAGCAGGCGATCGACCATGTTGGCGTCGAGTCGATCGGGCGCGAATACGGCGTCGACGATGCCTTGCGGCGGGTCCTGATTGAAATCGAGGCCCGCGGTTCCGTAGGCCAGGTCAAGGTCGACGATGACGGTTTCGACCTCGAGGTCGCGCGCGATCGACCAGGCGATGTTGTGGGCGACGGTCGACGAGCCGACGCCGCCCTTGGCGCCGACGAACGCGATGATGCGGCCGAGCGGTTCTGATCCTTCGCCCGTGTAGAGCTGCGATACGGACCTGACGAAATCGAGCACGCCGAAGGGCATGACCAGATAGTCGCTGATTCCGCGGGCCATCAGCTCCCGATAGAGGCCGATGTCGTTGGTGCGCCCGACGATGACCACTTTGGTTCCGGCGTCGCAGAATTGCGCGAGGTCGTCGAGGTCGGCATGCAGCTTGGCGCGATCCGAGCCGAATTCGATCACGATCAGATTGGGCGTCGGCGCGGTGCGATAGGCCTCGATCGCGGCCGGCGCGCCGCCCATGTGCACCTTGACGTGCGCCTTGTCCATGCGTCGGTCGCTCGCGGCGTCCGAGACGACCGATGCCAGATCCGACGTCTCGCAGAAGGCTTGCATCGAGATGCGCGGAACCGGCGGAATCTGTTCCGCCTCGGACGGGCGGACGGCGCTGGGCGGCAGTTCGGCGTCGCTCATGCTCACTGACCTCCGACCGATCCGATGTTGGAATTCTTGGTCAGCCACGTCGTGGCTGGGTCTGCGCCCTTGCGGACGTTGCCGATGGCGCGCATGCGCATGGTGGCGTCGGCCGGCGTTTCGCCGCGCGGTTCAGCGAGATCGCGGGGATCGGCGACCTGCGTGGCGATCATGTTCTGGCTGGCGCAGCCGAAGTTCCAGTAACTGCGGTTTTCCCAGCCGCGCGTCGAGGAGCCGGACGCCAGATCGCTCGGCCAGTCGCCGCAGCGATGCACGACTTTGGCCTTGAGCCCGTCGAATGCGAGGCGGACCGGGGCCGCGAGGCTCGGGTTCTCGACCGGATAATGGCTGACCGTGACCGGCGCGACCGCGCCTGCATGCGCGAGCTCGCGACGGATCGGATCGATGGCTCGCGTGCCGGTCACCGAGCCGGGGCCGGTCTGCGGCACGATGATCGAAATCGGTCCGGAGCCGATATCGCGATAACGCCGCGCAAAGGCGATGACCTGTTCGGTCGTGCGCGGATCGAGGCGCTCCGGACCGGGACCCGGGAACACGTCCATCGTGTAGGCCTGTTGCATCAGGGCGATCGGATGCCGCATCCGCGCGTCCATTCCGTTTTCGGCGTCGACCTTGACGCGGTTGACGCCGCAACCGCCGAGCGGGATCGCCAGCCCGACGAGAGCGAAGGCCGCGACCGCCGAGCGGGCCGAGAGGGGATAGCGTGGCCGGGCGTTGAGCGCGCTACGCGAACGAAGTGCCATCTGCATAATTCCTCTTGCGCTCAGTCCTGAATGAAACCGAAGCGACCCTTCCAGTTCTGGACGGCTCGCGGGTTCGAACGGGTCGAATAGAGACGGTTCACGCGCCCGAGCAGCCAGGCCTGCGGATCGCTGGCGTCGGCGAATCCGTCGTCGGGCCGCTGCACCTCGCTCGGCGACACCGACTTGGCGATATAGGGCGTGACGATGATCATCAGTTCCGTTTCCTGGCGCTGGTAGTCGCGCGAACGGAACAGCGCGCCGAGAATCGGCAGGTTCAGGAGGCCCGGGAGGCCAGTGATCGAGTGGCGCGAGTTGTTGGTGATCAAGCCGGCGGTGGCGAGCGAGCCGCCAGACGGCAGCTCGACCGACGTTTCGTGCTTGCGGGTGCGGAAGCCAGGCACCGAGATCGAATTGATCGTCAGCGTCTGGGTTGTGTCGACTTCCGTCACTTCGGTGGCGAGGCGCAACAGAATGCGGCCCTCGCCGACGACGACGGGCGTCATGTTGAGGGTGATGCCGTAGGGCTTGAAGGTCACCGTGTTCTGGCAGGTCGTAATGCCCAGGCTCGTCGAACAAGCGGAATTCGCCGGCACCGGCAATTCGCCGCCGACGGTGAACTTCGCCGATTCGCCCGATACGGCCGTCACGGTCGGCTCGGCGAGAATGCGCGAGACGCCGTAGCGCTCGAACGCCGACATCGTCGCGGAGAGCCCGTTGCCGAGCGGCAGGGTCAGTCCGCTGTTCGAAAGCTGCCCGTTCAAGCCGTATGCGTTCTGTTGTACGAGCGTCGCCCAGGTCGTCTTGAAGATCGTGTCGCCGGTGGCGGACGTTGAAACGCCGAGCTGCTTGAGCGCCGTGCGCTGAACTTCGGCGATGGTGAGCTTCACCATCACCTGATCCTGCCCGCGGATCGAAATGGCGTTGACGACGGATGTGTCGGGCGAGGCGCCGCCGCCTCCGGCCGCCGCCGCGCCGACACGCGATACGAACGCCTTGGCGATGTCCATGGCGGTCGCCGCTTCGCCCGAAGACTGCGCCTCGCCGGTCAGGACCACGGAATCGTTCACCTGCTTGACGATGATCCGGCTGCGCGGCAACGCCGTGTGCAGGAGCTTGTCGAGTTCGTCGAGGTCGCGGCCGACGTTCATCTCGATGTTGGCGATCTGACGGCCGTCGTGCGACATCGCGAGGATCGTCGTCTGACCAGTGCCGAGACCCATGACGTAGAGCTTGCGGGTCGAGCGGACGACGGCGTTGGCGACCTTGGGATCGCCGACCACGATCTCGCTGGCGTCCGCCGGCAGGTCGACGATGATCGTGCGTCCGACGCCGAGCGTGATTCGCTTGGCGAACATGGCGGCCGACGCGGCTTCGACGCCGGCCCGCGACTGGGCCGACGCCCCCGTCGATACGACCGCGGGCGACAGCGCCGCGGCGATCGCGCCGACGGCCAGACCCGAAGCGATACGCTGCGAAATTGCGACCATGACGTTCTTTCCGGCCTTGCAGGAATTGGACACCGCGCGTTTGTCTTCGAGCGTCATTTCGGCCTCGCGCTGGTCGCGACGCCGTAACGGACGATTGTGAGAGACCTGTCGTCGGCCTTCGCGTCGGCTTGAGGCTCTTCGATCTTGTTGTCGGCCACCGCATCGGTCAGGCTGCGCAGGGCGAGGGAGAGCTGGCCGGTGCGCTGGGCGAGCGTCACGGTCTCGGTCTGCTTCGGATCGAGCTCCAGCGTGGCGTTCGAGCCGACGATCACGGACTTGCCGTTCTCGGTCTGCACGTTCGGACCGATCGCCAGAACCTTGATGTTGCGCAGCAGCGTTTCGGTGACGAATGCGTCGGCCTGGCCGGCCTTGGCCGCGTCTTCGTCGCGATAGGTGCGAAGAATGTCGACGTGGTCGTTCGGCAGCACGAAACCGCCCGCCGACGTCGCGCCGCTCGAGTCGATGTTGATGGCGACGGCTCGTTTGCCCGGCGAAACGAGCGTCGACATGAGGCCTGCGGTCGGACCCTTCACAAGACGTTCCTTGCGGATCGGTTCGTCGGCCATGAACTGGCCGCGGACGACCGACCCCTTGAGGTCCTGAATGGCGTTGGGCTCCGCGCTCTTGCGGATGACGCCCACGATCGGGCTGCTCTTCGGCCAGGCCTGCCAGCGTATGGAGGTGTCGCCGAGCGTCGTGCCGTAATCGAGCTGGGCGGAGGCGACGAGAACATCGTCGTTGTCGATGACAGGGGCGGCCGGTTGGACGACCTGCACCTGAGGCGCCTGCTGGCCCGGCATCAATGCGTAGGCGGCGATGCCTGCTGCGAGCGCAACGCCGAGAACCGCGATTTGAGCTTTCTTCATAATGACCGAACCCGAAACGTCGACACATGTCGTTGTCCGGATTTGATCAGCGAAACGTCAAATTAAGGTTAATCGAATCTGTCCAATGCCATCTGATCGACGACGGACAGGGGTCGCGGCCTGCCGCGGCCGCGAGTTCAAAACGCCTTTGCGGCCATCCAGATAGCGGTGTCGGGATAGACCACCAGCCCGGCTGCGGCGAGCGCGATGCCGTAGGGCACGCCGACCTTCTGGTCGCGCAGACGGTTAACCCAGACGCTCTTGAACAGACCGGCGTCCTTGATGCGGCGGAATTGCAGAACCGCGATCGTCAGCAGCCCGCCGAACACCGAGGCGAACAGTCCGTAATTGGGCAGAAGCCCGAATCCGAGCCACAGCGAAGTCGCAGCGGCCAGCTTGGCGTCGCCGCCGCCGATCCAGCCGATGTTGAACAGGACGAAGCAGGCGACGAGAGTCAGAAGCCCGGCGAGAACGTGCCAGCCGATCGTCGCGCCGGGCATGCCGGTCGCGAGCGCGAGCGCGAAAAACCCCGCGACGAGGACAGCCGAAGCGAGATTGGGAATCTTCATCGTCAGAAGATCGGATATCGCCGCGAAAACCATGATACCGGGGAAAACTGCGAGAACGGCGAAATCGAGCATCGTGCAAACTCCGGACGGCGTCGCGGTTCTATCTGTCTATGTGCGCTGCGTTGACTCTTCGTTAACGAAAGAAGCGCGCGCAAAAAGAAAGCGGCCCCAGGGGACCGGGGCCGCTCACATGTCTTCCTTGCGGAGGACGGTATTAGGTCAGATTGTTCGAGATGCCGGCGAACTTGGCCGACAGATTCGTGCCGAGCATCTTGACCGCCGAGATGACGGCGACGCCGATGAGGGCGGCGATGAGGCTGTACTCGATGGCGGTGGCGCCGGACTCATCCTTCAGGAAACGCGAGAAAACCGACTTCATTGTAGGCTCCAATATTGGTTCCAGCGCTCGGATTGGCTCATCGCTGGAATGGCCCGGTTATAGCGGGCGACCCTTGCGAGACTATTAATCCGTCTGCGACCAAACGCCGTTTGGCGGGTTCTCGAAGGCTTGGTTAAGGCGTGCGAAACGCATTCGTTTGACATTGACGCAGCGCAACCGCCCGCCAATCGACGCCGAAAGACTCCAGGTCGGGCGGAAGGCCGCGCTTTAGAGTTCATTCACCTTTCCGTGCTGTTTTTTGGTCGCTGGCGAGACGCGCGGAGCTCTGGGTATGTCGAAGTCTGTATTGGCGCTGACGCACACGATTGCGGCGATCGCCGCATGGGCGCTGATCGGCGTCGCCGCTGCGCAAGCCGCCGAAGCCAATTCGATCGTCGTGACTCTCGACCGTGCGCGCATCGTCAAGGTTCCGACGGGCACCCAGACATTGATCATCGGCAATCCCCTGGTCGCCGACGTGACGATGCTCAAGAACAACGGCTCGATGGTGGTCACCGGCCGCAGCTTCGGCACGACCAATCTGATTTCGCTGGACGCGTCAGGCAACGCGATTGACGAGGCGACCATCAAGGTCACGCCGGGCGCGCAGTCCCTGGTCGTCATGCGCGGAACCGCTCAGGAATCCTATTCGTGCAATCCGCGCTGCGCCCCCACCGTGGCGCTCGGCGACGACGCGAAATTCATGAACGACGGCATCGCGAACGTTAAGATGCGCACCGGCGCAGCCCTCTCGGGCGGCAAATAGCCACAGCCCGCGGCCTCTGCCGCCTCGGTTAGCCGTTTACCGCTCGTCTGCACTGTATCTTAATCAATTTCGGGCTCTCTGGACCAAGGCGCGCCAGCGCGCGCGGCGAGAGAGTGCATCGATGCTTGTCAGCAGATTGAAGCGGCTTGCTTTGCGGCCGATGCGATCGTTCCGGATTCGCAGCCGCGCTTTTGCAGCCGACGCGGGCGGCGCGACCGCTGTCGAATTCGGGATCGTGTCCATCCCGTTTTTCATGATTCTGTGCGCGATCTTCGAGTCGGCCTTTCTGCTGTTCAGCCAGAGCAATCTCGAAAACGCGACCTACGAAGCCTCGCGCCAGCTTCTGACGGGGCAGATCCAGACGAACGGCCAGACGAACGCGCAACAGCTGACGACCTTCACCAATCTCGTCTGCTCGAAACTCTGGAGCAATTTCTCCTGCGCCAACGTCAAGGTGGACGTTCGCTCGGCGACGGACTTCACCAACAATTTCGACACGACCAACACGATCTGCGGCGGCAGCCAGACGGCGTCCTTCGCGCCGGGCTCCTCCGGTCAGGTCTTCGTCGTGCGCGTCTGCTATCCCTACAAGCTGTATTTCAACCGCTTCAGCGGCTTCGCCAACAACACCGTCACGGTCATGGCGACGACGGTGTTCAAGTCGGAGAACTACTGATGACCGAACGTCAGACCGACGCTTCGTCCGCTTCGCCTGAGCCTGGCCGCAATCGGCGCTGGTTTGCGCAATTGCGCGACGACCGCGGCGTGGCCGCCGTCGAATTCGCCATCATTCTGCCGGTCATGCTCGGACTATACTTGTCGACCGTCGTGACCACCAAGGCCTATATGGCCACGCGCAAGGTCGCGCTCGTCGCGCGCGCGCTGGCCGACATCGCCTCTCGTCAATCGTCCTCGACCGGCAATCCGACCGTGACCGACACGGACATGACGAACTTTTTCTCGGCGGCGCGCGCGATCATGGCGCCCTATACGACGACCACCTTGAAGATGACTCTGTCGCGCATCGACGTGGTGAAGGACAGCTCCAGCAAGCTGTGGGCCTTCACGAAATGGTCGGTGATCAACAACGGCGGCGTGGCGCGCCCCTGCAACGGCGGCAATTCGAGCTTCACGCCGCCCGGCAGCCCGACGCTGACGAACGGCAGCACCTATCCCCTGAAGGCGGCGGACGTGAGCCTGACGACGACCGGCTATCAGAGCAGCCTTGCGCCGGAATACACGACCTCGGGCGCGCCGACGGGATATCTGATCGTCGCCGACGTGGTCTACACCTATACGCCGGGCTTCACCTTCAAGGTGTTCAACTGGTCGAACCTGACGACGATCAACAGCGGATGGTCGCAGGCGTTCTGGTCGCGAACCGGCCTGCCGATCGTCGGTTCGAGCCTGTCGGCCAGCGCGACGCTCTGCTCGCAGAACGATCCGTCAAATCCGTGACCTGATTCAGCGGTCGACCGTGAGTTCGCCGGCGTGAGCTTCCCGCTCCGCCGGCGTTTTCTCATTATCCGTCAGATCGTCTGGTTGTAGGCGCCGACTTCCGGATCTTCGCGCAGCACATCGTCGACCGCCTTGAACATGGCGCGCATGTTGGATTCCGACGTCGGGCTCTCGACCACGACCACCAGCTCCGGTTTGTTCGAGGAGGCGCGCACCAGGCCCCAGGTTCCGTCTTCCACTGTCACGCGCACGCCGTTGACGGTGACGAGATCGCGGATCGCCTGGCCGATCACTTTCTCGCCCTTGGCCTGCATGTCCTGAAAGCGCGCGATGACGCGGTCGACGACGCCGTACTTCTTCTCGTCGTCGCAATGCGGCGACATGGTCGGCGAGCCCCAGGTCTTGGGGAGATCGGCATAGAGATCGGCCATCGATTTAGCCGGATTGCGGTCGAGCATCTCCAGCACATGGATCGCGGTCAGCAGGCCGTCGTCGTAGCCGCGTCCGACCGGCGCGTTGAAGAAGAAGTGGCCGGACTTCTCGAAACCCGCGAGCGCCTTGAGATCGGTGACGCGGCGCTTGATATAGGAATGGCCGGTCTTCCAGTAGTCGGTCTTCGCGCCATTCGCGGCGAGGCCGGGATCGGTGGCGAACAGGCCGGTCGATTTCACGTCGACCACGAATGTGGAATTCGGATAGAGCTTCGACAGGTCGCGGGCGAGCATCACCCCGATCTTGTCGGCGAAGATTTCCTCGCCGTTGTTGTCGACGACGCCGCAGCGGTCGCCGTCGCCGTCGAAACCGAGGCCGACGTCGGCGCCGGTCTCGCGCACCTTCGCCGCCATGGCGTGCAGCATCTCGAGGTCTTCGGGGTTCGGGTTGTAGTGCGGGAAATTCCAGTCGAGTTCCGTGTCCATCGGGATCACCTCGACGCCGAGGCGCTCCAGCATGGCGGGCGCGAAGGCGCCGGCGGTGCCGTTGCCGCAGGCCGCCACGACCTTGAGCTTGCGCTTGATCTTCGGGCGGTCGCAGAGGTCGTCGATGTAGACCTGAGGGAAGTTCTCGACGAAATGATAGCCGCCGCCATCGGCGTAGCGGAATTTGCCGCCGAGCACGATGTCGCGCAGGGCGCCCATCTCGTCGGGGCCGAAGGTGACGGGACGCTGCGCGCCCATCTTCACGCCGGTCCAGCCGTTGTCGTTGTGGGAGGCCGTCACCATCGCCACCGCCGGAACGTCGAGCGCGAATTGCGCGAAATAGGCCATGGGCGACAGCGCGAGCCCGATGTCCTGCACCTTGACGCCCGCGGCCATCAGGCCGGTCGCCAGCGCATATTTGATGGAAGCGGAATAGGAGCGGAAGTCGTGTCCGATCGCGATCTGCGGCGCCACGCCCATCTCGTGCAGCAGCGTCCCGAGGCCGAGCCCCAGCGCCTGCACGCCCATCAGGTTGATTTCCTTCTCGAACAGCCAGCGCGCATCGTACTCGCGAAAGCCGGTCGGCTTCACCATCGGCGCGGATTCGTATTCATAGGTGTTCGTCTTCAGAAACGGCTGGGGCTTGGGATACATCTGATATCGGTCGCTTCTGGCTGGAGGAGAACGCGGCGCGTCGCGCCGGGCGCTTATAGCAAGGCGGCCGGCGGGACCAAAACGGGCCGGGATGGTTCCCGGCGTCACGTCCCGCGCGGCTTGGCGCGCGTCGTCGGCGCGGCGGCGGCCGGATCGTCCGGCCAGACGTGGCGGGGGTAGCGGCCTTTCATGTCTTTCTTCACGTCGGTCCAGGCGCCGGCCCAGAAGCGCGGCAGGTCGCCGGTCGTCTGGATTGGCCGATGCGCGGGCGAGAGCAGGTGGAACACAGGCTTCACGCGACCGCCGGCCAAGGTCGGATGTTCCTTCAGGCCATAAAGCTCCTGCACGCGGACGTGGATCGCCGGCCCGCCCTCGGCTTCGTAGTCGACGGCGATCTGCGAGCCCGCCGGCGTCGCAAAATGCGTCGGCGCCTCCATGTCGAGCCGCCGCCGCAGCTCCCAGGGCAACAGCGCGTCGAGCGCGGCGGCGAGCGTCTCCGCCGTGACGTCCGAAAGCCCGCGCGCGCTTTCGAGGAACGGCGCCAGCCAGTCGCCGGCTGTCGCGGCGAGCGCCGTGTCGCTCATGTCAGGCCACTCCGCTCCCTCGGCGCGGCGCAGAAATTCCACGCGCGCGCGCAGTTGCAGCTGCGCCTTGCTCCACGGCAGTCGTTCGATGCCGAGTCCGGCGAGTCCGTCGGCCAGCGCCTTCGCCGTCTCTGCGCCTGGCGCGACCGCAAGGTTGCGCGCCTCGAGCGTCAGCGCCCCGAGCTTTCGGGTCTCGCGCGCGCGCAGCGCAGCGCTCGTCTTGTCGAATGTGATTTCGCGCCGCGCCTCGATCCGGTCGGCGAAATCCGCTTCGATTTCGGCGAGCGTCAGCGGCGCTGCGGCGAGAATGCGCGCTTGCGCCGCTTTGCCGGTCGCTTCGGCGACGGCGAGAAAATCCGCCTGCGCCAACCGGTCGTGCGGCTCGACGGAGGCGGCGCGGCCATTGGCCATCAGGAATGCGCCCGGCGCGCCGCGCCGTTGCGCCACCCGCTCGGGAAAGGCCAGCGCGACGAGCGCGCCGGCCGATAGGTCCGCAGCGGCGCGCTTGGCCCCGCCCGCCGCGCGCGCCCAGCCGCGCGCCATGCCGCGCGCCGCGTTGGCGCGAGGCGATTTCTCGCGCCGGAATCGGTCGAGTCGATCTTCCAGATCGACGGCGTTCCCGCCGAGCCCGCGCTCGGACAACAGAACGGCGACTTCGGCGGCCGCCTCGCCGGCGCCATTGCGGGCCGCGTCCACGACCATGCGCGCGAGGCGCGGCGGCAAGGGAAGATTGCGGATCGCCCGGCCTTCGTCGGCGATCGCGCCATCGATGTCGAGAGCGCCGAGCGATTGCAACAGTTTCACAGCCTCGCTCCAGGCGACGGCCGGCGGCGGGTCGAGAAAGGCCAGCGCCGTCCTGTCGCGCACGCCCCACGAGGCGAGATCGAGAACAAGGCCGGAGAGATCGGCGCTCAGGATTTCCGGTTGGGCGAAGGCGGGCAAAGCGCCGGTCGCGGCCTCCTCCCAGAGGCGATAGCAGACGCCCGGCTCCGTGCGGCCTGCGCGGCCGCGCCGCTGATCGACCGAGGCGCGCGCGGCTCGCACGGTCTCGAGCCGCGTCAGCCCGATGTCCGGCTCGAACGCCGGGACGCGGGCGAGCCCGCTGTCGATGACGACGCGGACGCCTTCGATGGTCAACGAGGTCTCCGCGACCGACGTCGCGAGCACGATCTTTCGGGTTCCCGCCCTGGCCGGGGACACGGCGCGATCCTGTTCGCGTCGGTCGAGCGCGCCATAGAGCGGCGCGATCATGACGCCTGGATCGCGAATGTGATCGGCGAGATCGCGCGCGACCCGTTCGATCTCGCCCTGGCCGGGCAGGAACACCAGAATCGAGCCTTTCTCCCCGTCGAGAGCGCGAAAGATCGCGCGCTCGACGGCAGGTTCGATCCGCTCCGCCGGATTACGTCCCAGATAGATCGTCTCGACCGGATAGGCGCGGCCCTCGCTTTCGACGATCGGCGCGTCGTGCATGAGGCCAGCGACGCGCGCGCCGTCGAGCGTCGCCGACATGGCGACGAGCCGCAGGTCCTCGCGCAAACCGGCCTGCGCGTCGAGAGCGAGGGCCAGTCCGAGATCGGCGTCGAGCGAGCGTTCGTGAAATTCGTCGAACAGGACGGCGGCGATCCGATCGAGCATCGGGTCGTCGAGGATCATGCGCGTGAACACGCCCTCCGTGACGACGAGAATGCGCGTACGCGCGGAGGCGCGGGATTCCATGCGAATTCGCAGGCCGATCGTTTCGCCGACGTCTTCGCCGAGCGTGTCGGCCATGCGCTGCGCTGCGGCGCGCGCCGCCAGCCGGCGCGGTTCGAGCAGAACGATCTGTTTGCCGGCCGCCCAGTCTTCATCGATCAGCGCGAGTGGAACGCGCGTCGTCTTGCCGGCGCCGGGCGGCGCGACCAGCGCGAGGTTGGTCCGCTCGTTCAGGCTTGCGCGTATCCGGTCCAGCGCGTCGTCGATTGGAAGTTGGGTGTCGAATTGGCGCATCGCGTTGTTCTGTCAGGAAGGCGACGGTCGGGCAACGCCGGCGCGGGGACTGCGAACGGCGCCGACGGCGCCGGCTTTGCCGCGAATTTTCTCAATGGGGCTTTTCTGTGATTTGGAAACGGCGTATACCCCCGCGCCCGCCGGCTGCAACCGGAGGAGGGGCTTCTCCCCTGAGCGCGCGAATGACGCAAGACGGACAGACCGGCGATAGTTCCGCCGCGACCGCCCCGCAGACGCCGGGCGGTCCAACTGCCGACGCGAAAATGACCTATGGACACGACGCGCACGACGGCCACAGCCATGCATTCTGGCCAATGGTTCTCGGATCGCTGGGCGTCGTTTACGGCGATATCGGCACGAGCCCGCTCTACGCGCTCAAGTCTTCGCTGGAGCACGCCAAGACCGCCGGCGCCACGGCCGAGGAAGTGATCGGCGTCGTTTCGCTGTTGACCTGGGCGCTGATCTTCACGGTCACTGTCAAATATGTCCTCTTCCTCATGCGCGCCGACAACCGCGGCGAGGGCGGAACGCTCGCGCTGATGGCGCTCGCCCAGCATGCGCTCGGCAAACGCACGCAGTTCGTCTTCCTCATGGGCGTCGCGGGCGCGGCGCTGTTTTCCGGCGACGCGATCATCACCCCGGCGATTTCGGTGTTGTCCGCGATCGAAGGCCTCAAGCTGCCGGCGGTCCAGCAATATTTCGACTTTACGCCCTACGTGCTGATGATCACGGTCGTGATCCTCTTCACGCTCTTCATCGTGCAGAGCTACGGCACCGCCAGGGTTGCGGCCTTCTTCGGTCCGATCATGGTGGTGTTCTTCGGCGTCATCGGGTTGCTCGGCGCGCTCCACATCTGGGATGCGCCGGAAATTCTTTCTGCGCTCAATCCGATCCCGGGAGTCGTTTTCCTCTTCTCGCACGGCTGGCACGGGTTCACGACGCTCGGTCTCGTCTTTCTCGCCGTCACCGGCGCCGAAGCGCTCTACGCCGACATGGGCCATTTCGGTCGCAAGCCGATCCAGTTCGCCTGGGTTTGTTTCGTGTTGCCGGCCCTGCTGCTGAACTATTACGGCCAGGGCGCGTTCGTCCTGCATGACCTGAGCGTCGTTCAGAGCCCGGACTTCAGCCCGTTCTTCCAGCTTGCGCCGCAATGGGCGGTGATCCCGTTGATCATATTGTCGACGGTCGCGACCATCATCGCGAGCCAGGCGGTCATCACCGGCGCCTATTCGATCGTCCGGCAGGCGATTCAGCTTGGTCTGCTGCCGCGCCTCGTCATCAATCACACCTCCGAGACGCTCGAGGGCCAGATTTTCGTGCCGCGCGTCAATCGCCTGCTGCTGATCGGCGTGCTCGCGCTCGTCGTCATCTTCAAGTCGTCGGACGCGCTCGCCAACGCCTACGGCATCGCTGTGACAGGCACGATGGTGGTGACGACCTCGCTCGCTTTCGTCGTGGTCTGGAAACAATGGCGCTGGCCGCTGTGGGCGGCGAGCCTCTTCATCGGCTTCTTCCTCGCGATCGACCTGTCCTTCCTGACGGCGAACCTGATCAAGGTTCTCGACGGCGGCTGGGTGCCGCTGACCCTTGGCGCCGCCGCCATGGTGACGATGTGGACATGGGTGCGCGGCACCAAGCTGCTCAACCAGAAGACCGATCGCGATTCGATCCCGACGACCGACCTCCTGCGGATGCTCACGAAGTCCAAGCCGACGCGCGTTCCGGGCACGGCCGTGTTTCTGACGGCTAATCCCGCGGTCGCGCCGTCGGCGCTCATGCACAATCTCAAACACAATAAGGTCGTGCATGAACGCGTCGTGCTCATGAACATCTTGACCGAGGATATGCCGCGAGTCGCTGACGAAAAGCGCTACGAAATCGAAAAGCTCTCCGACGATTTCATGCGCGTGACGCTGCACTTCGGCTTCATGGAAAGCCCGCGCATTCCGCTCGCGATGGCGATGCTGCGGAAGGCCGGCTACAAGTTCGACATCATGACGACGTCGTTCTTCCTCGGACGGCGTACGCTCAAGGCCAGCCCGACATCAGGCATGCCTGCCTGGCAGGACCGACTCTATATCGGCCTGTCGAAACAGGCGGCGAACGCGACGGACTTCTTCTCGATCCCCTCGGATCGAGTGGTCGAACTCGGCGCGCAGGTCACGATCTAGATCGACGCGAGCGCGCGCTCCATCGCGCTTGCGTCGATTTCGCAAAGGCGCGTCGTCGCCGTCCATAGAACGAACGCCCGGACGCCCCTGTCCGGGTAGATTTGCGCAACCGCGGCGCGGTACAGCGCGAGTTGCGCGACATAGGCGGCAGGAACGCTCTCGGGCTCCGCGCCCGTCTTGAAATCCGCGATCCAGATTTCGTCCTTGGTCTCCGCGAGACGGTCGATGCGGCCGGCGATGTCGAGAGGGGCGCGGTCGCGTCTCGCGATCCGGGCGGCGACGGCGACCTCCGCGCGGGCCGAGGCGCCGAACAGCGGCGCGCACTCAGGCGCATCGAGGACGCGCAGGACTTCGTCGACGAGCGCCTCGGCGGCGCCATCCGCCAGATCGGGCGCCTGCGCGCGCAGAAACCGCCGCGCGGCCGCGCTGCGTGCGCTAGCCGCGAGTTCTGGCAGGCTCTGCAGCAGCCGGTGGACGAGCAGACCCCGATTGATCGCCTCCGTCGCATCTGTCGGCTGACGCTCCGTTGGATCGAACGCGTCGGCGCCGGCGAGAGCGTTCGCTGGCCGGATCGGCGGCGCGGGCTCGATTTCGATTGGCGCGTCGCGCGCGATCCAGTCCGGCAGGGCGACCGGCGCGGCGTCGACCTTGCGGGCGGCCTCGTCGCCGAGGTTCGGCGCGCCGAAGCGCAGGACTTCGCCGCCGGGCGCGTGAGGATCCTCCGCAGCGATGCAATGACCGCGCAAGGCGGCGACGACAAGATTGCGCCAGCATCCCTCTTTCGGTCCGGTCTTGCCGTGATGCCCCGCGATGTAAAGCCGCTCTTCGGCGCGCGTCATCGCGACATAGAGAAGGCGTCGGTATTCGTCGTCCGCTTCTGAGCGAACGGCGGCGCGGCGCGTGGCGACAGCCGGCGGATCGTCGGCCTTGCGTTCGGACCAGACCAGCGCCGGCCCCAGGCGCGTCGCGATTTCGAACAGCGAGGGATCATGCGAGCCGGTCGGCGTCGAGCAGGTGTCCGGCAGAAAGACGATCTTGGCTTCGAGTCCTTTGGCCGCATGCGCGGTCATGACGCGCACCAGGTCGCCGGACGATTCGAGGTCGCGCTTGACGGTCAGCGATATCGTTTCGAGCTCGTGGACGAAGGCGAGGAGCGAGGGCGCCTCGCGTCGCTCGTGCTCCAGCGCCAGCGCCATGAATTCGTCGATGGCGTCGCCGGCCTCCGGACCGAGCCGTGCGACGAACGCGCGTCGCCCCTGATCCGGCCCGAGAAGGCGGCTGAAGAAGTCGAACGGCTTGGCGGCGGCGGCGCGTCGCCATCCCTCGACCTGCGCGGCGGCCGTCCGCAAATGCGGATCGGTCGATGCGGCCAGAGCTTCCGACAAAGAGCCGACCCTGCGTGGGGCGATCGCGACCAGATCGTCGTCGGTCAGGCCGCACAGCGGCGACTTGAGCGCGCAGGCGAGCGAGAGGTCGTCATCGGGCGCCAGCGCAGCGCGGGCGGCCGCGAGCAGGTCCATGACGGCGATATGTTGGCCCACGTCGAGCCGGTCGGCGCCGGCCACGGGTACGCGCGCATCCTTCAGCGCGCGCACCATCGCCTCGAAGAACGCATCGCGCCGGCGCACGAGAATCATGACGTCGCCGGGCCGGATCGGACGCAGCGCGCCCGACGCGGAGTCGACGACGCGCTCGCGCGAGCCGGTCGCCACGAAACCGGCGATCTTGCGCGCAATCGCGCGCGCGAGTTCGACCGGCGGATCGCTTTCGCGGGGCAGGTCGACCGGCAGGACCCAGCTTTCCGGGTCGGACGCCTTTTCGCCAGCGATCGGCGACCAGATTTCGACGAGGCCTGCGACGTCCTGCTTCAGCGCGTAATGATGCGGCGGCGCGTCCGGTTGCACGGTCAGGCCGCGCAGCGCCTCCTCCCGCGCGAAGACGAGATCGACGGCCTCCAGGATTCTCGGCGCCGAACGGAAGGACAGGTCGAGCGCGACTGGGGCGAATTGCTGTTCGGCGTCGCGCGCGCGCTTCTCGAATGTCCGGCTCATGCGGCCGAATGCGGCCGGCGCCGCGCCCTGAAAGGAGAAGATCGACTGCTTCTCGTCGCCGACAGCGAAAAACGTGCGCAAGCGCGGACTCGCGCCCGCGCCGACGGTGAATTCCCGCGCCAGCGCCTGCAGAATATCCCATTGGGCTTCGCTCGTGTCCTGCGCTTCGTCGACGAGGATGTGGTCGACGCCGCCGTCGAGTTTGTACAGCGCCCAGTCGGCTGCGCCGTCGCGCGCGAGCAGCGCGCGCGTCCGCGCGATCAGATCATCGAAGTCAAGCAGTCCGCGTGCGCGTTTCAGCGCCTCGTATTGATCGAGACACGCCGCCGCCAGCCTCAGCAGAGCGGCGCTGCGCGCACAGGCTTCCGCCGCGCGCATCTTGTCGCGCAGCGCAGAAAGGCGAGCGCCCTCGGCGAGCAGACGCGCCGGCAGGCCGGGGCTCAGCTTCTCGATCGTCTTGGTCGCCACGCTTGCGCGCAACTCTTCCTTCTGCGTGAAGAACAGCGCGAGATAATCGTCCAGGCAGGCCGGGTCTGGCGCGAGAGACGCGGCGCGTCGAAGTTGAGACGCACGCTCGCGGTCGGTCTTGGTTCCCTCCGCCAATATGTCGGCGATGGAGGTCCATTCGGTCCAGGCGATCCCGTCGTCGATCATTGCGCGCGCGATCGAGGCTTCGTCCTCGTCGGACGCGAGCCCCAGCGCTTCGGGCAATCGCGCGATGGTCGCTTCGCGCTCTCGTACGAGATCGCGCCGCGCAAGGGTCGCGTCGACCGTCCGTTCGAAGCCGCCGTCCCAGGTCTCCTGCGCGACCCGTGCGAGCGCCGCGCGCAAAAGCGGATCGTAATCGGCCGCCTCCAGCGCGCGCCGTCGGGCGAGTTGCAGCAGTTCGCTGCGCTCGAGTTCGTCGACGACCCGAAAATCGGCGGGCGCGTTGGCCTCGAACGGGAACAGGTGCAGCACGCGTTCGCAGAAGGCGTGAATCGTTTGAATCTTGAGTCCGCCCGGCGTATCGACGGCGTCGGCGAACAACCGGCGCGCGATGTCGAGATCGGATGGCGGGTCGGCGCCCGTCGCGCGGATCGAGGCGCGCAATGCATGGTCGTCCATCAGCGTCCATCCGGCCAGAACGCCGAAGACGCGCTGCGACATGTTGGCGGCCGCCGCCTTGGTGAAAGTCAGGCAGATGAGTCGCGAAGGATCGACGCCGTCGAGCAGGAGGCGGACGACGCGCTGTGCGAGAACATGCGTCTTGCCCGAGCCGGCGTGCGCCGACACCCAGGCCGAAAGGCGCGGATCGGACGCCAGCTTCTGCTGCTCCTGCGTGCGCGCGGGAATGGCGTATCTCACGCCTCGCCCTCCTGCGCGCCGCCTGTGGCCGACCATTCCTTGACCCGCGCCAGATGGTCGTAGTCTCCGTACCGCGAAGCGTATTGCGCAAAGGGACGTGAGGCGTAGCCGCGCGCCGGATCGCGGTAGGACGAAAGCATCTTCGCCAGTTCGTCCCAATGTTCTCCGGCGAGTTGATCGAACGAGACGTCCTTGGGCGCGATGTCGACGATCTTGCCGCCGCCGCGTCCGCCGATCTTGAGATAGAGCCCGGACTCCGGCTCGAAGTCTCCGACCTCTTTGAAACCTCCGCGACGCACCATCTCGGCTTCGAGCGTCAGCTGGGACGCGAACCCGACTCTGGCTTGCGCTGCTGTCGGCGGCGCGCCGGTCTTGTAATCGACGATCCGCGCGCGGCCCTGAAGATCGATCTCGATGCGATCCGCAACCGCGCTCAGGCGGAATACGCTGCCGTCCCGCAGCTCCAGATCGACCTGTCCCTTCGCTTCGCCGTGCACGCGCGCAAGCGCCGCGCGTCGCCGCGCGTCGTAGTCGAGCGCGAAGTCGACCCCGGCGAGAAGCCCCGGCCAGCGGAAGGCGCGCCACGATGGGTCGGCGAAGAACTCCGCCAATTGTTCGCGCGCCGCCGCGACCACGATGTCGCGCGCGTCGGGCGGCAATGCGCCTTGCGGCCACCGGCGGGCGATTTCGTACAGGGCGGCATGGATCGCGGTGCCCTGTTCGGCTGCGCCCACGACGGCGTCGAGCGCCTCGAGCGGTTGCAGCTCGAGAATGCGTTCGGCGAAGATCGCGTAGGGATCGCGCCTGAGCGTCTCGATCCGGGTTACGCTCAGCGCTGTCGGGCGCAGGTCGAGCGGCGGGGCGGGGTTCGGCCTGGCGAGGCTGACGGACGCCGAGGGTCGATCGATTTCGCGCGCCAGAGCGACCCAGGCGTCGCCGCGCTCGCGGACCTTTTTCCAGACGTCGCCGGCCAGGGCCTCCATGCGTTGCAGGAAGCGCGAGGGCACGGTCGGCGCGCGGTCGCGTTTCAGCGCGCGCGCCAGCGTCACGCAGGGCGCGCCCATCGCCATGGTCAGATCGTGCGCGCTTTGCCCGATGCGGCGCTCCGGCGGCGTGAGCCCGAGCTGCGCGCGCATCGGGCGATTGAGGAACGCGTCGGTTCTGGTTTGAGGCGGCCAGATCGTTTCATCGAGGCCCGCGAGAACCACTACGTCGACATCGAGCAGTCGCGCTTCCAGGAGGCCCAGGATCTTCAGACGCGGGTGGCTCCGTTGCGGCCCGCGCACGCTTGCGCGCGACGTCAGCGTGTCGAACAGCGCGCGATAATCGGACAGATCGATTTCGAACCCGCGCTCGTTCTCGACGACAGCCGCGCCGACCTCCGCGAACAGCCGTTCGAGCGCCAGAGCGTCGTCGCCGCCGCGCGGGGCCGCCTGCGCCGCGAGCGCCGCGAGGCACGTCTGGTGCAGGCGTATCCAGGTCGCGACGGGACGGCGCGCGGCCGTCTCGTACAACGGCGCGAGAGCGGCCTCGACCGCGGTGATGAATTCGCGCAGTTCGCTCCATTCGGCGTCGCCGATCCGCCGAACCGCCGGATGGGCGCGCCTGTCGCGCGCTGCAATGCGCGCCGAAGCGATCCGCCGCGCCCAATCAGCGTCGTGCGGGGTTGCGCGCAGGACGCCGATCTCAAACATGCGCGCCAGCGCAGCGGCGCGGTCGCGCGCTTGCGCGGGGGCGAGAGTGGGATCGGCGAGCAACGCGGCGAGCGCAACGTCGCTCTTCTCGCTTGCGGCTGTCAGCGCGGCGCGCGCAAAGGCGCCGGCCGGCGTTCCGCCGAGGGGTTCGCCGCCGGAATCGTCGACTTCCAGCCGCCAGCGCGCGAATTCCGCGCGAACGCGGCGCGCAATGGCGCGGTCGGGCGTAATCAGCGCGGCCGTCGCACCCGGCGTCTCCAGCGCGGCGCGCAAGCGTATCGCAATCGCCAGCGCTTCTTCGCGCTCGTCGGCCGCTTCGATCAGCGCCACGTCGCGCAACGCCGGCTCGATCATCGCGCCGTGCGTGGCGACAAACGAACGCCAGGCGGGCGTTCCCTCGCTCGGGGCGAGCGCCTGCGCCACGAACAGGCGCCGCTGCTCCAGCGCGTCCACCGGCGAGCAGAGCGGCCGCACGTCGGAACGATCCGCGCCGATCGTATTCAGCAGCCGCGCGAGCGCCGCCTGCGGATGATTGAACAGGATCTGCTTCGACGCCTCGCGTCCGGCGACGGCGCGCCAGTCATTCTCGGGCGCCGTCAGGTCGAGGCCCGGCAGAACCACGGCCCCCGCCGGCAGCCGCGCGATGGCGCCGATCAGGCGCGCCGTCGCGCGATTGGTGCCGGTCGAGCCGAGCACGATGGTCGGTTCGTTCACGCCTGCGTTCAGACGAGCGATTTCGCGTTCGATGAGGCGCGCGCGCCGGTCGGCTGCGTCGAGCAGCTTGCGCTCGGCGAGGATCGCCGGCCAGCGTTCGAATGCGATCTTCAGAAATTCGACGGAGATTGCCCAGTAGCGATCGTATTCCTCGGCGACGAGCGAGCGAACCGCCGACCAGTCCGCTCCTTCGACGATGAATTCGTCGATCAGTCCCGCGAGATCGCCGGCCAGCGCCAGCGCGTCGGCCGGCGTCGCGCCGACCAGCAGCGGCGCGGACGGTTCGCCCTCGCGGCCCGCGCCGACGATCGCGCCGGCGAGCGCGCGCGACCAGGCCGATACGAGTTCGGCAAGCAGCAACCGTCGTTCGATTTCGTTGATCGCTCCCGGCAGTTCGCCGTCGAACGCGAAGGCGCCGTCCAGCGGATCGGCGAACAGGGCCGCCTCTTCGTCCACCGCGCCGAGCGGTCTGATCTTGGGCAGTAGGACCGCGCCGCTATCGACGAAACCGGCGAGTTGGGAAATCAGGGCGCGCGCCGCGCGCCGCGTCGGCACGTAGATCGTCGTGTCTGCGAGCGCCAGCGGGCCGCGCGCCGCCGAGACGGTGGGCAGGATATCGCCTGCAAGCAGCGCGCGGGCGAAAGTCGGCAGAAATGGCGCGCCCGGCGCGATCGTGAACAGGCGCGGGCGCGCCATCGTCAGAGGTCCGGCCGCGCGAAGGCGCGTTCAGCGTCCGCAATGGCTTCCGGAGTTCCCACATGCAGCCACCGCCCGCCGAGCCGCACGCCGTGGAGCCTGCCGGCCTGCGCGGCGCGGAAGAAATAGGGAGCGAGGCGGAAGACATCGTCTGTTGCGTCGTCGAACAGTCCCGGTTTGACGATGCCGACGCCAGCGTAGACGAAAGCGGCGACCTCCTGTTCGGCGCGTTTGACCAGTCGGCCGTCCGCCTGCAGGTGGAAATCGCCGGGCCAGTCGACGCCGACGCTGTCGGCGGTCGCCGCCACGAGCAGGAGAATGTCCATGTCCTGCGGGCGCCACGCCCTCTTCATCGCTTCGAGCGCGGAATCCGGCCCCTCGATCCACACTGCGTCGGTGTTGCAGATGAAGAAGTCGCGCCCGTCGATCAGCGGCAAGACTTTCTTGATGCCGCCGCCCTGATCGAGCAGCTTCGCGCGCTCGTCCGAGATGACGATCTGCGGCCTGCGTCGCCCTTTCAGATGATCCTCGATCTGGCCGGCGAGGTGATGGACGTTGACAATCGCGCGCGCGACGCCCGCGTCGGCGAGCCGGTCAAGCATGTGGTCGAGCATGGCGCGGCCGCCGACCTGCACGAGCGGCTTGGGAATGCGGTCGGTGATCGGCCGCATGCGCGTGCCCAGACCGGCGGCGAAGACCATCGCCGTATCAAGCGGCGCGCGATCGTTGCCTTGAGACGTCACTCAGGCGTCCTCGATGAGACGCGGCAGGTTGGCGAGATGCCACTCGCGCAACGTCGTCAACGCCGGATGCGCCAGATTCTTGCGGAGATAGCGCGTCACGCGCGGCAGGTGCGCGAGGTATTGCGGCTTGCGGTCCCGTTTGTCGAGTCGCGCGAAGATGCCGAGAATCTTCGTGGCGCGCTGCGCGCCGAGAATGGCGTAGGCGCGCGCGAAAGCCGCCATGTCGAAGTCTGGCGCGCTGGCGCGGCGCAATTGCGCGTAGTGGCCGAGCAGTCGCAGCTCCATGTCGTCAGGCACTGTGACGCGCGCATCCTGCAACAACGAGACGACGTCATAAGCGGCGTGTCCCATCACGCAATCCTGGAAGTCGATAATCCCGACCCGCTTGATTCCCTCGCGTTCGGACAGCCAGATCAGGTTCGGCGAATGATAGTCGCGCAGCGTCCAGGTCGGCGGCGCTGTCGCGATCTCGATCGCGATCTGGCGCCAGAGATTGACGAAGGACGCGCGTTGGCCCGATGAGAGATTGGCGCCGGCGATGTGAGGCGCGTACCAGTCGATCAGCAGCTCGACCTCGATCAGCAGCGCGTCGAGGTCGTAGGGCGGGATGCGATAGGTCGAACCATCGCTCATTGTGATTGAATCGGAGTGCGGCCGCGCGTGGAGATGGGCGAGCGCTGCGGCGGCTTCCGCATAGCGTTCGCGGATCGGGCCTTGCGCGTCGACGACGCCGTCTGCGCCGAGGTCTTCCAGAACCGCAAGACCGCCGACGAGGTCGGCGGCGTAGATTTCGGGCGCCGACAGTCCCTCGGCCCGCAATGCGCTGTCGATGGCGACGAAAGGTCGGATGTTTTCGGCGAGTTTCGCGATCGCGCTGTAAGGCTTGCCGTAGCGCACCGGCGGACCGTCCGGCCGCGGCGGCGAGATCATCAGGATCGCGCGCGCGCCGTCGGGCTTGCGCAGCCGTTCGTAGGCGCGCGTCGATGCGTCGCCGAGCATGAACTCGCGCGCCGCGTCCCGCCAGCCGGACGTCTCGAGGATTTCATCCACGCCTTTCGCGCGCGCCACGCGTGCGGCGACGGCGCCATAGCCGGACAGTTCGACGACGCGCGCCTCGTCGTGGCCGGGCGGAATGGTCAGACGGACGTCGAGGCGCTCGGCGGGCAGGGCGCCGCCGGCGCGTTCGGCCCATTCCACGAGCACGAGCGCCTGATCCGTCGCTTCGTCCCATCCGAGTTCGCCGAGTTCGGAGGGATCGCCGATTCTGTAGAGATCGGCGTGGACGATCGGGAAATCGACGCCCTCGTAAACCTGCATCAGCGTGAAGGTCGGGCTCGGCACGTCGAGCTGCGGGTCGTCGGTCAGTTTGCGGATCAGCGCGCGGGCGAACGCCGTCTTGCCTGCGCCGAGGTCGCCGGAGAGCGTGACGAGATCGCCGGCGCCGACCATCTCGGCGACCTTTTCGGCCAGCGCGCGCGTACCGGCCTCGTCTGCGACCTCCAGCCGCCAGACCGTCATGTCGTGGACCGTTTTCATCCGGGCGTCCGCTGGTTGTCGTTGTCCTGTGGCGCGTCGGATTGCGGCGCGTCGGAGGTCTGCGCGTCAGCGCCGCGCGCCGGGAAGATGCAGGTGACCGCCGTGCCTTCTCCCGGCGCGGAATCGATATGCACCGCGCCGCCGTGCAACTCCACCAGCGCCTTCACGATCGACAGGCCGAGGCCGACGCCGCGATGGCGCGTGCCGATGGTGTGGCTCTTGAAACGGTCGAACACCTTGTCGAGAACGTCGGGCGGGATGCCCCGACCGTTGTCGCTCACCTTGAAGGCGATTTCGCCTTCGCGCCGCAACGCCGCCAGCGTGACCGTCTGGCCGGGCTCCGAAAAACCGATCGCATTGGAGAGCAGGTTGAACAGGATTTGCCGCAGCCGTTTGCCGTCTGCGCGGAACGAGCCGATGTTGTCGCGCGCCACGATCGACAGATGAATGCCGGTTTCCGACAGCCGGTCCTGAACGCCGGCGACCGCCGAACGCATGGTTTCGGCGATGTCGACATCGTCGAGTTCGAGCTGCATGCCATCCTTGTCGATGGTCGCGAGATCGAGAATGTCGTTGATGATGGCGAGCAGCGCCGACGACGATTTCATTGCGAAGCCGACGTATTCGCGTTGGCGTGGATTGAGGGGGCCGACGCTTTCGTTGTCGAGCAGCTGGATGAACCCGATGACGTTGGTCAGCGGCGATCTCAGCTCGTAGGAAATGTGATGCACGAAATCGTTGCGGAGATCTTCCGCTTCGATCAGCGCCTGGTTGCGGTCGGTGAGCGCGCGTTCGACGCTCACCTGCGCCGTGACGTCGATGAAAGTGAGCAGCGTCGCGCCGTCCGGCAGCGGTTGTGCGGCGCAGTCGAGGACGACGCCGTCCGAGCGCGACATGCGGCAGGAATAGCCCCTGCGCTGTTCGTGCAGGCCGGTCACGACCTCGCGGATGCGCGCAAAGCCGTCGCTGTCCGCGCAGAGCGGCGTGCAGCGCTGCGCGATGGCGTCGAAATGCGGTCGATCGGCCAGAAGCTCGTCCTGCAGCCGCCACATGCGGGTGAAAGACGGGTTGTGCAGTTTCAGCTTGCCGTCCGTGCCGAACACGGCGACGCCTTCTTGCAGCGTATCGAGCGTTTCGTTCTGGACGCTCATCATTTCGTTGAAGCGCGACTGGATTTCGAAGCGCTCGGTCACGTCGTCGTACAGATATGTCACGCCGCCATGCGGACCCGGATTGGAGACGACGCGAAATGTACGGCCCGCAGGCACGTACCACAGGTGCTCGCGCGTCTCCTGAGACTGATAGGACGATAGAACGCTCGCCTTCCATGAGCGGAAATCGGCCTGTTCGGGCAGCCGGTGTTCGGCGCGCAACCGGTCGAGAATTTCCGAATCCGTCGGCCCCTGATCGAGGAAGCTCTGCGGTAGGCTCCAAAGCTGTCTGTAGGCCGCGTTGTGGAATACGAGACGCTTCTTGCCGTCGAAGATCGCCACAGCGGTCGGCAATTGATCGAGCGTGCGCGCGTGCGATTCCATCTGCTGTTCGAGATTGTCGCGCACGCTCTCGAGTTCGTTGAGATCCTGCGCGTAGCCGACGGACCCCGTGCGGGTCGGCGTCTCGACGACATCGAGCAGATGCCGCTCGCCAGAGACGAGGCCGGGAAGGCGCACGCGCCACGTGCCGCCCATTTCGCGCGCGCGCTTGCTCGCCTCGCGGGCGTCGCGGTCGAGCAGCTCGACGCCCTTTGCGACCGCTTCGGTCGAATCGCGCGCCTCGACCGCGCGGGCGTAAGCCGCGTTGACCCAGACGAGGCGCCCGTCCGTGTCGCGCATCCACACGGGCGCTGCGATCGAATCCAGCATGGCGCGCAGAGCGTCGGTCTGCGCGCCGAGATCCGCGTGGCGCTGTCGCAACGACAGAAGCTCCATGCGATCGCCCGAGACGTCCCGGATGCGCAGCACGGCGCGCCCTGCGATCGCGCGCCCCTCCGCCTCCAGATGACGGCCCGACAGGGTCACCAGCGACATGCGGAAGCCTTCGCCGCGGCCGCGCAGCCGTTCGACGCAATCGTCCAGCCGTTGCGCCAGCGCGGGTTCGAGCCAGGCGCCGAAGCCGAGCACGCGGCGCGGCACGGGCGCGTCCGTGACCAGGCCGATTTCGCCTTCGATCTCCGGTTCGCTGGTCGCCGAACCCCAGGCGACGATGACTTGCGGCTCGGCGGAAAGAAACACCTGCGCGCGCTCGAGTTTCGCACGCGAGGATTCGAGTTCGGCGACGAGCGCGCTTTCGCGCTGCGTCCATTGCTTGCGGCCGGTCAGATGCAGCAGCGCGGTGATCGTTGAGAAGATGACCAGTCCGACGACGAGCGACACGCCGACGACGTTGGGTTCCTGCATGGGGGCGGCGTCGGCGGCGAGCGCGGGCGCAGCGGCGACCAGAGCGAAGGTCGAGGCGGACACCGAGAGTTTGGCGAGGCCAGCGAACATCGTTTCGCCCAATCGCCTCTGCCGCGCCATCGTCTTCCCCTTCGAGGCGCACGCGCGCGCCGGCGGCAAGCCGACCGCAATGAGCCTCATGATCGGCGACGTCCGCCCCGTCGCCCGAATCGCTTCAATTTAGCCTTAGCGCACGCACTTGAGAAAGTAGTTAACGGGAAGGAAATTTACGGCTTGCCCGATGCAGGAGGCGGCGGCCGCCGCCGCCAGCGCGGGCGGCGTGGAATTTATAACGAATACTGATTGACAGTATACAGATTATATGGTCCTATGCGCTCAACAGCACAAGACGGTTTGGGAGGAACGAATGAGCGCCAGCATGGACAATCGCTTCATCGTGGTCGGCGGCGGCATCGGCGGGCTGGCGGCGTCGCTTGCTCTGGTGCGCCAGGGATTCGAGGTTACGGTTCTCGAGCAGGCGCCCGAAATTGGTGAAATCGGCGCCGGCATCCAGCTGGGCCCCAACGCTTTTTCGGCGTTCGACGCGCTCGGCGTCGGCGAAAAGGCTCGCGGCCGCGCAGTCTATGTCGACGAGATGATCATGCACGACGCGATCGACGGCGCGCTTGTCGGCCGCATCCCGACAGGCGAAGAGTTTCGCAAGCGCTTCAACAATCCCTATGCCGTCATCCACCGCGTCGACATTCATTCCTCGTTGCTCGAAGGCGCGCAGGAGACGGGCCGCATCGAATTCAAGACCTCGACGCGCATCGAACGCATCGAGCAGGACGACAAGGGCGTGATCGCGTGGGATCAGAACGGCGTCGCCCATCGCGGCGTCGGGCTGATCGCCGCAGACGGCGGCAAATCGGTCGTGCGCGCCCAATATGTCAACGACCCGCCGCGCATCACCGGCCACGTCGTCTACCGCGCCGTCATCGACAAGGCGGACTTCCCGAAGGACCTCCAGTGGAATGCGGCCTCGCTCTGGGCTGGCCCGAAATGCCATCTCGTGCACTATCCGCTGCGCGGCGGCGAGCAATACAACGTCGTCGTCACCTTCCATTCCCGCAAGCCCGAGGAGTGGGGCGTCACCGACGGCTCCAAGGAGGAAGTGCAGAGTTATTTCAAGGAAGTTTGCCCGAAGGCGCGCCAACTCATCGACCTGCCGAAATCGTGGCGGCGTTGGGCGACAGCCGACAAGGAGCCGATCGAGACATGGACCTTCGGCCGCGTCACCCTGCTCGGGGACGCCGCGCATCCGACCACGCAATATATGGCGCAGGGCGCCTGCATGGCGCTGGAGGATGCGGTGACTTTGGGCGAGGCGCTGCGCGTCAATCAGAACGACATTCCCAAGGCGCTCGATCTCTATCAGAAATGCCGCACGACGCGCACGGCGCGCATCGTTTTGTCGGGCCGCGAGATGGGGCGGATCTATCACGCCAGCGGCATCGAGCGGAAAATCCGCAATTCGCTTTGGAAAGGTCGTGAGACCGAACGTTTCTACGACGCCGTCGAATGGCTGTACGGTTGGAACGTCACCAAGGCTCTGGAACAATAAGCGCCGCAGCGCGCACAAGGAGGAAAGACCATGTCGCAGCTCGGCACGCTCGAAGAGCTTCCGCTCGACTACCGCAACGGCCTGACCGCGCAGAATCTCGTGCCGCTCTGGCCGAGCCTGCGCGCAGCGCTGCCCTATCATATCCCCAACCGCCGCACGAAGCCGATGGTCTGGCGTTACGCCGACATCCGTCCGGAATTGCTGCGCGCGGGCGAACTGACGCCGATCGAAAAGGCCGAACGCCGCGTGCTCGTGCTCGCCAATCCGGGCCTCGGTCTGGAAAACATGCAGGCGACGCCGTCGATCTACATCGGCATGCAATTGATCCTGCCGCGCGAGACCGCCCCGAACCACAAGCACAGCCCGAGCGCCGTGCGCTTCGTGGTCGAGGGCGAAGGCGGGTTCACCTCTGTCGAAGGCGAGAAGATGCCGATGGAGAAGGGCGACCTGATCCTCACGCCCTCCGGCCTTTGGCACGAGCACGGCCACGAGGGAGCCGGCCCGGTCGTCTGGCTCGACGCGCTCGACCTGCCGATGGTCTATGCGCTCGAAGCTTCCTATTGCATCGAGGGCGAGCCGCAGACGATCCGCAATCAGCCGGACGCCTCGCAGAACCGCTATCGTCGCTCGGGCCTCGTGCCTTACGCCTCGCTGCAGGCGCCGCGCCCGGCCTATCCGCTGCGCCGCTTCCCCTGGAAGGATACGCGCGCGGCGCTGCAGGATCTGGCGACCGTGACGGACGCCGGCGAGATCGTGCAGCTCGCCTACGTCAATCCCGAGACTGGCGGCGAATGCCTGCCGATCCTCGGCTTTTCCGCGATCATGCTGCGCCCTGGCGAGACGATCAAACCGGTCCGACGCTCGGCTTCCGCGGTTCTGCATGTGGTCGAGGGCGAGGGGCAGGCGCTTGTCGACGACGTGGAGCTGAACTGGGGCGGCCAGGACACGATGGCCGTGCCGACGCACGCGCGTGTGACGATAACGAATCGCTCGGCGTCGAAGCCGGCCTTCCTGTTCCAGGTCGACGACGCGCCGATGCAGAAGAAGCTCGGATTCTACGAGACGTTCGCCTGAGCTCGGCTTCGCCGCGTCAGACTGTCTTGTCCGGCGACTGACACAAGTCCGCGATCACGCAGCGCGCGCAATCCGGTTTGCGCGCCTTGCACACGTAGCGCCCGTGCAGGATCAGCCAATGGTGCGCGTGCAGGAGAAATTCCTGCGGGATGATCTTCGAGAGGCCGAGTTCGACTTCGAGCGGCGTCTTGCCGCGCGCCAGCGGTATGCGGTTCGACAGCCGGAATAGGTGCGTGTCCACCGCAATCGTCGGCTCGCCGAAAGCGATGTTGCGCACGACATTTGCTGTCTTGCGCCCGACGCCGGGCAGCGCCTCCAGCGAAGCCGCATCGTGCGGAACCTGCCCGCCGTGCTTGTCGACGAGGATCTGCGACAGCGCGATCACGTTCTTCGCCTTGGCGCGGAACAGGCCGATCGTCTTGATATGGTCGCGAACTTTCTCTTCGCCGAGCGCCAGCATTAATGGGATGGTCCGCCCCGTCCTCCCGCCCGAGACTGGGGCATCGGCAAAG
>CAZWJF010000014.1:0-81617 GCA_964634325.1 uncultured Rhodoblastus sp.
TTGTGCTCGGCGACGTCGTGGACGCGGAACACGCGCGCGCCGCGCGCCGCCGTCGCCAGATTGGCGGCGATGGTCGCAATCAACCGGGCGTCGACGGCGGCGCCAAGCAACTGCCCGAACAAGGATTTGCGCGAGACGCCGATCAGAACGGGCAGGCCATATTCACGCGCCAGATCGTCGGTCGCGCGGAGCGCCGCGAGATTCTGCTCCTTGGTCTTGCCGAAGCCGACGCCGGGGTCGAGCAGCATATGCGCGCGCAGAACGCCGGCCTGACGCGCGAGATCGAGCGACTTCTCGAAGAAGCGCTTCATGTCGGCGACGATATCGAGCTCGGGGTCGACGCTTTCGCGATTGTGCATCACCACCACAGCGGCGCCGGTCTCCGCGATCGTGTCCGCCATCGCACGGTCCTTTTGCATGCCCCAGACGTCGTTGACGACGCAGACGCCGCGCTCGACCGCGAAACGCGCCGTGGCGGCCTTGTAGGTGTCGATCGAGAACGGCGCGTCGACTTCCGCCAGCAGCGCGTCGAGCAGCGGCTCGAGCCGCGCGCGCTCCTCGTCGGCGGAAATCGGCGTATGGCCGGGCCTGGTCGATTCCGCGCCGACATCGACGATATCGGCGCCGTCGGCGACGAGTTTCTGCGCCTGCGCGAGCGCCGCGACCAGCCCCGTGAACCTGCCGCCGTCGGAAAATGAATCTGGCGTGACGTTCAGGATGCCCATCAGCGCTCGGCGCTCTGTCATCGTGCGCAGAAAGGCGTCGCGGCGTTCGATCATCCGGCTGGTCGCATTCGGCGGCGAAATCGGTTTGTCGTTCATGAATGCCTTCGAAACTCGCGGACGTCGCGCTCCGGCCAGAACGCCGCACCTTATGGCGCTCCGCTGACGCGGGAATGACACCGCCCTGCTGCGCAGGTCAATCGGCGTCACTCGTCGACGATATAGCCGAGATCCTCCGGCGTCCCTTCGAGCGCGCCGCCTTCGGCTGCCGGACGCCAGCCGACCACGGCCTCGATCTTGCGCGCGAGTTCGAAATCCTTGTCGGTGACGCCGCCCGCCGAATGGGTGTTGAGGCGGACTTCCAGCGACGGATAGTTGAGGATCATCTCGGGATGATGCCAGGCCGCCTCGGCCAGATGCGCGACCGCACCCGCCGCCAGCATCGTCGATTTCCAGTCCATGGTGCGGTAGACGCGCGAGATTGCGCCGTTCGCAAAACGCCACTGGCCGAGATCGCCCGTCAGGCGCCGCGCAATCTCATCGGGCGAATAGACTTTTTCGCGCTCACGGGCCATGGGCGTATCCTTTCGCGCGCGCTTCGGCTTTCGCCTATCTATGGCCGCGCCGAGCGCGGACAAGCCCTGCGCGCTTGCGCGGCGGCGCGGCTGCGGCCATAGCTTGCCGCATGACGTTCGCGACGCTTTTTCGCGCAGCTACCGTGGCGACGCTGGCTCTGGCGGCGGCGCTGGGTTCGTGCGCGGTCCATGCGGAAAAGGCGTTCAGCCGATTCGACTATTGCGCGCCGCCCTATCCGCCGCCCTGCGTCGGCGAGGCCCGCGACGCCAACGAAGCGAAGCTGAAGGCCTGCGAGGCGGACGTCGAGCGCTATGTCGCCAGCGTCTTCGCCTATCGCGGCTGTGTCGCGGCCGAAACGGAGCGCGCCGTGCGCGAGGCTAACGCCACGATTCAGGCGCTGCGCTGCGTCCGCAGTCCCGAACTCTGCCCGAAGCCGCCGCCGCCCGCGCCGAAGCCCGGCAAGACGAAGAAGAAGCCGGACGCGCCGCGCTAGCATCCAGCGTTTGCGCGCAAGCGGCCGATCGTGTTGCATAGCGGCCCCATCCGACAGAGATTCCCATGGCCGCACCCAAACCGCCCGCTTTCGAAACGCTGAGCCTGCACGCCGGCCAGCATCCCGATCCCACGACGGGATCGCGCGCGACGCCGATCCATCAGACGACGAGCTTCGTGTTCCGCGACGCCGACCATGCGGCGGCGCTGTTCAATCTCGAAGTCGGCGGGCACATCTATTCGCGCATTTCCAATCCGACGGTGGCGGTTCTCGAGGAGCGGCTCGCGGCGCTGGAAGGCGGGTCGGCGGCCGTCTGCACGTCGAGCGGCCAGGCGGCGCTGCATCTGGCCATCGCCACGCTGCTATCGGCCGGCGATCATATCGTCGCGTCCGCCTCGCTCTACGGCGGCACGGTGAACCTGCTGGCGCAGACGCTGCCGCGGTTCGGCATTACGACGACCTTCGTCAAGCCGCGCGATCTCGCCGGGATCGAGGCGGCGATCATGCCGCAGACGAGGCTCGTCATCGGCGAGACGATCGGCAATCCCGGTCTTGAAGTGCTGGACATTCCTGCGGTCGCGAAGATTGCGCACGACGCCGGCCTGCCGCTGCTGATCGACAACACCTTCGCCACGCCCTATCTGTGCCGGCCTTTCGATCTCGGCGCCGATATCGTCACGCATTCCATCACCAAATGGATCGGCGGCCACGGCGTCGCGATCGGCGGCGTCGTGATCGACGGCGGACGCTTCGACTGGCGGGCGTCGGGCAAGTTCCCGACCATGACCGAACCCTACGCGGGTTACGACCGGCTCGTGTTCGCCGAGGAGTTCGGACCGATCGCCTTCGCCATGCGCGCGCGCTCCGAGGGCTTGCGCGATTTCGGCGGCTGCCTGTCGCCGACCAACGCCTTTCACCTGTTGCAGGGCGTCGAGACGCTGCCGTTGCGCATGGACCGGCATGTCGCCAACACTGCGGCGATTCTCGCCTTTCTGCAGAAGAACGACGCCGTGGCCTGGACCAACCATCCGACGCTGGAGACGCATCCCGATCATGCGCTGGCGCAGAAACATCTGCCGAAGGGCGCCGGCTCGATCGTCACCTTCGGCGTGAAGGGCGGACGCGAGGCCGGGCGCAAATTCATCGAGGCGCTGCAACTGGCCAGCCACCTCGCCAACGTCGGCGACGCCAAGACGCTGGTCATTCATCCGGCTTCCACGACGCACCGGCAGATGAACGCCGAGCAGCTCGCCAAGGCGGGCGTCGGCGAAGACATGATCCGCCTGTCGGTGGGGCTCGAGGCCGTGTCCGACATCATCGGCGATCTCGCGCAGGCGCTGCGCTTCTCGCAGAAGGGCTGAGCGATGGACATTTCATTCAACGGCGCCGTCGTCCACGCCTCGACCGGCGGCGTGCCTTTCGACCCGGCAAAGCCGACGATCGTGTTCCTGCACGGCGCCGGAATGGATCACACCGTATGGTTCCTGCAATCGCGCTGGTTCGCCTATCGCGGTCGCAGCGTGCTGGCGCTCGACTTTCCCGGCCACGGCGGATCGGGCGGTCCGCTCCTCGAGTCGATTCCCGATATGGCGGATTGGGTCGCGTCCCTGCTCGACCATCTGGGCGTGAAGCAGGCCGCGCTCGTCGGCCATTCCATGGGCGCTCTCGTCGCCATCTCCTGCGCCGCGCGCCATCCAAACAAGGTGCGTGCGCTCGGCCTGGTCGGCGCGGCGCTCGCGATGCCCGTTTCGAAAGATCTGCTCGGCGCGGCGGCGGCCGATCATCACGACGCCATCGACATGGTCAATCTATGGGGCCACGGGTTTCATGCCGGCATCGGCGGCTGCGAATGGCCGGGCGTGTGGATGACCGGCTCGAGCGAGGATCTGCTGGAGAGGGCCAAGCCCGGCGTGCTCTCCAACGATCTCGTCGCCTGCAACGCGCATCAGGGCGTGGCGGACGACGCCGCGAAGATCACCTGTCCGACGCTGGTCGTTCAGGGGTCGCGCGACATGATGACGCCGCTGAAAGGCGCGCGGGCGCTCGCCGCGGCGATCAAGGGCGCGTCGATTCAGGTCGTGCCCGGCGCAGGCCACACGCTGATGATCGAGCGCGCGACCGAGACTCTCGAGGCGCTGGCGAGCGTGATGTGAGGCGCCTCACTCCTTCTCTTTCGTCGCCTCGTCGCGCAATTCGCGGCGCAAAATCTTGCCGACGTTGGTCTTGGGCAGAGACGATCTGAATTCGATCTGGTGCGGACGCTTGTAGCCGGCGAGTTGGTGCTTGGCGAACTCGCTCAGCTCTTCCTTGGTGAGATTGGCGTCCTTGGGCACGACGTAGAGCGCGACCTTTTCGCCGGATTGCTCGTCCGGCACGCCGACGACCGCGCATTCGAGCACGCCGGGATGTTCGGCGACCACGGCCTCGACCTCGTTGGGATAGACGTTGAAGCCCGAGACGAGGATCATGTCCTTCTTGCGGTCGACGATGCGGATGTAGCCTTCGTCGTCCATCGTTCCGATGTCGCCGGTGCGGAAGAAGCCGTCCGCAGTCATCACCTTGGCCGTCTCGTCCGGACGGTTCCAGTAACCGGCCATGTTCATCGGCGAGCGAATGGCGATTTCGCCGGCGTCGCCGTGCTTCACCTCGGCGCCGGCGTCGTCGAGTATCTTCACCTCGACGCTCGGCATGGGCAGGCCGATCGTGCCGGTGAAGCGATCGGAATCGGCGCGGTTGCAGGTGATCCCCGAGCAGGTCTCCGACAGGCCATAGCCCTCGACGATCGGGCAGCCGGTGATGGCGAACCATTTTTTCGCAACCGCCTCCTGCACCGCCATGCCGCCGCCGGTGGAGGCGACGAGGCCGGAGAAGTCGAGCTTCGCGAAATCGGGATTGTGGACCAGCGCGTTGAACAGCGTGTTGACCGCCGGGAAGCTGTTGAACCTGTACTTGCCGATTTCCTTGACGAGCCCCGGTATGTCGCGCGGATTGGGGATGAGCACGCAGAGCGCGCCGGTGCGCATGGCGACGAACGACACCGAGACGAGCGCGAAGACGTGATAGAGCGGCAAGGCACAGATCGAGATCATCTGCCCTTCGACGTTCTTGCGATTCAGCGCCGGCTGCAGCCAGGCCTCGGAGGCGAGGACGGCCGCCAGCAAAGCGCCATGCGTGAGGATCGCGCCTTTCGAGACGCCCGTCGTGCCGCCGGTATATTGCAGGATGGCGACATCCGCGCGCGTGAGCACGGGGGCCGCGAAAGTCCCCTTCGCGCCCTCGGCCAACGCCGTCTTGAATGCGACATGGCCCGGCAACGACCAGGCCGGCACCATCTTGCGGCGCACGACGAAATTGACGAGCGCGCCCTTGGCCATGCCGAGCAGATCGCCCATGCTCGCGACGACGATGTGTTTGAGATCGACGTGCGGCAGCGCCTCCTGAACCGTGGCGGCGAAATTTTCGAGCACGACAATCGCGGTCGCGCCGGAATCCTTCAGTTGATGTTCCAGCTCGCGCGGCGTGTAGAGCGGATTGACGTTGACCGCGATCAGTCCGGCGCGCAGCACGGCCGACAGAACGACCGGATATTGCAGGACGTTGGGCAGCATAATCGCGACGCGGTCGCCGCGCCGGAGTCCCCTGCCCTGCAGCCAGGCGGCGAAATCGCGCGACAGCCGGTCGACCTCGCCGAAGGTCAGCGCCTTGTCCATGCAGACATAGGCCCTGCGCTCGCGGTAGGTCTTGAAACTCTCCTCGAACAGCGCGGCGAGCGAGGCGTAACCGCTGGCGTCGACGTCTGCGGGCACGCCCTGCGGATAATTCTGTAGCCAGACGCGATCCATCTTTCCTCCCCCGGCGGCCGTTCGCGGCCGTAGATAGTTCATGAATATACTATCTACGGCGCTCTGTCGCGCCCGACGGAGGAATTTTCAGCCAATCGGCGTAAACATCGGAACTTTCTGGCCGTTCTCAGCCGCCTGAAACACGGCCCGGACGCGCTGGCCGATTCGCAAGGCGTCGAAATCGCAATCGACGATATTGCTCATCATGGTCGGGCCCTCGTCGAGCGTCACGAAGGCGACGGCGTAGGGAACTTCCGCGCGGCGCATCACCGAGAAAGAATAGACGACGCCCTCGCCTTTCGACTCGACCCATTCGGTTTCGCCGAAGCAGAAGGGGCACAAAGCGCGCGGATAGAAATGCGGCTCGTCGCACGACATACATTTCTTGAGCGCCAGCCGGCCGGCGTTGGCGGCGTCCCAATAGGCCTGCGTCTCCACATTGGCGACAGGCGCGGCGATCTTGCGTTGTTTGGTCATCATGCGCGCTCCATCACGAGAACGGCCGCGCCGTGACGCGTGCCAAGCGAACCGCCGGTGCCGGACGCGACGGCCAGATCGCAATTCTTCACCTGCACGGCGGGATGCGCCTCGCCGCGCAATTGGCGCACGGCTTCCAGCACTTTCGTCAGCCCGCCGCGATTGGCCGGGTGGTTCGAGCAGAGGCCTCCGCCGTCCGTATTGAACGGCAATTTCCCGACGCCCGAAATCAGATTGCCGTCGGCGACGAATGCGCCGCCCTTGCCCCTCTCGCAGAAGCCGAGATCCTCGACCTGTTTCAGCACGGTGATGGTGAAGCTGTCGTAGAGCGAGGCGTATTTCATGTCGGCCGGCTTCACGCCTGCCTCTTCGAAAGCGCGCCGGCCCGCCGCCTCGACGCCCGTATAGGTGAGATCGATGCGGCCGCCGTCGGTGTGTTTGGGCTGCTCGCCGCCGCCGAGAATCTTCACCGCCGGCCGTTTCAGGCTCTTCGCGATCTCCGGTCGCGCGACGATGATTGCGCCGCCGCCGTCGGTGATGACGCAGCAATCGAGCCGATGCAGGGGGGAGGCGACGAGCGGCGAATTCACGACGTCTTCGAGGGTGACGACGTTGCGCAGCAAAGCGTGCGGGTTGTGCTGCGCGTGATGGGAGGCGGCGACCTTGATCCAGGCGAGCTGTTCGCTCGTGGTGCCGTATTCATACATATGCCGCATCGCCACCATCGCATACATATTGGCGATGGTGGGCGCATAGGGCTGCTCGAACTGCCCGTCGGGCACAGCCGCCGGCACGACGCGCGGCGCGGTGCCCGTCGCCACGCCCTCCGAACGCGGTTTGCCGGCGAGCGTGACCAGGGCCACGTCGCACTTGCCGGCGGCGATCGCCTGCGCGGCGTGCGAGACGTGCAGGAGATAGGACGAGCCGCCGATGTCGGTCGAATCGACATGGCGCGGCTTCAGCCCGAGATAGTCGACCATGGAGATCGGCCCCATGCCGGGCGCGTCGCCGGCGCAGAAATAGCCGTCGACGTCGTTCTTGGAGAGGCCTGCGTCTTGGAGCGCGCCCTTCGCCACTTCGGCGTGCAATTGCGCCAGCGACTTGTCGGGCGCATGCCGCCTCGGATGTTCGTAGATGCCGGCGATGAAGGCCGCGCCGCGAATGCCCATTCCGTTTCTTCCCTGTTGGTGCGTTGCATGCGATCCTAGTGGCCAAGAGTTGCGATCCGCAATGCGCGGCTCGCAGGAAGGACATGCGGGAGGAGCGGATGTACAAGGCCTTCGGCGACCTGAAGGTCCTCGATTTTTCGACGACGATCGCCGGCCCCTATTGCGCGCGGCTGCTCGCCGATCTCGGGGCGGACGTGTTCAAGATCGAATCGCCCGACGGCGATGTGATGCGCGCGCGCCCGCCGCTGCGCAACGGCGCAAGCTCCGCCTTCGGCCAGCTCAACGCCGGCAAGAAGAGCCTGTCGATCGATCTCAAGAAGCCGGCAGCAATCGACGCCATACATCGGCTTGCAGAGCGGGCGGACGTCATCGTCGAGAATTTTCGACCTGGCGTGATGAAGCGGCTCGGCCTCGATTACGACGCGTTGAAGCCGATCAACCCGCGGCTGATCTTCTGTTCGATGTCGGGCTACGGCCAGACCGGCCCGTGGGCCGAACGGCCCGCCTACGCGCCGGTCATCCACGCCGCATCGGGCTACGACCTTGCGCACATGGCCTATCAGCAAGGGCGCGAGCGACCGGATTTCTGCGGCGTGTTCCATGCGGATGTGGTGAGCGGCGTCTACGCCTTCTCCGCCATCTCCGCTGCGCTCTATCAGCGCGAACGCACCGGATGCGGCCAGCACATCGACGTGTCCATGCTGGAGAGCATGCTCAGCCTCACGCTCAACGAATTGCAATGGTCGCAATTTCCGGTCGAGAAACCGACGCGGCCGATGTTCGGGCCGATGGAGACGAAGGACGGCTATGTGATGGTCGCGGTCGTCACGGAAAAGGCCTTCCGCAATTTCGTAACGGCCGCGGGACGGCCTGATTTCATCACCGACACGCGCTTCGCGGAATATTCCAAACGCCGCGCGCATTGGGACGAGTTGATGACCGAACTCGAGAACTGGTCGCGCAATCTCACGCGCGATGAATGCATCGCCGCGCTGGAAAAGCACGACGTCGCCTGCTCGCCCTATCGGACCGTCGCCGAAGCGCTCGCCGACGAGCAGATCACCCACCGCGACGCGATGGTCGAAGTGACCGACGCCGGCGGTTCGTTCAGGGCGCTCAATCCGCCGTTCCGCATGTCGGACGCGCAGACGCGCGTCGGACGCCACGCGCCGGCGCTCGGCGAACATACGCGCGCGGCGTTGAAAGACGCCGGCCTGTCGCACGACGAAATCAAGGCGATCATGGGATGATCGCCGAAACGGGCGGACGGCGCGCCGCATGAAATCCCTGGCCTTGCTCGCCGCGCTCAGCGGCTTCGTCTCGATCGTCGCCTTCGAGGCGGGCGTCTGGGCGCTCGCCGCGCCGACCAAGGCGCTGACCACGATTTTGATCATCGCCTACGCATGGACGCGCGGCGCAACCGATCAATATGCTCGGGCGATCCTCGCCGGCCTCGCGCTGTCGCTCGCCGGCGACATCTTTCTGCTGTGGCCGCGCAGCGGGTTCATGCCCGGGCTCGTCAGTTTCCTGCTCGCGCATCTCGCCTATCTCTTTGCTTTCTCGGACAGGCTGAAGCATGGCTTCGCGCTAGCGCCGGTCGCGGCGTATGGCGCGTTCACAGCGTTGATGCTGATCGTGCTGTGGCCGAAGATTCCGGATGCGCTGCATGCGCCTGTCGCCGTTTACGTGCTGGCGTTGGCGGCCATGGCGGCGATGGCCGCCTCGCGGGCGACCCGATTGCACAAGGATGCGCCCGAGATGGCGGCTGGCGCATTGACGGCTGCGGTCGGCGCCGGTCTGTTCGTCGTGTCGGATACAACGCTGGCGTTCAACAAGTTCGCCGGGCCGCTGCCGCTGTCTGCGGTCTGGACGCTCACGACCTATTGGCTCGCGCAGTGGCTGATCGCTTCGTCCGTGCGGGCTCAGGCGCGCTGACTCCCGGTTTCGCCTTCGCCGCGCCGGACGATCCGTCGAGTTCGGCGCAAGCGGTCCGGATATGGCTCATCAGCAATTCGTGTGTGGCTGTCGGCCGCCAGCCCTGACGGATCGTCAGGCCGATGGACCGCGCGCTGCCCGGCGTCTCGACCGGCAGCGGCGCAAGCAAGCCGAGGGATTGCTCCGTCACGATCTGGTGCGCGGAAATCATCGTCAGCCGATCCGAACGCAACAGCGCGCCGCGCACCATGATGAGCGAGCTCGTTTCGATCAGACCCGGCAGTCGATCGCGCTCCTGCGGCGAAAACATCGCTTCGAAATAGGCGCGCGTCGGCGCGCCTTGCGGCGAGACGACCCAGGGGTAGGCCATGAGATCGGCCGCGCAGATCCTCGATTGCGCAAACAGCGGATGGCCGACGCGCGCGACCACCGCCAGCCTGTCCTCGAACAAGGCGATCTGTTCGACATCCTCGATCGGCGCGGGATCGCGCAGGGCGCCGATCAGCATGTCGATCTCGCCATTGCGCAACCCGTGGAGCAGGTCGCGATAGGGCCCGTCGACGACGCGCACGAGCGCGTTGGGCCGGTCGCGCATCAGCCGGTCGATCGCTTCCGGCAGGACGTGGCTGCGGGCGAGCGGCATGGCGCCGACCACGACGCGACCGGAATCGCCGCCCGACAATTCCCCGACCTCCGCGAAGCCGTGTTCGATTTCGACGAAGGCTAGACGCGCCTGTTGCGCGAGAAATTGCGCGGAGCGCGTCAGTTCGATGCCGTGCGTCGCCGCTTCGAACAGGGGCACGCCGGCCAGCCGCTCGAGCTCCTTGGCCGCGCGATGAACGGAGGGTTGCGACAGGCCGATGGTGCGCGCGGCGAGGCTGAAATTGCCGGCGGCGGAAACCGCGATCAGCGCGCGCAATTGCGCCACGGTGATCAAGCGGTCGAGTTCAGGCGCGGCGCGGCCGCGGCCCGCAGCGCGGGCGATTTCGCGCGCGCCGGCGCGCAGGAATTCGAGCGCGCGCGCCGCCCGCGCGCAGAACAGCCTGCCGGCGGGCGTCACCGCCATGCCGTCTGGCCCGTGCTCGAACAGCGAAGCGCCGAGCCGCGCCTCCAGCTTGTCCACGGCCTGGGTGATCGCCGGTTGCGACAGATGAATCCGTTCGGCGGCGCGGGAAACGCTGCGCGTCTCCGCGACCATGCAGACCGCGCGCAAATGCCTGAGGTTCGGTATCTCGGACCTGTCGGCCTCCGCCATCTGTTCGGCCCCTCCCTTCCGACACTATAGCCAGAACTTATGTCTTTGCGGAGAGTTTGAAATGGCCGCGCCCTCGGGCCGCCCGATAATGCGCCAAAATCTTCAATTTGCAGGCGGCCAGCGCCGCGCCGGGGAAGGAAAACATGCCGATCGTCCGAACGAAAATCGAACGCGCCGACCCCGCCGTCATCGCCGGCCTCGCCGAATGCGGCGTCGCCACCGTGCACGAGGCGCAGGGGCGCACCGGACTGCTGGCGTCCCACATGCGGCCGATCTATCGCGGCGCGAAGATCGCGGCCTCAGCCGTCACCGTTTCCGTGCCGCCGGCGGACAATTGGATGATCCATGTCGCGGTGGAGCAGATGCAAAAGGGCGACGTCATGGTCGTCTCGCCCTTCTCGCCGTCCGACGCCGGCTATTTCGGCGATCTTCTCGCGGGCTCGGTGATGGCGCGCGGCGGCGTCGGTCTGATCATCGACGCGGGCGTGCGCGACGTCGCCGATCTCACCGAGATGAAATTTCCGGTGTGGTCCAAGGCGATCTGCGCGCAAGGCACGGTGAAGGAAACGCTCGGCGATGTGAACATTCCGATCGTCTGCGCCGGCGCGATCATCAATCCCGGCGACGTGATGGTGGCCGACGACGACGGCGTGTGCGTGGTCAAACGCGAGGAAGCCGCCGACGTCCTGAAGAAGGCGCAGGCGCGCATCGCCAACGAAGGCGAGAAACGCGAGAAGCTGAACGCCGGAGTCCTCGGCCTCGACCTCTACAAGATGCGCGAGGCGCTCGCCGCCAAAGGCCTCAAATATGTCTGAGGGCGTCCGCTGCATGTGGATGCGCGGCGGCACCTCCAAGGGCGGGTACTTTCTCGCTGAAGACCTGCCGCGCGACGTTGCCGCGCGCGACGCGTTTCTACTGGGCATGATGGGCTCGCCCGACAAGCGGCAGATCGACGGCATGGGCGGCGCCGATCCGCTGACGTCCAAGATCGCTGTGGTGAAGAAATCGGAGCGCCCGGGCGTCGACGTCGACTACCTCTTCCTGCAAGCCTTCGTCGACAAGCCGATCATCACGGACGCGCAGAATTGCGGGAACATTCTGGTCGGCGTCGGGCCGTTCGCGATCGAGCGCGGACTAGTGAAGCCAACGGGCGACGAGACGCAGGTCGTCATCTACATGGAGAACACCGGGCAGATCGCGGTCGCCAATGTCCGAACGCCCGGCGGCGGCATGCCGACCTACAAGGGCGATCGCGCGATCGACGGCGTGCCCGGGACCGCGAGCCCGATTCCGATCGAATTCCGCGATACGGCGGGCTCCTCCTGCGGCGCGTTGCTGCCGACCGGACATGCTTTCGATGTGATCGACGGCGTCGAATGCACGCTGATCGACAACGGCATGCCGGTCGTGGTGATGCGGGCAGCCGATCTCGGGATCACAGGCGCCGAAACGCGCGACGAACTCGACGCGCATACGGAGCTGAAGAAAAAGCTCGAGTCGATCCGCCTGCAGGCGGGGCCGATGATGAACCTCGGCGACGTCAAGGACGCCTCCGTGCCGAAGATGACTCTCGTCAGCGCGCCGCGCGCGGGCGGGGCGATCTCGACCCGCACCTTCATTCCACACCGCTGCCACGCCTCGATCGGCGTGCTCGGCGCGGTCAGCGTCGCGTCGGCCTGCATGATCGAGGGCTCGCCAGCGGCCTCGCTCGCGAACATTCCGGCCGGCGATCCGAAGGTTTTGGACATCGAACATCCGACCGGGGCCTCGACGATTCGCGTGACAGGTTCCGGCCCGAGCGCGACGGCGGCGGTGGTGCTGACGGCGCGCAAGCTGTTCGACGGAATCGTGTTCGCGCCGTAGTTGACGGCGACTATTTGGCCGTCACCCGTCTGCGCCGGCGCGCTTCTTGTGGTCCTTTTTCTTCTTCTTGATCTTCTGCTTGCCCGGCGCCGCGCCGTCCTGCGGCGGCTGCGGCGGCCCTGCGCGCTTCTCGAACTGCTTTTTCTTCGGGCGCTCGCGTTCGCCGCCGCCGGCGTCCATGCGTTCGACGCGCACCTGATCGCCGCCGGGGCGGCGCATGCCGATCAGGAAATCGTGCGCGACCGATTCGGCGATCTCGAATTGCGTCTCGTGATCGTAGATGCGGATGACGCCGATGTCCTGGCGCGTGACATTGCCCTTGCGGCAAAGCATCGGGAGAATCCACTTGGGATCGGCGTTGCGCTTGCGGCCGATGTCCATGCGGAACCAGACCGCGTCCGGCATGGCGCGCGGGCCCTTGGGAACGCGCGCAGGCGCACCGGCGCGCGGCTCGAAGGACGGCGGCGGCATCTGCGCCTGCGGCGCCTCGATATCCTCGACGCCCGGCAGGCGCGCACGATACAGGCGCACGAGCGCGGCGGCGATTTCTTCCGGCGCGCGTTCGGCCAGCAACTGGCGGCCGAGCGCCAAGTCTTCCGCCGAGGCCTCCTCGGTCAATGCAGGATCGCGCAGCATGCGCTGGCGATCGAGTTCGCCGATTTCGTCTGATGTCGGCGGACCGCCCCATTGCGCCTGCACGCCGGCGATGGCGAGCAATTGCGCGGCGCGGCGCTCGCGCGAACGCGGCGCGAGCAAAGCGCTCACGCCCTTGCGGCCGGCGCGGCCTGTGCGCCCGCTGCGATGCTGCAACGTCTCCGCGTCGGTCGGCAGTTCCGCGTGGATGACGAGATCGCAATTGGGCAGGTCGATGCCGCGCGCCGCGACGTCGGTGGCGACGCACACGCGCGCCCGGCCGTCGCGCAAGGCCTGCATCGCGCGATTGCGTTCGTGCTGGCTGAGTTCGCCCGACAGCAGCACCGCTGAAAAGCCGCGCTCCTGCAACGTCGCCTGCAGGTGGCGCACCGCCTCGCGCGTGTTGCAGAACACCATCGCCGTCTGCGCTTCGACAAAGCGCAGCAGATTGACGACGGCGTGTTCGATCTCCTTCGGCGCCACGCGGATCGCGCGATATTCGATGTCGGCGTGGCCGCTCGCGCCGCCCTCGACCTCGATGCGCAAGGCGTCGCGCTGATACCTGCGCGCAAGCGCGACGATGCCCTTGGGCATGGTGGCGGAGAACAAGAGCGTGCGCCGCGTCGGCGGCGTCGCCTCGAGGATGAATTCGAGATCCTCGCGAAAGCCGAGATCGAGCATTTCGTCGGCCTCGTCGAGCACGATCGCCGCAAGCGCGGACAGGTCGAGGCCGCGCCGCTCGATGTGGTCGCGCAGGCGCCCGGGCGTGCCGACCACGATATGCGCGCCGGCCTCCAGCTTGCGCCGCTCCTGGCGCGGGTCCATGCCGCCGACGCAGGCGACGATGCGGGCGCCGGCGTATTGGTAGAGCCACATCAATTCGCGCTCGACCTGCAAGGCGAGTTCGCGCGTGGGCGCGATCACGAGCGCGAGCGGCGCGCCCGCCGTCGCGAAGGTTTCGTTGCCGCCGAGCAGGGTCGGCGCCATGGCGAGACCGTAGGCGACCGTCTTGCCTGAGCCGGTGCGGGCGGAGACGATGACGTCGCGATCGGCGGGGGCTTCCAGGACGGCCGATTGAACGGCGGTCGCTTCCGAATAATTGCGTTCGCTGAGGGCGCGGGACAGCGCGGGACTGGCGATGGAGAATGTCACGAAAATTCCTGAAGCCCGGCGCGGGCCGTTGCGACGGCCGTGGATCGGGCGCCGAACTCGGGCGTTCCATACGACATCGACGCCCGCAAGGCCAATCGCGGCTTTGAAAGCGACGCAGACGCGCCCTGCGTCGCAAGCAACCCATGCGTGCTAAGGATTGTCGATCGACGCGCTGTCAGACCGCCGACGGTCGCATCGGCCCCGCAGTGGAAAGAGATTGCATGAGCAGAACCGCCCTCCCCGCGATTGTCGCGACGCTCGCCGATCTCGATGCGGTCGAGACCGCTTCGACGCGTCACGAAACGCCATGCGGCGCGGGCAAGATGATCTGGCGCAGCTGGGGAGACGGCGCGCCGGTCGTGCTCGTGCATGGCGGTTCGGGAAGCTGGGCGCATTGGGCGCGCAACATTCGCGCGCTGCTCGATCAGGGACGCAAGGTGTACGCCTGCGACCTGCCGGGCTGCGGCGAATCCGACCGACCGCCGATTGGCGAGGACGGCGACGCCCTGCCGCCGTGGATCGAAGAAGGCGTTTCCGCGCTCGGGCTCGAGCGCTTCGATCTCGTCGGCTTTTCCTTCGGCGCGATGGTCAGCGGTTTTTACGCTGCGCGCTATCCTGAACGGGTGCGGAGACTCGTGCTCGTCGGCGCGCCGGCGCTCAGCGAAAAGCCCGGCGCGAAGATCGCGCTCCAGGAATGGTTGCGCCTGCCCGACGGACCGCAGCGCGAGGCGGCGTTCCGGCACAATCTGCGGCTTCTGATGCTGGCCAACGATTCGAGCATCGACGCTCTGTCGCTCGAACTCTATGTGCGATGCCTGAAGCAGGACCGTCTGACCAAGCGCCGCATCGCGCGCACTGATATTCTGCTGCGCACCATGCCGAGCGTTTCCTGTCCGGTGTTCGCGACATGGGGGGCGGAAGACGTTCTCGCGCGCGGCCGGTTCGACGTGCTTGAGGCGGGGCTGCGGCGCGCGAAGGATTTTCGCGAGTTGAAGCTGATCCCGCACGCGGGCCATTGGGCGCAATTCGAGGCGCCGGATGTCTTCGACGCCATGCTGCGGGGATGGCTGGCCGCCTGAACCGCTATCTCGGCGCGCGTCCAATCTGCGTCCGTGCAAATGGCCGCCCGTCGAAATCCGCATGGCGGCGACCGCGACAAACCGCGAAACGGACCTATATGCTCCGCACACATCCCGCGAACGCCAAGCCGGAGCCGCGACATGACCGACACGAAGGAATACACGCCGCCCAAAGTCTGGACCTGGGACAAGGCGAGCGGCGGACGTTTCGCCAACATCAACCGTCCGATCGCCGGCCCGACGCACGACAAGGAATTGCCGGTTGGCAAGCATCCGCTGCAGCTCTATTCGCTCGGCACGCCCAACGGCCAGAAGGTCACCATCATGCTGGAGGAGCTGCTGGCGGCCGGGCACAGCGGCGCGGACTACGACGCGTGGCTGATCAACATCGGCGAAGGCGACCAGTTCTCGAGCGGCTTCGTCGCGATCAATCCCAATTCAAAGATCCCGGCGCTGGTCGACCACAGCGAGCCAAAACCCGTCCGCATTTTCGAATCCGGCGCGATCCTGGTCTATCTCGCGGAGAAGTTCGGCGCCTTCCTGCCGACAGAGCGCGCGGCGCGCGCGGAATGCCTGTCGTGGCTGTTCTGGCAGATGGGCGCGACGCCCTTCCTCGGCGGCGGCTTCGGCCACTTCTACGCCTACGCGCCCGAGAAGATCGAATACGCCATCAATCGCTACGCGATGGAGGTGAAGCGGCAGCTCGACGTGCTCGATCGTCGTCTTGCGGAAAGCGAATATCTGGCGGGGCCTGACTACACGATCGCCGACATGGCAGTCTGGCCCTGGTACGGCGGGATGGTGAAATCCAACCAGTACGGAGCGGCAGAGTTTCTGTCGGTCCACGAATATACGCACGTCATACGCTGGGCGGACCAGCTCGCCGCGCGGCCGGCGGTCAAACGCGGACGCATCGTCAATCGCACGCAAGGCGAATTGTCGGCGCAACTGCGCGAACGACACGCCGCCTCGGACTTCGAGACGAAGACGCAGGACAAGATCGAGGCGCAGAAGGCGGACGCCTGAACGGCGCCCGCCCTTGCCGAACCGCTACGCCGCGGCCGTGGGCGCCCGCCGCGCCTTGCGCGGGGCGGTCGCGCGCTTGCGGCGCGGCTTGGCCTGAAGCGAAGGCCGCTCCTCGATCTCGGGGTGCCTCGCGAAGAATTCGGCGCGCGCCTGCTTCAGGCATTCCGCGCCGGAGCCGCCGCGCCAAGGGTAGAGCGCCAGACCGAAGGCCTGATCCGTCGGACCGGCCTGCGGATAGGCGGAGAGCAGCGCGGTGGTCAGACGCCGGCCGATGCTTTTCAGATCGGCGTCGTCGGCGATCAGGCTGAGGCAGACGGCGATTTCGTCTGGACCGAGAAGAGCGGCGGCGTCGCTCTTGCGGATTTGCCCGGCCAGCGCGCCGATGACGTCGTTCGTCAGGCGCTGCGCAGCCTCGACGCCATTGGCGAGCGCGAATTCCTCGTAGTTCGCCATCCGGAAATAGGCGACCGCGGAAGTGCGCTTCCACTCGTGGGACGCAGCCGCGGAGATATCCAGCCGCTGCTCGAGGGCGTGTTCCCCGCGCAGCGCAAGGAACGGGTTTTGCGGCAGATGGCGCGGCGCCGGAGATCTTTCGGGCGGATTCAGCGAGGGGCTTTGAGCGACCGGGTCGTCCGGGCGACGCCGCCGGGACAAGCCGATCAGTCCGACGATCGTCGCGAAGGTGACGATCGGCGCTCCGTAAGAAAGAAAGCTCCAGCTGCTTGCGTAGGCCGGGCCTTCCTGCTGCTCCTGGGCCGGAGCCGCCGCCACCTGGAATTCCGACGGCCGCAACTGCAGCTCGCCCGGAGCGCTCACGATCGGCGCGCTCACGACCGGCGCGCGCGGCAGACTTGAAGCAAACCGCTTCGTCCAGCCGAATGGTTGAAGCGCGCGCGCCTCGACGGGATCGAAGCAGGCGTCCTTTTGCGACAATGCCGCGACGAGCGCCATCATGTGCAAGGTCGCGGGATAATAGGCGTCGTTCTCGCCGAGCCAATAGAAGTCGCGCGGGAAAGGCTGATTGAAGGCGGCGCAGGAGCGCAGCGCCGCAAGCGACCGGTAGCCGCGCCCGCCTGCGATTTCGTCGGATACGCCGGTCTCGACGTTGACGATCGGAAGACCGCGCCCGACCGCCGGCTGGCCCTGCGCCGCGCGCGCGATGCGATCGGCGTTGGCGGCCTTGGAGAAGGCCAGATACAGCGGAACGCGCATGGCGTCGTAGCCTGCTTTCGGCGGGAACCGGCGCGCCGGCGACGCCTTGCCGCCCGCCAGAGAGGTCCAGTCGGTCACGACGCCGGGCTGGCGCGCCTGGATGGCGTCAATGATCGCGAGACCTGTCCGCCGGACGGCGTCCCAGTCGCGCTCGGGCGCAAGTTGCGCCAGACGCGCGAAGGCCGGCATGACCCAGTAGGACAAATTGACCACCGGGCCGTCCGACTGGTCGCCTGCGGCGAAGCCGAAAGCGGCGGGCAGCAGCACCGGGCCGACGCCGACCGCATCGACAATCAACTTGCGGGAAATGTCCCGCGCGATCTCGGCGCCGGCCTCGGCGTAATCGACGGACTGCCAGAGGTCCGCCGCTTCGGCCAGCGCCCAGGCGATCAGGATATCGCCGTCCGTCGCGTTGTTGCGGTCGGACACGGCGCGCTTGACCGGATCCCAGCGCCAGGCGGCCAGGTGGTCGGCGCGCACCATCAGATTGGCGCGCGTCCACTTCCAGATACTGTCGAAAGCCTCGCGGTCGCCGGCGGCGACCGCGAGCAGCATGCCATAACCCTGCCCCTCGCTGTGGCTGGCGTCGCGCGACGCCGTGTCGATCACGCGACCGCTCGGCCGCAGGAAGCGGCGCGACCACTCGGCCCACAGGGGCGAGCCTTCGATCACCTCGCCGATGCGCAAGCCGCCCGCAGGCAACGGCGCATCGAGCGCGAAAGCAGCGCTGGACGCGCCCATGCCGAGAACAACGGCGGCGGCCAGCGCCGAACTTCGAAACGATGAGCGCGAAAAGCGCGGTAGGACTGAAAGCATTGCGACCCCCAACTTTGCAATGTCTGTTGGAGGAGAGCGTGACGATTAGTTATTAAGGCCCAATCGGAGAATATTGACGAATTTAAACGAATATAGCGGTTGTTTTCGACGCCGGAGAATCGCCAGCTCTAGCTGAGCCGGGCGGGCGGAAATATTCGCCGCCGGAATGTCTACACGACCACGGTGAGCCGCTCGGCCGCCCGGGTCACCCCCGTATAAAGCCAGCGTGCGCGGTGTTCGCGGAACGCGTAGCTCTCGTCGAACAGCACGACGTCGTTCCATTGCGAGCCCTGCGCCTTGTGCACAGTGAGCGCGTAGCCGAAATCGAATTCGTCGGATTCCCGACGCAGCGAATAGGGAATTTCTTCGTCCGAGCCTGCGAAGAACTGCGGGATGACGCCGACGCGCTGCGCCTTGGCGCCGGGCGCGTCCTCGGGCGCGACGGACAGGCGCACCTTGCCGCGCCGCACGGTTCCGGCGCGCGCGACCCGGAAAATGCCGCCGTTGAGGAGACCTTTCTGCCGGTTGTTGCGCAAACACACGAGCTTTTCGCCGGCCTGGGGCAGATCGCCGGAAAAGCCGAACAATTCGCGCAGCCGCCTGTTGTAGGCGCGCCGCGTGCGGTTGAGCCCGACCAGCACCTGATCGGCGTTCTTGACCTCTTCGGTGTCGACCTCGTCGCGGCCGATCACTTTCGAACGGCCGTAGACGCCGCGCGCCAGCCGCCGCCCCTCGCGAATGTCCATGGACAGGCGGATGATCGGATCGTCGGCGGCCTGGCGATGCACCTCGGTCAACATGACGTCCGGCTCGCTTTCGGTGAAATAGCCGCCGCCTTTGACCGGAGGCAGTTGCGCGGGGTCGCCCAGCACCAGAACCTTTTTGCCGAAAGACAGGAGGTCGCGGCCGAGTTCCTCGTCGACCATCGAGCATTCGTCGATCACGATGAGGCTGGCGGCGGCGGCCGGCGCGTCCTCGTTCAGCACGAAGGACGGCTCTTCCGCGTCGACCTCCTTGGGCCGGTAGATCATCGAATGGATCGTGCGCGCGTCGTGGCAGCCCTTTGACCGCATGACCAGGGCCGCCTTGCCGGTGAAGGCGCCGAACGCGGTTTCGCCCTCGACGTGCTCGGCCAGATGCCGGGCGAGCGTCGTTTTGCCGGTTCCGGCGTAGCCGAACAGCCGAAAAACCTGCGGCGCATCGCGCGCGGCGAGCCAGGCGGCGACGGCGGTCAGCGCAGAATCCTGTTCCGGCGTCCAGTTCATGCCGCCCCTCTAGCATCGCAAGGCTGAGTCGGGCGAGGCGGCCCGCCTTGCAATTTGGCCTCGCCCGTTTATCAGTGCCCTGCCATGCGCAACCAGAGACAGGAAAACGCCGCGCCCGCCGTCGCGCGGAAGGCGGCCGCCAGCCCGCGCCGGAGCCCTGCGCGCGCGCGTCCGGCCGAACCTGCGACCGAGCCGGCGGACGAAGGCGCGCCCGCGGCCGACGCATCTCTCGGCCATCTGGACAATGTGCTCGGTTACGTCCTGCGCCGCGCGCAGGTGGCCGTATTCAACGATTTCCGGCGCACCTTCGCCGGATACGACCTGCGCCCGACGCAATATGCGGTCCTGTCGATACTCGCGGAAAAACCGGGCATGCGGCAGGGCGACGTCAGCGCCGCGCTCGGCATCAAGCGGACCAATTTCGTCGCGGTGCTGGACGAACTGGAGCGACGCGGCCTCGCGCGCCGCAAGGCCGTGGCCGCGGACCGGCGCTCGCGCGCGCTGTTTCTGACGCCCGAGGGCGAGCGCCTGGCGGCGGAGGTCCGCAAACTGCAGGACGAGCATGAGGTGCGGCTCGCCGCCCTGCTGCCGGCCGGCGAGCGCGACCGCCTGATCGAGACGCTGCGGCTCCTGACCCGAGGCATCGGCGCGAGCGCCGACGACGACTGAGCGGTTAGCCGCTCGCCCAAGACGAGGATTTCGGCCGCATGCGGCTCTCCATCGCCATACCGATCTACAATTTCGCCGAGTTCATCGTCGAAACGCTCGATTCCATCGTCGCGCAGGACGGCGCCGAGGAGGTCGAGATCGTCGTCGTCGACGGCGCCTCGACCGACGCCACGCCGCAGGTCATGGCGGACTATCAGACGCGCCACGCGCAAGTCCGCTACGTGCGCCTGCCCGCCAAGGGCGGCATCGACCGCGACATGGCGACCGCCTTCGCGGCGACGACCGGCGACTATTGCTGGCTGTTCTCCGGCGACGACATCATGCGGCCCGGCGCATTGCGCCGCGCGCTGCAGGAGATCGACAGCGGCTGCGACGTCTACCTCTCGCAGCACATGGAATATCTGAGCAACGGTCGCGGCTGGACGGCGTGGCCCGTCCTGACCTGCGGCGCGCAGACGTTCGAACTCTCCGCCCCCGCGGAGCGCGCGCGCTATTTCGCGAGCGCCGCGAATACGGAAGCGTTTTTCAGCTTCATGGGCGGCATGATCAACAAGCGCGCGAGCTGGGATCGCGTCCCGTTCAACGAGGCGTTCGACCGCTCGTGCTGGGCGCACGCCGCGCGCCTGTTCGAGTTGATGCCCAAGGGCCTGAAGCTGCGCTTCGTCCCGGAGTGCTGGCAGGATCGCCGGCCGGACAACGACAGCTTCATGGGCGGCGGTCTGGTCAAGCGACTCGCCCTGTCCGTCGACGGCTACAACCGGATCGCCGATACGTTCTTCGGCCATGACAGCGTGGAAGCCTTCCACGTGCGCCGGGTGGTGCGCGACGAGATCGGCATCGGATCGCTGATCATGGGCAAGTACGTGTGCAAGCTCGACCCGGAGCTCGAAAGCCGCGAGACGCTCGACCGTCTGGCGGCCACGATGTACGGCGACTTCTCATGGAAGAACCTGCACGCGCGCTTCCTCTACGCCACGACGCCAGGTGAAAAGATCAAGCGTTGGGACCCGGAATGGGCGGCCAAGGAAGAGAAGAAGGCGCTGATGCGGCGCGAGCGGCGGCGCGCCGCCGCGCAAGCAGGGTAGACGCGGTCAGCTTCCGGTGAACGCCGAACGCAGCCAGCCGCCAACGGTCTTGCGGGCCTCGGCCCTGCGCTGTTCGTGCATCATGACGCCATATTGCATCATGCGATCGACCATGAACTCGTCGAAGATGTTCGGCGGCGTCTCGAAATGCTTCTGCAGGTCGGCGTGCTCGGCGGCGACGTAGAAGCGGTTGAGGCCGTCGAAATACACGAAGCGATAGTCGGCCGAAACGATGTGCGGATCCCAGGTCTCGTGCGACAGCTCGCGACTGAGCGGCCGCGTCGCCTCGACGAGAATGATCCACGGCCGGAAACGCCGCAGATCGAAAGCGTTGATCACGTCGGCTTCGGATCCCTCGCAATCGATCTTGAGGAAATGCACGGTCGGCGGCGCGAATTCGGCGAAAATGCTGTCGAGCGTGCGCAGTTCGACCTCGGTCTGCTCCTGTTTGAAGTCGAGCGAGGCGTGGCCGGCCGCGATCGAGCGATCGAACGTGGACATGCCGGTGCCGTGAATGAGGGTCATCGTCGCGCGACCTGCCTGCGCTCCGACCGCGACGCCGAGATTGACGTCGTTCGGGCGCCGCGCGCGCAAGCGGGCGAGATAGTGCGGATTGGGCTCGACGTTCACGCCGCGCCAGCCGCGATCGTAGAAGTGACGCGTGACCGAATCGAGATCCGGGTCCCACGCGCCGACATCGACGTAGAAACCGTCCTTCACATCTGCGAAGGCGCGCTCCAGCATGACGTCTTCGAAGTTCTGTGCGTAGGACACCATCATGTCGATGTCTCCGGATCGTGCATCGGCGCAGCCGCGATAGCGCGCGTCAAACGATCTCAATCTCGGGGAAGGGGAAGATCATCTTGCCGCCGTCCGCCAGGAACTTCTGCTCGCGCTGGAGAATGCCGTCCTTGAAGTGCCACGGCAGCACCAGATAGTAGTCCGGCTTCATCTTCAGCGCGTCGGCTTCCGAGACGATCGGGATGTGCGAGCCCGGCGTGACATGTCCGAACTTGTCCGGATTGACCTCGGCGATCGCCTCCACGAGATCGGGCCCGATGCCGCAGAACTGCAACACGACGTTGCCCTTGGTCGAGGCGCCGTAGCCCAGAATGCGCTTGCCGTCGTCGCGCAGAGCCGTGAGCAGGCGACGCAGGTCCTCGCGATGGCGGAACACGCGCTCCTCGAATTCGCGATAGGGGCGCGGCGTGGCCAGCCCCATGCGCTCTTCCTGCGAAAGCAGCCAGTCGATCACGGGGCGATTGGCCTTGAGGGGCGACGTCTTGTGGCCGGCCGTGACGGCGAACGAGCCGCCGTTGACCGCGTTCATCTGCACGTCGAGCACCTTCATGTCGGCGGCGGCGAGGATCTTCTCGACGACGGCGAGCGAGTAATATTCGACGTGCTCATGGCAGATCGTGTCGTAGGACGTCAGCCGCAGCATCGAGGGCATGTAGCTCTGCTCGAAGTGCCAGACGCCGTCGGGCGCCAGGCAATGGGCGATGTCGCGCGCGAAGGCGATCGGATCCTCGAGATCGTAGAACATGGCGATCGAGGTGATGATTTTCGCGCGCTCTTTCGAGACGGAATCGAAATTCTTCGCCGTGAAGAAGTCCGGCACGAGCTTGATGTCGTCGGGATAATACTGACGGAACTTGGCGCCGGTCGGGTCGATGCCGATGCGCTTGAGGGACGGCGTCTGGTACGCCTTGAGCGAGGTCGCGTCGTTCGACCCGATGTCGAGCACCGTGTCGCCGGCCTTCAGCTCGGCGAATTGCTCGAGCTTGCCGATTTTCTGCGTGAGATGGCGAACCATCGAGGCGTTGAGGCCCGAGCGATAGCCGTAGTTCTCGCCATACATCTCGCTCGCCTCGTAGACGTGGGCGAGTTGCAGCAGACCGGAATCGGGGCACCAGACGAGTTCAAGAGGACCAACGGTCACCGGAACGGACGTGGAAGCCGGGAAAACTCCGGTCAACGCCTGGTCGCCGAGCGAGAGGACCGACAACAGGTTGGTGGAGCCGCTGATCCGGCACTTTTCGATGCGTCTTGTCATGAGAACTCGGTTCTGCCGTCCGCCAAACGACGGCGAGGCCTTTTAATGGCCGCGTCGCATCCCTGTCAAATCACGGGCATGCCTTCGCGAGTCGTTGAATTTCCAAGCGATTCCGAGAGCGATTCGACCGCTTCGTTCGGCCGCCGCAGCTCCTTCAGCCCAAGCGCGCGGAATTCCCGGCGCGCGAAGGCGCCGGCCCGAGCGATCCGCAGGAACCGGCGTATGGGTCCATCGGGTCAGAGAGCGCGTACGCGCGGGGCCGGACGGCGCAGGGGCGTCCGCGACTGGCGCGCGCCGGCTCAAAAGCGGACCGCGCCTCCGGTTTGTCTCTCACGGCAGTGGTGATAAGGAGCGTCTGCGCTGGCCATGCTCTGGCTCGGGCCCATGCTGGATGAGACGGAATGAATCTCGAATTTCTGCAAAACTGGTTCGAGCAGCTGAGCGGCGGCCCGGTCACAGCGAAACTCGCCCTCAACCGAGTTCCGGGGATTCGCCTGACCTCCGCCGCAGCCGCCGACATCTCGCTGCTCGTGCACCCGGGCGCCGAGGACCACGTGTCGCGAGGAATCCGCAAGTTCGGCTATTGGGAAGGTCACGAGACGCGTCTGCTCGTCGGCAACGTCAATCCGGGCGACGTCATTCTCGATGTCGGCGCCAACATCGGCTACCATACCGTTCTGTTCGGGGCGCTCGCCGGTCCGAAGGGCCGTGTGATCGCGTTCGAGCCTGCGGCGGATAATTACTGCCTCCTCAACCGCAACATCGCCCGCAATGGACTCGAGAACGTCGAGACGATGGCGGCCGCTGTTTGCGACAAGGCCGGCGTGCTCGGATTGCGGCGCCATGACGAGTCATCCGGCGCGCATACGCTGGCCGATGTCGAACAAGCGGGTTTCTCGAAGACGCTGCTGGTTCCCACGCTGCGCCTCGACGATCTGCCGATCGATCGCGTCGATTTCATCAAGATCGACATTCAGGGTGCCGAACTGCTCGCGCTCGACGGCGCCAGCGGGCTGATCGAAAAGAACCGCAGCCGACTGCGGATGCTCCTGGAATACAACGTGGCGATCTACGTCAAGGCCGGCGCGCGCGACCAGGCGATCGCGCATCTCGAGCGGCTTCGCTCGGCCTTCTCGATCCAGTTCTGCGATCCGACGATCGGCGACTTCTATCCGCTCGACATGAGTTCGGAAGAATTCATCGACATGGCGGCCGGCGGCCAGCGGAAACTGCCCGATGGCCGCGACTGGACCAGCGCGGTCGGCTATTCCGATCTCTGGCTCACGCCGCGGGCCTGATCCGGCTACGCCGAAAAGGCTGCGGCTCAACTTCTGACGGCGGCGAACCGGTCGAGCCGCGACCGCAGACGGGCGCGCGCCGCAGCGGTATGCGCCTCGGTCACGCGCGACAGCAGATAGCTCGCGGCGACGACCGACAGCGCGAGCGCCACGAAGATCGCATAATAGGCCGGCGAGGCGGTCGCCTTCGACCAGCTCGCGCCGAACAGCGCCGCGCAGCACGCCCATAGAAAGACGATGATCGGCATGTGGCAGGCGTAGAGCGTAAAGCTGAACGCCGACATGCGGGCATGGATCGCTGAACGCGCGAAGGCGAAGCCAGGCGTCTCGTCGAAGCGCAACGCCAGCAGCACATTGGCGAACAGAAGCGCCTCGACGGCGTCGACGGCGAATCTCGCAGGCGAGTTCAACAGAACCGTCTCGCTCACGAACTGCCGCACGGCGACGGAAACGATCAGAAAGGCCGCGAGCGCCAGCGCGCGCGAGCGCAGGACAGGCGCAGGCGCAATCCGCACCAGCGCGCCGAGCAGCCAGATGGCGAGGCCGAAGAAGAAGTAGCCGCCGCTCGCGCTCAGCGCGAGCGCAATCGCCAGCCCAAGCGCGCCGCCCGCCATCCGCAGATTGCGCGGATAGGCCGAGATCGCCGACGCGAACGGCAGAACCATCAAGGCGAAGGCGATGTAGTACCAATATTCGAGACCGAGCGACCACATCGGCATGTTGGAGCCGAAAGGCGCGAAATAAGTGCCCTGCAGGTTGAGCAGATTGGTCAGCACCAGCCAGGGTTTGAAGGTCTCGACGTAGAGGTCGGAGGCGTAGGCGCCGGTATGGGCCAGAAAGCGCGCGCCGATGAGATCGAGGGCGCCGCAAAGAAGCAGCACGGGCGCGAGAACGATGTAGATGCGGACTGTGCGGTCGATCATGTAGTCGCGCAGCCAGCGCCGCGGCGTGCGCACACGCTCGAGAACCGCGCCGCCGACCAGAAATCCCGACAACACGAAGAACACGACCACCGCCTCGTGCGCGAAGGCGTAGGACGGCCAGAACAACCAGGCGGCGACAGGGCTGTAAGCCGGCGCGCCGGTCTGCGCGCCGAACACGTAGAGCAACCCGCCGACATGGGAGACCGCTACCGTCAGCGCCGCGATCCAGCGCGCCGCGTCAATGAAGCGGGACAGTGCGATCGACATCGAATGGTCCCGGTCCCACGGCCTGAACGGCGCCTGCGGAACGTCCGCGGTACATGCGGACGAACCGAAGGCATGTCAATAGCGAGGGACGTTCAGGATGGCGGCGGCGCGTCGCCGATGATGCGGTCCGAGGGCGCCTCGCCGTAGAGCTCCTTCACGAGGTTCGCGCGATGGGCGAGCGTCGCGCGCTGGTTGATCGATCCCTTGTCCGTGACCTCGCCATGATCGATGGAGGGATGCTCGTCGAGCACGAGCGCGCGCGCCACGCGCGTCGACGAACCCGTCGCTTTGGCCTGAAAGGCTTTCAACGCCTGGGCGAGCGCCGCGCGCAGGCCTGCATGCGCAGCGAGCGTCGCCGGCTGCGCATCGGCTAGATCGGAGAATTTCGCGCGGCAGCCGTCGGGATCGAGCAGCAGGATCGCGGCGATCTCCTCACGATCGTGACCGGCGATCACAGCGTCCCGAAGGAACGGCGCGAATGCGGCGATCATCGCGGCGCGCAGGTTGCCGACGCCCACCCATGTTCCGGTGAGGAGCTTGAAATCCTCGCTGACGCGGCCGTCGAACGCGAAGCCCTTCTGCGGATCTTGCGGATCGACGAAGCGGATCGCGTCGCCCATCTTGTAATAGCCTTCGTCGTCGAACGCCGCAGCGGTCGCTTCGGGCTGACGCCAATAGCCGGGCGTGATGTTGGGGCCGCGCACGCGCAGCTCCAGCTTGCCGACGTTGGGCACGAGCTTGATCTCGCAGCCTGGCACGGGATTGCCGATCATGCCGGCGCGCACCTCGCCGCGCGTCACGAATGTCACGCTCGGCCCCGTCTCCGTGGCGCCGAGGCCGGTGACGATGCGGATCTTTTCGCCGACGGTTTCGTGGCCGAGCCGCTCGAGTTCGTCCCAGACGTGCTGCGGCAGGCTCGCGCCAGCGTACATGAAGAATTTGACCCGGCTGTAGAAATTCCGACGCAGCTGCTCGTCCTCGGCGAGGCGATGCGCGAGCAGCTCGAAACCCTTGGGCACGTTGAAATAGCAGGTCGGCGCGATCTCCTTGAGATTGCGGATCGTCGCGCCGAACGCGGCCGGAGTCGGCTTGCCGTCGTCGATGTAGAGGCTGCCGCCGGAAAAGAGGACGAGGTGGATGTTCTGGTTGCTGCCGAACGTATGGTTCCAGGGCAGCCAGTCGACGATCGTCTGCGGGCCTTGCGCAAGCTCCGCCATGGCGAAGGCCGCCTGCGCGATGTCGGCGCAAATCATCCGCTGGGAATTGATCACGCCCTTGGGCATGCCGGTCGAGCCGGATGTGAACAGGATTTTCGCGACCGTATCCGGGCCGACCGCCGCATGCGCGGCCGCGACCGCCTCGCGCCCGTCGGCGGCGAGCGCGTCGAACGCGGTCGCGCCGAGATCGTCGCCGCCGGAGACGACGACGATTTCCGCTCCTTGCGGCGCCGTCGCGCGAATCGCCTTGCCGTAGGCCGCGCCGTCGTCGGCAAAGATCAGGCCTGGCGTCAGCAATTCCACGATGTAGCGCAGCTTGCCGTAATCGCTGGAGACGAGCGAATAGGCCGTCGAGATCGGCGCGACCGGCACGCCGACATGCATGCCGGCGAGCAGCACGAGCAGATGTTCGATCGAATTGCCGGAGAGCACGGCCACGGGACGCTCGGCCGAGAGGCCCCGCGCGAGCAGCGCCGCTGCAATCTCCTCCATGCGCGCCAGAAACTGCGCGTAGGTGAGCTTGCGCCATTCTCCGTCAGGACCGCGACGCGCGACGAAGACGGCGTCCGGCGTTTCCTTCGCCCAGCGCAACAACAGCGAGGTGATCGTGCGCGGACATTCGCCCAGCGGATGAGGCGAACGCGCGTAGACGATTCCATTCCTGAGGCGCTCGATTTCGACGTCCTGCGGCCCGAGCGCGACCGCCCTCTCCCTCATCGCCATGGCTCCTCCCCGGCGATCTGCGTCGCCGTCGATATTTTTGTTATATTATATAACTAATTTGCTGAAAGGCAATCGGCGGCGCGGTCCGAAGATCGCGCCGCCGGTGGTCCGCGTCAGTGCGATCCGTGGGTCATCGAGGGCCGCGCGCCCTCCGCGCCCCACCCGCCGAGACGGGGGTCCACCATGCCGAAGACCATAGCCACGTGGCCGACGACCAGAAACAGCGAAATCAGCGCTGCGTGGACCGCGAGCTTCTGACGCGCGGACGCTTTCGGCAGGATCAGGCCAAGCTCCAGAAGCGCGATGCCGCCGAGCGGAATGACGCCGGCGAGATAGGAGCCGACCGCCAGCATGTCGATCCAGCCGCGCCACTCCCCGGCTTTGGAGATGGGCAGGACCGCGTTGGCGAGCAGATAGACGAATACGCCGGCGAAATAGACGCCGAGAATCACACCCGCCGCGCGGTTGAGCGCACGGACGGGGCCGGATTCGACGCCGGTGTAGAGGATGTAGAACTCGGTGATCGCCAGCGTTTCGGCCAACACGACGGGAATCGCCATGAACATCAGAAGGTTCATCGGCGAGGTCAGCAATTCCATATAGTGGGTCATGGACATGACGCGTCCTTCCTCGAAGAGGTTTGATTTCGTGAGATGAACGGAAGGCGGCGTCAGGCGCGCGGGGGCGGCGCCGGCGGAGAGCGGTCGAGGCTGGCGAAGTCGGCCATGAACTCGACGACCGACAGGCGCTTCGCTGCGCGCGCCGGGACCGAAGTCGCCGACGTCAAAGACAGGACGCAGCAGCATCCAGCGCAAGAGAAATCGGGGACCGCATCGCGCACGCCGTCGCGACTCTGGGCGGAATCGGCGCAATGCGCGCGTTCGATCGGACCTGCGTGCGAGTCATGCGCGGCCGCGACCGGCGCCGGCGAGGCGTCGCCGCTTCCGCCGCCGAACGGGCGAGCGACGGCCGGGCCCGCCAGAACGAGCGCCAGAACCAGCAGAAGTCGGACAATGCGGGACAGGCCGGACATTGCTGCGAAGATGCCTGCGAAGCGCGCGCTCATCAAGAGCTGGGCCTTGACCGTCCATGCCGCGCCGTCTTCGAACCGCCGGGCCGGCCGGCGTCGGCTTTTGTGCACTGCACAGTCGCGATTCGAGCCCGAATGGCACCAAAGTACGAGACGCGCGCGCCCCCGAAATTGCCGGAGACCGGCCGCGCAGCGGGGAAATGTCGAAGTATTTCAACATCGATTGGTTCATATGCGAACCGCTTGACATTTTGTGCGACGCACCATATAAACAAGACATGCAACGGGCCTCCCTCGTTGCATAGCCCTCCTTGGGCGTTTCCTCCCTAGACTTGGGCCGCCGGCTTGCCGGTGGCCCTTTTTTCTGCGCGCATTGGCGCCGAGGAAACATCCGGAGCGCGCATGCCTATCGATCCCGACGCCCAGAACCTGTTGGCCCTGATGAAGGCGGCCGGGCGGCCGCCGCTGAGCAGTCTTACGCCGCCAGAAGCGCGAGCCGTCTACCTGGCCGGGCGCGGCCTGTTGCAGCCGGACCTGCCCGATGTCGGCGAAGTCCGCGATCTCGTCGCCCCGGGCCCGCATGGCGACATTCCCCTGCGCCTCTACCGCGGCCTCGCCGCACCGACCGGCCCGACGCCGACGCTGATCTTCGCCCATGGCGGCGGCTGGGTGATCGGCGACCGCGACACGCACGATTACGTCTGCCGCAAACTCGCCAACGAGGCGCGCTGCGCGGTCGTCTCGATCGATTACCGGCTGGGGCCGGAGCACAAGTTTCCGGCGGCCATCGAAGACAGCCTCGCCGCCGCGCAATGGCTGACGGCGCAGGCGGCCGAACTCGGACTCGACACGCAGCGTCTGGCGATCGGCGGCGACAGCGCCGGCGGCAATATTTCGGCGGTGCTGGCGCTGATGGCGCGCGATGGCGTCGCGCCTCGGCTCGTCCATCAATTGCTGCTCTATCCGGCCGTGGACATGGCGATGACCGCGCCGTCCTATCAGGGCGTTCCCGAGGACTATCCGCTGTCGTCCACCATCGCGCGCTGGTTTCGCGACCATTACGTGTCCAGCGAACAGGACCATACAGACTGGCGCGCCTCGCCGCTGCACGCCGAATCGCACGAGGGCGTCGCATCGGCCTTCATCCTGACCGCGCGCCACGATCCCTTGTGCGACGAAGGCCGCGACTATGCGCACAAACTCGAGAAGGCCGGCGTGCGCGTGTGGCATCTCGACATGAACGACCAGCTCCACGGATTTCTCACCTGGGGCAAGCTGGTGCGCGCCGCCGACGCGGCGCTTGAGATGGCGGCCGCTTCGCTGCGCTATGCCTTCGCGACAGCGTCCTAGCGCGGCGTCACGCCGTTGCGATCACGTGGAAGAAGGAGCCGCTGACGTTTCCGGCGCGGCGGCCCGCCGGCTGCGGCGCGCCGCCGTGCGCGTCGCGCGTCGTGGCGAAGGGCTCGCCATCGCCTTCGCGCAAGATCGTGGCGTAATGAAACTCGTGGCCGCGCAGAATCGCGCCCCTCGCGCCGAGCGCATGGTCTGAGGTCAGCATGGCGGCGCGATAGCCCAGATGCAGCTTGCGCCTGGCGAAGCTCGTCTCGACGTCGAGCAGGCCCGCCATTTCATGGCGCACGCCGTCCTTGTCGACGAGGCCCTTTCCCAGAACCATGTAGCCGCCGCACTCGCCGTGCACGGGTTTTTGGCGGGCGAAGGCGCGCAGACCGTCGAGAAATTTACGCGCCGCCGCGATCCGTCCGGCGTGCAGTTCCGGATAGCCGCCGGGCAACCAGCAGAAATCGCAATCGTCGGGCGGCGGCTCGTCGGCCAGCGGCGAGAAGGCGACCAACTCGGCGCCCGCCGCGCGCCAGCCCTGCGCGATGTGCGGATAGAGAAACGAAAAGGCCGCGTCGCGCGCGACCGCGATGCGCCGGCCGGGCGGCGACAGAGCGACGGGCGCCGCCGCGCCGCCTTCGAACGCCACGTCCGCGGCGCCCGCGATGATCCGATCGAGATCGCACGCCCCTTCCACGCGATTGGCGATGGCGTCGAGCAGCGCATCCAGTTGCAGCGTCTCTTCCGCCTGCACGAGGCCGAGATGCCGTTCAGGCAGCACGAGATCGTCCATGCGCGGCAGCGCGCCGAGCACGGGGACGCCGAGCGCCTCGATCGCGTCGCCGGCCAGTCGAACGTGGCGCTCCGAGCCGACGCGATTGAGGATGACGCCCGCGAGTTTCACACGCGGATCGAAAGTCGCGAAACCCTTGACGAGCGCGGCCGCAGTCTGCGCCTGCCCGCTGACGTCCAGCACGAGAATCAGCGGCAGACCGCAGGCTGCGGCGACGTCCGCCGACGAGCCCGTGCGCCCGTCCGGCCCGCTGACGCCGTCGAAAAAGCCCATCAGCGCCTCGGCGATCACGAGTTCGGCGCCTCGCGCATTGCCGGCGGCGAGCGCGGCCAGAAGCTCCGGCGACATAGCCCAGGAATCGAGATTGACGCTGTCGCGGCCAGTTGCGGCGCGATGAAACGCCGGATCGATGTAGTCCGGCCCGCATTTGGCGCCGGCCACCTTCACCCCGCGCCGCGCGAACGCGCGCATCAGGCCGAGCGCGATCGTCGTCTTGCCGCCGCCCGAGCGCGGCGCGCCGACGACGAAGCCGCGCGCGCTCAACCTTCGCCCCGCTGCGGGCGAAACCGCCTGATGTATTCGACGTCGTAGAGCGCGCTCTCGCGAAAGTCGCGCGCGCCCAGCGCGCGGCCGACGAGGATGAGCGCGGTGCGCTCGATCGTCTCGGCGCGCATGCGCTCCACGATGTCTGCGAGCCGGGCTTCGACGATGCGTTCGTCCGGCCAGCTCGCGCGAAAGACAATCGCGACGGGGCAATCGGCGCCGTAATGCGGCAGCAGATCGGCGACGACCTGATCGAGAACATGGATCGACAGGTGAATGGCGAGCGTCGCGCGCGTCTGCGCGAATGTCGCGAGCTTCTCGGTTTCCGGCATCGCGGATGCGCGGCCCGAGGTGCGCGTGAGCACCAGGGATTGCGCGACTTCCGGCAGGGTCAATTCGCGCTTCAGCGCGGCGGCGGCGGCTGCGAACGACGGCACGCCGGGCGTGATGGTGTATTCAATTCCAAGATCGTCCAATCGGCGCAATTGCTCGCCCATCGCGCTCCATACCGACAGATCGCCCGAATGCAATCGCACGACGTCTTCATCCGCGTCGCGCGCGTGCGCAATCTCCTGCATGATCTGATCGAGCGACATCGGCGCCGTGTCGACGATGCGCGCGCCCTCGGGACAATGGCCGAGAATTTCGCGCGGCACGAGCGAGCCGGCGTAGAGGCAAACGCGGCAGCGTGCGATGATGTCGCGGCCGCGCAGCGTGAGGAGGTCCGGAGCGCCGGGGCCTGCGCCGACGAAGTGAACTTTCATGATGGCGTCCTTGCGATCGCACAGGCGACGCCGTTGGACGTCATGCGCGGCACGACGAGAACGGCGCCGACGCCGGCGCCGGCGAGCGCGGCGGTTTCGGCGACCGAGGGCACGCCGAACAGAGCGACGACGCGATCCGAGCGCGTGACGGCGGCATCGCTGTTTTGAGCCAGCGTCTCGCGCGGCAGGAAGGCGAGCGGCAGGCCGAGCGCTGCTGCGGCTTCATAAAGCGCGCGCTCCGTCTCCTTGCCGGCGACGGTGTAGAGCGCGGCCGGGCTCGTCGCATCGTCCGCGCGATCCCACGCGCGGCGCACGAGATCGACGATCGCCTGCGCGCTCGCGCCGCGCTTGAGTCCGAGGCCGATGGCCAACGCGCTCATGGCTTGCTCCAGCGCCATTGCAGCACCGGCATGGCCTGCCGCAATCCGGAAAACCGCCCGACCGGAACGGCGTGGCCGATCTGGATCGAGACGAGATCGCCGCCGCGTTCGCTGTGCAAGCTGGTCAGCAGCGCCTGCGTCTCCAGCGTCACGGCATTGACGACAAGACGACCGCCGCTGCGCAGCGCGGCCATAGCCTTGTCCATCGCGCCCGGCGCAGTCGCGCCGCCGCCGACGAAAATCGCGTCGGGCGTCGGCAGACCGTCCAGCGCCTGCGGCGCGCGCCCTTCGACCATCTGCAAATCGGGCGCCCCCAACGCATGGGCGTTGCGCAGCGCGCGCGCGGCGCGCGTCGGATTAGCCTCGATAGCGACAGCGCGGGCGCGCGGCGCGGCCAACAGCCATTCGATGGCGATCGAGCCCGAACCGGCGCCGACGTCCCACAGCAACTCGCCGGCAAGCGGCGCGAGCGCCGACAGGGTGATCGCACGAATGTCGCGCTTGGTGATCTGACCGTCGTGCTCGAACCATTCGTCGGGCAGACCGGGCGCATGCGGAATGAGTCGCGCGCCCGCCTCCGCCTCGACGTCAACGGCGACGACGTTGAGCGGATCGACATTCGCATCGCGCCAGTCGCGCGCGGGCGCTTCGTGGCGGGCCTCCCGCGGGCCGCCCATGGCCTCGAACGCGACGACGCGCGAGCCGCCCATGCCGCGCGCAACCAGCAGGTCGCACAATTTGTTCGGCGTCTCGCCGTCCCAGGACAGAGCGATGATTTTCGCGCGCGGCGCGAGGTGGGGAATGACACGTTCGAGCGCGCGACCGTGCAAGGTGACGAGCGCGCAATCCTGCAGGCTCCAGCCGAGACGGCTCGCCGCCATTGAAAAAGACGAGGGCTGCGGTAGGCAGAAAATCTCCTCGACCGCCACATGCTGCGTCAGCAGGGTTCCCACGCCGTAGAAGAACGGATCGCCGCTCGCCAGAACCACGACCGGCCGGCCGCGGCGCGCCGCGATACGCGGCAGGGCGTCGTGCATCGGAGACGGCCAGGCGAGCGTTTCGCATTTCAGCTCGCCGACGAGCGCGAGATGCCGCGCGCCGCCGACCACGAGTTCGGCTTGCGCCAGCAGCTTGCGTGCGGCAGGAGAGAGGCCATCGAGACCGTCCTCGCCGATTCCGAGGATCGAGAGCCATCTGCCGGGCGCGCCGCTCATCGCGCGCCTCCTCGCGAAGGGACGACATGCGCCTTCTGATCCTCGGCGGCACGAGCGAAGCGCGGCGCTTGGCCGACGAAATGGCCCGCCGTCCGGAGGTCGAGACGATTTTCTCCTTCGCCGGCCGCACCGAGCGCCCCGCGCCGCAGGCGGTCGCGACGCGCATCGGCGGCTTCGGCGGGATTGACGGCCTTGTCGATTATCTGCGCGCCGAACGGATCGATCGCGTGATCGACGCGACCCATCCCTTCGCCGCGCAGATGTCGCGCCACGCGGTCGAGGCCTGCGCGCGCGCCGGCATCCCGCTGCTGACCTTCTCGCGCGCGCCGTGGCGGCCGCAGGCCGGCGACCGCTGGACCGAGGTCGAGAGCAATGGCGCGGCGGCGGAAGCGCTCGGCGCGGCGCCGCGCCGCGTTTTCCTCACCATCGGCCGGCTCGGATTGATGGATTTCGCAGGCGCCCCGCAACACATCTATCTGATCCGTACGATCGATCCGCCCGGCGATCTCTCGTTCCTGCCGCAGCATGAACTCATTCTCGCGCGCGGGCCGTTCACGGTGGACGACGAGATCGAAACCATGCGTCGCGCGCAGACCGACGTCGTCGTCAGCAAGAACAGCGGCGGCGGTTCGACCGAAGCGAAACTCGACGCGGCGCGCGCGCTCGGCCTGCCCGTGATCATGGTGCGGCGTCCGGCGACAAGCGGCGCGCGCGTCACGCACGATCTCGCCGAAGCGCTGGCCTTCGCCTGCGGTCATGACCGGTCTCCAGCGGAGCGCGGCGTGTAGAGCCAGGGCCGCGCGCCGTCGCGCGGCGCGAAGCGCGTCTCGCTCGAACCGATGAGCACCAGCGTCGACATGTCGACGACCGAGGGGTCGGCTTCGGCGAGCGTCGTCGTCGTCAGCTTTTCGTCCGGCCGGCCGACGGCGCGCGCGAAGGCGACGACTGTCGCGCCGTCCTTGTGCGCGCGCAGCAGATCGAACGCGTCGAATATCTGCTTCGGCCGCGCCTTGGAGGCGGGATTGTAGAGCGCGATGACGAAATCGGCCTGCGCCGCCGCGACCAGCCGGCGCGCGACGAGATCCCACGGCTTGAGATTGTCGGACAGCGAGATCGCGCAGAAATCATGCCCGAGCGGCGCGCCGAGGCGGGCGGCGGCGGCCTGCATCGCGCTGACGCCGGGCGCGACGCGTATGTCGAGATCGCGAACGTCATCGCGCTCGACCGCCTCGAACACGGCCGCCGCCATGGCGAAAACGCCGGGATCGCCGCCGGAGACGACGACCACGCGCCGCCCTGCCCGCGCGAGCGCGATCGCATGTCGCGCGCGGTCGAGTTCGACGCGATTGTCGCTGGCGTGCCGCGTCTGTCCATCGCGGGCGGGCAAGCGCGCGAGATAGGGCGCATAACCCACGAGATCGGTCGCCTGTTCGCACAGCGCGCGCGCTTCCGGCGTGATCCATTCCTCCGCGCCGGGGCCGAGGCCGACGACGGCGAGAGACCCCTGGACGAGCGATCTGCTCACGGCCGCCTCCCGTTTCCGGGCACGAGGATTATCGCAAAATAGGGCGCGGGTTTTCCGTCGAATTCGGCGAGCGGCATGATGCGCTCGCCGGCCATCGTGCCGCGTTCGACATAGATCGCGCGCCCTGCGCGGCCGGTCGCTTCCAGCGCGCGGCGGACCTTCGGCAGGTTGGAGCCGAGCTTCATGACGACGGCCGCATCGGACTCGGCCAGACGACGCATGAGCTCGTCTTCCGGCAAGGTGCCCGGCAGGACGCTCAGCACGTCGTCGCCCCAGGTCATCGGCTGGCCGGCGGCGGCGAAGCAGCCGGACATGCCGGAGACGCCAGCGCAGACTTCCGTCGGGAACCGCCCGCGCAACCGCTCGTACAAGTGCATGAACGAGCCGTAGAACATCGGATCGCCCTCGCACAGCAGCGCGACATTGCGGCCGGCTTCGAGATGCGCGGCCAGCAGCGCGGCGCTCTGCGCGTAGAAGGCGGACAAAGCGTCGGTATAGGTCTTGTCGCCGAAATGCGTTTCGGTCGTCATCGGATAATAGAGCGGGACCTGTTCGCTCGCTGCGTCGATCAGCCCGTCCGCGATAGTGCGCGCCGTGCCGCGCGCGCCCTTCTTTGCGAACCAGGCGACGACCGCCGCCGATCGCACGATGCGCGCGGCTTTCATCGTCACGAGTTCGGGATCGCCGGGGCCGAGGCCGACGCCATAAAGCACGCCGCTCATTCCGCCTCGCTCGCCAAAGCGTTGATCGCCGCCGCCGTCATGGCGCTCCCGCCCTTGCGGCCGCGCACGACGAGATAGGGAAGCCCGCCATGTTCGATCAGCGCTTCCTTCGATTCCAGCGCGCCGACGAAACCGACCGGCATGCCGATAATCGCAGCGGGCGCGCCGGCGCCGGCGTCGATCATGTCGAGCAAGCGAAACAGCGCCGTCGGCGCATTGCCGATGGCGACGACCGCGCCCGCGAGCCTGTCGCGCCACAGCTCCATCGCGGCGGCCGTGCGCGTATTGCCGATTTCGCGCGCAAGGTCCGGCGTGCGCGGATCGTCGAGCGTGCAGATCACCTCGTTGTTCGCCGGCAGGCGCGCGCGCGTCACGCCGTTCGCCACCATTTTCGAATCGCAGAGGATCGGCGCGCCGGCTCGCAGCGCGGCGCGGCCGGCCAGAACCGCGCCCGCCGCGAAGGCGATGTCGGCCGCAACCTCGACCATGCCGCAGGCGTGGATGATGCGCACCGCGACCTGCTCTTCCTCGCGGGTAAAGCGCGCGAGGTCGGATTCCGCGCGGATGATGGCGAAGGAACGCCGGTAGATCTCGGCGCCGTCGCGGATGTAGTCGCGTTCTGTCATGTCGGCGCGCTCTGTGACATGCGCCGGGCGATCTCGCAATGCGCGGCGGCCGCGTCGAGGCCCGTCGCAACCGGCGCTGCGTCGGGCGCGCCGTCGACCACGAGATCGAAGCCGCCGTTGCGGCCGACCAGCGTGAAGGGCGCCGGGCGTGGATGCGCGCAGCCTTTCGGACAGCCCGTCACGTGCAGACGCGTCGCCGGCGCGACGCCGGCGAACAAGGATGCGAGCGCCAGCGCCGGCGCGTGGGTGACGACGGACGAGGACTCGCAGTCCGGCGCGCCGGGACAGGCGACGACCGAGAGCACGGGATCGGCGCTGTCAACCACGAGGCCTGCGTCCGCCAGCGTTGCGACGAGGTTTTGCGCGCCCTCTGGCGCGAGACCGGCGACGAGGATCGTGCGCCACGGCGTCAGGCGCACGGCGCGCGCGCTCTGTGCGGCGGCGCTGTCCGCCACAAGCGCGAGTTGCTCCGCGCGCCAGCGGCCGAACGGCGCGGCGCAGCCGACGAAGGCGCCAGCGCCGAGCAAATGGACGCCGAGCGCGTCCGACAGTCTTGCGCTGGCGCGCGCCCGGTAAGAGGCGCTGCAAAGGCCGGCGGCGGCGAAGACGGCGTGCGCGCCGGCGGCGACGACCAGCGCGCGCATGCGCCGCGCGCCGTAACGTTCCCGCAGCGACAGGAAGGCGCGCGCGAGATCGGCCGCGGCGCCCGGCGCCTCGTCCGCCGCGACCCGCGCGGCGATCTCCGGCGCGCCGGCGAGCCGCAGCGCGACGAGGGTCGTTCCGGCGTCGCGCACGGCCTCGATGGCGATATCGACATCGGCCGAGGTCGTCGAAAGCGCGCCGCCGTCGTCGATGACGAAACCGAATTTTCCCGGCAAGGCGTGCAGTGCGACGTCGTCGCGCAGGATCGATTCGAGGGCGGCGAGCGTCGCATGCGCGTCGATCAGCGCGGCGCCATCGAGGCCCGTCAGCGGCGGCGCGATGACGTTGAGCACCTGCTCGCTTGCGGCGTCCGGCGACAGCAGGCCGAGGCCGTCGAGCGCATCCAGAACCTGCGGCAAGGTCTCGTCGCTGACGCCGCGCATCTGCAAATTGGCGCGATGCGAAAGATCGAACAGCCCATTGCCGCAGCGTCGCCCGAGGTCGGCGATCGCGCGCAGCGTTGCGGGGTCGAGGCGCCCGCCTGAAATCTTGATGCGCACGACGAGACCGTCGCCGCTCATCATCGGGCGAAGCGAACCGGGGCACCATCCTTTGACGCTCGGCGGCTTGGCGAGGACGGCGCCGGTCATGCGATCTCTCCGTCGTCGTGCAGATGCGCCAGCGAGTTGCGTCGGCTGCGCCACAGGCCGCGGCGCAGGGCGATCGCGAAATCGCGCTTCATGCGATTGGCGGCCTGCGGATTGGCGTCTTCGAGGAAAGCGCGTACGCGCTCGTCGCCGAGCGTGGCGTCGTAAGCCGCGTCGAACAAATGGTCGGAAACGCCCGCCGTCGCGGCGAAGGCGAGAAGATTGCTCACACCGTCGGCGATGTCCGTCGCGCCGCGAAAGCCGTGACGCATCTGGCCTTCGAGCCAGCGCGGGGAAGCCAGGCGGCCACGCACGATCCGCGCGATTTCCTCGTCCAGCTTTCTGACGCGCGCGGAATCGACGCGCGTCGCGTCGACATGCCAAACGCGCGCCTGACCGCCGAGCGCGCGCGAGGCCGCCGCGAACCCGCCCTCGTGCTCGGCGAAGGCGGGGCCGGCGAGCGCGTCCGTTTCAGCCATGTCCTGCACATGCACGAGCGCGTCGGCCGAGGCGACGCGCGCGGCGAACTGCTGCGGCGCATGTTCGGCCTCTGCGCTCGCATAGGCCCAGGCGCCGGCGGCAAGGTAGGCTTTCGCGAGATCGTCGCGGTCGCGCCAGTCGTCGGCCGAAACCATGTCGGCGACGCCGATGCGATAATGTTGCGGCGCGCCGCCGAACACGCGCGCGAGATCGCCGCCGGCGCGGGCGTGCGCGGCGAGCGGGCTGGCCGCATCGTCCTCGTCGCGCGCGGCGACGGCGCGCGCCGCCTGATCGAACAAGGCGATCTGCGCGGGAAAGACGTCGCGAAACAGGCCGGAAATACGCAACGTCACGTCGACGCGCGGCCGGCCGAGTTCGGCCTCCGTCAATATCTCGAAACCGGAGACGCGCGCAGAGGCAGCGTCCCACACGGGCCGCACGCCGATCAGCGCGAGCGCTTGCGCGAAATCCTCGCCGCCGGTGCGCATCGAGGCCGACCCCCAGAGATCGATCAGCAACGCGCGCGGCCAGTCGCCGTGCTCCTGCGCATGGCGTGCGAGCACGTCGGCGGCCGTGCGCGCGCCGATCTCCCATGCGGTGCGCGTGGGGATCGCGCGTGGATCGACGCTGTAGAGATTGCGTCCGGTCGGCAGAACGTCGGCGCGCAGCCGCGACGGCGCGCCGGAGGGGCCAGGCTCGACGAAACGCCCGTCGAGCGCGTCGAGCAGGCCTTTCCACTCGCCGTCGGCCGCGCCGAACACGTGCAGGCCGTCGCCGATGCGCAGCTCCTTGATGTCGCAAAGCCAGGCGTCGAGTTTCAGCAGCGCGTCCTCGCGCGACGTTTCGCGGGTCACCCCGCATTCGGCGGCAAGCCCCGTGGCCTGCGCGCGATCGAGAATGGCGTCCGCGACAATCTGAGCGCGACGCGGATCGAGACCGGACGCGGCGGCGTATTCGTCGAACAAAGCTTCGACCTCGCCTGCCGCACCGGCAAGCTCGGTCTCGGCCAATGGCGGCGTCATATGACCGATGGTGAGCGCGCCAAGACGCCGGCGCGCCTGCGCGGCTTCGCCGGGGTCGTTGACGATGAATGTATAGACGACGGGAGTCGCGCCGGTCAGGATCGCCGGCGGGCATTCGCCCGACAATGCGACGGCCTTGCCCGGAAGCCATTCCAGCGTGCCGTGCGTGCCGAGATGGATCATCGCGTCGATGCGCAGGACGTCGCGCAACAGCAGATAGAAGGCGACATAGGAATGGCGCGGCGGCAGCGCCGCGTCGTGATAGTCGTCGCGTCGCGCCTCGCGCCGGCCGCGGTCTGGTTGGACGGCGATGACGAGATCGCCGGTCGTGGCCGCGGCGAAGCGAAAGACGCCGTCCTGGACGAGCGGATCGTCCTGCGGCGCGCCCCACGCTGCGACCACTGCGTCGCGGAAGGAGGCGGGGAGCGCGGCGAAGAGGCTGGCGTAGTCCTCGATCGTGATGGCGGGCGAAGCGAAACGATCCATCCCCCCGCCCAGCCGGACGGATCGCTCAGTCGCATAATTCGAAGTCGGATAGATACGACCTCGGGTCATGCTCTCCGCGATGAGGGTTGAGAAGTTCGGGGTTTCGCCGACCGCGTAACCCTCGGCGCGCAGCCGGTCGCAGATCGCCGCCATGCTCGCCGGCGTATCGAGGCCGACCGCGTAGCCTTGCGAGCCGGCGCGCGCGGGATAGTCCGACAGGACCATCGCGAGGCGGCGCGCGGCGCGCGGCGTGCGGCGCAGACGCGCCCAGCTTTCCGCAAGGTCGGCGGCGGCGGCGACGCGCTCCTCGTCCGGCCTGTGCAGAACGCGGGCGTATTCCTGCGCGTCCTGCGGGTCGCTTTCCGCCTTGAAGGAGACGACCGGCCCGCAGATGCGGCCGTCGACTTCCGGTAGCACGACGTTCATCGCGAGATCGGCGGCGCCGAGACCGCGCGCGGAAGCGGCCCACGCTTCGCGCGACGAGAGCGCGAACGGCAGCTGGATCACCGGCGCGTCCGCCCGGTCGAGAACCGCGCCGCCGTTGTCGCGCGCCGAAAAGGCCGTGGCGTTGAGGACGATATCTGGCTTCGTCGCATCGATCGCATCGGCGACGACCTGCGTCGCCGCGGGATCCTTGAGGCTCGATACGAACACCGCCTCGACGCCGAAGCCCCGCGCGCAAAGCGCGTCGGCCAGCGCTTCGTGCGGCGCGATATCGGCGGCGAGCCAGTGCGAGCGATAGAGAACGATCAGCGCGCGAAGCGAACTCGCCGCGACCTCCCGACACAGCCGCGCTGCGCGGCCGGCCGCCGCCAGCGGCTGCGGTTCGCGCCACGCGACGGGGCGCCCGATCCGCGTCGAAAGGAATCCGAACAGGCTTGCGAGATTGTCCGGGCCGCCGTGCTGAATGAAGGCGTAGATGCGGCGCAGATCCCCGACCGGCAGGGTCGAGGCGGCGTCGAGGCGCGCGTCCTCGCGATGATCGCCCGGCACGACAGCCAGCGCGATGTTCCTTGCGCGACATAGCGCCGCGAGTTCGTCGATCCCGTAGCGCCAGTAATCGGCGCCGCCGAGACAGCGCACGAGCACGAGTTTCGCGTGCGCCGCCGTCTTCTCGAGATAGAGATCGACCGAATAGGGATGCTTCAGTCGCGCCAGCGAGGCGAGCCGCAGGCTCGGCCAGCCGACGTCGCGCGCATGGACGGCCGCCGCCGCGCCGAGATCGGAATCGGAAAACGAGAGATAGACGACGTCGCCCGGCGATTGCGCGAGATCGACGGCCTGCTCCTGCTCGTCGATCGTCGCAATGTCGCGGGCGAGAAGATGCATGTCAGGCGCGCAGCATGGCTTCGACGCCGGCGCGGTCGAGGCCCTTTTCGCCGATCACCACGAGGCGCGAGACGCGCGCTTCGCCGGGTCTCCAGGCGCGGTCGAATTCGTGGCGGACGCGCTGACCGACGCCCTGCACCAGCAGCCGCATCGGCTTGCCGGCGACCGCGACATAGCCCTTGGCGCGCAACACGTCGTGCGCGGCCGCCGTTTCGGCCAGCCGCTGCGCGAACGCGACGACGTCGGCGATCTCGCCGATCTCGATGTCGAAGGTCTCGAAATCGTCGTGGTCGTGGCCTTCTTCGGCGTCATGATGCGACGGACGGTTGGCCAGATCGTCCTCGGCCGCCGCATGCAGGCCGAGCAGGATGTTCGGCTCGATCCGCCCTTCGCGCGCGAGGATGGTTTTCGCGCGCGGCGCCGAAGCCGCTATTTCGTCGGCCACGCGCGCGGCGCCGGCGCCGTCGAGCAGGTCGGTCTTGTTGAGCACGACGAGATCGGCGCACAGAAGCTGGTCCTCGTAGACCTCCTCCAGCGGATTGTCGTGATCGACCGAAACGTCCTCCGCGCGTTGCCGGGCGACGGCTTCCGGATCGTCGGCGAAGCGGCCTTCCGCGACCGCCGGGCCGTCGACCACGGCGACCACGCCGTCGACGGTCAGTTTCGCGCGGATGTGCGGCCAGTCGAACGCCTTCACCAGCGGCTTGGGCAAGGCGAGGCCGGACGTCTCGACGATGATGTGATCCGGCTTCTTCTCGCGCGACAGCAGCGCCTCGATGGTCGGCAGGAAGTCGTCGGCGACCGTGCAGCACAGGCAGCCGTTGGCGAGTTCGACGATGTTTTCTTCCGGGCAGCTCTCGACGCCGCAGGAGCGCAGGATCTCGCCGTCGACGCCGACGTCGCCGAATTCGTTGACGATGAGCGCGAGGCGGCGGCTCTTCTCGTGTTCGAGCACATGGCGGATCAGCGTCGTCTTGCCGGCGCCGAGAAAGCCCGTGACGATCGTGACGGGAATGCGGGAAAAAGAGCTCATCCTAGGCCTCGCCAGCGCGATCCCGCGCCTCGATCGAAACCTGTTTCCGCTGGAAGGGCCCGAGGGCCGGTCCGCAAGCTCCGGGTCACCCCGCCCGGCGCTCCGAAAACAGTCGTGCAGACGGCAGGTCTCCTGGCTTCCGGGTCGTCGCCCGCGCCGCCTTCCCGGATTTCCAGTGGCGTGTGGCGGGGCTCGCCGGTTACAGTTGCGGGGGCAGCCGCGGAATTGGGCCTAAACCCTCGCCGCGTTCCCTCTTAGCCTCCTTGCGGAGGACCGTCGCGGGCAGTCATAAGCGCGGTCCGGGGCGCCGTCAAACCGGGCGCGCCCGCCCGAAAGGCCGGACATGACCACCTCCGCAGACGAAGACGCCCGCCACCGCGCGAAGATGGCCAAGCGCAAGGCCGTGCAGGACGCGGAAGTCGCCGCCAAGACCATCGCGGAGAAAGGGCTGCTGATCGTCCACACCGGCCCCGGCAAGGGCAAGTCGACGGCGGCGTTCGGTCTCGCCCTGCGCGCGCTCGGGCACGGCTGGAAGATCGGAATCGTCCAGTTCATCAAGGGCGCATGGGCGACCGGCGAGCGCGCCGTGCTCGAAAAATTCGGCGATCAGGTCGTCTGGCGCACGATGGGCGAAGGCTTCACCTGGGAGACGCAGGACCGCGCGCGCGACATCGCGGCGGCCGGACGCGCCTGGGACGAGGCTAAGAAGATGATGGCCGATCCGCACATCCGGCTGATCGTGCTGGACGAACTCAACATCGCTCTGCGCTACGACTATCTGCCGCCGGCGGACGTCGTGGAGACGCTGAAAGCGCGACGGTCCGATCTGCACATCGTCGTCACCGGCCGCAACGCCAAGCCGGAACTGATCGAGGCGGCCGATCTCGTCACCGAAATGACTCTGGTCAAGCATCATTTCGCAGCCGGAGTGAAGGCTCAGGAAGGAATCGAGTTTTGAGGCGGAATCGCCCATGCCCGCGCTGATGATCCAGGGCACCGGCTCGGACGTCGGCAAATCGCTGATTGTCGCCGGGCTCTGCCGCGCTTTCGCCAATCGCGGATTGCGCGTCGCGCCGTTCAAGCCGCAGAACATGTCGAACAACGCCGCGGTGACGGCGGACGGCGGCGAGATCGGCCGCGCGCAGGCGTTGCAGGCGCGCGCCGCGCGCGTCCCGACCAGCGTGCATATGAATCCGGTGCTGTTGAAGCCGCAGAGCGAGGTCGGCAGCCAGGTGATCGTGCAGGGCCGCGTGATCGGCAATTTTTTCGCCCGCGAGTATCAGGGACTGAAGCCGAAATTGATGGCCGCCGTGCAGGAGAGTTTTGCGCTGCTGAAGCGGCAAGCCGATCTCGTTGTGGTCGAGGGCGCGGGATCGGCCGCCGAAATCAATCTGCGCGCCAACGACATCGCCAACATGGGCTTCGCGCGCGCCGCAGGCGTTCCGGTCGTGCTCGTGGGCGATATCGACCGCGGCGGCGTGATCGCGCAGATCGTCGGCACGAAAGCCGTGCTCGATCCCGCCGACGCCGCGATGGCGCAGGGCTTCATCGTCAACCGGTTTCGCGGCGATCCCGCGCTGTTTTCGGACGGCATGAGCCTGATCGAAGAAAAGAGCGGCTGGCCGGCGCTCGGCCTCGTTCCGCATTTTCCGGACGCCGCGCTCCTGCCCGCCGAAGACGCGCTCGCGCTGACGCAGACCCGCGCGCCGCGCGGCGCGAGAATCCGCATCGCCGTCCCGCTACTGCCGCACATCGCCAATTTCGACGATCTCGATCCGCTCGACGCCGAGCCCGATCTCGACGTGATCCGCCTGCGGCGCGGCGAAGCCTTGCCCGTCTGCGATCTCGTCATTCTGCCGGGTTCGAAGGCGACGATTTCCGATCTGGCGGCGCTGCGCGCGGAAGGCTGGGACGTCGATCTGGCCGCGCACGTGCGGCGCGGCGGCCGCGTGCTCGGCATTTGCGGCGGCTACCAGATGCTGGGGCGCAAGATCGGCGACCCGCTCGGCGTCGAGGGCGCGCCCTCGGAGGTCGAGGGACTCGGGCTGCTCGACGTCGAGACCGAGATGACGACGGAGAAATCGCTCGTCTCCGTCGCCGGCGCGTCGATTGCGGACGGCGCGCCGTTCACGGGATACGAGATGCATGTCGGCGAGACGCGCGGGCCAGACTGCGCGCGACCCGTGTTGCATTTTTCCGATGGCCGCGAAGATGGCGCGCGAACCGCCAGCGGACTCGTATCCGGCGTCTACGTCCATGGCCTGTTCGCCGACGATACGCAACGCGCAGCGCTGGTGCGCGCGCTCGGCGGGGCGCCCGCCGCGCGCTCGTACGAAAGCGAGATCGACGCGATCCTCGACCGGCTCGCCCGACATCTGGCCGCGCATATCGATCTCGATCGCCTGTTGACGCTGGCGCGCTAGCATCGTCAGTTACGGCCAACAATCCGACACGCTGCGAGGAACGCCATGACCGAGGTCGCATTTCCCAAAGTCCAGCTGCTGATCGACGGGCAATGGACAGATGGAACGTCCGGCAAGAGCCAGGACATTCTCAACCCTGCGACGGGCCAGTCGATCGGAACCGTTCCGCACGCTTCGAAAGCCGACCTCGACCGCGCGCTCGCCGCGGCGCAGAAGGGATTCGATCAATGGAAGAAGACCTCGGCCTTCGAGCGCTACAAGACGATGCGCAGGGTCGCCGATCTCATGCGCCAGCGCGCGCCGGACATTTCGAAGATCATGTCGCTCGAACAGGGCAAGCCGGTCGGCGAGGCGCTGGTCGAAACCAATCTCGCCGGCGACCTGATCGACTGGTTCGCCGAGGAAGCGCGCCGCACCTACGGACGCATCGTGCCGCCGCGCATGGGCAATATCGAACAGCTCGTCGTCAAGGAGCCCGTCGGGCCCGTGGCGGCCTTCACGCCCTGGAACTTTCCGATCAATCAGGCGGTACGCAAGGTGTCTGCGGCGGTGGCGGCCGGGTGCTCGATCATCGTCAAGGGACCGGAGGATACGCCCGCCTCCTGCATGGAGCTGTTTCGCGCTTTCGTCGACGGCGGCGTGCCGGCGGGCGTGGTCAATCTCGTCTTCGGCGTGCCGCACGAAGTGTCGGAATACCTCATTCCGCATCCCATCATCCGCAAGATCAGCTTCACGGGTTCGACCGTCGTCGGCAAGCATCTGGCCGCGCTGGCGGGCGCGCACATGAAGCGCGTGACCATGGAGCTCGGCGGCCATGCGCCAGCGATCGTGTTCGACGACGCCGACGTCGACAGCGCGGTGAGCATTCTGACGGCCAACAAGTTCCGCAACGCCGGACAGGTCTGCGTCGCGCCGACGCGCTTCCTGATTCAGGACGGCGTCTACGATCAGTTCCTCGAAAAATTCACCGCCACGGTCAAGGCGATCAAGGTCGGACCCGGCATCGATCCAGAATCGAAGATGGGCGCGCTCGTCAGCCAGCGCCGCGTCGACGCGATGGAAGGCTTCGTCAGCGACGCCGTGCAGCGCGGCGCGACCATCGAAACCGGCGGCAAGCGCATCGGCAACGAAGGATTCTTCTTCGAACCGACGGTGCTGACCAATGTGCCGAAGGATTCGCGCATCATGAACGAGGAGCCCTTCGGCCCCCTCGCGCCTGTGTCGCGTTTCTCGACCTACGAGGAAGTCGTCGCCGAAGCCAACCGCCTGCCCTACGGTCTCGCCTCCTACGCCTACACGCGTTCGGCGAAGATCGCCTCGTCGCTCGGGCAGGATGTGGAAAGCGGCATGGTGTCGATCAACCACCATGGTCTCGCGCTGCCCGAAGTGCCGTTCGGCGGCATGAAGGATTCGGGCTACGGCTCGGAGGGTGGACTCGAGGCGATCGAGGGCTATCTCAATACGAAGTTCGTGACGCACGCCAACGTCTGATTCTCTCGTCGGGAGTTCTCGCATGATCGTCGTCCATCATCTCGAGAACTCCCGGTCGCAGCGCGTGCTCTGGCTGCTCGAAGAGCTCGGGCTGCCGTACGAAATCAAACATTACAAACGCAATCCCACGACCATGCGGGCGCCGCCGGAATTGCGCGCCGTCCATCCGCTCGGCAAGTCGCCGGTCGTGACGGACGGCGACAAGACGTTGGCCGAGTCCGGCGCGATCGTCGAATATCTGGCGGAGACCTATGGCGGCGGGCGTTTCGTTCCGCCGGCGGGGTCGCCAGAGTCGCTCAATTATCGGTACTTCATGCACTTCGCAGAGGGCTCGATGATGTCGCCGCTGCTGATGAAGCTGATCTTCTCCCGGCTGCCCGCCGGCGCGCCGGCGCTCGTGCGGCCGATTGCGCGCGCCATCGCCAACAAGGCGCTCTCGACCGTCGCCCAGCCGCAGATCGATCAGCAGCTCGAATTTCTGGAAGGCGAGCTCGCGCAGCGCGACTGGTTCGCCGGTCCGGAATTTTCAGCCGCCGACATCCAGATGAGTTTTCCGCTCGAAGCCGCCGCCGCGCGCGGGGGCCTCGACGCGCGCTTTCCGCGCCTCACGGACTTTCTGAAACGCATCCACGCGCGCCCTGCTTACGCGCGCGCGCTCGAGCGCGGCGGACCTTACGCCCTGCTGTCGTAATTTCAGGCTTTTGCACTGCTGGCGAATAGGGTTAGGCTCGCTCCCGAGGTCGCGCGGCGACGCATCGCGCGGCCATTCCGGGAGATGAAACGAATGCCGCATTACAAATTCGCGGGCGCTGTCGCGCTCGCAGCAAGTCTCGCCTTCTCGACCTCCGCGCTGGCGCAGAAGCAATACGACAAGGGCGCGACCGATACGGAAATCAAGGTTGGCCAGACGATTCCGCTGAGCGGCCCCGCCTCGGCCTACGGCGGCATCGGCAAGGTGCAGGCCGCCTATATCAAGATGATCAACGAGCAAGGCGGCGTGAACGGCCGCAAGATCAATCTGATCCAGTATGACGACGCCTACAATCCGCCCAAGACGGTCGAACAGATCCGCAAGCTGGTCGAAAGCGACGAGGTTCTGACGACTTTCCAGATCATCGGCACGCCGCCGAACGCGGCCGTTCAGAAATATCTCAACGACAAGAAAGTGCCGCAGTTGCTGGCCGCCACCGGCGCGACGCGCTTCACCGATCCCAAGAACTTTCCGTGGACCATCGCCTATAATCCGAACTACCAGTCGGAAGCGCATATCTACGCGAAGTTCATCCTCGCCAACCATCCCAACGCCAAGATCGCGATCCTCTATCAGAACGACGATCTCGGCAAAGACTACGTCAGGGCCTGAAGGACGCGCTCGGCGACAAGGCCGCCAAGATGATCGTCGCGGAAGCGCCTTACGAACTGACCGATCCGACCATGGACGCCCAGATGGTCAAGCTGAAGAATTCGGGCGCCGATCTCTTCTACAACATGACCACGCCGAAGTTCGGCGCGCAGGCGATCAAGAAAGCCGCCGAGATGGGCTGGAAGCCCGTCCATATTCTCGACATCAACGCGACGCCCGTCAGTCAGACGCTCGTGCCGGCCGGTCTCGACAATTCCAAGGACATCATCTCGGTCAACTACGGCAAGGATCCGCTCGATCCGCAATGGGACGCCGACGAGGGCATGAAGCGCTACAAGGCTTTCATGGCCAAATACGCGGCGGATCAGGACGCCAACAGCGGGATCGCGACATACGGCTATTCGACCACGCAGTTCCTGGTCCAGGTCCTCAAGCAGTGCGGCGACAACCTGACGCGCGCCAACATCATGAAGCAGGCGACGAATCTGAGCGCCGACTTCCGTCCCGACCTCGCGCTGCCGGGCATGGCGGCCGGCGGCGAAAAGGACGACTACCGCATCAACAAGCAGTTCCAGATGATGAAATTCGACGGCAAGCGCTGGGTGCTGTTCGGACCGATTCTGACGGACACGTTCAAGCCGGCGAACTGAACGCTGTCGGTCGTTCTCACAACATGGCCGGGCTTGTCCCGGCCATTCGCATTTTGCGAGACGCGCATCTCCGGCGATTGCGTCGGCGCCCGGCGGAAGGCCGGGCGTGACTTGTTCGGAAACTACGCCGCCGGATCGAGAATGAATTCGTTCTCGACCGCGACGAGGCCTTCGGGAGCCGGCGTCGTCTCGGAATAGGCGGGCCGATCGCCCTGATAGATGATCCCGCTCGCCAGTTCGTCGGTCGCGAGCACCGCCGCCATCGCCGCCTTGCGGTCGGAGGTCGGCTGGATCGCGCCGCGCTTGATCGTTTTCTTCCACTCCATCTCTTCCGGACGGAAGGTGATGCAGGGCGAAAGAACTTCGACGAAGCTGAAGCCCGGATGGCGCATCGCCGCCAGCAGGATGTCGGCGAGCGGCTTGACGTCGAGGCCGAAGCCACGCGCGACGAAATTGGCGCCGGCCGCCAGCGCGATGGCGATGGGCGAGAACGGCGAGACTCCGACGCCGCCCGGCGCGATGTCGGAATCCCAGTCGGCTTCGGTGGTCGGCGACGGCTGGCCCTTGGTCATGCCGTAGACGCGGTTATCCATGACGATATACGTCAGGTTCACGTTGCGCCGGCAGGCGTGCATGAAGTGGTTGCCGCCGATCGAATAACCGTCGCCGTCACCGCCGACGACCACGACTTCGAGTTCCGGCCGCGCGAGCTTGAGGCCGGTCGCGACGGGCAGCGCCCGGCCGTGGATGCCGTGGAAGCCATAGGCCGTCGTATAGGCCGGCAGGCGCGACGAGCAGCCGATGCCGGATACGACGGCGACTTCGTGCGGCGGGCGACCGTTCTGCGCGAGCGCGCGCTGGAGCGCCTGCAACACGCCAAAATCCCCGCACCCCGGACACCAGATCGGTTCGACGTTCGACTTGAAGTCCTTGAGCGTCAGATCGTGGCGGCTGCAGGCGATCGCTTCCGGAAAATTCATGGTCATGACGGCCTCACGCAAAATAGGCGGCGATGTCGCCGGGACGAATGGGCGCGGGTCCCGGACGCGCCATGCTCTCGGTCGCCGGCGGGACGGCTTTGGCGCCGAGCAGATGGCGATAAAGCTGGCCGGAATGGTTCTGCTCCACCACGATAACGCGTTTCGCGCCCTCGATGGCGGCCGCGATCTGTTTTTTTGGAATGGGCGAGATCAGCCTCAGGCCGATCACCCGAACGCCGACGCCCCTTTCGCGCAGACGGCGCGCGGCTTCCTTCACCGGGCCGACGCTCGAACCGAAGGCGACGATCGCCGTGTCGCCCTCGCCCGCGACCTCGCCCCACATGTCGCCGAAGTCGAAATGCTCGAGCTTGGCGAGCCGCTTTTCGAGGCCGGCGACGTGGAACTTCGCCTGGTTCGAGGGATGGCCGAACTGGTCGTGACTCAACCCGTCGGCGACCCACTGGCGGCCTTCGACGCCGGGCGCGGGCATCGGCGACACGTCGTCGGAGGTCGGCTGATACCGGCGGAAGTCGGCCCCGGCGGCCTGGGTCTCGATCTTGCGCGCCATGGGTTCGGCGCGCGCGGTCGGCTCGTCGATGACGGTCTGGGTCTGTCCGAGCGACTGGTCCGACAGGACGAACACCGGCGTCTGCAAAGCTTCCGCCAGATGCACGGCGCGCTCGGCGGTCAGCGCGCAATCGGAAATCGACAGCGGCGCGAGCACCAGCCGCGGCGCATCGCCGTGCGTGCCGTAGATGGCGATGTCCAGATCGCCCTGATCGCTCTTGGTGGGAATGCCAGTGGAAGGCCCGACGCGCATGACGTCGACGATCACGAGCGGAATTTCCGCGGCGATGGCGAGGCCGATGGTTTCGACCTTGAGCGACAGACCGGGGCCGGACGTGACTGTCATCGACCGCGCGCCGCCGAAGCTCGCGCCGACCGCCATGTTGATGGCGGCGATCTCGTCCTCCGCCAGCATGGAGCGACCACCGACCGCGCGCATGCGCGGGGCGAGCCATTCGGTGATCTCGGTCGCCGGCGTGATGGGATAGGCCGCCACGAAGCGAACGCCGCCGCGCAGCGCGCCGAGGCCGATCGCCTCGTTGCCGCTGCCGAACCAGCGCCGCCCGGGACGACCCGGCTGCAGCCTCCCCTCGCCGACGAGCCGCGCAGCCGTCTCGGCGCCGGCCGCGGCCGCCGCGAGGCTCGCGTTGACCGCCGCCTCGCCCTTGCCGCCGATCAACTGACGGATGGACTGCTCCAGCGCGGTTCGATCAAGGCCGGCGAGCGCGGCCGCCGCGCCGAGGCCGACCATGTTGACGCGCCCGCCGGGGACCGCGGCGGCGAGTTTGGCCAAGGGAAATTCGACGATGCGCGCGCCAGTCGCGACAATCGCGTCAGCCGGTTTGCCGGCCGCCGGATCGGCGAGAACAAGACTGTCGGCGTTGAGCGGAATTTCTGGCGCGAACTTGCCGACATTGTCCCAGTCGAGCGCGATCAGCACGTCGAAACGGTCAGGCTGCGCCTCGAGCGGCGCGACGCCGACCTCCACGAGCGCAGCAGCCTCGCCGCCGCGCACCTGCGCGCCCGAGAGCTTCGTCATCAGCCCGTAATAGCCGCCGCGCGCGGCCGCCTGCAGAAACATGCCGCCGGCCGTGATCGCGCCGGCGCCGCCCGAACCCGCGAAAACGATTGCGATGGAATCCCGCATTCCCAACCTTTCGATTTGGCTCGATTTTCAGCCTTCGGAAGCCGGTGTCCACATTCGATCTGGCGCTGTCCTTTACATAGATCAAGGGCGGAACGAATGTTCCCCGTTCGTTCGCGCAGCGGCGCGAATCATGTTAGCAATTCGCGATGGAGAGGATTCTTTTCGTCTTCGCCGATACGCCGGTGCGCGTTCTCGACGTCCTGCTCGTCGGCGGGGCGACGATATTGTGCCTGCTGACGGCTGTTTCGATCATCCTGATCCGGACCGCGCGCGCGCGCGGCGCGGACGCCGCCCTGGCGACCGAACGCCAGCGCGAGATGGACGACAAGATGGCCGAGCTGAACCGCGCGAGCGCCGAACTCGCCGGCCGCATGCAGACGGTCGCCGAGGTGCTCGGCTCGCGGCAATCCGATCTGGCGCGGCTGGTGTCCGAGCGGCTCGACGCCGTGCAGCATCGCGTCGGCCAGGGGCTGGAGCAGGCGTCGCGCAACCAGGGCGAGAATCTGGGCAAGCTCAACGAGCGGCTCGCGGTGATCGACGCGGCGCAGACCCGGCTCAACGGGCTCGCGCAGGAGGTCGTCGGGCTCAAGGACATTCTGGCCAACAAGCAGGCGCGCGGGGCTTATGGGCAAGGGCGCATGGAGGCGATCGTCCGCGACGGCCTGCCGTCCTCGGCCTATGATTTCCAGTGGACGCTCTCGACGCGCGTGCGGCCGGATTGCGTCGTGCGGCTGCCGGGCGACGAGCGGCTGCTGGCGGTCGACGCGAAGTTTCCGCTCGAGGGTTTCACCGCCTTTCGCGAGGCGCGTTCGGACGACGAGCGCGCCCGCGCCTCTGCGCGCGTGAAGGGCGACCTGCAGAAACATGTGAAGGATATCGCCGAGAAATATCTGATTCCCGGCGAGACGCAGGATCTGGCGATCCTGTTCGTGCCGTCGGAGGCGGTCTACGCCGACCTGTGCGAGCATTTCGACGAGATCGTGCAGAAAGCGCATCGCGCGCGCGTGATCATCGTCTCGCCGTCGCTGCTGATGATGGCGATTCAGGTGATGCAGGCGATCGTGCGCGACGCGCGCGTCCGCGAGCAGGCGCACATCATTCAGGACGAGGTGCGGCGCCTCGTCGAAGACGTGCGCCGCCTGCGCGACCGCGTAACGAAACTCGATTCGCATTTCCGGCAGACGCAGGACGACGTCGTCGCCATCACGACCTCGGCCGACAAGATCGCCAAGCGCGGCGACAGGATCGATCAGCTCGATTTCTCGCAGGGCGGCGCCGCGCCGGCGCAACACGATCTGCTCGGCGGCGCGCGCACCGCCGCAGAGTAGTGCGCGCGTTCCCGGAGCGCAGCCGAACTAGGCCGCGCTCTCCTTTTTCGCGCCGGCGCGCTTCGGCGCTGTGCGCACAGCGGGTTCGGCCGCCTTCTCCCGCTTCGGCTTCGTCACGGCCCGCGGCCTCTTGGCGGCGGGGTTGGCCGATTTGGCGGCGCCCTTCGCTCGGGCCAGAGCCAGATAATCCTGGAATTCGTCGCGCAGGCATTGCGCGAAATTTTCGGGGTCCGGCATCAGTTCGTAACACGAGGTGAAGGACACGATCGCCCTGCCGTCGTAGGTCGTGACCGAAAACACGAGCCCCATGCCGTCCGAGATCGGCATGATGGCCGAATAATAGGTCATGCGCGCGCCGAGCAGATAAAGCGGCGCGTCCGGGCCCGGCAGGCTCGCAACCGCGCAATTGGCGAGCGGCGCCCAGCGCCCGAGCTGCGCCGCCGCATAGGCCAGCATCTTGCTCGTCGCCGCCAGCGAAGCGCCCGGCGCGTAGCGCGCGGCCTCCGCCAGATCGTAGGCGCTGTCGGCGTCGTCGGAGCGCGCCTGCGAGGTCTGCTCGCAGATCATCGCCAGCCGCGCGACCGGGTCGTCGATGTCGGCGCCCAGACGCAGGCGCGTCCAGGTCAATTCGCTCAGCGACTTCTCGCCGTGGAATGCGAGCGGGGTCGTCGCCGTCAGGCTCGCCGCCGGCAATTCGCCGTTCTGTCCGAGATAGCGCCGCAAAGCGCCGCCGCACATGGCGAACACGACGTCGTTGACGCTCGCTCCCGGCGCCAAGGCGCGCACTTCCTCGATTTCAGACAGAGGAAAACGCCGCGTGTCGAACACCCGATGCGGCGAAACCGCGCTGTTGAAGCGGGTGACGACCGCGTGTTCCGGATGGCGCAGCAGATCGAGAAAACGCGCGAACATGGCCGGCGCGACGGTCGTGGCCGCACGCAACGCCGGCCTCACATTATGAAGCGGCGAGAGCGCCATGTTGAAAAGCGCGCGCGTCATCAGCGACAGTTCGCCGGGCGGCGCTTCGGGGAACCAGGGCGCGGTCGGCCCGGCGGCAGGCGGCGTCGGCGTAAAATCGTGCAGGAGCGAGGCGGCGGCCGCGCTGCTTTCCACATCGATCGCGGCATGATGGATCTTGAACAGCACCGCGAAGCTGCCGTGCGGCAGGTCGAGGAAGGAGTCGAGCCCCTCGATCACGTACATTTCCCACAACGGCCTTTGCCGGTCGAGCGGGCGCGCGTGAATACGCGAGGCCTGAATGCAGAACTGCCGCCAGTCGCCGGGCTTGGGCAACGCGATGTGGCGCACGTGATATTCGAGATTGAAGTCCTCGTCGTCGACCCAGTACGGGCGGTCGAGTCCGAACGGCGCCTCGAGCAGCCGTTTGCGCAACAGCGGCAGCCGGTCGAGCCGGCTTTCGACATGCGCGAGAATCTTCTTGAAGCGCACCTTGCCGTCGGGCGCGGTCGACTGGTCGTAGATGTGCAGCAGCGTGACGTTGGAATTGGAATGGGCATTGTCCGAGTAGAGAAACAATGCGTCCTGTTCGCTCAATTGACGCATGGCGTCGTCTCCGGATTGGTCACGCGCTGGCCTGATCGCGAATGAAGGCGCGGTAGGCGGTCGCCAGCAGGCCTTCGGGCGCGAACGGCCGCCAGTCGTTCTCGGGTTGCGCGAGCCGGTCGGCCACGATGGCGAGCACGAGCCCGTTGAACCCGAGCCCGACATGGCTGCCCGGCACGCGGATGTTTTCGTGCAGCCGCGGATCGCCGTCGATCGTCGCCTCCTGCGGCGGCACGACGCCGTCGGTGAGCGAATAAAGGCAGGAAATCGGCACGGGCGGACGCTTGCGGGTCCGCAGGTCCTTGGCGCGCGGCTGCATGACATGCGCGTCAGAGCCCAAGGGATGCGAGACCAGGCGATACAGCGCGCGCACCATGCCCGGCGCCTGACTGCCGCCCTCGTCCATGCTGACCGGGCTTCCGAGCGTCACGATCGAACGCACGCATTCAGGCGCCTCGAGCGCGCCGAGCATCGAGAACACGCCGCCGAGGCTCCAGCCGACCAAGCTCACCTTGCGGCCGGTGTCGTGATGCAGATGGCGAATCTTCTGCGGCAGCGCCTTCACGTATTTCGAACGGAATCCGACGTTGCGGCCCAAGCCCCATGTGCGCACGTCGTAGCCCTTGCGCGCCAGAAACGTCTTCAGCGCGATCAACGATTTTTCGTCGGCCAGGAAGCCCGGCAGCAGCAGCACCGGATGGCCGTCGCCTTCCGGCGCGCCGACGAGCAGCGGCAGCGAGGCCGGCAGCAGCGCCATTTCGAAAAACGCGCGCGGCTCCATCAGCGAATCGATCAGGCGCGGCGGCCCGACATGGGGATGGCGGGCGACTTTCGGGACGGCGTTCATGCGGACTCCTTCTTGCGCGCCGGCGCCTTGCGGGCGCGCCCCTTGGCGCTGGCGGCTCGGACGGGCTGCTTGGCGGAGGTTCTCTCAGCGCCGGCCGCCCGGGCGCTCGCGGTTGCGCGGGATTTGCGCGGGGCGGGCTGCGCCTCGGCTGCAACCGCCTTGCGCAATTGATCGAGCGCGGAGACGAAATCCCTCGCCAGCTCCTGCGCGTCCGGCACGGCGCAACGCGCCGCGGTGAATCCGACGCCGATCGTTCCGTTGTAACTCATCATCGTGATGTTGAGGCCGACGCCGTGCTCGACGATCGACAGCGGCCAGTAGTCGGTCATGCGCGCGCCTGCGGCATAGAGCGGCATCGGCGGACCGGGCACGTTGGAGATCACGACATTGGCGAGCGGGGGCATGACGTCGGCCACCCGCACACGTCCATAGAGCGAGGCGAGCGCGCCGATCAGCCACGGACCGCCAATTGTCGGAAAGTCGACCGGGATGATCGATTTGGCGCCGCTCGCCACCGCCTTGGTCGCGCCCGAAGCCGCATGCAGCGCGTCGAGCCGCTTGAGCGGGTCGGCGACGTCGGTGGCGAGATTGACGAGGCTCAGCGTCGCCTGCGTCGTGAAGCTCTTGTCGCCGGCCGCGCGAAGCGAAATGGGCATGGTCGCCATCAGCGACTTGCGCGGCAGGCCGCCGTGACGCGTGAGATAGCGCCGCAGCATGCCGCTGCACAGCGCCAGCGCCACATCGTTGAGCGTGACGCCGCGCGCATGGGCGATCTCCTTCGCCTCGGCGAGCGAAATGGAGACGCCCGCGAAACTGCGCTCCGGCGTGATCGTGCGATTGAGCGGGGTCCGCGGACCGAACGACGCGTTGCGCGACAGCGCGCCGGAGAGCGCTCGCCCAGCGCCCTTCGGGCCGCCGCCGAACGCAAAGCCCGCCAGCGTGCGCCCGATCTGCGGCAGGTAACGCACGAGCTTCACATATTGCGCGGCGTCGTGCCGGAAGGCCTGCGCGACCAGCGCGAGCGCGCCGGGGCGCCGTTCGGCGGGTGCAGCCGGCTTCGGCGTAGCGCGCGGCGGGGTCGGCGTCAGATCGAACAACGTGGCGGCGAGCGCGGCGCCGGCCTGTCCATCGAGCATCGCGTGATGAATCTTGAAGTAATAGGCCTTGCGGCCGTCCGCGAGCCCGTCGAACACGTAGAGCATCCACAGGGGATGGCCGCGGTCGAGCAATTCGCCGTGCGCGTCCGCCACGGCGGCCTGCAAATCCTCCATCGACCCCGGCGCCGGCAATTCGATCCTGCGCATGTGATAGTCGAAGTCGACCTCTCCCTCGATCCAGACGGGATCGGCGAGCTGGAGCGGCGTCGCCGCCAATTGGCGGCGCAGCACAGGCGCGAGATGAAGACGAGTCTCCATCATCTGCCGCACGCCGTCGTAGAAATCGCGACGATAGCGGGGTGGCGGTTCGAAAACGTGCAGCGACCCGACATGCATCGGCGTCGCCTCGGTCTCGAGACTGAGGAAAGCGCCATCGAGTCCGCTCAGCCGCTGCATTACACCCCTCCCCCTTCTGGCGCGCCGATCGTGCCGCTCGTTGCGCGCGGCTCACAGGTTCGCCCTTTTGTCGAAAGAGTGCGCTTTGGTTCTAGGCGGCGCAACCTTATTTGGCCGTTCTGCATGCGGCCCGCGTTTCGCTGCGCAAAAAGTTAACGGCGCCCGCATCGAAGGCGATCCGCCCTGAATTTCCGCAGGATGCGCATGCAATCGCTTTGACCTGCGCTGCGACGCAGCATTAGATCGAGCCTGAGAAGGAGCATCGTCGATTCCGGCAGTGTGTGCCGCCGGGCGCGCTTCCAAACTTCAGGAGCGGAGGCTCCCATGGCGCCAGTGCAGCCGGCGCGGTTCGTTTCGGTCGTTCCCGCCTACAAGGACGTGGCGCTGACCGGCGTCTACGAAATCTCGAAGATCCTCACGACGCCGCAATCGCTGGACCGCTGCCTCGGCGGCGTGATCGCCGTTCTGTCATCCTTCATGCAGATGCGCCGCGGCTATATCCTCGTGCTCGACGCCGCTGGCGAGCCGGAACTGACCGCCGCCGTGGGCGACGACGAACGCAAGCCGGCGCGCGCCCGCTCGCTGGTGCCGCAGGCCGTCGTCGACCAGATCGTGGCGACCGGCGTTCCGCTGGTGATCGAGAACATCAGCGCGCATCCCCTGTTCACAGGATCCGCGTATCTGCGTCTGGCGACGCCGCGCACGACCGTCAGCTTCATCGGCGTGCCGATCAAGGCGGACGGCGAGGTGAGGGGCGTGCTGACCGTCGACCGCGAATGGGACGGGCGGCTTCAATTCCGTCTCGACGACGACGTGCGGCTCCTGACCATGGTCGCCAATCTGATCGGTCAGACGCTGCGCATGCACATGATGCTCGCGCGCGACCGCGACCGGCTGATCTCCGAGACGCACCGCCTGGAAAAGCAGTTGTCGGAGGTGCGCGAATCCGACGCGCTGGTTCGTCAGCCGAAAGGGCGCAGCTCAAAGGCCGCGATCAGCGGCATCGTCGGCGGCGGCCCGGCGATCCGCGCGGTGCTCGAGCGCGTCGACGCCGCGGCCCGCTCCAACGCCACCGTTTTGCTGCGCGGCGAAACCGGCACCGGCAAGGAATTGTTCGCGCGTGCGATTCACGACGCGTCGCCCCGCTCCAAGGGGCCTTTCGTCAAGGTCAATTGCGCCGCCCTGTCGGAAAGCGTTCTGGAATCCGAATTGTTCGGCCACGAGAAAGGCGCCTTCACCGGCGCGATCGCCCAGCGTATCGGGCGTTTCGAACTCGCCGACGGCGGCACGCTCTTCCTCGACGAGATCGGCGAGATATCGCCGGCCTTCCAGGCCAAGCTCCTGCGCGTCCTGCAAGAGGGCGAGTTCGAGCGCGTCGGCGGCGCCAAGACGATCAAGGTCGACGTGCGGATCGTCTGCGCGACCAATCGAAACCTCGAAGAGGCGGTCGCGAAGAACCAGTTCCGCGCCGACCTCTATTACCGCATCAATGTCGTGACGCTGCTGCTGCCGCCGCTGCGGCAGCGCGTCGAGGACATTCCTGCGCTGGCGCGGCTGTTCCTCGACCGCTTCTCGACCGAGAACGAGCGGGAGCTCCATTTCTCCGAGCGCGCGCTCGACATCCTGTCGTCCTGCGCCTTCCCGGGCAATGTTCGCGAGCTGGAGAATTGCGTGCGGCGCACGGCCGCGCTGACGAACGACGACGAAATCGACGCCGTGGATTTCGCCTGCCAGACCGGCGTCTGCCTGTCGCGCACGCTCTGGAAGAGCCATGTCGGTCCGCAGGAGACGGCGCACGCGCCGCATATGGCGGATTCCCATCTCTTTCCGATTGTCGCCGAAGGCGGAACGACCGCGCCCTGCCCGGCGCCGGGCGCGTGCCCCGTCACGCACCCGCACATCGGCGAAAGAGAGCGCCTGATCGACGCCATGGAGAAGACCGGTTGGGTGCAGGCGAAAGCCGCGCGCCTGCTCGGCCTCACGCCGCGCCAGATCGGCTACGCGTTGCGCAAGCACGGCGTGGAGATGAAGCGCCTGTAAGCATGCGACACGTCGTGTCGCAGGCCAGACACTCCGTGTGTCGTTCGCGGTGGCCGACAAATCTAAACCACTGATTTTATTTGTGTTGGCTATTGGCACATCCATTGCGGACATCTCCAGGACATACCGGAGGCCGCCATGCTCTCAGTCGACAGCCTGCTTCAGCCCATCGACCTCGACGCCATGCGCACGAAGCTGGCGGAGGGCGGCTGCTCGTCCTCATCATGCGGCTCGTCCGCGAAGCCCGACGACATGAACGCCGCGACCTGGGAGAAGATCAAGGACCACCCCTGCTATTCGGAAGAAGCGCATCATTACTTCGCGCGCATGCATGTCGCAGTCGCGCCGGCGTGCAACATCCAGTGCAATTATTGCAACCGCAAATACGATTGCGCCAACGAGAGCCGGCCAGGCGTCGTCTCCGAAAAGCTCACTCCCGACGAGGCGACCCGCAAGGTCATCACCGTGGCCAACGAAGTGCCGCAGCTCTCGGTGCTCGGCATCGCGGGGCCCGGCGACGCCTGTTACGACTGGAACAAGTCGAAGGAGACGTTCACGAACGTCGCGCGCGACATTGCCGACATCAAGCTGTGCATCTCCACCAACGGCCTGATGCTGCCCGATCGGATCGACGAACTCGCCGAGATGAACGTCGATCACGTGACCATCACGATCAACATGGTCGATCCGGAAATCGGCACCAAGATCTATCCGTGGATCTTCTACAAGGGCAAGCGCTACACGGGCCTCGAAGCCTCGCAGATTCTGCACGAGCGCCAGATGCTCGGCCTGGAAATGCTGACGGCGCGCGGCATCCTGACCAAGATCAACTCCGTCATGATCCCCGGCGTCAACGACGAGCACCTCGTCGAAGTGAACAAGCGGGTGAAAGAGCGCGGCGCCTTCCTGCACAATGTCATGCCGCTGATCTCCGATCCCGCGCACGGCACGCATTTCGGCCTGACCGGCCAGCGCGGCCCGACGGCGATGGAGCTAAAGGCGCTGCAGGACAAGCTCGATGGCGGCGCCAAGCTGATGCGGCATTGTCGTCAGTGCCGCGCCGACGCGGTCGGGCTGCTCGGCGAAGATCGCGGCCAGGAATTCACCAAGGATCTGCTGCCGGAAACGGTCGCCTACGATCCGGCCAAGCGCGAAGCCTACCGCGAAGTGGTGGCGCGCGAGCGCGGCGACCATGTCGCGGCCAAGAACGAGGCGATCGGCGAAGTACGGGCCGCGGGAAGCGAAGGCAAACTGCTCGTCGCAATCGCGACCAAGGGCGGCGGCCGCATCAACGTGCATTTCGGCCATGCGACCGAATTCCAGGTCTATGAGGCCAGCGCCAAAGGCATCGTCTTCGTCGGCCATCGCAAGGTCGAACAATATTGCCAGGGCGGCTTCGGCGAGGACGCGACGCTCGACAGCGTCATCGCCGCGCTCGAGGGGATCGAGGTCGTGCTGTGCGCCAAGATCGGCGATTGCCCCAAGGAGCAGCTCGCCGCCGCCGGCGTCGAGGTCACCGACCAATACGCTCACGATTACATCGAATCCGCCGTCGCCGCGCTCTTTCAGACGCGCTTCGGCGAACAGGAGATCGCGCTCACCGCGTGACGACAGGAGAAGAAAATGGCTTACAAGATCATCGCTTCCCAGTGCACCGCCTGCGGCGCTTGCGAGTTCGAATGTCCGAACGCAGCGATCAAGATGAAGGGCGACCTCTACATCATCGATCCTGCCAAATGCACGGAATGCGAAGGCTCGTTCGACAAGCCGCAATGCGCGGAAGTCTGCCCCGTGCCGAAGACCTGCGTGCCGGCGAAATAGCTGTTTCGGCCATGTCGCAGGAGAACGGCGCGACAGAGGCGTGCGCCGAGGAGAACGGGGTCGTCGACTGGACCGGCAAACCGTTCTCCTGTCAGGACTGCCCGCATCAGGCGATCCGCGAGCAGGGGCGCTGCGTGCTCGGACGCATCTGCGTTCGCGACCAGCGCGCCAAGCGCATCGACCGGTTCTTCGCGGCCAATTCAGGCGCGGTCGGCGACTATCTCGAGCATCCCTATTTCGAGATCAGGGCGATCGCCGCCAAGCACGCCAATGTCTTCATGTTGCCGCGCCTGATGCGCGACAAGGACCCGGAGGTGCGCGCCATGGTCGCCATGCGTCTGCCGCTGTCGCGCGTCCGCGACATGATGGACGATGCGGATCGCAAGGTTCGCATCGCCTGCGCGATGCGGCTGGTTGGCGCAGATCTGCTGCGCATGTTCGCGGACGCCGATTATTACGTGCGCCTGATGGTCGCGCGTCGCCTCGACGCGAGTTTGCTTCCGGTCGCCGTCAACGACACAGAGCCGGAGGTCCGCCGGACGGTTGCGCGCCGCCTGCCGCCGGAACGGCTCGCCGCTTTCGCCTTCGATCCCGATCCGCTGGTGCGTCGCGAGGCGGCCGAGCGCATCCCGGCCTCGACGCTACACCTGTTCGTGAAAGATCCCGACCTGCGCGTGCGCTACGTCGCGGCCGAACGCGGCGAACTCGCCGTCGTACGCCGGCTCCTGAACGATCCCGACCCCGCGGTCGCCGACATGGCGCGCCGCCGCACGCTCGAACTGGAGACCTGAAATGGGCCTTGCGCGCGAACAGGAAGTCGAAATTCGCTCCGACCCGATCTTCATGCCGGGCGCGCGCGTCGTCTCGCGCAAGCACATCAAGAACGACGGAACCTATCCGCTGAAGGAGATCGGCGAGATTCTCGTGCGCAAAGGCGATGTCGGCTATGTGCGCGACATCGGCACCTTTCTCCAGCAATTCTACATCTATGCGGTCGAATGGGTCGATCGCGGCACGATCGTCGGCATGCGCGGCAAGGAGCTGATGCCGGCGGACATGGCCGAGACGCAGGAGAAACCGCAATGAAAGTGATGATCCGCGAAACGCCGAAGGGGCTTTCGGCCTACGTCCCGAAAAAGGATCTCGAGGAGCTCGTCGTCGAAACGGAAAAGACGCCGATCTGGGGCGGCTCGATCAAATTGAAGAACGGCTGGACGCTGGTGCTGCCGGACATGCCGGCGGAGACGAAGCTGCCGATCACCGTGAACGCCAAGAAGCTTGGAGGCGACGATGAGTGAACTCGCGACGCTCGCCGCATCCTCCTATTCGCCGGGCGACCTCGACCGCACGCTGACGGCTGTCGCAGACGGTCTGCGCGCAGGACGTCTCATTCCCTACATCGGTCCTGGCGCGACCCCGGACGCCAGCGTTCCCACGACGCCGGAGGACATAGCCGCAGCGTTGCACAAGCGCGTTCCCGCGCCCGGCCGCATTCGCACGAACATGTGGTCGGTGGCGCAATTCATCGAACAGCGACGCCACCGCAAGACGCTCGTCGCTTTGATGTCGGACATCTTTCGCGAACCCGTGGCGCCGACGGAGCTGCACCGCAAGCTGGCCAGCCTGCCGATCCCGCTGATCGTCGACACCTGGTATGACGGCGCAATGCGCGCCGCGCTCGCGGATCGCGCGGACTGGGTGGAGATTCAGGGGATATCCCGCGCGCTCGAACACAGCGACATCTGGTTCAAAGCCTATGACCCGTCAGGCGCGCAGGTCGCGCCGGAAGCCGCCCATGCCGCGCGGACAATCCTCTACAAGCCGCACGGCGGCGTGACTCCGGCGCAGAACTTTCTCGTCGCCGACAGCGACTATGTCGAAGTTCTGACCGAGATCGACATCCAGACCCCGATCCCGAATCAAGTGAAGCTAATCCGCGAAACACGGGGTTTCGTGCTCCTCGGCTGCCGCTTTCACGACCAGATGCTGCGCACCTACGCGCGACAGATCGCCAAAAGGTCGAAAGGCCCGCACTACGCCTTCGTCGATTCCGCGACGCTGACCCGCAACGAATTGAAATTCTTCGACGAGATCGGCGCGATCCTGGTCGAGGCGCCGATCGCGGCCTTGAGCGAGCGGATATAATCAAGTCTGTCGATCGCGCGCGGGGCCGTCAGCGATCGACGGGCAAGGGCTTTCCGGCCTTGTGCGCGGCGATCCATTTCTTCAGCTCCGCGACATGCTCCGCCTCTTCCTCGGTGAATTCCTTGGCGAGCGCGCGAATCTCCGGATCGTCCGTCGTCTCGAAGACGCTCCGGTAGTAGTCGTGACCGGCCATTTCGGCCTCGAGCGCGATTTCCAGCGCCTCTTCGCGTCCGATCATCGGATCGGCGGCCCAGATCGCCGCAGTTTCCGGGTTCTCGAAGTCGCGCCATCCAAGGTTGTCGGCCGGAGCGTCCGGGACTTCGCGAAAACCCGCACGCGCCGTCGCGTCGGCGAGATGCATCCTGGAATATTCCGACAATTGCCGAAACAGCTTGCCGACCTCGCGATTGCCCGAGGCTTCCATGGAATCCGCGAGTTCACCGTACCGGTCGGCCGCCTCCTTCTCGAGACGGATCGCATAGGCGAGAAAGTCTTCTACGGTCTGCATGTTCGTTTCCCCGATCATGATCGTATCGTGCGCGACGCGAGCAAGGCGCGAGCCAGTTTCTGGCCCGCGCCCTGGTTCGCTTTCTTGAATTTCGGTCAGGCCGCGCCGCCCGGCGCGCCGGAGAATTTCACGAGAATGTCCTGATCGCGCACGATGTACTGACAGGCGAGCCGGTATTTCGGGGCGACGTCGTCGACTTCGGCCAGACGAATTTCCTCGGCCGTGATCTTGCCGAGGCCCTTGAGCTGATCCTTCTCCTTGTCGGTCAGCATCGAGCCCATCGTCTTGCCGGTGAGGGTGACCACCTCGATCAGGCACGAGCCGCAATTGCCTTCCTTGCAATCGTGCAGGATCGGGATTTTGTACGCTTCGGCGACGGAGAGAATGGTCTTGCGATCCCCGGCGACCGCATAGACGGTCACGTCCTTGTGCAAAATCGGGGATGAAAAGGTGACATTGGGCATGACGCGCTCCTTGGCTTGAACCCGGGACGCCCTCAGCAAGGCGCATACCTCGCCGCGTCCGGCGTTTGCGTGCGTTGCGCGCGACAAGCGCGGCGTAAATTCTCCAAGCCCGTCCGAAGTGCGACAGCCCCTGTCGCATCGCCCCGTTCCGCCTGCTTTTGCGCGGTGCGACGCCATTGTCCGCGTTGTGTCGGGCACGCGACACATTCGTTGGGCCGCGCAGGCCGCCGCGACATGCGGCGCGGGAAAAATCGCAGCAAATTCAGCGTGCCAATTCGAATGGAACCGCTGGCACGCGCATTGCGGACCTATTCGCCGAGCAGCGACGGATTGTTGCTCTCTCGGGGAAGGGCCCCACATCGCAGGAGACATTCATGGGCAAGCTCCGTCAGATCGCGTTCTACGGAAAGGGCGGCATCGGCAAATCGACGACGTCGCAGAACACTCTCGCCGCGCTGGTCGAGATGGGTCAGAAGATCCTGATCGTCGGCTGCGACCCCAAGGCGGATTCGACCCGCCTCATCCTCAACACCAAGCTGCAGGACACGGTGCTTGCGCTGGCGGCCGAAGCCGGTTCGGTCGAGGACCTCGAACTCGAGGACGTGCTGAAGATCGGCTACAAGGGCATCAAGTGCACGGAATCCGGCGGTCCGGAGCCGGGCGTCGGCTGCGCCGGCCGCGGCGTCATCACCGCCATCAACTTCCTGGAAGAAAACGGCGCCTATGACGACGTGGACTATGTGTCCTACGACGTGCTCGGCGACGTCGTCTGCGGCGGCTTCGCAATGCCGATCCGCGAGAACAAGGCGCAGGAAATCTACATCGTCATGTCCGGCGAGATGATGGCGCTCTACGCCGCCAACAACATCGCCAAGGGCATTCTGAAGTACGCGCATTCCGGCGGCGTGCGCCTGGGCGGGCTGATCTGCAACGAGCGCCAGACCGACAAGGAGCTGGAGCTTGCGGAAGCTCTCGCCGCCAAACTCGGAACCAAGCTCATCCACTTCGTGCCGCGCGACAATATCGTGCAGCACGCGGAACTCCGCCGCCAGACGGTGATCGAATACGCGCCGGACTCGCAGCAGGCCGCGGAATATCGCGAACTCGCCCGCAAGATCCATGAGAACTCCGGCAAGGGCACGATCCCGACCCCGATCACGATGGAAGAGCTCGAGGACATGCTGCTCGAGTTCGGCATCATGAAGACCGAAGAGCAGGCGCTCGCCGAGCTCGAGGCGAAGGAAGCCGCCAAGAAGGCCGCCGCCAGCGCCTGATCATTCGCCGCGCCGTCGCCGGACCTTGAACCCGGCGACGGCATCACCGAACGAGGAGTAGGACCATGAGCCTCGACTACAACAACGACGGCGAAAAGATGGAGGCGCTGATCACGGACGTGCTCTCCGCTTATCCCGACAAGTTCGCCAAGCGTCGCAAGAAGCATCTGAACGTCGCCAAGGACGGCGAGGAGGTCGGCGAGGAAGGCCGTCCGCTCACCGAATGCGACGTCAAGTCCAACATCAAGTCGATCCCCGGCGTCATGACCATTCGCGGCTGCGCCTACGCCGGCTCGAAGGGCGTGGTGTGGGGTCCGATCAAGGACATGGTCCACATCAGCCACGGCCCCGTGGGATGCGGCCAGTATTCCTGGTCGCAGCGCCGCAACTACTACATCGGCAAGACGGGCGTCGACACGTTCGTGACGATGCAGTTCACCTCCGACTTCCAGGAAAAGGACATCGTCTTCGGCGGCGACAAGAAGCTGGAGAAGGTGATCGACGAGATCAACGACCTGTTCCCGCTCGCCAAGGGCGTGACGGTGCAGTCGGAATGCCCGATTGGTCTGATCGGCGACGACATCGAGGCCGTCTCGAAGAAGAAGGCCAAGGAATCCGGCAAGACGATCGTGCCGGTGCGCTGCGAAGGTTTCCGCGGCGTGTCGCAGTCGCTCGGCCACCACATCGCCAACGACGCCGTGCGCGATTGGGTGTTCGACAACAAGGGCGGCGCCAAGCAGAACGACGACGCCGGCTTCGAGCCTTCGCCCTATGACGTCAACGTCATCGGCGACTACAACATCGGCGGCGACGCCTGGGCCTCGCGCATCCTGCTCGAGGAGATGGGTCTGCGCGTGGTCGGCAACTGGTCCGGCGACGCGACGCTCGCGGAAATCGAGCGCGCCCCGAAGGCCAAGCTCAATCTCATCCACTGCTACCGGTCGATGAACTACATCTGCCGCCACATGGAAGAGAAATACGGCGTCGCGTGGATGGAGTACAATTTCTTCGGTCCGTCGCAGATCGAAGCCTCCATGCGCAAGATCGCCAAGCACTTCGGGCCGGAGATCGAGGAGAAGACGGAAGCGGTCATCGCCAAGTACCGTCCGCTCGTCGACGCCGTGATCGCGAAGTACCGGCCGCGCCTCGAAGGCAAGACGGTGATGCTCTATGTCGGCGGCCTGCGCCCCCGTCACGTCATCACGGCCTACGAAGACCTCGGCATGCAGATCGTCGGCACGGGCTACGAATTCGCCCACGGCGACGACTATCAGCGCACCGGCCACTACGTGAAGGACGGCACGCTGATCTATGACGACGTGACCGGCTACGAACTCGAGAAGTTCATCGAAGGCATCCGTCCGGATCTCGTCGGCTCGGGCATCAAGGAAAAGTACCCGGTGCAGAAGATGGGCATTCCGTTCCGTCAGATGCACTCCTGGGACTATTCCGGCCCGTATCACGGCTACGACGGCTTCGCGATCTTCGCGCGCGACATGGACCTCGCCATCAACAACCCCGTGTGGGGTCTGATGAAGGCGCCGTGGAAGCCGAAGGCCGAGCCTGCGCCGACGGCGATCGCCGCGGAATGACGCTGACGGGCGTCGTTCGCAACAGCGGCGACGCCTATCCCGGGCCTTCGGGCCCGGGCTCCCGATCCCCTGAAAACTCCAGCCGCGCAGGCAGCCGTATGGCGCTGCTGCGCAATAGAGGAGATTTGTCATGCCCCAGTCAGCCGAAAAGGTCCTCGACCACGCCCCGCTGTTTCGCGAACCCGAATACACGGACATGCTTGCGCGCAAGAAGGTCATGTTCGAGTGCGGCGTTTCCGACGTCCAGATCCAGGACACGTCCGAATGGACCAAGACCTGGGAATATCGCGAGAAGAACCTCGCCCGCACCGCGCTGGTCGTGAACCCCGCCAAGGCCTGCCAGCCGCTCGGCGCCGTCTTCGCGGCCGCCGGTTTCGAAAAGACCATGTCTTTCGTGCACGGCTCGCAGGGTTGCGTCGCCTACTACCGCTCGCACCTGTCGCGCCATTTCAAGGAGCCTTCGTCGGCTGTCTCCTCGTCGATGACGGAAGACGCGGCGGTGTTCGGCGGCCTCAACAACATGGTCGACGGCCTCGCCAACACCTACAAGCTCTATGACCCCAAGATGATCGCGGTGTCGACCACCTGCATGGCGGAAGTCATCGGCGACGACCTGCACGCCTTCATCCAGACGGCCAAGCAGAAGGGCTCGGTGCCGGAGAGCTACGACGTTCCCTTCGCGCATACGCCAGCCTTCGTCGGCAGCCATGTCGACGGCTACGACAACATGATGAAGGGCATCCTCGAGCACTTCTGGAAGGGCAAGGAGCGGACGGCCGGAACGAAGATCAACATCATTCCGGGCTTCGACGGCTTCGTGGTCGGCAACAACCGCGAGCTGAAGCGCATCCTCGACTCGATGGGCGTCGACTACACGATCCTGTCGGACGCCGCCGACCAGTACGACACGCCGGCTGACGGCGAGTTCCGCATGTACGACGGCGGCACGAAGATCGACGACGTCGCGGCGGCGCTGAACGCCAAGGCGACCCTGTCGCTGCAGTCCTGGTGCACGCCCAAGACCATGGCCTACGCGGCCGAGCAGGGTCAGGAGACGGCGAGCTTCCACTATCCGATGGGCGTCGGCGCGACCGACGAACTCCTGATGAAGATTTCCGAGCTGACCGGCAAGGAAATCCCGACGGAGATCGAGAAGGAGCGCGGCCGGCTGGTCGACGCCATGGCCGACAGCCAGGCGCATCTGCACGGCAAGAAGTACGCGATCTACGGCGATCCGGACTTCGTCTACGCCATGGCGCGCTTCGTGATGGAGACCGGCGGCGAGCCGACCCATTGCCTGGCCACCAACGGCAAGACGGAATGGGTCGAACAGATGAAGGCGCTGCTCGCCTCCTCGCCCTTCGGCGCCAATGCGCAGGTCTGGGCGGGCAAGGACCTCTGGCATCTGCGGTCGCTGCTGTTCACCGAGCCGGTCGACTTCCTGATCGGCAGCTCCTACGGCAAGTATCTGGAGCGCGACACCGGCACGCCGCTGATCCGGCTGACCTTCCCGATCTTCGATCGCCACCACCACCACCGTTTCCCGGTGTGGGGCTATCAGGGCGGCCTGCGCGTGCTGACCACCCTGCTCGACAAAGTGTTCGACACGCTCGATCGCGAGACGATCAATCCGGGCGTGACCGACTACAGCTACGACCTCACGCGGTGACGTCCCGGCAAGGCGCGCTGGCGCGCGCCTTGCAACGCTGTCTTTGAACGAAGCCGGAGCCGACAATTTGTCGGCTCCACGACAGAGGCGGGCGGCTATGTCGGATCTCAAGGCGAAGATCCAGGACGTGTTCAACGAACCGGCCTGCGACAAGAACCAGGCCAAGAGCGACAAGGAGCGCAAGAAGGGCTGCTCCAAGCCGCTGACGCCCGGCGCCGCGGCCGGCGGCTGCGCCTTCGACGGCGCCAAGATCGTGTTGCAGCCGATCGTCGACGCCGCCCATCTCATCCACGGTCCGCTGGCCTGCGAAGGCAACAGCTGGGACAACCGGCACGCCGCTTCCTCGGGATCGCAGCTCTACCGCACCTCGTTCACGACGGACATGTCGGAACTCGACATCGTCATGGGTCAGGGCGAGAAGAAACTGTTTCGCGCGATCAAGGCGTTGATCGAGCGTCGTCATCCGCCCGCCGTGTTCGTCTATTCGACCTGCGTGACCGCGCTGATCGGCGACGACATCGAGGCCGTCTGCCAGCGCGCCAGCGAGAAGTTCGAGACGCCGGTCATTCCGGTCGTCGCGCCGGGCTTCGCCGGCTCCAAGAATCTCGGCAACAAGCTCGCCGGGGAGACGCTGCTCGACCACGTCATCGGCACGCGCGAGCCGGACATCTCCACGCCGACCGACATCAACATTCTCGGCGAATACAATCTGGCGGGCGAGCTGTGGCAGGTGCTGCCGCTGTTCGAGAAGCTGGGAATCCGCATCCATACCTGCGTGACGGGCGACGCCCGCTACAACGACGTCGCCTCCTGCCATCGCTCGCGCGTCAACATGATGGTCTGCTCGGCTGCGCTCGTGAACGTCGCGCGCAAGATGGAGGAGCGCTGGGGCGTTCCGTGGTTCGAAGGTTCGTTCTACGGCGTGACGGACACCTCCGACGCGCTGCGCAATGTCGCGCGCCTTCTGGTTCAGCAGGGCGCGCCGGAAGACCTGATCGCGCGGACCGAAGCCTTGATCGCCGAAGAGGAGGCAGCGGTCTGGAAGAAACTCGAGCCCTACCGCAAGTCGCTCGGCGGCAAGCGCGCGCTCGTATACACCGGCGGCGTCAAGTCCTGGTCGGTCGTCTCGGCGTTGCAGGACATCGGCATGGAGATCGTCGACACCTCTGTCCGCAAGGCGACGCCGGAAGACAAACAGCGCATCGTCGAGCTGACCGGCGAAGACGCGCATATGGTGGATTCGCTTTCGCCCCGCGAGATGTTCGCCTTTCTGCGCGACGGCAAGGCCGACGTTCTGCTGTCGGGCGGGCGCACGCAATTCATCGCGCTCAAGGCGCGCACCGCGTGGGTCGACATCAACCAGGAGCGGCACGAAGCCTTCGCCGGTTACGACGGCATGGTCGAACTGGTGAAGAAGCTCGACGCCGCCATCAACAATCCGGTCTGGCTGAAGACGCGCAAACCCGCGCCGTGGGACGAGGCCTTCGTTTCGGCTGCGACGCCCGCCGGCGAGCACGACCTGTCCCGTCATCGCCGCAAGTTCGCGACGACAGACGCCTACGACATCGGAGAGTGCTGACATGAACGCCCAGTCTCCGGTCGCCAAACCGCTGTCCACAAATCCGCTGAAGTCGTCCGCGCCGCTCGGCGCCGCCATGGCCTATCTGGGCGTCGAAGGCGCCGTGCCGCTGTTCCACGGCAGTCAGGGCTGCACCGCTTTCGCGCTCGTTCTGCTGGTGCGCCATTTCAAGGAGGCGATCCCGCTGCAAACGACAGCGATGAACGAAGTCTCGACGATCCTGGGCGGCGCAGACCATGTCGAGGAGGCGTTGCTCAATCTCAAGAAGCGCATGAATCCGAAGCTGGTCGGGATTTGTTCGACAGCATTGACGGAAACGCGCGGCGAAGATTTCGAAGGCGACCTGCGCCTGATCATGACGAGGCGCGCTACGGAGCTCGAGGGCACGGAAGTGGTTTTCGCCTCGACGCCCGATTTCAACGGCGCGCTCGAGGAGGGCTGGGCCAAGGCGAGCTATGCGTTGGTCGACGCGCTCGTCGCGCCGCGCCCGGAAACGCGCCTGCGGCAGGTCAATATTCTGCCGGGCGTCCATCTGACCGTCGCCGATATCGAGGCCTTGCGCGAACTCGTCCGGAAATTCGGACTGGAGCCGGTGTTTCTGCCGGACGTATCGCAATCGCTCGACGGAATCACGACCGGCGAATGGAGCGCGACCACCTACGGCGGAACGTCGCTCGACCAGATCCGGTCGATGGGCGCGTCCTGCGCGACGATCGCGATCGGCGAGCACATGCGCGCCGCCGCCGAGCTTCTGGCCGAACGTTCCGGCGCGCCGGCGCAGGTCTTCCCGACGCTGACAGGGCTCGACGCCTGCGACGATCTCGTCGCGATGCTGACGGAAATCTCCGGCGTCGCAGCGCCGGCCGACGTGCGGCGCGAACGTCAGCGCCTGCTCGACGCCATGCTCGACGGCCATTTCTATTTCGCAGGCAAGAAGATCGCGATCGGCGCCGAGCCGGATCTGCTGCTCGCCATGGCGACGCTGGCGACCGATCTCGGAGCCAAGATCGTCGCGGCGGTGACGACCACGCCCGGCTCGCGCGCGAGCCAGCTCGCGCCGGCGGACGTGATCGTCGGCGATCTCGGCGATCTCGAGGATCTGGCCGGCGAGGCCGACCTTCTCGTTACGCACAGCCATGGCCGCCAGGCGGCGGAACGTCTGCACATTCCGCATCTGCGCGTCGGGTTCCCGATCTTCGACCGGCTCGGCGCGGCCTATCGCACGAGCATCGGCTACGCCGGCACGCGCAGCCTGATCTTCGAGACGGCGAATCTGTTCCTCGCCGCGCCGCACGCCGCCGGCCACCGCGACACCAAAGAGAAGGAGCAAGTCCCATGAGCGCCCTGCATCTGCGCGTCGTCGGCGACGAACCGGGCGCTGTTCCGCCCGCCGGCGCGCTGCGCGTGGCGATCGCCACGCAGGACATGAAGAACCTCAACGCCCACTTCGGCTCGGCCAAGCGTTTCGCGATCTACGACGTCACGCCGAACGACTGGTCCTTCGTCGAGACGGTGTCGTTCGACGAGGTGTCGGACGAGAGCGGCAAGCATCGCACCGAAGGCGACGACCGCATCACGCCGAAGGTCGAGGGACTCTCCGGCTGCCATCTGCTGTTCTGCCTGGCGATCGGCGGCCCATCCGCCGCCAAGATCGTCTCGGCCAACATCCATCCCGTCAAAATTCCGCAGGCCCAGCCGATCGAAACGGTGCTCGCGCGCACGCGCGACATGCTGTCGGGATCGCCGCCGCCCTGGCTGCGCAAGGTTCTGGCCGGCGCCGGCGCCGTCGCCAAACCACGCTTCGACGAGGAGGACTGACATGTTCGCAGACATCGCCCTAGCCGCCTGTCTTTCGCTCGGGCTGCTGTCCAGCGTCCGTCTCGCGACGCTCGCCATTGCGTCGGCGCGCGCGTCGGTCGCCACGGAAAGGACGCCACATGCTTGACACGCCTGACGCCGCCGCCGCCGAAGCGGCCGCCTTCGAGACGCCGTTCATGAAGGCGATCGTTCGTCTGTTTCGCGCCCAGGATCAGCACGGCGCATGGGACAAGAAGACGGACGCGCAGATCCTGAAGGAATACATCGTCACCAAGGAACAGCGCCGGGAAATGCCGATCATCGGCGATCCCGATCCGGACATCCTCTGGCGCATCGAAATGTTCTACACGGCCGTCGGCCTGGCGGTGGAGAGCAAGACCGGCGTGATCGCGGGGCCGATGATGAAGATGAGCCACGAGGGCTTCGGCCGGCTCGTGCTGCTGGCCGGCAATCTCGTCGCGCTGTCGCGCCACCTGCGCGACGTGCATCGCTTCGGTTTCGACAATTTCGAGAAGATGGCGGCCGAAGGCGAGAAATATCTCGCGAAGGCCGTCGCCATGATCGAAGCCCACCCCGACGTCGCCAAGGTCTGAGGATTCCATGTCCGACATCGACGCGCTCAAGGCGGATATCAAGAAGCTTTCCGCGAAAGCGACCAACGCCAAGATGAACCTGCACGACCTCTCCGAGGAATTGCCGGTCAACTGGGCGACCATCATGGAGGTCGCGCAGGCGACCTACGACGCCTACGCGGCGCTGATCGCCGCTCGCGAAAAACTGAAGGAGCTCGAATCGGCATGAGCGCTTTTCTCACCCGCGACGGCGCCGCATGGACGCCGGTCTATCTGACCGACATCAACGGCGAGACCTGCATCGGCTGCGGCCGCTGCTACAAGGTGTGCTCGCGCGACGTCATGCACCTTTACGGGGTCGACGACGAGGGCGAGGTGCTCGGCAAGGTCACCGAGGACGACGACGACGATTTCGACGGCGATCTCAATCGCAAGATCATGAAGGTCGACAATTCCGGCGCCTGCATCGGCTGCGGGGCCTGCGCGCGCGTCTGCCCCAAGGACTGTCAGACCCATGTCCCGGCCGATCAGCTCGCCGCCTGACCCGCCCGCGCGCATTTTCAGCGCGCCTCCGGCCTTCGCGCTCGACGACGGCGAGGCGCTCGCCGCCGCGTTCCGGGCGGCGGCGCCGATCGACGCCGATCCCTTCTGGACCGAAATCTTTTCGCGGCTGATCGCGATCGGTCTGACGGAAGCGCGCGATCAGGGGACGACGCTCGCTTCCACCCTCGGCCTGGCCGGCAACGACCTTCTCCAGGCCATCGTTCTTCATGCGCCGCACCCGCTTGCGCTCGAGGCCGCGCAGCGCGCAGGCGTGGCGATCTGCGACGACGAGGAGCAGATGGTGCGCGATCTGCTGCTCGCCCACACGGTCGACGAGGCGCGCGAGACGCGCTGGCTCGCCGCGATGATCGCGCGGCGCGCCATGCAGCCGAACCATCTCTGGCAGGATCTCGGCTTCGCCGACCGGAGTTGGCTGAACGACATGCTGCGGCGCTATTTTCCGACGCTGCACGCCGGCAACACAGCCGACATGAAGTGGAAGAAGTACTTTTACCGACGCCTGTGCGAGATGGAGGGCTTTTCGCTCTGCACGGCGCCCTCTTGCCGCGAATGTTGCGATTTCGACCGCTGCTTCGGCGCGGAGGATGGCGAGAGCCTGCTGGCGCAGCGTCGGCGCGCGACAGAACTCATGTCGGACATCTGACACTTGTCGCGTTCCGTACGGACCGACACATCGCGAACAATCTGAAAATACAGCGCTTTCCTTCTGGCACGCCGGTTGCGACGCAACATTCGTCCTACAGCCAGTGGAGCGCATCCATGATCCAGCTCACGCCGCAAGCCATCGAAGCCGTGAAATCCGCCATGTCCCGCGCCACTGGGCCGGCGGCCGGCCTGCGCATCATGGTGGAGACGGGCGGCTGCGCCGGATTCAAATACATGATGGGACTGGAGCAGGCGCCGCGCGACGGCGACGCCGTCGTCGAGCAGGATGGCGTCACCGTCTTCATCGACGATCTGTCGCAGCCGCATCTGGCCGGCATGAAAGTCGACTTCGTCGCGGGCCTCGAGTCCTCGGGCTTCGTCTTCGACAACCCGAACGCAGCGTCGAAATGCGCTTGCGGCAAGAGCTTCGGCTGAGGGGGCGGCTATGTGGGACTATTCGGACAAGGTCCAGGAATATTTCTTCAATCCAAAGAACGCGGGCGTTCTGACCGAGGCCAACGCTGTCGGCGAAGTCGGCGCGATCTCGTGCGGCGACGCGCTGAAGCTGATGATGAAGGTCGATCCGGTCTCCAACGTCATCCTCGATGCGAAATTCCAGACGTTCGGTTGCGGCTCGGCGATCGCCTCGTCCTCGGCGCTCACCGAACTGGTGATCGGCAAGACGATCGACGAGGCGTTGCAGATCACCAATCAGGACATCGCCGATTTCCTCGGCGGCCTGCCGCCGGAAAAGATGCATTGCTCGGTGATGGGCTATGAAGCGTTGCAGGCCGCCGTCGCCAATTTCCGCGGCGAGACCTGGACCGACGACCACGAGGAAGGCGCGCTGATCTGCAAGTGCTTCGGCGTCGACGAAGGCATGGTCGAGCGCGCCGTGCGCATGAACAATCTGACGACGATCGAACAGGTGACGGCCTACACCAAGGCCGGCGGCGGCTGCCTCACCTGCTTCGACGCGCTGGAAACCACGCTCGCCAAGGTCAACGCCGAGATGGTGGCCGAAGGCCTGCTCGACGCGGCGAAGGCCTACAAGCTCGGATCGGTCGACGCGGCGTCTTTGAAAAAGAAGCCGACGCCGAAGGCCGCAGCGCCCGTTATCTCTCTGGGCGAAGCGGCCCCGGTCCGCGTCTCGCATCCCGCCCCTGCTGGCGCTTCGCCGCTCGATCCGGCGGCCCCCGCGCCCGCGCTCACCAATCTGCAGAAGATCCGGTTGATCGAGCAAGCGATCGAGGAACTGCGGCCGAGCCTGAAGGCCGACAAGGGCGATTGCGAACTCGTCGATGTCGACGGCTCCACGGTCTACGTGCGCCTCTCCGGCGCCTGCGTCGGCTGCCAGATGGCGAGCGTCACCGTCTCCGGCATCGCACAGCGGCTGACCGCGAAAATCGGCTCGCCGATCCGCGTCGTTCCCGTCGGCAAGAACTGAGGGGCAAGCCATGCGTCCGGTCTATCTCGACAACAACGCCACGACCAAAGTCGATCCGCGCGTGGTGGAAGCCATGCTGCCTTATTTCACGGAGCAGTTCGGCAATCCCTCGTCGATCCACTCGTTCGGGGCGAGCGTCGGCGGCGCCGTGAAGGCCGCGCGCAAGCAGGTGCAGGCGCTGCTCGGCGCTGAGTTCGATCATGAGATCGTCTTCACCTCCGGCGGCACCGAAAGCGACAATATGGCGATCCTGTCCGCGCTCGAGGCCATGCCCGACCGCGACGAGATCGTCACGTCCAAGGTCGAACATCCAGCCGTCCTGTCGGTGTGCGAACATCTCGAAAAGACCGGCCGCGCGAAGGTGCATTACATCGGCGTCGATTCTTTCGGGCGTCTCGATCTCGAAGCGTACCGGGCGGCCCTGAGCGAGCGCGTCGCGCTCGTCACGCTGATGTGGGCGAACAACGAGACGGGCACGATCTTCCCCGTCGAACCGCTCGCTGAAATGGCCAAGGCGGTCGGCGCACTGTTTCATACGGACGCCGTACAGGCGGTGGGCAAGGTTCCGATCGCGCTGAAAGGCGGTCCGATCGACATGCTCTCTCTGTCCGGCCACAAGCTGCATGCGCCCAAGGGCATCGGCGCGCTCTACATCAAGCGCGGCGTGCGTTTCAAGCCGCTGCTGCGCGGCGGACACCAGGAGCGCGGCCGGCGCGCGGGCACCGAGAATACGCCCGGCATCGTCGCGCTCGGCAAGGCCGCCGAACTCGCGCTCGAGGCCATGGCCGACGAGAACACGCGCGTGAAGGCGCTGCGCGACCGTCTCGAAGCCGGCATTCTGCAACGCGTCCCCAATTGCTTCGTCAACGGCGACAAATACGATCGTCTGCCGAACACCTGCAACGTCGCCTTCGAATATGTGGAAGGCGAAGCGATCCTCCTTCACCTGACGCGCGCAGGCATCGCCGCGTCGTCCGGCTCGGCCTGCACCTCAGGGTCGCTTGAGCCGAGCCACGTGCTGCGCGCGATGAACATTCCGTTCACGGCGGCGCACGGTTCGATCCGATTCTCCTTCTCGCGCGACAGCGTCGAGGAGGACGTGGATCGCGTGATCGAGGCGCTTCCCGGCATCATGGAAAAGCTGCGCGCGCTGTCGCCCTTCTGGGCGGGCGCGAACGAAACGCCGAAAGAGTTCAAGCCCGTCTACGCGTGAGGCGCGCCATGGCGACCGAAACTCGACGCATCTTTGTCAACGACACGACGTTGCGCGACGGCGAACAGGCGCCGGGCGTCGCATTCTCCGACGCCGAAAAACTGGCGATCGCGCGCGCGCTCGCCGACATAGGCGTCGACGAGATCGAGGCGGGGACGCCGGCCATGGGGCCGGCGGAAATCGACTCAATCGCAGCGATTGCGGACGCCGATCTGTCTTGCGTGGTCATGGCCTGGTGCCGTGCGCTCGAATCCGACGTCGACGCGGCGCTGTCGGCAGGCGTCGGCCGGGTCAACATATCGGCGCCGGCGTCTCGCGTGCAGATGAAGGTGAAGCTGAACGCCGGCCCGCAGGAGGTCGCGGAACGGGTGCGCCGCATCGTCGCCTATGCGCGCGGGCGCGGCCTCGAAGTTGCGCTCGGCTGCGAGGATTCCTCGCGCGCCGCACCGGAAGATCTTGAGCTTCTGGCGCAGGCGGCCCGCGCGGAAGGCGCCTTCCGCATCCGCTACGCCGACACCCTCGGCGTCATGGAGCCCTTCGGCCTGCACGATGCGATCCGGCGCCTCGCAGAGGCGACCGATCTCGACATCGAATTTCACGGCCACGACGATCTCGGCCTCGCCGCCGCCAATACGCTTGCGGCGCTCCGGGGCGGCGCACGCCATGCGAGCGTCACGGTTCTGGGCCTCGGCGAGCGCGCCGGAAACGCGCCGCTGGAGGAGATCGCCGTCGCCACCGCACAGTCGGGTCGGTTTTCGACCGGCGTGACGCTCAGCCAACTCAACGATCTCGCTGCGCTTGTCGCCGACGCTGCGGGCCGCGCGATCGGCGAGGCCAAGTCGATCGTCGGTCGCGACATTTTCACGCACGAATCCGGCGTCCACGTTTCCGGCCTGCTGAAAGACGTGCGCGCCTATCAGTCGCTCGACCCGGCGGCGCTCGGCCGTCGACACGCCATCGTCATCGGCAAACATTCGGGCCTGGCGTCGCTGCGCGCGATCTGCGGCGATCTCGATCTAGACGCCGAATGCGAGGCGCAGACGCTCGCGGAGGTGAAAGCGTTGGCGCAACGCGTCAAACGCGCGGTCCCGACCGATCAGGTGCGACGCATCGCCAGGGCCTTGCAAGAAATTCAGCGGACGCGGCGCGCGTGCGCGGCGACCTGGCCATGAGCGGCCTGGTCGCCCAGATCAAAGCCGACGTCGCCTGCGTGTCCGGCCGCGATCCCGCTGCGCGCGGAAAAGCGGAAGTTCTCTTCACATATCCGGGCGTGCACGCCGTCATATGGCATCGCGTCGCAAACCGCCTTTGGCGACGCAACTGGCGCAGCGGCGCGCGGTTCTTGTCGTGGTTCGCGCGATTCCTGACGAACGTCGACATTCATCCCGGCGCGACGATCGGCGCACGCTTCTTCATCGACCATGGCGCCGGCGTCGTCATCGGCGAAACCGCGGTCGTCGGCGACGACGTGACGCTCTACCATGGCGTAACGCTCGGCGGCGTCTCCTGGTCGCCCGGCAAACGCCATCCGACGCTCGGCGACAACGTCATGGTCGGCGCGGGCGCCAAGATTCTCGGGCCGATCACGATCGGCGAAGGCGCGCGCGTCGGTGCCAACTCCGTCGTCATGGAGGACGTTCCGCCCGGCGCGACGGTCGTCGGCATCCCCGGCAAGATCGTGTACGGGCTCTCGACGCGGCGCCGCCTGGCGGGCGGACGCGTCGATCTCGACCATCACCTGATGCCGGACCCCGCGGGCGAAGCGCTCGCTTATCTCATCGACCGCGTCGACTTTCTGGAAGCGCGTCTGAATGAAATGCGACGCGAGCGTCGCAACGCCCACGAAAACGTCACCTGACGAAAGGACCAGCCATGAGCGCGATCGAGACATTGAAGACGCTGAGCTCCGCCGAGGATTTCTTCCGCGAACTTAACGTGGAGTTCGATCCCAAGGTTCTCGGCGTCGCGCGGCTGCACATTCTGCGGCGCATGGGCGAGACGATCGCCGCGATTCCGGACGACGCCCACGACGAATCCGTTCGCATGGCCTGCCGCGAGGCGCTGGCGCACGCCTATGCGGAATTCACGCAGAAGGCGCCGATCGAAACGCGCCTATTCAAGGTGCTGCGCGACCGCGATCCGTCGCGCCCGGCGCGACGCGGCGCTTTCGTTCCGCTGTCCGACCTCATCGGCTGACACGTCTGTCGCGACGCCGACACGCGTTGTCGCGGCAGGCGCGCAACCGGGACGGAAAAGCAAAGGAAAGCAGGCTTTTCCAGTTGGTACGAAGTTTGCGGAGCAAGGGCCAGGACAATTCGTAAGGAGGCGGCGGTGCACATAGTCGTCTGCATCAAGCAGGTGCCGGACTCGGCCCAGATCCGTGTTCATCCCGTCACCAATACGATCATGCGGCAGGGCGTGCCGACGATCATCAACCCCTATGATCTCTTTTCGCTCGAAGAGGCGATGCGCTGGCGCGACAAGCTCGGCGGCGAAGTAACCGTCCTCAGCATGGGCCCGCCGTCCGCTTCCGATTCCCTGCGCAAGGCCCTGACCTACGGCGCCGACCGCGCCGTGTTGCTGACCGATCGTTTCTTTGCCGGCTCAGACACGCTGGCGACCAGCTACGCGCTGTCGGCCGCGATCGCGAAGGTCGGCGAAACGTTCGGCGCGCCGGACATCGTATTCACCGGGAAACAGACGATCGACGGCGACACCGCGCAAGTCGGGCCCGGTATCGCCAAGCGCCTCGATCTCAAGCAGCTCACCTACGTCAGCCGCATCGTCGACGTCGACCTGCAGTCGCGCTCCATCGTCGCGGAACGGCGCGCGGAAGGCGGCGTACAGGTTCTGATGACGCAACTGCCCGCGCTCGTCACCATGCTCGAGGGCGTGAACGAAATTCGACGCGGTTCGCTCGACGACGCGCTGCGCGCGGCGCGCGCCGACGTGATCGTCTGGAGCGCCGCCGACGCCGGCATCACGGACTTGCAGAATTGCGGATTGCGCGGCTCGCCGACCGTGGTCAAGCGCGTGTTCGCGCCGCCGCCGCGCTCCGAGAAGGCGGAATTGGTCGAGACCCACGGGCGCACGCCGCCCGAGGCCGCGGACGCGCTGATCGAGGCGATCTTCGCGCGCGCGCCGGCGGTCGAGGCCGATCTCGCCAAATCCCTGTCCGGCTACTGAGGAGAGCGTCATGTCGAGCACCCCCGCATCCCCTCCGGCCGGCGGCGGCCGCGCTTCGATGAAGAAGGAGCTGCCGGAGCGTTTCAGGTCCTATAAGCATGTTTGGGTGTTCGTGGAGCTCGAACGCGGACACGTTCATTCGGTCTCGTGGGAGCTGCTCGGCGAGGGGCGCAAGCTCGCCAACAAGCTTGGCGTCGAACTCGCCGCCGTCGTGATGGGCGGCCTCGACTGCGGCGTTCGCGAGGCGGCGCAGGAGGCGTTCGCCTATGGCGCCGACCTCGCGTATGTCGTCGAAAATCCGGTTCTCGCAGATTATCGGAACGAGACCTATTCGAAAGCGCTGACCGATCTGGTCAACGCGCACAAGCCGGAAATCCTGTTGCTCGGCGCAACCACGCTCGGGCGCGATCTCGCCGGCTCGGTCGCGACGACGTTGCTGACGGGCCTGACCGCCGACTGCACGGAACTGGATGTCGACGCCGACAAGTCGCTCGCCGCCACACGCCCGACCTTCGGCGGATCGCTGCTGTGCACGATCTATACGCTGAATTTCCGGCCGCAGATGGCGACCGTGCGGCCGCGCGTCATGCAGATGCCGCCGCGCCAGGACGGCCGCGAGGGACGCATCGTCTCCTTCGACGTCGATCTGAAGGAAGAATCGATCATCACCAAGCTGCTGCGCTTCGTGCCGGATCGCGATTCCAACAAGTCCAATCTCGCCTACGCCGATATCGTCGTCTCGGGCGGCATGGGCTTGCAGAGCGCGGAGAATTATCAGCTCGTGCGCCAGCTCGCTTCTGTGCTCGGCGCCGAATACGGCTGTTCTCGCCCGCTGGTGCAGAAGGGCTGGGTCCCCGCCGAACGGCAGATCGGCCAGACCGGCAAGACGATCCGCCCGAAGCTCTACATCGCCGCGGGCATCTCTGGCGCGATCCAGCATCGCGTCGGGGTCGACGGCGCCGACATGATCGTGGCCATCAACACCGACAAGAACGCGCCGATCTTCGATTTCGCGCATCTCGGCATCGTGACGGACGCGGTCCGTTTCTTGCCTGCATTGACCGAAGCCTTCCGCAAGCGGCTGTCGCCGCATTCCAAGGACCGGCTCGCCGGCTAGATGAGGAGAGCGACATGATCGAGAGATTCGACGCCATCGTCATCGGCGCCGGCATGGCCGGAAACTCGGCGGCCTACACGCTCGCCTCGCGCGGGCTCAGCGTCCTGCAACTCGAGCGCGGCGAATATCCCGGCGCCAAGAACGTGCAGGGCGCGATCCTCTACGCCAACATGCTCGAAAAGGTCATTCCCGAATTCCGGGAAGACGCGCCTCTCGAGCGTCACATCGTCGAGCAGCGTTTCTGGTTCATGACCGAGCGATCGCACACCGGCATGCAATACCGCTCCGAGGATTTCAACGAAGAAAAGCCGAACCGCTATACGATCATTCGTTCGCAGTTCGATCGCTGGTTCTCGAAGAAGGCGCAGGAGAAGGGCGCAATTCTGCTGACCGAGACGACAGCGGTCGAACTCGTTCAGGACGCCTATGGCAAGGTGATCGGCGTACGCACGGACCGGTCCGGCGGCACGATCATGGCCGATGTCGTCGTTCTCGCGGAGGGCGTCAACGGACTGCTCGGCACGCGCGCGGGCTTGCGCAAGACGCCCAATCCCGACCAGGTGGCGCTGGCGGTGAAGGAAATGCACTTCCTCCCGCCAGAGGTGATCGAACAACGCTTCAACATCCAGAGCGACGAAGGCGTGGTCATCGAGGCGGCGGGCGCCGTCTCCGAAGGCATGGCCGGCATGGGCTTCCTCTACACCAACAAGGAATCGATTTCCGTCGGCATCGGCTGCATCGTGTCCGACTTCGCCGAAACGGGAAAATCGCCGTACCAGCTTCTCGACAAGTTCAAGAAGCACCCTTCGATCCGTCCACTGCTCGAAGGCTCGGAAGTCAAGGAATACGCGGCGCACCTGATCCCCGAAGGCGGCTACAAGGCTGTGCCGCAATTGTTCGGCGACGGCTGGGTCGTCGTCGGCGACGCCGCGCAACTCAACAACGCCGTTCATCGCGAAGGCTCCAACCTCGCCATGACCAGCGGGCGTCTGGCCGCTGAAGCGATCTTCCAGACGAAGTCGCGTCGCGAGCCGATGAACGCGGAGAACCTGTCGCTGTACGAGAAGATGATCAACGACAGTTTCGTGATGAAAGATCTCAAGAAATACAAGGATATGCCGGCGCTGCTGCATACGCAGTCGCAGAACCTGTTCCTGACCTACCCGCAGCTCGTCTCCACCGCGATGGAGAATTTCCTGCGCGTCGACGGCACGCCGAAGGTCGACAAGGAAAAGGCGACGATGCGCGCGATGAAGACCAAGCGCGGCTGGATGGGTTTGATGGGCGATGCGGTGCGCGTCGCGCGCGCGTGGCGTTGAAGATGACGGACAGCGGCTCGAAAGGAGAGCGACATGGGCGATCAACCTAAGGTGCGCGTCGAGGACAAGCTCCAGTACAACCGTTATCTCGTCGATCCCGGCAAACCGCACATCTCCGTCACGGCGCACGACAAGCCGTCGCACAACCTGCAGGCGATGACGACGATCTGCCCGGCCGGTTGCTACGCCAACAATGCGGCGGGTCAGGTCGAGGTGGTCGCGGACGGCTGCATGGAATGCGGCACCTGCCGCATCCTGCTGGAGCCGACCGGCGAGATTACCTGGACCTATCCGCGCGGCGGCTACGGCGTTCTGTTCAAGTTCGGATGATGCAGGCGCCGGCCCGACGCCTCACATATTTGCGTAGTTTGGACCTCCGCCGCCTTCGGGGCATGTCCATGTGAT
>CAZWJF010000015.1:0-75906 GCA_964634325.1 uncultured Rhodoblastus sp.
GCCGGCGCCGGTGACGATCACTACGCGATTGCCGAACACCATGTGACGCATCTCCCATCTTGCGCAGCGCGCCGCTCAACGATATCGCGCCGCAATTCCTTCTGGTCTGCTCGATAGCCGTCGCCCATGCAAATGGGAGCAGGTCGTCAAATGTCCATGTCCAGCAGGCGCGAGCTCAACGATTTACCGTGCGCGTCGAGCGCCAGCGAGCGTGTGACGCCGCCCGCGAGAGCGTTATAAAGGACGAAATTGAGCGCGCCGAGCGTCGGCAGTTCGTAGCGGACTACGTCGCCGTTCACGACCCCGTGAAAGTGCGCTTTGACGCGCTCCGCCGTCACGCGATCACGCAGGAGGGGATAGTCCTTTTCGTCGAACGCGATCAGCGAGATCACGGACGTGTCGCCCTTGTCGCCGGTTCGGGAGTGGGCGATGTCGCGCAATCGGGGCATCAGACCTCCACCATCGAGACTTTCGGATGGACGCGCTGGCGCGGCGCGTAGCAGGAGCCGATGGCGACGATGGGCCGAGCCGCCTTGAAGACGCCGCCGCCGCCGGCCGGGCCATTGGTGTAGAGGCTTTCGACTTCCTCGCCGACGCGTTCGGCGTGCTCGCGGGTTGCAGCGCGCGCGGCGACCCGCAACCGCGCCTCGTAAGGCTCCGCATTGGCGGCGCGCGACGCAGGTCCGTGGAGGGCGTCGACGCCAATGACGTCGATGCGCAATTCGCTCAAAGAAAGCCCCGTGAGCGCCAACCGCTCGCGAACGATTTCGCCGGCGAGGCGGGTTCTCGCGACGGCTCCGGGGCCGGCGTAGGAAATCTGGCCCTCGCCGATGAACCCATCGCGATAGCCGACCGAAACCTTGAGCGTTTGCGGGGCCGGGCGGCCGCGTCCGCCGGACACGCGCACTTCGTCCTTGCGTATTTCCGTCACGCGCGCCTGCGAGAAATCGGCGATCACGTCCGGCTGCAAGTAGGCTGAGGGGTCGCCGATCTCGTAGAGCAACTGTTCCTTGCACGTCGCCGGCGTTACAGCGCCGCCGGAAGCCGGGGTTTTCGTGATGACGATGTCGCCTGCGGCGTCGACGACGCCGATCGGAAAACCGAGGCGGGCCAGACCCGATATGTCCTTGACGCCTGGATCGGCGAAATAGCCGCCGGTGATCTGGCCCGCGCATTCGAGCAGATGACCGGCCATGACGCCGCGTCCCAGCAAATCCCACGCATCGTCGCGCCAGCCGAACTCATGCATGAGCGGCCCGAGGAAAAGGGCGGGGTCGGACACGCGGCCGGTGACGACAATGTCGGCGCCGGCGTCGAACGCGTCGGCGATCGGCCGCGCCCCGAGATAGGCGTTGGCGGAAACGATTCGATCGTCCATCTGCGAAACGCGCAGCCCCGTCTCGGCGATCTCGCTGTCCTCGGCGCGAACGAGATCGAGAACGTCGTCGCCGGTCACTGCGGCGACGCGCAGGCCGCGCAGCCCCTGGTCTCGACAGATCGCGGCGACGCGCTCGGCCGCCGCAGCCGGATTGGCCGCGCCCATGTTGGTGACAATCTTGACGCCGTTTGCCGCGCACAGCGGAAGCACGGCGCGCATGCGGCGTTCGAGCAAGGGATCGAAACCGGCGTTCGGGTCGCTCAGGCGTGCGAGCTGAGCCAGCGCGATCGTGCGCTCGGCAAGGCATTCGAAGACGAGATAATCGAGCGCGCCGTCGCGCGCGAGTTCGATCGCCGGTTCGATGCGATCGCCCGAAAACCCCGAACCCGCGCCTAGTCTGACCCTTTTCAAGCCCGCGCTCGCGTCTCGTTCCCCGCAGGGCGAACGGTAGGGCAAGCCGATGCGCGCCGCAATTGAATCGGGGGAAGGGCTCGGCTAGCCTTCGCGCCGATCTGACGAGGACGCCATGACCAAGCAATCCGACAGCGAATTGTTCAAGAAGGGGCTCGCGGTGCGCAGCGATGTGCTCGGCGCCGATTATGTGAAGAAGTCGTTGGAGAACGCCGACGACTTCATGATGGCGTTCCAGAACATCACGACCGAAATGTGCTGGGGCTACGCCTGGACGCGGCCGGGCCTCGACCGGCGGACGCGCAGCATCGTGAACCTTGCGATGCTGACGGCGCTCAGCAAGCCGGCCGAGCTGAAACTGCACGTGAAAGGCGCGCTTGCGAACGGCCTGACCGTCGAAGAGATCAAGGAGATCTTGCTGCACGCCACCGTTTATTGCGGCATTCCGGCCGGTCTCGAGGCGTTCAAGGCCGCGCACGAAGTGCTGAAGGCCGAAGGCGCGCTGCCCTCCAAATGATCGGGCGCCGGTGCGATGCGCGATATGTAGCCGCAGGGCGCTAAATTTAGATTGATTCTAAACTGGGCCTGCCTAGGATGGCGGAACCGACCGCCGACTTATGCGGCGCGCGCGGACCGCGCCATTCACACAGGAGAAGGCAAGTGGATCTCAAGGGCTCCAAGACCGAGCAGCATCTGAAAGACGCGTTCGCCGGCGAATCGCAGGCCAACCGTCGCTACCTCTACTTCGCCAACAAGGCGGATGTGGAAGGCTATCCGGACGTGGCCACGCTGTTCCGCTCGACCGCGGAAGGCGAGACGGGCCATGCGCACGGCCATCTCGAATATCTCGAGAAGTGCGGCGATCCGGCGACGGGCATGCCCTTCGGCGAGACGAAGGCCAATCTGGCGACCGCCGTCGCCGGCGAGACGCACGAATACACCGACATGTATCCGGGCATGGCCAAGGACGCGCGTTCGGAAGGTTTCGACGAAATCGCCGACTGGTTCGAGACGCTGGCCAAGGCGGAGCGTTCGCACGCCAACCGCTATCAGAAAGCTTTGAACGAACTGGGTTGACGCCCCCGGCCGTCGGCGCGACGCGCCGGCGGCTCGTCTCTTCAGATTTGAAATTCCCGGCCCGCCGTCGGCCGGAAGTCAAAGGAACGCGCCGTGGCCGGGCCCCGCGAAGGCAATCTTGAGGCGCCGACGCGCCATCCGCTCGACTGGACCAATCCCGATTTTTACGACGAGCAGAAGCTGCTCCACGAGATGGAGCGCGTCTTCGACATCTGCCATGGCTGCCGCCGCTGCGTGAGCCTGTGCCAGTCCTTCCCGGTGTTGTTCGACCTCGTCGACGAATCGGAATCCATGGAGATCGATGGAGTCGCCAAGTCCGACTACTGGAAAGTCGTCGACCAGTGCTACCTGTGCGACCTCTGCTACATGACGAAGTGTCCCTACGTGCCGCCGCACGAGTGGAACCTCGATTTTCCTCATCTGATGCTGCGCGCCAAGGCCGTTCGTCACAAGCAAGGCGACGTGAAGCTGCGCGACAAGATGCTGACGCAGACCGACCTGCAAGGCGCGGTTCTCGCCAATCCCGTGGTCGCGCCGATCGTCAACGCGGCCAACAGGACGCCGGCGCTGCGCAGGATGCTCGAAAATACGGCCGGCGTGCATGCGCAGGCCTGGCTGCCGGAGTTCACGACGAAGAAGCTGCGCAATCGGCTGCGCGTCCTGCCGCCCGACACGCCGGGCGAAGCGGCTGGCCGCACGACGGGCAAGGTCGCATTGTTCTCCACCTGTTTCATGAACGCGAACGAGCCGGCGCCGGGCGAAGATCTCGTCGCTGTGTTCGAACACAACGGCGTTCCCGTGACGCTCACGCCGCAGGAAAAGTGCTGCGGCATGCCGAAGCTGGAGCTCGGCGATCTCGAGGCTGTCCGGCGCGCGAAGGAATTCAACATTCCCGTACTTGCGAAACTCGCCGATCAGGGCTGGGACCTGACTGCGCTCGTGCCCTCCTGCGTGCTGATGTTCAAGCAGGAATTGCCGCTGATGTTCCCGGACGATCCCGATGTGCAGAAGGTTCGGCGAGCTTTCTTCGATCCCTTCGAATATCTGATGCTGCGTCACAAGGAAGGGAAGCTGAAGACCGACTTCAAGCAGGGACTTGGCAAGGTCGTCTATCATGCGGCCTGCCATCAACGCGTGCAGAACATCGGTCCCAAGACCAAAGAGGCGCTGTCGCTCATCCCGGATACGTCGGTCGAGGTCATCGAGCGCTGCTCCGGCCACGACGGGACCTATGCGGTCAAGACTGAGTTCCACGCGCTGTCGATGAAGATCGTGAAACCTGTCGTCGCACGCGTCGACCAGGCCAAGCCCGATCACTTCGGCTCAGATTGCGCCATGGCCGGACATCATATTGCGCATGCGCGCGCGGACGGCGGGGCGGCGGAGCATCCGATCACCCTGCTGCGGAAAGCCTATGGAGTATGAGCATGCTGCGGCATGAAGATCTGTTCAGCCTCGAGCAATACGCCCGTGAACGGCCGGCGTTCCGCGCCAAGGTGATGGCGCACAAGAAAAGGCGTCTGGTCGAGCTCGGCGGACACGCCTCGCTGCATTTCGAGGATGCGCTGACGATGCAATATCAGGTGCAGGAAATGCTGCGTCTCGAGCGCATCTTCGAGCCAGAGCTGATTCAGGAAGAGCTCGACGTCTACAATCCGCTGATACCCGACGGTCGCAACTGGAAGGCGACCTTCATGATCGAATATCCTGACGTCGAGGAGCGCAAGATTCAGCTCGCGCGTCTGCTCGGCGTCGAGAAGGCGGTGTGGGTTCAGGTGGCGGATTTTGCGCGCGTCACGCCGGTCGCGAACGAAGATCTGGACCGTGAGACCGAGGACAAGACGGCGGCGGTGCACTTTCTGCGTTTCGAACTCACGCCGGAAATGGCGGCTGCGGCAAAGGCAGGCGCTGCGATCCGCATGGGGATCGATCATCCGAACTATCAGGCCGAGTTGACGCTCTCCCAGCCGGTGCGGGATTCGTTGGCGGCCGACCTCGCCTGATCGAACGGTCGATCACGAAACATCATCGCCCGCGGCTTCCGTCGCGGGCTTTTATTTTGAGCTGCGTCTGAGCCCGAAAATAAAACGGGCCGCGCGATTCGCGCGGCCCGTTCAACTCGGTAGTTCGTCAGGCGTTCAGTACTTGGCGACGACCGGAGCCGCCGGACCGCCGATCTTGTACGAGAAGCCGAGCGAGGCTTCCCACTGGTGCATCGACAGCGTGATCGTGCGCAGCGGATTGTAGCCGAACGGCGTCATTTCCGGGCCGCTGATCTTGTGCGTCGGCACATAGGTCAGCGCAAAGTCGAGGTTCGCCTTTTCGTTGAACTTGTAGCCGAAGCCGGCGGTGATGTGGTCGGTCACCACGCCCGGCGCAAGGATGTTGAACGTCATATCCGTCCAGCGGATCGGATTGTCGTTGTGGGCGTAGCCGGCGCGCAGAGCGAGCGACGGGGTCACGCGCCATTCGGCGCCGACCGTGTAAACGCCGATGTCCTTCCAGCCGAAGCCGGGGCCGTCGGACAGGCCGAGCACGCGACCGGGACCGCCGAACGCCGCCATGATGATCTGCGAACCAGCGTTCGCGATCGACGAAACGCCGGAATAGAAGATGCGCTTGTATTCGGCCATCAGCGTCAGGGTCGGCAGCGCGTCCCACGCCACGCCGGCGGTGATGCTGGCGGGGATGTCGAACTTGCCGCTGTTGGCGAACAGGCCGGCGTACTTGTTCATCGTCGTCATGAAGATCGGCGTCTGGCCGGCGAGGCCGACGCGGAACGACGGCGTCACCTTCCATTCGATGCCGAGGCGCGCGCCGCCGCCCCAGGAGACGTCGGTGCCGCGATTCGTCAGGTTGAGCGGGTCAGCCGAGAAGGTCAGGCCGGGAATGCCCGGGAAGCCGAAGAAGCTCAGGCCCTCGGCCTTGAACATCTGCATGGCGATCACCGGCGCGATACCGATGGAGACCGTCCCGAAGCGCTTGGCGACGCCGACCGAGAGGAACATCTGCTTGAGATCGACGCCAGCCGCGCCGCCGCAGAACACGCCGCTCAGGCCGGGCGGGCAGGAGCCGTTGAACACGTTCGGATAGGAGGTGTTCATGCCGCCGTTGCCGAACATCGCGACGCCCCACGCGGTGTCGCCGTCGATCGGCATCGAATAGGCGAAGTTCGGCATCACGAAGAAGTTCTTGTCGCTGTTGACCGTGTTCGATCCGAAGAACGGACCGGGAGCGACGAAGCCGGGGCCGGTGGCCGTATAGCCGCGGTAGGGCATGAAGGCCGAAACGCCGCCGGTGATCATATGCGGCAGGTCGACGAGGCCGGCCGGGTTGATCGACAGCGCCATCGCGTCCTGCGGATTGGCGACGCCGGCGCCGGCTTCCGCCTTCTGCACCGTGCCGTAGCCGGCCTGGAAATAGCCTTCGGTCGCGGCGGCGGGGCCAGCCAGGATCGTCGAAGCTAGAGCGAAAGCGCCCCACAGACGACGAGAGGTTTGACGAAGCATGCGTTACTCCTCCAGCGCGGCCGCTCCGCGGCCTTTATATTCGCATATCTTGATATAAGGGACTGAACTGTCACGAAACTGCCTACATTGTGATTCCATGGCAAGCCAATTGGCTAAAGTGTCCGGCGGTTTCCGCGCAAAAAGCACAGGTGGCGCGGAAATGACACAGTGTGCGCCGCAGCGCGATCCTCGCAGGCGGAACGCCCGGCGACGGGGACCAAGCGTGGATATTCGTCAGGACCTTAATCCAGATCAAAGCCGCTCGATTGCGAGCATGGAAACATCATCATATCGTGAAGTGAAAGCGTTGCAGGTTGGGAACGACGATGATTCTGGTTCTCGGATTGGGCAATGTTCTCCTCAGCGACGACGGGGTGGGGGTTCATGCTGCGACCTCGTTCGAGGGGCGCAAGGACGTTCGCGTTCGCGACGGCGGCACGCTCGGCCTTTCCTTGTTGCCAGAGATCGAAACGAGCGCGGGATTGATCGCGGTCGACGCCATGGCGCTCGGCGAAGAGCCGGGCGCGGTCAGGGTGTTCGAGGGCGACGACATGGACGCGCAATTGCGCGGCCGCAAGACCTCGGTGCACGAACTCGCGCTCGCCGATCTGATCGAAGCGGCGGCTCTCGTCGGCTGCAAGCCGGAGCGTCGCGCGCTCGTCGGCATCCAGCCGCATAGTCTCGAATGGGGCCTGGCCCCGACGCCCGACGTGCAGGCGGCCATCGGCCGCGCGCATGAGGCGATCGACGAACTCGTATCGAGGTGGCGGCAATGAACGCGACCGCACATGCGCCGGAATTCGAGCGCGACGGCGCGGCCGGCATGGTCGAGGCCGTGCTGCAGGAAACGCTCGAACTGCTCGATCGTTTCGCGCGCGAGGGCGCCGAGGCGGCGATTGATCTCGCCGGCATGCCATTGACCAAGGACGAGCGCGACGAGCTCGAACGGCGGCTGGGACGCGGCGAGGTCGAAGCCGAACTGGCCGTTCTCGGTCGCAGCGAAGTATGGGAAACGGCCTATTCGGGCGTCTGGTGGGTGCGCCACTGGGGCGAGGAGCGCATTTCATCCGAGGCGATCGAGATTACGGCCGTTCCGAAAATCCTGATTTGCGACCGCGACGACGCGCGCGCTGCGGCGGCGCGTCTGGCGCGGGCCCTGTCGACATCCGAGGAATCGAAAGATGCTGGAGCGACGCATGAGTGACGAGACCTTGGGCGAAATGCTCGCCCGCCGCGGCGTGTCCCGCCGCGCCTTCCTGAAATACGCGTCCTACACGGCGTCGCTGATGGCCCTGCCGCCCACGGCGGCCGAAGCGATCGCGCAAGGGCTCGCCAAGGCCAAGCGCCAGTCTGTGATCTGGCTCTCCTTCCAGGAGTGCACGGGCTGCACCGAATCGATCACACGCTCGTTCAGCCCGACGCTCGAGAACCTGATCTTCGACTTCATTTCGCTCGACTACCATCACACGCTGATGGCGGTGTCCGGCGAAGCCGCCGAGAAGGCGCGCGAAGCGGCGATGGAGGCCAACAAGGGCAAGTACGTCGTCGTCATCGACGGCTCGGTGCCGCTGAAGGACGATGGCGTCTATTCGGCGATCGCAGGCGTGAGCAATGTGCAAATGGCGCGCGACACCGTCGCCAATGCGCTCGCAGTGGTCGCGGTCGGCAGTTGCGCGAGCTTCGGCGGCATCCCGAAGGCCAATCCCAACCCGACCGGCGCGACAGCGATCGACAAGCTCGGCCTCGGCAAGCCCGTCATCAACATCCCTGGTTGCCCGCCGATCCCCGAGGCGATGACCGGAACGATCTCCTATCTGCTGTCGTTCGGCAAACTGCCGGAGCTCGATCATCTGGGCCGGCCGAAATCATTCTTCGGCGAGACGATTCACGATCGCTGCTATCGTCGCTCGTTCTACGAGCGCGGCCAGTTCGCCGAGAGCTTCGACGACGAGGGCGCCCGCAACGGCTGGTGCCTGTACAAGCTCGGCTGCAAGGGGCCGATCGCCTACAACGCCTGCGCCACCATGAAATGGAACGGCGGCGTGTCCTTCCCGATCCAGTCGGGCCATGGATGCCTCGGCTGCTCCGAGCCGGACTTCTGGGATCAAGGCGGCTTCTACCGCCCCTTGCCCACGCCGCTTGGCGCCATGGGGCCCGCTCTGGCAGGGGCGGCGGTCGCGGGCGCGGCGCTGGGCGCAGGCGCGGCGATGCTCGCGCGCCGTAGCCAGCGCACTTATCTGCAAGACAAAGACAAGCCGGAGGGTTGAACCGTGGCCCTGCTCGATTTCGCACGTGGACCAGCGCTGACATTTGCGCTCGTCGTCTTTCTCATCGGAACGCTCTGGCGGCTCGTCGGCGTTCTCGCCTTGCCCTGGCGGAGGATTCCGTCGCCGCCGCGCGAGGGCGCGCCGCCGGCGTTTCTCGCCGCGCTGCAAGGCGTCTTCGGCAAGATGGTCCCGCACAAGACCTTCATGAACGGGGCGGGCGCCTTCACGATCATCAACGGCTATGTGTTCCACATCGGCCTCGCGATCGTGGTGTTCGCCTTCGCGCCGCACATTCTGTTCATCAAGCACATGTTCGGCGTGTCCTGGCCGGCGCTGCCGAGTGGGTTGATCTACGCGGTCGGCGCGCTGACGACAGCCTCGCTGGTCGCGGCGCTGGCGCAGCGGATGACCAGCCCCGTGCTCAAAGTCATCTCGCGTCTGGACGACTACATCAGCTGGCTGATGACCTTTCTTCCGGTGGTCACCGGACTGCTGGCGGTCAGCCATCTCGGCGCGCGTTACGAGACTCTGCTCGCGATCCACATTCTTTCGATCTGCGCGTTCTTCGTCTGGTTCCCGTTCGGCAAGCTGATGCATGCCTTCCTGTTCGTCGTTTCGCGCGGAGCCACGGGCGTGCGGTTCCGTCACAGGGGAGCTGAGATATGACGGCCAAGACAACCGCCGCTGGCGTTCCCTTCGACGCGCAGGGCGAAAAGAGCGACGCAGACCGGCGCAACGCCGCGATGCAGACCTTCGTTCGGGAGTTCGGCCTGACGGCCGCTGCGCAGCTCGAATGCTGCGTGCGCTGCGGCATGTGCGCCAACGCCTGCCAGTTCTACGTGACGACCGGCGATCCGATCTATACGCCGATCAACAAACTCAGGCCGTTCGAGCAGGCCTATCACCGTCATGTCGGCCCCTTCGCGCCGCTCTACCGGCTGTTCGGCGTGACGCCGAGCGTGACGGTCGAGAAGCTGCAGGAGTGGGAGCGCCTGCTGTTCGACGCCTGCAGCCTGTGCGGCCGCTGCACGCTCGCATGCCCGATGGGCATCGACATCGCCGAGCTGATCAAGGAAGCGCGCCACGGCATGTTCAAGGCCGGGCTCATTCCCGATCGCCTCGAGCTGATGGATCGCACGACCAAGGCGTGGGGCAGCCCGGCGACGCCGGCCGACGACTTCGGCGATATCATCAAGGACGCCGGGGAAGAACATGGCGTGCCGGTCAATGTCGACCTGCCGAAGGCCGATTACATCGTCACGACCGCGCCTGCCGAACTCAACGAACATACCAAGGCGCTGACGGACGTCGCGAAAATCCTCAACAAGATCGGCGCGAGCTGGACCTATAGTTCGGAAGGATTCGAGGCGTCGAACATCGGCTATCTCAACGGCGACGTCGACCTGCAGGAGAAGATGACGCGCAAGCTGATCGACAATGCGGTCAAGCTCGGCGCGCATACGATCATCCTGCCGGAGTGCGGCCACGCCTATGGCGCGGCGCGCTGGGAGGCGGCGCGCTGGTACGGCGGCAAGGTGCCGGTGCGCGTCATCCACATGACGGAGTTCCTCGCCGAGACCGTGGCGAGCGGCAAGATCAAACTGAAGAAGATCGGCGCGACCGCGTCGTTCCACGATCCGTGCCAGCTGGTGCGGCGCGGCGGCGTGACCGAAGCGCCGCGCGCGGTCCTGAAAGCGCTCGGCTTCGACATCAAGGAGCTCGAGAACCACGGCTCGCTCGCATGGTGCTGCGGCGGCGGCGGCGGCGTCGTCTCCAACTCCCGCGCAGACCCGCTGCGTTACAAGGCTTTCGAACTCAAGAAACATGAGGTCGAAGCCGCCGGCGCGCAGCGTTTCGTGACGGCGTGCGGCCAGTGCCGCATCACGCTCGAACTCGGCGCGAAGCATTACAAATGGGACAAGCAGGTCGAAAGCCTGCTCGAGCTCGTTGCGGACAATCTCGAGGACTGACGCTCTCGCGGCGGATCCAACGCCTTGAAGGACGAAACAGATGAACAAGCGAATCGTCGTCGATCCGATCACCCGGATTGAGGGGCATCTCCGAATCGAGGTCGAGGCCGGCGATGGCGGCGCGATCAAGAACGCCTATTCGTCCGGCACGATGGTGCGCGGCATCGAGATCATCCTGCGCGGGCGCGACCCGCGCGAGGCTTGGGCGTTCGCGCAGCGCATCTGCGGCGTGTGCACGCTCGTGCACGGCATCGCCTCGGTGCGCGCAGTGGAGAGCGCGCTGGGTTACGAAATCCCGGCCAATGCGCAGCTCATCCGCAATCTGATGATCGCTGCGCAATACGTGCACGACCATGTCATGCACTTCTACCATCTGCATGCGCTCGACTGGGTCGACGTCGTCTCTGCGTTGAAAGCCGATCCCAAGGCGACGTCTGCCCTCGCGCAGTCGATCTCCAATTACGCAAAGTCGAGTCCGGGCTATTTCGCCGACGTGCAGAAGCGTCTCAAGACCTTCGTCGAAGGCGGCCAGCTCGGCATCTTCGCCAACGGTTTCTGGGGCCATCCGGCTTACAAGCTGCCGCCGGAAGCCAATCTCATGGCGGTCGCGCATTATCTTGAAGCGCTCGCCTGGCAGCGTGAGGTGGTGCAGATCCACACGATCTTCGGAGGCAAGAATCCGCACCCGAACTTCGTGGTCGGCGGCGCGCCGGCGCCGTTGAGCGCCGGTCCTGGCGACGGCGGCGCGGGCGGCGCAGCGGCGACCGCAGTCAACATGGTTTCGCTCGATCGCGTGCGCGCGATCATCCAGACGATGCGCGACTTCGTCGATCAGGTCTATGTTCCGGATACGCTGGCGATCGCCGGGTTTTACAAGGACTGGTTCGCGCGGGGCGAAGGCCTCGGCAATTTCATGACGTACGGCGACTTCCCGGCCGACGGAAAGCCGAATTCCAAGTCGCTGCTCATTCCGCGCGGCGTGATCGTCAATCGCGATCTGTCGCACATCGAGGCGGTCGACCTCGACGATCCCGAGCAGATTCAGGAATTCGCCAGCCATTCCTGGTACGAATATCAGGGCGGCAAGGGCAAGGGCCTGCATCCGTACGAGGGCGAGACGAAATTCGCGTACGACGGACCGAAGCCTCCGTACGACCAGCTCGACGTCTCCAAGGGCTACTCCTGGCTGAAGTCGCCGCGCTGGCGCGGCAAGCCGATGGAGGTCGGGCCGTTGGCGCGCGTGCTGATGCTCTATGCGACGGGCCACAAGCAGACCAAAGAGCTCGCCGACTTCGCGTTGAAGAAGCTCGATGCGCCGATTACCGCGCTGTTCTCGACGCTCGGCCGCACGGCCGCGCGGACGCTGGAGACCAAGATCATCGCCGATGAGATGGGCGGCTGGCTCGACACGCTGATCGGCAATTTCAAGAAGGGCGATCTGGCCGTCCACAATCCTGCGAAATGGGAGCCCTCGACCTGGCCGGCGTCATGCAAGGGCGTGGGTTACATGGAGGCGCCGCGCGGCGCGCTCGCGCACTGGATCGTCATCAAGAACGGCAAGATCGACAATTATCAGGCCGTCGTGCCGTCGACCTGGAACGCCGGCCCGCGCGACGGCAAGGACCAGCCGGGCGCCTACGAGGCGGCGCTGCAAGATCGTCATGTGATGGCGGTGCCTGAGCAGCCGCTGGAAATCCAGCGCACGATTCATTCGTTCGACCCGTGCATCGCCTGCGCCGTGCATGTCGTCGATCCCAACGGCGCCGAGCTGACGCAGATCAGGGTGTCCTGAGACGCCTGATTGGCCAGCGAGGCGCGCGGATGGTAGGGTGAGGCCGATGATTTCGTCCTCGATCCGCATCGCGGTGACGATCGTCGCGCTCGGCGTTGGGCCGGCGCGAGCGGCCGAACTCGTCATGTTCGAGCGTGCGGGCTGCGTCTGGTGCGAGCGGTTCAACGCCGAGATCGGGCGCATCTACGACAAGACCGACGAAGGCGCGAAGGCGAAATTGCGCCGCGTAGATCTTGGTCAGGCGGCGCCCGCCGATCTCTCGCAGATCAAGGCCGCCCCGTTCACGCCGACCTTCGTCCTCATCGAGGATGGGAAGGAGATCGGCCGCATCGAAGGGTATCCCGGCGAGAATTTCTTCTTCGGCTATCTCGACAATCTGCTGGCCAAGCTCGATCGAACGAAATCGGCGGCGGCGCTGTCCAATTGAGCGCATCGCCGGTGTGGGGCGGGTCGAGAGAGCGATCGAACAAAAGAAAAGCCGGGCGAAAGCCCGGCTTCGTCATTTCGGCGTCGCGCCTGATCGTCAGGCGGTGTGCTTGATCAGGAACCGGTAGACGCCGCCATCGGCGGTCGATTCGACCAGCTCGTTGCCCGTCGTCTTGCAGAAGGCTGCGAAGTCGGCGACGGAGCCGGGGTCGGTCGCGAGAACTTCCAGCGTGCCGCCGCGCGGCACTTCCTTCAACGACTTCTTCGCACGCAGGATCGGCAGCGGGCAGTTCAGTCCCTTCGCGTCGAGCATCTTGTCGGCCATATGCGATTTCCTCCTTGGAATGGGCGGGCGAGCGCGTCGCCCGGATCAGAACAGGGCCTCAAATATAGAGATTGATATGCGACTTGAGCGCCTGCTCCATGTAGGTCGCCGCGCCGCCCAGCGTCACGCCGTCGATCATGTCTTCCTTCTTGAACTCGAAGAGGTCCATGGTCATCTGGCAGGCGATGATGTTGACGTCGGATTCGACGGCCGCTTCGCGCAGTTCTTCGATCGAGGCGACGCCCTTCTTCTTGATCATGTCCTTCATCATCGCGGTCGCGCCGGCGGTGACGCCAGGCAGCATGCCGACGAGATTGGGCATGCCCATATGCATGCCCATCATCGGCATCTTCATCGCGGGATTGCCGAGCGGCGACACTTCGAGATCAAGCTTCTTCTTGAGCAGCGACAGACCGTAGAACGTGAAGAACATGGTCACGTCGAGGCCCATCGCGGCCGCCGTGGTGCCGAGAATGAAGGGCGGGTAGGCCCAGTCGAGCGTGCCCTTGGTGACGATGATGGTCATTGACTTGGCGTTGACGCCATTGCCTTCGGCTTCAGACATTCGATCCTCCCAGCGCTGTGAGCGGCCGTTCCAGCTTCAACTCATCTTATGATATTCGAATAGGTAGGTCCATTGCTAGGCCGTGCGGCCGTAGTAAATCATGCTGGCGTGCTTCGCTTCTGCGAAGAACAGCCAACGTTCGACGCCGATTCCGATTGCGGCGCTCAATGTGGCCAGCGCCCCCATGATCAAGGCGGAGCCGGCGCCGAGCCAGAGCGCGACTGCGAGCAAAATCAACGGAACGGCGAAGAGCGTCAGCGTCGAGAACGTCCGCAGGCGCGCCGCGTGTTTGCGCGCGACCTGATAGCCCATTTCGCGCATGAGGAAGTTTTCCTCCGTGTGAGGCATCTCGAGCAGCCGCACCTCGCCGAAGCGGTCGAGGCCGGTCGCCGTGCCCAGGGTGCTGCGTGGGCGCTCTGCGTCAATCTGCCGCCAGTACGCGAGCTTGAGCGCGAGGCCCACGAGCAGCAGCACGATGGCCAGCGCCGCAAACGACGGCCGGTAGACGCCGAACGCCGCCGTAACGACCACGAAGAGGATGGCGCCGGTCAGCAGGCCGAGGATCAGGTAAGCCGGCAGGGTGAGCGCATTGTGCCACTGGCGGATCGTCTTGAGGCTCGCGTAGATCATCGCCGTGCAGCAGACGGTGACGAAAGCCATGGCGGCCGTCGCCGCGCCGGCCCAGGCGAAGGGGCCGGAGAGGTCGTTGAGGAACACCCAGCCGATCCCGAGCACCGCGACGGGCAGGAAGGTCAGCACGGCGGCGACGCCCTCGCGCGCGAGCCACGACGAGCGCCATTGCGTGAACGCGCGCATCGCGCGCTCCGGCCGGCCGAGGTGGAACGTCGAACTTACCAGGCCCGCAACGACGAGCCCGATTGCGACGCCGAGCGCCACGAAGCCGAATCCGGTGGTGGCGGGCAGGACGCCGGCGGCGCCGAAAACCGCGAGCAGGGCGAGGAGGCCGTAGCCGGCGCCCGAGGCGGTGGTGAAGAGAATGACGGAATAGGCGGGATGCATGGTCTTGCCTCAGCGCGAAAGGACGCGGTCGACCCAGCGCAGGAACTTTCCGGCGCCGGCGAGGTTGGGGGCGGGTTCGAGTTTCTGCGCGCCGCTGCTGGCGCGCTTGCCCGGCCTTGGCGGCAGATATTTGCTGGTCGGCCGGTAGCCGGTCTCGGGCATCAGGTCGAAACCGCCGCGTTCGCGCACGAGCGTCGAAACGTTCGAGGCGGGGTCGGCGAAGTCGCCGAAATGACGCGCCTTGGCCGGGCAGGTCGCGACGCACGCCGGCACGCGATCGGCTTCCGGCAGGTTGTCGTTGTAGATCTTGTCGATGCAGAGCGTGCACTTCTTCATCACGCCCTGATGCTCATCGAGTTCGCGCGCGCCGTAGGGGCAGGCCCAGGAGCAGAGCTTGCAGCCGATGCACTTGTCGTGGTCGATGAGCACGATGCCGTCTTCGGCGCGCTTGTAGGAGGCGCCGGTCGGACACACGGTCACGCAGTCCGGCTTCTCGCAGTGCAGGCAGTTCTTCGGGAAATGGACGGTGCGCGCGTCCTGTCCCTGTCCGCCGACTTCATAGGTGAAGACGCGGTTGAACCAGACGCCGCGCTGCTCGGCCTGATAGGCGTTGACGTCGGTGAGCGGCGCCGAATGGCCGCCCGTGTTCCACTCCTTGCAGTTGGTCGCGCAGGCGTGGCAGCCGACGCAGGTGTCGAGGTCGATGACGAGACCGAGGCGCTTGTCGCCGGTCTGGGTCGGGAGGCTGGTCATGTTGGGTCTCCTCGATCCGTCTCAGCGCGACTTGCGCACAAAGCGCGCGCCGTATTCGTTGATCGTCGGCGCCGGATCGACGCCCGGCGGGCGGGGCAGGGTGGGGAATTGCGGCTCGCTCACCTCGTCGCCGGGCTCGCATTTCTCGATGCGCACGCGCAGATCGAACCACGCCGCCTGGCCGGTGACCGGATCCGAATTGGACAGGCGTCGGCCGTCCTTTTCCGGCGGCAGCAATTCGCTGATGAGGTGGTTGAGCAGAAAGCCTTTCTTCGCCTCCGGCGCGTCGGGCGCGAGCGTCCACGAGCCCGAGCGCTTGCCGATGGCGTTCCAGGTCCAGACGGTTTCGGGATTGACGCCCTCCATCGTCTTGATCTGCACCTTGATCGACCCGTTGTGGCTGGTCACGCGCACCCAGTCGCCGTCTTCGAGGCCGAGCTCCTTCGCCTTGACGGTCGAGACATAGAGCTTGTTGCGGCCGAGGATCTGGCGGAGCCACGCGTTCTGTGAACCCCAAGAGTGGTACATGATCATCGGACGCTGCGTGAGCGCATGCAGCGGGTAGGTCTTCGTGTCGACCATCGCTTCTTCGAGCGGCTCGTACCAGACCGGCAACGGGTCGATCGTCGCCTTCAGGCGCTCGCGCATGTTTTCCGGAGGCTGCACCGCTCCGTGCCCCTCGGCCGCGAGGCGGAACTTCTGGAGCGGTTCGGAATAGAGCTGGATCACGATCTGATCCGTCGATCCGATGAAACCCATGTGCTTGGCGAATTCCAGATAGGACTTGTTCGCGAACTTGAAGAATTTCTGGTCGGGCGAGAGATCGTGGTGCCAGAAGCACTGGTGATCGATGTAGGCCTGAAGCTGGTTGGGATTGACCGCGCCGCGTCCGTGCGCGTCGCCGTTTTCGCCGCGCCAGCCGGCGAGCGGACCGATGCCGGGCGAGCGTTCGTGATTGGCGATGTAGTCGGGATAACCGCCAGGAAATTTCGGCGAACCGTCCTCCTTGGTCATGCCAGGCAGGCCGAGACGCGCGCCGAGATCGAGCAGCACGGTCTGAAACGCGCGCACGTCGCGGTCGGGCTGCACGATCGGCTGGCGAATGGCGTCCGCCGGGCCGTCCGCCTCGCAGATCGGACGATCGAGCAGGGAGATGCAGTCCCAGCGCTCGAGATAGGTCGTGTCGGGCAGAACGAGATCCGAGTAGGACACCATCTCCGAGGCGTAGGCGTCGGAATAGATGATGTGCGGGATCCTGTATTCGCCGGTCGACGGATCCTTGTCCGTCAACATCTCCATGACGCCCTTGGTGTTCATGGTGCTGTTCCAGGACATGTTGGCCATGTACATGAACAGCGTGTCGATCTTGTAGGGGTCGCCCTTCCACGCGTTGGTGATGACCATGTGCATCAGGCCGTGCGAGGCGACAGGCGCTTCCCAGCTATAGGCCTTGTCGATGCGGATCGGCGTTCCGTCGGCTTCGAGCTGCAGGTCTTCCGGGCCGGTCGGGAAGCCAAGCGGCATGCCGCCGAGCGGCTTCATCGGCGCGTAGCCCTTACCCGAGGGTTTCGGGCCGGGCGGGACAGGCTTGGGGAACGGCGGCTTGAACCGGAAACCGCCGGGACATTCAACCGAACCGAGCAGCACTTGCAACACGTGGATCGCGCGGCAGGTGTGGAAGCCGTTGGAATGGGCGGAGATGCCGCGCATCGCGTGCATCGCGACCGGACGGCCGATGAACTTGTCGTGCTTGCGGCCCGCCCAGTCGGTCCATTCGACGTCGAGTTCGATCGCCTGATTGAAGGCGACGTCGGCAAGTTCGGCCGCGATGCGGCGTATCTGGTCGGCGCTTACGCCGCAGGTCTTGGCGACCGCGTCCGGACTATAGCGCGCGTCCATGTAGCGCTCGGCGAGCAGCTGGAACGCGGGAACCGCCTTGCGACAGTCGGCGAGTTCGACTTCGCCGACGACGGCCGGCGCGATATCGATCTCCTTCGCCTTGACGATCTTCTTCGTGCGCTGGTCGTAGGCGAGCGGATCGCCGTCGCCGTCGCGCGCGATGAGGCCGTGGTCGGGCGCGCCGGGCGCCTGGATCACCAGCCAGGGCGCGTTGGTGTAACGCACGAGATAATCGAGATCGATCTTGTCTGCGTTCAGCAGTTCGTGGATGAGAGCCATCACGAACAGACCGTCCGTTCCCGGGCGGATGCCGATCCATTCGTCGGCGACGGCGGAATAGCCGGTGCGGACGGGATTGACCGAGACGACCTTGGCGCCGCGCGCCTTGAGCTTGCCGAGGCCGGTCTTGATCGGATTGGAATCGTGGTCCTCGGCGACGCCGAAGATCATGAAGTACTTGGCGCGGTCCCAGTCAGGTTCGCCGAACTCCCAGAAGGAGCCTCCGATGGTGTAGAGGCCGGCGGCGGCCATGTTGACGGAACAGAAGCCGCCGTGCGCGGCGAAATTGGGCGTGCCGTACTGCATCGCCCACCAGCCGGTCAGCGACTGGCTCTGGTCGCGGCCGGTGAAGAAGGCGAGCTTCTTGGGATCGGTCTTGCGGATGTCGCCGAGCCACTTGCTTGCGATCGCCAGCGCCTCGTCCCATTCGATCTCGACGAACTCGCCCTTGCCGCGCTCGCCGACGCGCTTCAGCGGTTTGCGCAGCCGCGCCGGCGAGTAGTGCTGCATGATGCCCGAGGAGCCTTTGCCGCACAGAACGCCCTTGTTGACGGGGTGGTTCTTGTTGCCTTCGATGTAGCGGATCTGGCCGTCTTTCACGTGCACCTTGATGCCGCAACGGCAGGCGCACATGTAGCAGGTCGTGTATTTGACCTCGTCGGCCACGGTCGGCGACAGTTCGATCACTGGGTCGTTGAGCATCGGGTTCGGCCTATTCGCTTATGTTCGTGTGTGGCGGTCATGATGGGCGTGGCTAGTCGTCGTCCTCGCGCGGCTCCTGTTTGCCGAGCCGCGCGCATTCGACGAAGACGCGCAATTTGCACTGGCGACAAATGTCGTAGTCCAGGTGTCGGTAGATTTCGCGCAATGCGCTCGTCTTCGAATTGAACATGTTGTCGCGGCCGATCATGTCGACATATTCGCCGCGCGCGAGGAATTCGGACGCGCGCTCCTTGAGGCGAATGAGGTAGAGGCCGCCGCCGCGCGCGCGCAACTTGCGCGCTTCCAGGGCGAGCGCCTCGGCGCCCGCAAGGTCGATGAAATTCACGCCCGTCATGACAACGGCGATCTGCTTGCAGTTCGGCGCTTCGGCCTCCAGCTTGCGCATGGAGTCGCGGAAACTCGCCACGGCGCCGAAGTAGAGCGCGCCGTCGAGACGAAGCAGATGGAATTGCGGGCATTCCGGCAGGTCGGGCCGCACGTCCGTGAACTTGCGGTTCGAGCTCATCGGGTCCGGCACGCGACGACGCAGTTCCGGGTTCGACGTGCGGTAGAGGAAGACGAGCAACGAAAGCGCGACGCCGACGAATATCGACATCTGGATATGGATGAACAGCGCCGTGAAGATGGTGATGATGAACACCCAGCGCTCGACGCGGCTCATGCGCCAGATGTGGGCGATGCTCTTCTTGTCGATGAGCCCCCAGCCGATGAGCACCAGCGAAGCGGCCATGGAGGCCTTCGGCAAATAGGCGGCGAGCGGGGCCGCGAAGACCAGCAGCACGACCAGGATCGCGCCAGCCGAAATTGCGGCGACGGGCGTGCGAGCGCCGGATTCGTAGTTCAGCGCGCTGCGGTTGAACGAACCCGAAACGACATAGCCGGAGAAGAACGGGCCGATGATATTGGCTAGGCCTTGCCCGATGAATTCCTGGTTGATGTCGAGGTCCTGCTCCGAACGGACGGCCAGCGCGCGCCCGATGGACACGACCTCGTTGAGCGCGGAGATGGCCACCGCGATCGCAGTCGGCAATAGCAGTCGCCACTCGTCGAGATTGAAGCTCGGCGTCGACAGAGGCGGAAGGTGGTTTGGCAGCGCGCCGACGACAGCGGCGGAGCCGGGCTTCCAGAGGTTGAATCCTTCGGCGACGATTCCGCCCACGAAGATGGCCGGCAGCATGTATGGAACGCGCGGCAGAAGCTTGCGCGACAGGATGCCGGCGGCCAGCGTCGCGAAGGCGACGATCGTCGTGACCCAGGAGATCGTCGGCATGGCGACAATCGTTTCATAGACCGCGACGACGAAATCGTGCGTGCGCTCGATATCGATCCCGAAGAAATTATGGGCCTGGTTTGCGATGATGAGGGCGCCGACGCCCGCGGTGTAGCCGATCACCACCGAATGCGAGATGAAATTGACGATGACGCCCAGTTTGAAAACCCCGAGCGCAAGCTCGATGAGGCCGGTCATGACGGCCAGCGTCATAGCGAGCTCGACGTATTGAGGCGTGCCGGGCGTTTCGAAAGTGATCAGCGAGGCGGCAAGAACGAGCGATGCGGTCGTCGACGGACCGGCGACGAGGTGCCATGACGAACCGAACAGCGCGGCGATGATCGTCGGCACGATCGACGCGTAAAGTCCGTATTCCGGCGGCATGCCGGCGATGGTCGCGAAGGCGACGCCCTGCGGCAGGACGACGATCGCGCCGGTCAGGCCCGCGAGCAGGTCCGCCTTGACCGTGCGCGAATTGACCAGCGGCGCCCATTTCATGAAGGGCAGCGCGTGCGTCAATGCAGGTATCCAGCGGCCGACGCCGACGCTCGCGTTCATGACGCTGTCCGGCCTGCGACCGCCGTCTGTCCTGCGTCGACTTCGTCGTCGTCGTCCATCGGCTCTTGCTTGCCGAGACGCGCGCACTCGACATAAACGCGCAAATTGCAGGTCTGGCAAAGATTGTAATCGAGCCTGCGGTAGATCGCGCGCAAGGCGTCGGTCTTCGACCAGAAGATGTTCTTTTCGCGTATCTGCTCCAGATAGCCGCCGCGCGCGAGCAGCTCGCGCGCTTGATCCTTCAGTCGTATCAGGAAGAGGTCGCCGCCGCGCTCGCGCAGGCGCTCGGCGGACGCCACGAGCGCTTCGGCGCCGCCGATGTCGACGAAATTCACGCCGGTCATCACAATCGCGACGAACTTGCAATCCGGCGTTTCTTCTTCGATCTCACGCATCGCCTCGGTGAAGGCGCTGACGGCGCCGAAGAACAGCGAACCGTCGAGACGCATGATGCGGAACTGCGGGCATTCGGGCAGGTCCGGCCGTGGGCTGGTGAACTTGCGCGCCCAGCTCGCAGGGTCGGGTACGCGCGGCAGCAGTTTCGGATTGGACGTGCGGTTGAGATACAGCAGCAGCGACAGCGAGATGCCGGTCAGAATCGCGACTTCGAGCTCAAGCAACAAAGTCGCCAGGAATGTCACGATCAAAACGACGGTTTCCGCGCGGCTCGTGCGCACGATCTGGGCGATGTGGTGCTGGTCGATAAGGCCCCAGGCGACGAGCATGAGAATGCCAGCCATCGCCGCGTTCGGCAGATGGGCGGCGAATGGCGCGACGAACGGAACGATGGCCAGAAGAATGAGGCCGGCCAGGATCGCCGCCAGCGGCGTTCTGGCGCCGGCTTCGTAATTGACGCCGCTGCGGTTGAATGAGCCCGTCGCGACATAGCCGGAGAAGAATGCGCCGGCGATGTTGGACAGGCCCTGTCCGACGAATTCCTGGCTGGCGTCGATGTGCTGGCCGCTGCGCACGGCCAGCGCGCGCGCGATCGACAAGGCTTCGGTGAGCGCGAACATCGAGACCGCGATCACCGCCGGAGCGAGTTTGCGCCAGTCGTCGGGATCGAGGCTCGGCATGGAGAGGGGCGGCAGGCCAGCGTTGAGCGCGCCAACCGTCGGAATTCGCCCCGCGGAGACAGCGTTGAAAATCGCAGCGACGACGCCCCCGGCGAAGATCGCCGTGATCATGTAGGGTATGCGCGGGAAATACCGGCGCATCAGAATGCCGGTCAACAGCGTCGCCAGCGAGACCGTCACGATCTCCGGCACGATGTTGTGGGCGTTTTCGAAGATGTGAATGATGATTTCGTGGATGCGCGCGCCGGAAGGGACATGCACGCCCAGAAAGTGCTTGAGCTGACTCGCCGCAATCAGAACCGCCGCGCCGGCCGTGAAGCCGATCACCACCGAGTGCGAAATGAAGTTGACCATCGAGCCGAGCTTGAACAGGCCGAGCGTCAATTCGACGAGGCCCACCATCAGCGCGAGCGTCAGAGCCAGCTGGACGTACTTGGCGCTTCCAGGCTCGGCGTGCTGGCTGAGAGCAGCGTAGAGCACGATCGAGGCCGCGGTCGTCGGGCCCGAGACGAGATGCCATGAGGATCCGAACAACGCGGCGACGATCGCCGGAATCATGCTCGCGTAGAGGCCGTATTCGGGGGGCATGCCGGCGATCGTGGCGAAGGCCACGCTCTGCGGCAGAACGACGACGGCGCCGGTGACGCCGGCCATCAAATCAGACGAGAAGGTGTCGCGATTGACGCGCGGAAGCCATTTCAGAAACGGGAAGACGGACGTGAATGCCGACTGATGTTTCGGTTGGCTGGTCAGTGCGGACATGTTCCGCCTGCGTCCTTCTCCGGTCGGCCAAAGCCGTGTTCAACATGCGATCAACGAATGGTCGACGGCGGCTTCTCGAAGAAGCCGCCATCTGTGGCCTGGCGATGCGCCGGCTCAGTCGGTCGTGACCTGCTTGAGCTTGCCGATGCCGAGCATGTTCAGCGCGGCCGTCTCGTAGAACGGCTCGCTCTCGCCCTTGCGCATCTTGCGGATGAAGTATTTCTCGAAGGCGATCTTGGCCGCGTGCACCCACTTGCCCGACGAGGACCAGTTGACGTTGCGCGGCGGAATCTGCGGCTGAGCGACGAAGGCGATGCCGGAATCGCCGAAGTCGGCGAGGCAGACGGCGTTCCACGTGCCCTGGTGCCTCGGCGCCTGGCCACGCAGCATCGCGCCGATGTTGTGGGCCGTCGCGGTGACCATGGATTCGATCATGAAACCCGTCTTCGGAACGCCGCACGGCACAGGCGTGGGGCCCATGGGCGGAATTGCAACGCAGACGCCGACCGAAAACACGTTCTTGAAGGTCGGGTTTTGCTGATGCTTGTCGACGAGCACAAAGCCGCGCGGATTGACCAGGCCTTCGATGCCCATCAGGGGCTTGATGCCGCGGAAGGCCGGCAGCATCATCGAGAAGCCGAAGGGAAGCTCCTTGGCTTCCTTGACGGAGCCGTCGGGATTGACCTCCTCGACGTGCATCTTGCCGTCTTCAACCTTCTTCACGCGCGTCGAGGTCATCCACTTGATGTGGTGCTCGCGCATTTCACTCTCGAGCAGACCTTTGGTGTCGCCAACGCCATCGAGGCCGAGATGGCCGACGTAAGGCTCCGAGGTCACGAAGGTCATCTGCACCTGGTCGCGAATCTTGCGGCGGCGCAACTCGGTGTCGAGGATGAACGTATATTCGTAAGCCGGGCCGAAGCAGGAGGCGCCTTGCACGGCGCCGACGACGATCGGCTTCGGGTTCTTGCAGAACTCCTCGAAGGAGACCGACGCCTTCAACGCATGGTCGACGTGGCAGATCGAATTCGTGTAGCCGCCATTCGGGCCCAGGCCTTCGATCTCGTCGAACGCCAGTTCGGGGCCCGTCGCGATGATCAGATAGTCGTAGGAAACCTTCGTGCCGTCTTCGAGCTCGATCCAGTTTTCCTGTGGCACGACCTTGGAGACGGGAACGGGTTTGAAGGCGATGCCGCGGCGCGCGAACGTCGGCGCCAGATCGACCTGGATCGCTTCGCGAGAGCGCCAGCCGACGGCGACCCACGGATTGGAAGGAACGAAATGATAGATCGGATCCTTGGTGACGACCGTGAGCTTGTCCTCCGGACGCAGCTGATCCTTCATTTCGTAGGCCATGACGACGCCGGCCAGACCAGCGCCCATAATTACGACTTCCGCCATGTTCGTCCCCGCTCCCTGATTAGGCGCAATTATTTTGTCGAACGACGTCTTGTTGTCGAGCCGTCCGATTGCCACAGTCGCCCCGCCAGAATGACACACGGGGGCGGCGGAACGCGCAATAACGGACGCCTGCGCGCCTGTTCACGATTTATTATATTCGCGTATCATGATTTGTCCAATCGTTTCTCGGCGCCGAAATGCTGTTGCAGCGCAGCAACCGCTAGCGGGCGCCCGACGAAAATGGACAGCCGTTCACGTCGGCGAAGCGCCGGAAGCGCCCGTGGAAAGCTGGCGGCGTGCGGCGCGTCGCGCCGCCGGCCTCGCGCGGGCCGTCAGTCGCCGCGTTCGACGTCCCGAAGCCAGTCGCGCATCGCGTTCGACCAAAGTTCGGCGGCGCGGGGATCCAGGTCGAGCGTCGTGAAGCGCCGTCCCTCGCGGATCGTCGTTCGCAGCAGACGCATGCCGCTTTCGAACCGGAGCTCCTCCAGGCGAATCTCCTTGGCGTAGGGCGCCTGGATGATGTCTCGCTTGATGCGTTCGGGTTCGGTCATTCGCGTTTTCGCTCCGCCTGGTAGAATACGAGTTCGAGCCGCGTCTCCCATTTCGGCGGCGTGTCGGGATATTCCGGCTTGATGTCCATATACAGATGGATTTCGCCGTCGCGCGCGGCTTGCGCGACATATTCCTCGAGCTGCTTGAAACTCGACGCCTCCGGGTGGGCGATCATCAATTCGCTGACATAGACCATGCGGCTCCTCTCGATGCTGCGGTCAGGCGATCAGACCATGGTAGCGGATACGATACAGCAGCCGGCCGGCGTTTTGTCGCGTCGTGAAGCCGGTGCGGTCGTGCAGGACATTGTTGCAGATCAGACCCCAGCCGGGCCTGAGGCGCGCGCGCAGCACCAGCGGATCGGTCGCCAGAATTCGCGCAAGCGCGTCGGCCGCGTCGCGCGTCGCCGGATCGTCGCGCCAGGCGATCGAACGGGTGCGCGCCGTATAGCGCATGCCGAGCGCGCCGGAGCGGGGATCGACATAGAACACGGGGCCGACGTTGGTTGGCCGCACGCGGCCGCTCGGTTCGACGTTCTCGGGGATCGACATGGCCTGAGGGTGCATCAACGCCGCGATGTGGCCGGGGTTTTTGTCGCGCAGCCTGATGTAGGCGATCTCGTGGTCGAGCAAACCGTTCTCGCCGCCGTCGGCGTCGCGCACGCAATGCAGGATCATCGCCTGCACAGCGCGGTCCGGGCCGTGGAAATTGTAATATCCGTCGGTGTGCCAGGCGATCGGTCGGTTCGTGTAAGGGATATATCCGAGGCGTCCGCCGCTCTCGACGACTTCAATGGCTACCAGCCCGTCCTGATCGCGCGATCGATGATCCTCGACCGCCTCGAGGCCCATGAACCGACCGAGTTGCAGGACGGCGCGCCGCTGCGCGGTTTCGTCGAGCGACGGCGGGAAGGCGTAGACCGCCATGTTGGCGCGACCGCATCGCTCCCTGATCGCATCGCGCTCCGAGGCGGAGATCGAGAACGGATCTTCGATCTGGACGACGAGTTGCTCGATCGCCGTCGGATAGCGTTCGAGCTTGGTCGCACGCCAGGCGCGATACGCGGGCTCGTCCGCCAGCTCGAACGGGCCATCGCCTTGCTGCGCGCGCAAGGTCCGGGCAGTCGGCATTCTTGTCCTCCCATGCGTAGCGCCATGGTTTTCCACGGATTTGCGGGAAGATGGAGCGCTACGCCAGATTTCCTATTCTCATATTCAAATTTTTTGTTATTATGTCCCTGTCACGTCCAATTGAAAAGTCCGAATCGCGTTTCCAGTCAAAGGGTCGGCGCGGGCGAGGACAGGCGGCGCGAAGCGCGTCGCGGCGGGACAGGGAGGTGCGCATTGGGCTCCGAGGGAGCTTGTGCGGCCACGCTGTGAAGGGAGACATGTGCATGTCGCACGATGACGCGAAGAGCGCTAACGCGCAAAAAGGTCAGCATCCGACGCCTTTGCTGGACCAGTTGGAAGCCGGCCCGTGGCCGAGCTTCGTGACCGGACTGAAGCGTCTGCGCGATTCGGGCGACAAGCAGTACGCCCCGATGATGAACGATCTTCTGGGTCAGCTCGAGCACTCCTACGAGAACAAGCTCGGCTACTGGAAGGGCGGCACCGTGTCGGTGTTCGGATACGGCGGCGGCGTCATTCCGCGCTTCTCCGAAGTCGCCGACAAGTTCCCGGCCTCGAAGGAATTCCACACGCTGCGCGTTCAGCCGCCGGCTGGCTACCACTATGACACCGCCACGCTGCGCAAGATGTGCGACATCTGGGAAAAGCACGGCTCCGGCCTGATCGCTTTCCACGGACAGTCGGGCGACATCATGTTCCAGGGCTGCTCGACCGAGAACGTGCAGAAGGCGTTCGACGACCTCAACGAGATCGGTTTCGACCTCGGCGGCGCCGGCCCGGCGCTGCGCACCTCGATGAGCTGCGTGGGTCATGCGCGCTGCGAAATGTCCTGCTATGACGAGGTGCAGGCGCATCGCACGGTCATCAACGAATTTCTGGACGAAATGCATCGTCCGGCGCTGCCCTACAAGTTCAAGTTCAAGTTCTCGGGCTGCGGAAACGACTGCGTCAACGCCATCCATCGCGCGGACTTCGCCGTGATCGGCACGTGGCGCGACGACATGAAGGTCAATCAGGACGAGGTGAAGAAGTACGTGGCGCGCGTCGGCCGCAAGTATGCGATCGACCATGTCATCGCCATGTGCCCGACCCGCGCGCTCAGCCTGAACGACGACGATACGCTGGACGTCGACAACAAGTCCTGCGTGCGCTGCATGCACTGCCTGAACGTGATGAACAAGGCGCTGTCGCCGGGCGACGACCGCGGCGCGTCCATCCTGATCGGCGGCAAGCGCGCGCTGAAGATCGGCGATCTGATGGGCACGATGATCGTGCCGTTCATCAAGCTCGAAACCGAAGAGGATTTCGAGAAGCTGAAAGAGATGGCGCGCAATCTGCTCGACTTCTTCGCCGACAACGCGCTCGAGCACGAGCGTATCGGCGAGACGATGGACCGTATCGGTCTGCCGGCCTTCCTTGAGGCGCTCGGCCTCGAGCCGGATCCGAACATGGTCAATCATCCGCGCACCTCGTGCTACGTCCGTACGGACGATTTCGACGAGGAAGCGGAGAAGTATTTCGAGCGCCGCGCGCACAAGGACGCCAAGCGCGTCGCCGCGGAGTAATGCGCTAACGCGGGTCGCAGGCTAAACGCCGCGACCCGTCGTTCATCGAAATTCGGGAGGAGTTCTCAGATGAATGTCGCCGTTCAGCCGCGTCGCCCTGACGAATGCGGAGTGCCGGATCCGTTTCCGTTGATGCATCCGGTCCTGAAGAAGAATTACGGCAACTGGGCGTGGCACGATCGCCTGCGTCCGGGCGTGCTGCATCACGTCTCCAAGAGCGGGGACGAGGTGTGGACCGTTCGCGCCGGCACGCAGCGTCAGATGGACGTCTATACGATCCGCCTGCTCTGCGACATCGCGGATAAATTCGCCGAAGGCCACGTGCGTTTCACGACGCGCTCCAACATCGAGTACATGGTCAGTTCGGTCGACAAGGTCGAGCCGCTGATCGCCGAACTCAACAAGCACGGCTTCCCGGTCGGCGGCACCGGCAATTCGGTGTCGATGATCTCGCACACCCAGGGCTGGCTGCACTGCGACATTCCGGGCACGGACGCGTCGGGCGTGGTCAAGAGCCTGATGGACATGATGCACCACGAGTTCACGCATGAGGAAATGCCGAACCGCGTGCGCATCACGACCTCCTGCTGCCAGATCAACTGCGGCGGTCAGGGCGATATCTCGATCAACGTCCAGTACACCAAACCGCCGAAGATCAATCACGACCTGGTGTCGAAGGTCTGCGAGCGTCCGGCCGTCGTCGCGCGCTGCCCCGTGGCGGCGATCCGTCCGGCCATGGTGAACGGCGTGCCGTCGCTCGAAGTCGACGAACAGAAGTGCGTGTGCTGCGGCGCCTGCTATCCGCCGTGCCCGCCGATGCAGATCAACGGCGCGGACTCGACCAAGATCGCCGTCTGGGTCGGCGGCAAACACTCGAACGCCCGCTCCAAGCCGACGTTCCACAAGCTGGTTGTCGCCAATCTTCCGAACAACGCGCCGCGTTGGCCGGAGGTCGAGGCGGTTGTGAAGAAGATTCTCTACGCCTACAAGGAGCACGGCAAAGATTACGAGCGTCTCGGCGAGTGGATCGAGCGCATCGGCTGGCCGCGCTTCTTCGAATTGTGCGATTTCGCCTTCACCAAGCATCACCTCGATACCTGGACCGGCGCGCGCAAGACGATGAACATGTCGGCGCACGTTCACTTCTGACAACTTCAGGCGCGGCCATGAGCCGCGCCGTTCGAAACGAAGGGCGGGGAGGTATCGTTGCGGTTCGGAATTCTGGTCAACGAGGGGCCGTATACGCATCAGGCGTCTGACACCGCCTATCGTTTTGCGGTCGCCGCGCTCGAGAAGGGGCACGAAATCTTTCGTGTCTTCTTCTACCACGACGGCGTGAACAACGGCACGCGCTACACCGTGCCGCCGCAGGACGATCGCAATCTGCAGAAGCTGTGGAGCGAGCTCGCCGAGAAGCACAAGCTCGATCTCGTCGTGTGCATCGCGGCGGCGCAGCGGCGCGGCATTCTGGACGCCAATGAAGCCAAGCGTCAGGGCAAGGACGGCGACAACATCGCGCCGGGCTTTCGTATCTCGGGCCTCGGTCAGTTGATCGAGGCGGGCATCCAGGCGGATCGCCTGGTCACGTTCGGCGATTGAGAGGCGGTCATGTCGGACGACAGGAAGAAATTTTTCTACATCAATCGCCGCGCGCCGTACGGCACGGTGTACGCCCTGGAATCGCTTGAAGTCGTGCTGATCGGCGCGGCCTTCGAGCAGGATGTCAGCCTCGCGTTCGTCGACGACGGCGTCTACCAGCTGATGGCCAACCAGGACACGGCCGGCGTCGGCATGAAGAACTTCTCGAAGACGTACAAGGCGCTCGGCGACTACGAAGTGCGCAAGCTCTACGTCGAAAAAGAATCGCTGGCCGAGCGCGGCCTGACCGTGGACGACCTGATGCCGATCACCTACGAGGACGAGGACGACGATTACGCTGAAAAGCCGTCGCTGATCTTTGTGGATCGCGCGGAAATGGCCAAGCTGATCGCTGGCCAAGACGTCATCCTGAGCTTCTGAGGGCGCCATGTCGACGTTGCACACTGTCAATAAGTCGCCGTTCGAGCGCTCGAGCTTTGCGAGCTGCCTGGCGCACGCCTCGGATGGCGACGCCATTCTGATGATCGAAGACGGCGTGGTCGGCGCCCGCAAGGGCACGAGCTTCACCCCCGCGCTCGCCGCCAAGCTGGCGAGTTGCGCGGTCTACGTGCTGGCGCCCGATCTGGCGGCGCGCGGCATGAAGGCCGAAGATGTGCTAGAGGGCGTGAAGCTGGTGGACTATGCCGGCTTTGTCGACCTTACGACGGAAAAGTCCCGCGTCTGCGCGTGGCTGTGAATTGGCGAACGCCGTAAATCAGGAGGATCGAGCATGAGCGATACGATGACCGCCTACGAATGCAATGGACTCGTCGCCGAACACGACGAAGAAGGCTACCTCAAGGACATCAACCAGTGGAACCCCGATCTCGCGCTGTTGATCGCCAAGAGCGAGAACATCGAGATGTCGCAGGATCACTGGGAAGTCGTCAACTTCCTGCGCGAATATTACGAGGAATACCAGATCGCCCCGGCGGTTCGCATCCTCGTGAAGGAAATGACCAAGAAGTTCGGTAAGGAAAAGGGCGACCAGAAGGCTCTGTACGCTCTGTTCCCGTACGGCCCGGCCAAGCAGGCGTGCAAGATCGCCGGCCTGCCGAAGCCGACCGGCTGCGTCTAACACTTCACTGCGTCTCAAGAGCGCGGTTCCGGGCCGACGGGCGGAAACAAGCCCGCGGCCGAGGGAGGAGTCATGCTTACAACTGTCTTCGCAATCCTCTTCTATGTCGCCACGCTCGTGCTTGCGCTCGGGCTCGGCTCTCGGATCTGGCTCTATGCGAAGACGCCGGCGCCTTTGAAGATTCCGACGACGCCGGCGCCGACGACGCGCAGCGGCGTCGTGCTGCGCATGGCGCGCGAAGTCGTCTTCTTCCAAAGCCTGTTCAACTCGAACAAGTGGACATGGGCTTTCGGCTGGCTGTTCCACGTGTCGCTGGCGGTCGTTCTGTTTCGGCACCTGCGCTATTTCCTGCAGCCGGTGCCCGAGATCGTCGCGATCATACAGCCGATCGGCGTGCTGGCGGGCTTCGCAATGGTCGCCGGCCTGCTGCTGCTCTGGGCGCGCAGGTTCGTGGTCGAGCGCATCCGTTACATCACCGGCCCCTCGGACCATTTGATGCTCGCCCTGCTCGTGATGATCGGGATCAGCGGCCTGAGCATGAAGTTCGTCGCCCACACCGACATCGTCGCGGTCAAGGCTTTCTTCCTCGGCCTGATGTATTTCGACTGGAAGCCGCTGCCGGCCGACATCAATCTCATCGTCCACCTGTCGCTGGTGTTGACGCTGATGATCATCTTCCCGTTCTCGAAGCTGCTGCATGCGCCGGGCGTGTTCTTCAGCCCGACCCGCAATCAGGCCGACGACAGCCGCGAGCGCCGTTACGCGCCGCGCGGCCTGTTGAAGCCGCAGTCCAACAAGGCCTGAGGAGAGACGCATGGCGGGCGTATCTGCCGATTTCAAGCCGAAGGAACGGGTCGTCGGCGATCCGATCGAAATCCCCGAGATCGCCTGCGGTGCGATGGCCGGCTCGAAGCCTTTCGTCGCGCAGGCGCAGCATAACCAGCCGCTGGGTTTTCCGGGCGAACTGGTCGAGAACTGGCACGACAAGGCGATCTTCCGGCTCGGCGAACTGCTCGAGAACAACCGCGCGCTGCGCGTCTATCTCGACTCCTGCGTGAAGTGCGGCGCCTGCACGGACAAGTGCCATTACTTCATGGGCACCGGCGATCCGAAGAACATGCCGGTCGCTCGGCAGGACCTGCTGCGCAAGGTCTATCGCCGCCATTTCACCTGGGCTGGCAAGGTCGTGCCGTGGCTCGTCGGCGCGGAAGACCTGACCAAGGAAGTCCTCGACGACTGGTACAGCTATTTCCACCAATGCTCGCAGTGCCGCCGCTGCTCGGTGTTTTGTCCCTACGGCATCGACACGGCCGAGATTTCCATGGCTGCGCGCGACATCATGGACACGATCGGCCTCGGCCAGAAATATTCGAACGAGATCATCGGCAAGGTCTTCAACATCGGCAACAATCTCGGACTGCCCCCGAAAGCGCTGAAGAACACGCTGGAAGGCCTCGAGGAGGAGATCGAGGAAGAAACAGGCGTTCCGGTCAAACTGCCGCTCGACGTGCAGGGCGCGGACATTCTTCTGGTGACGCCGAGCGCGGACTTCTTCGCCTCGCCGCATATGGAAGGCCTGATCGGTTACGCCAAAGTGCTGCATGAGGCGGGCGTCTCGTGGACGCTGTCGACCTATGCTTCGGAAGCGGCGAACTTCGGCATGTTCGTCGGTTCGCGGGAAAACATGCAGAGGGTCGCTCAACGCATCCACAAGGCTGCGAAGGATCTCGGCGTCAAGCGGCTGGTGTTCGGCGAATGCGGCCATGCCTGGCGCGTCGCTTATTCCTTCCTCGACACGCTCGCGGGCCCGTTCGACTTCCTCGATCGCAATTATCCCGTGCCGCAGCACATCTGCGAGTTCACCTACGATCTCATGCAGAAGGGCAAACTGCGGTTCGACAAGTCGAAGAACGACGAATTCCGGCTGACCTTCCATGACAGCTGCAACGTCGCGCGCGCGTCGCGCATGGGCGACAAGCCGGGCGGGCAGTTCGAAATTCCGCGCGCGATCCTGCGCGGCGTCTGCAACCATTATTACGACATGGCGCCGGAGACGATCCACGAGAAGACGTTGTGCTGCGGCGGCGGCGGCGGTCTTCTGACGGACGAGTTGATGGACGTGCGCATCAAAGGCGCGCAACCGCGCATGCGGGCGCTCAAGGACGTCGCCGACGAATACGGCGTGACGCACATGGCGGCGATCTGCGCGATCTGCAAGGCGCAGTTCTCGAAGGTCCTGCCGCAATACGGTTTCGAAATGGATGCGATCGTGAGCGTGCATCAGATGGTGTCGAACGCCATCCTGCTCACGGGATCGACCCAGGCCGAAGAATACGACGCGCAACACCGGCCTGCCGCAGCGCAGGCGTGAGGGAGACGGCGATGAACGACCAGAGCCCCAACACCAAGCCGACCCACCGCCGCTTCAAGAACGGCGAGAGCATGTGGGATTCGGTCGATCTGACCGCGAAGATCTTCCAGGCTGACAAGTCCTACAAGTGCCCGACCTACGTGCACCGTACGCCCCCGTGCCAGGGCGGCTGCCCGTCGGGCCACGACATCCGCGGCTGGCTGTCGATTGCGCGCGGCATGGACAAGCCGCCAGTCGCCGGCATGCCGTGGCAGCAATATGCGTTCGAGCGCATGGTCAGCGCCAATCCGTTCCCGGCGACGATGGGCCGCGTGTGCCCGGCGCCGTGCGAGGACGGCTGCAACCGTAACGAAGTCGACGACTTCGTCGGCATCAACGCGGTCGAGCAATATGTCGGCGACTGGGCGATCGAGAACAAGGCGGCGTTGCCCGCCGCGCCCGCTCTCAGCGGCAAGAAGATCGCGGTCGTCGGCGGCGGGCCGGCCGGTCTGGCGGCGGCCTACTTCCTTCGTCAGAAGGGCCACGCCGTGACGATTTTCGAATCTCACGACAAACTCGGCGGCATGATGCGCTTCGGCATTCCGGGCTATCGCACGCCGCGTGAGATGCTGGACGCCGAAATCGGGCGCATCGTCTCGATGGACGGCGTGGAAGCCCGCACCGGCGTTCGCGTCGGCAAGGACGTGTCGATCGCCGACCTCGAGCGCGATTATGATGCGATCTTCTGGGCGATCGGGGCGCAGAACGGTCGACCGCTTCCGGTGCCGGGCGCGGACGCTGAAAACTGCATCACCGGCGTGGAATTCCTCGACGCCTTCAACCGCGGCTGGGTGTTTTCGACCGCCAAGAAGATCGTCGTCGTCGGCGGCGGCGACACGTCGATCGACGTCGCCTCGGTCGCGCGCCGTCTCGGCCATATCAACGTGGCCCATCAGCACGACGTGTCCAGCGCGGAAACCTTCGGCTACACGGCGCACGACGTCGCCGGCGCGCTGCGGCGCGAAGGCGCGGAGATCGTGCTGACCTCGCTTTTCCCGATCGAACAGATGACGGCCGCCGAGCACGAGCGCGAGGACGCCAAGCGCGAGGGCGTCGAGATTCAGGGCGCGGTCATGCCGCTGGAGGTTGTGAAAGGGCCGGACGGCCGCGCGCGCGCGCTGCGGATGTGCAAGTGCACGATGAAGGGCGCCGTTCCGCAGCCGATCGACGGCACGGAATACGAGATCGAATGCGACATGGTGATTTCCGCCATCGGACAGATGGCCGACCTGTCGCAGGGGCTCGAGCAGCTTGACGGCGGGCGCGGCGGCATCGCCATCGACGGCGTCTACAAGGTCCGCAAGATGGAAAAGCATTTCGCGGGCGGCGACGCGGTGCGGCCGCATCTGCTGACCACCGCGATCGGCCACGGCCGTGTGGCTGCGGAGACGATGGACCATTTCCTCGACGGCGAACTCGAGGAGAAACGTCCGAAGGTCGACGTCCACCAGTTCAATCTTCTCGCCGAACTGCATTCGCGCAGTCTCGATCCCGCACCGTACGATCACATGCAATCGCGCGGCACGTCGTCGGCCAAATACGCCGTGCACAATTACGAAGATCGCGGCGCGACGCAGATCATCCCGCACAAGGACCTGTTCAAGGGTCATTTCAACTATGTCGAGCGCAACAAGCGGAGCGAGCGGCATGTCTACGCGGAAAAGGTGATCGGCGACTTCCAGGAACGCATCATCGCGCTCACCGAAGAACAGGCCCGCAAGGAAGGCGAGCGCTGCATGAGCTGCGGCATGTGCTTCGAGTGCGACAATTGCGTGATCTACTGCCCGCAGGTCGCGGTGGCGCGCGTGCCGAAGAAGGAGCGTGCGGTCGGTCGTTACGTCTACACCGACTACACCAAGTGCATCGGCTGCCACATCTGCCGCGACGTCTGCCCGACGGGCTACATCCAGATGGGTCTCGGGGAGTAAGATGACCGTCTTCACGCTCCGACGCTTGCTGCTTGCCGTCGTCGTCGCGCTCGCCGCGACGTTTGGCGGGGCGCGAGCTTTCGCGGCGGACGCCGGGCGCACGCCTGTTCCCAATCCGCCCAAGCCGGCGGGTGCGGAGAAATGCGTCGCCGACACGGAGTTCATGCGCAAGAATCACATGAACATGCTGATGCATCAGCGCGACGAGACGATGCACGAAGGCGTTCGGACGAAGCAGTTCAGTCTGGCGAATTGTTTCAGCTGCCATGTGGTGAAAGACGAAAAGGGACAGGCCGTCGCCTATTCCGATCCGCGCCATTTCTGTCGTTCCTGCCACAGCTATGCGGCCGTGCGCGTCGATTGCTTCGAATGCCACGCCTCCCGTCCCGACGAGAAAGGCAAGGCGGCGGACCTCGGACCGAACGACGCGGCGCGCGTCGTCGGCGAAGCGGCGGCTGCGGCGCTCAAGGCGCATGTCGCGGAGATGAAGCAATGAAGGCCGGCGGCGACACCCCTATCGCGACGGATCGGCGCTCCTTGCTGAAGAGCGCGGTCGGGCTGGCTACGACCACAGTAGCGCCGGGCGTGACGCTCTATGCGTTCGGCTTGAGGGACGCGGGCGCCAAACCCGCCGATCAGGCCGTGACGTCGAAGACACGCTGGGGGCTGCTGATCGACGTCAACAAGTGTCCTTCGGGCTGCGACCTCTGCGTTTCCGCCTGTCGCGAAGAAAACGGCTGGAAATCGAGCGGTCATCCCGAGACCGATGCGCAATGGATCCGAAAGGTCACGCTGCGCGATCCGCATACAGGCGCCAAGCGCGAGGCGCCGGTCATGTGCCAGCATTGCGCGAGCCCGCCGTGCGTCGACGTCTGTCCGACCGGCGCGTCTTTCAAGCGCGCTGACGGGATCGTGCTCGTCGACAAGCATATCTGCATCGGCTGCCGCTATTGCATGATGGCATGCCCGTACAAGGCGCGTTCGTTCGTGCACGAGGAGCACGACGACCAGAAGAGCAATGCGCCGCGCGGCAAAGGCACGGTCGAGAGCTGCAATTTCTGCGTCAGCCGCGTCGACGCCGGTCGCATCCCGGCCTGCGTCGAGACCTGCGCGGCCAAGGGCGGCGCAGCGATGGTCTTTGGCGATCTCAACGATCCCAACAGCGACGTCTCCAAGGCGCTGGCCACCATGGCCAGCTCCCAGATCCGCGCCGATCTCGGGCTCGATCCGGGCGTGCGCTACCGCAATCTGTGACGGGTCGACGAAGATGGCGAAACTGAAGTTCCAGACTCTCGACGAGCACAGCCCGGTCTTCTGGGGTCTGATCGGCCTGCATCTCGTGCTGATCGCGCTCGGCCTCGGCGCTGCGCTCTACATGGAAGAGCACGGCCATATCGTCACCGGCATGAACAACCAGATCGTATGGGGTCTGCCGCACGTCTTCGCCGTGTTCCTGATCGTTTCCGCCTCGGGCGCGCTCAATGTCGCTTCGGTGTCGTCGGTGTTCAACCGCCTCGCCTACAAGCCCTACGCGCGGCTGTCGGGCATCCTCGCGATCGCGCTGCTTGCCGGCGGCCTGGCGGTTCTCGTGCTCGATCTGGGCCGGCCGGAACGACTGATCGTCGCGATCCTCAAGCACAATTTCAGATCGATCTTCGCGTGGAACATCTATCTGTACACGGGATTCATGGCGATCGTCGCGGCCTATCTCTTCGCGATGATGGACCGCCGCGCGTCCAAGAACGCGACTCTCGGCAAGACCATGGGCTGGCTCGCGTTCGTGTGGCGTCTCATCCTGACGACCGGCACCGGCTCGATCTTCGGATTCCTCATTGCGCGCGAGGCCTATGACGCCGCGATCATGGCGCCCTTGTTCATCGCCTCGTCCTTCCTCTACGGGCTGGCTTTCACCATTCTGGTGCTGCTGCTGATGTGCCGGGAGACGCGCGCGCGGCTGATGACGCAGGAAATGATCGGCAAGTTCAGCGGTCTCCTGGCGATTTTCGCTTTGGCCACTCTATTCTTCACGATCGTCCAGCATGTCACCAAGCTCTACGCCACCGCGCATCTGGAGTCCGAAATGTTCGTCCTGCGCGACGGCGGCGTATACACGCTGTTGTTCTGGGTCGGTCAGGTCCTGATCGGCACGCTGCTGCCGCTCGGCCTCTTGGCGATGCAGGGCTCGGGCGGCGCAAATCGTCACAACGTCATGCTCGCAGCCATCCTGTTTCTGATCGGCGGTTTGGCCCAGATGTACGTCATCATCATCGGCGGTCAGGCGTTGCCGTTGAAGATATTCCCCGGAATGGACGTATCGAGTTCGTTCTTCGACGGCGCCATTGGCCGGTATGTTCCGTCCCTGCCGGAGGCGCTGCTCGGCGTCAGCGGCATTTCCATCGCCATGCTGCTGACGGCGACGGCGCTGCGGCTGCTCCCGTTCCTGCCGCAGGAACAGGCCGAGGAAGCCGAGGCGTAGACCATGTTCCGCGAGCCCCATCCTTTTGCGCGTTTCGTCAATATTCTGGGGCGTGGCAAGTCGTTCTCCCGCGCTCTGACCGTCGAGGAAGCGCGGGAGTCGATGGGGATGATCCTGGACGGGCAGGCGTTGCCCGAACAGATCGGCGCCTTCCTGATGCTGCTGCGTTTCAAGGAAGAGAGCGGTTCCGAAATCGCCGGCTTCGTGCAGGCCGTGCGCGCGCGCTTCGCCAAACCCGCCGATGCGCCGAAGGTCGATCTCGACTGGCCGTCCTATGCCGGCAAGAAGCGCCAGTTGCCGTGGTACGTGCTTGCGGCGCTGGCGATCGCCAACAGCGGCCGCCGCGTGTTGATGCATGGATTGGACGGGCACACGGCGGGCAGGATCTACACGAGCGACGCGCTGGCGCGTCTCGGCTTGCCGGTCGCGCGCACTGCGGAGGAAGCCGCCAGGCATCTGTCGCAGACAAACATCGCCTATCTTCCTCTCTCGGCTATCCACCCGACGCTCGCCGACATGATGGGGTTGAGGCCGATCCTCGGGTTGCGCTCGCCGGTTCATACGCTCGTGCGCGCGGTCAATCCATTCGACGCCGGCGCTTCGATGCTCGGCGTGTTTCATCCGGGCTACATGGAAATCCATCGAGATGCGGAAATGCTTCTCGGCAATGCGCGCACCGTCATCTTTCGCGGCGACGGCGGCGAGGCGGAACGCCGGCCGAACAAGCCGTGCGAAATCTACACCGTGCATGCCGAGGGTTACGACGAGCGTCGCTGGCCGGCGACGATCGATCCGCGGCAGTCGCCCGACGAAGACATGAATCTCGATCGGCTGGTTTCGATCTGGCGGGGCGAGGGCGCCGACCCCTATGGCGAGGCGGCGGTGATCGGAACGATCGCGCTGGCGGCCAAGGCCATGGGTCTGTCCGCCGAACCGGCGGATTCGCAGGCGTTGGCGACGGATATCTGGAACTCGCGCGATCGGGCGCGGTTGTCCGCGGCCGCGTAAGGCGATGAGCCGCCTCTTCATATCGGCTTTTCACAAGTCGTCCGGCAAGACGATGACGTCGATCGGACTCGCCTCGGCGCTCGCCGCAAGAGGGCTCGCTGTTCAGCCCTTCAAGAAGGGGCCGGACTATATCGACCCGATGTGGCTTGCCCGCGCCGCCGGGCGTCCCTGCTACAATCTCGATTTCAACACGCAGACGAACCAGGAGATCGTCGATCTCGTCGCATCCAGATCGCATGGCGCCGACCTTTCCCTGATCGAGGGCAACAAGGGCTTGCATGACGGCGTCGATGTCGAAGGACGGGATTCCAGCGCAGCGCTGGCCAGACTTGTCCGGTCGCCGGTCGTCATCGTGATCGATACGCTCGGCATGACGCGCGGCGTCGCGCCGATGCTGCTCGGCTACAAGTCCTTCGATCCGCAGACGCGCGTCGCGGGCGTCATTCTCAACAAGGTCGGCGCGCCGCGGCAGGAGACCAAGCTGCGGCAAGCCATCGAGCGTTATTGCGATGTTCCGATCCTGGGCGTCATCGGACGCGACAGCACGCCAATCGTCGAGGAGCGGCACCTCGGCCTCATGACGCCATCCGAGTGTCTGCAGATCGATCGCGCCATCGCGCATCTGCGCGGCGTCGTGGAAAGCGGCGTCGATCTCGATCGCATCATCGCGCTCGCCGACGCCTCGCCTCTGGCCGATGCGCCCGCGCCGCCGCCCGGCGCCGCCGCGAGTGTGCGGCTTGCGATCGCGCGGGACCCGGCGTTCGGCTTCTACTACGCCGACGATCTCGAAGCGCTGGAGCGCGCCGGCGCGCAACTCGTTTTCTTCGATGCGCTGAACGATGCGCGTCTCCCGGACTGCGACGGCCTGTTCATCGGCGGCGGATTTCCGGAGACTCAGGCGGCGGCGCTCGCCGCCAACGCGGCCCTGCGGTCGGACGTTCGTCGCGCACTCGAGGGCGGGTTGCCAGCCTACGCCGAATGCGGCGGCTTGATGTATCTCTGTCGCACGCTCGAATGGCGCGGTCAGCGTCACGAGATGGTCGGAATCGTGCCTGCCGACGTCGAGATGCGCGACAAGCCGCAGGGGCGCGGCCTCGTCGTCGTCGAGGAGACCGGAGATATGCCATGGCGCGGCGGGTCGTCCGCGCCGATCCCGGCGCACGAGTTTCACTACGCAGCCTTGACCAACATCGACCCGACGGCCCGTTTCGCCTATCGCATGCGTCGCGGACACGGCGTCGACGGCGGGCGCGACGGCTTCGTGGTCGGCAATCTGCTTGCGGCCTTCACGCATTTCCGGGATACCTCCCGCAACAGGTGGGCGGGGCGCTTCGTCGACTTCGTGCGCGATCGGCGCGATGCGCGCGCCGGCGCCGCGCTGCGTCGTGCGGGCTGAGCGTTCACGGGCGCGTCGGCGGGACGAGAGGGTTACACGGACGATTCAATGGATCATTTGCCGATCTTCCTCGACATCAAGGGCAAATGGGCGGCCGTCGTCGGCGGCGGGGTCGCGGCGGCGCGCCGCGCTGAACTGTTCCTGCGGGCCGGCGCCTACGTGACCGTTTTCGCGCCCTCCCTCAGCGACGAATTCGTGGCGCTTTCGGAGAAGTTCGCGTTCGAGCATCTCGGGCGTATGCCGTACAAACCGGCGGAACTCGAGGGCGTAGCGATTTGCGTGGTCGCTACCGACGACGCGACGACCGACGAGAAGGCGCACGAGATCGTGAGCAAGACCGACGCGCTGGTCAATGTCGCGACGCGCCCGGACCTCTGCGAATTCATTTTGCCATCCATCGTCGACCGCAGCCCGCTGATCGTGGCCGTCTCCACGGGCGGCGCATCGCCGATCCTCGGGCGCATGCTGAAGGCGCGCCTGGAGGCCACGATACCGGCCTCCTACGGACGGCTCGCGGATTTCGTGCGCGGCGCGCGCGCGAAGGTGAACGCGGCTCTGGCGGACATGACGGCGCGTCGCAGGTTTTGGGAGCGGACGCTCGACGGTCCAATCGGCGAAATGGTTCTGGCCGGCGACGACGCGCGCGCCGCGCATGCGCTGGACGTGGAAATCGATCATGCGTCGGCAGGCGAAGCCCAGGAGATCAGGGGCGAGGTCTTTCTGGTCGGCGCGGGGCCGGGCGATCCTGATCTTCTGACCTTCCGCGCGCTTCGGCTCATGCAGAAGGCCGACGTCGTGCTCTACGATCGCCTCGTCGATCCGGCGATCGTCGATCTCGTGCGGCGCGAAGCCGAACGCATCTATGTCGGCAAGCGGCCCAACAACCATGCGCTGCCGCAGGAGGAGATCAGCGAACTGCTGGTCAAGCTGGCGCGACAGGGCAAACGCGTCCTGCGCCTGAAGGGCGGCGACCCCTTCGTGTTCGGACGCGGCGGCGAAGAGATCGAAAAACTCGCCGACGAGCGCATTCCGTTTCAGGTGTGTCCGGGCGTCACCGCAGCGATCGGCTGCTCGGCTTATTCCGGCATTCCGCTCACCCATCGGGACCATGCGCAAGCCTGCGTGTTCGTCACCGCGCACAGCAAGCAGGGTCCTATCGATCTCGACTGGTCGAGCGTCATTCGACCCGGTCAGACAGTGGCCGTTTACATGGGGCTGAACCATATAGAAGAGCTGATGGAAGCGTTCGTCGCGCGCGGCGCGTCGCCGGACCTGCCGGCTGCGATCGTCGACAACGGGACCCGCGCCAACCAGCGCGTCGTCGTCGGCACGCTGGCGACGCTCGCCGCCAAGGCGCGGGCCGCGCAATTGCGCGGACCGACCATCGTCATCGTGGGCTCCGTCGTGAGCCTGCGCGAGAAACTGGATTGGCATTGGCGCGAGGGCGCGACTGCGGCGACGACCGCCGCGCACGCGACGCCGGACAAGAACGAGAGGCTATGAGATGAGCGTGACCCAAGAACAAGTAATGGCCGCGATATCGGAACTTCCGGGGCCTGACGCGTCGAAGACGCTCGCCGCCTCCGGCGCGCTGTCCGGCGTCAATGTGCGCGACGGCAAGGTGTTCGTCTCGATCACCGTCGATCCGGGTCGCGCGTCCGCGCTCGAACCGATGCGCGCGCGCGTCGAGTCCGTCATCAAGAAACTGCCGGGCGTCAATCAGGTGTTCGTGTCCCTAACCAGCGAGGCCGAGCAGGGTTCCGCGCCGCGCGCGACCCCAGCTGCCCCGCGCAGCGCTCCCCAGAAGCCTGAAGCTGCGGGCGGCGCGGCCGGCATCAAGAAGATCATTGCCGTCGCCTCGGGCAAGGGCGGCGTCGGCAAGTCGACGACCGCCTGCAACATCGCGCTCGGGCTCGTTCGACAGGGACTGAAGGTCGGCGTGCTCGATGCGGACGTCTATGGCCCGTCGATGCCGCGCCTGTTCGGCATCAAGGAGAAGCCTCATATGGCCGAGGACGGCGTGAAGCTCGCGCCGATCGAGAAGTACGGCGTGAAAGTCATGTCGATCGGTTTCCTCGTCGAGGATGACGCGCCGATCGTCTGGCGCGGCCCGATGGTCATGTCGGCGCTCAAGCAATTGCTGGAAGATGTCGACTGGGGCGATCTCGACGCGCTGATCGTCGACATGCCGCCCGGCACCGGCGACGCGCAGCTGACCCTCGCCCAGAACGTGCCGCTCGCCGGCGCCGTCATCGTGTCGACGCCGCAGGACCTTGCGCTGATCGACGCGCGTCGCGGCATCGCCATGTTCCAGCAGGTGCATGTGCCGATCCTCGGCGTCGTGGAGAACATGAGCTATTTCCTGTGCCCGCATTGCGGCCAGCGCTCGGATGTCTTCGCGCACGGCGGCGCGCGTCACGAGGCGGATCGTCTCGGCGTGCCGTTCCTCGGCGAGGCGCCGTTGCACATGTCGATCCGCGAGACGTCCGACAGCGGCAGCCCGGTCGTCGTGAGTTCGCCCGACAGCGCGCAGGCGAAGTCCTATGTGGATATCGCCGCGAAAGTGTGGAGCGGAGTCGCTGGCGGACAGGGCGCCCGACCGGCGCCGCGCATCGTTACGCATTGATCGGCCGAAAGCGGCCAGCACCAAGGGGAGAAAGATGGCAATCGAATTCGAGGGCAAGACGATCGAGACGACCGCCAGCGGCTATCTGGTCGATCAGGAAGACTGGAGCCGCGGACTCGCCGAATATCTCGCCAAGCAGGATCAGATCGAGCTGACCCAGAAACACTGGGACCTGATCGACTATCTGCGCGAAGAGTTCTTCGAGAACAATGAGTCGACGCCGAACACGCGCACGATCATCAAGGCGATGAGCGATCGTTGGGGCGAGAAGGTCGACCAGAAGAGTCTTTATGACCTCTTCCCGCTCGATCCGTCCAAGCAGGGCGGTCGAATCGCCGGTCTGCCGGAAAGCCGTCGCAAGGGCGGATACTGATCCGGGCGGTTCGCCCGCGCACATGCGGCGGCGAGGATAATAGATGATCCATGTAGCGGATTTCGCCGCCGCGACTTCGGGCACTCTGGTGGGCTTTGTTCTCGGCCTGATCGGCGGAGGCGGCTCGGTTCTGGCCGTGCCGCTGCTCGTCTATTTCGTCGGGGTCGCGTCTCCGCATGTGGCGATCGGCACGAGTTCGGTCGCGGTCGCCTCGAACGCCTTCTTCAATCTGTTGAGCCACTGGCGCCAGGGCAATGTGCGTTGGCCTTGCGCCATGGTGTTTACGGCGGCCGGCATCGCCGGCGCGGCTTTGGGCTCGATCGCCGGAAAGGCGTTCGACGGCAAGAAGCTCTTGTTCCTGTTTGGCGTGCTGATGGTCGTCATCGGCGTGTCGATGCTGTTGCGCAAGCGCGCGGACGGCGCGGGCTTCCAGCCGCTGGCCGCCAGCAACGCTGGCGTGCTCGGACCAAAGCTCGCTGTGACAGGAGGCGCCATCGGCGCATTGTCCGGGTTCTTCGGCATCGGCGGCGGGTTTCTGATCGTGCCGGGTCTGATCGCCTCCGCCTCGATGCCCATGCTGGCGGCGGTCGGCACGTCGCTCGTGGCGGTGACGGCTTTCGGGTTGACCACGGCGATCTCTTACGCCGCCTCCGGGCTCGTCGACTGGCGGATTGCGGCGATCTTCATCGCATTCGGGGTCGTCGGCGGATACGCCGGCACGAAGGCGGCCATCGGGCTTGCGGCCAGGAAGTCGGCGCTGTCGAAAATATTCGCCGTCGTCGTCATCGGCGTCGGCTGTTACGTGATGGCGCGCGGGTTTTCGGCGCTGGCGGGCTGACCGGCGCGCCGATCCGCGGGAACAGATCGCGGCGATTGCTGGCGACGAAATCGCGAAACACCTCGGTGGCGCGCGTCGGCGGCCGATTGATCCGGTTGAGCAGAAACCATTGACGCACGAGCGGCAGGCCCAGCGCCGGCAACGCGACGAGCTTGCCGTCCGCAAGCTCCGTCAGGCAGGTGTGCGCGGAAATGATCGCCAATCCGAGGCCCGCGAGGACGGATTGCTTGATCGTTTCGTTTGAGCCCATATCGACGATGTCGAACATCCGGCCGCCGCCGAGACGCGCCAGAAAGTTCTCCATCAGCATGCGCGTGCCGGAGCCTTGCTCGCGCGCCAGAAAGCGCTCGTGCGCAAGGTCTTCAGCGGTGACGGAGGGGGCGCGCGCCAGTCTGTGGTTCGCGGCGGCGATCAACACATGCGGATGATCGGCCATGGGCGCGCTCTCCACTTCGATCTGCGGCGGCGGTCGACCCATCAGCAAGATGTCGAATTCGTTGCGTTCGAGCCCCCGGACGATCTCGCTCCGGTTGCCGATGACGAGCTTCACCCTGATGTCGGGGTGCGCGACGTGGAAGGCTGCGACAATGTGCGGCGCCAGGTATTTGGCCGTGCTGACGACGCCAAAAACGATCGAACCTGCGGCGCCAGACCGCAGGGCGTCGATCCGATCGCCGGCGCGCTCGATGAGTCGTTCGATGTCGTTTGCGACCTCGAGCAGTTCCGCGCCGACCTCGGTCGGCGTAAAGTTCTGGCTCGTTCGATCGAAAAGCGGCGCTCCGACGCAGGATTCCAGGTGTTTCAGCGCTGTGGTCACCGCAGGCGGGGTCACGTGCAGCGTCTTGGCGGCTCCGGTCACGGAGCCGGTCTCCACTGTTGCGGCGAGAGCGCGCAACTGTTTTCTGGTGAGGGCGCGTAGGTCGCTCATTCAATTAATGTAAATTACAATTCCGATTTTTTAAATTTCTTTTTTCCGGCGCGCCAGCGAGATTGCGCCCGCCGCGGCCTTGAGAGCCGCGCGGAGGATGCGAGATGGCCCGAGCGAATGGCGCGCCTGAACAGGCGGCGCAGGACTTGCGCGTTTATCTGGACCAGTGGCGCGCCGGCGGCGCCGCCCGCGCGCCCGTCGCCGACGCAGTGTTGGCTCTCGCCGATGCGGCGGTCGAGATCGCCCGGATGGTGCGGCTCGGTCCGCTGGCCGGCGCGCTCGGCGCGGAGGTCGGCGCGGCCAACGCGGACGGCGACAAGCAGCGTGCGCTCGACGTGCTGGCGAACGAGGCCGTGCTGCATGCGCTGCAGAAAACCAGGACGGCCTATTTCGCATCCGAAGAAGAAGACGAGATCCTCACGTTGCATGCCGACGGCGCTCTCGCGATCGCGGTCGATCCGCTCGATGGATCGTCGAACATCGACACGAATACGTCGATCGGAACGATCTTCTCCATCTTTCCGGCCTCGCCGGACGGCGCGACCGCGTCCTTCTTCCGTGCAGGGTCGGAGCAACTCGCCGCCGGCTACGTGATCTACGGGCCGCAGACGGCGATGGCGCTGACCCTGGGCGAGGGAACCTTCATCTTCGTGCTCGATCCGCACGATGTCTTTCGGCTCGCCCCGATGCGTCCCGCCATTCCGAAGACCTCGCGCGAATATGCGATCAACGCCTCGAACTATCGCTTCTGGCGCGAGCCCGTTCGCGCCTATGTCGACGATTGTCTGGCCGGCGCCGAAGGGCCGCGCGGGCGCGACTTCAACATGCGCTGGCTGGCCTCTCTGGTCGCCGAGGCGCATCGCATTCTCGTGCGTGGCGGCGTGTTTCTGTACCCCGCCGATCGTCGGCCGGGATACGAGCGCGGCCGCCTGCGGCTGATCTACGAAGCTGCGCCGATCGCCATGCTGATCGAGCAGGCCGGCGGCGCCGCCAACGACGGCGAGACGCGCATTCTCGACAAGATTCCGACCACGTTGCATCAGCGCACGCCGCTGATCTTCGGCTCGTCGGAGAAAGTGGACCGCGTCGCAGAACTGCACGCAACCCCATCCGACCACCGCGCACGTTCGCCTCTCTTCGGCGAACGCGGTCTGTTTCGTTCGTGAGGCCCAGGCATGTCGCTCAAACATCCCATCATTTCCGTGGTCGGTTCGTCCGGCGCGGGCACCAGCACCGTCAAGCACACGTTCGATCAGATATTCCGTCGTGAAGGAATCACTGCGGCGTCGATCGAAGGCGACGCCTTTCATCGCTACGATCGCGTAGCGATGAAGGCGGAAATGACCAAGCGTCTCGCGGCGAACGATCAGAAGTTCAGCCACTTTTCAGTCGACGCCAATCTGCTCGACGAACTGGCCGCGCAGTTCCGCGCCTATTCGCACGAGGGACGCTGCAAGACCCGCCAATATGTCCATGACGAAGGCGAAGCAGAGAAATACGGTTCTTCGCCCGGAACGTTCACCGATTGGCGCGAGATCGGCGAGGGCTCGGACGTTCTCTTTTACGAGGGCCTTCATGGCGCGGTGAAAATGGACGGCGTCGACGTCGCGTCGCACGCGGATCTGAAGATCGGCGTCGTTCCCGTCATCAATCTCGAATGGATCCAGAAGATCCATCGCGACCGCGCTTCGCGCGGCTATTCGACAGAGGCGGTGACGGACACGATCTTGCGCCGCATGCATTCCTACGTGCACACGATCTGCCCGCAGTTCACGGAAACAGACGTGAACTTCCAGCGCGTGCCGATCGTCGACACTTCGAATCCTTTCGTCGCGCGCTGGATTCCAACCGCCGGCGAGTCGCTGGTCGTGATTCGCTTCAAGAATCCGCGCGGCATCGATTTCTCCTACCTGGTCACGATGATCCAGGGGAGCTGGATGAGCCGCGCCAATTCGATCGTCATTCCCGGCGACAAGATGGACCTCGCGATGCAGTTGATCCTGACGCCGATGATCATCCGGCTCGTCGAACGCGCGCGCGCCGCGAAATAAGGAGGCAAGAATGACCGCCATCGATACGATCGAGCGCGCCGCAACGACAACGCCAGCCATCAAGGACATGGCCAACGCAGTGCGCGCGCTGGCGATGGACGCCGTCGAGAAGGCCAAATCCGGCCATCCGGGCATGCCGATGGGCATGGCGGACGTCGCGACGGTGTTGTTCACGAAATTCATGAAGATCGATCCTGCCGATCCGGCGTGGCCGGACCGCGACCGTTTCGTTTTGTCGGCGGGCCACGGGTCCATGCTGCAATATGCGATCCATCACCTGCTCGGTTATTCCGACATGCCGATCGCGGCGCTGCAGTCGTTCCGCCAGCTTCACTCGGCGACGGCCGGACATCCCGAATACGGCCACGCGCTCGGCGTCGAAACGACCACGGGGCCTCTCGGGCAGGGCGTCGCCACGGCGGTCGGCATGGCGCTCGGCGAGCGCATGCTGAATGCGCGGTATGGCGACGCGCTGGTCGATCACTACACATACGTGATCGCCGGCGACGGGTGTCTGCAGGAAGGCGTGAGCCACGAGGCGATCGATCTCGCCGGCCATCTCGGTCTCGGCAAGCTGATCGTGCTGTGGGACGACAACGGCATTTCGATCGACGGCAAGACGAATTTGTCGACGTCGATGGATCAACTCGCGCGGTTCGCCGCGGCGGGCTGGCGTACGACGCGCGTCGACGGCCACGACCCCGCGGCGGTCGAGGCGGCTATCGCCGCGGCGCGGGCGCAGAGCGACAAGCCCTGGCTGATCGCCTGCCGCACGACGATCGGATTTGGCGCGCCGACGCGCGCGGGCACGTCCAAGGCGCATGGCGAACCGCTCGGCGCGGAAGAGATCGCCGGCGCGCGTGAAAAGCTCGGCTGGACGCATCCGCCGTTCGTCATCCCGCAGAACATCTACGACGCCTGGCGCGCTGTGAGCCGTCGCGGCGCGGCGGCGAGCGACGCGTGGCGCAGCAGGCTGTCGTCTTCTGCACAAGGCGCCGCCTTGCTCGCGCAGCTCGCCGGCGACCCCGGCGAGGAGCTGACGACCAAGATCAACGCCTTCAAGCACGAGTTGATTGCGAATGCGCCGAAGGTCGCCACCCGCAAGGCGTCAGAAAACGCGCTCGGCGTCATCAACGCCGCGACCAATCTGACGATCGGCGGTTCGGCGGACCTCACGCATTCGAACCTGACCATCACCAAGGGGCTCGAACCGATCGGCGCAGGGTCCTTCGGCGGTCGCTATATCCACTACGGCATCCGCGAGCACGGCATGGCCGCGGCGATGAACGGGCTCGCGTTGCACGGCGGGTTCATCCCGTATGGCGGCACGTTCCTCGTCTTCTCCGATTACGCGCGCGGCGGCCTGCGTCTGTCCGCGCTGATGGGCCAGCGCGTCATCTACGTCTTCACGCACGATTCCATCGGTCTCGGCGAGGACGGGCCGACGCACCAGCCGATCGAGCATCTGGCCATGCTGCGGGCGACTCCCAATCTGCTCGTTTTCCGCCCCGCCGACGCCGTGGAGACGCTGGAATGCTGGCAAGCGGCGCTCGAAGCGAACGGAACGCCGTCGGCGCTTGCGCTGTCGCGTCAGGCCCTGCCGACCTTGCGCAAGGAGCAAGGCGAGGAGAACCTCTCGGCCAGAGGCGCCTATGTGCTGCGCGAGGCGCAGGGCGCGCGCGACGTGACCCTGCTTGCGACCGGCTCCGAGGTCGAGACCGCCGTTGCGGCGGCGGAGAAGTTGGCGGCTGACGGCGTGAAGGCGGCGGTCGTGTCGATGCCGTCGTGGGAATTGTTCGAGCGACAGGACGACGCCTATCGCGCCCGCGTTCTTGGATCCGCGCCGCGCGTCGGCGTCGAGGCGGCGGCCCGGCTGGGTTGGGATCGCTGGATCGGCGAACGCGGCCGCTTCGTCGGCATGAACAGCTTCGGCGCCTCGGCGCCCGCCGGCGATCTCTACAAGCATTTCGGCATCACGGTCGACGATGTGATCGCCGCTGCGAAGTCGATTATCGCCTGAGAACGGATGGGCGGCTCAATGCGCCGCCAGCGCAACAGTCGCGTAACGACGCAATTACGGAGACCGAACGATGGACCAGTCTAATCGCTACGCCAATCTCAATCTGAAGGAAGCCGATCTGATCGCCGGAGGACGCCACGTCCTGTGCGCCTATGTCATGAAGCCGAAGAAGGGCTTCGGCGGCTATCTCGAAACCGCCGCGCATTTCGCTGCGGAATCGTCGACCGGCACGAACGTCGAAGTTTCGACGACCGACGATTTCACACGCGGCGTCGACGCTCTCGTGTACGAGATCGACGAGCAGAAAGAGATCATGAAAATCGCCTATCCGGTCGAGCTGTTCGACCGCAACATCATCGATGGGCGCGCCATGATCGCGTCCTTCCTGACGCTGACGATCGGCAACAATCAGGGGATGGGCGACGTCGAATACGGCAAGATGCACGACTTCTACGTGCCGCCCGCGTATCTGCGCCTGTTCGACGGTCCGTCGACCACCATCAAGGATCTCTGGCGCGTGCTCGGCCGCCCCGTCGTCGACGGCGGTTTCATCGTCGGCACCATCATCAAGCCGAAGCTCGGCCTGCGTCCGAAGCCGTTCGCCGACGCCTGCTACGATTTCTGGCTTGGCGGCGATTTCATCAAGAACGACGAGCCGCAGGGCAATCAGGTGTTCGCGCCGTTCAAGGAAATGGTGGTCGGCGTGGCGGACGCCATGCGCCGCGCGCAGGACAAGACCGGCGAGGCCAAGCTGTTCTCGTTCAACATTACCGCTGACGACCACTACGAGATGCTGGCGCGCGGCGAATACATCCTCGAGACGTTCGGCGAGAACGCCGACCACGTCGCCTTCCTGGTCGACGGCTATGTCGCGGGCCCCGCTGCGGTGACGACAGCGCGCCGCGCTTTCCCGAAGCAGTACCTGCACTACCATCGCGCAGGGCACGGCGCGGTCACCTCGCCGCAATCGAAGCGCGGCTATACGGCCTTCGTGCTGTCGAAGATGGCGCGCCTGCAAGGCGCCTCCGGCATTCACGTTGGCACGATGGGCTTCGGCAAGATGGAAGGCGAAGCAGGCGACAGGATCATCGCGAGCATGATCGTCGAGGATAAGGCGCAGGGCCCGTTCTATCCTCAGGACTGGCTCGGCATGGCTGCGACGACGCCGATCATCTCCGGCGGCATGAATGCGCTGCGCATGCCTGGCTTCTTCTCGAACCTCGGGCATTCCAACCTGATCATGACGGCCGGCGGCGGCGCCTTCGGCCACGTCGACGGCGGCGCGGCTGGCGCGACCTCGCTGCGCCAGGCCGAGCAGTGCTGGAAGTCGGGCGCCGATCCGATCGAATTCGCCAAGAGCCACCGCGAATTCGCGCGCGCCTTCGAGAGCTTCCCGAACGACGCCGACAAGCTCTACCCGGGCTGGCGCGACAAGCTTTCGGTGAAGGCGGCCTGATCGTATATAAGCATGCGCCGCGCGGCGTCTCGTCGCGCGGCCCTCGTTGATTGCGGAGAAAATTGCGATGAGCTTCGACCGATCGATCAAGATCGCCCCGTCCATTCTCTCCGCCGATTTCGCGGCGCTCGGCGCCGAATGCCGCGCCATCGAGGCGCAAGGCGCCGAATGGGTGCATGTCGACGTGATGGACGGCCATTATGTGCCCAACATCACGATCGGCCCTGCCGTCTGCGCGGCGCTGCGGCCGCATATCAAGGGCGTGATGGACGTGCATCTGATGATCGCGCCGGCCGATCCCTATATCGAGGCGTTCGCCAAGGCCGGTTCCGACATCATCACCGTCCACGCCGAGGCTGGACCGCATCTCGACCGGTCGTTGCAGCTCATTCGCTCGTTTGGCAAGAAGGCCGGCGTTTCGCTCAATCCCTCGACGCCGGAAAGCGTCATCGAATACGTGCTCGACCGACTCGACCTCGTGCTGGTGATGAGCGTCAATCCGGGGTTCGGCGGTCAGAGCTTCATTCACAGCCAGATCGAAAAGATTCGACGCATTCGCGCCATGATCGGCGATCGACCGATTCATCTGGAAGTCGACGGCGGCGTGACGCCGGAAACCGCGCCGCTGGTGGCCGCCGTAGGCGCCGATGCGCTGGTCGCGGGTTCGGCCGTCTTCAAGGGCGGATCGGTCGACCACCCGGAAGTCTATGGCCGGAATATCGCAGCCATCCGCGCGGCGGCGGAGGCGGCGCGGACCAAAGCGGCCGCGTAGTCGGCGTTGAGGCGCTCTACGACTTCTGGCGCGCCTTCTTCAACGTATCGAGGAAGGCGCGCGCAGCAGGCGAAAGGCGCTTGCCGGCGAGATAGACGGCGTACCACCGCCGCATGATCGGAAAGCCCTGAACGTCGAGTTCGCGAAGCGCCGAGGTATTGGCGTCGAGCGCGAGCACGTGACGCGACAGAACGGCAAGGCCAAGTCCCGCCGCAACCGCCTGCTTCGTGGTCTCGTCGCTGCCCAGCGTCATGCGCGTCGGGGGCCTGAGCCTGTGTTCCTTGAAGAAGCGTTCCGTCGCCTGCCGCGTGCCTGATCCGGGCTCGCGCAGAACGAAGGGTTCGTCCGCGAGCCGCGCGGGCGAGATTTTCTTCGCCTTGCACAGCGGGTGATCGGCGGCGGCCAGCACGACGAGCGGGTTTTGCATGAAAGGAATCGCGATGACGTCGAGCTCTTTCGGCGCCTGGCCCATGATGTAGAGGTCATCGAGGTTGCGGCGCATGCGGTCGAGGATTTGTTCGCGATTGAGAACCTCGAGAGCGAACTCGATATTCGGATGAGCGCGACAGAAATCGCCGATCAGCCGCGTCGCGAAGTAGCGCGCGGTCGCGATCATGACGAGTTTCACGCCGCCGCGCTCGAGCCCCTGGAGTTCGGCCAGCTCCATGCCGAGATGATCGAGCCGCTCGATCATGTCCTGTGCGGCGCCAGCCACGAGCCGACCAGCTTCGGTCAGTTTGAGCTTGCGGCCGGACACCTCATGCAAGGGCATACCGCACGTCTCGGAAAGCTGCTTGACCTGGATGGAAAACGCCGCCGTCGTCATGTGCATCTCTTCTGCGGCGCGCGTCATGCTTCCATGGCGGGCGAGGGCGGAAAAAAGGCGAAGCTGGTGCAGGGAAGCGCGGCGCAACATAATTATATGATACTATAAGAATAAGATTAGAACATTAAACTTATCTGCGAGCGAGTTCGGTCGTACTCATGCCCGCGTTCGAATTCACGAGCGGGAGGCGAGGCCGTGGACGACAGGGTCAAGGAAATCAGAGGCAAGGAACGCTACAAGGCCGGCGTTCTGAAATATGCGCAGATGGGCTACTGGAACGGCGATTACGTTCCAAAGGACACCGACCTCATCGCCTTGTTCCGCATCACGCCGCAGGAAGGCGTCGATCCGATCGAGGCGGCGGCGGCGGTGGCCGGCGAGTCCTCGACGGCGACCTGGACGGTGGTCTGGACCGATCGCCTGACCGCGGCGGACCAGTATCGGGCGAAGGCCTATCGCGTCGATCCCGTACCCGGCAATCCCGGCCAGTATTTCTGCTACGTCGCTTACGATCTCATCCTGTTCGAGCCCGGCTCGATCGCCAACCTCACAGCGTCGATCATCGGCAATGTCTTTTCGTTCAAGCCGCTGAAGGCGGCGCGCCTCGAGGACATGCGCTTCCCCGTCGCTTACGTGAAGACCTACAAGGGCCCGCCGACCGGCATCGTCGTGGAGCGCGAGCGGCTCGACAAGTTCGGCCGACCGTTGCTCGGCGCGACCACCAAGCCGAAACTCGGGCTATCCGGCAAGAACTACGGCCGCGTCGTCTACGAGGGGCTCAGGGGCGGCCTCGATTTCATGAAGGACGACGAGAACATCAACTCGCAGCCTTTCATGAACTGGCGCGACCGTTTCCTGTACTGCATGGAAGCGGTGAACAAGGCGTCCGCCGAAACAGGAGAAATCAAGGGCCACTATCTCAATATCACCGCCGGAACGATGGAAGAAATGTACCGGCGCGCCGAACTCGCCAAGGAGCTGGGTTCGGTGATCGTGATGATCGACCTGATCATCGGTTACACGGCGATCCAGTCGATCTCCGAATGGTGCCGGCAGAACGACATGATTCTGCACCTGCATCGCGCTGGCCACGGCACATACACGCGTCAGAAGAATCACGGCGTCTCGTTCCGCGTGATCGCCAAATGGATGCGGCTCGCCGGCGTCGACCATATTCACGCGGGCACGGCCGTCGGCAAGCTCGAAGGCGATCCGATGACGGTGCAGGGCTATTACAATGTTTGTCGCGAGCTCCATAACCCGATCGACCTGCAACGCGGCATCTACTTCGAACAGGACTGGGCCGACACGCTGAAGGTGATGCCGGTCGCCTCGGGCGGCATTCACGCCGGCCAGATGCACCAGCTGATCGATCTGTTCGGCGACGATGTCGTGCTGCAGTTCGGCGGCGGCACGATCGGCCATCCCATGGGCATCCAGGCAGGCGCGACCGCCAACCGCGTGGCGCTCGAAGCCATGGTGCTTGCGCGCAACGAGGGGCGCGACATCAAGACGGAAGGACCGGAAATCCTGCGCGCTGCAGCCAAGTGGTGCAAGCCGCTCGAAGCCGCGCTCGATACATGGGGCAACATCACCTTCAACTACGCCTCCACCGACACGTCGGACTTTGTTCCGACGCCGGAAGTGGCGATGTGATCGGCGCGAGCAAGGAGGACATGGCCATGCGCATCACTCAGGGGGCTTTCTCGTTCCTGCCGGATCTGACCGACGAGCAGGTTCGCGACCAGATCGAATATTGTCTGCGTAACGACTGGGCGGTCGGCGTCGAATACACCGACGATCCGCATCCGCGGAACACATACTGGAACATGTGGGGCAATCCGATGTTCGACCTGAAGGACGCCAAGGGCGTCTTGATGGAGGTGGAGGATTGCCGCAAGGCGAATCCGGACGCCTACATCCGCCTCAACGCTTTCGACTCCACCCGCGGCTGGGAGACGGTGCGCCTGTCGTTCATCGTCAACAGGCCGAAGGAAGAGCCGACGCTCGCCATGACGCGCACCGACGTGCGCGGGCGGTCTCAGGCCTATTCGTGGGCGACGAAGCGCTGAACGAAAAGAAAGGTCTGGGAAATGACCGGAGCAAGCGCCGAGCCGATCGCGACCCCTGACAAGGTGGACTTGGCCGCCGACTTCAGGGAGTCGGGCGTCGCCGACATATTGGCGACGCTCGACCGCGAGCTCGTCGGCCTCGCTCCGGTCAAGCGGCGCATCCGGGAGACGGCGGCGCTGCTGCTCGTCGAACGCGCCCGGCGCAAGCTCGGCCTCGCGCACGAAACGCCGACGCTGCACATGTCGTTCACCGGCAATCCGGGCGTGGGCAAGACGACCGTAGCGTTGAGGATGGCAGGGTTGCTGCACAGTCTGGGATACGTGCGCAAGGGCCATCTCGTCTCTGTGACACGCGACGATCTGGTCGGGCAGTACATCGGCCATACTGCGCCGAAGACGAAAGAGGTGCTCAAGAAAGCGATGGGCGGCGTGCTGTTCATCGACGAAGCTTACTACCTCTATCGACCGGACAACGAACGCGACTACGGGCAAGAGGCGATCGAGATTCTCTTGCAGGTGATGGAGAACAACCGCGACGATCTCGTGGTGATCCTCGCGGGCTACGCGGACCGCATGGACAGGTTCTTCACCAGCAATCCGGGCTTTCGCTCGCGCATTGCGCACCACATCGAATTTCCCGACTACACGGATGAAGAGCTGTTGCGGATCGCGCAGAACATGCTGACGGCGCAAAACTACGAATTGACGCCCGAAGCCAGGCAGGCCCTAAGCGAATATATCGCGTTGCGCCGGACGCAGCCGCACTTCGCCAATGCGCGTTCGATCCGCAACGCATTGGACAGAGCCCGCCTGCGGCAGGCCAATCGACTGTTCGAATCCGCCGACGGTCCGATCGACGCGTCGGCGCTGTCGATGATCGATGCTGTGGATGTGCGGGCGAGCCGCGTGTTTCGCGGCGGCCTGGACAGCGATCGACGCTAGCGCGCGAAAATAGCGTCGCCGACGCGCGGGCGCATTGCTCTTCGCGCATGCATTCAAGGGTCGGCGGCGAGCTTTAGGCGCGCGCCCGCTTGCGCTTCTCGGCCCGCGCGGCGCCGCAAAAGACCGAATAGAGCGCCTCGAGAATCGTCCGCACATTCTCGTCGGCGAGCGAGTAATAGATCGTCTTGCCGTCGCGGCGCGTCGTCACGAGGCGATCGAGCCGCAAACGGGCGAGCTGCTGCGAGACGGTGGACTGACGTTCGCCGAGTATCGACTCGAGTTCGCCGACCGAGCATTCGCCTTCGGCGAGGGCGCACAACAGCAGAAGCCGCGATTCATGCGACAGCGCCTTGAGAAACTCGCTGGCCTCTCGCGCCTTTTCCGCCATCAGGTCGAATTCAGGCGAGTTGTCTTCGGTCTTAAGCGCCGGCAAAGCCATGCTGTCCATTCCTGCGGTTGTGATCGCTTCTCCTCTTCGCACTTCGCCGCTGCGAGGAATGGCGCGGTCATGCGAGGGTATTGCGACGCACAATTCAATCGAATTATTCGAACAAACATATAAATGAAAATCATGATATTCGCAAGTATGTCGCGCGGCGGTCGGCGTACTGGCGGCCCGCGCAACGGCGTCGCCATGTCGAGCGCAGCGGCCGTCGTGTCGAACGCAGCGACCGCCATGTCGAGGCGTCGCCGTCTGCGACGCCCGAACGCGACGCATTACGCAAATGTGAGTCCAGCAACGCCCGCAGGACGAAGAAAACGCTTGACCATTTGATTTGCATCATCACACTTGAATGTGATGGTCGATCAACGACCACGCGCGACCCGCGAGCGGGCGCAAATATCAAGGGACGGAAACGCATGCGGGCCATTGCCGCGACACTGTTCTGTTGTCTTGCGACGGCCGCGTTCGCCGAAGATGCGTTCGTCAAGCCGACCATCGTCGATCATGCGATCCCTGCGTCCCTGTCCGGCAAGCCAGGCGATGTGGAAGCCGGCAAGAAGGTCGTCGTCAACAACAGGCAGGGCAATTGCCTTGCCTGCCACCACATCTCCGCGCTCAACAGCGTGCCGTTTCACGGCCAGGTCGGGCCCTCGCTCGACGGCGTCGCCGAGCGTTACAAGCCCGAGCAATTGCGGCTGCTGCTGACGGATTCGAAGCAGGTGTTTCCCGACACTGTCATGCCCGCCTTCTACAAGGTGGACGGCTTTAATCGCGAGCGCCCGGAATTCGTTGGAAAGACCATCCTGACCTCACAGCAGGTCGAGGACGTCATCGCCTTTCTCGAGACCTTGAAATAATTCGATACCAGGAGACCTCGATGCGACCCATCGATAGACGCGACGTGATGCGGCTCGGAGCGGCCGCTGTGGCAGCGATGGCGGCGCCCGTCACGGCGTTTGCGGACGCCGCCGCGGAAGCTGTCGAAGCGATCAAGAAGTTCACCGGCGGCAAGGAGCCGACGAAGGGCAAGATTTCGCTCGATCTGCCCGAGATCGCGGAGAACGGCAATACGGTGCCGCTCACCGTTGCGGTCGACAGTCCGATGACCGCCGATTCCTACGTTCAGGAGGTGCTCGTTCTGGCGGAAGCCAATCCGAGCGCCGGCGTGGCGCATCTCACCTTCACCCCGATGTCCGGCAAGGCCGAAGCGGCGCTGCGCATTCGGCTTGCGCAAACCCAGAACGTTACTGCCGTCGCCAAAATGAGCGACGGCGGCTTCTTCATCGAGAAGAAGACAGTGAAGGTCACCATCGGCGGCTGCGGCGGCTGAGCGGGAGGAGAACATCATGGCCGAGAAGCCGCGCATCAAAATTCCGAAAGAAGCCAAGAAGGGCGAGGTCATCCAGATCAAGACGCTCGTCGCGCATCCCATGGAGTCGGGGCAGCGCAAGGATCCGCAGGGCAAGACGATCCCGCGCAAGATCCTCAACAAGTTCGTCTGCGAATTCAACGGCAAGCCGGTCTTTTCGGCGGCGCTGGAGCCGGCGATTTCGGCCAATCCGTATATTCAGTTCAATGCGCGCGTCGATGAGGCTGGCGCATTCAAGTTCACCTGGACCGACGACGACGGTTCGACGATCACGGCGGAAGAAAAGATAACGATCAAGGCGTAAATCGCCGCTGGGAGGAACGAATGGGTTGGACACGTGCGACAGGCGCGGTGGCGCTGGCGGTTGCCTGCGTGCTCGCGCAGGCCGGCATGAGCGCCGAGGATTCCGGCGGTCGCCAGGGCATCGACGCGCCGCCCGGACATGTGTTCAAGGTCATCGTTTCCGGCTACCAGTTTCGCACCAAGGAGACCCGCGCGCTCCAGGACGACGACCTCGAAAATCCGGGCATGCTGGCGATCGACCGTGCGAGCACGCAATGGAAGGTCGTGGAGGGCGCGGCCGGCAAGTCCTGCGAATCCTGCCACGGCGACGCGGCCAAGAGCATGAAGGGCGTCGGCGCGGCGTCTCCGAAATGGAGCGAGCGACTCAAGAAGCCCGTGACTCTCGAGCAGCAGATCAACATCTGTCGCACGGGCGCGATGCAGGCGCCCGCATGGAAATTCAAGTCCGGCGAGTTGACCGATATGACCGCGTTCCTGCGCCATCAATCGCGCGGCATGCCGGTGAATGTCCAGACCGACGGACCGATGACGCCCTGGTTCAACAAGGGCAAGGAAATCTATTACACCCGCTACGGTCAGCTCGATCTCGCCTGCGCATCCTGCCATGAAAAGAACAATGGCAAATTCATGCGCGCGGATTTTCTCAGCCAGGGGCAAACCAACGGCTTTCCCACGTATCGACTGCGCGACCAGCGGTTGATCCCGCTGCACGAGCGGTTCCAGGGCTGCATCAACGACGTGCGCGGCATTCCGTTCGAGCCGCAGTCCGACGAGTTCACGGCGCTGGAGCTCTATGTCGCCTGGCGCGGAATCGGCCTGCCGGTCGAAACGCCTGCGGTGCGCAACTAGACCATCTACGATCCTATAGTCGCGGCAGGGTGGAGCGATATGATCTCGCGTCGTGAATTCATGCAGGTCGCCGCTGCAACGGCCGCGGTTGCGAGCGGCGCCGGCTGGAGCCGCGCCTTCGCTCAACAGAAGCTCACGCAGAAAGAGCTTCTGGCTTTCGAGCCGCTCGGCAACGTGACGCTGGTTCACGTCACCGACATCCACGGCCAGTTGAAGCCGCTCTATTTTCGCGAGCCCTCGGTCAATCTCGGGGTCGGCGAGGCGCGCGGGCGACCGCCGCACATCACCGGGATGGACTTCCTCAAGCATTTCGGAATCGCACAGGGATCGAGCGCGGCCTACGCCCTGACGTCGGAGGATTTCGAGGCGCTTGCGAAGAGCTATGGCCGGATCGGCGGGCTCGATCGCGCCGCGACCGTGATCAAGGCGATCCGCGCCGAGCGGGGCGACAAGGTCGCTCTGCTGGACGGCGGCGACACATGGCAGGGATCATGGGCGTCTCTCAAGACGCGCGGACAGGACATGATCGATTGCATGGCGTTGCTCAAGCCCGACGCCATGACCGCGCATTGGGAATTCACCTACGGCGCCGACCGCGTGAAGCAGGCGGTCGAAAGTCTCGGCTTTCCGTTCCTGGGCCTGAACGTTCGCGACACTGAATGGAACGAAGCCGTGTTCGAGCCGTCGACGACGATCGAGCGCGGCGGCGTGAAGATCGCGGTGCTCGGTCAGGCTTTTCCCTATACGCCGGTCGCCAATCCCCGCTGGATGATTCCGAACTGGTCGTTCGGCATTCGCGAGGAAGATGTTCAGGCTCATGTCGACAAGGCGCGCGCTGGCGGCGCGCAGCTGGTCGTCCTGCTTTCCCACAACGGCTTCGACGTCGACCGCAAGCTGGCGACGCGCGTCAAGGGGCTCGACGTCATCTTGACCGGGCACACCCACGATGCGCTGCCCGATGTCGTGAAGGTCGACAAGACCTTGTTGATCGCCTCCGGTTCGTCCGGCAAGTTCGTGTCCCGTCTCGATCTCGATGTGCAGGGCGGCGAGATCAAGGCTTATCGCTACAAGCTCATCCCGCTGTTCTCGGATGCGATCGCGCCTGACGCCGAGATGGCGGCCAAGATCGCCGAAGTTCGCAAACCGTTCGAGGCCGAGCTGACGAAGTCGCTGGGCAAGACGGAGGGGCTTCTCTATCGACGCGGCAACTTCAACGGCACCTTCGACGATCTGATCTGCCAGGCGCTGCTCGAGGAGCGCGACGCCGAAGTCGCGCTGTCGCCGGGGTTCCGGTGGGGCACGAGCGTGCTGCCGGGGCAGGAGATCACTTTCGAGGACGTGACGAACGCCACGGCCATCACCTATCCGGCGGTCTATCGCATGGGCATGACAGGCCAGCGCCTCAAGGAAGTGCTGGAGGATGTCGCCGACAATCTGTTCAACGCGGATCCCTATTACCAGCAAGGCGGCGATATGGTGCGCGCCGGCGGTCTCTCGTACGCGATCGATATCGCGAAGCCGCAGGGACAACGCATTTCGGACATGCGCCTGCTCAAGACCGGCGCGACGATCGAGGCCTCGAAGGAATACCAGGTGGCCGGATGGGCCAGCGTGAACGAGGGGACGCAGGGGCCGCCTATCTGGGAGGTCGTGTCCTCGTTTATCTCGAAGCACAAGAACGTGCGGCTCGAACCCAACCGTGCGGTGAAGGTGACGGGCGCTTGACCCACCTCTGAAGGATCGATCCATGGACGGATTGCGCGCGCTGCTCTCCGAAAACGCGGCTGTTGCGCAGGCGCTCGGCGGGCTCGTCATCGGCGCGTTCTTCGGCTTCGTCGTGCAACGCACGAATTTCTGCACGATGGGGTCGATCTCGGACATGATGACCTTCGGCGACGGCCGGCGCTTTCGCGCCTGGCTTCTTGCGTCGGCGGTCGCCATCGTCGGCGCGCAGGCGTTGGCGGCAGGCGGCCTCGTGGATCTGACGAAGTCCATGTATCTGTCCGCCACGCTCGACTGGGCCGGCGCGATCATCGGCGGGCTCTTGTTCGGCTTCGGGATGGTGTTCGCCGGCGGATGCGCCAGCCGCAATCTGGTGCGCGCCGGCAGCGGCGACCTGCGTTCGTTGTTCGTCGTCATCCTGATCGGGATCGCTGGCTATGCGGCGATCGGCGGGTTGATCGGCCCGCTGCGCGCCAGTCTCGCCTCGGCGACGTCGCTGCATCTCGACGCGTGGAATATTTCGAACCAGAGCGTCGGCGCCCTGCTCGCACATGTGACAGGGCTTGCGCCGCGGTCAGCGGAGACGATCGCGGCGGGCGCGCTCGTGCTGGCGATCATCGCCTACTGCTTCTCGGACGCCGCGTTCCGCACGTCGCCGATGCATGTCGCCTCGGGGCTGCTGGTCGGCGTCGCGGTCGTCGCCGGCTGGGCGCTGACCGGTCTGGCCGTCGACGAGATGGCCGAGACGGCGACCGCGCCGGGTTCGTTGTCGTTCGTGCGCCCGTCCGGCGACACGCTCGAGTGGATCCAGAGATTCACGGCGCAGCGCATTCCCGGGTTCGGCGTCGCCTCGGTGCTGGGGGCGCTGCTCGGCGCGTTCCTGGGCGCGATGTCCTCCGGCCGCTTCAAGCTTGCGACGTTTCAGGATACGTCCGACACATTGCGCAACATGTTCGGCGCGATCCTGATGGGCGTCGGCGGCGTGGTCGCGCTGGGCTGCACAGTCGGGCAGGCGGTGACCGGGGTCTCGACTCTCGCTATCGGTTCGATCATGGTTTTCGCCGCGATCGTCATCGGCGGCGTCGTCGGGATCAAGACGATCGAAAATATGGCGTGAGCGATTGCGCCGCCACAAAGGGAGGCCGTCGACATGGATCGGCGTCGACTTGTCATGGCCTTGGCGTTCGCGGCGGCCCTGCCGCGCATCGCACGCGCCGAAAGCAAGCCGCATCGGCTGTTGCTGCAGATCAGCGACAATGATCCCGCGAAGATGCGCGAGGTTCTCGACGTCGCCGCCAATGTCTCGCGGTATTATTCAGGCCTCAATCAGGAGGTCGAAGTCGCCGTTGTCGCGTTCGGCGCCGGCATCGAAATGCTTCTCGCCAATCGGTCGCCGGTCGAGGAGCGGCTAGCAAATTACTTCAAGGCGCTGCCTGACGTCGCCTTCAAAGCCTGTGGCAACACCTTGCGCACGCTGGCGGCCAAAGAAGGCGCCGAGCCGCCGGTCATGAAGGGCGTCGAGATCGTTCCGGTCGGCGTTGCTGCGATCTTGGAGATGGCGGAACAGGGATGGACGGTCGTGCGTCCCTGACGGCCCGCGCAACGACGTAGGGCCCTGGTCGCAACATCGGAGGAAACTATGGAACGCAGGGATCTCTTCAGGAAATCGCTCGCCGGCGCGCTCGGCGTATTCGGCTTGACGACAACGGCGCGCGCCGCCGAGTCGAGCGCGCGGATTCGCGTCGTCTATCACCTGTCGGATCTCGACAAGGTCAATTTCGTGCTGGGGAACATCCAGAACCATCTCACGGGCGTCGGCGGGCGGGAGCACGCCGACATCAGGCTCGTGGTGCACGGGCCGGCGCTCAAGGCGTTCCATTCGATCTCGGCCGAAAAGAACATGTCGCAGGCGGCCGAGGGGCTGATGAAAGCCGGCGTCGGGTTCGACGCCTGCGCGAACACCATGCGTGCGCAGGGCGTGAAGCTCGACGATCTGCTGCCGGGTTTCGGCGTCGCGGAGAAAGGCGGGGTCGTGCGCCTGACCGAACTTCAGATGCAGGGTTATCATTATCTGCGACCCTGATCGGGCTCACGACCTGAATTGCACGCCGCCGTCGACGTCGATCACGGTTCCACTGACATAGGCGAGACGGTCGGAGGCGAGCATTGCTGTCAGAGCTGCTATCTCCTCAGGCTCCGCGGGCCTGCCGAAGGGCAGGCCCTTCAGAAAATCCTGCCATCGGCTTTCGTCGCCATCGCGCTGGCGCGCCCGCGCCTTGGACAATTCGACGATCCGGTCCGTGCGCGTGGAAGCCGGGTTGATCGCCACGACGCGCACGCCGCTGTCCGGCGTCTTGCCGCCCAGCGCTTTCGTGAAGGCGATGAGCGCCGCATTGCCGGCTGCGCCGCAGACATAGTCCCAGCGCGGCGCGACGCCGGCGAGGCCGATGATGTTCACCACGACGCCGGATCGTCGCGCCATCATAGCGGGCAGGTAGAGCTGTGTAAGATGGATGTAGCCGAAGACCTTGAGGCTCCAAGCGTCGGTCCAGCGATCGAGTGAAATGTCGAACAAGCCGCCGCCCGGGATCGCTCCCGCGTTGTTGACCAGGATGTCGGGCGCGGCGTGGGCGGCGGCAAGGCGCATACGCTCGTCTGCGCGCGAAAGGTCGGCCGCAAAAGACGTCGCGCCTGGTCCAAGTTGCGCGCAGGCTTCAGCGAGCCGCGCCGGGTCGCGCGCCACCAGAAGGACCTCGCAGCCCTCCGCGATCAGCGTCTGTGCGCATGCGAAGCCAATTCCCTTGGATGCGCCGGTGACGATGGCGCGCTTGCCCCGAAGTCCGAGATCCATGAATTTCTCTCCCGCGGTCTTGCGTTCATTGTCGCGCGGCGCCACGTTTTTTTCAAAACGTTCAACCGCCGGAGCGCGAGATGGTTCTCCTGGAATTCGCCATGGCGCCGCGCGGGGTCGGCGAGAGCCTCAGCGCGCATGTCGCGCGCATCCTCGACATCATCGACCGATCGGGCCTCTCTTACCAGTTGACGCCCATGGGCACGATCATCGAGGGCGAGTGGGACGAGGCGATGGCCGTGGTCACCGCCTGTTTCAAAGCGCTCGAAAAGGACTGCCCGCGCATAGGCCTCAATCTGAAAGCCGACTGGAAGCCGGGCGGAGAGACGCGCCTGTCGAGCAAGATCGACAGCGTCGAGAAGCTGGTCGGACGCAAGCTGCGGACATGATCGGCGCGACGCGCCGGCTCCGCGGTCGCCCGCCGCCGAACGAACGATGACCGGAGGAAACGCATGAAAGACTTCGCTGGCAAGATCGCTGTCGTCACCGGCGGCGGAACGGGCATGGGGCGCGAACTGGTCAGGCAATTGATCGCGGAAGGCTGCCATGTCGCGCTGTGCGACGTCTCCGTCGAGGCCATGCAAGAGACGCGACGAATGTGCGAGACGGATGGGCTGCCGCAGGGACTGCGCGTCACAACACATGTCGCGGACGTTTCCGAGGAATCGCAATTGATCCGGTTCCGCGACGAAATCGCGGATCAGCATATGACCGATCACGTCCACCTGCTGTTCAACAATGCGGGCGTCGGCGGAGGCGGCAGTCTGTTCACCAATTCGCGCGAGCAATGGGAGCGCACGTTCAACATCTGCTGGGGCGGCGTCTATCTCGGGACGCGTGTCTTCATGCCGATGCTGGTCAATGCGAACGAGGCGCACATCGTCAACACGTCGAGCGTCAACGGCTTCTGGGCGTCGCTGGGCCCTGACGTTTCGCATACGGCCTACAGCGCCGCCAAATTCGCAGTGAAGGGATTTACGGAGGCGTTGATCGGCGACCTGCGGCTCAACGCTCCACATGTGAAATGTTCTGTGGTGATGCCGGGCCACATCGGCACTTCGATCGTTTCAAACTCGCGCCGTGTTCACAATGGCGGTTCTTCCGACAGCGTCTCCGCCAGCGAGATCGCGATGTTGCGCGTCCGTTTGTCGCGCGCCGGGATCGCCGTGGACAAGATGAGCGACGAACAGGTCGCAGCCGCCGGCGCCGCCGTCGCCAAAGCGTTTCTCGAGAATGCGCCGACGACGGCGGCCGAGGCGGTGAAGATTATCCTGGCGGGCGTGCGGGAAGAGCGCTGGCGGATACTTGTGGGCGCCGACGCGCACGAACTCGATCGGCGCGTGCGCGCCGAGCCCGAGCAGGCCTATGAAGCGGAGTTTCACCGCAGCTTCGTCGCGGACGTCGGCTGGCGCCTCGGTTAGAATTTGACGCGACGCGATTGGCGACGCGGGCCGTCGACCCTATGATCCCGTTCTCGAATTCGGGAGATTGTCATGGCGTTCAAGGTCACGAGCGACAGCTTCAAGGACGGCGACTATCTGGCGCTGGACCATGTGCTGAGTCAGGACTTCGGCTTCGGCTGCGCGGGCGGCAACAAATCGCCGCACCTTTCGTGGACCGGCGCGCCGGAGGGGACGAAGAGCTTCGCCGTGACCTGCTACGATCCGGATGCGCCGACGGGCTCGGGCTTCTGGCATTGGCTCGTCGTGAACATTCCCGCCGACGTCACGTCTCTGGCGCTGGATGCCGGAAATCCGAAATCGCCGAAACTTCCTGCCGGCGCTCTGCAGACGCGCACCGATTTCGGAGCGCCGGGCTATGGAGGGCCGTGTCCGCCGCAGGGCGATCATCCGCATCGCTATCTGTTCACGGTGTTCGCGGTCTCGGCCGAGAGCCTGCCGGTCGCGGCTGACACGTCCGCCGCGGTCGTCGGCTTCAATCTGCATTTCGCGACGCTCGCGAAATCCACGATCATGGGTCTGTTCAAACGCTGACCGCGCCACGCAGTCCGATGGTCAACAGGGTCTGAACGGCCGGTCGGACAATTTAGCCGCTTCGTCGCGCTATCAGGCGAAGACCGTTGGAATTGAAGGGCATAGCCGCTTCGTCGCGAGTGCTAATATGCGATAACCATCTGATAAAAAACGTATTTTTCCGAGCTATGACACTACGTTATTAATTGTGGCGTAACTGCGTTCTGCGAGCTTTCTCCCGTGTGCAACCGACGCGTGGGCGGCGACATGGGGCGCGACATCGATAAGCGCGAGGCGCAGGTCTCGACCGAAGAACTCGAGCACTTACCGGATCCGGTCGCATCGCGCATCCGCGCCGAGCAGATCTATTCGATCGTACGGTTCACGCCGGCGATCATGGTCGCCAACATCTGCAATGTCGTTGTGCTGGTCGTCGCGCTGCGCGGCACGACGCATGAAGCCTCTTCGCTGGTCTGGGCCTTCGCGCTGTCCGCTCTGTCGGCGTACAGCTATCTCAAAGGCGTCGCCATGCGCGCCGCGCCCAAGCCCTCGCGCGTCTCGGCGCGCGCCATCCACCACGCTGTGGTTTTCGCGTTCGCGATCGGCGCGATGTGGTGTCTTGCGCCGCTGCTGTTCTTCCAGCAGATCGACGCGAATTCGATGGTCGTGATCGTATGTCTGTGCTGCGGCATGATGTGCGCGGGCGCTCTGGTCCTGGCCTCGACGCCACAGGCGGCGTTCGCCTTCGTCGCACCGGTGCTGGTCGGTTCTCTGGTGGCTGTCGCGCGTAGCGAGATCGACAGCCAGCAACTCGTGTCGCTTCTGTTCGTCATCTACGCCTGCGTGCTCGTCCTCGCCTCGCTCAGCCACTATCGCCAGATGGCGAACCGGCTGCTCAAACAGATCGAAGCCGAGAACGTCGCACGGCAGGACGCGCTGACGCGACTGCCGAACCTGCTCGCCTTCCGCGAATATTTCGAGCACGCTCTGGAGCGCTGCTCCGAGTACGGCAGCCAAGCGGCGATCCTTTATCTCGATCTCGACGGTTTCAAGCCGATCAACGACCGCTACGGTCACGCAGCCGGCGACGAAATTCTGGTTCAGGTGGCGGAGAGGCTCGACGAGAATGTGCGCAAAACCGATTTCGTGGCGCGCCTCGGCGGCGACGAATTCGCGATCGCGCTCATCGATGTCGGCGGGCCCGTGCAGGTCATGGCTTTTGTCGATCGTCTGACCAAGGCTTTCGGCGCGCCGTTCATCGCCGCTGGAATGGCGCAAAAGGTCGGAGCCAGCATCGGAATCGCGCTCGCGCCGTCCGACGGCCTCGATGTGACGACGCTGATCGAAAAGGCCGACAGCGCGCTCTATCAAGCGAAATCCGGCGGCGGGCAGTCCTGCCGATTCTTCGACCCGCGTCACGCCAAGGCTGTTCAGGAGCGGCGCGATCTCGAAGCGGACCTGAGGGTCGCGACGGAAAAGGGCGAAATCCGGTTGGCGCTGCAGCCGATCATCGATATCGCCAGCGGCCGGATCGTGGGCTGCGAAGCTCTGGCGCGATGGAGCCATCCCGTCCGCGGCGAAATTTCGCCCGACGAATTCATCCCGATGGCCGAGCGCACCGGCCTCATTCATGAACTCGGCGCCTGGATCGTCCGCGACGCCTGCCGGATCGCGTCGAACTTTCCTCCCGACATTCCGGTGTCGGTCAACGTCTCCGTGGCGCAGTTGCGTGGCGAAGCCATGGTGACGACGCTTCTCGACGCGGTGAAAGAGTTCGGCCTCACACCGGATCGCATCGAGATCGAAATCACCGAGTCCCTGCTCATTGCGCGCAACGACCCCGCCATCGATATCGCCCACAGGCTCGCGAAGGCCGGTTTCGCCATAGCGCTCGACGACTTCGGAACCGGCTACGCTTCGCTCAATTATCTGCGCAAGCTGCCGCTGTCGCGTGTGAAGATCGACAGAGAATTCATCCGCGACAGCATCGACCAGGCTGATTGCGCCGCCATCGTCGTCTCGGTCGTGCAACTCGCGCGCACGCTCGATCTGAAGGTGACGGCTGAAGGCGTAGAAAACGAACGCCAGCTCGCCTTCCTCAAGTCGGTCGGCTGCGGCGCAGCGCAAGGCTACTTCATCTCGCGTCCGATCGACGAAGACGACATGGCCAATCTGTTCGAATCGAACCGTTCGAGCAACATCGCCGCCTGAGGCGAAAGCGACGGTTGCGCACGGGCCCTGTTGCGAGCGGGCCGGACGTTATCGCGCGCAGCTCACAATAATTTCTTCGATGATCGACTGATCGACCGGACGGCCCTGCGCGATGCACACGAGGCGGCCGCCGTGTTCGTCGCGCGGCGCGTTGTTCGTAATCTCGAAGCGACGACCGACGATCTGGAACGCCTTCCATTCATCGTGTTCGTCTCGTGCAAAACCCTTGGCGCGCGCCAGGCCGACGTCCCCGGACGCGAGCCTGGCGGCGAGACGTTCGACATCAAGGCGATCAGGAAGGGTGAGCGACAGCGACGCGAAGCGACCGGCCTCGTGAGCGGCATCCGGCGCATCGGCGATAAAGCGGCGTGTCTCATCATAGACGCCGAGCGCGACGGAAGGGTCGACGGCGGCATGGTCCGCCTCGATGATCCGCGCGCGCGGCGCAACTTCGGCGAGCCATGCGCCCAGATCCGCGCGCGCGATCCGGGGCGCAAGGTCGATCTTGTTGACGATCACAAGATCGGCGTCCGCAAGCTGCCGGAGAATGGTGTCGCCGAGATATTTGTCAGACGCCTGAGCGCGAACCGTTTCAGCGTCGACGACGACGAGCGTCGCCTCATGGGCGAGGGCCGGAACGAGTTGCAGCGTGCGCACGATGGCGCCGGGAAGCGCGACGCCGCTGGTTTCGATGAGAATCTGATCCACGTCCTCACGACTGGCGACCTGCGTCAGCGTGGCGACGAGGTCGTCGCCGAACGCGCAGCAGATACATCCGCCCGCGATGGCGAGCACCCTGTCGTCGGCGCCCTCGATCAGATCGGCGTCGATGGGCAGAGCGCCGAACTCATTGACGAGCACGGCGATACGGCGACCGCGCGCGTTGCGCAGCAGATGATTGACGAGCGTCGTCTTGCCTGCGCCGAGATAGCCGCCGATGACAGTGGCCGGCGTCGTCTTCGGGGCGCGAAGGGTCAAATCGTCGCCGCCTCGAAGACGCGCCCGCCCAGGACGGTGCCCCGGACACGCACGTCCTTGAGAGCCTCGGCCGCCACCTCTGTCGGATCGTCCAGCAGGACGGCGAAATCCGCACGCTTGCCCGTTTCGATCGAGCCGACCTCGGAGTCGAGCTTGAGGGTGTAGGCCGCGCCGAGCGTGATCGTCCGCAAGGCGTCGTCGACGGAGATTCTCTCATAGGCGCCGAGCGTGCGACCGCTGGCGGTGCGGCGGTTGACTGCGCACCAGGCCGTAAACAGTGGACCGAGCGGCGTAACCGGCGCGTCCGAATGGATCGCAAGCGGAACGCCCACCTCGAGCGCCGTGCGGCAGGCGTTCATCCGTTCAGCGCGCTCGGGGCCGACGGTGAGCGAATAGTGTTCGTCGCCCCAGTAGAAGTGGTGGTTCGGGAAGAGGTTCGCGCACATGCCGAGGTTGCGCATTCTGCGAAACTGCGCGCGGTCGGCGAGTTGGCAGTGCTGGAGCGTGAAGCGATGGTCGGGCGAAGGATGCTTGCGCAGCGCGGTCTCGATCGTGTCGAGCACGAGGTCCGTCGCTTCATCGCCATTCGTGTGGCAGTGGACTTGCAGACCGGCGGCGAGCGCCAGTTCGAGCGTCTCGGCGAGTTGCGCGGGCGCGACGTACCAGAGGCCGGGGCCTGCGCCGTTGTAGTAGCCGGGCCAGCGCAGGCGCGCCGAGAAGCCCTGGATCGAACCGTCGACCACGATCTTGATGATCCCGAGACGCAGACGGTCGGTCGATCGCTTCGCGAGCGCGCCGACATGCTCGATCAGGTCCTTCGGCGCGACGCCGAGGAAATGGCGCAGCGGCACGATGCGCGCCGGAAAATTCGAGTCATTCGTCGCGCGGAGCATCATGTCCAGCGTGTCCGGCTGAAGCTGGTTCGCCAGATCGGTCGCCGTCGTCACGCCGGTGCGCACGCACAGGCGCGCGAAATCACGCAAACCTTTTTCGTCGCCGGCCATGACCGAGCGGCCGAGCCCCACGTGCCCGGCGACCGGCGCCATCGCCTCCGGGCCTTTCATTTCGCCGGTCGGCAGGCCGTCGTCGCCGAGCGGCACGCCGGGGTTATTGAGGCCGGGGCGGAGCAGACCCGCAAGCTCCAGCGCTTTCGAATTGACGTTGAGGATGTGAAAACTCGCGTGCATCACGCCGATCGGACGGTCGCGCGAGACGCGGTCGAGATCGTGCCGGGTCATGCGGCGATTGCCGAAATAGATGGGATCGAGCGCCCATCCGGTCAGCGGCGCGTCAGGCGCGTCGAGTTTGCCTTGTTCTTCCAGAAGTCGGTCGACAACCGCGTCGATCGACCGAACGCCCGTCCACACCTTGCCGTTCGGATCCATTCGGTCGAACCAGCCGCAATAGACGTGGCGCCATATCGCGCCTTCGAAGGCGTGGCTGTGGCCTTCGACGAAGCCGGGCATGAGGATCGCGTCCGCGAAGCGACGATCGATCGTGTGTTCGCCCCAGCCGGTCAATTCATCGAGCGTCCCCGCGCCGAGGATGCGTCCGTCGCGCACCGCGGCATGCGTCGCGGTCGGCCGCGCCGGGTTCATGGTGATGATCTTGCGCGCCGCATAGATAGTGGTCGTCATGTCGCCCCGCTGCTTTCGGCAATTATGAGCGCGCCTCGCGCTTGCGCCAATCCTGCAATGCAGCGTCGCGCCATCGCGATTGCCGCGGCGACGCGAAGCGGCGAAAATGCGCGGACGGATTTCCGGGGCAGGGGACGGTCGGTGACGGAAGACGAGATACTGGCGGTTTTCGCGCGCACGAAGCCGCCGGTGCTGGATACGCTTGGCGGACGCGTGGTGGCCTACGACAAGGGGCTGGAGCGGGTGACCATGCAATGGACGGCGGAGACGCGCCATTGCCATTCGGTCGACGGCCATCCTAAGGGCGGCATCGTGCAGGGCGGCATCGTCACGGGCTGGATCGATTCCGCCATGGCCCACGCCTGCGTCGCGAAATCGGCTTTCACGGTCGGCGTACCGAGTCTCGAGATCAAGGTGAGCTTTCTGTCGGCCGCCAGTCCCGGCCTTTATCGTTCCTATGGGTGGATCGCCAAATGGGGTCGCAGCATTGCCTTCCTGGAAGGCGAGCTGCGGGACGAGGAAGGACACTTGATCGCGCGCGCGACATCGACGGCGGCGCTGCGACACCTGAAGAAGTGACCGCGATCATTCGCTCTCGTAGCGGAAATCGCAGCGACTGGCGCCGAGCATGATCGTGCCCGTGCGCGTGAGCTTGATCCGCGGGTCGTAGCCTTCGCAGAACGACGCATCGCGCTGGCAGGAGAGCAGGGGACCGATTTCGGCGAGCCCCATCGCGCGATACATTTCGGCGTAGCGGCAGCGCGTCACGTCGAAGGCGAAAACCTTGTCGCCCGCTTCGCGAACCGTGACTTCCAGCGTCCCGCCGCGCGTCCAGAGCGGCTGGATCTCCTCGAACCCTTTCAGGCCGGGCGCGCCGCCCTGCGCTTCCGCCATCGCGCGACCTTGCGAAATCGCGGAGCGGCGCACGCTCTCTCCGATCACACGGCGCGCTTCGTCAACGCCATGCGCCGCCTTTACGGTCTCGTAAACCTGCGCGAGAATTTCGGCCTCGATCCGGCGGCGTTCCAGCATGGGCGCCAGATCGGGCGCAGACGCCGTATCGTCGGTCATCGGAGGCTCCCTTTCGCGGCAGCCTCCCACGAGCCAGCCGACCTGTGCAAGACGGTCAGGCGTCCACTTCGAACAGGAACTGTCCTGTCGATACGTCCGCCACGCCGACCATGGCGCGCGGGCTCTCGCGCTTCTTGATGCGAGCCGACGAGATGGCGTCGCGAACGTCCCGGAAGGCGCCCAAACGCGCGCCGTTCACGCGCACTTCATAGGGGCGCTGCGTGCGCCCGGCGTCGGTTGTCTGAGACTGGCCCATCTTCTCCTCCTGGCGCCCCCACGCCCGTCGGACTGAACACGACATAGGTCGCAGAAGCTCCCTTGCAAGGCCAGTGCGGCGCCGCACAGACAAAACTTGGCTCCGGGCCTTCGAGGCAATAAAAGAGGCGCCTGACATGCCACGGCAGAGACCGCCTTCGGCGATTTCGGCTTGAGAACAGAAGGCTTGAGACCCGTGCCCGCTTATCGCTCCCGCACCACCACCCACGGCCGCAACATGGCCGGCGCACGCGGCCTGTGGCGCGCCACCGGCATGAAGGACGGCGATTTTGGCAAGCCGATCATCGCGGTCGTCAATTCCTTCACGCAATTCGTGCCGGGCCACGTCCATCTCAAGGACCTCGGCCAGATGGTGGCGCGCGAGATCGAGGCCGCGGGCGGCGTCGCGAAAGAGTTCAACACGATCGCCGTCGACGACGGCATCGCGATGGGCCACGACGGCATGCTCTATTCGCTGCCCTCGCGCGAGATCATCGCCGACAGCGTCGAATACATGGTCAACGCGCATTGTGCGGACGCCATGGTCTGCATCTCGAATTGCGACAAGATCACGCCCGGCATGCTGATGGCGGCCATGCGGCTCAACATTCCCGCGGTCTTCGTTTCCGGCGGTCCGATGGAGGCTGGCAAGGTCAATCTGCCCGGCAAGCCGCACAAGGTCGACCTGATCGACGCCATGGTGGCGGCAGCCGACGACAAAGTGTCCGAGGCGGACGTGCAGGTCATCGAACGTTCGGCCTGCCCGACCTGCGGCTCGTGCTCGGGCATGTTCACCGCCAATTCGATGAACTGCCTCACCGAAGCGCTCGGTCTCTCGCTGCCCGGAAACGGCACGATCGTCGCCACGCACGCCGACCGCAAGCGCCTGTTCGTGGAGGCGGGCCATCTGATCGTCGATCTCGCCCGTCGCTATTACGAACAGGACGACGCGCGCGTGCTGCCGCGTTCGATCGCGAGCTTCAAGGCGTTCGAAAACGCCATGACGCTCGACATCGCGATGGGCGGTTCGACCAACACCGTGCTGCATCTGCTGGCCGCCGCCAACGAGGGTGAAGTCGACTTCACCATGGCCGACATCGACCGGCTGTCGCGGCGCGTGCCGTGCCTGTGCAAGGTCGCGCCGTCCGTCGCCAACGTGCATGTCGAGGACGTGCATCATGCCGGCGGCATCTACGGCATTCTCGGCGAACTCGACCGCGCGGGGCTGCTCAACAGCGACGCGCATTCCGTGCATGCGGATTCGCTGTCCGCCGCGCTCGACAAGTGGGACGTCAAACGCACCAATAGCGACAGCGTGCGTACTTTCTTCCGGGCGGCGCCCGGCGGCGTTCCGACCACGGTCGCTTTCAGCCAGGACAAGCGCTTCGACGAACTCGATCTCGATCGTCAGAAGGGCGTGATCCGCGACAAGACGCACGCCTTCTCACAGGACGGCGGCCTCGCCGTGTTGTTCGGCAATATCGCGCTCGACGGTTGCATCGTGAAGACGGCGGGAGTCGACGAGAGCATCTTGAAGTTCACTGGTCCCGCGCGCGTCTACGAGAGCCAGGACGCGGCGGTGAAGGGCATTCTGGGCAACGAGGTGAAGGCGGGCGACGTCGTCATCATCCGCTACGAAGGTCCGCGCGGCGGGCCGGGCATGCAGGAAATGCTCTATCCGACCAGCTATCTGAAGTCGCGCGGCCTCGGCAAGGCCTGCGCGCTCGTCACCGACGGTCGTTTCTCCGGCGGAACGTCGGGTCTGTCGATCGGCCATTGTTCGCCGGAAGCGGCGGAGGGCGGGACGATCGGCCTGGTCGAAACGGGAGACACGATCGAGATCGACATTCCCAATCGCACGATCAATCTCGCAGTTTCAGACGGCGTGCTGGCGCAGCGCCGCAAGGCGCAGGACGCCAAGGGCTGGAAGCCTGCGGAAACGCGTACGCGCAAGATCACGACGGCGCTCAAAGCCTATGCGGCGCTGACGACCAGCGCGGCGAAGGGGGCTGTCCGCAAGGTGGATTGATCTGCGGTTCTCCCTCTCTCCGCATGCGGGGAGAGGGCCAAACGACCTACCGCGCCCGCGCGCGCGTCACGATCGCCTTGCAGTCCACGCCTTTCGGCAGCGCGCCGTATTGATGCGCGCCTTGCGCGGCCAGGCGTGAGGCGCAGAAAGCATCGGCGACATAGGACGGCGCGTGGCGCACCAGCAGGCTCGCCTGGAGGCCGGTCGCCAGGCGGTCCACCAGATTTCTTGCGCGCAGCTCGAAGTCGTCGGCATTGCGCATGTCCTCGCGCAAGGCGGCGATATGCGCGTCGAGCGTCCGGTCGGCGCCTTTCGCTGTCTCGACTTCGGCGAAATAGGCGTCCAGCGTTTCCGGGCTCTTGCCCATGGCGCGCAACACGTCGAGGCATTGCACATTGCCCGAGCCTTCCCAGATGGCGTTGACCGGGCTTTCGCGGAAGTGACGCGGCATCGGCCCGTCCTCCATGACGCCGGAGCCGCCGATGGATTCCATCGCCTCGGCCGCGACGCCCGGCGTGCGCTTGCAGATCCAATACTTGCCGATGGCGGAGCCGATGCGGATGAGATTGGCTTCGTGCTCCTGAGCGCGGTCGTCGAGCGCGCGCGCGATGCGCATGGTCAGCGTCAGCGCCGCCTCGGTCTCGAGTGCAAGGTCGGCGAGCACGTTCGTCATGATCGGCTGGTCGATCAGCAATCGTCCGAACGCGGCGCGTTGCGCGCAATGATCGATCGCCTGAACGAGCGCGGCGCGCATGATCGCGGACGAGCCGATCATGCAGTCGAAACGCGTCATCGCCACCATTTCGATGATGGTCGACACGCCACGGCCCTCCGGGCCGACCATCCAGCCGAGCGCGCCCCGCAATTCGGTCTCGCTCGACGCATTGGAAGCGTTGCCCATCTTCTTCTTCAGCCGCTGCACCTGAAGCGGGTTTTTCGTTCCATCCGGCTTCCAGCGGGGCACGAGGAAACAGGACAGGCCGCCTGGCGCTTGCGCAAGCACGAGGAATGCGTCGCACATCGGCGCCGAGACGAAGAATTTGTGCCCGACCAGCTCATACTCGCCGCCCGGCCCGCCCGCGCCGAGCGGAATGGCGCGGGTCGTATTGGCGCGAACGTCGGAACCGCCCTGTTTCTCCGTCATCGCCATGCCGATGGTGACCCCGTTCTTTTCGTCGGCAGGCGCGTTGCGCGGGTCGTAGTCGCGCGCAAAAATCTTCGGCAGCCATTCTCTCGCGAGATCAGGCTGCTGCGCGAGCGCGGGCGCACAAGCGAAGGTCATGCTGATCGGGCAGCCGTGGCCCGGCTCGACCTGACTGTGCATGTAGAATCGCGCGGCGCGCGCGACATGCGCGCCCTTGCGTGGATCGGTCCAGGGCGAGGAGTGAAGGCCCTCCTCGATCGAGGTCTTCATCAACTGGTGATAGGAAGGATGAAAGCGGACGAGATCGATGCGCCGACCGTAACGATCGTGCGTGTCGAATTCCGGGAGGTGGCGATTGGCCTGCGCGCCGAGGTCGAGATAGTCGGCGGAGCCGATGCGGGCGCCGAAATCGGCGATGTCGTTTTCCGCCCATTGCGCGCCCTCGCGCACGACGGCTTCCGCCAGCGGGCGGTCGGACGAATACAGATTGTAGTCGGCCAGTTCATGCGGCTGGTTGAGCACCTCGTGCGTGACAGCGCCGTAGTGGTCTGCATGCGAGGCGGCCTGATGCGCGGCGGTTTCCATGGCGATCTTCCCCTTGCCTGAAGCGGCTGGTTTCCTGCTTTTGTCTCGCCCATCATATCCTGCGCCACGCGCGCAGGTGTTCGGATTGTCGAGTGCATGGCGAAACGGTCGGAAGAAACGCAGAAGCTGCGGCGCAGGCCGGTCCAGTCCCGGTCGCGGGAAACCGCCCGCGCCATCCGCGACGCCTTTGTTCGGCTTTTGGCGGAAAAGCCCTACCCGCAGGTGACGATCCGCGAAATCGTGATGGTCGCTGGCGTCGGCCTGGGCACGTTTTACGAATATTTCGACAGCAAGGACGCGCTGGCGCGCGCCTGTGTGCATCTGCGGACCAAGGAACTGTTGCGCGCCCTTGCGCGGCGGCGCGCGGACCTCGGAACGTACACGCTCGCCGAGGGGATCGCGGCCGCCATCGACTCGCAGGCGGCCATCTATTCCGCTGCGCCCGACGAATGGGCGCAGCACTTCCTGCTGGAACGCCAGAAGAGCGATCTGAAGTACTACCTTTCCGCCTACGATGACTTCGCGGCCGAATGGCGTGCGCTGGTCGAAGGCGCGGTCGATTGGCCAGAAGATCGATCCGCCGGGGAAGCGGCGCGGCTCGCCTTCACCCTTGTTTACGGCGGTTTCGCACACGGCCTGATGCGCGGCCGACCCTCGCTCGATCTCGACGCGTTGCGCCGCGATCTCAACCGCGCCGCGCTCGCCTGCCTTGCGGCTCGCTAATAGGCGCCGGCTCGGCTAAGGAGGGCCGATGTCCGACCAAGCTCCTGCCGCCCAGCCGATCGAGGCCGCCCCCGAAACCTGTCCGCACTGCGGAAAGCCTGCGACGCTGTGCGTCTGCGAGGCGGTCCCGGCGGTCGACAACAAGGTCGGCGTTCTCATCCTCCAGCACCCGCAGGAGCAGGATCGGCTGCTTGGCACGGCGCGGCTTGCGGCGCGCCAGCTTTCCAATGCGGTTTTCAAGATCGGCCTTTCCTGGCCGAGTCTCGCCAAAGCGCTGGGCCGGTCGGCGGAGCCGTCCGAATGGGCGGTGCTGCATCTGGGCTCCACGAAGCCTGCCGATCTGCCGCCGGGCCGCGAAGTCGTTGCGCTCGACAAGAAGGGCGGGGTTCTTCCCGATCAGGACAGCGCGCTGAAGGGGATCAAAGGCGTCGTCGTCTTCGACGGCACGTGGGCGCAGGCGAAAACGCTGTGGTGGCGCAATGCATGGGTGCTGAAGGCGCGCCGCCTCGCGCTCGCGCCCAGACGCCGCTCGTTATACGGAGACCTGCGCCGCGAACCGCGCCGCGAAAGCCTGTCGACCATCGAAGCGATCGGACTCGCGCTGTCGGCCATCGAGGGCAGGCCGGAAATCGATGCGAAGCTGCGCGAGGGATTCGCGACGATGCTGACGAAATATCGCGAAGGCGTCGAAGCGGGCGCAGTTACGCCGCAGGCGCCGAAATCCGGCGCAGACCGGCGGCGCAAGTGGCGGGGCAAGCGCGGGTAGGCGCGGTCACGTCGCGAGCGCGCAATAAACGTCGCCGGAGTTCGCCTCGTGCGGCAGACCGCCGATATGGGCGGCCATCTCGTCGGCTGCGATCCAGCGCCCGAACGCCAGCCTCTGGCTTTCGCCGATCGCGAGGTCGAAGCGATAGGGCCCAAGCTGCGTCAGGCGTTCGAGGCAGCGGAAGGCGACGTCGCGCTGGATGGTGGTGAATTCGAAGGAAAGAGCGACGAGCGGTCGCGAGAGTCCCTGGAGAACCTCCGCCTCGAACCCTTCCACGTCGATCTTGGCGAAGGTCGGCGCGCCGTGCGCCGCAATCAACGCGTCGAGCGTCGTGCAGGGAGCCTCGATTTCCGCATCCCAGACCTGGCCCTCCCAGCCTTTCGCGCCGTCAGCGGCGGCGACAAAGGCGCCGGAGGCCGTCGTTACGGTCGGGTTCGCGGAATTGACGCGCATCGTGACGCTCTCGACGCGCGCGCCGCAAGCGGCCCGGAGCAACGCCACGTGCGGGTCATCGCCATAGAGGCGCGCAAGCGCGTCGGCGCACAGCGGCTGCGGCTCGAGCGCCACGACGCTCGCGCCAAGGCGACGAAAGCTCCCGATGCGGTCGCCAACATGCGCGCCGATGTCGAAGACGAGATCGCCCGGCCGAACGAAGCGCCCATAGAGCGCGTCCATGCGCGCCTCGTGCGCGGGATCGCCGTAGTAGACGTCGAGCGAACGCCGCAGCGCCGCGAATCTGGGATCGGCTGCGAGCGTCGCCACGCGGGCGGGATCTGGCATCAGCGCTCCTCCACCGCCAGACGGTCGGCCCTGCGCAATTGCGGAAACAGCCGCATCCACAGGAAGGCGACCGCGATCGTTCCAGCGCCGCCGATCACGCCCGCCGGGACGGCGCCGAGCAGTCCGGCGACCATCCCGGACTCGAATTCGCCGAGCTGGTTGGATGTGCCGATGAACAGCGAGTTTACGGCGCTGACGCGACCGCGCATGTCGTCGGGCGTGCCGAGCTGGACGAGCGACGAGCGTATGACGACGCTGACGTTGTCGGCGGCGCCCGTGATCGCCAACGCGAGCAGCGACAACGCCATGTTGCGCGAGAGCGCGAACACGACGATCGCCGCGCCGAAGACGACGACTGCGATGAACATCTTTTCGCCGACGCGCGCGCCCAGTCCGCGATTGACCACAAACGACATCGCCACGGCTCCGACCGCCGGCGCAGAGCGCAGGAGACCCAGGCCGAGCGATCCCGTTTCCAGAACGTCATGTGCGTAGATCGGCAACAGCGCTGTCACGCCGCCCAGCAGGACGGCGAAGAGATCGAGCGAGATCGCGCCTAGAATGACGGGACGCTTCCAGATGAACGAGAGCCCGGAGAACACCGACGACAGCGTCACAGGTTCGCGGGCTATGGCGCGCGGGCGCGCGCTGACGGCGAGAATGGCGATGCAG
>CAZWJF010000016.1:0-73008 GCA_964634325.1 uncultured Rhodoblastus sp.
CCTCGGTGCGGCGCCACGGCGCCAGGCCTGCAGCGCGACAGCGCCAAGGCGCGCGCTTCCGTCTCGCGCTTCAGGTCGTCGTCGTTCACGCCCGCCGACTCGCACCAGGCGAAATGATCGAGATAGGCCTGGCTCCATCGGGAGCCTGTGAAGCCGCATCCGCGGTTCACGTTCTCGCGCACATGCGCCATGGCCGAGAGCCCGTAGGCGCCGCACCGAGGGTCCGAGGGATCCTTTTCGGTTGTCGGCTGCGCGGGCGCGCTACCGCTGAATTCATAATTGTAGAAGACGTCGCCCATGCCGCTCTCGCCGCCGACGTTCATCCACATCGTCAGCTTTTCGCCGTCGCGGCCGCGCGGGATTCGCTCGAGCTTTATGTCGCGCTCAGCGCTCTTGGGCAGCGCCGGGTCGCCGAGGAAGCCCTTCAGTTCGAGGCCGCCGACGGCGCTCTGCGTGCGGAAGTAGAAATAGGCCGTTCCTCCGCCGTAATAGGGAACGGAGCTCGACTCGCGCTGGATCGTCACATGCGCGACGAGGGGCGCATCTGCAGGCAGGCGCGCCGAGCCTGTTGAAAAGCGCCATTTGATGGTGGTCTGCGCCCGCTCGCCGCCCTTCACGCGGCCTTCGCCGGAGCAATCCGCATAACCTTGCGAAAACACCGCCGAACCATCCGCCAGCGCGGCGCTGCGGCCGGGATAGCACGGGCTCTCGGAAAGCTGGGGCTGGTTGTAGGTGACGCTCTTCAGCACCCACGCGCCGGACTCCTGCGCCGCAGCGGCCAAGCTCCAGAGCACCGCGGCGAAGACCATCGTTGCGCGAGAAAGACCGCGCCATTCGACATTGCGCATGAAAGAAAACGTAAGGCGCCGCTCCGGCATCCGCCTTGCGCGAGCGCAAGAGGGGCGGCGGATCCGATTTTGTTGCCCCGTCACCGCTCTGTGCGCGTTATTGTTCGTGCCGGTCGATTGTCCGCTTTCCGCCTGTTGCAGACATTCGCATCGTTTCGATTTGCGGTATCATTATACCGCAATCGATTTTCGCAGATTTTCCTAAGCGAACTCGCCCAGTGCATTGACGCCGGAATCCCCATCCCCTATACACCCGCCATCCGAACCGGCGCAGGTTGCCTGACCTAAGCGCCGGTTCGCTTCGTTTCGCGGCCAAAGGGAAACCACCGCAATGTACGGCAAGACTTATTCGGCCAAGCCCGCCGATATCGAAAAGAAGTGGCTGCTGATCGACGCCAAGGGACTGGTCGTCGGCCGCCTCGCCACCATCATCGCCATGCGCCTGCGCGGCAAGCACAAGGCGACCTTCACGCCCCACATGGACGACGGCGACAACGTCATCGTCATCAACGCCGACAAGGTGGTTCTGACCGGCCGCAAGCGCGAGCAGAAGGTCTACTACCATCACACGGGCTATCCCGGCGGCATCAAGGAGCGCACCGCCAAGTTCATCCTGGACGGCCGCTTCCCCGAGCGCGTTCTCGAGAAGGCCGTGGAGCGCATGCTTCCGCGCGGCCCGCTCGGCCGCAAGCAGCTCGGCAATCTGCGCGTCTACAAGGGCGCGGAGCATCCGCACGCCGCCCAGAACCCGGTGACGGTCGACGTCGCCGCCATGAATTCCAAGAACGCCCGGAGCGCCTGATATGGCCGAGACGCTTTCCTCCCTGTCCGAACTCCAGACCTCGGCGGCGGCCCCCGAAGCCCCGGTCTACGAGAAGAAGGTCGACAAATACGGCCGCGCCTACGCCACCGGCAAGCGCAAGGACGCCGTCGCCCGCGTGTGGATCAAGCCCGGCACGGGCAAGACCACCGTCAACGGCCGCGAGCTCGACGTGTACTTCGCCCGCCCGGTGCTGCGCATGATCATCGCCCAGCCGCTGGTGGTCGCCAACCGCGTCGGCCAGTACGACCTGATGGTCTCGGTCGCCGGCGGCGGCCTGTCGGGCCAGGCGGGCGCCGTGCGTCACGGCCTCGCCAAGGCGCTGACCAACTTCGAGCCGGAGCTTCGCCCCGCGCTCAAGAAGGAAGGCTTCCTGACCCGCGACAGCCGCGTGGTCGAGCGCAAGAAGTACGGCAAGCGCAAGGCGCGCCGGAGCTTCCAGTTCTCGAAGCGCTGATTTCGCGCAGTCGCTCGAGCGGTTGGCGCAAGCCAGAGCGAGAGCGGCCAGAACGCAAGCATCAAGGGCGGCCTTCGGGTCGCCCTTTTGCTTTGGCGCAAGCGCGTTATGCTGGTCACATATCGGGAGGAGCGCCATGGACGCCGCTGCGCTGAAGCAATTGCAGGAGCCGCTGAAAGCGAAATACCGCGCCGACGATCGCGCGGCGACCATCACGCTGAAGGCCTCTGGAACGCTCGACGACCAAAAAATCGCCTGCAATCTGGAGACGGGCAGGGCGCTCGCCGCCGCCGGCCTTCATCCGCTTGCTGGCGGCTCCGGCGCGGAGCTTTGTTCGGGCGACATGCTGCTGGAGGCGCTGGTCGCCTGCGCCGGGGTCACCATGAAGGCGGTGGCGACCGCGCTTGAAATCCCGTTGCGCTCGGCGAAGGTGACGGCCGAAGGCGATCTCGACATGCGCGGCACACTCGGCGTCGCCAAGGACGCGGCCGTCGGGTTTTCGGCGATCCGCCTGAAGTTCGAGGTCGACGCCGACGCGCCGCAGGACAAGCTCGATACGTTGCTGAAACTCACCGAGCGCTATTGCGTCGTCTTCCAGACGATGAACCAGCGCCCGGATCTGTCCGCGAGCCTCACGCGCGCGGTCTGACGCGTCAAAACCGCGTCAGAGGCAATTGTTGTGGCGCTTCCAGGTCTCCTCGTGGCCGATCGCTCGTGCGAAGGCCGGCGGCGTGCAGCGCGCGGCTTCTTCCTCGGCGCTCGCTCCGGGCTTCGGCGCGACGTAGAACGCCGGACGCACCGGCCGTCGGTCGAGCAGCGCGATCACCGCGACCATGGCGACGGCGAAAGCGGCCAGAACCGCTCCCTTGCGGCGGTCGATGGCCGGCGGCGCGGCGACCGGAATTTCGCAGGCGCCGCCCGGGCAGAGCTGCGCCCGTGCGCCGGGCAGCATGTTGTAGATCTTGCAGCCGATGCAGATACCGAACGAGGTCTCGAAGAACAGCAATAGCAGGCAGGTTCCGCAGACCAGCATGTTGATGGGGCCGACCACATGGCCGATCACCATCAGGAAGAACATGGCGACGGCGAGCGCCAGACCGATGCCCCAGGCGAAGCGCTTCTGCGGCGCGCCGACCCATTCGGGCTGCTGGCCGTTCACGATCCATTGCCCGACGATCAGGCTCGGCGCGTAGGCGGGATTGACGAACAGCCGGATCGCGAAATCGATCATGAACGCGATGACGAAGATGCGGGTCGGATGGAAATTGCCGTTCTGAAACGCCTGCATGAACGTCGTCAGTGCGAAAACGAACAGAATGCCCGCCGCTGCGCGCACCGCGCGTTCGTTGAGGACGGCAATGTCGAATTCCGGCCGACGTTCGCCGAACTGAAACAGCGTTGAAGGCATCCGCCTCTCCTTTGCGCGTCCTGGCGCGGCCCTGCCGGCCGGTTTGATCGCATCGCCATGAATTTGGCAACTGCCGGGCAGCTTTCGCGCGAGGAATGAAATCTGCATGGGCGCGCCTATGGGTCCTCCGCCGTCGCAATCCCGACAACACGCCGCTTCGATCGCGCTCGAGGGCGCGCGCGCCGCCAGAACCCGGTCCGAAGACGCCCGCAAGGCGATCGACGCGGCGCTCGCGCTTGCGCCCGACGATGTCGACGTGCGGATGGCCGCTTACAAGTTTCACTTCTACAACCACGATTACGCGCCGGCGGCGGACCATGCCGCGGTTTGTATCAGCATGTTCGCCGCAGACCTCGGCCTGCCGCCGGACTGGCGATCGGTCGCGCCGGATCACGCCGATTTCGCCGCTCTCGCCCGCGCGCCTGGACGCTATTTGCAGGCGCTCATCGCCTGGGGCTATTGCCGCGCGCGCCTCGGCGCAGTGGAGGAGGGGCGCGAGGCCGTCGCGCAGGCGGCGCGGCTCGATCCGAGCGATCGTTTCGGCGCGCGACGCCTGCTGGCGGTCATGGAACGCGGCGGCGTCGAAATTGACGCCGATGCGGTCGACAATTGACATGACGGCGGCTCTCGCGCATCAAGCCGCCATGACGACCCCGTTCCGCAAGAACCGACGCTGACCCGGCGTCAAATCCCGGATCCTTGATCCGGACGCGCGACATGCGCGCCGTTCGTCACTATTTTCGCATCCAAACCAACAGGGTCGCTCCATGGCCGCAAGAATCTTCATCGACGGCGAAGCCGGCACCACCGGGCTCGAGATCCGGGAAAAGCTCGGGCCGCACGCCGGCGTCGAGCTGGTTTCGATCGATCCCGAGCATCGCAAGGACCCCGGCGCCAAGACCGAATTGCTGGCGTCGGTCGATCTCGCGATCCTCTGCCTTCCCGACGACGCGGCGAAGGAAACGGCCGCCATCGTCGAAAGCCTCGGCGCGGACGGGCCGCGGCTGCTCGACGCCTCCACCGCCCATCGCGTCGCGGAGGGATGGACTTACGGCTTCCCGGAACTGGCCGACGGCCAGAGCGATGCGGTCAAACGGGCGCGCAAGGTTTCGAATCCCGGCTGCTATGCGACCGGCGCCATCGCATTGCTTCGACCGCTGGTCGACGCTGGCCTGATTCCGGCCGACTGGCCGCTGACCATCAACGCCGTGTCAGGCTATTCGGGCGGCGGGCGGCAGATGATCGAAGCCTACGAGACCCACAAGGCGCCGTTGTTCGAAGCCTACGGGCTCGGGCTCGAACACAAGCACATCCCTGAAATCGTCAGATGGTCGGGTCTGACCGCGCGGCCGCTGTTTGTACCCTCCGTCGGCAATTTCCGGCAGGGCATGCTGGTTTGCGTCCCGCTGCAACTCGATGCGCTGCCCACCAAGCCGAAGGCCGCCGATCTCGAGGCCGCGATGCAGAAGCGTTACAGCGGCCAGCGCTACGTCCGGGTCGTGCATCCCGACGCATCCGGCCGGCTCGACGCGCTCGCGCTCAACGGCACGAACGATCTGGAGCTGATGGTCTACGGCAGCGAGAGCCGCCGGCAAGCCGTGCTGATCGCGCGGCTCGACAATCTCGGCAAGGGCGCGTCAGGCGCGGCCGTCCAGAACGTGGAGCTGATGCTGGGGCTTTGAGCCCCGGCTCTCAGTCTTCGCCGTACGCCACCACCCGGCAGGCCTGTTCGCCGAGCCCGTCGATGCCGAGCCGCATCGTGTCGCCGGCCTGCAGGAACACCGGCGGCTTCTTGCCGGCGCCGACGCCGGGCGGCGTGCCGGTGACGATCACGTCGCCGACTTCCAGCGTCATGAATTGCGAGATGTAGGAGACGATCTTCTTCACCCCGAAGATCATCGTCCTGGTCGAGCCCGTCTGCATGCGCGCGCCGTTGACGTCGAGCCACATGCCGAGGTTCTGCACGTCGCCGACTTCGTCCGGCGTCACGAGCCAGGGGCCGAGCGGGCCGAAGGTGGGCGCGCTCTTGCCCTTCATCCAGTTGCCGCCGCGCTCCAGCTGGAACTCGCGCTCCGACACGTCGTTGGCGAGGCAATAGCCGGCGACATGATCGAGCGCCTCGTCCTCGGAGACGTAGGACGCGCGCTTGCCGATGACGACGCCGAGTTCGACCTCCCAGTCGCTCTTCTTGGAGCCCTTGGGGATGACGACGTCGTCGTTCGGGCCGACGATGCAATTCGGCGCCTTGTTGAACAGGATCGGCTCGGCCGGGATCGGCATGTTCGTCTCGGCCGCGTGGTCGGCGTAGTTCAGGCCCACCGCGATGAAATTGCAGGGCCGTCCGACGCAGGCGCCGATCCGCGGAGAGCCGGAGACGGCTTTCAGCTCATCCTTCTTCAGCGCCTTGGCGACCTTCTTGACGTGCTTGTGCGCGAGTTCGTCGCCCGCCCAGTCCGACACGATGTCCGAGCAATCGCGCAGCTTGCCCTTGGCGTCGATCACGCCGGGCTTTTCTTTTCCGGCCTTGCCGTAACGGACGAGTTTCATCGGACGCCTAGCTCCTTCTTGCGCCATTGCGCTGACATGTTTGTAAAATCATCATGCGCATTCGGCGTGTCATGAGCAAGCGCGCCGCGTTGTCGAACGGGGGCTTCGATGATCCGTCCGCTGGCCATCTCCGCCTCGCTTCTGGCCTCGTGCGCCACGGCGGGCTTCGCAGCTGAGTTTTTCGAAGGCGCATGGGCGCGAACGGCGCGGGAATGCCGCAACCGCGAGGGACCGGGTTCGGGAGTGCTGATCAACCTGTCGGGCAAGGAAAACGGCAAGCCGGCGCCGTTGTTCGACCAGTACGAGCATCATTGCCGGATCGAAGACGTCGAGCGCTCGGCCAAAGGCGCGAAACTGTCGCTGCTCTGCTTCGAATTCTGGGACGACTACACGGCGAACCGAGATGGCCGGCGCGAAAGCGTGACGATCGCGGCGCGTGACCGGACCAGGATGAAGATGGACGGCAAGGCCTACGTCCGCTGTCGCAACTGACCTAGCGCCGCATCGTCAAGAGAAAGAGCAGCGCCACGACCGCTGCGCCCAGAAGCGCCGACACGATCTTCCAGAATTTCAGCGGATCGCGATCGATGAGGCGCGTCGGCTCGCTATCGATCACCGGATTGCGCAGCGCGTAGGCGAATTCGGCGGGTTCGGCGAAACGCTGCTCCGGATCGGGATGCAGCGCCTTGCGCAACGCGCCGTCCACCCACAGCGGCAGATCGTGGCTCACGTCGGCGATCGGCGTGTAAACGAGCTTCCTGGCCTGCGCGGGCGTCCTGATGTGCGAGACCTGCGCGCCATAGGGCAGGCGTCCGGTCAGCATGTGATAGGCGATCGCGCCGAGCGAATAGACGTCCGCGCGCGCCGATCCGCCCTGGCCGAGAAAATATTCGGGCGCGGTATATTGCACCGTCCCGAGGATTTCCGCGTTGACCGCGGCTTGCGCCGTCTCCGCGACGCCCGCGACGCGCGTCGATCCGAAATCGATGATCTTCGCCGTTCCCGTGCGGTCGATCATGATGTTCGCCGGTCGGAGGTCCTGGTGGATCATCTCCTTGCGATGGAAAGCGGTCAGGCCTCTGGCGACCTGATCGACGATCGCGCGCACGCTCTCGAGTTCGGGTCTCGGGTGATCGAGCATCCACTGAGCGAGCGTCTGCCCCTCGACAAATTCGAACGCCACGTAGAGGAAATTGCGCTTGCGCGCGATCGGGCTCGGCTTGAGCACAAAGGCGCTGGAGACGCGGCGCGCGACCCATTCTTCGAGCATGAACCGCTTCAGGTACGCCTTGTCGTCGCGCAGATCGATGGATGGCGTCTTGAGCGCGACGACCTGTCCGGATTCGATGTCTTCGGCGAGATAGATGTGGCTGCGCGCGGAAGCATGAAGCTGGCGCACGATCCGATAGCCGTCGAACAGGCTGCGCGCTTCGAGCAGCGGCGCCGGCGGCAGGTCCGAGGTCGACTGCAACGCGTCGTCGGCGGCGCCGGTCGCCACCTGTTCGACGCGCGCGATCTGGATCGTCAGATTGTCGTCGCTTCCGCGGCGCAGCGCTTCCTCGACGATCGCGCGGGCTGCGGCGTCGAGATCGGCGGCGCTTGAAATCGCGCCGGTCACGAAGGCGCTGTCGACGAATTCGTAGACGCCGTCGGTCGCCAGCACGAAGACGTCGCCTGGATTGATCGCCTCGACGCGGTAGTCGATCTCGACCTGCGCGTTCACGCCGAGCGCGCGGCCGAGATAGCTCTCGACCGACGACAGAATGACCCGATGGTCGTTGGTCAGTTGCTCCAGCGCTGCGCCGGACACCCGAAAGATGCGCGCATCGCCGATGTGGAACAGATGCGCCTGCCGGCCCTTCAGCACCATGGCGCTGAAGGTGCAGACGTAGCCGCGATCCTTCTCGTAGGTGCGAAAGCTGCGCTGGTTTTGCGCATGCAGCCATGAGTTCGACGCGGCGATCACGCGCCGCGCAGACGTCTTCACCGACCAGGCTTCCGACGTGCAGTAATAGTCCGTCAGAAAGCCTTTGACCGCCGATTCCGCGGCGATCTGGCTGACCTCGCTGGAGCTGACGCCATCGGCGAGGGCGAGCGCCGCGCCCTTGAGGCTGAGGTCGGGCTCGTCGGGCGAGATCGCGCCATAGAAGTCCTGATTGACCGGCTTCCGGCCCTTGTCCGAATGCTGTCCGATCGAGACCCGGAGGCGCGCGTTCATAGTCGCAATCTCGTGAAAAAGGCCCCGTTCCGCAAGGAACGAGGCCCGATGCCGCCTAGGCGCCGATTATTCGGCGGCGATCGCCTGCGCCGGCGCGCTGCGCTTCGGAAGCGTGCGGACGTGCGTGGCGTAGAGCGTCAGGCCGGTGAAGGCGAGGCCGCCCACGAGATTGCCGAGCGCGGTCGGGATCTCGTTCCAGATGAAATAGTCCATGACCGAGAAGGGCGCATGCAGCATCAGGCCCGCCGGGAACAGGAACATGTTCACCACCGAGTGCTCGAACACCATGTAGAAGAACAGGAAGATCGGCATCCACATGGCCATGATCTTGCCGCTCACATGGGTCGAGATCATCGCGCCGACCACGCCGGTCGACACCATCCAGTTACAGAGCATGCCGCGCATGAACAGCGTGAGCATGCCCGCAAAGCCGTGCGAGGCGTAGCCCAGCGTGCGCGCCTCGCCGACGTTGCCGATGACCTTGCCGACCTTGTCGGCTTCCTGCGTGAAGCCGAATGTCGTCACATAGGCCATCATGAACGCGACCGTCAGCGCGCCCGCGAAATTCCCGAGGAAGACGAGACCCCAGTTGCGCAGCACGCCGCCGACCGTGACGCCCGGCCTTTTGTCGAACAACGCGAGCGGCGCGAGCACGAACACGCCGGTCAGCAGGTCGAAGCCGAGCAGATAGAGCATGATGAAGCCGACGGGGAACAGCATCGCGCCCGCGAGCGGCTGCCCGGTGTTGACGTTGATCGTCACCGCCATCCACGCCGCCAGCGCGAGGATCGCGCCGGCCATATAGGCGCGGATCACCGTGTCGCGAGTCGACATGAAGATCTTGGATTCGCCAGCGTCGACCATCTTGGTCGCAAATTCCGAAGGGGCCAGATAAGCCATATGTCTCCGCCTCTTGTTTGTCAGATCGGCGCGCGCGGCCGTGCGCTGCGCGCCCCTGCGACGACGTAGCAATCCCGGCGCCAATCTTGTGCAACGCACCATCGAGGCGCCTGTTTTCGCGGCGATCCGGCCGAAATCATGAAAAATGCGTGAATTGCGCGCCAATTGGGCGCCTTAGGCTTGGGCGTGGGAGATCGATGCGACTGTCGCGCGCGCATCAAACCAGGGCGCGGCGCCCTCGCGGCGGGCGCCCCGCCGGAAAATTAGCTGGACGGCGCCGTTGTTTTCACCACGCCCCCGACGGTCGTCGCGACCGACAGCGGCGAAGGACAGGCCGACCATTGCATCGCCGCCGCCTCGGCTTTCGCCCAATCGCGGAACGCGCGAACGTTCGCGCGCTCCGCAAGCCGCTTGGGACAAACGAAGCAATAGACGCGCCCTGAAGGCATTTTGAGATCGAATGGCGCCACGAGCCGGCCGGTGCGCAATTCGTCGTAGGCGAGGACGTCTGACGCAAGCAGCACGCCCGCGCCTTCAACGGTGGCGTCGAGGGCATGGTCCGCGCTTGAGAAACGCAGGCCGCGCGACAGGTCGACGTCGTCGACGCCCGCCCGCGCGAACCATTCGTCCCAGCCGATCACGCTCGTCCAGGTGGCGAGCGAATCGTCGTGGATCAGCGGCGCGCGGCGCAACGCCGCCGGCGTCTCGAAGGGGCCGAGCCGCTCGATCAGTTTCGGGCTGCACACCGGCATGTAGGCCACCTCGAACAGTCGCTCGACGACCAATTCGGGATCGGAGGAGAAATCGACGGGGCGACTGCGCAAGGCGACATGGACGCCGTCCGTCCGAAAATTGGCGAGCGCGCCTGTCGTCGACACCCTCACGTCGACGTCGGGATGCGCGGCAGCGAAGCGGTAGAGCCGCGGGGCGAGCCACTTGGCAGTGAAGCCGGGCAGGGCGCTGACGACCAGCACGCGTTCGCGATCGGCCTCGCCAAGCGCCTCGACCGCTTCGCGCATGTGCAGGAAGGCCGTGCGCAGGCCGGGATAGAGACGAGCCCCGGCGCTCGTCAGCGCGATCGAGCGCACGCCGCGTTCGAACAGCGCCAGACCCAACGACGCCTCGAGCCCGCGAATCTGATGGCTCAGCGCGCCTGGCGTTACGTTCAGCTCGTCCGCTGCTTTCGCCATGCTCAGGTGGCGCGCGGTCGCTTCGAAAGCGCGGAGCGCATTGAGCGGGGGCAGGGGTCTACTCACGAGAAAATCTCAACTGTCGTCCGAAGCATTATCCTTTGTCGCCAGACATTTTAAGGCGGATTGTCGCAATGGAAAGCGCCGCCGACGAACATTTCTCGTTCATCGCGGCGGAGTGTCAGGAGGCCGCCATGGCTTATGTCTGCGATACGCGCGAAATTCCTCTACCGACGGCGGGCGCGACGCCCGCCCACACGGATCTTCTGCTTCGCATCGCCCGGATTCCCGGACGGGTCGCCGGCTGGCTCGCCGCTTGGGGCGACGCCGCCGACGAGGCGGCGATCGGCCGCGACTTCTTCCTGCAGACGGGAGGCAAGCTCACCGACGGCATGGAGCGCGAACTGATGCGCCGCGTAATGGCGTCCAACTGGAACGCCCGCGATTGACGCGATTGGGAGCGTGGAGCCGACTGTTCCGGGTCAGCACCGCGCCTTCACATATTCGCCGGGCGCATCGCCGAGCACAGGGAGTTTCCCGCCGCCGGGTTCGCGCGCCGGAACCATTTCCGGCGCGTTGGCCTTCATCCATTCCAGCCAGTTCGGCCACCACGAGCCGGGGCGCTCGGTCGCGGCCTTCACCCAGTCCTCGAAAGCGCCCTCCGGCCTCGCCCCGGTCCAGTACTGGTATTTCGGCTTGTACGGCGGATTGACGACGCCCGCGATATGGCCGGACCCGGCCATCACGTAACGCACCGGCCCCCCGAACAATTTCGCGCCATTGAAAGCCGATTTCGCCGGCGCGATGTGGTCTTCCCGCGCCGCCAGGTCGTAAATCGGAATCGTAACCTTGCGCAGATCGAGCCTGACGCCGTCCACCATCATTTCGCCCTTCGCAAGGCTGTTCTTGAGGTAGCACTCGCGCAGATAGAAAGAATGATTGGCCTGCGTCATGCGCGTGGAGTCGGAATTCCACGTCAGGAGATCGAAGGCCATCGGCGCCTGGCCCTTGATGTAATTGTTGACCACGTAGGACCAGATCAGGTCGGTCGGCCTGAGCATGTTGAATGCGTTGGCCATCCGCGATCCGTCGAGATAGCCGGTCGAGGCCATGTCGGATTCGACGTTTCGGATCGTGGCGTCGTCGGTGAACACCTTGAGTTCGCCGGGATCGGTGAAGTCGACCTGCGTCGTGAAGAACGTCGTCGAGGCGATCCGGTCGTCGCCGATCGCGGCCATATAGGCGAGCGTCACCGCCATGAGCGTCCCGCCGACGCAATAGCCGATGGTCGAGACCTGCCGCTCGCCGGTGATCGTCTCGATCGCCTCGAGCGCCTCGAATATCCCTTCGCGCATATAGGCGTCGAAGCCCTTGTTGCGATGACGGCTGTCCGGATTGACCCAGGAGATCACGAACACCGTCAATCCCTGGTCCACGCACCACTTGATGAAGCTCTTCTCGGGATTCAGATCGAGAATGTAGAACTTGTTGATCCAGGGCGGCGTGATCAGCAGCGGCCGCTTGTAGACCTTCTCGGTCGTCGGCGCGTATTGCAGAAGCTCGATCAGGTCGTTGCGCCAGACCACCTTGCCCGGCGTGATCGCCATGTTCTCGCCGAGGCGGAACTTGGTGGAATCGGATTGCCGCAGCCGCAGCACGCCCTTGCCGGCCTCGATGTCCTCGGCGAGCATGTGCAGCCCGCGGACCAGGTTTTCGCCTTCTTCCTTGAAGGTCGTCCGAAGCAGCTCGGGGTTCGTTCCGATGAAGTTCGACGGCGACAGCGCGCTCGCCGCCTGCCGCACATAGAATGAGGCTTTGGCGCGGGCGAGCGGATCGAGTTCGTCGTCGCGCGCGACGAGATCGTTCGCCCAGTCGACAGTCATCGCATAGGCCTGCCGGATGAAGTCGAACACCGGGCTCTCGCGCCATTGCGGATCGGAAAATCTCTTGTCGTGCGAATCGTAGGGCACCACCGGCTCGACCGTCTCGCCGGTCATGCGCCGCAGCGTCTTGCCCCAAAGGTCCACGAATTTCGAACTGATGGCGGCTTGCGCCTCGAGCGTCCGCGCCGGATCCTTCAGCCAGTATTCGGCGACCTTGCCGAGCGAGCGAATGGCGTCGGCGATTTCATTGGTCGCGTTGTTCGGGTTCTCGCCCGATTCGAGAGGCCGCATATACGCGGCCATCACGCGCGATCCTTCCTCGATCATCCGGGTGGCGTTCTGCGCGAGACGTTCGAAATTCGGAATGGTCGCAGCGATCGGTTCGCCGCCCGCCGGTTGCGGGCTGGCCGGCGCAGGCGCCGCCGCCGGTTTGGGCTTGGGGGTTTCGCTGGGCTGCGCCTTGGCCGCCGTCAACGCTTCGATGATTTCGGCGTGCGCCGCCGCCGCCGGGGTCATCTCGGCGTCGTCGGAAACCTTCTTCGGCCTCGCTTTAGCGGGCGCGCCGCCGACCGTCCCGGCCTTGCGCGCGACGCCCGCCCGTGCGGCGCGCGTCTTCCTTTCCGCGCCTTCCGCACCCTTGGTCTGCGCCATTTATTCCTCCCGTTCGAATCCCGTGAGGGATTGGTCGCGCCAATCCCGTTTCAGACATAATATGGGTTTATTCACGCAACAGCGTAATGATCAAATCGGTGTAGAACGACAAATTCGAGACAAGCGCAGCATGTCGGATCGCTCGCAGACGAGCCCCCTCGGGTTGAATTTCGCTCGCACGGCGCAGGCCGCGGCGATCGTTTTCGTTTGCGCTCTCGGCCCGGTTCACGCCCAGGAAGCCAGGGTCGGGGACGATCCGGTCACGAACATGCTGAAATGGCGTCCGACCGCGCCGCCCAAAGACATGCCGGACTTCGTCAGGAACAGCCGCGCGCCCGACGGCCAGATGAATTTCACGCCGCTGACCGGCCAGGAGCCCTCGCGGCCCAAGCGTATGACGCCGGACGAACTCGCCGGCAGCCTGAAGAAATTCGACGCAGCCGCGGCCGCGAACCGGGCCAAGGCGGCGCGAGCTTTCGGCGCCGCTAGACCCGCCGCGCGCCGTCCGGCGAAGCGCGCAGCGGCGAATTAGCCGGGCTCCACGGCGATTTGGCAATTCAAACCGCCGCGATTTCGCACTAAACATCGCTTTGCGCCGCCCCGCGGCGAGCGCTTCAAGAAGAGAGCCAGAAAGAAATGTCGGACTTCTATCGCGTCAAGCGTCTGCCGCCTTACGTCTTCGAGCAGGTCAACCGGCTTAAGGCGCAGGCTCGCAACGCCGGGGCCGACATCATCGACCTCGGCATGGGCAACCCGGATCTGCCGGCGCCCAAGCATGTCGTCGACAAGCTGATCGAGACGGCCGGCAAGCCGCGCACCGACCGCTATTCCGCCTCGAAGGGCATTGCGGGCCTTCGTCGCGCCCAGGCGGCCTATTACGAGCGGCGCTTCGGCGTGAAGCTGAACCCGGATACGCAGGTCGTGGCCACGCTCGGCTCCAAGGAAGGCTTCGCCAATATGGCGCAGGCGATCACCGCGCCGGGCGACGTCGTTCTGGTGCCCAATCCCTCGTATCCGATCCACGCCTTCGGCTTCCTGATGGCCGGCGGCGTGATCCGCTCCGTGCCGGCGGAGCCTACGCCGGAATACTTCGTCGCGCTCGAGCGCGCGATCATGCACTCCATCCCGAAGCCGATCGCGGTGGTCGTCTGCTATCCCTCGAACCCGACGGCGATGGTCGCCTCGCTCGACTTCTACAAGGATCTCGTCGCGTTCGCTAAGAAGCACGACATCTTCATCCTGTCCGATCTCGCCTATTCGGAAGTCTATTTCGACGGCAATCCGCCGCCGTCGGTGCTGCAGGTGCCCGGCGCCTTCGAATGCACCGTCGAGTTCACCTCGATGTCGAAGACCTATTCGATGGCCGGGTGGCGCATGGGCTTTGCGGTCGGCAACGAGCGGCTGCTGGCCGCGCTCGGCCGCGTGAAGTCATACCTCGATTACGGCGCCTTCACGCCGATTCAGGTCGCGGCTGCGGCGGCGCTCAACGGCCCCGACGATTGCATCAAGGAGATGCGGGCGACCTACAAGAAGCGCCGCGACGTCATGGTCGAGAGTTTCGCGCAGGCCGGCTGGCCGATCCCTGCGCCGGCGGCGTCGATGTTCGCGTGGGTGCCGATCCCCGAGCAGTTCAAGAATCTCGGCTCGCTCGAATTTTCGAAACTGTTGATCGAGAAGGCTGACGTCGCGGTCGCGCCGGGCATCGGCTTCGGCGAGCACGGCGACGATTACCTGCGTCTGGCGCTCGTCGAAAACGAGCAGCGCATCCGTCAGGCGGCGCGCAATCTGCGCAAGTTCTTCGAGAGCGCCGACCGCCTGCACAATGTCGTGCCCATGAAGTCCGGATTGCAGGCGACGGGCTGAGGCCTGCTGCAACCTGACAGGAGACGGGGCGCGGCCCTCGGCTCCAAAAGAACAGGCGGCCGGCCGACAGCCGGCCGCTTTTCTTTTGCTACGGCCGATACGAGCCCGGATAGCTGCTGGTTTCCTCTCGCCCGAGCGGCGACCGCGTCAACGTCTGACCGCGGACCAGATCGTCGCGCACGCCCGGCAAATCGTAATTGAGCGGCTGACCCGAAAGACGCGGCGAGCCGACGCCGAACCGCGCCGCATCGGTATTGTTCGGCAGGTGCCGCGCTCCGCCCGTCTGCCCGTTGCCGCTGGTGAGGCTCGCCATGAATGCGGCCAGCGTCGCAGGATCGACGCGCTGCGGCGGCGTCGGCGCTCCGCCGGGGGGTATCACCGTCTCGAAGCCCGAGCGGTTCAGGCCGACCACGCCGCCGGGCGTTTGAACCATGGCCGACCCGAAGTGAAGAATGATGTGCAGCGCGCCCGACTGGTCGTTGCCCATCGTCACGACGCCGCCGCGCACGCCGATCGTCGCAGACGGCGTGCGGATGGTCGCGCCCGTGTCGTGGCTGACCTTGCCGCCCACGAAGCGCAGAACGCCGCGCGTCAACGTCGTCGTCATCTCGCCTGCGCCGGAGGCCGGATCGAACACGAACTTGTCGATCACGACCGTCGAATTCCGGCCGATGTTGAGCGCGGACCGATCCGTGAAGGCGATCTGCGCCGAGCCGTTGGCGTCCGTCTGCACCATCTCGCGCTGCACGACGCCAGCGCCGAGCGTCAGCTTGCGCTTGGAGCCGCCAGGCGGCTGGCTGCTGGCGTCCTGATTGACCGCGCCGACATTGCCCACGGTCTGCGTCTGACCCGCCGTCGCACACAGCGCGACGCCGCAGGCGAGCAGCCATGGGAGCGCGGAGGAACGAAACGTCATGTCGACCTCCTCAGAACCGCAGCGTCGGACCGACCAGCGCGGACCAGGCGCTGGAGCGGTAATTCGGCAGGCTCGAATTGTTTCGCGTGTACTGGATGAGCGCCGCGACGCCGAACATCTGGCTGATCGGCATGTCGAGCTGCGCGCCCACGCGCCATTGGCGATCCACGCGCGTCACGAGCGAGTCGACGAAGACGTCGGGCGCGCCGAACCGGATCTCCGCGTATCGCACGAACGGCGACGCCGACCAGCGCCAGCCGATGCTGGACCACGGGGCGTCGAATTCGTAGCGGGCGGACGCCTCGAGCCCGAAACGTCGCGACGTCAGCGCCGAAGTGAAGGACGAATTGCGGCCCCACAGCATCTTGCCGTCGAAGGTCAGCCTGCCGGTCGCCGCCCAGCGCGCCGCAAGGCTCGCGGTCCATTGCGACCCCGTGTTCTGCACGGAAGCGACTTCGAGCAGCGGGCTGGTCGCGGCGATGTTCAGCTTTCGCCATTCCATGCCGGGCTCGACCGAGACATAGGCGCCGATCGGAACATTGACGCTGACGCCGCCGCCGACGCTCGATCCAAGCCGTCCCAGCGCCATCGCGCCGTAGGATGCGATGACGTAGGGGTGGACCGTCGCGCCGGGCAGGGCGTCCGGCGCCAGCGCCAGACGGGGGCCCGTCGAAGCCTCGAACAGGATCGAACTCAGCGATCCCTGTCCGAACTGCGCCGATCCGATTCCGCTGAACTTCGTCTCCCACGAATCGCCACGCTGGTTGCCGAAATCGTAGATGTGACGGATTTCGCCGAGCGCGACGGCGCTGGCGCCGCCTCTGGCGTAATACGGGCCGGGATTGGGGATGTCCGCGCCGAAGGACCGGATGAAGCCGGACGGCGAGCCCGGCACATTCGAGTTGTACCCGAGGCCGAGTTGCAACACGCCGTAGATCCGGCTCGGCTGCATCTCCTTGCGGGCGGCCGCCATCGTCACATCGATGCGTTCGCGAATGTCCGGCTCCAGTCCAGGGGTCGCCAGCGCCTCCTCGAAATAGCGCACGGCCATCTCGTACGACTTCAGCCGGAAATACAGCGACCCGAGCTCGTATTTGGCCCGCGAGAGATTCGGATTGAAAAACAGAATGCGCTCGAGCGCGACGATCGCCGCCTCGTAGTCGCGCGCCGCGACGGCGGCCTTGGCGTAGGAAAAATTCGCGTCGTAGTCGGTCGGCTTGGCCAACAGCGCCGGCAGCAGTTGCGCCTGCTCCGTGGACATCGTTTACGCGCTTGCCCCGCCGACGCCGGCGCATAGAACGGCCAACCCAAGCACGGCCGGCGCAGCGGCGCGCGCCGCGCGCTCGAGCAGCCCGCTCTCGATAAAGACGCCCGACATTTCAACCCCCAAGGCCGGCGCCCGGTGGGGCGCAGACGACCATGCGTCTAGTCTAGCGATTTCCGGTCTCTACCGGATCGCGGAATTCGGCGTGGCGCGGAAGATTTCGCGCCCTCTGTGGCATGTGCGACACAAACGCCGTTTGCGTAGGCGCCAGAACGCACATCGCGCACTCTCGCTGTTTCTCAGGCGCGCTACAATCTGCCGAATCTGTCGGATACGTCCATGTCGCTCCTGTCCCAACCGTGGTTTCTCTGGGCGCTCGCTTCGGCCGGCTTCGCCGCGCTGACCGCCATCTTCGCCAAGATGGGCGTCTCCGGTATCGACTCCAGCCTTGCGACGCTCCTGCGTACGCTGGTTGTCGTGCCGCTGGCGGCGCTGGTCGCCTGGTTGTCAGGGGCGCTGCAATCGCCGGCGGCCGTGCCGGGCCGCGCATGGCTGTTCCTGATCCTCTCCGGCCTCGGCACCGGCGCGTCGTGGCTGTGCTACTTCCGCGCCCTGCAACTCGGCGACGCCAGCCGCGTCGCGCCCGTCGACAAGCTCAGCGTCGTTCTGGTCGCGCTTTTTGGGCTGCTGTTTCTCGGCGAGGCCCTGAACTGGAAGAACTGGCTGGGAATCTGCCTCGTTTTCGCCGGTGTTCTGCTGCTCGCTATGCGCGACTGAGTCGACAAGATCATTTGTTCTTGTTATGTTCTCATTCCGTTGCGGAGTGAGTCGCATGATGAAGCTGTACTGGGCCCCGAAGACACGCTCCTTGCGGGCGTTGTGGATGCTGGAGGAGGCGGGCGCGCCTTACGAGCGCGTGCTGGTCGACATTCGCAACGGCGGCCAGAACGATCCGGCCTTCCGCAAGGTCAATCCGATCGGCAAAGTGCCGGCCTTCGAGGACGGCGCGGCGCAACTCGCCGAATCCGCCGCCATCTGCGCCTATATCGCCGAGCGCTGCCCGGAGGCTGGGCTCGCGCCGCCGGCGGGCGACCCGTTGCGCGGCCGTTATTTTCACTGGCTGTTTTTCGCGCCCGCCTGCATCGAACCGGCGTTCGCCCAGAAATTCGCAAAATTCGACATGCCGACGACCGCGGCCGGCTGGGGCGATTTCGACCGGGTGATCAACACGCTCGAAAGCGTTCTTTCGCAGGGCCCGTGGATTCTCGGCGAGCGGTTCAGCGCCGCCGACGTGATGATCGGCTCCGACCTGATGTTCGGCGTCGAACGGTTCGGCATCGTCGAACGCCGCCCTGTCTTCGACGCTTATCTGAAACGCTGCCACGCGCGGCCGGCGCTCCAGCGCGCCATCGCCATCGACGAGGCGGGCTAGGTCTCGGCGCGTTTTGGCTGTGGGTTTCGCCGATGCGGGCGCGCCGCGCGCTGCGCTGCGAGGCGTCGGGCGCTAGGATGGCCGCGTGACCTCCGACCGTCTTTTTCTCGATGTCGAACGGTCGGCGCTCGGCCGACCCTGGCGGCCGCGCCTGGATCTGGCCGGCGAGCAGCGCGCGCTCGCCATGAGCCAGCGATACGGCCTCAGCGACATCGTCGCGCGCGTGCTGGCGGGCAGGGGCGTCGCCATCGACGCCGCGTCGGCGCACCTCGAGCCGAAATTGCGCGACCTGATGCCCGACCCCTCGGCGATGCAGGATCTGGACGCGGCCGTCGACCGGCTCGCAGCCGGGATCGCCAAAGGCGAGACGGTCGCGATTTTCGGCGACTACGACGTGGACGGCGCCTGTTCGGCCGCGTTGCTGGCGCGTTTTCTCGACGCCTGCGGCGCTCCGCGTCTCGTGCGCATTCCCGACCGGATTTTCGAAGGCTACGGCCCGAACGCAAATGCGGTCGAGGAGTTGGCCGCCGCCGACGCGACGCTGCTCGTGACCGTCGATTGCGGCACGACCTCGCACGACGTGATCGCCGGCGCGCGCCGGCGCGGTCTCGACGTGATCGTCCTCGATCATCATCAGGCGCCTGAAATCCTGCCGGACGCGCTGATCGTGAATCCGAATCGGCAGGACGACCTCTCCGGTCTCGGCGCGCTGTGCGCAGCCGGCGTCGTCTTTATGCTGCTGGTCGGCCTCAACCGTCGACTGAAACGGGACGGCTTCTGGAACAGCGCGCGCCCCGCGCCCGATCTGCTCGACGAACTCGATCTCGTCGCGCTCGCGACCGTCGCGGACGTCGCGCCGCTCACCGGCCTCAACCGCGCTTTCGTCACCCAAGGGCTGGCGATCATGCGCGCGCGGCGGCGTCCCGGCCTTTCGGCGCTGATGGACGTCTCGCGTCTCGTCGGCCCGCCGCAGGCCTGGCATCTCGGATTTCTGCTCGGACCGCGCATCAACGCCGGCGGACGCATCGGCGACGCCGCGCTCGGCGCGCGCCTGCTGTTGACGACCGATCCAGCGGAGGCCGGGCGCGTCGCCGCCGAACTCGATCGTCTCAATTCCGAGCGACGCGCAATCGAACTCGCGACCGTCGAAGCAGCCTTGGCCGAAGCGGACTTGGCGCTCGGGGGCAGGGCGGAGGCCGCCGCCGTCGTCGTCGCGGGCGAGGACTGGAGCCCGGGAATCGTCGGCCTTGTAGCGGCGCGTCTCAAGGAGCGGTTTCAGCGCCCGGCTTTCGCCATCGCGTTTGCCGGCGCGACCGGAACGGGGTCAGGCCGGTCGATCGCCGGCGTCGATCTCGGCGCGGCCGTCAGAGCGGCTGTCGACGAGGGGCTCCTGATCAAAGGCGGGGGCCACGTCATGGCCGCGGGCGTCACCATCGCCCGCGAACGCCTCGGAGACTTTCGCGCCTTTCTGGAACAGCGCCTCGCCGCGAAGGTCGCCGACGCCCGCGCAGGCGATGCTCTGCTGATCGATTCGGCGCTCACCGCGTCCGGCGCGACACGCGACCTCGTGGCGAATGTGGCGGCCGCGGGTCCATTCGGCGCGGGCGCGCCGGAGCCGGTGTTCGTCCTGCCGCGACATCGCATTCAGTCGGCGACTCCGGTCGGCGAGGATCACATGCGGATCGCCGCGCTCGCTTCGGACGGCGCGCGAATCGACGCCATGGCCTTTCGCATCGGCGCTTCCGGCCTCGGCGCGGCTCTGCCTGAGCTTGCGGGCGGCCTCGCGCATCTCGCCGTCACGCTGTCGATCGACCATTACGGCGGCCGCGAGAAGGTTCAGGCCCGCATCGTCGACGCAGCGGCGGCCGATTGACCGCCGACCGACATTTTTGCCTCCGCCTGCATTGCAAGGCGGGCGACGGGGCCTTATACGTGCGCCGTTCGCTTGAGCGAGCCCGCGCGCCCATCGTCTAGCGGTCTAGGACGTCGCCCTTTCACGGCGAAAACAGGGGTTCGAGTCCCCTTGGGCGCGCCATCAGCGCGCCCAAAACTTTGAAGTGGTTCGAACCGCGTTCGAACTGGCGCGCCATCAGCGCGCCCAAAACTTTGAAGTGGTTCGAACCGCGTTCGAACTGGCGCGCTGTCAGCGCGCCGGGACGAAATCCAAGCGCGACGAACTTGCTGAGCGTTCGCGCGCCGCCTCTAGTTCAACGGAACCTTGAGGGCGAGACGTCCGCCGATCGTGGTCGACGTCGACGCGCGTTGAACGCGGATGCTCGAAGTAAGCGTAAGGCCGCTGAAGCCCCGAATATCCAGCCCGCCTTCGACCAGCGCCCGCACGCGATCGAAAGCGTACAGGCTGGGCGGCTGCACGGCGCCGCCGATCGAATAGCTCGGACCATCAGACCACATCTTCGGATCGATCGAGAGATCGAATCCGGTTTTCGCGAAGGGGATGAACAGCAGCCTGCCCGACTTGAACAGCGCCGAGAGACGCGCGCTCGCGCCGACTTGCCGCGTATCCGCGCCGGCCTGCGGGTTGAACCCACCGAGCGCGTCCATGAAGCTGTTCGCCCGCGACGAAGCGATTCCGAAATGGCCCGCCAGATCGAGACTGACGGTCTTCCAGCCGTCGGCGATCGCCCGAACGCCTTCGGCCTTCGCGTTCCAGATATTGAACGTGCGCCCGACCTCGACATCGGCGGTCGCGCTCCGCGCGCCGTAGCTGCCGATATGTCCAATGCCGCCGATGCTGAGTGAATCCGCGCCCAAACCGTAAAGCACTGTTGCGAGGACATAGTTCGAGGCGAAGGAATAGCCGGCAGCGAACCCGAAAGTCGCGCCGTTCGAGGCGCCGCCGGACGACAGGCCTCCAGTCAACACGGATGCGCGGCCTTGCTGCGAAGAGGCGTTCGCCCACGCGCCGACGACGATTCCGAAACGCTGATCCGGCGGCAGACCAAGCTTCCGCGACAGATCGAAAGCGGCGGTCCCGCCGCTTGCGGTCGAGACAGACGAAGATCCGCCGAGATAGCTGGGCAGGCCGCCAAAGGCTGAGCCGGCGATTTCGGATGACGTGGTGCGCGACACCGACGAGCCTGCGGACAGCGTCACGCCCGATGCGCTCGCCGCCGGAGAACCGGGAACCGCGGGCAGCTTCAAGGCGGCCGCGATCGGATCGCGACTCTCGAGCTGCGGCGCATATCGCAAGGCGCCGAGGGATTGGCCGATGCGGCTTTGCTCGGCCTCGAGCGCGTCTTGCTCGTTTGAAAGCCCAATGTATTCGGTCGTCAACGACCAGGGGTCTTGCGGGCTCCAGAGTATGAATCTGGCGTCGCTGCGCAGATCGCCCCTTCGATTGATGATGTCATTGATCCGGCTGTGGATCGACGCGAGCCTGCCCTCGGCCCAACGCGCATAGGCCGCGCTCCCTCCCGCGAGCTGCGTTGAACAGATGAGCGTCGGCGGCGGGCTGGGGTTTGCGACCACATGGCCCATGTGCCCCGGGTAACCGCAGGGATCGCCAATCGAAACGGCCAGCGCTCGGTCCGTTGCGAACAACGGCGCGGCGGCCGCGACTACGACAGGCAACACGCGCCTCGTGAACTTGCCGCCGATCACTTTCGCCCCCCAAGAATCGCAAACCTACCAAATGGTTAAGACTAAACAACAGTTCAGCCTGTCAACCGGCTCCACGCAAGTTTGGCTGTGCGCCCGCAGTTTTTTTGCCTCGCGCGCTGCGAAACGGACATTGGTCCTACGAAAGCTGGCTGCGCCCACCTCCAGCCGCGTTAATGCGCCCAAATGTCTTCGCGGTCGGGCGAAGACTTTCTATGTTCGAACACGTTCGAATCCCTGAGGGCCCCCTGACGATGACCGAAACGACGGAACGCGCCGCATGATCGCCCGTCTTCCGCGACGCGCGGGGTCCGCGTTGCGCCGCCTGCTGATCAGCGAGGCCGGCGGCGGCCTCGTCCTCATGGCGAGCGCGCTCGCCGCTCTGGCGGTCGCCAATTCCTCGTTCGCCGACGCCTATTTCCATGCGCTGGAGATACATCTCGGTCCCCTCAGCCTGCTGCACTGGATCAACGACGGGCTGATGGCGTTGTTTTTTCTGCTCGTCGGGCTGGAGATCAAACGCGAGATGGTCGACGGCGAATTGTCGTCCTGGGGCAGGCGGGCGCTGCCAGGTCTGGCCGCGCTGGGCGGCATGGCGGCGCCGGCGGCCTTCTACATCTTCTTTGCGGGCCGCGATCCGGTGTTCGCGCGCGGCTGGGCGATCCCTGCGGCCACCGACATCGCTTTCGCGCTCGGCGTTCTGGCGCTGCTCGGCAATCGCGTTCCGGCTTCGCTCAAGGTCTTTCTGGCGGCGCTCGCGATCATGGACGACCTCGGCGCCGTCGTGATCATCGCTTTGTTCTATTCCTCCGGCCTGTCGATGCCGATGCTCGGCGCGGCGGCGGGCTGCCTGGTCCTGTTGTTCGCGCTCAACCGCTTCAAGGCGCAGGCGCTGTGGCTCTATCTGGCTGTCGGCGCGCCGCTCTGGTTCTTCGTCCACGCAAGCGGCGTGCACGCGACGATCGCGGGCGTGCTGCTGGCGGCCTTCGTGCCGCTGAAGCGCGAAACGCCGGGCGACGACACCGAGGAAACGCCGCTGCATCGGCTCGAGCACGCGCTCGCGCCATGGGTCGGCTACGCCATCGTGCCGATTTTCGGCTTCGCCAACGCCGGCGTTTCGTTCGCCGGGGCGTCGCTCGCCACGCTCGCCCATCCCGTGACGCTGGGCATCGGCGCGGGCCTGTTTCTCGGCAAGCAGCTCGGCGTGTTCCTCGCCTCGCGCGCGGCGGTCGCGGCCGGCCTCGCCGGCAAGCCGGTCGGCGCCAATTGGCTCCAGCTCTATGGCGTCGCGCTGATTTGCGGCGTCGGTTTCACGATGAGCCTGTTCATCGGCATGCTGGCCTTTCCGCCGCAGGCCGAACTGATGGACGAAACCAAGATCGGCGTGCTGGCGGGTTCGCTCGCGTCCGCCGTCATGGGCGCGATCGTTCTGTCTCTCGCGTCGCGCAGGAGCGACGCAGCGCGGGAGACTACGACGCCCGCCCTCTGAGGTCGTAGGCGTCCGCGGCCTCGACGCGCACGTCGACGATGTCGCCGGCCCGCAGGCGCCGCGACGAGGCGATGTGGATCGTTCCGTCGATCTGCGGCGCGTCCGCCATCGTGCGCCCTTTGGCCACGCTCGGCCCGACCTCGTCGACGATCGCCTTGACGCGCTTGCCGACCTTGGCGCGGGAAATCTGCGCCGACACCTTCTGCTGCGCCTCCATCAGGCGCTTCCAGCGCGCTTTCTTCACGTCCGGCTCGACCATGGGCAGGCCGAGGTCGTTGGCCGGAGCGCCCGCGACGGCCTCGTATTCGAAGGCGCCGGCGCGGTCGATTTTCGCTTCGGCGAGGAAATCGAGAAGCTGGCGAAAATCCTCTTCCGTCTCGCCGGGAAAGCCGACGATGAAGGTCGAGCGGATCGCCAGATCCGGCACGGCGCGTCGCCAGGCGCGGATGCGCTCCAGCAAAGTCTCGTGGTCGCCCGGCCGCTTCATCGCGCGCAACACGTTCGGCGCGGAATGCTGGAACGGAATGTCCAGATAGGGAAGGATCCTGCCTTCCGCCATCAGCTCCAGCACCTCGTCGACATGCGGATAGGGATAGACGTAGTGCAGGCGCACCCATACGCCGAGCGAACCCAGTTCGCGCGCGAGATCGATGAACTTCGTGCGCACCTCGCGATCGGCGAAAGCTGACGGCGCATAGCGCACGTCCACCCCATAGGCGCCGGTGTCCTGCGAAATCACCAGCAATTCCTTCACACCCGCGCGCACGAGCTTTTCCGCCTCGCGCAGCACCTCGCCGGCCGGCCGTGAAACCAGCTTTCCGCGCAGTTTCGGAATGATGCAGAAGCTGCACGAATTGTTGCAGCCCTCCGAAATCTTCAAATAGGCGTAATGGCGCGGCGTCAGTTTCACGCCCTGTTCGGGCACGAGATCGAGGAAGGGATCGTGCGGCGCGGGGATCGCGCGATGCACGGCCTCCATCACGCTCTCGAGACCTTGCGGGCCGGACACGGCCAAAACGCCTGGATGTTCTCGCGTGATCTGCTCGGGCTCGGCGCCCATGCAGCCCGTGACGATCACCTTGCCGTTCTCTTCGAGACCCGCCCGGATGGCGGCCAGCGATTCCGCCTTGGCGCTGTCGAGAAAGCCGCAGGTGTTGACGATCACCGCATCAGCGCCCGCGTGGGTCTTGGACAGTTCGTAACCCTCGGCGCGCAATCGCGTGACGATGCGTTCGGAATCGACCAGCGCCTTGGGGCAGCCGAGCGAAACGAAGGAAATCCGAGGGGCGGGGCGTTCGTTCATCCGCGCGAGATAGAGAACGGCGGGCGCAAGGGCAAGAGAAACGAAAAAGCCCGGCCGCAAGGGCCGGGCTTCGGTCCGCCGAAACGGAAGGGATCAGTACTTGGCGACGACCGGCGCGCCGCCCCAGCCGAACTTGTAGTTCACGCCGAGACGAACGAGGTCCGAACGATGGCGGGCGCTCGTCGAGACAACGTTCACGCCGCCGGTGGTGCTGACGACGATGCCGGTCGTGTCGACCGTTCCGAAGTCCGAATGCAGATATTCGGCCTTGACGGTCCAGTTCGGAGCGAAGGCGTATTCGACGCCGCCGCCGATCGTCCAGCCGAGCTTCAGGCCGGCCGACGCGCCGCCGGTCGCGGCGAACAGCGTGTCGAAATAGTTCCAGCTGTAGTTGCCGGTGCGATAGGCGAGACCGCCGGTCGCGTAGATCAGCGCGCGGTCGAACGCGACGCCCAGACGGCCACGGACCGTGCCGAACACGCCGCTGTTGATCGAGTGGTTGATCAGGTACGGGTTGCCGGTCGTCAGGATTCCCGAACCGTTGAGGCTGAAGGCTTTCGGAACGAACGCGATGTCCGTCTCAACGCCGGCCACGAACATGCCCATCTGGTAATTGAAGCCGGCCTGCGCGCCGCCGGTGAAGCCGCCGCGCGAGCCAGCGCCCGTGCCGGACGCGCTTACGCTGAGGACGTTCGCGAGGGCGCCCAAATGCGATCCCGGCAGCATGCTGGTGGCGTAAGCCGTCGAATCCCACGCGTAGCCCGCGTTCAGACCCAGATAGAAGCCCGTCCAGGTGAAGACGGGAGCAGGAGCGATATAGGCCGGAGCCACCTTGCGCGAGGGCAGGTCGGCCGCGAAAGCCGAACCGGCGATGGTCGAAGCGGCGAGCGCCGCCGCCATGGTCTTGAGAAGCTTCATTGGGTCCCCCTGTTGGAAGCGTCTGGTCAATCTGTTCGGATCGTTTCGCCGGGAAGCGGAAGCTGATCCGTTCGAGATTTCCTACCCCCGTTCCCGCCGCAAGGGAATGCTTTCGACAGCCGAATCTTTCCGAATTCGCAAGAAATTGAGCTACGTTGCCCAAACGCCACAATCACAATCGGCGGTTCAGACCGCAGGAAACATTATGACAAAGTAAACGTAAAGTAAAAAGCCCGGCCGCTAGGACCGGGCTTTCGAGTTGTTCGAAGTACAGCGGATCATTTCTTAACCATGACATGAGCCGCGGCGCATGAACTCTCGACGCGGCGCGTCCACTCAGAACCTGTAGTTCAAACCCGCGCGAACGATGTGGTCGCTGTTGCGCGCCTGCATGGACACCGGCAGACCGCTGAAAGCGTCGACGTAGCCGACGGTCGACTTGCCGAGATCCACGTAGAGATATTCGGCCTTGATGGACCAGTGCGGATTGAGCGCGTATTCGGCGCCGGCGCCCAGCGTCCACCCGAGCCGCGTGCCGTTGTTGTTGTTGCCGACGAAGAAGCGCGGCGTCCCGAAGTTGTCGACGCCGAGCACGTTGGTCGGGAAGTTCGCGTTGCCGTAGGCGAGACCGCCGGTGCCGTAAATCATCAGGCGGTCGATGGCGTAGCCCAGACGCCCGCGCACGGTGCCGAAATAGCCCGAGCCGGAATTCGAACCGCCGAGTCCCCAAGCATTGTTGTTGCTCGACGAACCGCGGTAGTTGATGTCGGTCTCCAGACCCAGCACCAACGGCCCGGTCTGCCAATTGTAGCCGATCTGGCCGCCGCCGGTGAACGCGACGCCGCTCTGGCCGTAATTGTTGAAGAACCCGGACCAATTGTACTTGCTGTCGTTGATCGCGGCGCCCGCGTTCAAGCCGACATAGAATCCTGTCCAGGTGAAAATCGGCGCCGCATAGACCGGCGCGAGCGGCGCTTCGGTGCGGCGCGGCAAATCGGCCGCGAGAGCCGAGCCGGCGGTCAGGGCGACGATCGCCGCGCTCTGCAGGAGGGTGATAACTTTCGACATTTGACGCTCCTTCGCCCCGAACGGGACACATCCCCAGCCCGTGTTCCAGGGTCGATTCTTCGCGGGCGAAATCGACCGCAGCGTGGAGAAAACGAGGCGGCGCGGCAGGAGTTCCCCACTGTGGCGAAAAATCCCAACCGATTGAGTCCAGGGCCAGAACGACGGCGGACCCCGGCCGTCGCCACGTTTCCGCCGCCGATCGGTCTCAGGCCTGACCTGTCCGCCGCCTTTTGCGCGGGCGTCGTGCCTGCGTTAATCTTGCGCCGCATCTCTATTGGAGCAGGGTATGAGCAGAGCGCGCGCGATTTTCGCCATCCTCGGCCTTCTGGCCGCAGGGCAGGGAGCCGCGGCGGCGGACATGCCGGCCCGGCTGACGCTTGCGCCCGACAGCCTGTGGCTCGGGCACTTCACCGGCGGCCGCAATCTCGCTCCCGGCGTTCAGCCCACCGCCCTCGACTGGGTCGATCGCTACGAGCGCTTCGCCTCGCTCGGGTCCTGCGCCGGCTGGGTCCGCAACATGACGCGGTCCTATTCGACCTATCAGGGCTGGAAAGGGTGCGTGCGTCTACGTTGATCGGCCCAGCGCCCTTGCCGAGACCCTGAAGCCGCGTGCCGCGCTATCGCACCATCCGGCGCGTCCACCATAGCGCCGCCGACATGTTCGCGCTGGTCGCGGACATGGAATCCTATCCGCAATTCCTGCCGCTCTGCACCGGCTTGCGGGTCCGCCGCCGCGACCTCCGCGACGATGGGACGGAGGTCGTGCTGGCAGAAATGGAAGTCGGCTACAGGGCCGTCCGCGAGCGCTTCACCAGCCGCGTCGCGCTTGACCCCGCGAAGCCTGAAATTCACGTCGAATATGTCGACGGTCCATTTCGCCATTTGCGTAACCGATGGCGATTCAAGGATTTGTCTGAAAAGCTGTCGGAAGTCGAATTCTTCATCGATTACGAATTCCGCAGCCGTACGCTCGGCGCGCTGATGGGCGCGATGTTCGACGAGGCGTTCCGCAAGTTCGCCGTCGCGTTCGAGCAGCGCGCCGACAAGGTCTACGGCCGTAGCTGAGCCGCGGCTTCGAGCAGGTTGAGGGCCTGAACGACCGACGCGCGCCGCACCTCGGCGCGCCCGACATCCCCGAAGCGCCGGGCGACGTGCGTCGTGGCGTGACCGCGCCGCGCACAGCCGAAATGCACAAGGCCTACGGGCTTGGCGTCCGTTCCGCCGCCCGGCCCGGCGACGCCGGTGATGGCGACGGAAATATCGGCGCGCGAATGTTCGAGGGCGCCTGCCGCCAGCTCCCGCGCCGTCTGCTCGCTGACCGCGCCGTGCCGCGCGAGCGTTTCGAGTTCGACGCCGAGCATGCCGATCTTGGCCTCGTTCGAATAGACGACGAAACCGCGTTCGAGCACCGCCGACGAACCCGCGATTTCGGTGACGAGGCCTGCGACCAGGCCGCCGGTGCAGGATTCGGCTGTCGCCAGTTTCAATCCGGCTGCCGTGTAGAGCGCCACGAGCCGCTGCGCGCGCTCCAGAAGCTCCGCATCGAAGAACATCTTACGGAGCTCCGACGGGCAGGCGGACGGTCGCGGTCGCCATCGCCGCTATGCCTTCCTCGCGCCCCGTGAATCCAAGTCTTTCGGAGGTCGTCGCCTTAACGGCGACCCGATCGACGGAAACCTTCATGATTTCAGCGAGCCTGGCGCGAATGGCGTCGCGATGCGGGCCGACCTTCGGACGCTCGGCGATGACGGTGGCGTCGATATGCGCGATCACGCCGCCGCGCGCCCGCACGCGGTCGGCCGCATAAGCGAGAAAGATATGGGAGGCGGCGCCCTTCCACTGCGGGTCGGACGGTGGGAAGTGCGAGCCGATGTCGCCATCGGCCAACGCGCCGAACAGCGCGTCGGTCACTGCGTGCATCAGGACGTCGGCGTCGGAATGGCCGAGCAGTTTCTTCGTATGCGGAATGGCGACCCCGCCAAGCCAGACGTGATCGCCGGGCTCGAAGGCGTGGACATCGTAGCCCGAGCCCACCCTGACGTCGGAAAGGTCGCCCATGAGGCGGCGTTCGGCCGCCTCCAGATCGCCGGCGGTCGTGATCTTCATATTGCCCGGCTCTCCCTCGAAGACATGGACCCTGTGGCCTGCGCGCTCCGCCACGGCGGCGTCGTCGGTCAGTTCGAGGCCGGCGGTCGCGCGATGGGCGGACAGGATCAGAGAGAACTCGAACGCCTGCGGGGTTTGCACGGCGCGGAGCGACGCCCGGTCCGGCGTCCCGACCACCAGACCGCCCGCATCGACCGTCTTGATCGTGTCGGTGACGGCGAAGCCCGGAATGGCCGCCCCGTACTCCGCAGCGGCGACGCAAGCGCGCCGAATTAACTCGTTACTTGAGAATGGCCGCGCAGCATCATGAATCAGAACAAGTTTTCTTCCGTCATCCACAAGCGACTCAAGCCCGTTTCGTACGCTCTCCTGGCGCGTGGCGGCACCCTTGACCCAGGCCGTGAGCCTGCCCGCCGACGATGCAGGAAGCGCTGCGACGGCCGCATCGTAGAGCTCGACATCGTCGGGATGGATGACCGTGGCGACCCGCGCCTCGGGCAGCGCGTCCAGAAAGGCGGCGATCGTGCGCGTCAGGACCGGCGCGCCGCCGAGCAGTCTGTATTGTTTGGGAATATCACCGCCGAACCGCGAGCCGCGACCAGCGGCGACCACCAGAACGCAAACATCGGAACCATCGGGCGAGGGGCGCATGACGCCCTCATTCGGATGTTTTGACGGTCTCGTCAATTTCGCCGCTTTGCGCGGCACTTGGCGCAATGCAACAAAGTGTCTATTGTATAGGCATGAGTCATAGTGCGCAAAGTTTGAGCAAGGCGCTGGTCGACAGACTTGCGATCGGTGGGCTCCTGGCGCCGAACCGCGCTTTTCTGGCCCCCATGTCCGGCGTCACGGATCTCGGCATGCGGCGCGCGGCCGCCCGGTTCGGCGCGGGCTTGGTCGTTTCGGAGATGGTCGCGGCGAGCTTCTACCTGGCCGCCGACGAGGAAACCCGGTTGCGCGCCGAAGGCGAGGGGCTGCCGTTCCACGTCGTCCAGATCGCCGGCCGCGATCCCGAAAACATGGGCGAAGCCGCTCGGCTCGCCGAGGCCGCCGGCGCCCACGCCATAGACATCAACATGGGCTGTCCCGCCAAGCGCGTGGTCGGCGGCTACGCCGGTTCCGCCTTGATGCGCGAGCCGGCCCTGGCTGTCGCGCTCGCCCGCGCGACGGTGGCGGCGGTCAAGGTTCCGGTCACGGTCAAGATGCGCCTCGGCTGGGACGACGGCGAAATCAACGCGCCGGAACTGGCGCGCCAGCTCGAATCCGAGGGCGTGGCGCTGATTACGGTGCATGGGCGGACCCGCCAGCAATTCTACAAGGGCAGGGCGGACTGGTCCGCCATCCGCGCAGTCCGCGCCGCGATCGGGATTCCGCTCGTCGCCAACGGCGATTGCGACAGTCTTCCGGCGGCGCGAACGATGCTCGAACAATCCGCCGCCGACGCCGTGATGATCGGCCGCGCCGCGGTCGGTCGACCTTGGCTGGTCGGGCGGATCGGGGCCGGGCTGGCAGGCGCGGCCTGGCGTGAACCCTCCGACGACGACAAGACGGCGGCGGCGCTCGATCATTACGCGTGCCTGCTGTCGACCTTCGGCAAGGAGCAGGGCGTCCGTCACGCGCGCAAGCATCTGGCCGCCTATGCGGACGCCGCCGCGCAGCAGGGGCGCGGACTGCCCCGCCCGTTGCGCGCGCGGCTGGTGACGACGACCGATCCGGACGAGGCGGCCGATCTGCTGGCGCGCAGCTGGCGCGACGTCGCGGAGCAGGCCGCATGAAGCGCGCGAACGAACTGCTTGGCGAGAAACCGAAGAACGGCCGCGGGTTGTCGCGCACGACGATCGATCCAGCGCGCCTGCTCTCGGCGCTCCCGAACCCCGTATTGGCGCTCGACGGCCAAAACCGGATCGTGGACGCCAATTCGGCGGCCGAGGACTTCTTCGAAATGAGCCTCGGCGCGCTCAGGCGTCAGCGCATCGACGATCTGCTGCCCTTCAGCTCGCCCGTGCTCGGCCTGCTGGAGCAGGCGCGGGAGCGCCGGTCGGCGATCAACGAATATCGCGTCGACCTCGGCACGCCCCGCATCGGCGCCGATCGGGTGGCTGACGTTCATGCAGCGCCGCTGCTGGATGATGCAGATGGCCTCGTTCTTATGCTTCAAGAACGGACAATTGCCGATAAAATGGACAGGCAATTGACGTATCGAGGGGCAGCCCGCTCGGTATCCGCGCTCGCGGCGATGCTCGCGCACGAGATCAAGAACCCGCTCGCGGGCATCCGCGGCGCTGCTCAATTGCTGGAAACCGCCGTCGGCGACGAGGACAGGTCGCTCACCCGCCTGATCTGCGACGAGACGGACCGGATCGTGAAGCTCGTGTCGCGCATGGAGATGTTTTCCGACGGCCGACCCGTCGAACGCGAAAGCATCAATATTCACAATGTTCTGGGGCAGGTGAAATTGTCGGCGCAGGCTGGATACGCCCGCCATATCCGCTTCACCGAGACCTACGACCCGTCGCTGCCGCCCGTCTTCGCCAATCGCGACCAGCTCGTTCAGGTCTTCATGAACCTCGTCAAGAACGCGGCGGAAGCCATCGGGCAGGACGCCATCGACGGCGAGATCGAACTCTCGACCGCTTTCAAGCCCGGCGTGCGCATGCGGACGCCCGGCTCGACCGCGCTCGTCAGCCTGCCGCTCGAATTCTGCGTTCGCGACAACGGCCCCGGAATTCCCGACGACATCATGGCCAACCTCTACGATCCCTTCGTCACGACCAAGGCGAGCGGGTCTGGCCTCGGACTTGCTTTGGTCGCCAAGATAGTTGGGGACCATGGCGGCATTGTCGAATGCGAGTCCCAACCGCGGCGCACGACATTTCGGATCCTGATGCCGATGTATCGCGCCAAGGGGGGGACCGCTCAGGACGGCAGATCGTCATGAGGCTCCGACGCAGGAGAAAGAATTGATGGCCGGGCGCTCGATACTGGTTGCCGACGACGATATGGCGATACGCACGGTGTTGAGTCAGGCTTTGTCGCGGGCGGGCTACGAGGTGCGCGCGACCGGCGTCGCATCGACGCTCTGGCGTTGGGTCGAGGCGGGCGACGGCGACCTGATCATCACCGACGTCGTCATGCCCGACGAGAACGCCTTCGAACTGCTGCCGCGCATCAAGAAGCTGCGGCCGGAACTGCCGATCATCGTGATGAGCGCTCAGAACACGTTCATGACGGCGATCAAGGCCTCCGAGCGCGGCGCTTACGACTACCTGCCGAAACCCTTCGACCTGAAAGAGCTGGTCGCCATCGTCGGACGCGCGCTGAACTCGCCGCGACCGAGCGCCGAGCGCGACCCTCATGTCGAGATGGAAGGCATGCCGCTCGTCGGCCGTTCGGCGGCGATGCAGGAAATCTATCGCGCGCTCGCCCGTCTGATGCAGACCGATCTGACGGTCATGATCACCGGCGAATCCGGCACCGGCAAAGAGCTGGTCGCCCGCGCGCTGCACGATTACGGCAAGCGCAAGAAGGGGCCGTTCGTCGCCATCAACATGGCCGCCATTCCGCGCGACCTCATCGAGAGCGAATTGTTCGGCCACGAGAAGGGCGCGTTCACGGGCGCCAACCAGCGCTCGGCCGGCCGGTTCGAGCAGGCCGAAGGCGGAACGCTGTTCCTCGACGAGATCGGCGACATGCCGATGGAAGCCCAGACCCGGCTCCTGCGCGTCCTCCAGCAGGGCGAATACACGACCGTCGGCGGCCGCACCCCCATCAAGAGCAACGTGCGCATCGTTGCGGCCACCAACAAGGACCTGCGCGTCTCCATCCAGCAGGGCTTGTTCCGCGAAGATCTGTTCTTCCGCCTCAACGTCGTGCCCCTTCGTCTGCCGCCGTTGCGCGAGCGCACCGAGGACATTCCGGATCTCGTCCGGCATTTCTTCGCGATCGCCGCGGAGGAAGGGCTTCCCCACAAGCGCATGGAGCCCGCCGCACTCGACCGGCTCAAACGCTATCGCTGGCCGGGCAACATCCGCGAACTCGAGAACCTGACGCGGCGGCTCGCAGCGCTCTATCCGCAGGAGATCATCAGCGAACAACTCGTGGAGTCGGAACTCGGCCAGGATTACGCAGCCCCCGCGCACGTCGGGGTGGCGGAGCCCGCGGTCGTCGCGCCGGGGCGCGCGCGCGAGCGCGACAAGGACGATTCGCTCGGGGTTTCCGTGGAACGTCACCTTGCGGAGCTGTTCAAATCCTATGGCGAGGCCCTGCCGCCGCCGGGCCTCTACCACCGCGTCTTGCGGGAAATCGAATACCCGCTCCTGTCGGCGGCGCTGGCGGCGACGCGCGGCAACCAGATCAAGGCGGCGGAATTGTTGGGCCTCAATCGCAACACGCTGCGCAAGAAGGTCCGCGATCTCGACATCAGGTTGATGCGTCTGCCGCGCTGAAAAGCGCAAATCCCGCCAGAAAATAGTCGTAATCTGGCAACACCGTTGCGCGGTTGCAACGTGATCGCGCATGGGTTAGCGCTGTCTCCCAGCTGATCGCATCGCGCGGGGCCGATGTCGCAAGAGTTCACTTCCATCGCGGCGCCGCCGCGACGACCGCGCCGGCGCCTCATTCAGAGGCTGGGAGCGCTCGCCGTCGCGATGGCGCTGGTCAGCTCGCTGGCGAGCTTCTTCGTTCTGTCGGGCCTGGCTCCGATCGTGATCGACGATCGCGTGGCCTACGGCCTGTTCGCCGCCAATGTCGTCTCGCTGGTCGTGGTCCTGGTGGTGGTCGTCATCGAGGGCTGGAGTCTCTTCGCAGCGTGGCGCGCCGGGGCGGCGGGTTCGGGCCTCCATATCCGGGTCGTCCGCGCCTTCTCGCTCGCAGCGGCCGCGCCCGCCCTGGTCATCGCCATCGTCGGCTCGATCACCATGGATCGCGCGATCAGCCCCGGCTTCCTGCAGGACGTGCGCGCCTTCATCTTCAATACCGCCGAGGCGGCGCGCCTGTTCCGGCAGTCGCAGTGCCGGTCGCTGTTGCAGGAAGCGCAACTGACTGCGGCCGACCTCGATCGCGCCAAGCCGATGTACGACGCCGATCGGACCCTGTTCCACGAATTCTTCGCGTCCCGCGCCCGCTATCTCGGCTTCACGCAAGCCGCGCTCATGAAGGAAGACGGCGAAACGCTGGACAAGGCCGATTTTCCCGCCGCCGGCGCCGAGGCATCGCCGATGGTCAAGCCGGAGGCCGGCGATTTCGCCGACGCGCGCAAGAACGAGCCGACCTGCGTGGTCGCCCAAGGCGGCAAGACCTTCATCGCCCTGCGCCAGATCGCGGCTTTCCCCGGCGTCTATCTCTACGTCGCCCGGCCGGTCGACCCCTTCACGATGGAGTTTCCGCAACAGGCGGCCAATCTCATCGCGATCTACAACAGCTTTGAGGGGCAGCGCCGCAATATCGTCATCGCCTTCGCGGCCATGTTCGGCCTGATCGCGTTGATCATGCTGCTGTCGGCCATCTGGCTCGGCCTGGCTTTCGCCAACAAGCTCGTGGCGCCGATCCGCCGCCTGATTTCGGCGACCGACGAGGTCTCGAGCGGCAACTTGTACGTGCGCGTCCCGATCGACAAGACCGAAGGCGACCTCGCCCACCTCGGCGAGACATTCAACAAAATGACTTCGGAACTGCGCATCCAGCAGAATCGGCTCCTCGCCGCCAATCAGCAGAACGACGAGCGCCGCGCCTTCACGGAAGCGGTCCTGTCCGGCGTCCCAGCCGCCGTCATCGGCGTCGATCCCACAGGCGCGGTGACGGTCGTCAATCCGTCGGCCGAGAAACTGATGACGACCGCCCCCGACGCAAGCCCGCTTGGACAGCCGATTTCGGACGTCATGCCCGAGGTCGCGCCGATCCTTCAGGACGCCGCCGCCCAGTCGCGCCCGGTCCTCAGCCAGATATCCGTGATGCGCGGCGGCCGTGAGCGCATTCTCGCCGTGAGCGTGACCTCCGGCGCGATCGACGAGGCGGGCCGCAGCTTCGTCCTCACGCTCGACGACATCACCGACCTCGTCACGGCGCAACGCACCTCCGCCTGGGCGGACGTCGCGCGGCGCATCGCGCACGAGATCAAGAACCCGCTCACTCCGATCCAGCTTTCCGCCGAACGCCTGAAACGCAAATACGGCCGCGTCATCACGACCGACAAGGAGGTGTTCGACCAGTGCACGGACACGATCGTGCGCCAGGTCGACGACATCAAGCGCATGGTCGACGAATTCTCGTCCTTCGCGCGTATGCCGAAAGCGCGGCTGGAGGAGGACGAGCTCGTCCAGTGCGTGAAGCAAGTCGTATTCCTGATGCGCGTCGGCCATCCGGACATCGAAATGGTCGAGCATTATCCCGTCGATCGGCTGCGCGCGAAATTCGACCGGCGCCTGATCTCGCAAGCGCTGACCAATATCGTAAAGAACGCCACCGAGGGCGTGGCGGCGGTGGAGGGCGCGAACGGGCCGGGGCGCATCGACGTCTCGATATCGTTGTCCGAAGACATCGCGGCGATCGACGTCGTCGACAACGGTCGCGGCTTCCCGACGGAAAACCGCCAGCGGCTGCTGGAGCCCTACGTGACCACGCGCAGCGAGGGCACCGGGCTCGGCCTGCCGATTGTCGCCAAGATCATGGAGGATCATGGCGGCGGAATCGAATTGCTCGACGCGCCGGGCGGCCCCGGCGCCTATGTGCGACTCTTTCTCAGGATCGAGGGCGGCGCCGAAACGCACAGCGCGGCCAACCTCGATCCTGCTTCAACCCCTATCCACGATCAGGAAAAAAGCGCGTCCTAAGCCATGGCGACAGATATTCTCATAGTCGACGACGAGGCGGACATCCGCGACATCGTATCGGGCATCCTCTCCGACGAGGGCCATTCCACCCGAACGGCCAGGAATTCGGACGAGGCGCTCGCCGCAATCGAGGCGCGCCGCCCGCATCTGGTGTTTCTCGACATCTGGATGCAGGGCTCCCGGCTCGACGGGCTGCAATTGCTCACTGTCGTCATGGAGCAGCATCCCACGCTTCCGGTCGTGATGATTTCCGGCCACGGCAACATCGAAACCGCCGTGAGCGCGATCCGCGCGGGCGCGTACGATTTCATCGAAAAGCCGTTCAAGGCCGACCGGCTCGTTCTGGTGGCCGAACGCGCGCTCGAAGCGTCGCGTCTCAAACGCGAGGTCAGCGAATTGCGCTCGCGCGCCGGAGCTGTGGACAGGATCGTCGGCAAGTCGAGCCTCATCAACCAGCTTCGCCAGGTGATCGAGCGCGTCGCGCCGGCCAACTCGCGCATTCTCATCACCGGCGCGCCGGGCTCGGGCAAGGAGCTCGTCGCGCGTTCGCTTCATGAGGCGTCGAGCCGCGCCGGCGGCCCCTTCGTCGTCATCAACGCGGCGACCATCACGCCCGAGAACATGGAGCTCGAGCTGTTCGGCTCGGAGGGCAGGGATGGGCGACGCAAGGTCGGCGCGCTCGAGGAGGCGCACGGCGGCACGCTCTACATCGACGAAATCGCCGACATGCCGCGCGAGACGCAGGCGAAAATCCTGCGCGTGCTGGTCGACCAGAACTTCCAGCGCGTCGACGGAACGACGCGCGTCCACGTCGACGTCCGCATCATTTCGTCGAGTTCGCGCGATCTGGCGAAGCTGATCGCCGAAGGCCAGTTCCGGGAAGAGCTGTTCCATCGTCTGGCGGTCGTGCCGATCGCTGTGCCCTCGCTCGCCGACCGTCGCGACGACATTCCCGAACTGATTGAATTCTTCATGGAGCAGGTGTCGCAGACCACCGGCATGCCGCGCCGCAAGATCGCGCCGGACGCGATGGCCGTGCTGCAATCGCACGACTGGCCGGGAAACATTCGCCAGCTGCGCAACAACGTCGAACGCCTGATGATCCTGACCGCCGGAGACCCGGAAGCGGAGGTCACAGCCGACATGCTGCCGTCCGAGATCGGCGCGCTGGTGCCGGCGACGCCCAACGGGGCAGGGGGCGAGAAGCTGATGAGCCTGCCTTTGCGCGAAGCGCGCGAGGTGTTCGAGCGCGAATATCTGGTCGCCCAGATCAGTCGCTTCGGCGGCAATATTTCACGCACCGCGGAATTCATCGGAATGGAGCGCTCGGCGCTCCATCGCAAACTCAAGTCGCTTTCGATCGACTGACCGCCGGCCGGTTCGTTTCCTGGGCGTTTACGCTGGCGCCGAAATCGGGCGTCGCAGTGTGAATTGAACTAAATTGAGGCTTCCGCCATTTCGCAGTGCGGTCTAGCTTCTGCGCCGTCTTCGACCGGGCCTGTTCGCATCGATCGGCGATGAGCAAACGTCCGCGAAGACGGCTGGGAGGAATTTTCATGAGATCATCCGTCGCAACAGCCGCGCTCGCGGTCAGTCTTGCCTTCAGCGGCGTCGCCGCGGCGCAGGACAAGAACGTCAAGATTGGCGTTATGACCGACATGGCCGGGCTCTATTCCGATATTTCCGGAATCAACTCGGTCCTCGCCGTGACCATGGCGGTCGAGGATTCCGGCCTGCGCGAAAAAGGCTGGAAAATCGACATCATCAGCGGCGACCATCAGAACAAGCCCGACGTGGCGACGTCGCTGGCGCGTCAGTGGGCGGACGTCGAGAATGTCGACCTCTACGCCGACGTCGTGACCTCGAGCACGGCTCTCGCCGTCAATCCGGTCGTCGTCGACAAGAACCGCGTCCATCTGAACTCGGGCGCGGCGTCCTCGGCCCTGTCGGGCAAGGCGTGCACGCCGAACACGATCCACTGGACCTACGACACCTACGAATTGGCCAATGGCACCGGCAAGGCCGTCACCAAGGCCGGCGGCGACTCGTGGTTCTTCATCACGGCGGACTACGCGTTCGGCGCAGCGCTCGAAGCCGACACGTCGGCGGTCGTCAAGGCGAACGGCGGCAAGGTGCTCGGCAGCGTCAAGCATCCGCTCAATTCGTCGGACTTCTCCTCCTATCTGCTGCAGGCGCAATCCTCGAAGGCCAAGATCATCGGCCTCGCCAACGCTGGCGGCGACACGACGAACGCAATCAAGCAGGCCGCTGAATTCGGGATCGTCCAGAGCGGCCAGAAGCTCGCCTCGCTGCTGCTGTTCATCAACGACGTCCACGCGCTCGGCCTCAAGGTCGCCAACGGCCTTCAGATGACCGAGAGCTTCTACTGGGACCTCAACGACGACACGCGCGGCTTCAGCAAGCGCTTCGCCGCGCGTTCGAAGAACAATGTCATGCCCTCGATGGTGCAGGCGGGCGACTATTCCGCCGTGACGCATTACCTCAAGGCGCTGGTCGCGCTCGGCGGCAATCCGCACGACGGCGCAAAGGTCGTCGCCAAGATGAAGGAGATGCCGACCGACGATCCGATCTTCGGGAAGGGTTCGATCCGCGCCGACGGCCGCAAGATCCATCCGGCCTATCTGTTCGAAGTGAAGAAGCCTGAAGAATCCAAGGGACCGTGGGACTATTACAAGCTGGTCGCCACGATCCCGGCGGAGGAAGCGTTCCGTCCGCTCGCCGAAAGCGAATGCCCGCTCGTCAAGAAGTAACGGTTTCGACAATGGCCTCAGCGTTCGGGCCGCGCCGCCCGAACGCTGACGAACCGGATTGCGCGGGCGGCTCGCAGCCCGCGCCGTCAGGCCACTAAACTTCCGCGCCGTTCGCCGCCATCATCGCGGATCGAATCGATCCGAAATCGGAAATTGCGACGATGGCTACGGACGCGCCCTCCGCCGAATCCCTGCGCTCGACGCCGACCGTGCTCGAGCTGTTCCTGGGCTGGGGCAAGGTCGGCCTCATGGGTTTCGGCGGCGTCACGCCGTGGGCCCGACGCGTGGTGGTCGAGGAGCGTCGCTGGCTCGACGACCGGGAATACGCCGCGCTGCTCGGCATCTGCCAGGTGCTGCCCGGACCCAATACGCCCAACGTCTGCGTGATGCTCGGCCAGCGGTTTCGCGGGCTGTCCGGCGCCGTCGCATCGGTCGTCGGGTTGATGACCGTTCCGCTGCTCGCTCTGATCGCTATCGCTGCGGCCTATGATTACTTGTCCGGCGCCGGGCTTGTCCGCATCGCCGTCGGGGGCGCGGCGTCTGCGGCCGCTGGCCTTGTGTTCGCTGCGGGCGTCAAGATGGCGCGCGGCGCGCGTCTCGACGTCGTCCAGATCGCGATCTGCGTCGCTGTATTCGTCTGCGTCGGCGCATTCCGGCTGCCGCTCGTCTGGGCGCTGATCGCCTTCGGTCCTGCGTCCATCGCGCTGGCGCATTTCAGGCGCAGGTCATGAAATCCGATATTCTCTCGAAGATCGCGATCGACTTTTCGCTTCTGTCGCTCGTCGCGATCGGCGGCGCGAACGCGATCGTACCGGAAATGCACCGGCAGCTCGTCGACGTCTCCCATTGGATGACCGACGCCGAATTCGCCAATCTCTTTGCGCTGGGGCAGGTGGCGCCCGGGCCCAACATCATGGTGCTGAGCCTTGTCGGCTGGAAAATGGCGGGACTGACCGGCATGGGGGTCGCGACATTGGCGGCGCTGGTGCCGACCTGCGCTCTGGCGTGGGTCACCGGACTATTCGTCGCGCGATTCGGGCGCGCGGCGTGGTTCGATTCGGTGAAGGCGGGGCTGACGCCGATCGCGATCGGGCTCGTCCTGTCCAGCGCATTGGTGATGGCGCGCGCCGCCGATCATGACGCCCTTGCGCTGGCCGCAACATTGGCCACCGCCGCACTGGCGATTTTTTCTCGGATCAATCCATTGTTCGCACTGGCGTTTTTTGCGCTCGCGGCGGCGGGCTGGTCATTTCTCGCGTGAGGCGGCATTCGACAAAAGATTTGCCCGCGCCCCTTGGTGGAATTCGCTGCAGCGCACATTTATAGTGTTATCTTTCACAGGAATGCTCGGACGGCCGCTCTGGCGCCGCACTTGCAAGCGATCATGAAGAAGCGTCCGTTCGCAGGACGTCAAGAAAAGCAGGTAAGAACAATGGCGTCCGAACGCGCGCAAAACCTCCAGGACACCTTTCTCAACTATGTCCGCAAGAACAAGGTTCCGCTGACGATCTTCCTCGTCAATGGCGTAAAGTTGCAGGGCGTGGTCACCTGGTTCGACAATTTCTGCGTGCTCCTGCGCAGGGACGGCCACTCCCAGCTCGTCTATAAACATGCGATCTCGACCATCATGCCGGGCCAGCCCGTGCAAATGTTCGAGCCGGCGGAAGAAGCGCCGGAGAAGTAGGACAGGGCTTGAAATCAGGCGACAGCGGGTTCCAGCTCGACGCGCAAACGACGTCTGTCGGCGCGCGTGCGATCGTCGTCGGCCCCTATCTGACCGAACGCGCCGCGCAGGGCGGGTCGAACCTGCGCGCGCCCCAAGCCCGGCTCGACGAAGCCGACGGTCTGGCGCGCGCGATCGACCTCGACGTCGCCGCCAGCCGCCTCGTCATGCTTTCGCAGGTCCGTCCGGCGACCTATCTCGGCAAAGGCAAGGTCGAGGAAATCGCGGCGCTCGCCAAGGAGAGCGAGGCGGAGCTCGTCATCATGGACTGCGCGCTCTCGCCGGTTCAGCAACGAAATCTCGAAAAGGCCTTCGCGACGAAGGTCATCGACCGCACCGGTCTGATCCTCGAAATTTTCGGAAAACGGGCTCGCACCCGCGAGGGCGCGCTTCAGGTCGAACTCGCGCATCTCGCCTATCAGAAGTCACGCCTCGTCCGCTCCTGGACCCATCTCGAACGCCAGCGCGGCGGCTTCGGCTTTCTCGGCGGCCCCGGCGAGACCCAGATCGAGACCGACCGCCGCCTCATCCAGGAGCGGATCAGCCGCATCGAGAAAGACCTCGAACAGGTCAAGCGCACGCGCGGCCTGCATCGCAAGAAGCGCCAGGACGCGCCTTATCCGGTGGTGGCTCTGGTCGGCTACACCAACGCCGGCAAGTCGACGCTGTTCAACCGGCTTACGCAGTCGGATGTGCTCGCCAAGGACCTGCTGTTCGCCACGCTCGACCCGACCTTGCGCGCGGTGAAGCTGCCGCACGGCGCGCGGATCATTCTCTCGGACACCGTCGGCTTCATCTCCGACCTGCCGACCATGCTGGTCTCCGCCTTCCGCGCCACGCTGGAGGAGGTGATCGAGGCGGACGTGATCCTGCATGTGCGCGACGTCAGCCACGAGGACACCGAGGCCCAGAGCGCGGACGTCGAGCGCATCCTCAGCGATCTCGGCGTCGAGGCCGACGATCATCGACGGCTGATCGAAGTCTGGAACAAATCCGATCTCCTGAGCGAGGATCGTCGCGCCGGTCTCGCACAGGCGGCGCGAAGCCGGTCCGATGACGAGCGCCCCATGCTGGTGTCCGCGATCACGGGCGAGGGGATCGACGAATTGCTGGCGGCGATCGAACGACGCATGGCCGCCGAGCGTCGCCTGCTGCATGTCGTCGTGCCGGCCGAGGACGGCGCCGGCCTCGCGTGGCTTTATGAAAACGGAGAAGTGCTGACGCGGCGCGCGGACGACGAGGGCGCGGTCGTCGTCGACATCCGCGTGGGTCCGGAGCGGGTCGATCGCGTTCTGCGGCGCTTTCCGACCGCCACGCCCGCCTGAAGGCCGGCGGAGGCGGGCCTTATTTCAGTCAAGATCACAGTCTTGTTATCGGTGCGATGCGCCGATGCAGCGTCGTCCCCAGTGTCAGTTCGAGGGGAGCCCCCATGCGAGCAACCAAATTCCTGATCGCAGCCGCCGGTTTTGCCCTCGCGGCCGCTTCGCCCGCCGCCGCCACGACGTGCCCGAGCGGCCAGATTCTGCGCGTTTCGAAGGGCGTGTGCGTGAGCAAGGACGACGCGGCCAAGGCCGGCATCGTCGGCCGCCACGCCGTCAAGCACGCGTCGGTCAAGCCCGACGCCGGCAAACAAGCGAAACGCGCGCCTGTCGACGCAAAGGAAGAAAACGTGACGACACAGGCGAAGTCCGAACCGGACGCCGCCGCGAGCGAAACGACCGTCGCCTCCGCCGGTTATTCCCAATCGAACCCCGCCGCGCTCGGCTTTGCGGGGTCGCCCACGTCGCAGTCCGACGTTCGGCGCAATATCTCGCCCTTCGGCGCGCTCCAGTTCAACGGGTTGAGACGAAACTGAGGGCGCCCGCGCCCGGTCAAACGCCGCGCGTTTTCGCCTCGTCCCAGAGCGCGTCCATCTCGGCGAGCGACGCCCTCGACGGCTCCGACCCCTTGGCGCGCAACTCCTGCTCGACGTAGCCGAAGCGCCGCTCGAACTTGGCGTTGGCGCCGCGCAGCGCCGTCTCCGGGTCGACGCCGGCGTGGCGCGCCAGATTGACCATCACGAAAAACAGATCGCCGATTTCGTCTTCGACATGGGCGCGCTCGCCCGAGGCGACGGCCTCGGCGACCTCGCGCGATTCCTCGACGATCTTGTCGAGAACGGCGCGGACGTCGTTCCAGTCGAACCCGACTGCGCCGGCCGCCTTCTGCAACTCCAGAGCGCGGGTCAGGGCAGGGCGTCCGGCTTTCACCGCCCCGAGCGCGCCCGACGCGCGCGCCGCCATCTGCGGATCGCGCTCGGCCTTGAGGCGCTTCTCCTCCGCCTTGATCTGTCCCCAGAGCGCCGACACCTCGTCGGGCGTCATGTCCCGGGCGTCGCCGAACACGTGCGGATGCCTGCGGATCAGCTTGTCGGTGATCGCCTCGACGACGCCGCCGAAGTCGAAAGCGTCGAGCTCTTCCGCCATGCGCGCGTGAAAGACGACCTGCAGCAGGAGGTCGCCGAGTTCCTCGCGCAATTCCTCCGTGTCGCCCTGGGCTACGGCGTCGGCGACCTCATAGGCTTCCTCGATGGTGTAGGGCGCGATGGTCGCGAAATTCTGCTCGAGATCCCACGGGCAACCTGTCTCGGGCGTCCGCAGCGCCGCCATGATTTCGAGAAGCCGGGCGATGTCGCGGGATTTCTGCATGTCCGTCGCTCAAAACAAAACCGGCGCGACCAGAGGCGCGCCGGTTGAAGAGAAAACGGGGCAGGGAGGCCCTGCCCGCGCGTTACGCCTGGATCGAAATAGCCTCGCGGCCCTTCGGCGTGTCGACGACCTGCATATTCACAGCCTGGCCTTCGACGAGGCGCTGCACGCCCGAAGCATTGAGCACGGAGATATGGACGAAGACGTCCTTGCCGCCGTCGTTCGACTGGACGAAACCGAAGCCCTTGGTCTCGTCGAACCACTTGACCTTGCCGGACACCGGCACGGCCGACGACGGATCCGGCGCCATGCGGCGCGGGCGGGGCGCGTCGCCGAAGGAACGCTGCGGGCGCGTCTCCTGGGCGGTCGACAAATCGGCCTCGAGGATGCGCGTGACCTGCTGGCCCTTATGGCCGGTCTGCACGTTCACCTTGAGCTTCGTGCCGGGCGGAAGGTTGTCGTAGCCGGCCTGCTGGACTGCGCCGATGTGCAGGAAGGCGTCGCCGGCGCCGTCCGCCAGTTCGACAAAGCCGAAGCCCTTGTCGGCCTTGAACCACTTCACCGTCGCGTCGACCGGAGGGCTGCTGGAAACGGGCATCGGCGCCATGTCGGGGAATCCACCGCCGCCGCCGGGAGGACCGCCGAACTGAGAGCGCGGCGTGCGGCTCGGGCGGGAGTTGTAGTCGTAGCTCGGACCGTCGTCATCAAAACCGCGCTTGCGAGGACCGCGGAAATCTCTACCTTTGCTCATGCCTTATCGCTCATCTCGCCACTTACGTGCGGTTTTCTTTCGTTCCGCACGGGTTCCTCCCGGAACCGCCACACCTGCGCAAATGCCCACGCCGCCAGCCGCCGAGCTGCTTTTGCCTGTCTTCGTATCCGGTCTTGAATGCCATAAGCCCGCGCAAACCACCTTTTAGCGCCAAAATAAAGAGCTGGCTACTCGCCAAACGAAAATATTCCGACATTCGTCAAGCACTCGTCGCGGCGATGGAACGCCGCAACGACGTCGTCCTTACGCCGGCCGAACAGGGCGCTGAAGCCATCGCATTGAGTTGCCGTCGCTTTCAATTCCACGATTCGCATAATCAATATTATGGAACTTGCAAGACGCTCCAAACCGGCCGATGGGACGCGTTTACGCGCCCAACTTATCATCAAACGGGACATTTCAGGAACGAGTGGAACATCGCACGAACGAAGCTTACGCAGCGCGCCACGCCTGCAAACGCTGGTCTCAAAACGCGATTCGCATACCGTCGTAAGCCGGCGTCACATGCGTCGGCAATTCGGCGGCGAGGCGCGAATAATCGAGATCGGTGTGAAGATTCGTCAGCACCGCCCGGCGGGGTTTGAGCTTTTCGATCCAGCCGAGCGCCTGTGCGACCGTCAGGTGGCTGGAGTGGCGCCTATGCCGCAACGCGTCGATGATCCAGATATCGAGCCCTTCGAGCAGCGCCTGGCTTTCCGGCGGAATGTCGCTCACGTCGGGCGTATAGGCGAGATCGCCGAACCGGAATCCGAGCGCGTCGATGTCGCCATGGCGCATCAGCATCGGCAGGGCTTCCACTGGCCCGCCGGGCCCGTCGACCACGACCTGCTCGCCCGGCGTCAGCCGATGCTCGCGCAGGAGCGGCGGATACTGGCTGCCGGGCGGCGTCTGGAAAATATAGTCGAATTTCGACCGCACGCCCTCGGAAGTCGGTTCGTCCATGTAAACCGGCAGCAGATGGCCCTGCTGCATCACATAGGGCCTGACGTCGTCGATCCCGTGGATATGGTCGGCGTGCGCGTGCGTCAGCAGTACGGCGTCGATCCGCATGACGCGGGCGTCCAGCAATTGTTCGCGGATGTCAGGCCCGAGATCGACCACAACCTCCGTCGCTCCGGCGATGCCGCTGCGGGACACACGGAGCGCGCACCGCCGTCGGCGGTTCTTCGGGTTGGACGGATCGCATTCGCCCCAACCCTGCGCGACGCGCGGGACGCCAGCCGACGATCCGCAGCCCAATATCGTCGCTTCCTGACTCATGCGGCGAACGGCGGCATTTTGGAGAACAACCGCAAGGCGTTGGCTGTGGTGGCCGCTGCAAGCTCCGTCGCGCTCAGCCCCTTGGCCTCCGCCACGACAGCGGCCGTTTTCGCCACGTAGGCCGGCTCGTTGCGCTTGCCTCGAAACGGAACCGGCGCGAGGAACGGCGCGTCGGTTTCGACCAGGATGCGGTCGAGCGGCGTGTCGCGCGCGACGTCGCGCAGCTCCTGCGAGTTCTTGAACGTCACGACGCCCGAGAAGGAGATGTAGAGCCCGAGCGCCAGCGCCGTTTCGGCCAGTTCGCGCGACGCTGTGAAGCAATGGAGCAGGGCCGTAAAAGCCCCCTTCCCCATTTCCTCGGTCAGGATGGCCGCCGTATCCGCGTCGGCGTCGCGCGTATGGATGACCAGCGGCAGGCCGGTCTCGCGCGCCGCAGCGATATGCGTCCGGAACACGCGCTGCGCTACGTCGCGCGGACTGCGGTCGTAATGGTAGTCGAGCCCCGCCTCGCCGATCCCGACGCATTTCGGATGCGCGGCCAGCGCCGCCAGCTCCGCCGCGCTCGCTTCCGGCGTGTCGTGCGCATGATGCGGATGCGTGCCGACCGTGCAGAACACGTCGTCATAGGCGTCCGCGATGGCGGCGTAGGTCGCAAAGCGCTCGACATGGGTCGAGATAGTGATCATGCGCCCGACGCCGGCTTGCTTCGCACGCGCCACGACGGCGTCGCGTTCGGGCGCGAAATCCGGAAAGTCGAGATGGCAATGGGTGTCGATCAGCATGTGGTCCGTCATATGGCGATCAGGCGCCGCCGCGTCCATATTCGGCGTCCAGCGTGAAGACGCGGTACACGCATTGCGCGGCCATGATCAATTCTCCGCCGGCTTCGATGTCCACATCGAGAAAGGCCAGGCTCCTGGTCAATTTGCGCAGACGCGCACGGCCTTCGACCCAGGCGCCGACCTTGCCCGCGGCCATGAAACGGCTGTCGAGCGCAATCGTCGCGCATTTGCGCCCGCAGGCGTGTTCGATGAGATGGCCGGTCAGCGTATCGGCGAAGGCCGTCAGCGCGCCGCCGTGGATTACGCCGTTCGGGTTGCCGTGCCGCGCGTCGGACTGGAAACCATAGACGAGGCGATCCCCGTCCTGGCGCCAGTAATACGGTCCAAGCAGACCGATCAGCCCGTCCTTGCTGAAGGCCATCGGCGCAAATCCGTCAGGCGTCGTCACGCGCGTCTCTCCAGACAGGACCGGTTCAGGCCGTCGCCGGCTCGACGTATCGCGGAAAGATCGGCGCTGGTGCGGGCAGGGGCGTCCCCTCCCCTAGCCTGTGGTCCGGCGTCGCATGCGCGAAGTCGCGCGTTTCGGCAGGTTGCGCCAATGCGTCGAGCAGCTTGCCCATGGCGTCGGGCATCGCCGGCTGCGCGAAGATCGCCACGACGCGCAGCACCTCGGCGGTCACGCCGAGAATGGTCGCCATGCGCGAAAAGTCTGTCTTGCGCTTGGTCCAGGGCTCCTCGCCGGCGAAATAACGGTTGGCGTCGGCGACCACCTTGAAGGTTTCGGCCAGCGCCGTATGGATCGCAAAGCTCTGCATCGCCGCGCGGCATTTGTCGCCGAGCGCATAGGCCTCGTCGAGGATCGACTTGTCCGCATCGGTCAGCTCGCCCCAGACAGGCGCCCTGCCCTCGCAGTTCTTGGCGATCATCGACAGCGAGCGCTGCGCGAGATTGCCGAGGTCGTTGGCGAGATCGGCGTTGATGCGGTTGACGATCGCCTCGTGCGAATACGAACCGTCCTGCCCGAACGGCACTTCGCGCAAGAAGAAATAGCGCATCTGGTCGAGGCCGTAGTCGGCGACGAGGTCGGCCGGCCCGATGACGTTGCCAACCGATTTCGACATCTTCTCGCCGCGGTTGAACAGGAACCCGTGCACCACGACCTGCCTGGGCAGCGGCAGGCCGGCCGACATCAGAAACGCCGGCCAGTAGATGGCGTGGAAGCGGGTGATGTCCTTGCCGATGACATGCGCGTCGCACGGCCAGAATTTTGCGCGCGGCGCTTGCGGGTCGGGAAAGCCTGTCGCGGTGATGTAATTGGTCAGCGCGTCGACCCACACATACATCACGTGTTTCGGATCGCCGGGCACCGGCACGCCCCAGTTGAAATTGGTGCGCGACACCGAGAGGTCGTCGAGCCCCCGCTTCACGAAGGAGACGATCTCGTTGCGATAGGTCTCGGGCGTGATGAAGTCCGGGTTCGCCTCGTAATGGGCGAGCAGCCTGTCGGCGTAGGCGGACAGTTTGAAGAGATAGTTCTCTTCCTCCATCCATTCGACCGGGCTGCCGGTCGGCGCGAACTTCTTGCCCTCGGCGTTGGTCGTCAGCTCGCCCTCGTCGAAATAGGCCTCGTCGCGCACCGAATACCAACCGGAATATTTCGACACGTAGATATCGCCGTTCGCCTGCATGCGGCGCCAGATTTCCTGAACGGACTCGGTATGGCGCGGCTGCGTGGTGCGTACGAAATCGTCGGTCGGCGCGTTCAGGAGATCGCCGAGCTTGCCGAATTCGGCGGCCACCTTGTCGACGAACTGCTGCGGCGTCACGCCCTCCCGGCTCGCCGTCTGCTGCACCTTCAACCCGTATTCGTCCATGCCGGTGATGAAGAACACTTCATGGCCGTCGAGCCGCTTGAAACGGGCGATGAAATCGGTCGCGATCCGCTCGTAGGCGTGGCCGATATGCGGCGCGCCGTTGGCGTAGGGAATGGCGGTGGAAATCATGAAATGAGGGCGTGTCGTCATGGCCGCCGGTTTACAGGGGTTTGCCGTGCAAGGCGAGTGGCGAGACCTTCGCGCCGACAGTTGATCGCGGCGGAAAACTCGTTCATGAGCCTGCCTGGTCACAAGACGCGGAGGCGGAACGGTGCCGGGACGATGGCTGCAGATCAAGGGCGACCCGTCGATCCGCGCCCAATTGTTCAACCAGACCCGCGCCGAAAGCCTGTTCGACGGCTCGATCGACCGGATCCACGCCATCGTGCGGGCGCTGCTGACTGAAAAGGGCGTGTTCCACGCCAAGATCCACTATTCATCGAGCCAGCTGACCTGCTGGTTCGCCCGCGATCCTTTCTGTTACGAGAAATTCGTGCGCGAGGAAGTTCTGGAGGACGGTTTCCTCGACCGGTTCCCCAAATCCGACTTCGCGGGCCGGGAGCCGGTGATCGATGAACCGCAAATCGAGCGGCTTCTCACGGAATTCAAACGGCTGCGGCTGACCGACGAAACGGTCTATCTGCGCAACGGCGCGGTCAATCTCATCAACGGCATGATCAACATGTCGTTTTCCTGCGACGGCACACAGTACATCGATCACCGCAGCTTCTTCGCCAGCCTCGACAAGTTCGAGTGACGCGGCGCCCTACCGCGCCGCCGCGCCGAGATCCTCGACGATGCCGATGATGAGCGCGCGCTTGTCCAGGTTGTAGATGTCCGCCTCGCGCACGGCGCGCTCGATCTTCTCCCAGGCCTCCGCGATCTGCGCGAGGCGGCGCGGCCCCTGCCCCGCGTTCGCCTTCAGACGCTTGTCGAGCCACAGGAACACGGTCTCGATGAACGCGTCGAATTCGTTGGCGGCTTGCGCCCTGGAGATCGCGTCGATGAGATTCTGGACGCCGCCCCAGTCGATTTTGGGCAAGTTGCGCAGGAGGTCGTCGGTCATCTTCGCGGAGGCCGCGCCCTGTCGCGCGAGAATGCGCAAAGCTTCGCGAACCGAGCCGTCGGCGTGCGCGGCGGCCTTCTCGATTTCCGCGGGCGCGCGCCCGGCCGACAATTCGCCCTGCGCCTCGATGGCGCGAACGATGTCGGGCGCATGCAGCGTCTTCAGCATCAGCTTGCGGCACCGCGAGCGGATCGTCGGCAGCAGCCGGCCCGGCTGATGGGCGACGATCAGGAACAGGGCGCGGGAGGGCGGCTCCTCCACCATCTTGAGCAGCGCGTTGGCGCTGGCGCGGTTCAGCTCGTCGGCGGCGTCGACGATGCAGATGCGCCAGCCGCCGGACGCCGCATTGTGATGGAACAGGTGCAGCGCGCGACGCGCGTCGTCGACGCGGATTTCGGTGAAGTGCTTCGGTGGGCGCGCCTGCGCGTTCCACTCGCGGCGCAGCAGGAAAATGTCCGGCGCCGACAGCGAATCGATGAGGTGGGCGGCCTTGGAGTCGGGATCGACGAAAAGGTCGGTCGCGCGCTGCGCTGCGGGCGCGCGCGGATCGGGATGCGCGGTCAGGAATCGCGCCGCGCGCCAGGCGAAGGTCGCCTTGCCGACGCCCTGCGGCCCGCCGATCAACCAGGCGTGCGGAAGACGGTCCGAGCGATAGGCCTCCAGAAAAGCGCGCTCGGCCGCCAGATGCCCGAACAGAACCTTGTTCCGGCGCGGCGCCAGCGCTCCGGCCAGAACATCGCTCTCGGGCGTCGCCTCGTCTCGCTTGCGCGCGCTCACGTCGCCTGCGCCTTCAGCCGGGCGGGAAACGCGTCACGCACGTACGACCAGATCTGCTCGGCGATCTCGTGCTCCGGCTGCGACGCATCGACGATCTTCACACGGCCGGGCTCGCACGCGGCGATGTCGAGAAACGCGCGGCGCAGCGCGTTGTGGAACGTCAGCGCCTCGCCTTCGAACCGGTCCGCCGTTTCGGCGCCGGCGCGCGCCCGGGCGCGCGCGAGCCCGATCTCGGGGTCGATGTCGAGAAGGAACGTCAGATCCGGCCGCACCGGGCCGACGACGACGCGTTCGAGCGCCTCGATCAGCTCCGCCGGCGCCTTGCCGGCCGCGCCCTGATACGCGCGCGTCGAATCCGCGAAACGATCGCAGACGACCCAGGCTCCCGCTGCGAGCGCCGGCCGGATCAGCGTGTCGATATGGTCTATCCGCGCGGCGCTGAACAAAACCGCCTCGCCAAATGGCCCGAGTTCGGCCGCTTTGCCGGCCAGCAATGCGGCGCGCAGCGCCTCGGCGCGGGGCGATCCGCCGGGCTCGCGCGTCGCGATTGCGCGAACGCCCGCCTCCTCGAGCTTGGCGACCAGCTGGCGCACCTGGGTCGACTTGCCCGCCCCCTCGCCGCCCTCGAATGTGATGAAACGACCCGGCGGCCGCTCGGGCAGCGGCGCGTTCATTTCTTGAGGACGTATTTGCGCATCATCTGGCCGGCGAATTCGAGACTGGCGTCGAGCGCGCGACGCGGCAACGAGCCGACCGCGACGTCCTCTTTCGCCACGAGCGGCAGATCGAGCGCCTGCGCCTGCCCGCGCATCAGCTTCAGCCGCGCGACGACAGTCCCCTTCTTGACCGGCGGCACGATCGGCCCGTCGTAGACGACCTTGCCGGACAGCTTGTCGGACGAGCCGCGCGGCAGGAAGACCTTGACCTTCTGTTCCGGGGCGACCGCGACTTCGCTCGGTTCGCCGCCGTAAACCGGCACGGCGGCGACCGTCTCGCCCGCATCGAACAGCGACCGCGAATCGAAGGCGCGGAACCCCCAAAGCAGGAGCTTGCGGGCGTCTTCCGAGCGTTCCGACGCGTTCCTGCACCCGTTGAGCGACACGATCAGCCGCTGCCCGTTCTCGACGGCCGAACCTACGATCGCAAAACCGCTCTCGTCGATATTGCCGGTTTTCAGTCCATCCGCGCCGATGTTCATCAGCAGGAGCGGATTGCGGTTCGCTTGCGTGATCTTGTTCCAGGTGAAGCTCTTTTCGCCGAAATAGCGATAGAGGTCCGGGTAGGTCTGGATCACATGCGCGGCGAGCAGCGCCATCTCGCGGACCGTGGTCTTCTGGGCGGGATCGCTGCGCCCCCAAGGATTGACGAAGTTCAGTTGCCGCAGGCCGAGTTCGCGCGCGCGGCGCGTCATCATCTGGCCAAACGCCTCCTCGGTGCCGGCGACACCTTCGGCGATGGCTATCGCTGCGTCATTGCCTGAAGCGATCACCAGACCGCGAATCAGATCCTCCACCCGCACCTGCGAATGCAGCGAGGCGAACATGCTCGAGCCCTTGGACGGCGCGCCGCCCTCACGCCACGCGTGTTCCGAAATCTCGAAGGTCTGGTCGAGCGTGACCTTGCCCTCCTTGATCATGCCGAACAGGACTTCGGCGGTCATGATCTTGGCGGTCGACGCCGGCGACCCCGGCTCGTCCGCCGCGCGTTCGAACAGGAAGGCGCGGCTGTCGGCGTCCATCAGGGCCGCCTGCTTGCAGCCCACCGATACGGTCGATTGCGCATAGGCCGCGCAGGACCACGCCACGCAGGCCGCGCCCGCAACGGTTCTCAGAAGTGTCGACAAACGGACCAAAGCTCTGCTCGCTGTCGGTCGCGCGCCGACCCCCGCCGGGCGTCGCGCGCGAATTCCCCCATCGCCCGGCCGGCGGGCCGCGCGAGATTATCGACGAACAGAATTTTGCGAAAGCTTTTGTTCGCCTTAGCGTTCCGCCAGCTCGGACCGGCTGTGCGCGCGCGACCTCTGCGCCGTCGTCATTCCGGCCGCCCTCGCCGCGCGCGGGCCGGAGATCGGCACGTTGGCGCCCGGAATCGTCCCGAGATCGAAGGGACGCGACGGCGGCAGCGGCGCGGCCGCCATGGGCGTCCGCTCCCGCGGAGCAGCATCGGTCTGGGTGTCATCCACGTCGGCCTGCGCGACGGCCGGCGTCGGCTGGCGCAGCGCGGCGAGCCGCGGGCGTTCCGGCTGCTGCTCGGCCACCATCGTCGGCACGCCCGTCGGCACACCGTCGATCGTCGCCGGCGAACCGTCCGTGCGCAGCGAGGCGAGAAGCGTGCGGTCGTTCGAGCCGCCGAGCGGCGCCTTGGCGAGATATTCGACGCGCACCTTGGCGGTGCCGAAGCGTTTGAATTCGAGCGCTTCAGCCACCCGCTGCGATACGTCCATCACGCGGCCCCCATGGTAGGGCCCGCGGTCGTTGACGCGCACGACGATCGAATGCGCGTTGCGCAGGTTGGTGACGCGCGCGTAGCTCGGCAGGGGCATGGTCGGATGCGCCGCCGAGATCGAACCGCGATCGAACACTTCGCCGTTGGCGGTGCGCCGGCCGTGGAAATCCGCGCCGTACCACGAGGCCGTGCCGACCTGAACGATCCGCCGCTCGGAGGGATAATAGGTCTTGCCGGCGATCTGATAGGGCTTGCCGACCATGAACTGGCCGCCGCCCTTCGGCACGGCCTCGCCATCGGCGACCACACGCGGCGACGCCGCCACGCCGTATTTCGGATCGATTCCGCCCCCTTGCGAGGCGTAGCGTTGGGAGTTCTGGGCGCAGCCGGCGAGCGAGGCTGCAACGGCCGCGACGGCCAGCACACGTGCGCTGGAGCCGGCGGCGGGAAGAACTGACGACATGGACTGGCACGCTTTACGCAGGAGCACACTCGTTCGTCTGCAATCCGCCACAGCGCCGCCCCGTCCCCTGCCGCGCCCGCAAACCGCAGACGCGCGCAATTTCGACCAAACCTTTTAAGCGACCCTTAAACGAGGCCGCCGCACGCGTCGAGCCGATGAGATCAAAGGTCGACGACGGCGGTCGAAGACGCCGGCCGATTGAGACCAAAATGCGGCGCGTCGAGCGCGGCGGAGCGCTCAATCTAAACTATAACATTAGATATGTTATGTATCATATTGTGGAAGCGTACATTTCATAGATGTTGTCATTTTGTCGCATTCATGAAAATTCGTCCATATTGCCGGACAAGTTCGGGGGGCGAATTCAGCCAGCGCGGCCGGATGCGCCGCCATGCCGCATCGCCGGCTTTGCAGAACGCGCCGCCCGAGTCATAAGCGCGTCCTGGGAAGGGTGGCCGAGTGGTTTAAGGCAGCGGTCTTGAAAACCGCCGTGGGCGCAAGTTCACCGTGGGTTCGAATCCCACCCCTTCCGCCAAGAGCTCGAACGTTTTCCGTCGAACCCACGGTTCCGTCAGCTCGCGCGGTCGGCGAAGCCGGAGCGCGAGACGAGGATCCGGGGTTCGAATCCCACCCCTTCCGCCAAAAGCTCGAACGTTTTCCGTCGAATCCACGGTTCCATCAGCTCGCGCGGTCGGCGAAGCCGGAGCGCGAGACGAGGATTCGGGGTTCGAATCCCACCCCTTCCGCCAGACGAATAATTTCGCCGCGCGTGCGATCGCGCACATCGGTTCGCGGAGAGCCGCGCTATCTAAAATTCATACCTCCTCCCTCCGAGCCCGGCCCTGCGGCCGGGCTTTCTTTTTCGTCGGACGCGGACGCGCGCTCAATTGGCGGCGCTGATCTGGCGATTGGCGAATTCGAGACGGTCGGCCAGCGTGCGTACGATGTAGAGCGCGAACGCGGCCGCCAGCGCGGGCTTCTCCGCGCGCATCCGATCGAACGCGTCGCGCGTCAGCGTGTAGAGTACGACGGGCCGCTCGGCGATCACGTCGGCCGACCGGACCCCGCGCCGGAAGAACCCCATTTCCCCGACCGTCGTGTCGCGCCGCAATCTGCGCAGCACCGTCGTCGTCCCGGAGGAGTCGCGCAGGGCGATGGTCAGATCGCCGCTCACGACGAAATTCATCTCGTCGGCCGGCGTGCCCTGCGCATAGACGACGCCGGGCGTCTCCAGACGGCGTTGCGTCAGATATCTGGCGAGTTCTGTCGGGTCCGCTCCGTCCAGCGCCAGCGCCAACCGCCGCATGAACGAGGTTTCGGGCTCGGGCTGGTTCGCGGCAGGGCCGAACGCCGCATCCAGGACGCGGCTCTCGCACCAGGCGAGCGCCTCCTCCCATGTTCCGACCGCCCGATGCGGCGATGCGCCGCCGATCAGCCCGCTTCTCTCGAAACGCGCGGCGAGGCCGGGCGCCATGCCGCTGCAGACGATGACGACGCCGCGCCGCTCGAGATGCGCGCGTAGCTTGTCGAAACATTCGAGCGCGGATGAGTCGGCGCCCGGCGCAGCGGAAAAGTCGAGCACGACATATTCGAGTTCGCCGTTCGCGTCGGCTGCGTCGCGCGCCTGTTTGAAGAACGAGTCCGCCGAACCGAAGAATACGTAGCCCGACAGCCAATAGAGCTGGATCGAACGCCCGGCCTGCGCGAGATAGAGCTCCAGATCGGGCGCATATTCGACGCGGCTCGACACGCTGGCGCGCGTCGCCTGCCGGCGGATCACGCCGATCCGGCTGTAATTGAAAGCGAAGATCAGGCAGGCGCCGACAAAACCGACCGCGACGCCGACCGCAAAACCCTTGGCCATGCAGACGACGGCGACAAGCGCGACGAAGGCCAGCTCGCCGAGATCGCGCTGCGCGAACAATGTCCGCAGCGGCCGCCACATCTGCGCGACGCCCATCGCCATGATGAGCCCGCCGAGCACCGGCAGCGGGGCGTATCGCAGCAGATCGACGTGGGTCGCCAGCGCCAGACCGAGAACCAGCGCGCTCACGACGCCGCTCCACCGGCTCGGCCCCGCGATGTCGGACAGCGCTTGCGTGGGCGCGATGATCGGGCTGGCCGGAAGCCCGCCGCCCACCGCCGTCAGCAGGCCAGCGACGCCGTTCGCGCGAAACTCGCGGTCCAGATCCACATCGCAACGACGCTGGGATTCGAGCGAGACCAGCTTGACGACATTGGCGATCATGCCGACGGCGACGATCGCGAAGGCGTCGGGGCCGCAGGCGGCGAACAGCGCCCAGTCGAACGGACTTGCGAAAAACTCGCGCGCGGGGACGAAAGCTTCCGGCTGGGCCGCCGACAAATACCAGAGGCCGCGCGAAGTTCCTGTCGCCGCGAGCGCGACATCGACCCCAACAGCCGCGAACAGAACGAGCGCCGGCAAGGCGTAGGGCGTGGCGACCAGACGCCGGAGCGACAGGATCGCCGCCGCAACCCCGACCCCGACCGCCACTCGAAGCCATACCTGTGGCTCCGCGCCGGCCAGTGCGGACAGCGGCGTCGCGCCGAGCGTCAATTTCGCCCCGCCGGACACGAGCGCCGCGCCCGTAGCGACGAGAAACCCGGCGACGACGCCGTAGGGCACGAGGCGGAGGTGCTGGGCGAAGCGGAAATAGCCGACCGCCAGCGTCGCGCCCGAATAGAGGACGCCGACCATAACGAAGACGAGCATGATTTCGCGCGCCGCCAGAGCCGGCGCCGCCCCGCGCTGCATCAGCGTGTCGGCCAGGATCGCGCTCAGCGCGGCGAATGTCGCGGCCTGCGAGCTGTCGAGGCCGCTGGCGATCGGCGGCAGCGAGGTGCGCCACGCGATCCACGCGCCGCCGACGGATGCGCCGAACAGCAGCGCCCACATTGCGATGGGGGCGCCGCTCGGCGACAGCGCGCCGGGAAACAGCAACGCGCTGTACGACGCGGCGTAGGCCGCAGACAGCATCGCCGCGGTGACGCCCGCGACCGCGTCTCGAACCGCTAGCCGCATGTGGACCGCCGCCCCCTTCCGGTTCCAAACGCACAAAGGCTATTTCGGCCAGCCGCGTATGCGCAACATGTCTGGCCGCGGCGCGTGTGGCGGCCCTATATCGATCGACATCCATCGGGCGGCGCCGGACCCGCAAACGGCGTGCGGAGATACTCCATGCCGAAACGCATCGAAAGCGACACCTTCGGACCCGTCGAAGTCGACGCCGACGCTTACTGGGGCGCGCAAGCTCAGCGCTCGCTCCAGAATTTCGCCATCGGCTGGGAAAAGCAGCCGCTTTCGATCATCCACGCGCTCGCGACCATCAAGCGGGCGGCGGCCGAAACCAACTTCGCCTTCGGCAAGCTCGACGCGCGGCTGAGGGACGCCATCGTCTCCGCAGCGCAGGAGGTCGCCGACGGCGCGCTGGACGCGCATTTTCCATTGTCGGTCTGGCAGACGGGCTCGGGCACGCAAACCAACATGAACGTGAACGAGGTGATCGCCAATCGCGCCAACGAGTTGCTCGGCGCGCCGCGCGGCGCGAAGTCGCCGGTCCATCCCAACGATCACGTCAACATGAGCCAGTCGTCGAACGACTGCTATCCCTCGGCCATGCACATGGCGGCGGCGACCGAGGTCGAGCGCGCCCTCCTGCCCGCGTTGCGGCTGCTGCACGCGGCGCTGGACGCAAAGGCCAGGAGCTGGGCCGACATCGTCAAGATCGGCCGCACGCACACGCAGGATGCGACGCCGCTCACGCTCGGACAGGAGTTTTCGGGCTACGCCGCGCAGGTCGAGCATGCGATCGCGCGCATCGCGGCGACGCTGCCCGAGCTCATGCAACTCGCGCAGGGCGGCACGGCCGTCGGAACCGGCCTCAACGCGCCGGAAGGCTTCGCGGAGAAAATCGCCGCACGGATCGCAGAACTGACCGGCCTGCCCTTTACGAGCGCGCCGAACAAATTCGAGGCGCTCGCCGCGCACGACGCCATGGTCATGAGCCACGGTGCGATCAACGCGGCCGCCGCCGGCCTTTTCAAGATCGCCAACGACATAAGGTTGTTGGGCTCCGGCCCCCGCGCAGGCCTCGGCGAGCTGGCCCTGCCCGAAAACGAGCCCGGCTCCTCGATCATGCCAGGCAAGGTCAATCCGACACAGGCCGAGGCGCTGACGCAGGTCTGCGTCCAGGTGTTCGGCAATCACACGGCCCTGACTTTCGCCGGCAGCCAGGGTCATTTCGAACTCAACGCCTACAATCCCGTCATGGCCTATAATTTCCTGCAATCGACGCAACTGCTGGGCGACGCCGCCCGCTCGTTCGCGGATCATTGCGTCGCTGGCCTCGAGCCGCGCCGCGCCAATATCGCGGCCAATCTCGAGCGTTCGCTCATGCTGGTCACCGCGCTCGTCCCGAAGATCGGCTACGACGCGGCCGCCCGCATCGCCAAGGCCGCGCACGCGAAGGGAACGACGCTGCGCGAGGAAGCGATTGGAGGCGGTTACGTTTCGGCGTCGGAATTCGACCGCCTTGTGAGGCCCGAGAAAATGGTCGGCCCCGGCTGAAGCGCGCCGCGCCATGCGAATGCCGCAGCCGACGCCCTTCTAGACGCAATCGGAGCGCTGTATTCTGCCTACACGCCTGACGAGCGCGGACGCGAGGCTAGGAGGGAGCAGCGATGTCGGAACCGGATAAGCGCCCTCTCGCCCATCCCCTGGCGTTCTGGCTATGGATTGCGTTTATCGGCGCGATCGGGCTTGCGGTCGTGCTGCTTCCGATTTTCGCGGTCCCCTAGTTCGCCGTCGCAGGCGCGGTCGCAGAGCTACGGAGCCTTGACGCTCACCAGAAACGCGATGCCTGTGCAGCCCTTCTGCGGGCCCTTGGTCGCACAGATCCTGAACATGTAGGCGTCGTTGCCCGAATAGCCGGCCTGCGGCGTGTAGACGAAGCGGGCGCGTCCGGCCTGCTTGAGCTGTCCGTGCTCCGGCTTGAGATCGACGCCGACGCTCGTGAACCGATAGCCGGGCCCCTCCGCGAAATTGTGGGTGCAGGGCGTGCCGGCGATCACCGTATTGTCGACGGTCACTCCGCCATCTTTCTCCGGAAAGAAGTCGAACCGCGGATACGAACACTCAGCCCGCGCCGCGCCGCTCGCCAGCCCAAACGCGGCCACGAGCAGAACAGACCAGCAATTCTTCATGACAGCCCCCAGATTTCACATCGCCTTCGGGCGAATGCAGCCTCCTTGCGCCAGAACCGCGCGCGCCGCGGCGCCGAAACGCACGCCGGAGCATGCGCCTAGTTGATCGTTCACCCCTAAACGGTTTATCGTCCGCCGCCTGACGCGAGGCTCGCCGCATATCGCGCGCGATCGTGTCCGGGGAGATGAATATGGCGATCGACGGCAAGTGGAATTTGACGGTCAACACGCCGATGGGCGCGCAGACCTCGACGCTCGAGGTGGCTTCGTCCGGCGGCGCGCTGACGGGCACGCAGGCCGGCGCGCAGGGGTCGCAGGCGATCGAAAACGGGACCGTCAATGGCGACGAGGCGAGCTGGTCGATCGACATCGTATCGCCGATGCCGATGACGCTGACCTTCAAGGGCAAGGTTTCCGGCGACAGCCTTTCGGGCACGGTCACGCTCGGCGCGTTCGGCGACTCGACCTTCATGGGCGAGCGCGCGTAATCGATCCGGACCGCGCGCTCCGGCGCGCGGTCCGCAACCTAGACCGGCCGCGCCCTGCCCCATTCGTTCCAGCCGGCGAAGCGCGGCGTCTTCGGCAGATACATCGTCTCGATGTCCTCGATCGCGAAGCCGTTGCTCGCGACCGTGGCGGCGACGGGCCGCGAGAGATGGCAATTGCCGGCGATGATTTTCCAGACAGGATCGATACGACGCTGCCAGCGCGCGACCTCGCCGTCCGGCGACAGGCCGTGTTCGCAGAACAGAAATCCGCCGGACGTCTTCAGCACCCGACGGACCTCCGCAAGCACGCGCTCGACCGCCGCCACCGAACACAGGGTGTAAGTGCAAAGCACCGTATCGAAGCTGGCGTTGTCGAAGGGCAGACTTTCTCCGACCGCCGCTTGGATCGATACGGGAAGTCCTTTCGGACGCGGGGCGTTTTCGGCCATGGCGCGCAGTTCGGGCGACGGATCGATGCCCGTCACGCTCGCTACGCGCGCAGGATCGTAGAAGGCCAGGTTCATACCGCCGCCGATCCCGATCTCCAGCACGCGGCCTGTCGCGCGTGGCACGATCTTCTTGCGCTGGCGCGCGATCGGGCGGCCGCCGCACGCGCATTTGATCAGATGCGGAAGGACATGGTGTTCGTAGAAATTGGCCATGGCCGATGCTAGAGCGCGCCGTGCGAAGTGGGAACCGCTTTTGGCGCGTAGCGCGTTGCGCTTTCGCCGCGCCGGCTCAGAGATCGAACACCATGCAGGTCGTGCTCGCGGTCGCCACCAGCTTTCCGGCGCTGTCGTAAGCCTTCGCCTCCGCCACCGCCGAGCGCCGGCCGACGTGGACGGCCTTGCCTTCGGCGAGGATCGAGCCTGTCTCAACCGTCACGCCGCGCAGGTAGTTCACCTTGATCTCGAGCGTCGTGTAGGCCCGTCCCTTCGGCAGCGTCGTATGGACCGCGCAGCCCATCACGGAATCCAGCAAAGTGGCGATCGCGCCGCCGTGCACCGTGCCGATGGGGTTGTAGAGCCATTCGCCGGCCTCGAGCTTCATGACGACGCGCCCCTCGTCCACCTCCTCGAGCGTCTGACCGACAAGATGCATGATCGGCGGCGGCGAGCCCTCGCCGGCGAGCAGCTTGCGGAACAGGTCGAGGCCGGACATGTCCCGCGCCATCCGCGCGACGATGTTCGGATCGTCCCATGCGATGGTGCGCGAACGCGCGGGCGCGGCGGCGCTTTCGGTCATTGCGGCCTCCGTCGTCATGCGGCGGCCGGCGCAGTCGCGCCGCCCTGCCCCTTGCGTCCGACCATCACGCTGAATCCCGCGGCGATCAGGCACGCCGCCCCCGCGAGATAGAACGCAGGCGCATAGGTCAGCAGATACGTCTTCGACATGCCGCCGCCGAGAGCGGCGATCGCCGCGCCGATCTGGTGGGAGGCGAATATCCAGCCGAACACCAGACCCGCCCGCTCGCGCCCGAACGCAAAGCCCGTCAGCTTCACGGTCGGCGGCACAGTGGCGACCCAGTCGAGGCCGTAGAAGACCGCGAAGATCGAGAGCCCGTAAAACGTGAAGGTCGAATGCGGCAGCCACAGCAGCGAGAGACCGCGCAAGCCGTAGTACCAGAACAGGAGCTTGCGGGAGTCCACGCGATCCGACAGATAACCCGACGCGATCGTGCCGACGAAATCGAACATGCCCATCATCGCAAGCACGGACGCGGCGGCCACGGGTTGGAGTCCGTAGTCGACGCACAACGGAATGAAATGCGTCTGCACCAGTCCGTTGGTCGACAATCCGCAGATGAAGAAACTGCCGGCGAGCAGCCAGAAGGCCGGGACGCCAGCGCCCTCTCGCAGCGCGCCGAAAGCGCGCGCGACAGGATTTCCGACCGGCGCGGGCGGCGGCGCGGCGGGCGCGGCGTCCGTTTCGCCGTAAGGCTTGAGGCCGACGTCGGCCGGCCGTTCGACCATCAGCGACAGAACGACGAGCGCTGCGAGCGCGATCGCGATCATCGACGGCGCGAGCGCGAGCCGCCAGCCGTAGCGCTCGATGAGCCACGACGCGAGCGGCAGGAAAACGAGCTGTCCCGTCGCCAAAGCCGCAGTCAAAATGCCGACCACGAGGCCGCGCCGCTCGGTAAACCAGCGCGTCGAAATGATCGCCGACAGCACGAGCGCGGTCAGCCCGGTGCCTACGCCGATCATCAGTCCCCAATAGACGAACAATTGCCAAAGGCTCGTCATGGTCAGCGATGCGGCGATTCCCGTCAGCACCAGCGCCTGCCCTGCGAACATCATTCGGCGTACGCCATAGCGCTCGATCAGCGCCGCAGAGAACGGCCCGAGCAGGCCGAACAGCGCGAGGCGAACCGCAAGCGCAGACGAAATGCCCGCCGCGTCCCATCCGAATTCCTTGGACAGCGGCAGGATAAACGCGCCGGGCAATCCAACGGCACCGGCCATCACAAGGCCCGAGAAGAAGGTCGCGGCGATGACGACCCAGCCGTAGTGGACGCCCTGGCGGGCGAGAACCGGCGCGAGAGCGCGTGCGAACATGGCGATTCTTTCCGGGACTTGCAGCCCGCTCAGCGCGGACTTATGATGATGTATGTCATCGTTATTTGATGACAAGCGTCATCATAATGTCAAGCCGCCTGACGGCGGCTTCAATCACAAATAGGAGAGCCGATGCGCCTCACCAGGGAACAGGCCGCGGAAAACAAGGCGAAAGTGCTCGACGCCGCCCTGGGGCTGTTCCAGTCGCGCGGCTTTTCCGACGTCGGCGTATCGGAGTTGATGAACGCCGCCGGCCTGACCCATGGCGGTTTCTACAACCACTTCGAGTCGAAATCGGACCTCGAGGCGCAAGCCTGCGGCCTCGCCTTCGACCGCGCGCTCGGCGCGCTCGGAAAAGTCGCGGCCAAGCCGGCGGGCGATCAACGCCGCGCCGCGATGAGGCTGTACGTCGAACGGTATCTGTCCGCCCGCGCGCGCGACGCGGCGGGGGCGAGCTGCCCGATGGTCGCCTTCGCCGCCGACGTGTCGCGCGAGAGCGCCGACGTTCAAGCGCGATACGCGGAGGGCCTGCGCGCCTATCTTGCGATCTTGGCCGACGCGCTCGAAACGAACGAAAGCGCGGCGCGCGCGACAATGGCCGAACTCGTCGGCGCTTTGTCGCTCGCGCGCAGCGTCGCGTCGCAGGACCGCGCCCTGTCCGACGAAATTCTCGTCGCCGCCAAGAACCGGATTCTCGCCCGACTCGATCTTTGACCGACGCCTTGGCCGTTGCGCGGGCGCTCGCATGTCAGCATGATCGGCGCATCAGCGCTGCGAGCGCGACTGCAATGGGGAACGGAATGGTCAAGGCGATCCGCATTCACAAGACGGGCGGCCCGGAAGTCCTGCAATACGAGGACATCGAGGTCGCCGCTCCCGGTCCGGGCGAAATCCAGATCCGCCATCGCGCCATCGGCGTGAACTACATCGACATCTATTTCCGCACGGGCATGTATCCCGCCCCGACGCCGTTCATCCCCGGCAACGAGGGCGCGGGCGACGTGATCGCGGTGGGCAAGGGCTGCAAGGAGTTCAAGGTCGGCGACCGCGTCGCCTACGCCGGGGCGCTCGGCTCCTATTGCGAAGTGCGCAACATCCCGGAAACGGCGGTCGTGAAGCTGCCGAAATCGGTGTCTTACGAAGTCGGCGCAGGCATGATGCTCAAGGGCCTCACCGCCCAATTCCTGCTGCGCAAGACCTATCGCGTGAAAGCGGGCGACACCATCCTGGTCCATGCGGCCGCCGGCGGCGTCGGCTCGATCCTTTGCCAGTGGGGCAAGGCTCTGGGTGCGACCGTCATCGGTACGGCCGGGTCGGCCGACAAGGCGAAACTCGCCAAGAAATTCGGCGCCAAGCACGTCATCCTCTACCGCGAGGAGGATTTCCCCGCCCGCGTGAAAGAGATCACCAAGGGCAAGCTCTGCGACGTGGTTTACGACGGCGTCGGCAAGGCGACCTTCCCGGGTTCGCTCGACTGCCTGAAGCCCTTCGGCATGTTCGCGAGCTTCGGCTCGGCTTCGGGCGCGATCGACGCGTTCAACATCGGCCTGCTCGCGCAGAAGGGCTCGCTGTTCGCAACGCGCCCGACGCTGTTCACCCATCTTGCCGACCGCGCCTCCCACGTGAAGATGGCGCGCGAATTGATGAAGGTGGTCGGCGACGGGACGGTCAGGATTCCGATTTCCGCGAAATACAGCCTCGCTGACGCCGCCAAGGCGCAGACGGCGCTGCAAGGCCGCGAGACGACCGGAATTACGGTGCTCCTTCCCTGATCCGAAGGCGGCGCGGCGCGCATGCGTCACGCCGCCACATCTTGCGCGAATGGCCTCCCCGCCATTCGCCGATGGCGCTATCTAGTCGCCAGGAGACAGAGACATGGCGACTCTTCAGGCCGGCCCGAACACGCATTTCGACATCCTGGTCGCCGGCGCTGGCGCGTCCGGCCTGATCGCGGCGATCGCCTTGGCGCGCAACGGCCATTCCGTCGCGCTCGTCGGCAAGACGCCAGGCCCCCTGCCCGGCCGCACCGTCGCGCTGTTTGAGGGGTCGCTGCGCCATCTGGACGATCTCGGACTGCGCGAACCGCTTGAAGAGATTTCCGCCATTGTCCGCGGCATCAGGATCATCGACGACACCTCTTCGATCTTCCGTCCGCCGCCGGCGCTGTTCACATCCGACGAAATCGGCCTCGACGCATTCGGGCTGAACGTCCCCAACGACGACATCGTCGAGATGCTGTCGCGCATCGTCGCCGGCGTGAAGGAGATCGTCCGCTTCGACGCCTTCGTGGAGGGCTACGACTTCCGCGACGACGGCGTGACCGCGCGCCTCGACGACGGCCGCACCATCGAATGCGCCGTCGTGGTCGCCGGCGACGGCCGCAACTCGCCGGCGCGCAAGGCGGCGGGCATCAAGATCAAGGAGTGGTCCTATCCGCAGGTCGCCATCACCGGAATCCTGCGCCATCGTCGCCCGCACGACGACATCACAACGGAATTCCACACGCGCCACGGACCCTTCACCTTCGTGCCGATGCCCCCGACGGCGGACGCGCCGCGCCGGTCTAGTCTCGTCTGGCTGATGCCGCCGGCGGAGGCCAAGCGCCGCATGGCGCTCAAGCCCCGCGAACTCGCCGCCGAGATCGAGGACCAGTCGCACTATCGCTACGGGGCGATCGAGATCGAGGGAGAGCTTGGCGCCTTTCCGATGGCCGGCATGCGCACGCTGACCGTCAGCGCCCCGCGCCTGATGCTGGTCGGCGAAGCGTGCCACGTCTTCCCGCCGCTCGGCGCGCAAGGGCTCAATCTCGGCATCCGCGATTCCTCGGACGCCGCGCTTGCTCTCGACGGCGTCGATCTGTCGAACGCGCGCGCGATCGCGGCCGCCGTCGCTGAATTCGAGAAATCGCGGCGCGCCGACATCGACATCCGCACACGCGGCGTCGACATCCTGAATCGCACGCTTCTGGCTGATTTCCTGCCTGCCGACTTCCTGCGTGGCGTCGGGCTTGCGGCGGTGACGGCGATCGGCCCGCTACGCCGCGCGATCCTGCGCGAAGGCGTCGAGCCGTCGCTCGCCCGTTCGCTGTCCGCGCTGACGCATTAGTCGCCGCGCCACGACCGCGCGAGGAGCGCTCAACCGGCCGCGCGCATCGGGTCGCGGTTGGCGAGCAACACGACGAGATTGCGCAGCGTCGCGATGATCTCGCTGTTGCGCTCCTCGATCATCGCGATCCGCTGCCGGATTTCATCGTCGACGCCGGAATTGGCCTCAGGCAGTTCCGCGCGCAGCTCCATGACGGACACTTCGAGGTCCGACAGCCGCTCGACGAAGCGATCGAGGTCTGGCGTGGCGGTCGCCTGCTGCAATTGTTTCTCGAGGTCGTGGATCTGCATTTGCAGCGCGTTGACGTCGACCGGACGAGACGGCGGCGCGGGCGCGGTGATGAGCTGCCCTTCGATGTCGGCGATGCGCGAATAGAGAAAGCGTTCGACGCGCTCGACGCTTTCGTCGACATGCGCGCGCAGCCGCGCGATGGCGTCGCCGTCGACCGCATCAGTCGCGATGTGTTCTCGCGCGGGCGCCTGCGCGGTCAGCCGCGCTTCCAGATCGACGAGGCGACGAAGGATGTCCGGGTCCGCGTTCGGCGTCGTCGCTGCGACGGGCGCCTGCTGCGTTTCGAATGCGCCCGTCTCCGCAGCGGCTTCGAGCCGCGCGAGGCGCTCGGCCATATCCGGCGCGAAAGACGCGCGCATCCGCGCCTCGGCTTCGTCCATGCGGCCGACGAGAAACTGCTCCGTGCGCCGCGCGTAGTCTTCGGCCGTGCGGGCCACCTTGTCGATCCGGCGGGTCAGCGCGTCTGCATCGACTGTGTCGACCGCGGACTCCTCCCTCGGTTCAAGGGGCTTCGACTCTATCTCTGCGAGTTTCGCCTCGAGCGCCTCGATCCGCTGCGCCATCTCCTGAAGCGTGGCCTGATCCGCGGCCGGCGCCGCCGCCGGCCCGTGGCCCAATTCGAGCTGATGCACCCGTTCCATCAGCTCGTAGAAAGTGTTCTCGTCGGCGAGCCCGGTCGAATATTCGCAGCCGAATTCGAGACCGTTGCGCCAGCGCAGGAGCACCAGCTTCGTCTCCGGCCGGGAGGGAATGAACAGCTTGAAGCGAACCGGCAGTTCGGCCGGCGCATTGAGCTTCACCCGCGCGCCGGTCGCGCTGAAATTGAGGATCAGACAGTCGATCGGAGCGCCGTTCGGCGTCAGCACCTGGGCCTTGACCTGGCAATCGCGCCGCTCGGCCTTGCGCTTGCCGACAGAACCCACAGCCATACCAACCCCCGAACGCAATACTACCGCCGCACCATGCCACCCATGTCCTAACAAGCGGGTAACGAAGGCCAAATCAGTGCGGGAGAAGCGACACCGGCAGAAGGTCGTTGGAAATCAGCCACAACAGCGTGGTCACGGTCACGACCGAAGCGAGAGTTCCGAGCAGGATCGCGCTCGACGCCCGTTCGACGTAGGTCTTGTACTGGCTCGCCATCACGAACACGTTCAGCGCCGGTGGCAGCGAGGCCATCAGAACGGCCGTGAAGGTCCAGACGCGATCGAACCCGCCGACCGCCGACAGGAGCAGGTAGACGATCACCGGATGGGCGGTGAGCTTGATCGCCAGTAAAGCTGGAAGCTCCGGAGCCACACGCTTCATCGGCCGCAGCGCGACCGTCACGCCGAGCGTGAACAGCGCAGCCGGCGCCGCGCCGCCGGTCAGCATCGTCGCGATCTTGCCGATCGCAGGCGGCGGCTGCCAGGAGTAGGCCGCGGCCGCCACCGCGACGAAGGTCGCGACATTGAACGGATGGGTGACGATCCGCTTGAACGCGATCCAGGCCGTGCGGCCGACGCTTTGCCCATCCGACCGTCCGACAGCCATCAGCAATGGCAAGGCGGAAAAGAGAAAGATCGTGTCGGCGACGAAAATCAGCGCGATCGGCGCCGCCGCCCCGGCGCCGAGCGTGGCCAGCGTCAGGCCGGGGCCCATGTACCCGATGTTGGCGTAGCTGCCGGCGACGGCCTGGATCGACGCCTCGGGGATGTCGCCCTCCGAGGCGAACATGCCGACGGCGAAAGCCATCACGAAGGCCAGGATCGTCGCCCCGGCCGTGCAGGCGACGAAACGAAAATTCAGAAGTTCGTTCACCGGCGTCTTCGAGATCAGCACGAAGAACAGCGAAGGAAGAGCGACGTAGACGATGAAGACGTTGATCCAGACGAGCCCATCCTCGCTGAAATCGAACAGCCGTCCGCAGATGAATCCGAGGCCGATCAGGCCGAAGAACGGCAGCGCCAGATCGAGCACGCGGGCGAAATTGGGAAATAGCGCGCCGATCGCCATCAGGCCGAAAAATCCGGCGAGCATGGGGAGGATTGGCCTGACCCGATCTTTGAAGGAGATTTCGCGCATCAGCGGTTCTGGCTAGGAACGCCGCGTCGCCATGTCAATACAAGGCGCCGGCGCGCGCGCCATGCGCGCAACGCAGGGCCTGCCGCCATCCGATCCCACGGCCACGCTTGCGAACGGTCGCAATTGCCAGTCAGTATGGCCACGGCGTTCCGATTCAAGGTGGCGGCGATGAAAGGCGTTTGGCGCGTGATGGGACTGATCGTCCTGGCGCTCGGCGTCTATATGCTCGTCTGGCCCGTGCCGATCCAGCCCGTCGTCTGGACTGCGCCGCAGCCTCCCGGCTACGTCGGCCCGCACGCCCCGAATGCGCGGCTCGCCAATCTCGAGACGATCCCCATCGGCGACGACGTCGGCCCGGAGCACATCGCATTCGGACCGGACGGTAAGCTTTACGCCGCCGTCGCATCCGGAAATATCCTGCGCATGGCCGCGGACGGCAAAGGCGCCGGAGTGTTCGTCAACACCGGCGGACGCCCTCTCGGTTTCGATTTCGACGCGAGCGGCCGCCTGATCGTCGCCGACGCGCGGCGCGGGCTTCTGGCGGTGACCGACAAGACGGTCGACCTGCTGGCCGACCATGTCGAGGGCGACCCCATACGACTTGCCAACAGCGTGGTCGTCGCCAAGAACGGCCTGATCTATTTCACCGACTCCTCGCGCCGCTTCGCGCCGAGCGACTGGGGCGGCACGTTCGAGGCGAGCGTCCTCGACATCATGGAGCAATCCGCGACCGGCCGCTTGCTCGTCTTCGACCCCGCGACGAAAAAGACTGCGGTCGTCGCGCGCGGGCTGAGTTTCGCCAACGGCGTCGCGCTGTCCGGGGACGAAAAGAACCTGTTCGTGGTCGAGACCGGCCGCTATCGCGTCTGGAAGATTCCCGCAGACGCGCGCGGTCTCGAACTGACGAAAGGCCCCAACGCCGGCGCGAAGATCGTCCTCGAAAACCTGCCGGGCTATCCGGACAATCTCATGCGCGGCCTTCCAACCGCCGACGGCAAGGCGAAAATCTGGGTCGGTTTGACCAAGCCGCGCAACGCGTTGATCGACCAGCTCGTCGACAAGCCTTTCGTGCGCAAGATGGTCTTGCGCCTGCCCCGCGCGCTATGGCCGATCCCGCCGGCCTACGGCCACGTCTTCGCCTTCACGGAAGATGGCGCAGTCGTCGACGATCTGCAGGATCCCAACGGCGTCTATCCGGAAACGACCGGCGCGACGGAGCGGCTGGACGGCCTGTACATCCAGAGTCTGCACGCCCATTCGATCGGCTATCTGAAACGGCGCTGAGCGCCGCCGCAGACGATCAGGGCTGGTCCTTGTAGTAGGGCTCGACCTTGCCGGTCAGCTTCAGCGTCAGCGGATTGCCGTATCGGTCCTTGGTGTTCGGAACGGAAACGCGAACCCAGTTCTCGCTGACGCAATATTCCTCGACGTTGGTCTTTTCCGCGCCCTTGAACCGAATACCCACGTCGCGGGCCAGAACGTCCGCATTGTAAAACGGGCTGCGCGGATCGACGCTCAGGCGATCGGGCGGCGTGTCGGTCATGTCTGTCCTCGCTGAATCTCGCCCGCCGGTCTACAGCGCCTCATCCAGCAATTCCAGCGCCGCGAGCGCGAATGCGTCCATGTTGGCGCGACGGTCGGCCGAGCCTGTCTCGATTACGCGCGCCCTTTCGACGCCGCCGCTGATCGCCACCACCGTATGGCCTGCCGCATCGCCGTAGCGATTCCCGTCGGGTCCGGCGGCGCCTGTTTCCGCGATCGCCCAGTCCGCTCGCAGCAACTCGCGGGTTCGACGCGCCAGCAGCAGCGCATAGGGCTCTGTCGCAGACCGCATGCCCTCGACCGCCGCGCGTTCGATGTCGACCAGAGCCGCCCGCGCCCGCGCCGTATAGACGACGGCGCCGCCGATGTAGAAGGCGGACGCGCCGGGCACGGCGAGCAGCGCGGCCGAAATGAGCCCGCCGCTCGAGGATTCGGACACTGCGATGAGTTCGCGGCGCGCGATCAGCTTTTGCGCGACCTGCACGGCTTTCTGCTCGACCTTGGACATTGGGCCTCCCGGGGCGAGTTAGATCACGCCGCCGGCGCCTCCGCCAGCGGCCTCAGGAGCAAAGCCTCGCCTTCTTCAGCATCGCCGCCACGCCGCCCGCCGCAGCGTCGCCGCAGACCTTTCTGGCCGCCGCCTGCGCTTCGGCCCGCCGTCCCTGATAGGCGTAGATCAACGCGATGTAGGCCTCCGACGTCGCCTCGATGGTCCGTTTGGCCTGCCCCGCCTCGCCCGCCGTCGCGATCACCGAACGCAGCTCCTGCTCGGCCGCCAGCAACTTGTCCTTGCGCATCAACGCGACGGCGCGAAACAGGTGGCTGCGCGGATCGCGCGGATAACGCTTCACGAAATCGTCGGCGCGCTGCGCGCCCTCTTCCGTCGTGCGCGGCATTTCGGACATGGGAATGAGATGCGTCCACATGTCCTGATGGTTATTGTAGCGGGTCGAAGCCATGACGCCCGAAACGCCCGACATGGTCAGGCCGCCGATCGCGATGGCCGCCGCGACCCTCTGCAGGCCAGGGCGGAAACTGCGGCCGTCCCAGAACAATGCGATCGCCAGACCGACGCCTGCGCCGGCCAGCGCCCCGCCGAGGTGGGCGAAATAATCTGTCGTTCCATGCGCGCCCCACAGCAGCGGACCGAGCGCCGGCACGCCGAACCGCAACGCGGTGCGGCGCATCGCGCGCCGCGTCTCCTCGTCGGCGCGATTGTGGAAGCTGAGCGCGACAAGGGCGCCGATCAGCCCAGAAATCGCGCCCGAGGCGCCGACCGTGGTGACCTCGGGCGGATTGCCGATCATCGAGCCGGCCATGCCGCCCATCGCGCTGATCACGAAGACGGCCGACATCCACCATCGTCCCAGCAACGGTTCGAGGCGGGTGCCGAGAAACGCCAGCGCGACGGAATTGCCGATCAGATGGCCGAGCGAAGCGTGATAGATCGGCGCGAGAAACAGCCGCCACCATTCGCCGGATTCGAAGATGAGTTTGCGGCTGGCGCCGCCGAGCGCGACGAGCGAGCCGAGGCTCAGCGCGTTGTCGCGCATGTCGAAGGCGAGCCGTTTCTCCGCGACGAAAACGCCGGTCAGAAACAGGATCATCGCCGCCGTCAGCAACGGAAAGTGCGCGAACAGCTTAGCGGTCTCGCTGACCTCCTCCGGGTTTGACGTCTCCTGCGCCGACGCAACGGCAGGCGCGGGCGTCGCCGGCCGTGCGGCCGGCCTCGCCGCAACGCGCGGCGGCGCCGGCGTGAGGCCGCGCTGTCCAAAAGTCTTCGCCGCCATCATGCTCCCCCCGAAATAGCGCCTCTCAGGGTGCGCGCCGCGGCTTATGGCTCAGTTAGCGTCGCACGCGACTTGCGCTTAACCTGAACAAGACGTTGACGCTGGGGCGCCCGGGCCCTGATACATTTCGCGCGAGGGAGCCTTCGATGATCGTCGCGTCGTGGAACATCAATTCGGTGCGCCTGCGCCTGCCGCTTCTGCTCGAATATCTCAAGGAGCAGTCGCCGGACGTCCTCTGCCTTCAGGAGCTGAAGTGCACGGACGAGCAATTCCCGCGGACCGAAATCGAAGACGCGGGCTACAACGCGCTGGTCCACGGCCAGAAGAGCTGGAATGGCGTCGCGATTCTCTCCAGGCGGCCATTGGAGGAGACGCAGCGCGGGTTGCCCGGCGCCCCTGACGACGAACAGGCCCGATATCTCGAAGCGTTGACCCAGGATGGTTCCGGCGCGGTCATGCGCGTCGCCTCGCTCTATCTGCCGAACGGCAATCCGCCGGGCACCGACAAGACAGCCTACAAATACGCCTGGATGAAGCGTCTCGCCGCGCACGCGCGCGCATTGCTCGCGCTGGAGGAAAGGCTCGTGCTGGCTGGCGATTACAACGTGATTCCCGCGACGGCCGACGTCCATGATCCCAAAGCATGGTCGGGCGACGCCCTTTTTCTGCCGGAGACCCGCGAGCGCTTTCGCGCCCTGCTGCACCTCGGCCTGACGGACGCGTTGCGCGCGACGACCGATTCGGCGGGCCTTTACACGTTCTGGGACTATCAGGCCGGCGCCTGGCAGAAGAACAACGGCATTCGCATCGACCACCTGCTGCTGTCGCCGCAGGCGGCCGATCGGCTCGCGTCGGTCGCCATCGACCGCGACATGCGCGCGAAGGACAAGCCCTCGGACCACGTGCCGATTCGCGCGGAATTCCGGGAATGAGCGCCAGCGCGCTCAGCGCCGCTTGAGATAGCTCTCGAGATAGGCCGCCGCCGCCTGACGATCGTTGTCGTGCGCCAGGGCGATGTCCTTGTCGTAGAGATCGACGATCCATTTGTCGGCGACCGGATCGTTGGCCGATTCGCGCGCAAGCGTCAGATACATCAGGCCCTGCGCGCGCTGGCGCGCGATCCCCTCGGGTCCGGTGAACAGCAGATGTCCCAGCAGCGCCTGCGAGGGCGCATGACCCTTCTCGGCCGCCAGCCTCAGCCAGCGCGCGGCCTGCCGCGAGTCCTTCTCGACGCCGGAGCCGTCCAGATACATGCGCGCCAGATTGTACTGGGCGTTGGCGTCGCCGAAATTGGTCGCGGCGTACTGGAACATGTCGAGAGCGCGCTTGGGGTCGGGCCTGAGGCCCGCGTCGGCGATGCCGTTCAGGCTGTAAGCGCCGACCGCGACGAAGGCGCTGGCGACGACCGGAAGTTCGCGACGCGGCGTCGAATCCTCGTCGTAGCTCTGCACGATCTGCAGGAAGTACTTGTACGCCTTGAAATCATCGGCGGCCACGCCGTCGCCGGCCGCGTACATCTTGCCGAGCTTCCACTGAGCGAGCGCGGCGCCGCCCTGCGCGGCGTAGGTCAACGGCTCGATCGAGTTCTTGGCGTCGCCGGCGCGATAGGAGGCGATGCCGGCCTGCAGCGCCTGCTCGGCGTCCTTGTACTTCGGATGGCTACGAGCGTCGGCGACGCGCTCGCCCTCCAGGGCGAACGCGCCCGAGGCCGAAGCGACGACGACGCCGCAGGCGAAAAGGAAACTGACGCGACTAACTTTCCGCATCGACCATCATCTCTTCGGCGCGCCTGCGCAGCCCTCGCTGCAAACGCTCCAACCCCCACCAATCGCGTTCGACGCGTCGACAGCCGCCCGACCACCAGCAATCGCCGGATCGGCCAAGGAATTTCTCCGATCGTGTCGTGGAACGAACGCCCAGAGACCTCGCACGACGCCTGCAAAACCGTTCGGCCGGATGCCTTCGACATCTGCCGTCAAGGTGAGGCGTTCGCGCAACACTAAACTCCCAAGGCGTCGCTTTCGCATCGCAGTCCGAACGACATGACGCCCTACGCGTTTAACGGCGAGAGATTAGCGCGTGGTTTATGGCTGAAAAGCGGCGTGTCGCATCGCCGATGTGGGCGATTACAAGATCGATTGCGGCTGTTGCCGCGAAGCAACAAAACGCCCCGGGGCGCCGACCGTTGGGCGTCAGCTTCTCGAGAGAAACCTTGCGAAGGCGCGCAAACTCTCCTCCGAGACGTGATGCTCGATGCCTTCGGCGTCCACCTCCGCCGCGGCCTGCGGAACGCCGACGGCGACCAGCAAATCGACGACGAGGCGATGCCGCGCCCGCACCCGCCGCGCGAGCAATTCGCCGGCCGGCGTAAGGAAAACCCCGCGATAGAGTTTCGACGTCGCCAGCCCTTCCCGCTTGAGACGCGCGATGCTCTTGATCGCGGTCGCATGCGAGACGCCGAGACGCCGCGCGATGTCGGTCGGACGCGCTTCGCCCTCGGTGGCGATGAGATCGGAGATCAGCTCGGCGTAATCCTCGAGCAGCGCGGCCGCCTGCGCGGTCCGCGCCTTCTCGAACCGCTGCGCCTGATCGGCTTCAGGCGGAAGATCGACAGGCGGCGCCTCGAGGCGAAGCGAACGTCGCGGCATGATTTCCCTCCGGCCGCAGAATGCGCCCGGGCGACTGCGATTTCAATTGCATTTGATTGTGAAGTCGCCTGTACTACTTGTAGCCAAGGCTACAATAAATTCCACGCAATGGTCGACGAACAGGCAAGCAAGACGTCCCTGACCGCGCAGACGCGCCAATCCGCGCGGGCGGTCCTGTCCGGTCGGCATCGAAGCTGGCGGGCCTACCTCTCGTTCCTCGGACCGGCGGTCGTCGCCTCGATCGCCTATATCGACCCCGGCAATTTCGCCACGAACATCCAGGCTGGCGCGCAGTACGGCTACAGCCTGCTGTGGGTTGTCGTTCTCGCCAATCTGGTGGCGATGCTGTTCCAGGCTCTGTCGGCCAAGCTCGGCATCGTCACAGGCCGCAATCTCGCGGAAATGTGCCGCGAACGCTTTCCGAAGCCGGTGGCCTACGCCATGTGGGTCGCCAGCGAGGTTGCGGCCATGGCGACCGACCTCGCGGAATTCCTCGGCGGGGCGATCGGCCTGTCGCTCCTTTTCGGCCTGCCTCTCATCTGGGGCATGATCGTCGTGGCGATCGTCATTTCGGGCATTCTGGCCTTCGAGCGGTCCGGCTTCCGGCCGATCGAGCTGATCGTCGGCGGCCTCGTGGCGGCCATCGCATTCTGCTACGTGATCGAGCTGGCGCTGGCGCCGGTCGACTGGCGCGCAGCCGCCTATCACGCCGTCGCGCCGCAGATCGCCGATTCGCGCGCGCTGATGCTGGCGGTCGGCATCATCGGCGCGACTGTGATGCCGCATGCGGTGTTCCTTCATTCCGGGCTGACCCAGGCGCGCACGCCGACCCAGGACGCAGCCGAGCGCCGCAAGCTCGTGCGCATTTCGAACATCGAAGTCGTCGTCGCGCTGTCGGTGGCCGGCGCGACCAATCTTGCGATGGTGATGATGGCGTCGAGCGCCTTCCACGC
>CAZWJF010000017.1:0-60233 GCA_964634325.1 uncultured Rhodoblastus sp.
CCGATCGTGCATGCCCTGATCGGCGGCGGGAAACAGTACGACGCGGCGGATCGTCGGGCGTATTTCGAGGCGCGCGACAAGGCCTATACCGCCGAGACGCGCGCGAAGGATCTCCGAAAGTCGTCCGCCAACGGGCCGGAGGCGGTCGAAAAGGCGCGCGATTACCAGGCTCAGAACGCCAAGGACATCACCGGCGCCAAGACCTTCCACTCGACCGACGCCCTCCGCCGGGCGCTGATGAAGCAGATGGACCGGGTGATGGCCGACACGTCGATCTCGGCTGATGAGAAGAATCGCCGTATGGATGTCCTGCGTAATCGGGAGCTTGAATTGATGCGGCGCGCGCGCGCCATGACGGGAGAATAGGCCATGCGCCGTAGCTTTGTTCGGTTCGCGTCCGCCTTTGCCCTGCTTGGCACGCTCGTTTCGCCCGTCGCGGCCTCCAAGAGCCCGACGGAGATTGCAACCGAGATCGACACCAGCCTTGCGGACAATAAGCAAGGGCTCATCACCGAGGCGCTGCTGCGGACCGTCCTCAAGGACATTGCTGCGGCGCAAACGTCGCTCTACTATCTCGTCACGACCTGCGCCACGAACCAGTGGGTCAGCGGGTTCGCATCCACCGGCGCCCCGAATTGCACGCGCCCCGCCTTCTCGAACATTTCCGGCAGCATCCAGCCCGGCCAGATGATTGCGCCCGGCGTGGGGACGCTCGGCGGCGTCTATAGCTCGTCGGCCGGCTCCAATCAGTTTGCCACCGGAATCGACGTGACTGGCACTGTGACGTATGCGCAGCCGTCGTTTTCCAACCTCTCCGGCACTATCGCGGCCGCGCAGCTGATCGCGCCTGGCGCTTCGACGTTCGGCGCGGTGAAATCCTCATCGGCTCCGACGAACCAGTTTGCCACGGGCATCAACACGTCGGGCGTCGTCACCTATGCGCAGCCGGCGTTCTCGAACCTTTCAGGGACGATTTCTGCGGCGCAACTGATCGCGCCGGGGGCGTCCACGTTCGGCGCCGTAAAATCTTCCAGCGCGCCGGCCAACCAGTTCGCCACCGGGATCGACACCAGCGGCGCCGTGACCTATGCGCAGCCGAGCGCCGCCAATGTTTCGGGCCTCTTTCCGTATGCTGTCGGCACCGCCGGCACTGGCCTCAACGCGACCGCAACCGCGTTCTCATCGGCAAATCAGGCCCTATGGCTGGCGGGCACTTACACCGGCAACGGCTACGCGCCCTATGTGCAGATCAGCGCGACCGACACGGGATCGAATACCGCGATCATCGCAAGCGGCGGCGCTAACCCTTTGTCGGCGCTGTCCGTTGCGCACAACATCAACAACGGCGCAGGCGAAGGGAATCGCTACGGCATCAACGCCGTCATGACCAAGAGCGCCGCGACCAGCGGCACAAACGCTGCGAAAAAGTTCTTCACGCCGCTGTTCTCGCGCATGTACGTGCAGTCTGGCGATGGCGGCTCCGGCGGCGGCCCGACCTACTATGGCGCCCATTACGGCATGGCCTCGCTGATCGAAGTGAACGCCAGCGGCCAATATCTCGACGCGGTCATTGGCGCCGAGATCGACGTGGCGATGCAAACAAGCTCCTCATCGTCGCTCAAGACTATCCTGCTTCTGTCCAGCGTCAACAGCGATGCGGTGAAGGGGACGACCCACGACGCCATGTTGAGCTTCGGCGCGGACTCGACCGCGACCGCAAAATGGACCTATGGCGCCGCGTTTGGCTGGCCTCGCGGTCCTTGGCCGTTCGACACCAGTTCAACGCTGATCGGCACCGTCGCGCCTGCCTCCGGCTCGCGCGTGGCGAATTACGGCATCGACTTCTCGGCGGTGACGTTTTCGACCGCGTTCCTCAAGTCGAGCGGCTTTCAGGTCGGCCCGTCTGGCGCGACCACTGTTTCGACGCTCACCGCGACTAGCACGATTTCCACGACCGGCGCCGCGGCTGGGTTCGTCGCAGGCCCTCGTGGCGGCTCCGGCAATTCCTACCAGTGGTACAATCCAAGCGGGACGGGCCTGAAACTCACCGATGGCGGATCGGACCTGATCTCGTTGACTTCGACCGGCGCCATCTATGCAGGCGGCGAGATCGCGCCGGTCAATACCGTCGTCGGCAGTCTCGGGACTTGCAATTCGACCACGCGCGGCGCGCTCAAGGTCGTCACCGATGGCGCGGCGGCTCTTGCCTGGGGCGCAACGCAGACAGGCGGCGCATCGTCGGTCTATCTCTCGTTCTGCAACGGCGCGGCGTGGACCGTCGCCGCCAAATAGGAAGCGTGACATGCGAAAGTTGGTTCTCGCCGTTCTTGTGGCCTCCGTCTGTGCAGCGCCGGCCGTCGCGCTCGATTTCACCAAGCCCATTCTTGGGCTCGACGGAAAGCCGATGGCGCAATGCCCGCCCGAAAAGCCGACGTGTGGCGAGACGCTGACCCTGTCTCAGGTCGCCACGGCGGCATTGACGCTGCAGCCCAATGTGCAGCCAAACGACAAATTCAAGCGATACCAGCTGGCGCAGAAGATCTACGAGGCCAAGGATGTGAGCCTGAAAGCAGAGGAGATCGCCCTGATCAAGGAAGCGGTTTCCGCGACCATGACGCCCGTCGTCGTCGGCCGCGTTTTCGAGGCTATCGACCCGACCGAAACGAAATAGGCGAAGGGGCAAACCATGGTCGCTATGCGAATGACGGCGGGCTGTCGCCGCCAGATCACCGAGCCAAGCGAAGGCAAGCGGCTCGTCGCCTACCGCGATTGCGTCGGGGTGTGGACGATCGGCTATGGCCACACGTCGCGCGCTGGCATGCCGATTGTGCGCTCGGGCCTGCGAATCACGGACGCGCAAGCCGATCAGATCCTTGCCGACGACCTCGCCGCGTTCGAGAAGGGCGTACAGGCTTGTTTCAACAAGCCAATCCCGCAGCCGCATTTCGATGCTTTCGTGGACCTTGCGTTCAACATCGGCATGGGCGCGTTCCGGTCCTCGTCCGTCCTGCGGTTCTACCGCGCCGGCCAGACCTATAACGCCGCGCAGGGCCTTCTGGCGTGGAACAAGGCAGGCGGGAAGGTCATGCCGGGCCTCGTGAAGCGCCGCGAGGCGGAACGGCAATGGTTCCTCTACGGGCATCTGAACCACTCTACCGTGGCGTCGACGCACCTGGCGGCCATCGAGCCGGAGGACATGCCGCACGAGGTCGACTACGCCGACGGTGTTATGATGCGCGGGTTCAACCGAATCGTCGGGCTTTCGACCGGAACAGCAGGAGCGGTCCCATGAAAATCGACCAGGGCGTAATTCTGGCGGCCGGACGGCATGTCGTCACGGCTGCGACGACCGCAACGGCAGTTCTCGTGGGCGTCGCCATGATGACGCCGGATCAGGCGGCTTCGACGATCGAATCCGTGAAGCAGCTGACGCACGGCATTCAGGAAATCACGACGGCGGTTTGCGGCATCGTGGCGTCGGCGATGGCGGTCATGGCCGCATTCAAGGCGTCGCCGCTGGCGCAGATGCTTTCTGTCGCCAAGCGCCCCGAGGTTGCAGCCATCGTCACGGTCGACAAGGCCACGGCTGACGCCGTGCCGAGCCCGAAAGTCGTCCCGCCAGAGGCGGTGCAGGGCCCGGCGGCGCCATGACCGACTCCCTCACATGGCGGCAGCGATGGGCGATCCTTCGTCAGGTCGCCGCCGTCGTGGTGCGGGGCGGTGACGTTCTCCGGCAGGTTGCCATCGCTGCCGGCGTTCTTCCCGCCCCGCAAGAGGGAGCCCCGCCCGTGTCCGCGCACTCCGCCCTGTCGGCTGTCATCGCCGCCGCGCTGCAGGACAAGACGTGGATTCAGGCCGCCGCCATGGCGGCTCACGCCGATCAGTTTCTCAAGTCTGGCGATCTTCTCGTGCGCGTCGTGCGCGACCACGCCCGCGTCGCCCAGGACGATGTTCGGCTTGGCGTCGAGGTCGCCAAACTTGTGGCGCCGCGGCTCGCGGCCGAATTGACGGCCTTCCTTGGCGGCCCGCTCGGGCCCGTCGCCATCGGCGCGCTGCAACTGGCGCTGACCGGGATGTTGCTCGGCAAGCCGGTCCAGCCGAAAGACCCCGCCTACAGACTGCCGGAAGGGCCGCAAGGCCTTGGCGGAATATCTACAGGAGCCTGACATGGGTATGAAACGCGGAATGATCCTAGCTGGTTCCATCGGCCTCGCCGTCGCGCTCGCCGGCTGCAATACGGATGGCGGCATGTCAAAGCTGACCGTCGCGGTCAGCGACACGATCGGCAAGACCAACAACGTCCTCGCGCGACTTTCGGGCAACGAGATCCCGGCCGCCTGCGCCATTATCGACGTGGCAAAAGACTATTTCCGCGCGCTCGAGCCGCGGATCAGCGCAAAGAACATCGCCATCGAGCGCCAGGCCGAGACGTCGGTGGCCGTCATCTGCGACAACCCGCCCGCGAATGTGTCGCAGGCAATGGCGACTCTCCTGAAACTGTGGTTCACGATCCAGAACGCGACGAAAACCAGCGCCTAGCGCGCCACGGAGCCCGCGATGTTGCGTCCACTATTGCGAGACGAGAAACATGGACGAGCCAGCTTCATCGGTGGCGCGACAGCTGTTGGACTGGATCAGATCGACAGGCGGTCAGGATGTGGTCGCCGGCGCAGTCGGCAGTTTGGTGCGAACCATCACGCTCCGAGAGGGTTTCTTGCAAAGCCTGCGGACCGTGGCGATTGGCACCCCGTGCGCTTTCTACGGGACGCCGATCGCCGTGGTCCTCTTTCGGCCCTTTATGGGCGCCGCATCTGAGGGCGCGATTCATGGCTTTGCAGGATTTGTCTCGGGGATCGGTGGCGCCATCATCGTCGGCTGGATACTCGACACCTGGGCGGCTTTCGCAGGGAGGCACGACAATGCAGCTGGCAATTAGGTTTGCGACGCGCCGCCTCCTTGCGCAATTTGCCGTTGGCGGCGCTATCTCGGTGCTGCTGTACCTGGCTATTCGCTTTTCGGGGGCGTAGCTCCCCTCTCCCCCTCTGCCTTGGGGAGGGAGCGGGCGTCCAGCGCGACTTTTGCCTTTTCGTCAGCTTCCTCAAGAAGCTCGCGGCCTCGGGGGTCTATCCCGTCGTAAGCGTCCGATGCGACCCAATCTTTAGCGGTACGGAACGCGACTACGGCTGCGTGCAGCGAGGCATTCTGCGCTTCAAGGCCACGCACCATAGGCTTCCACGCTTTCGCGCCAAGATGAAGGGATTGCAAGGTATCTCGCACTTCGATCAACAATTGATCGGGAAAGCCGGGTTCGCCGGAAATGCGCCGCTGCAATCTTTCCACCAGCTTCTCAATCGACATTGGCCTTCTCCTTGGCGGTGAGGATGACGATTGCGCGCCGGTCTGGCGGTTGCAAAATCAAATTCTGACACGGGCACATATCATCAGCCCCTTGGCATCCGCATTTGTCGCCTTGCGCCCGCTTTTCGGCATCAGACGGGGCGCGATCAGAACGGTTCTTCTTTTTCGCTTGCGTCATGCGCCACCATCGGTTTCGGGCTAGGAACATCATCGCTGCACAGATGGCAGCGTCCATCTTCATTTGCGGTCGGGCATTGTCCGACTTCGATTTCAAAGTCTGGATCGTCAGGGAACGGGTCGTGACGAAACATGCGCCCATCAATGCAACGCAGTCCCGGCGTGAGCCAACCAAATTCCTTCGCCTCTCTGAGGCGGGTTATCAGGCTAGTCATGGGTTTTGATCCTCGAATGTTTGTCGAGCGCCTCGCGCAAGTCGGCAGGAGCGGCGTTGATGATAGTTGCGAGCGCGGCGGCGCGCTGTTCGCTCCGGTAGTCGTGCCCGCAGTCGATCATGAAGCCGTCTGCGAGGATGACATATTGGATCGTTCCCACGCCGGTATCCGTGCGGTGCTGGCGCTGTCCGACGATGGCCTTATCGGAACGCAAAAGTTCGAAGCTGATCTCACTCATGTCCGGCCTCCAGTTCGGAGCGGGCGCGGCGGCACTCGTCGTCGATCCACGACAGGATACGAAGCGTGTCGTCGAAGGTCCGATCGCCTTGCGTGTAGGCTCGCTGGCCGATGTTCTCCAGCGCCTTTTCTTCCGATACCATTGATTCATCCTTCCGAAAGCGACCTCGGGGTTTTAATCGGTGCAGGCATCCACTCAATTGCCGGGAAACTCAGATGTTCCGGCGTTGGCCCCTTGAGATTGCGGGCGAGCAACGAAGCGCGCCATTGCATCACGCGGCCATCTGCCGTGCGGGCTAACACAAAGTCCGTGTCTCCGCCTTTCAGCGTCTCAATTGGTTGCCACATGGCCGCGTGAACGTGCCGGATTATCCGCATGATGTTGTCGGCAGACATGCGCTTGCGGATCAACGCAAGGCTGTCGTCCGCAAAAATTCGTTGCCATGCATCTTGATAAGGTTTCTGCCCGTCCTCCCCCGCGCTTGCGAGGGAAGCGGCGAGGTCGAGAACGGGGCCAAACTTGCGCGCAACTTCCCGCATGATCGTGACGGCAGACCAATGATACGATGTGCTCATGCCGTCGGCGGAGCGGCCAAGCTTGTCCAGCAGCCCCCGCAGCTCCTCGATCTTCTTCACGTCAACCATTTGCGGCTCCTAGCTGAGTGGCGAGGGTGCGGAAACGTTCTGCGATCTTTTCTGCCAGCGTGTCTTGCGCGGCCTCCTGCATCGCTTGCTCGGGATCGCGTGTTCCGGTTGAGTTATGCGACCACGCCTCCGCTTCCTCCGCAGCCGCCGCCAGTGCGATGGCGAGGACGGCGCGGGCGCGTTCACGATAATCTTCCTGCACCATCACGGCGTCTTCCCACGGAAGAACGGTTCCGAACACGCGAGGTCGGTCAATCGCAAACATTTCCCGCGCCCCATCCTCCACCAGCTTCTCAATGTCCATCGGTGCCTCCTGCGCGGATGGCGGCGGCGATGTCGCTTGACTGTCGCTCAAGTTGCGACGCAAGAAACATGATTTGCGGGCCGATCCCGCGCTTTTTCATGTCCGCCAATTCCTCCGCGTATTTGGCGGCTTCGGCGTCCGCAATCTTCGCGCACCGCTCCCTTTCCTCTGCCCGCTCATCCCGAGCGGAGAGGGCGCGGCGGTTCCAGGCGGCTTCTGCGGCGTCCAGAAGGGGCAGATGCAAATCTTCGTACGTGACCGCCGGCCCTTGCGTCAGGCAGGCCGAACACTCGATCCAAGCGCGGTCGCCATCGCATCTAGGTTCCGTCCTGTGCCCCCCGCAGAACGGGCACGGCGCAAGCGCCTCTCTTGTCTCGCTCATGGCCGCTGCTCCTTCTCGCGCTTGGCCGTATCATCTTCTTCAAGCCAGAAATCCAGCGTCTTGCGGTAGGCCTCGACGTCCTGGCGCAGGATCGAGCCCGGCCTGACGGTCGGACCCACGATGGAATCGTGGAACATGGCCGTCATTTCGCGCAGGTAGGCGTCGGCCGCGCACTTGCGCTTGCTGATTTCGCCGTCGCTCATTTGCTCGTGAACCTCCGTGAAATGTTGGACCCGCCAAGCCCTTCAAACGGGCTGACGTAGGGCTTGCGCTCCTTCTTCGGCTTCTCGGGCTTGGGTCGGCCGGCGAGATCGTTGCGCGATTGCAGGGGCCGGACGGGCTCGTCCTTGATCCCGGCGGCTTTCTTTGCCACTGCATCGGCCTTCGCCCGGCGCTTGCGCGCGTCGCCGGTCTTGACCTTGTGAGCGGCAGGAAGCACCGGCGCAATATTGCTTTCTCGGTTTTCGCCGCCGTCCTCAAGTTCAACGATGTGATCGTACTCAGGCGTTACACCTGGCGGGATCTTCATTTTCGTGATGTAGCAGGTGTGGTCGTGGCGGCGCAGGATGCGCAGCAGGACATGCGGCGGCGGCGGCCATGTGTCCGGCGTCTTGCCGATCCATTCGGTGACGGATCGGCCGCGCGCCTTGGCGATCTTCGGTGTCTTGGTCATTCAATTTCGTCCGCGTCGACGGGGATCAATTTCTCGTGCTTCGCCCGCTGCTTGCAGTCCTCAGAGCAGCAATAGACGATCGGCGCGACACCGTGCACGCCCTGATCGTCAAGCTGCTTCCACGATCCGTACCAGCCCCACCCCGGTCCCCAATGGCCGGACTTCTGGCAGACCGTGCATGTGTAGGTGCGCTTCTCAGCCATCGGCCTTCGCCTTCTTCTTCCGCGCCGGGCGCGGGCCGTCCTGGGGCTCATGGAAGATGACGCCATGCAGCGCGCCGAACTGGTGGACCAATTCGATCAGCATCGACATTTCATCAATCGAAAGGTCCGTGGTCGAACGGTTCAGGCGCACGTAGCCGTCACCGTCGATGCTCGGGACCAGTTCGGCCTCGTGCATCAACTGGCGGTCCAGATGGTCCACGAAAATGCGCTTCCAGTTATCGACCGAGCGCATCGCGCCGTGCCACTCGACCTGTAGCGAAACTTCCGTTGTAGCGGCATGGAACTTCGCGTTTTGATCCAGCGTCCGCGCTGGTCCCTTGAACTCGACGCGCGAGTCCTGCGGCGCGCGCTGAATCCAGTCGATCGCTTTCGCGCGGATTTCGTCGGTGTGAAGGACGAGGAGCGCCCGGCCCATGGTCAGGCGCCCGTGGTCGTGACGCCTTCGGCCGCCACGAGATCGTCAATCTGCTCCATGCAGTCCTCGACCGTCGGGCCATATCCGCACCGGCTGTCGTTGCTATCAGGAGCGCCGTCGAAATCCTTATGCGAGAACACGAAATCACACTCGCGCGCGATGTTGCACGGGTTCTCGCTGATCTCGTAGTCGCGGTAGAGGGTCTTGCTCACGGCTCGAACCTCCGCTCGTGCTTCCGGTAGAAGGCCATGGCCTGTTCATAATCGAACTGTGTCATGTCGTCGGAGATCGGATCGACATGTTCGTGGAACAGGGCGTCGAGCGCGTCGATGGTCGTCGCCCCGTCGCACAGCCGGTCGAACTCCTCGAGGAAAGCCGTCGGATTATCCTTGTAGGCCGGGAGCGCCTGGGGGGCGTCGCTGGCGGCCTTCTCGTCCTCCTTCGGCGCATCTGCCTCCGTGGCCGCCTTCTCGGGCTCCTTGGCGGGCTCCGTCGGACGGACGGCGGCAGGTGGCTCGCGGGGCGGCGCCGGCGGCGGAACGCGCTTCGCAGGCGCGGAAACCTCGCCCTCGATCACGTTGCCGTCGTCGACCTCCTCCTTGAGGCGCATTCCCTTGAGAAGATCGGCGTAGGCGTCGCGGATGCAGAAGCCGCGCGCGCGCATCTGCATCATGCGCGGGCGAAAACGGAACCATGGCGAGGGATTGTTGACCGTCTCGCCCTTGTAGTTCCTGATCTGCACGCGCTCGTCCCAGAGGCCGGCCTGCTTCGCCTCCTTCACCGAATAGGACCGTTTCACCGGCTCGGGATCGCCCTTGCGCTGCGTCTCGCAGTAATAAACCTTATCGTCGTCAGCACCCTCCGACCATTCCTTGATGTAGACGCACAGGCCGGACGATTTGACGATTCCGAGCGCGGCGTCGCCCCACAGCACCGGGCGGCCATTCATGACCGCGATCGACTGCACGGCGGCCATGGGCGGCAACCCGACCTCGGCGCCGTACATGACGGCCACCATCACCTTCTCAGGCGAATTGAGATCCTTGGGCGCGAGGCCAGACCTGTGCATCGCCTCGGACATACGCCACGCCTCGTCCATTGTGGTGGCGACGATCGCCAGGGGCTTCGCGCCGGCGACGCCCTGCGGTCGGATCGCAGGCAAGTTTGTTTGATCGTTCATGGGTTCCTCCTACGATGCGCGCTGTTCGTCGTTGAGCTTGGCGCCGGGCACGGTCACGCCAGCCTTCATCATCTTCTCGGCCAGCTTCTTGCAGACCTCGACAAATTCGGCGGGCGGGGTGCTCATGCCGGCGAGATAGGCCGCTAGGGCGGGCAGGTCGGTGACTTCGGCCACCTTGACGGTGCGCAGCGCCGTGGCGCGTCCGCCGCGCGTGCCGGCCTTGACGCGCTCGGGTTCGGGCGGCGGCGGCTCCTCGACCGGCGGGGCGTCGACGCCTGCAGCCGCGGCTTCCTGCTCGGCCTTGGCCCGCTCCGCGGCGATCCGCTCGCGCTCGGCCTTCGCCTCCGCGTCGATCCGCTTTTGCTTCTCCACGAGGTAGGGCGTCACATAATCGCGTTTGACCTTGCCCTTCGACGCGGCGGCTTTCTCGATCAGCGGCTTCCACGCCGCGTCGACCGTCCGACCGCCTTCCAGCCATGGCGCTTTCTCGACCTTGTGCAGCGCCTCGGCCTCCTTTTCGAGCTCGCCCAGGAGCGCGGCGAAATTGGCGGCCTTGTCGGCCTGCTCGTCAGTCGTGATCTTGCCACCGATCTCCTTGAGCCAGTCCGCAATCTGCTGGTTCACGTCCGCGATGCGGTCGGCCATGACGGCGGCCGGCGAAACCGCACCGGAATTGTCGCCAATTTTGCTGCTGGCGCGCGCATCCTCGTCCTCGTAGTCGCGCTCTACGCCCATGTTCTCTTGCGATATGCTGCGGCCCTGCCCGTACATCGCCTCTTGCGTCTCGGTCGGGCCGATGCGCGCTGGTTCGGCGGGCGGGCGCTCCGCAACCTCGTCCGGCCACGGCGCGCCCGCGACCGCAGCGCGATAGACGTCCTCGGGCACGGCGTCGCGGCACACGCGCGAGAACAGGTCGTCTATCTCGTCCTGTTTGGTGGGAGTGAAGCCGGGCTTGGCGCAGCACCATTCCCCGCTGTCGAGATCCTTCCAAATCGCCACCGGCTCGAAGATGACCTTCGGGTTCTTGCGGGATTCGCCCGGCGCCGGGTTCGGGTTGTCCAGCATGATGCGCCGGCGCAGGCGATAGAAACCCGCGTGCGGCGTGCCGGGCGTCGTCCCGGGCGGCTGACCTTTCCCGGCCTGCGCGTCGAGTTGGGCGAAATAGAACGTGTAATCTGCGGACATGGTTTTCTCCTTCAACCGCGCTCGCGCGCGTCGCGGACGACCCGCGCGAGTTCAATGGTGGCGCTGGCGGCCTGCGAGCACAGAACGGCGCGCAGGGATTCAATCTCGTTGGTGGCCTTGTCGAGGGCGGCGGCGCGCAATTCGCGGCCACGCTCGGCTGCGCGGCGCTTTGCCGCGCCCTGCATGGCCTGAACCAGCAGCTTTTCCTCGTCATCCAACTCGGAACGGCGGCCCCATCCGGCTTCCTTGCTGATCTTGAGCCATTGCAAGTCGCGCGCAGGGCCGCCCTCGGTCGTGTCGAGATCGACCAGTGCACCGATGGCGGACTTGAGGGTTTCCATGGTTGCAGCAAGAGCCAGAAGCGCCGGGCGCTCTATCTTGATGGTCATGTCAGGCTCCGTTGAGAAAAAGTTGGGGTATCCGTCTTTGGCGGTTGGAATCGTATTTCCATTGCGAGGCCTCATTTCGGCACCGGAGGTTGGAAGTCATCATTGGCCCCAATGCGGAGGAAGGTCGGGACCGTTAATGCGGAACTCGATCGATGGCCGATACTTTGGCTCGTAGCCAAACGTCACTGGCGCTCTCAGTTCGGTGCGATCCGCTGAAGCCATCGGTACGTTCCCGGTGCCGCGCGGCCCTTGGAACACCAGCGGGACGCCGCAGTGGCGGCACGATCCTGTGACCTCGACCGATCCTTGCCCGGGCTTGTCCTCGAACATTGCAACGCGGACGCGGCAGTCAAATTCATGCTTGCACGTTGACATCGCTTACTCCTCGTCTGGCCGCAGGCTGTCGACATGAATCCCGCATCTGCCGCAGATTTTCGGATCTAATTCGGACGCGACATGGCCGGGGCAAGCGTCTTGCGCATCTGCTCTGCGCCGTTCCCATTCGAGCGTGATCGCCCCGCAGTCGCAGAGGAAGCTGGGGCCGGAGATGGGGTCGTGGCCAGGCACCGCGCTGCATCGAGGGCCATGATGCAACTGCGCCCCAACAGATTTCTGGATTTCCCACGCGGTCGGATAATCAAGCATGTCGAAACGCATGGTTTGACTCCTTCGTCCCGCCGTCCGAATGTCTTTCGGCTTTGGGGGTTGGCGTTTGAACGGCATTGATTTGCTTGGCGCTGCGCTACGGGCCGTTCCGGCATGAGCCGGCGAAGACGATGAGCTTCCTGTCCTTCATTCGCTATCACGGGATAGACCTTCCAACCTTTGAGGCTGATCTACGTGCGGGGAGGTTCTGAGGTCGTTCCAACCTCGAAAGACGGAGAGCCAAAAGTTGGGCGCCGAGCGCGAGGCCGGCGAGCCCGCCCAGGTAGAGGCCGACCGCGGCCACCTTGACGGCCACCACGGCGGCGGTGCGCGCGGCCCTGAACGTCTCGCGGATCGTGCGGCGCGCGGCGCTGTCATAGACCGGGAGTTGGCGGGCCTGCGCCTCGGGGGAGAACTCGCCGCGCTTCTGGCGCTTGTCGCGTTTCATCTGACGGGTGCGGGCGGACTGCAGAGTGCGCAACGCCTCGCCCTCGGCGCGCGTGTCGCGCTTCATGCGGGCCAGTTCGAGCGCGAGTTGCGCGTCTCGCACGGCGCGGTCGATGTGGTTGGTCGCCATGGCTCAGACCTCCCCGCCGGGGCCGCGCGTATATTCGCAGTACCAAGGCTGCGGATCGGGAACGATCTTGCGCCGGCGCCGGCGCCGCTCGACGTAGGCGAGCGCGAGAACCACAATGGCGGCCAGCGCCAGCATGGAAAGCGCAACAACAAAACCTCTATCGCTGATCATGGCTTGCTCCTGTTGAGTCGAATCAGCCGGCGAAGGTCGAAGGTCGATGCGGCAACGCTGGCGAGCATCGCCGCGATGGCGATGCACACGAGCGCAAGAAGCCAGTCGTCACTCATCGTCCTGTATCTCCATGATTTCATCGGAAATCCTGTCTTGGCAGGCGTTCCAAATCTGGCCGAGCGGATCGTGCGGGCCGGGCTTGCCGGGGAGCCACGGCAGCGTGATCGTCATATCGTCCTCTCCGAGCGCGTCGTCATCGAACGCCGTCACCGTCACCCAATCGTCAACCGGATCGAACTCGGGGTAGAGGCCGTGGCCTTCCCCTACATCTGGATCGCGGCGCACCATGCGGTACGAGATATTGAAAACGCCGCTAGCGTAGAGCACAGCCATGTTCGGCATGACGACCGGGATTTCCTCGAACTTATGCACATGATCTTGCTGCATGGGTTCACCCTCTTGCAAAACAGGTTAAGGCGGACTTAACGCGGAAGCAAGAGGCTTGACAAAATTTTTGAGGCTGCCTTAATCATTGGCAATGGTTACGAGATCGAAGGCAAAAGACCGTTCCGCCCATTGGTCGGGAGTGTTGCGAGACGCTGGCGGCCCGCAGGCCGTTGGCGATGTGTTCGGCATATCTGCTGCTGCGGTCGCCCAGTGGCGGGATTGCCCGGCTGGACGGGTTCTGGCGCTCGAGAAAGCCACAGGGATTTCGCGCCACCGGATCAGGCCCGACATTTACCCGCGCGAGCGCCGCTCGACGCGCGGCAAGCGGCGGTGACCGCCGCGCCACACATTCGCGGCCCGCCCTGCGTCGGGCTGCGCAGACAAGCGCAGGTGCGGCCGGGGGCGCATTCCCGGCCGCCGTTCTTTGAGACGAAAGGAAGAACGATGGCAAGCGGTTCAATCGACGCCGGGCATTTGAAAGCATTCATCGAGCGCGTCGAGCGGCTTGAGGAAGAAAAACGCGCCCTATCGTCCGACATTAAGGACGTCTATGCGGAGGCCAAAGGCACCGGATATGATGTGAAGATCATGCGCAAGATCGTGTCGCTGCGCCGGCAGGACGCAAATCGCCGCCGCGAGGAAGAAGAAATTCTCGACCTGTACATGTCGAACTTGGGCATGTCGTAAGACAACTCGCGCCGCTCGACCTGGGCGGCGCGGTCAATTCTCAGATCATCGGGGCGCGGGGCGCGTGAACGATCAGATATTCCACGACGGACGGGCCGTGCTGCTGGCTGGCGATTGCCTCGAGCGGCTGAAAGAGCTTCCAGATTGCAGCGTCGATTCCATCGTCACCGATCCGCCCTACCATCTTGTGTCAATCGTCCGGCGCTTCGGCTCAGAGAACGCCGCGCCCGCCTTGTCCGCCGCCGAGCGGCGTTTCGCCAAGACTGGCGGCGCTGACCGCCAGCCGGGCACAGACCAATATGGGCGCCTCTCGCGCGGCTTCATGGGCAAGACGTGGGACGGCGGCGACATAGCCTTTCGCGTCGAGTTGTGGGCCGAGGTTTTTCGCGTGCTCAAGCCGGGCGGCCACGTCCTCGCATTCTCAGGCACGCGCACCTATCACCGGATGGCCTGCGCGATCGAGGATGCAGGTTTTGAAATCAGAGACATGGTGCAATGGCTCTATGGCTCAGGATTTCCCAAATCGCACAACGTCGGCAAGATCCTGCCCGAATGGGAAGGATGGGGCACGGCGCTGAAACCCGCGCTCGAGCCCATCTGTCTCGGTCGCAAGCCGCTGATCGGGACCGTGGCCGAGAATGTGCTGGCGCACCGCACGGGCGCGATCAACATCGACGGTTGCCGCGTGCCGCTTGCAGGAGAGGCAAATCCATCTGTTGAGCGCCGTAAAGGAGCGATCAATCACCTAAGCGACAAGCCCGCCGCCGAAACCGAGGCAGAGGGCAAGCTGAAATCCCGGCAGACACCCGAGGCTTATCGTGCCGAGCGTCCCGGCGAGTTGATAGGCCGCCACCCCGCCAACGTCGTGCATGACGGCTCACCCGAGGTCGTAGGCTGCTTTCCTGCCGAGGCGGGGGCCGCCGCCCCGGTTCGAGGCACAGAAGCCAGCGCGCCGACCGCAGGCATATACGGCGAGCGTGGGCGCGTGGCCGGCGCCTTCCATGCCGACAGCGGCAGCGCCGCCCGCTTTTTCTACAGCGCCAAGGCCGACGCCGACGATAGGCTCGGATCGAAGCATCCGACCGTCAAGCCCGTGGATCTCATGCGCTGGCTGGTCCGCCTTGTGACGCCGCCGAACGGGACTGTGCTCGATCCCTTTGCCGGAACCGGCACGACCGGCCACGCTGCCCTTCTGGAAGGCTTCAACGCCATCCTGATCGAGCGCGAGGAAGAATACCGGGCCGACATTGCCCGGCGCATGTCGCTGGTCTACGCCGGCCCCACAGAGCGGTCCCACGCCATCGTGAAGGCCAAGGGCGAGGCCGAGGAACACGACGCCCTTCCCCTCTTTGGAGCCAAGCAATGACCGTCGCCCTTCTCGATCTCAGGCCATCGGACTGCCGGTTTCCTGTCGACGGCCTATTCTGCGCCGCCGAGCGTCGAGAGGGATCGTCCTACTGCGATCATCACCACGGGCTCGCCTACGTCACCGCAGGGCGGCGTGCGTTCTCGTCGGGCGCCTTTCTGGCCGATTACACCGAAAAGGTCGCCCCGCCCCGCCCTGGAAGGGCGCACGAGATCGTGAGGGCCACGCCGCCCGCCGTCGTTCCTGCGCTTCTGGATCAGTTCGTGCGGGCCGCTGCCGCTCGCCGCCACGACGCGCCAGAATACCACGCTCCGGTCCCGCCACCGCCCCCGCCGCCGCCGCGTGTTGTGGCCGTGCAAAGCCTCATCATCCCGGCGTTCCCGCTCGACACCCACGAGGGCCGCCTATGGTTCTATCTGGCCGATTTTGCCAGCCAGTGCGAACGAGCCGCCCCGCGGGTTAGAACGCGCTCGATCCGGGGCCTTGGATACGCCCTCTATTTGCGGGATTTCATTGCCTGCGCGCTCGACATGACCACCGAGGAGCTTCTATGCAACCGGAGGACCAAGGATTTGGTTTTGTCGCGCCAGTTCGCAATGTTCTGTGTCGCCCGTGGCGCGCTGAAAATGTCCCTGCCAACCATAGGCGCCCACGTGTTCGACGGGTTCGATCACACGACCGTCTTGCACGCGCGCGACAAGATCGGGCGCATGGTTTCCGATGGCGCGCTGCCGCGTCACCTGACGACGATCCTCGATCGGATATGTGAGTCCGACGCGACGATCGCAGAGGCCGTCCGCAAGCTGCGCGCGCCGCAGCCGCAACCATTGGCGAGAGAAGTCGCATGACCGCCAGAGAGCAGGTTTCAAAACGGCTGCGCTTTGAGGTTTTCAAGCGGGATTCCTTCACCTGCCAATATTGCGGCGCTCACCCGCCAGCGGCGATATTGCATTGCGATCATATCCACCCGGTTTCGCTCGGCGGGCTGACGGAGATAGGCAATCTCATCACCGCCTGTCAGGCGTGCAACCTTGGCAAATCCAACGTGCCGCTGTCAGTCGTCCCGCGCAGCCTGAAAGACATGGCGGCAGAGATCGAGGAACGCGAGGCGCAGATTGCTGGATACGAGGCGATCATGCGCGCGCGGCGCGAGAGGCTGGACAAGGCAGCACAAAGAGTGCTGGACGCCTATTGCGAGATATTCGGGCGGGAATCCATACCGCAAGTCGATTACCTGAGCATTCGGAGGTTTATCGAAAAACTTGGATTTGAGGTCACGTTCGATGCGATGCAACTCGCAGCGCAAAACGGACCATCAACCTATGCGCGATCGTTCAAGTATTTCTGTGGCGTTTGTTGGAACAAAATTCGGGAGCGCGACGGATCATGAGCGCAGTATCTCGCTTCGATTGCTTTCCGTCAGACTTTTTGAACGGCATAGTGGGTCGAACGGCCGACGAAATCGCGCTCTATACCGTCGTCCTGATGTTGCAGTACGACCGAGGCGGCCCCGTGCCTGTCGCAGGGCACGAGCGCGAGCTTGTAGTGCGTGCGGGCCTCACGCGCGGGCGGTTCGATAAGGCGCTCGCCTCGCTGGTCGCACTGGACAAGTTGAAGGTCGAAAACGGGCACACATGGAACACCCGCGCAGAGCGCGAACTGGCGAGAATTGCCGAGAAAATTGCAAAAAACAGGGAAAATTCTGAAAAGGGCGGAAATTCAACCAAAGAGAAATTTGATAGATTACGCAAAGAAAACAATGATGGAGATAGGCCGAGCGGCCAGCCGAACGGCCAGCCGAAAATAGGCCCTAATCCCCCGTCCCCCGTCCCCCGTCCTCCTGCTACTGCTGCTGACGCAGCAGCAGCTACGCCGCCGCCGCCCGCGCTCGATGATCTTCGGAAGGCTTGCGTCGAGGCCGCCGGGCGAGATTTCACCAAGGGCTTCGGCCTGATCGTGGAGCTTGCCACGGTGCATCCGGTCGAGACGCGAATCCTGCCGATCATTCGGGAGTGTGTGGCCGACATGGCGACGCGCGGCGAGAAGGCGCATTCGTGGGCGTATTTCGCGGAAGCGATCTCTGACCCGCTGCGCGATGCGCCCGCGCCGGCCGCGCCGCTGGTCGAGTTCGTTTGGTGCGAGAAAGGCTCGCCCGAGTTCGAGCGCGGCAACGCGGCGCGCGTGGCGCGCGGCGAGCCTCCATGGAAGGGCGTCCCCTCTCGAAATCAAGGCAGCCAGATCGGCGCGAGCTTCCCGGCGGCCGATGTGCGAGCGCCTGTTGACGCCGCCACGGGGTAATTGACCCCGGAGGAATCACCCGGTATAGCTTGTGAGCCTCAGAGGCGGCCGGATCGAGCGCGGATGTACTGCCGGTCCGGTTCGTCCTCCGGAGCAATGTAGCGGGGTAGATCAAGCCCCGCTTCCAAACGCCCTGGCGGCGCCCATGAGCAGAGAACCAGCAAACACTCTCAATTCACCGGCGTCGTCAGGGCGCCTCTGATGGCGCGGCGCGGCCGACCACGCAAAGTCTCGATCACCTTGGCCGGCTCGCGGCCAGTTTCGGCGCCGGCGCGCCGCGCCCCTCCCCCTGGCGTTCGCCCGTTCGATCTCATCGAAAAGCTGCTTTCGGTGAACGCGCTGTCGTGGTTCGACGCCGCGGCGGCCCGCGCGTATGTCCGTGCGTTGTCGGCAGCTGACGCCATGCCGATCGCCAGCGACCCACACCGCGAGAAGGTGCGCCGCAACGGCGATGTGCGCGGATCGTCCGCCGCCCTGGCGCTGGCGGCCCGCGACCTTTCGACGCAATTTCATTCGTTCGTCGTGTCGCACATCGGCCGCGACGCCGATGCGTTGCTGCGCAGGGCGCTGATCGAGGGGCGCACGTTTCGGGCATTGGCTGTAGAGGCCGGAAAGCCGCCAAGGTCGGGCGCCGAGCGCCTGGCGCAGGACTTCCGGCAAGCATGCTCCGATCTTGCCCGCTGCCTCGCCCTGCCGGCAGGGGCGGCACTGGTGGCAAAACTCTCATAAAGGCTTGCGGCGGAATCCGCCGCATGGTATAGGTGCGGCGTGGATCATCAAGAATTACGGGCTTTCCGAGCCAAGTACGGCCTGACGCAGGTGCAGATGGCCGACATTTTCGGGGTTCGGAATGTTCGGACGATCCGCGAGTGGGAGACTGGCGAAAGCAAGATCCCCGGTTCCGTGGCGCTCGTCGTGCAGATCGTCAATCTGTTCGAGGAAGTAAGGCAATGGCTCAATATGCAACCATCATCGACTTCGACGCCGCTCGTCGCCGTCGCGCCGAAGCCGCGCTTGCGGCGGCGGGGATCGAAGTCCCGGCCAAAATCGCGCCGCGCTTCTTGACGGAGCGCCTAGAGGCGATGGTCGACGCCGCCACGCGCTACCAGCGGCAGTTCGACGCTTATTGGTCGCCGGCGATCGGGAGCAACGGATGACGCTGAACAAGGCTTTCGGCCGCTTCGCCCGCGCGCTGGCGTCGGCAACGACGTTCCATGTCGGAATTTCGTGGGACGAACGCAACGGCTGGCGCCCCTATCAGGCGGCCGACGACAAGTTCATGTTTCTGAGCCCGCGCCTTGGCCGTCAAGTCGTCAGCAAATTCAAGGAATACGGAGCCCTGCCGGGCAACGCTGATGCGTGGGATGGCCTGAAAGAGACATTCGAGGAACTCGCGCGCCTCTGCGATGAGGCCGACGCGAAGAACGCCGCGAAGGAAATCCCGCCCGAGGGGCTGGCCTTCATGCGACCGGGAGGCGCAGCGTGACCGCTCGACCAGCCCGCCTCTGCCTGTCCCGCCGCAAGGACTTCGACATGCAGGCGCTTTCGCGCTCGATCAACGGGCTTGAGGCTGTGAAAGTCACGCGCCCCTCAATCTTTGGCAACCCGTTCTCCGTCCTGCCGAAGCACGAGCCCGGCAAGACATTCCACGGCGCGCGGGCCATTCTGGCGGGCGAATTGGCGTTCGGCGGCTATGTCGCTGTTCCGACGGTCGAGGATGCGGTCGCGTGCTTCCGCGAAATGATGACGATGCCGGGCGATCGGCCCGACGCAATCCGCGCTCGCCTGCCGCAGCTGCGCGGCAAAAATCTCGGCTGCTTCTGTGCACGGGGATCGCCCTGCCACGCCGACGTGCTGCTCGAACTGGCCAACGCCCCTGTCTGCGAGGAGGTCGCATGAGCGACGGAACCAAGATCGAATGGACCGACGCGACGTGTGAAACGTGCGGTGTCGGCTTTGATCGTCGACGGGGTAGCACGCGGTTCTGTTCTCGCGCCTGCTACGCAGCGCGCCCGGGAATCAAGTCGGACTTGGAACGTGACGCGCAGCGGGTGAGTTGGACGCAGCGGACCTGGTACGGACCCGATCGAGATATGCTCAACTCGATCGACGGCAAGCGCACGGGCGACGCAACCGAGGCCACGGCTGAGACGCTCGTCCTATCGAGGCTCGGCTTCGACAGCGTCATAAACCTAGCGAGGCTGTCTCATGGATCTCCGGTTGACTTCATATGCCGTCATCGTGGTGAGCGCGTGCTCGTTGAGGTCACGAGGAAATGGCAAAAGCGCGTGGTCGGAAAGACCGCATTCGCCGCCGCACTAGGTTTTCCGCTCTTTGTCGTCTTTGTGAACCCTCGAGACCCCAAGTATTCGGTCTTTCTTCGCGCCCCCCCGGAAGCGAAATCCGTTCGCGTTCCAATTAACTGGGTGCGCTACATCGCGTCCGACCGGGGAGAAGCGCACCATGTCTGATATCTCGAAGATCGAATGGACTGATTCCACTTGGAATGTGATCACGGGTTGCTCCGTCGTCTCGCCCGGCTGCACGAACTGCTACGCCATGGGCCTCGCCGGCACGCGCCTGCGCAATCATCCCTCGCGCGCCGGCCTGACCGATGAAAGCAAGGCCGGACCCGTCTGGAACGGCAAGGTCCGGCTCAACGAGGACTGGCTGACGCAGCCGCTCAAATGGCGGCGCCCGCGCACGATCTTCGTCTGCGCGCATGGCGACCTGTTCCACCAGAACGTGCCCGACGAGTGGATCGACCGAGTTTTTCGCGTAATCAACATGACGCCCCACCACACCTATCAAATCCTGACCAAGCGCGCGCGCCGGATGCGGCAATATATGTCGGATCAGGAACGTGTCGTTCAGGTCGCGTTCGAGGGGCGGGCCGAATGGCCTCCGCGCAATGCGTGGCTCGGCGTCAGCGCCGAAGATCAGACCCGCGCCGACGAGCGCGTGCCGGACCTACTGGCGACGCCGGCTGCGGTGCGCTTCGTCTCAGCGGAGCCGCTGTTGGGACCGATCGACTTCGGAGCCATCAGCAACGGCTGGTACTTCGTCAACGCCCTCAAGGGCACGATGTATCATGACAACCCGCCCGACGAACCCGCAGCCCCAACCAAAGATTGCGCGCGCCTCAACTGGGTCATAGTCGGCGGCGAATCCGGCTCGAACGCGCGCCCGATGCACCCGGCATGGGCCCGCTCGATCCGCGACCAATGCGCGGCGGCCGGCGTGGCGTTCTTCTTCAAGCAATGGGGCGAGTGGGCGGTCGATAAGCTTTCCGCAGGCGGCGATCTCGGCGGTGATATGCGCCGCGACGTGGTTCGCCACGTTTGTGCCGACCGTGAAAACGACGGCCATTTCCGCAAAGGCGACAGGCACATGCGTCGCGTCGGCAAGGCCCGCGCCGGCCGCCTGCTCGACGGCCAGACCCACGACGACATGCCGCAGAGATCCGCATGAAGCTGATCCGACGCCCCCGCCTCGTCGCCCTGGCGAAATCCTACTGCGGCTGGCGTCGGCTCGGCTTTTCTCGTCACACCGCCCTATGGGCAGCAACAGTGGTCACATTCGGGAGGAACCCATGGCAAAAGTAGAATCCGATCTCGACATCGCGCGGCGGATCGACGACGAAGCCGAGAGCTTCATGCCGACCATAGCGATGATGCTTATGGGCTGCTCTCCCCCCGCAAAACTGGTCGTGGCCACCAAGCTGTCCGCTATCCTCATCGCCATGGCCGTCCAGGGAAAGCGAGAGGACGTCGATGGCCTGATCTCGACGTTCGAAACTGGCCTGCGCTTGGAGATCGACCGCCAGTGGGACGCGGCTCAGGAAGCGCCCGCTATCGTCGAAATGATCCAGCGGGAAATGTCCGGCGCAACCACAAACTAGGTCAGCAATCCTGACCAGTGTTTCACATGAAACCGTGAAACAGGGAGCGAAATCAATGTTCCTCACCGACAAGACCCCCTCCACATGAGAGCCATAGCCCTCGCAATCATCCTGGCAGGCATGATGATCCGAAGCGCGATCCTCCAACAACCAGTGGGGTCGTCCCTGTTCTGGATCGTCTACTATGCGTTTTGGGTCGCACTTGCCTTGGGCTGGTGAGGGGAGAGACGCGCGTCTGAAATTTAGGTCAGTTTGACTGACGTTCTGATGAGAGGCAAACAAATGACCGGATTGAAAGGTGTTTTGGCGGTGACGGGCTTATGTGCCTGCGCCGCTGTTGCCGTGGCGAGCGAGCCGACTTGGTATTCTGACCGTGCGACGCGGCCGGGACTGAATGCGATGCGGCCGACGAGCTTGGCCATCCCCGGCGTGATGACGATCGACCTCGAGACGAGCAAGATCCAGCTTGACCCTCGCGCGCGGACGGAGCCGATGGAGGCCGCGGCCGATTTCTGGATTGCGGTCGAGACGCTCGGCGCCGTGCGGGCGTGCAAGCCGTGATCCTGTCCCGCCGATCCTTCTTCACCGGCCTTGCTGCGGCGATCGCCGCGCCGGCTGTCGTGCGGGCTTCCAGCATCATGCCAGTCAAGCCGCTGCCGTGGCGCGTGGTGGAAGGCGTCTCCGACCGCTGGCGTGGGTTCCCCTGGGCGGATTTCACGCTGTTCGACAAGGCGTTCAACGAGGGCGCCGAGGCGGTGCGCCACCGACTGATCGACCCGCCCGTGGTCGCGCGCGAGTTCGCCACGCGCGAGGAGGCGGAAAGCGCGGCGCGTCTCGCCGCGAGGCGGGAAGCCGCTCGCTATGGGCAGAGCACGAGTTTCTTCGATGACGTCCAGCGGACTATCAACGTCGGTCAAATCTCAGACGCGGCCGACCTGCTCCGCCCGCACGAAACGATCATTATGTCGGTTCTCTCCGGTCAGACGCCATTCGACCCTCACCGCAATATGGCGGACGAGATCGTGCGTGAGTTCGTGCCTCGTCGCCTGTCGTTTGAGCCCCGCCGCGGCAAAGGCCGGGGGCGCTTGTGATGGCCATCTTCCTGCCGTGGCTGTTCATCTTCGCCGGGGCGGCCTTGCTCCTGGCGCCGACGTTCGTCGCCTTCTCTCGCTACGGTTGGTGGGACATTGAGTCGCTCGACAAGTTCATGTTTGATTTGGATTTGAGGCAATATTTCATTGTCCGCATCGTCGTTCAGCTTGGCCTGACGACCGGCTTGCTTGGCTGGTTCATGCTCCTCGTGATGAGGCTGCGCTGAATGCCCGTCTATGTCGACAACGCCAAGCACCGTCTCGGCCGCCTGATCTGCTCGCACATGTGGGCCGACACCGAGGCCGAACTGCTGGCGATGTGCGACGCCATCGGGTTTTCGCGCGTTTGGATCCAACGCCCAGGCATGAAGCCCGGCCCGAAGAAGAAGCCCGTGACCTGGCTGCATTGCGACGTGTCGCAGATGATGAAGGCCCGCGCGATCGAGGCCGGCGCCGTCCAGACCGACCAATACGGCCCGCTCGAGCACATTGCCCGCCTGACGCTGGCCGATCTCCTATCGACCGAGCACGCCAAGGCGCAGGCCCGCGCGAGGCTCGACACCATCCGCCAGTACAGGGAAAGGGCCGGGCGATGAGAAGCCGGATTGCGATTATTCTTGGGGCGAGCATGGCTGCCAGCCTTGCGGCATATGCCGCGCCGATAGGCCCCGACGTGCTGCGCAGGCCCGAGCCGGAGCCCGACGACGACTACCACGCCCGCCGATTGGCCGAGGACCAAGCCCGCAGCGAGCGCGTGGCGCGTGCGACCGCCCGCAAGGACGCCGAGATTGCCGCAGGCCGCGCCGCGATGGAAGCCGCAGAGGCCAAGCGCGCCCGCAAGAACGCCAACAGACTGAGGACGAGGCGATGACCGACCACGTCTCCGTGATCTTCACGAGCGCGCTCAAGGCCGCGACCGACATCACGATCGGCGATTTCACATACACGCCGTCCGCGCGCCGGGCATTGGTCCGCCACAAGCTGCGGCTGATCCTCATATCGCGCCGGTACTGGTTCGAGCACGGCTCGCGCGAGGCGGCCCGCCGCGTGACGCAGGAGCTATTCGACCTGGCTTTCGCGCCCGGCGAACTTGATGTGCTGGCGGAGGTCAGGTAATCTGCAACCATACCAAGGGCGAGAAGCCAGAGGGCAGAAGCAACCGAGGCAAATCCCGGCGCCTGAAAGCCGACGGGGCAGGGTTGCGAGTAGCCATGCAGGGGCGGCATGTGTACGCTCCCCGCGAGCGATAGCGGTAAGTCGCAGGCCCGTGAGACTCGGGCCACCAAGTTTCAGCGCCCACGATAGCGGCGCATTGTCTGAGTTCGGGAATCCCTGAGCGAAAGCTCGTGTTGATGCGATGCCCGCGATAGGGCAAAGCGGAGCGGGTTAGTAGGTGGTGCAGCACGGCCCTGCAATGACACGGCGGAAAGCTACGCCGACAGTGACCGGACGGCGCAAGCTGGTGCCCCTAAAGCTTTATCGGTCACAATGTTTCAGGACAGCCCGCCCGTCCTATTCGCCCACAAGGGCAGAGAGTTTCGAGGGGCCGCCTGCTGCACGCTGAGAGCAATAGGTCGGATGATAGCCGAGCCTCCACTAGACGGGGCAGAGCAAAGCCCGAATAGACACGCAGTACGCGCCCCTCGAAATCCCATCGCCCGCAGGAGGGCGTGAGAGATGAGCCCCGGCCTCTGTAAGGAAACTTACAAGCCCGCGCGTGAGTACACGGCACATGCGATTGTTCTAGACTCCGGTCGCATGCGGGGCCTTCAAATTACCCACCGTCCAGCGTGCTGGCGGTCCTAGCGTCTTCGGGCGCTAGCGTTTTTCCCCCGCCCGCCAATAGGCAGGGCTTGCACCGAACCACGAACGCCGCTATTGAGAGCGCATGCAACGAGCCTCCCTCGTTGTTAGCCCTCCTTGGGCGTTTTCTCCCAAACTTTCGGGCCGGGCAACCGGCCTTTTTCTTTGCCAGCGCCGTGGTGTATCGTCTCGGCCACGCTAACAAACCGCGGGGAGATTCGGGCGATGGGCAAACGGCCACCTGTCAGGGACAAATACACCGAACCAAGCTCCACCGGCGCAGGCGTCGATCCAGGCCGCGGCGACGACAATTACATGGACGGGAATGGCTCGACCGGACCTGATGGGTTCGGCGCTTCGCGTTTGTCAGGATCGTATGGTGTAGGCGGCGAAAGCGGGCGCACGCCATACAACGGCAAGGAAGATTTCGACCCTGACGTTCACCGCACCACGCCCGGCATTTCCGCTGTTCAGGCCCCGAACCGGCCGCGCTGACCGATGCGTCGCTATCGCCTCATCGCCCTGTGCCATTGCGCAATCGAGCCTCGCCCCGGCTGCGCTGCCGGCCTTGCGCGCATCAGGACGGATGACGGCAAGGTCGCAAAGGAGATCGAGATCGGCGGATTGACCTATCGCCGCTCGATCGCATGGACCAAGGGTGGCGCGCAAATCTACGAGGCCGCCGCATGACGACGAAAGCAAAGCCCGTCCTCGCTGAGGTCAAGACGCTGCCGGTTCACAACCTGCGCGACACGGCGGCGATGCTGCGTGGACTGGCCAATTCGATCGACGAGGGGCACGAAAAGCCGCGCCGCGTGCTGTGCATCCTCGAGGAGGCCGAAGGCGTGTCGCTGTATCAGTTCGGGGACGTTGACGCCTTGGGCGATATTGGGCTCCTTGCCGTCGCCCAAGCGCGGCTTGCTCGCAACATCCCGACGTTGGAGGACTGAGCATGGTCGAAATGAAAGCCGTCGATTCCTCGAACGTCGAAGCCATCGGCTACGATCCCGACGCGCGCACGCTGCATGTCCGCTTCAAGGGCGGCGCGCGCTACACCTATGAGGACGTCTCGCCCGCGCACCACGAGGATCTGATCGGCGCGAAAAGCGTCGGCTCGCACCTTTACAACAACATCATCGGCAAGTTTCCCGGCCAGAAGATGAAGGACGAGGACGACGGCGCATGAGCGGGCTCGATTTCGCAACCATTGTGAAGGTGCGACCGAAGCACGAGCTTCTTGTCGAGAACGGTCACGCCTTCCTCAGGTGCTGTACGATCTTTATCTCGCCCTCGCTTGCTCACGAGACGCGCCATAACATGCAGCGCGGCCAATATCTGTTTGCGACCTACTTCCCGGAGGACGTCGAGGCCGCGCGAACCGCGGCGCGAGTCGAGGAGAGGAAGGCCTGCATCCGAGCGAGGGCCTTTGCATGAGCTACGACGCGATCGACCGCGACCTTGCGATCCGCACCGTTCTGGCCGAGGCCGGCAACCAAGGCCCGGAAGGTATGGCCGCGGTCGCTGCCGTCATCAAGAACCGCTCGCAGCTTGGCAGGTATGGCGGCAAAAGCCCGGCCGAGGTCGTCACGGCGCGCAACCAGTTCGAGCCGTGGAACAACGCCGGCAAGGGCGCAACCAACGATCCGATGAGCTACGCGCCGGGCTCGCCCAAGTACGAGAACGCCGCCAAGATCGTGGACGGCGTTTTCTCCGGCGCGATCAAAGACCCGACCGGCGGCGCCACGCATTTCTATTCGCCGGGCGGGCAAGCCAAGCTCGCACAGCAGGACGGACGCGCCCTCGTTCCGTCATGGGCTAAGGGGAAGCAGGGCCTCAAGATCGGAGATCACATGTTCTTCTCGCCTGACGGCCCCAATGGGGGCGATCTTTCGCAAGGGCTCGGCAATCTTGGTCAGGATCCGACCGCGGCTCTCCCGACGCCGGCGCCTGGCGCTGGAAGCGGCTCGCCATTCGGCGGCAGCAGCGCGGGCGCTCCCGGCATGGACCTGTCGACCAACCCGCTTCTGGCGCTGCTGCGCGGCGGCGGCCGGCAGCAGGCCCCGCAGCACGGGGCACTCAACACGCTCCTGTTCGGCCAGAACGGGTGGCAGGGCCATCTTGGCAAGGCTATGCCGAACGGCATCCTAGGCGCGCTGTTCGGGCTCGGCGGCGGCAATGGCGGCGGCGCTCCGGCCCCGCAGCAGTCCTCCGCGCTCGGAGCTCCGATGCAGCTGCCCGGCGCGACGCTGACGCCGCAGACCGCGCCGGAGAACCTGCCCATGCAGCCCGTGGCCAACCCGGATGCGCCCATGCCGCCGGTGCGACCGCCGGAACTGTCCGCGCCGAATATCGCCGCCGGGGTTACGGGCAGCGCCGGCGCCCCTCCGCCTCAAGTCGGCGCGTTCAACGGCGTGCCGCCCATGGGAGCGCCTGGCGGCAATTTCATGGACGCTCTAAGATCCATGTTCGGGATCGGCTGATGGGGCTCGCGCGAAAGTTCCGTCGCTCACAAGGAAGGCCGACACGTCGGACAAGGCGGAAGGTCGCGCAACGGATGTCGCCTGTCATTCAAGCGGTCGAGGCGCTGACCGATGAGCAGCGCGCCGGCATGGCCGCATATCTTGCGGCTCATCCGAACATGACCATCACGCCCGAAATGGTCGGGCGCATCGCGCGAGGCGAAGCGCCGTGACGGGCAAGCGAAAGCCAGCCGCGAAGAAGAAGGCCGATCCGACCCGGGTTGGATCGTTCGAGAAGATCGCGCCGCCGCGCGTGCCGAAGCCATCGCCCAAGGCGGCGACGAAAGACGTTGCCGAAGCCATGCGGGAAATGATCGAGGCGGGCCGGGCTCGCAACATCGCCGCCACGCTGCCCGATCTCATGGCCGTGTCCGCCAGCCTTGGCGACGTCACCGCGCAGGCGTTGCAGGCGTTCGTGCTCGAGCGCACGAAGCGGCCGGAGGAAATGTCGGTCGAGACAGCCAAATTCCTGTTCGACGTGCACCGCGGCACGATCGAAGGCGTAACCAAGGCGTACGAGACGATGGTGCTGAATCCGATGATCCCGGCCAATGCGCTCGACGAGGAAGGGCACGCCATCCCCGGCCAGGTCATCCCGCCGGGCGCCATACCGCCGGCGCAGCCGCGGCGCTCCACCAAGCTGTTCGCGGCGCTCGAGGCCGTCACCAACGCAATCGACGTCACGCCGAAAGAGTGAGGCCCGGCGCCATGTCCGTGCCTTTCCATGGCGAACGGTACATCGACAGCGAGAACGAGCCGCTGGCGCAGTTTCTCCGGTCCGGCGAACTGCTGTGCTACGACTTCGCCACCGCGATGCGGTTCTACCAAAACTATCTCGGCGCGGACGACGACGACGCCCGGCCGCAGGATCGCGCGCTGCTGGCGTGCAACGACCGCTTTTTCTTCCTGTTCGCCATCTTGAAGCGCATCGACGTCCTCAAGCCCTGGCTCTACGACCGCTGCCGCGAGGTCGAGTTCGAGCCGAACGGCTACATCGACCTGTGGGCGCGCTACCACTACAAAGACTTGGCCGAGGATACGCCGATCCTGACGCCTGACGGATGGCGTCGCCATGGAGATCTACGGCCGGGCGATCAAGTGTTCGGTGCTGATGGCCGTCTCGTCAACGTGGTGGCGACGCGCCATTTCACCGATAGCGCCTGTCGCCGCGTCGCGTTCGACAGTGGCGTTTCAATTGTGTGCGGAGCCGGCCATCTGTGGACCGTCGAGGCAAGCAGCCGAAAGCGGGTCAAGGGCACGCGCAACCACCGGCTTGGACGCGAACGCATCACAGTTGCGACGACGGCGCTTGAGGCGGGCATGGCTGGCTTTCGCCCCGTCGTGCGCGCCGCGCAACCGCTCCAACTGCCAAACGCCGATCTTCCTATTGATCCGTATGTGTTGGGCTGCTGGCTCGGTGACGGAGCAAGCGCGGACGGTAGGCTGACCTGCGGCGATCAATCCGTGTTCATGGAAATCGAAGCAATCGGCTACCGGGTGGCGCCGCAGACGCCAGCCTCGCCGATCACACGAACAATCTATGGCATTCGTCCATTGCTGCGGACTCTCGGTGTCCTCAACGCCAAGCACATACCGCAGGCCTATATGCTGGCCAGTCGGGCGCAGCGGCTATCCCTGTTGCAGGGGCTGGTCGACACGGACGGCCATGTTTCGCGCGTGAACCGTTGCGTCACCTTTGCACAGAAGGACAAGGCATTCGCCGAGCAGGTCGTCACGCTGGCCGCAAGCCTCGGGTTCAAGCCCCGACTCTCCCCCGTGCGATCGACAGGCACATGGCATGTCGTGTTTCAGGCAAGCCGGGCAGATCATCCCTGTCGACTGCGCCGCAAATTGGAACGTCTTGACGACGCTCCTCGCCGGATTGGCTCGCGCGGCTGGCGCGTTCATAGCGTTATGCACGAGCAAACCGTACCCACGAATTGCATTCAGGTCGACGCGCCGGATGGCCTCTATCTGGCCGGTCACGAGCTAATTCCGACCCATAACTCCACCATCATCACGTTTGGCGGCACGCTGCAGCGCATCGCGCAAGACCCCGAGGTCACGACTGGCATCTTCTCGGCCACCAACAAGATCGCCAAGCCGTTCCTCCGGCAGTTGAAGGAGGAAATGGAGACGAACGATCTCCTCCCCGAAACCTTCCCCGACGTGTTCTGGCTTGAGCCGAAGAAGCATGCGCCGACGTGGTCGGTGAACGACGGGATCACGGTCAAGCGCCGGTCGAACCCGAAGGAGGCGACGGTCGAGGCATTCGGGCTGATCGACGGCATGCCGACCGGCCGTCACTTTCGCCGGCTGGTCTATGACGATCTGATCAACGAGAAGCACGTCACCAACCCGGAAATGGTCGCCAAGATCACGGAGCGATGGGAGCTTTCGGACAACCTGGGCGTGGGCGAGGGCACCGAGATCCAGACCGTCGGCACGCGCTATTCCTTCGCGGACACCTACGGCATTATCCTCGAGCGCCAGATTTTCAAGGAGCGGATCTACCCCGCGACCGACAATGGTCGGCTCGACGGCAACCCTGTGTTCCTCTCGAAGGCGCATTGGGAGAAGCTGAAACAGAAGCAGCGCAGCACGATCTCATCGCAAATGCTGCAAAATCCGATCGCCGGCCAAGAAAATATGTTCAAGCCGGAGTGGTTCAGGCGATACGAGGTCCGCCCCGAGCACCTGTCGGTCTATATCATTTGCGACCCTTCCTCCGGCCGCTCGCGCAAGTCGGACCGCACCGCGATCGCAGTCATCGGAGTCGACGGCGCCAACAACAAGTACCTCCTCGACGGCTATCGCCACCGCATGTCGCTGTCCGAGCGATGGGAGGCGCTGCGCACGCTCCACATGAAATGGTCGCGCGAGCGCGGCGTGGTGCACCTGGCGGTCGGCTATGAGCGGTTTGGCATGCAGTCGGATATGGAAGTCTTTAAGGACAAAATGGAAACTGAGAAGTATTATTTTGACATTAAGGAGGTCGCGTGGCCGCGCGAGGGCGATGGGTCAAAGAAATCCCGCGTTGAGAGGCTTGAGCCTGACACGAGACTTGGTAAGTTCTTTATGCCGTGCATGCTATACGAGGCAGGGCCGGGCGATTGTTTCTGGCACATCGACCAAACAGGCGGCAAGATTGTCAAGATACCTAGAAAGGGTCCGACAAAGCTGCAAAAGAAATACCTCGACGCCGGGCGAGATCATCAGGTCGCCAAGGTCATCCGCCGGCTCGACGAGGACCGGAAGCCCTACGACGTCACGATGGCGCTGATCGAGGAAATGCTGTTCTTCCCCTTCGCGCCGAAGGACGATTTGGTGGACGCCGTGTCGCGGATATACGATATGGACGTGATTCCCCCCTCGATGTTCGAGGATCAGCAGGCCGACGAGATCAACGAAACCGATTGGGCCGATGCTTGAGGAGGCTTCCACCTTGCCGCAGCACAAGAGCAACCTTCGCGCCCTGATCGCAGCCGCGGTCATCCTCGCCGGCGCCACCGCCTTCGCGCAGATCAAGCCCGTCCAGACCCGCAACGTGTCGGGCACCCTGGCCGCGACCAGCACGTTCCAGTCGCTTTCGGTCGCGGACAACAACCGATCCGCCTGCCTCGTGCAGAACAACTCGACGTCCAACAAGATGCAGGTCTATTTCGGTCCGATTGCCAACGCGACGACCGGCGCCAGCGTTGTGCTCGACCCTGGCAAGTCCGTGTCCTGCAACAATGGCCCTGTGGTCGTCACGGACCAGGTGTCGATCGCCGGCACATCTGGCGACGCCTTCTTGGCGGTGTTCCAGTAATTCGCTGACAGGGGCGCGGCGCGATGCTTAAGAGGCTCCTTTCCCTCGTCCTCGCCGCGTTAATCGCGGTTCCAGCCCCGGCGCTGCCGGCGCAGGTCGCCCCGCCGTCAATCGAGCGGCCAGTGGCTCATGGCGCTGGCGACGCCGGCTCCGCGCTTCCTCGGCTGGCGCAGCGCCTCTCGGACACGATTCCGCCGCTCTACATGCTTGGCGGCGACGACAAGATCGCGCCTGTCGCTTTGTGGAATGCAGCGACCGACGCCTTTCCGTCGACTGTCCTCACGCACACCCGCCCATCGCAGGGCATGACGTTCGACAGCACGGGTAAGCTGACCTATGCGCCGAATAATCTTTTGCCGCAGAGTAACACGTTCAGCAATGCGGCGTGGTTTAAGTCTAACTGTAGTGTATCAAACGCAAACGCTGTTTCTGACCCCGTTGGTGGTACGCAAGCTAGCACAGTGACCGCGACGGCGGCTGGCGGCTATATCTCACAAGCAGTAGCATCAGCTACCTCTAGTTCCTACATTAACTCTATATGGATTAAGCGCCGCACCGGGACAGGAAACATAAGTTTGTATGATCCTGGGTATGGGGCGCATGTAATTGCTGTCACTAGTTCGTGGCAACAATTTTATTATCAGGCCCCGCCTGTTGCTGGTAATGCGTACATCCTAATTCTCATTGCGACAAGCGGAGACGCTGTAGACGTCTATTCTGGCACACTCTCCGCCGTCACCTACGAAACCACGCCCCGCACAGGCGATCAAGTCATCACGACCTCTGCTGCCTACTACGGCCCGCGAGCGCAGGACTATGACAACACCGCCACCTTGAAAGGATTCTTCATTTGGGAGAGCCGCAAGTGGGACGCGCTTTGGAACCGCGACTTCACGAATGCGGTATGGTCGAAGACCAACGTAACGGCGGCGCTTAATCAGACGGGCATCGACGGCGTATCGAACGCGGCGTCATCGCTGACTGCGACCGCCAATAATGGGACTGTTCTACAGAACATCACACTCGCATCGTCCGCTCGGGCTCAGTCGGCGTGGGTGAAGCGCCTCGTCGGTAGCGGCGCTATCTCGATGACGATTGACGGCGGGACAACGTGGACGGACGTAACGTCGCAGATTAGCGCGTCCTATGCGTGGGTCACGGTGCCGACGCAGACGCTAGCCAACCCATCTGTGGGCTTCAAGTTCGCCACGAGTGGCGACAGCATCGCCGTAGATTTCTTCGGGAATGAAGGCGGCACTGTTCCGACGCCTCGGCCAATCCCTGTTACAAGCGCTGCGGTCACGGTCGCTGCTGACGTTGTGAACGGGTCGCCTGCTGGGATTGGCGGTGTTTCAGGGACGCTCATTACAGAGTACACGCCCGTTTCAGCCGCTGCATCACAAGATATTGCGACCCTTGACATTGGTGGCGCGCTCAACCCGAGCATAGGCTTCTATCTGTCGGGGGCGTCGGTGCAAGCCTTCGCGTATAATGGGTCGTTTCAAGCCAATCTGGCTGTAGGAACCGCAACTTCAGGTTCAACCTTCCGCGCAGCTATTGCGTGGAGTGGCGGAACGTACAAAGGCGCGATGAACGGCGGAGCCGTGCAGACAGCGAGTGGCGTGGCCATCACTACAACGTCGCGCCTTGACTTAGGGAAATCCATCGTTTCCGGTGGCTCTGGCAACGGCTGGTATAAATCTTTCGCCATCTACAACCAGCGTCTTCCCGACGCCACCTTGCAGGCCAAGAGCGTGGTGGGGGCGAGCTACGCCGCCAACGACAACGTCAATCCCTTCGCACCCAAGTTCGCCGCCAACGACAATCTCCCCGTGCATTGGAGGATCGCGCTGTGATCCGTCGCATCGTTCTCGCGGTCGCGCTGCTGGCCTCGCTCCCCGCGCAGGCCGCCGAAATCATCGGCAACGCGCCCTCGTGGCAAGCATACGCACAGGCCGCTGCGGCTACCGGCCTGACCGACGCCAAGGGCGTGCCGCTGACCCAAGGCCCGCTCGGCAAGGACGGCTCCTGGTTCTACAACGCCGTGGGCGACGTCTCGGTCCCGACCGGCAAGACGATTTCATGCACAGGGCCGGGCGGCGCGACCTACGAATGTCCTGAAATGCAGGCGCTCGCCGGCAAGTGGGTCCGCGTCCGCTTCAACGGCGACAGCCCGAACCTCCCCGACCTCATCAGGGCATGGCGCGCGTTCGGCATCACGATCTACGAGCGCCTGCCGCTCGGGCCCAATGGCGACCTGTGCTGGTCGAGCGACGGCGCGACCTGCGGGCCGGCGTATCTCGACCTGATCGGCGTCATCGCGTAGCACAGAGAAAAGGGGCGAATCGAACATGGCCATCCCGACCGGCAAGAAGCCAACGATGTTCGACACGACCGCGCGCGCTCTGTGCATCAAGGCCGACCCTGATTTTGTGCGGGACCAGTCGCGCGAGCTTCAATACGACTTCGGCCCGACCGGGCGCCGTTTCTACCGCGACCCACGCGCCAGTGGCGCATATGGCGCCGGTTTCTCGCAGGGTTTCAGCGGCGGCTTCAATTCTCCATTCGCGGGGCGTCGCTGATGCGCAACCGGCAGATCAAGCTCGTTGGCGATCATGACGAGACGCTGGACCTCTCGAACCCGAAGCATGCCGAGATCCACCGCCGCGAAATGAACGTGGCGCGGCATGTCATGGCCGAACTGCAGCGATCCTATCCCGGCCACCCGTGGGCCGTGCGTGTCGATGGCAAGGGAATCTCCAAGGCGGTGCTCATCAAGCTGCCGGCGATCATGCGCGCCCGCGACCACTACGTCATCCCCATGCCGTTGCTCATGCGGGGCTCGATAGGCGATTTCCAGCGGCTCGTGCGCCATGCAGGAGGCGAACTCCTTGAGCGGTTCAACATTCCGCGTTCCGGGTTTCTCGTTGATCCCTTTCTTATTGCTCGACAGCTTCACCTTCGAGCGCCAGGCGCAAAGGTTCCCTCATGATCCCATCGCCAGACGCCGCTCGTCCTGTCGACGGCTCCGACCGCACCACGCGCGCCATGACTGGCGGCGGCTTTCTCGATGCGCTGTTCGATCGCATTGGAGAGCGCCCCATCGACCGCGACGGTCCCGGCCTCGAGGACATCACCGAAGAAAAGGCGCTCAAGATGGCGCAGGAGGCTGCGTCGCAGGCGCAGACCTATGTGCAGCAGACCGTGCGCGCGTATTGGGCGCGCAGCTACAAGGCGTTCCACAACAAGCATTTCGAGGGCTCGAAGTATCATTCGCCGGAGTATCGCGGCCGGTCCAAGCTGTTCCGCCCCAAGACCCGCACCGCCGTTTTCAAGAAGATGGCGACCGCGGCGCAGGCGCTCTACGCGACGTCCGACGTGATCGCTGTTGCCGCCCAGGACGAGGCGGACGACTATCAGGTGGCCTCGGCGCAGTTGAAGCAGCAGATCCTCAATTACCGCTTCTCGCGCGTGTCTCGCCGCAACGGGATTCCGTGGTTCTTGATCTCGATGGGCGCTGTGCAGACCGCGATGCTGACCGGCCTCATCATTTCCAAGCAGACATGGATCTATCGGGAGGATCACCCCGACGCCGCCAATCCGAACATGCCGGGCTTGTCCGGCCGCCCCGTGCTCGAGGACCGGCCAGACATTCAGCTTCTCCCGCCGGAGAACGTGCTGTTCGATCCGAACTGCGACTGGACCCGGCCGGCGCAAAGCTCGCAGTACGTCATCATCCGCTATCCTATGTCGGTCGATGAAGCCTACGACATGATCCGCCGCGGCACGTCCGCTGGCGACATGCGGTTTCTCGATACCGTCGAGCATGCCGATGTGGCGTCGCGCCAGCAGACCATGGGCCCGTCCGACACGGCCGGCACGCGCGTTGCGCGTGAAGGCGGGCGCGACCCGAAGCAGCAGGCGTCGGGCTCGTTCGGGCGCGTGTGGATGTACGAAGTGTTCATGCGCATCAACGGGCTCGATGTCGTGTTCTGGACGCTCGACAATCAGATGATCGTGTCCGAGATCGTGCCGGTGCGCCGCGCCTATCCCGCGTTCGGCGGCGAGCGCCCCATTGTCATCGGCTACGGCTCGCTCGAAGCGTTCCGCCCCATGCCCATGTCGCCGGTCGAAAGCTGGCAGCAGATGCAGATGGAGCAGAACGATCAGGTCAATCTGCGCCTCGATCACATGAAGAACGTCGTCACGCCCACCGCCAAGGTGGTGCGCGGCAAGAACGTGGACCTCAATCAGGTGCAGGCACGCGGCCCGAACCGCATCGTGCAGGTCAATGACATGAACGATGTCGATTACTGGACGCCGCCAGACCTGCCGCAAAGCGCGTTCGTCGAGAACAACATCCTCACGGCCGACTTCGATTCCCTCGCGGGCGTGTTCGACGCCTCGTCGGTCAACTCGAACCGGCAGTTGAACGAGACGGTCGGCGGCATGCGCCTCCTGGCGAACTCGGTCAACCCGATGGCGGACTTCGAGCTCAACGTGCTGGTCGAGACATGGGCCGAGCCAGTCTTGTGGCAGATCATGAAGCTCGAGGAAATGTACGAGAACGATGCGGTCGTTCTCGCGCTGTGCGGCCAGAAGGCGAAGCTGTGGGAGCGGTTCGGGCTCGACGAGATCACCGACGAATTGCTCAACATGGACACGACGCTGACCATCAAGCTCGGCGTCGGCGCCACCAACCTGCCGCACGAGAAGCTGCAAAAGTTTCAGGCGGCGTGGACCGTGGCGACGCAGGCCCTCGCCCCGTTCGTGCAGTCCGGCCAGATCGCCGCGCCGAAGCCGAAGGTGAAGGAGATCGTGAACACGATTTTCGGATCCTCCGGCTTCACCGATGGCGGCGAACGGTTCTTCGACAATCTCGACATGATCGACACCATGCCGCCGCAGGGCCCGCCCGGCGCGGCGGCAGGCGCAGCCGATGCGCAGGCGAAGGCCGCTCAGGTCGAGGCCACGCGCGAAAAGACGAAGCTCGACTTCACGGCGAAGATGGCGACGCTCGATCAGAAGAAGCGCGAGACGATCGCGCGCGTCGAGACGGAGCACATGCGCGCGCTGGCCGAACTCGGCCGCGCTTTCATGGACAACCATCACGAAGCCGGCCGGCAGGCGCGCGACCACATGCACGATCATTTCATGTCTGAACGGGCGCACGAGCAGAACGTGGCGCGCGATCAGATCGGCGCGGCTCATGCCGCAGCGCAGCGCGCCATCGCAGGGCCGCCGCAGGGAGCGCAGTAAGGCATGCAGGACGACGAGTCGAATTACAGCCGCAGGCAGGCAACGATTGCCTTTCGGCTGGCGCAACGGTCCGTCGCGCTGGCGGATCAGGTCGCGGCCGAACTGGTCGTAAAGCAGAAAGGCTCATCCACCCTGCAGATCATCCTGGCGCGGGCAAAGGCCACCGCGTCCGATGCGCTGGCGGACTTGGTCGACGTCGAGCCGACCAACACCAGCCAGATCATCGCGCTGCAGGCCAAGGTGAAAATGTTTCGGGAAATGGTTACATTCATGGCCGAAGCGATCCGAGAAGGTGATTCGGCTCGGCACGATCTCGACACCATGACGCAAGAAGAAATTGCGGCCTTGGTTGTTGATGAGGATGGGGTTGACGACACATGACGGGTACTGCGTCACCAGCAACGCCTTCCGCTCCGCCCGCCGCCGTCGTCGAGCGCGCCGATGAGCGGCTTGCGGCTTTCCGCGAGCGCCAGGCTGGCCAGCAGCAGTTCACCGAAGGCGGCGAACCCGTCGCGCCAAGCCCGATCGAGTCCCGCGCCGCCGCGCCTGCGCCGGAGCCCGAACCCGAACCCGAAATGCCGAAGCTGCGCGTTGATCCGCGCGACGCGATTGCGGCCCGGTCCCGCGCCGCGCGCGCCGCGCGCAACCCCGACGGCTTCACCGCGCCGGCCGACCGCTTCAATATTCCGGCCGGGATTCCGGTCGAAGGCGACGCCGACGACGAAGCCGCGCGCCGCCTCGAGGAAGAAGAAGCCGCGCGTCGCGCCGAGGCAAGCGAGCATGGCCAGCAGCAGCGCCAGCCGGCGCCGCGCCAAGAGGAACGCCGCACGCCGCCGACGGTGCGCACGCCGGACGGCAACTACACGTTGCGCGTCAACAATCAGAACTTCACCGTGTCCCGCGACGAACTCCTTCGCTATGCCGAAGTCGAGCCGAGCGAGGCCGAAGGGTTTTCCGATCTTTCCTTGGTCCGCCTTGCGCAGAAGCATATCTACGCTTCGTCCGAGGTCGAGAGAGCCAAGGTTGAAGCGAAAAGCATCCGTCAGGCTCAACGGATGCAGCCGGGCCACATGCCCGGAGAAGATGAGCCGCAAGAGGGCCAATCCAGCCAGCAGCAGCCGCAAGGCCTACATAGCCTGAGCGACAAGCAGTTGATGGAGAAGGTTCAGTTCGGGGAGCCCGAAGACGCTCTTGAAGCGCAGCAAGTTCTGACCGCCCGTCAATTCCAGCGCATGTCGGCCTCCGACCGTGAAGCTCGAATTGACGCCGAGATCAACTCTGCGATCAACGACTTCGGCGCAAGCAACGCGGACATTTCTCAAGACGAGTTCTTGCAGGGCGTTCACCAGACCGCTTTGACAAGCCTCGCCGTCGAGGAGATCGCCGCGAAGGCCCCTGGCATCACCAGTTCAATGGTCACGCAACTTAAGGCCAATCCGAATCTGGCTCTGCGCGCCTACAAGGCCGCCATGCTCGACGGGTTGCAGGTCCGCCCGCCTGCGGAACTGTTCGAGGCCGCCGCCAACACGGTTCGGACCCGCTTCGGCGGGGCGACGCCGCAACGCGAAGTTCAGCGCGACAATCCGCCGCCCGCCCCCACGGATCGTACCGTGGCGAAGCGCGGGCTTATCGCGCAACCGCGACCGGAATCGACTTCTATCAGCGGGCAGCAGCCCGTGCCGCGCCGTGCTTCGGCATCCGACAAAATCCGTGCCTCGTTCGGGAACCGGATGAACCGAGGATAGCGCGCGCGTAGAAGCCAGTTTCGGTCGGACACCTAGAAGGATAGGGCCATGTCCGGCCAGCTTTGGGCCGTCGCCTCCGAAGGCGGCTACATGTACTCCGACGAACTGTCGGATTATCTCCGCGTCCGCGCGCAGCCTCTCACGAAGATGCGCCAGCTTTGCGATGCGAAAGACGGCGCTGAAAAGGGCCTGAATCGCGGCGACAAGTTCTATTGGGACGTGTACTCCGACATCGGCACTCAGGGCCGTCAGCTGGACGAAAACCAGCCCATGCCCGAGTCCAACTACACGATCGGCCAGCGTTCGCTGACCGTGACAGAAGCCGGCAACAGCGTGCCTTACACCGGCAAGCTGACCGACATGGCAAAGCACGACGTCACGGCGATCATCGACAAGACGCTCAAGAACGACGCGCGCAAGTTCTTTGACATCCAGGCCTTCCTGCAGTTCAAGAACACCGTGCTTCGTGCGGCTCCGGCCGGCGGCAACTCGGCGACGTCCGTCACCGTCACCACCAACGGCGCCACCGCGACGACCAACAACGTCGCGTTCGGCACGGGCCATGTGAAGGCGATGTCCGACTACATGAAGGAGTCGAACATCCCCGGCTTCGACGGCGACGACTACATTTTCGTGTCGCACCCGTCGACGATCCGCAACTTCAAGAACCAACTCGAGAGCGTGAAGCAGTATACGTCGCTCGGCCTCGCGGACATCTTCGCGGGCGAGATCGGCCGATACGAGAACACGCGCTTCGTCGAGCAGACGTTCATCCCGAAGGGCGGCGCCAACGACAGCACCACGTTCGATCCCTATGCGAACGTGGCCGACGCATGGAACAACGGTCTGTCCTCGTGGGGCTTCATGCTCGGCGGCGACACCGTCACCGAGGCGATCGTTCTGCCCGAAGAAATTCGCGGCAAGATCCCCGGCGACTATGGCCGTTCCCGCGGTATCGCGTGGTACTATCTCGGGGGCTTCGGCCTCGTGCACCCCGATGCGACCAACGCGCGCGTCCTGATGTGGGACTCGGCCGCCTGATCGGCTGACGCTCACGCAATAAGGGCTGCGGCTTTCGAGCCGTAGCCCCGGCCGCCCCCGGCTGGAATAGGGGCAGAGACGGAGATTCCTATGTACGACATGCCTATCCGCATGACCTACGGCTATACCGGCGTCAATTTCGCTGCCGGCGACGCCGTTCGCGTCATCAAGAACCCCCGCAAGGGCGCAAAGGGCCGCGTTCGCTCGATCAACATCCACGCCACGACCACGTTCGCTGGCGCGACGACCAAGCCGAAAGTCCAAGTCGGCGATGGCGTCACGGCCAACAAGTACGCCGACGTGGACGGTGGCACGACGGCGGCTGGCGCTGCTATGATCGCGCGCGATGTCGCTGGCGGCATCGTCGGCCTGGCGGTGCCCAACATCGTCACCGCGACCGACGGCGATCTGACGGTGACTTTCAAGGCGCCGACCGGCGCCGGCCTTGCCGGCGTGGGCGACGTGCATATCGAAGTCGAGTGGTTCTAACCGCTCGTTGAAAGGAGATCGCAATGCCGATCGACCGCAAAGGGATCGCGCGCGGACCGGATCACCGGCCCGTGCCTCGCGTCAACGCGGCGGACGACCCCTCGAGGTCGCCCGGCGCCTCCGCGCTCGATGTGGCCCGTCAGGGCTACACCGTGATCGACCGAGCCGAACCGCGCTCGGTTTTCAACAAGGAACGTCTCGGAACCTTCGAGCCGGTCCGCGAGCGTCCCGATGTGCCCTGGGACGAACGCGACATCGGGCACATCATCTACTGAGGAGCAGCGGACATGTCCGACATGCGCGGTAAGACCAAGGCCCACGCGGGCCAGACGATCATGATGGATTCCCCCGTCGACAAGTCCTCGTTCGGCCACAAGGGCTTTCAGGACAAGCCGATGAAGGGCACGCACTCGGATCTCTCGCATTCGCTCGGCGGCGCCACGGCGAAGCAGGAGGCCGACGACGGCAACCGTTCCAAGGTGAAGCCCGGCCCCTGATTGGGCCGCGCATCGCATAACCCGCCGGGCGGCCATGTCGCCCGGCTCTTTCCACATATGGAGTTGCGCCGCCATGGCCGAACTCGAAATCACCTTCCCGAAGCTCGATCGTTCCAAGCCCTTCGGTATCGTCACGCCGCCGTGGGAAAACGCCCACTTCGAGCAGGGCGGCTTTCACTTCGACGTCAACGGCGAAGTCGTGGAAGAACTGATTACGCCCGACCTGCAAGCCCGACTGCAAAAAGACGCGGCGCGCGCGAAGGCTGACCAAGCCGCCGAGAAGGCGCGCAAGGAAGCCCTCAAGAAGCTCGGCCTCGATCCGAACGACCCCGATCTTGCTACCAAGGCGCTCGATGCGGTCGCGTCCGGCGTGGCGACGACGGGCGGCGGCTCGGACGATGTCGATCTGATCGCCTGGGCCAAGGCCGAGAAGCAATATGCGTTTACCAAGGTGCGCGGCGCCCTGGCGGCAGAGCACAATTTCCTTGCCACCGACGCGCGCGCGGCTGTCGCGTTCCTCGTCGACAATGGCAAGATCGAGGCCGATCAGGTCAAGGTTAAGAGCGTCTAAAGGCGGCTCGACCGATGGACTATGACTCGCTCATCGCGCCGAAGGGCACGCCCGGTTCGATTGCGAATTGGGTCAATTTCTCTGACGCCCTTCTGCCGTTGAGCGACATCCTCGAGGAAGCGCAGACGCTCATCTACGACATGGTGCGCCTGCGCGCGATGTATGCGACCCGCGATCTTGCCGTGACGAGCGGCTCAATCGCGGTCGATCTGCCCGACGACCTGATGGACCTCACCGGCGTTTGGGATCAGTTTCAGAGCCAGCTTGCCGCGCTCGATCAGATTTCGCTCGAGCGCCGCCGCGCGAAGCAGTCCGACGGGACGTGGGAAACATCCACCGCCCCGACCGCCTATGCGATGTTCGGAGAGCAGCTGCAGTTCGATCTTTCGCCCGACGCCGATATCACGCTGCGGATCTCCGGCGCCTTCCAGCCCGCCATGCTCGGGCCGACCAACAAGACGAACTGGCTGACAAAGCGGTATCCGCACATCCTGCGGCCCGCATGCGTTGCCAAGGCCGCCGATTTCCTCAACGACCAAGCCCGCTACGACCGTGCGTTCAATCAGCTTGCCGCCCTCCTCAAGACGGCGCAGCAGTCGGACGACATGGCGGTCAGTGGGATGCAGGTCGATGTCTATCCCGCAGGGAGCATGTCATGATGAAGATGATCCGAGCCGCGCTTGCCGCGCTCCTGGCGGTGACGCCTGCCGCCGCGCCGGCGCAGACGTCGGATAGCTCATCGTCGATCTTGCAGATCCTCATCATGGGCCAAGGCCTGCATGCCAACGATTGGGGCACGCAGATCAACAACAACATGCAGAAGATCGAAACCGCGATCGCCGCATCTACGGCGATCAGCACGACGGGCGGCTCGATCACTCTGACCGACGATCAGGCGCGCTCGGCCGTCCTTTCGTTCACAGGCACGCTTGTTGCCGATGCGACCGTGATTGTTCCTGCGCGGTCGAAATCGTGGGTGGTCCTCAACAAGACCAGCGGCGCCTATGCGCTGAAACTCAAGACCGCATCCGGCGCCCCCGTCACCGTGCCGCAATCCTCCTCGCAGGCCCGGCTTTTCTATTGCGACAGCGCCAGCGTGTTCGACGTCTCCTCCGGCGGCGTGCCCGACCTGACCGCCAACACCTTCCTGGCCAACACCGGCTCCGGCCCGATTGCGGCGACCTATGCGCAGGTGCTTGCCGCGCTCGGGCTCGACAACGCCGGCACGCCGGAGTTCAAAGGGCTCAAGGTTTCTGGCGCTGTCGCGGGCGACTGGCTCGACGTGTCGGCGGTTGATGGCGCGCAGATCTTCTCCACGTTGCGCGTGAAGGGCCCGGCCGCCTCGGCGCGCACGCTGCAATTCCAGACCGACGCCGCGAAGCGATGGACCCTGGCGGTCCGCAACAATGCGGAATCCGGGTCCAACGCCGGCTCCGATCTCGAACTGAATGCTTATGCCGACAATGGGACGACCGTTCTCGGCCCTTACATGAGTGTGACGCGCTCGACCGGCGCGACCAGTTTCCCGGGCGCGGGCGGGGTCAGCATCACTGGTCCGCTCACGGCGCAGGGTTCGCCCATCACGCCGCCCGTCGACGGCTATGCTCGCAATCTCAAGATCACCGTCACCAGCGACACCGCGGCGACAGTGTCAGCCGACGCCCTGACGCTGTGGGACGGCTCGACCGGCACCAAGACCTTTCGCAGCCTGAGCCTGTCCGTCTCGACGGCTTGCTCGACCGGCCCGGCCTGCATGGACACCGGCGGGCCCGGCACGTCGCGCTGGCTGCAGGTGTGGGCGGTCGGCAAGGCCGACGGCACGGTCAGCGCGACATTGACCGCCGCTGCCGCGCCGACCCCGCCCGCGCTGGCGACAGGCTATGTCTATTACGCCCGTCTCGGTGCGCTGCGGATCGACTCCTCCTCGCGCATCGTGAAATCGCAGCAGCGCGGCAATGTCGCGCGTTACGTCGTGCAGGGCTCTGGATCGACACCCACCATGCCCGTTCTGACGTCGGGCGCGGCCGGCGCCCCCGCCACGCCGACCTGGGCGACCGTTGCTTGGTCCGCCGTGGCCCCGCCGACCGCCGCGTCATTGCAGGTCATTGCCGCCTCGTCCGGCGGCAGCATCATGGTCGCGCCCAACAGTTCATTCGGGGCGAACAACTCGACCAGCAACCCGCCGCCCTGCCAAAGCGCCGTCTCGGGCGCGTTTGTCCGGTCGTTCTGCGACATCACGCTTGAGACAAGCAACGTCTCGTGGGCCTCTGACGTCGCTTCGCAAGCAATCTTCGCCCTCGGCTGGACCGACGTGCTCTGATGGGCGACGTGCCGATCCCTCTTTTGCTCGCGCCGGGAATCGTCACGAGCGAGTCCGGCCTCTCGGCAAAGGGGCGATATATCGACGCATCGTGGGTTCGCTTCTTTCGAGGCAAGCCGCAGTTCATCGGCGGCTTCGCCTCACTGATCGCCAACAAGGTTCTCAAGGGCGTGCCTCGCGGCGCGGTGGCGTGGTCAGATACTTCGTCGCGCCAGATCATCGGCATTGGCACGTCGAAGAAACTCTACTCGATCGCCAACACCGATTTCATTCCAAACGACATTACGCCATGGCGCGTCTCGGCCACTGGCCTTGCTGATCCAATCGCCACGACCAACGGCTCGAACGTCGTCACGGTTGCCTACGCGGCGCACGGCGCGGCGATAGGCGACTATGTCGACATATCGGACGCCGACCCGGTCGCAGGGCTCGACGTCAACGGCTCCTGGGAAATCGACTCGCTGCCGGACGCCGGGCACGTCACGTTCAAGCACACCGATCCAGCCAATGCGGATGTCGCGGCCGGCGGCGGCGCCGCGGTAACGATCGGCATTGAAATCTCGCCCGGCCTCACCGACCCGGCGCAGGGCTATGGTTGGGGCGCGGGCGCTTGGGGCGAAGGCACATTCGGCACGCCGCGCGAGTTCACCCTTCTGTCCTTCACGCCGCGCGTTTGGACCTTCGGCTCATTCGGCCGCATCCTGATCTCCTGCCCGATCAACGGCGCGCTCTATTCCTACGACCCTTCCGCAGTCCCGGCCGAGCGCGCCAAGAAGATCACCACCGGCGCTCCGACGACTTGCTCCGGCGTCATCGTCACGTCCGACCGGATCGTCATCGCCTACGGCACCAACTACAACGACGGCCTTGTCGGGCCCGGCGCTCCGGCCGATCAAGACCTGCTGCAGTTCTGGAATGCGGCGCAGGGCGATTACACAAATTGGGACGTGACGGCGAGCTATGGCGCGAACGGCGCCCCCTCGCGCGTCAACCGGTTGAAAGAAGGAACGCGCATCGTTGGCGGCGTTGACCTGGGCGTGCACGTCTCGCTGCTATGGACCGACACCGCGATCTACGCGCTGCAATACACGGGCTCGCAACTCGTGTTCAATACGCAGCTTGTCGGCAAGGAATGCGGGTTGATGGGGCCGCTGGCTTTTGCCGTTGTCGGCACGACAGCGTATTGGGCCGGGCCGCACGGGTTCTTTACATACAGCGGCGGCGTCCAACGCATCCCAAATCAAGAAGAAGTATCGCAATGGGTCATTGATAATCTTCGGCCATATTACAGCGTCAAAACCGTTGCTTGGTATAATCAGAGGTTCAACGAGGTATGGTTCGCTTTTGTGCCTCCCGATGTGACGGAGCCGACGTATTACGTTGCGGTCAATCTATCTGATTTCTCGTGGACCAAGGGCGTTCTGCCGCAGGCCATGTCAAGCGCAACCCGCCTGACGGGCGACGATCCGCGGCCTATTGCCGCAGGCTCGAACGGCGACGTCTATCAGATGGACAACGGCATGACGGCCGACGGCGCCGCGATCTCGTGGTTCTTGCAGACCGCGCCGATGGAGCCGGGCGCCGGGGAGCAATTCATCGAGGTCAGCGGCCTTGCGATCGACATGAAACGCCAATCCGACACGATCATCGTGAAGGCCGAGGGGTACAACCGGACGCCGGCAGGCGCGGTTCCAGTCGATACGCAGACGACGTCGTTCGCGCCCGGCGAGGAGGTCGCGGATCTCCGCGTGTCCGGCCGCTCGATTGCGTTGCGCTTCTCGGGGACGGGGCTTAATCAGGATTTCCGGTTCGGCATCCTCAAGGCCCTGACCGGCGCAGGAGGCGCGCGCCGATGAGCTTGCCTATCCCTCAGCTTGGATACCCCGGCGATTTCGCGTCGATCCCCCAAAAGGTCGATTGGTGCGTGATGATGATCAAGCGCATGGCCGAGGCGTCGCAGAATCCGATCGAGACGATTTCGGATTCCTACACAGTGCTCAACCCGCCTGCGACACCGCGCCGCACGCTAGACGCGCTTGGCGCCACGACGCAGGAGGTTGCCGAGGTTCTGGCGACCGTGCTCAACGACATGCACCAGCGAGGCGTCACAGGTGGCCCAGGATAGTTCTTTCACGATCCGCCGCGCCGACGGCCCGGCCGACATGAACGCGATCTACGAGTTCCTGCGCGCGCGCGAGACGTTGCGCGCCAAGATGGTCGAGCCGAAGGCCAAGACCGGGATCGCCGCCACGATCCGCGAAGGACTGGCGTTCATCATCGAGCGCGACGGCGCGATGATCGGCACCGCCGGGCTGTTCCGCGCGCCGTGGTGGTATTCAGACGAATCGGCCTTCTTCTCAAAGTGGTTTCACATCGCGGAGGAGGCGCGCGACACGCGCGTTGTCGAGGCGGTGATCGAGGAGTTCTACGACCTTGCGGAAACGGAGCAGGAGCCTGTTTTCATTCACGTATTGAAAGGTGGCGACGTGTCGAAATTCTCGGCGCGGGCCGCGCAGGAATACGCTCTGTTTCCGTCCGGCCGCATCGCTGCTATCCATCCCAAGGCGGAGGGCTGAACCATGTGCTTCGGAGGCGGCGGCGGAACGCAGACGCAGCAGACGTTCCAGTCTCAGTCGGGCTCGAGCACTTACGATCCGTGGGTCACGGGCAGCGGCAAGAATATCTACGACGCCTCCGAACAATGGGTGGCGCAGAACCCGTGGCAGAAATATAGCGGCCCGCTGACGGCCTCGTTTGGCGAGCCGTTCAACGCCTCCAAGACCTATCTTTCGAACCTTCTCGGCCGGAGCAACCCGGCGCTCGACGACGCCGCGGCCGGCTATCGCGGGGTCATGGGCGCGATCAATCCGAACGCGTCGATCTCCGACTATATGTCGCCCTATCTCAAGTCCGTGCTGGCTCCGCAACTCGACGCGATCAACCAGACGGCGGGCGAACAAGGGCAGGCAGCTGACGCCAATGCGACGATGCAGGGCGCGTATGGCGGCTCCGGCGCCGGGCTCGTGCGTGCGCTCCTGAACAAGAACACGCAGCAGCAGATCGCCAACACGACCGGCAAGGCTTACAACGACGCCTTCACCAATGCGCAGGGCGCACGCCTGTCAAACTTGCAGGCGCTCATGGGCGGCTCGCAGGGCCTTGCCGGCGTCGGGCAGCAGCAGTTCGGGCAGAACACCACCTTGGCGTCGCTTCTCGCCGGCCTTGGCTCGCAGGAGCAGCAGGCGGGCCAGCAGGGCATCACCAACGCGATCGGGCTCCACACCACGGATCAGATGGGCCAGTTGAAGCAGCTGCTTTCGCTGTCGAGCGTCTTGGGGAGCCTGCCGAAAAACCAGTACACGCAAAGCACGTCGTTCGGCACGCAGCAGGGCCAGACATCGGGCGGCTCGGGCGGCTTCGGCATGCAGGCGCTCGGGACGATTCTCGGCATGCTCTTGTGACACCGGAAGGATGACGCGCGATGGATTTCATCGACACGATGCGCCAGCTGTTCGGTTTCAATCCGGCGACCGGCGAGACGCTGCAGCCAGGTGCGCGCATCCCGGCCCCGCGCATGGCCGCCAGCGGCGCCGCGCCGGCTTTCACCGGCCTTGACGCCGGCTCCTCGCAGGAAGCGCAAGACCCGAGCACGCCGAGCCCGACAGGCCAGGTGCTTGCTCGCTTGCAGACGCAGCCGCGGCGCCTCGCGCCGCCGGCCCCGGGCGCCCTGCCGCAGTCGCAGCAGGCCGGCGCTTCCCCGTTCGGCGGGATCGGCAGCGAGATCGCGGGCGGCCTTGGCGGTTTCAAGCGCGGCATGTCGGGCGCCGAGGCGTTCGCATCCGGCCTGTCAGGGGCGGTGAAGGCGGTCAACGACCGCGCTACCGCCGCCAACAAGGCGCAGGTCGAGGCCGACAAAGCAAAGCTCGACGTCTACAAGGCCTTGTTCGACATCGAGGACAAGAAGGCGCAGCGCGCGCGCGGCGCATCGCAGGACGCCGAAACGAAGCGGTGGCACGACATCATGGCCCCGTCCTACTCGAACGAGAAGAAGAAGGACGCGCCGGACCAGTGGGACGACCTGTCCGCGTCCGATCAGTCGAACGCTGGCCTTCGCTTCATGAAGATGGCGGGCATTCCCGACATGTCGAAGCCTGACGGGCAGGCCGCGTGGGATCTCCTCAACGCCGACGAGAAGCAGAAGCGCATCGGCATCCTGCGCCGCTTGCAGCCGTCGCTTGCCAAGAAGCTGTTTGATGGCGATGGCAACCCGACCGGCGCGGAGCCGCCCGGCCCCGCCGGCGACAAGGCTCCGAAGCCCGCCGCCTCTGCCGCAAAGCCTGCCAAGCCGAAGGCCTCCGAGGAGGACGACGAGAGCGGCGACGACGACGAGACGACCGAAACGCCCGCCGCTCCTGTTGCGAAGCCAGCTACGCCGCCGGCCGCCGCCGCGCCCCGGTCCGGTTCTCCGGCCCCCGCTCCGCAGGCCAGCCCGCCCGCCGCCGCAGGCACATGGCGTCGCTATAAGTCGACCGACGGCACGATCAAGCTGTTCAACCCGGCCACAGGGCAGACGCAGTCGATTGATGAGGCCCCCGCTCCGCAGGCGCAGCCCTCCTATCAGCAGGAATACGAGAGCATGGGACGCGCCTACGGAGCCGGTCAGTGAGCGACAAGCTTCCAGCAGATTTTGCCGGGTGGGCGGACGACCAGGCGCAGGGCGCCCTCAATCTCGACGCCCCGACCCCTCCGCCGCGCCCTGCCGATCTTGGCGCCGTGCCTGCGCCCGTGCCGCCGCCGCGGCCGGACGATCTTGGAATGCAGCCCGTCGCGGTGCAGAACCCACCGGAGCCGCCAGCGCGACCCGCTGAATTTGGCCCGTCGGCCAAAATGCCTGCCGATTTCGCCGGATGGGCGGACGAGGCGCCGGGCATTGGCGAGGTCGCGGTCCGCGCGCTCGGCAAGGGCATCATGCACGGCTACGAGACGGCGCAACAGGGCGCGCAAGTCATCGGAGAGCGTGGCTTTGCCGGGCTCAAGCAGCCCGAGGCAATGGCGCCGGACGCCGTCGATCAGATCATGCGCAAGCCCCTGTCCGAGGGGTGGAGCGATCCGAATTGGTGGACCGCGCAGATCCTTCACGGGCTCGGCGGCTCCTGGCCGGCGCTCGGCGCAGGCATGGCGGGTGGCGCGGCCGGCGGCGCCGTAGCTGGCCCGCTCGGCGCGCTCGGCGGTTCGGCCGCTGGCTTCGGTGCCGGCGCCGCGTTGCAGACGCTCGCGCCCGCCTATCTCAAGGCGCGGCAAGAAGGGCTCGACCACGACAAAGCCGTCGATCGCGCCATGGTCGAGACGGGGATTTCCGGCGCCGTCGGCACAGCGTTGGGCGCGGCCCCCGCGTTCCGCCCGTTCAAGCAGGCTATCGCGGACTCGATGCTGATGCTGTTCGGCACGGCGCCGACTCTCATGGCGGGCCAGAAGGCCGCCGAGAATTACGTTGAGGGCAAGCCGCTCGGTGAAGGTGTGGGCGAGACGGCGGCGGTGGCGATCGGCACCGGCGCGGCGCTCCTTGGCGCGCACGGCGCCCGCCGCGCGATCATGCCGGAGCGCGCACCAACGGAAGGCCCGGCGCCGGGGTCGGTTGACGATTTCCTGCGGCAGGCCGATGAAGCGGAGGCGCGTGCTCGAGGCGCGCGGACCCGCGCCGAGATCGACGAGTGGATCAGGCAGAAGGAAGCGCAAGATGCAGTCCGAGAAGGAGCGGCCCGCCAGCTTCCCGCGCCCGGTGCTGCCGAGCGTCCCGTCGATCAAGGTCCAGTTCAAGGACGGCCGGAAGATCGAAACGACGTTCGACAGCCAGGGCCGGCCGATAGAGCGGCAGACGACGCAACTCGACCCGCGCCAGTATCCGAGCCCGGCGCAGTTCCTACCGGAGAGCCCGCAGCTGCGCCAGTAGATCGCACGCGCGCGGCCGAAGATGATGCGCTGCGCGCCGCTGGCTGGATCGACGAGGACATTGAGTCCATGTCGGCCAAGCAGCGTAAGAGCGAACTCGAATCCGTCGGATTCCAGCCGCCGAAGGACGCCGCCCCCACCGCTGCCGACTGGCAGACCAAGGCCGAGGGCCTGATTGACCGCCTCATCAAAGTCACGGAAAGCGGCGGCAAACCCGAGGATGTTGCCGCGTTACGCAACGATGTCGCGCAGTTTGAGAAAGACGCGCCTGCGCTGCAGCGCGACACGGCCCGACGTATTCAGGATCGGCTACAGGACATCGAGCGCGAGGCGGCGCGGGCGGGGACGCGCGAAAAGCCAGTCAAGGTCGAGACGCCGGAGGACATGGCGCCTGCGCGCGATCGCGTGAACCAAGAGCCGAGCGAGGCGCAGGTCGAGGCAGGCAACTACCGCAAGGGCCATGTCGTCTATGACGGCCTGCCCGTGTCGATAGAGAATCCGAAAGGCTCGACGCGCCGCGGCGTCGCGCCCGATGGCTCGCCGTGGGAGGTCGCCATGCCCGGCGACTACGGTTATATCAAGAACAGCAAGGGCGCCGACAAAGACCACGTCGATATTCTGATTGGCGACAAGCCGCCAAACGGCAAGGTGTTCGTGGTCGATCAGCACGACCCGGCCACCAGCAAGTTCGATGAATTAAAAGTTATCGCAGGCGTTGATAGCGTCGGAGAAGCTGCTAGGCTTTACCATCGGTCGTTCTCGGATGGCTCCGGCGTTTCTAGGGTCGGGGCCATAACGGAATTGCCGACTGAGCAACTGCGGCAGATGCTTGCAGATGGTCACGGCAAAAAACCGTTTGCGGATATTTTCGATGCACGGAAACGCAACACACGGCCTGTCTCGGACGCCGGAGCACATGATCTGGTTGCAGATCAAGCAAAGGTGCCTCAATCCCAAGAACAAGCGATTTCCGATGTACGGGGGGCGGGGAATAACGATCACGCCGGAGTGGAAGGACGACTTTCAGACGTTCCTGCGGGACGTGGGCCATCGTCCGCGCAAGGGGTTGACGCTGGATCGGATCGACAACAGCAAGGGCTACGAGCCGGGGAACGTCCGCTGGACCGACTGGATAACTCAGTCGACCAATCGGCGCGGGCGCAAATGGGTGGTGCTGAACGGGGAAACAGTGACGGTCGCGGAAGCGAGCCGTCGTCTCGGATTCAAGACAAATCTAGTGAAGGCTCGACTGCATCAAGGAATGTCAGTGGAACGGGCGCTGACGCCGGGAAAACTGGAGCCAGATCAAATTCGGCAGCGGAGCCAAATGGGGCGGTTTCTGTAGATTGGGAGGCCGAGGGCCGACGCGCTTACGAGAACAAGCGCGAGCGCATGGTGCCCGATGGCTTGAAAGGCGAGGACGCCCGCGCGTGGGAGCGTGGCAACCGCGCCGCCCAGGCGGACGCCACCAAGGCCTATGTCGCGCGCGCGCGCCGCAACGCCGCCAACCGCATGCCGACCAGCCTCGTGCAGTTTCTCCGTGGCATGGGCGGCGTGCGCGACGACGGCGGCGATCTCAAGTCGCAGGATATGCACAAGCGGTTCATCGGCCTCGTGTCGAGCCGCGGTGTTTCGCTCGATCAGGCGCGCGAAGCGGCGGCCGAGGCGGGCTATCTCGGTCACGACAAAGAGCGCGCCGTTTCCGAGACGACGGTTTCCGATCTTCTCGACGCCCTGATGGATCACCCGCGCTACTCGGTCGATGACGAGCAGCAGGTCCACGACATGAAGGACAAGCTCGCTGCGAAGAAGCACGAGCGCCGGATCGCCGCAAAAAAGATGGAAATCTCGTCCTTCATGGACGAGCACGGCCTGTCGCCAGACCCGGAAGCCATCGAGCGCGCCGCCGCCTTGATGGTGGATGAGCGCATGCCGATGGAGGATGCGTTCGAGCGCGCTGTGATGCAGCTTGCGCACGAGACGCCCGAGACGAAGGCGGCGCTGGATGCGACCGCGACGGAGGATGGATTCGATGCAATCCCGTGGGACGAGTGGACCGGCCCGGTCGGGGAGCCGGTCGAAGAAGCTGCCGCCAGCCCAACTCGAGGCGGCGATCAAGAAGCTGGAGGAGGCCGGCCGGCGCGCGACGAAGGCGGAGGTCCGAGCGCGGATAGCGGCCGATCTGCGGAACCTGCGCGTGCTTCTGGCAATGAAGAAGATCAAGCGCCGCGAGACGAAGGGAAGCGCAGCGAACCCGATCAAGACGCCGAAGTAGAGCCGACCGAGGCCGAGCAGCATGCGGCGTCGCGTCGCATGGAGGATGCACTCAACTCTATCGAGGTCGCGCAGGAGTCCGGCGATCGGGCGAAAGTGCTGGAAGCCGCGCGCAAGGCAAAACGTGTGCTGGCCGAGACGCCCGAAGCAATCACCGCTCTTGACCCGGAATATTGGGCGCAATTCCCCGCCGCGATAAAGCGCATGTCAGCGGAAGGCTGGAAGCCGATCACGCCCCCCGAGGATGGCGTGGCAGGCGGCGCTGCGACGGAGATCCAGCCCCCCGCCCCGACCGTCGAGCCGGGCGCCGAGGGCAAGCCGCAGACCGTCATCCCCGGCGCGGAACAGATCGGCCAGAGCGAGCTTGCGCAGATCAAGGCCGAACAGGGCTTGAAGCCGAAAGTCCCGCAGAAGGGCGCGGGCGGCATGTTCGATGAGGCCGAGACGGCGCCGCAGTTGTTCGACGCGCCATCGCGCAACCACGACAAGATCAAAAAAGGCGAACTGCCGGTTGATGACGCGCGCGAGCGCGAGCGCCAAGGGAAGATCGCCAAGGCCGAAGCCGAGGGGCTGCAGCTTACGGCAGGCGAGCCGTCCGCCGAGAAGCCCGAGCCGAAGATCACGGTCGAGGACGCCGTTCGGATCACCAAGGCGCGCGCGAAGGGCGACGCCCTGCTTGGGCTGCACGTTGGCGAATATTACGCCGTCGGCACGCGCGAAGCCCCGTGGGGAACCGAGCGCGGTTTCGGAGAGACGGCGCTGGAAGCGCAGCACGACGCGCGCCGCCGCCTGGGCATGAAGGACTGGAAGGCTATCGGAGCCGAAGCCTTCAAGAAGGGCGAAAGCCGGATTCCGCCGCGCAGCCTCGCAGGCTATCCCTACGAGTCCACGCTCTACACGCGCGGTTGGGATCAAGCGAACATTGCCGAGCCCGTGCCAGGCGTCGACATGCCCGGCCGTCCGGCCGCGCCGGTCGATGATCTGCAATCGCGCATCGCCGCGGCGGAACGTTTGCAAATCGCAGATGTGGTCAAGCGCGGAAGCGGGCAGGTATCGCCATTTCTTCTGGCTGATGGGTCGATCATCGCCCCGAACATTGAGCACCGCGATTTCGCAAACGAAAAGGATCGCGCGGCAACAGGTATGATCCGGTTCAATTTCTACAAGGAAAACATTGAAGGTCGCCCTATCCTCAACATCGACATTGTCGATGGGCAGAAATTCACTGACAGCCAAAGAAAAGCATTTGAGCGGCTGGCATCGGCCAACCTTGGCGCGCAGGTAGGCATTGATGTAACCGCACTCAATGGAGATCACATTACCGACGCCACGGGCGTAGGGCGCGATGGATTCGTAAGCGCCGCAGATTCTCTTGGTATTACCAGCGAAGCCGCCCAAAAGGCCGAGCCGGAAACCCCGGCCGCGTCCGCCGTCGAAGCGCTGCGCGACCGCTTCCTTGACCGCAACGCCGAGCAATTCCCGACCATCGTTCAGGCTCGCAAGTTCATGCTCGAAAACGGCTTCAAGCCGGTCGAGGGCTTGCCGGAGAACAAGCAGATCGAGGAAGCTATCGAGCACGCCATTGTGCTGGCCGCGCGCGAGATCGTGGCGCGCGACCCTGCGCCGCTCGCCACGTTCGACAAACTGGTGAACCTCTACAATTCGCAGCCGCGCCTTGGCTCGCGCACATCGACCAGCATTGCCGAGCAGGCCTATTCGACGCCGGCGCCGCTCGCCTATGTCGCGTCGCGCCTCGCCGGGATCGACCCGACCAAGACCGTGCTCGAGCCGACCGCCGGCAACGGCATGCTTCTGATCGAGGCCGATCCGAAGAAGGTTGTCGCCAACGAGTTGAACGATACCCGCGCCACGGCGCTGCGCGCGCAGGAGTTCGGCCGCGTCACTCAGGAAGATGCGACGCGGCTCGGCGCTTTCCCGCAGGGCAACGACGTCGTCATTGCCAATCCGCCGTTCGGCGCGGTGCGCGAGGGGGGCGAGTCCAAGACGTTCCGCGTGCCCGGCCTCAACACCACGGCGGTCGATTACGCCATTGCGCTGAACGCGCTTGAGGCGATGAAGCCCGATGGCCGCGCCGTCCTCATCCTGGGCGGCGTGAAAGCCGAGTCCCTCGCGGAGCGGCAGAAGGGCTACATGGGCGCGGGCAAGCGCAAGTTCTTCCATGTCCTCTTGAACAAATACAAGGTCGCTGACATTTTCACGGTGTCAGGCGATCTCTACGAGCGCCAAGGTGCGGGCTGGCCGGTCGACGTCGTCGTGATCGACGGCAAGGGCAAGTCCGACCGCAAGCCGCTCACCGCCGAACCGCCGCCCCTTCTCAAGACGTGGGGCGAGTTGAAAGGAAAGCTGGCCGATGGAATCCCGCAAGGAGGAGTTTCTGGAGACGGCGGCGAAGCGCCTCGTGCACCTGACGCAGCGGGCGGAAAACCCGCGCGCGACGATGCAGGAAGCGGAGAGCCTGCTATCCGAGGCGAGTCTGTTGAACCACAAGCCCCCGAGGGACAACGTGCACCAGTGGGCCCAAAGCCTGATCGTGGACAACCCGCCGATGCAGGACGCAGCGGAGTGGGGGATCAGCCGCGACCTGCTGCCGAACCGGTGCGAGAGCGTCCACGAACTGATTACAAGCCTGATCCCGAGCGAGGGCGGCCTGTAAAGGCCAACTCTGCGGGGCAGGTCGACTATCGCCCGTCCGCCAGCGCCGGACGACCGCTCGGCTCGCTCCTGCCGGCTAACCTGCGCACCGCCACCGAGAAATCGCTGGACCGCGTGCAGCGCGAGCGCGGGCAGATCGACCAGTACGTTGCCGATGCGCTCGGCTACGATCTCGATCAGAACGGCATGTTCTTCCGAGACGGCAACCAGACCCGCCAGCCGTTCTCAGCCGAACAGATCGACGCCATCGGCCTTGCGCTCGACAACATCGAGAAGGGCGACGGCTTCATTCTTGGCGATCAGACCGGCATCGGTAAGGGCCGCGTCGTCGCCGCCGCGATCCGTTACGCCCACCGCAAGGGCTTGGTCCCCGTGTTTGTCACGGAGAAGCCTGACCTGTTCGGTGACATGTGGCGCGACCTGCACGACATTGGCTGGCCGCAGGCGCTCGGCCGCCCGATTAACATGTTCATGACCAACGCCGGAATTCGACTGCCGCTGGACGAAAAGGCCGTCGAGTGGGTCGCGGCGCGCAACGCGGCGAAGGATGCGGGCGAGCCGCTGCCGCCGCTTGAGGGGCAGTTCTCGAAGTCTCAGACCCCGGAGACGTCCGCCAAGCGCATGGCTGCGATCTTGGCTGGCGAAGATACGCCCGATGTTGTGTTCACGACTTACGATCAGATGAACAGCGTGCGCGGTCAGGAAACCGACCGCCGTGCCTTCCTGCGCCGCGTCGCGCCCAAAGCCTTCCTCATTCTGGATGAGGCGCACAACGCTGGCGGCCAGGGCGAGCAATTGTTCGAGGAGAAGGACAAGGCCGCGCCGCGCTCCGTCGTGTTCCGCGAGGCGGTGACGGCGGCCAATTCTGTCCTCTATTCGTCCGCGACCTATGCGAAATCCCCGAAGGTCATGGACCTGTTCAGCCGCACCGACATGGCCAAGGCCGTGGAGGATCCGAAAGACCTTGCCGAACTGATCGACAAGGGCGGGATTCCGCTGCAGCAGATCGTGTCGCAGATGCTTTCGGACGCAGGGCAGTACATGCGCCGCGAGCGGTCGTTCGAGGGCGTGACGTACGAGCCCGAGATCGTGCCCGTGGACGAGGAGTCCTACGAGACGTTCACCGACGCGCTCGGCACGATCTTCCGGTTCGACCGCTCTTTTGCGAAGGAGCGCGGCGAGATCGCGCAAGCCATCGCCAAGGAATTGGGCGCGGGCACCGGCAAGGACAGCGGGATTGGCGAAGGTGGCGCGAGTTCCGTCACGTTCTCGGCCATCATGCACAACGCCATCAGCCAGATGGTGCTTTCGATCAAGGCGAAGGGCGCGGCGCAGCGCGCGATACAGGCGATTGAGGCGGGCGAAAAGCCGGTCATCGCCCTGTCCGCGACGATGGAATCCTTCCTGGGCGACATGGCGGAAGCCTTGGGGCTCAAGCCCGGCGATCCGATCAACGCCGACTTCGGCGATGTCCTGCGGCGCTACATGGAGCGCACGCGCCGCGTCACGATCAAAATGCCGGACGACACGAAGAAGCATGTCATGATCCCGCTGGCGGACATGTCGCCCGGCGCGCGTGCGGACTTCGAGGACGCCAGCAAGTTCTTGAAGGGCATCGAAATGCCCGGCCTGCCGCTGTCACCGATCGACGCGATGCGCGCGGAGATCCAGAAGGCGGGCTATTCCGTGCGCGAGATCACGGGCCGCTCCCTGATGATCGACTACACCGGCGATGTGCCCGTTCTGGCGAAGCGCCCCGATGGCGAGCGCGGCTCGACCGGCAAGCGCCTCACGATCAAGTCGTTCAACGATGGCAATCTCGACGCCGTCATTGTCAATAAGTCCGGCTCGACCGGCGTTTCGATGCACGCGAGCGCGACATTCAAGGATCAGCGCAAGCGGCGCATGATCCTCGTCCAGGCCGACGGCAATATCGACACGTACATGCAGATGCTCGGCCGCATCCATCGCACCGGGCAGGTCGAGCTTCCGGCCTACACGCAGCTGGCGGCCGACATTCCAGCCGAGGTCCGCCCGACCGCCGTCCTCATGGGCAAAATGGCGTCGCTCAACGCCAACACGACCGCATCGCGCAAGTCGAAGTTCACGGGCGAGTCCGTGGATTTCATGAACAAGTACGGCGATCTCGTCGCCGCGCAGGTTCTCTCCGAGCCCGAAATGTTGGGCACGGTGACGACGCTCGACGTCGATCTCAAGAACGACAATGGCGAGATTATCCCCGGCCTCATCGCCAAGGTGACGGGCCGCCTGACGCTGTTGCGGCCGAAGGAACAGCAGTCGCTCATCGACCGCATCACGGAGGAATACAAGCAGCTAATCGCCCGGCTCGACGCCGAGGGCCTGAACGATCTCGAGGCGAAGTCAATCGACCTGCAGGCGCGCGTGGTCGAGACGAAGGAAATCAAGCCCGCGACGGGGACAAGCCCGTTCACCAGCGCCGTCAATCTCGACAAGGTTTCGGTGAAGGCGCAGGGCCGGGCCATGGCGCCGGGCGAAGTGCTTTCGGAACTGGCGGATCGGCTCGACCAGCAGACCAATTCCGACGGCGATTTCGCATCGGAGCTTCGCAACCTCGCAGCCGTGGGCGAGCAGCGCCGCCGCGCCATGGTCGGGCAGGTGACGCAGGCCGCGCAGGTCTATGCGAAAAAGCAGATCGCCGCGCTCAAGAAAACCGACGCCATCGCCAAGGCGCAGGATGCGGCCAGCGCCAATCTGGCGCGCTGGCAGTACACCGCCAATCGGGCCACGCCCGGCACGATCATCGGGATCAGCTTCGCAGGCGACGACACGCCCGCGATCGTTCTGGATTTCCGGTTCAAGGGCAAGGAAGGCTCGAACCCGGTTTCGCTGGCTCAGTGGGTGCTCGATCTCGCGTTGCCGAACCAACTGCGGACGTTGTCGATTCCGGCCTCGCAGGTTTACAGCGACGCCTTCCCGAAGGGCGATAAGGACAAGGGCGGGTTGACGATCTCGCGCGACATGTTCGCGCCCGCGATGATCGAAGCGCAGTTCGAGAACGCGCGCAAGGAAGGCCGCGAGACGCGGTTCATCTTCACCGGGAATATCCTGGCGGCGTTCGATCAGGCCGATGGCCGAGGGCAGATCATCAATTTCACGATGGAGGATGGCTCGACGCAGCCGGGCATCCTGATGAACCGCAAGTTCGATCCGGCCGATTTCATGGCGGGCCGGGCGATCCGCTTCAAGACCGGCGCGCAGGCGCTCGCCTTCCTCGACAAGTTCCCGCGCGGCGAGATCGCGTCGAAGGACAACGTAATCACGGTTCGCACGGCGAGCGGCCAATATGAGTTCGACCTACCGTCGGCCAAGGCCACGGGCGGGCGCTTCTTCACCGACGCGCGCGTGCGGCAGGTCTATGACGGATGGGAAAAGCGCGGTTCGCGCATGCGCGCCACGGTGAACGGGCCGACGGCGCGCGCGCTGGTCGATGCGATGATGGATCTCGGCGCGGCGTTCGAGACGCGCGAGAACCAAGCCGCTGCGCAGGAAATCGTCAACGCCGACGCCAAGGCGCCTCAGATGGCGCAGGCCGCTCGCTCCGATAAGTCCTGGGCGCTTGGGCCAGAGAAGGCAAAGCTGCGCGACATAGACCGCGTCTATCAGGACGTCGAGCGCATCATCAGTTCAGTCCTGCCGGAGGGAGCGGTCAATCTCGACGTGATGGACGGGCTTGTTCCGTTCGATGATCCTGCCGCGCTGCAACAGTCAGGCAGCAAGAATGTCGCTGACGGCGCGACTGGCATGTATTTCAGCGATGGCGTGGAGCGGCTGATCCAGGTCGGCACCGCCAGCGACGACACGAAATCGACCGCGTACCATGAGGCGTGGCACGCTGTTCAAGACCTTGGGCTTGCTTCCGCGCGCGAGATCAACGTTCTTCGCTCGCCGGCCGAACGCGAGCGGTTGCGGCGCTATGCGGACAAGAAGAACCTCAACGGCGCAGCCATGTCGCAGGCTGAACTTGAGGCCAATTTCTTTGGCGACTACGCCGCTGCGATGGATCGCGGCGAGCCGCCGCCACGCCTGCACGCCTCGTCCATGGAGGTCTTTGCCCGCCTCTACGACCTGATCCGCCGCATCCGCAACTACTTCCGCGGGCTTGGCGCGGAAATCACCGAGGACATTGCCGCCCGGTTCCAGCGCGGCGAAATGCGCGACCGACCGTTTTGGGACCGCGGCGAATCCCGCCTTTACGGCGAGGACGCACAGGCGCCCTCTCGGTTCGCCCAGGCCGCGCCGACGCCGCCCGAAACGCGATACTTCGGCCCGCGCCCACTCAAGGAGCGGATCGAGCACAAGCTGTCGCGCATTCCCGACGCCACGGACCGCGTCGAGGCGATCTTGGACATGCACACGCGCGTCGACGCCGTTGCGAAAGAACTGGCCGACGGCCGGCGCATCCCGCCCGAGGTCGATCCGTACAAGGCCAAGCGCCTGCTGCCGGGCCGCACCGCCGCGACGCAGGACAATTTCAAGCGCGACTATCTCGAGCCCTTGGTGCACGCCGCCAAGGCCGGAAAGCTGACGCTGCAGGACATCGCCGAATGGCTCTATGCGCAGCACGCGCCGGAGCGCAACGCGGCCATGGATCAGGTTGACCCCAAGAACAGCGGCAAGGGCTCCGGCATCACCGACGCGGAAGCCGGCCGGATCATTGACCGGCTGACGGCCGAGGGAAAAGCCGGCTCGCTGGAAAACATCGCGCGCCGCGTCGCGGAGATCCGCGAATACAATCTCGACCTTGCCGAGCGCGCGGGCCTCATGTCCGAGGAGCAGGCCAACGAGCTTCGCGCGCAGTACGAAAACTACGTGCCGCTGAAAGGTTGGGACGATCCGAGCCTTGCGCCGGACGAGGCGGCGGCGGTGCGCAAGGACTATGTCGGCGGGCGCATGCGCGTGGCGGGCCGCGAGTTCATCCACGCTTTCGGCCGCAAGACCATCCCAAGCGATCCGCTGTCGAACCTGATCAACGACACGTACCGCATGATCGACCGCGCCGAGAAGAACCGCGCGCTTAACGCGGTGTGGAAATTCTTCCGCTCGCTCGACCCCGATGTGCGCGACGGCGTCGTGTTGCTCGACAAGGGGAAGATGGTCAAGGCGCTCGACCCGCAGACCGGCATGATGGTGTGGCGCGAAGAAGCTGCCTGGCGCTTCCGCGAAAACGTCGTGCCGCTCAAGATCGGCGGCAAGCCCCACTATCTCGTGTTCGAAGATCCAGAGATCGCCAAGGCGTTCATGCGGACGTCCGCCTATCAACTGCCGTTCGTGCTCAAGCAGATGGGCCAGATCATCAATCTGGCCAAGAGCATGTGGACGCACTGGAACCCCGATTTCGTGACGCGCCACTTCTTCCTGCGCTATCCGATCGAGGGCGCGTCGAACGCTGGCGAGAACGGCCTTGGCGCCGTGATCCGCTCGTTCAAGGGCTATCCCGGCGGCCCGGCCTACAAGGCGATCCGCCGCCACCAAAAGCTGGACGAGGCGGGCCGCAACGCTGCAATCGCGCGCCTCTCCGATCCGAACGCCACGATGGAGGATAAGTGGCTCGGCTACTACGAGGAATTGCGGCGCGCGGGCGGCTTGATGAATTGGGCCGATTTCGGCGGTGTCGATCGCGTGCGCAAGCGGCTCGACTCATCGCTCGCCACGTTGAGCAGCAACCCGGCGCGCGCGGCGCTGGCCTACGGTCGAGCGGTGCACGAAGGGCTGAACATCATCACGTCCGCGATGGACAATGCGCAGCGCCTCGCGGCTTATGTCGACGCGCGGCAGGCCGGCGCCGGCAGGATCGACGCCGCCATGGCCGCGCGCGAGGCGACGGTCGATTTCGCGCGCAAGGGCCTGATGGCCAATTACATGACGCTGATGTGGCCTTTCGCCAACACGGCGGGCCAGACCGCAGACCGCATGGTGCGCGCGACGCGGCGCTCGAAGGCGGCTATGGCAGGCGTGCTCGCCTCCTGGGTGGCGCTCGGCCTGTCTGCCGGCTTGTTCGCCTACCTGTTCGGCGGCGATGACAAGGATGGCAAGCCCTTCATCGAGAAGATCGGGGATTGGACGCGCCGGCTGAATCTCGTCGTTCCGTTCGGACCGACCGACGATCAGGGCCGGCCCTACATGCTGACGATCTCGCTGCCCTACAACTACGCGCTGCCGTTCACCATCGGCCAGACCATCGCCACGCTCATCATGAAGGCGCAGGGGCGGTCGAAGGAGAAGCTGTCGCACATCACGGGCAACCTGATGCACTCCGCGCTCGAGGCGTTCACGCCGATTGCGCAGGAAAACTCCATGCTCGGCAAGGCGCTGCCGGAATTGTCGCGGCCCTTCCTGCATGTCGCGGCCAACAAGAACTGGTATGGCGGCCCGGTTCATCCGAATGAGGAGCCGTGGAATCGTGGCCTGCCAAAGGCCGAACGGTCGTTCCGCAGCACGCCCGAAGGCTGGAAGATGCTGGCGCGCGGGCTCAACAACTACACCGGCTTCGACGCGCATCCCGAGGACTATCGGGAGGTCATGTCTTACTTCTCATCGACCATGCAGGGCGTTCTGGCGCGCGCCAGCACCGCAGCGGGCGATGCAGCATCAGGCAAGAAGCCGGACCCGACCGACGTCCCGATCGTGCATGCCCTGATCGGCGGCGGGAAACAGTACGACGCGGCGGATCGTC
>CAZWJF010000018.1:0-56116 GCA_964634325.1 uncultured Rhodoblastus sp.
CTGGCAGAAGTCGATGTCGAAGTCCGGCATCGACACGCGCTCGGGGTTGAGGAAGCGCTCGAACAGAAGATCGAAGCGCATGGGGTCGAGGTCGGTGATGGTGAGCGCGTAGGCGACCAGCGAGCCCGCGCCGGAGCCGCGGCCCGGCCCCACAGGAATGCCATGCTCCTTCGCCCATTTGATGAAGTCCGACACGATCAGGAAATAGCCGGGGAACTTCATCTTCTCGATCACGTCGAGTTCGAACTTGAGCCGGCTTTGATAGTCCTCGAGCGTGAAGTGGCGCGCGGGCGGATGCGCGGCGAGGCGCGCAACGAGCCCCACCTCCGCCTGGCGACGCAATTCGGCCGCCTCGGCGTCGGCGCCAGCGGCGTCCGATGCGGCAAAGCGCGGCAGAATCGGCTTGCGCGTCGTCGGGCGGTACGAACAGCGCAGCGCGATTTCGACCGTATTGTCCGTCGCCTCCGGCAGGTCGGCGAACAGCGCGCGCATCTCCGCACGCGTCTTGAAGCGATGCTCCGCTGTCAGTTTGCGACGCGCGTCGTCGCCGACCGTCGCGCCATCTGCGATGCAGAGAAGCGCGTCATGCGCTTCGAAATCTGAGCGGGCGGCGAAGTACGGCTCGTTGGTCGCCACCAACGGCAACGACTTGCGATAGGCGAGATCGAGCAACGACGCTTCGGCCGTGCGCTCCGCCTCGTCGTTGTGACGCTGGATTTCGACGTAGAGGCGGTCGCCGAATATGTCGCGAAGCCGGTCGGCGCGCGCATGCGCCAATTCGATCTGGCCCTGGCGAATCAACCCATCGAGCGGCCCTGCAGGCCCGCCGGTCAGCGCGATCAGGCCGTTCGAATTCGCCTCCAGAACCGACAGCGCCACGTTCGGTTCGCCGCCGGTCTCCGTCTCGAGCCAGGCGCCCGAGACGAGCCGCATGAGCCCGAGATAGCCGCTTTCGTCACAGGCGAGCAGAACAAGACCGCCAGCGCCGGGCTTCGCCGGCTCGTCGCCGAAATCCACGGCGAGCTGCACCCCGACGATGGGTTGCACCCCGTCTTTGGAAAGCTTTTCGGAGAACTCCAGCGCGCCGAACAGATTGTTCGTATCCGTGATCGCCAGCGCCGGCATGTCGTCGGCCACGGCGAGCTTCGCCAGCTTGCCGATGGTCAGGGCGCCTTCGCGCAACGAATAGGACGAGTGGACGTGCAGGTGCACGAATCCGACGTCGCGCAGAATCTTCAAGTCGACCTCCAGAGCGAGCGCCGAAGTCTAGGGAGAGTCGGGCTCGCATAGAAGGGCGCGGAAACGGTCTTCCACCGGTCGCCCCTCGTCGGCCAGATCGGGTTCAGGCCACGGCGTGAAGCGCAGCGCCGAGCGCGCCAATTCCCGCAACGAACAATCCGATGGCCATCAACTCGACCAGATCGCTTAACGCCTCCCGCATGGCTCGCTCCCAAATGTTCCCATAAAGAACATCATATGTTCTCTATTTGTTTCGTCCACAGGAAACGAACCCGACCGCCTCGATCGTGCGAAACAGGGTTAACTTCGAAACGAGGAGAGAATTGCGCGGCCAGGAAAGCGGGTGGCCCCGGCGCTCAAATTGGGGGGCAAGCGCCGGGGCCTGTCACGTTGAACTAGCGTCCAAAACAAGTGACGCCGGAATGTATCGCAAAGCCTGTCGCACCACAACGCGGGAGCCATGCGTGCAGCACATCGGTCTAGGGCTGAACTGCGCTGCTTGCGGGGGAGCAGGGGCCGCCATTCGCCCGCATCATCAACTCTTAACACGCCGCGGCTACGATCACGGCGCTGAAATCGGAGGCTGGTCAGATGTCCGAAGCCCGCAAGTCCGAACGCGTCCGCAGTCTGCTCAGCGCGCGCATCGTATTCGGGAACAATTCGTCGACCCTCGATTGCGTGGTCAAGAATTTTTCCTCGGCCGGCGCCCGATTGCAGATTTCCGACACGCTCGCCCTGCCGACCGAGTTCGACCTGTTCATTCCCCACAGGGGGCGATCCTATCGCGCACGAATCATCTGGCGCGGGGAGGACCTGCTCGGCGCCGAGTTCATCGATCCCCATAGCGGCGACCACGCCCCGATCGCGCATGAGGCCGAGGCCGATCAGATCGACCGGCTCATGAAAGAGAATGCGAAGCTGCGCGCGCAGGTTCTCGAGCTCAAGCAACGCGTGGCGCAGCTCAGCGGCGAAGCCTGAGCAGGTTTGTTCAATCGAGTTCGACGATCAGGCCGTCGCGCAGCGTGATGCGGCGGTCCATCCGCGCAGCCAGCTCGAAATTGTGGGTGGCGATGATCGCCGCCAGCCCGGTCGCGCGCACCAGCGTCATCAGCGTTTCGAACACGTGGTCGGCCGTGCGCGGATCGAGATTGCCGGTCGGCTCGTCCGCCAGAAGCACGAGCGGCGCGTTGGCGACCGCCCGCGCGATGGCGACCCGCTGCTGCTCGCCGCCGGACAATTCCGCAGGGCGGTGCGCGCCGCGCGCGGCGAGGCCGAGATAGGTCAGAAGTTCGTCAGCCCGGCTGGCAGCCTCCCGCTTGTCGAGACCGCGGATCATCTGCGGCATCATGATGTTTTCGCGCGCCGAGAATTCCGGCAGGAGGTGGTGGAACTGGTACACGAAGCCAATGGCGTTGCGCCGAAGCGCGGTCCGGCCATCGTCCGACATGGACCTTGTCGAGGCGCCGTCGACGAGGACATCCCCGCCGTCAGGGCGCTCGAGCAATCCGGCGACGTGAAGCAGCGTCGACTTGCCGGCGCCGGACGGCGCGGTGAGCGCCACCGCCTCGCCGGTCCGCAAATCGAAATTCGCGCCGCGCAGAATCTCGAGCGCCGTGTCGCCCTGCATATACCGACGTTCGACGCCGACGAGACGAAGGGCGGCGGCGCTCATGCGCGGGCCTCGTTGCGGGTTGGAGCGCGCGTCATTCGTACCTCAGCGCCTCGACCGGATCGAGGCTCGCCGCGCGCCAGGCCGGATAGAGGCTCGCGAGCACCGAGAGCGCCAGCGTCATGACGACGACCACGACCACTTCGCGCGGATCGACGACCGCGGGCAGCCGCGACAAGAAGTAGATTTCCGCCGGGAAAAGATCGGCGTGCAGCAATCGGTTCAGCACCGCCCGGATGGCTTCGAGGTTTTCGGCGAGCAGCAGGCCGAGGATGCAGCCGGCGATTGTGCCGGACACGCCGATCGACGTGCCCGTGATCAGGAACACGCGCATGACGGAGTATTTCGTCGCGCCCATGGTGCGGAGGATCGCGATGTCGTGGCTCTTGTCGCGCACCAGCATGATGAGGCCGGAAATGATGTTCAGCGCCGCCACCAGAACGATCAGCGTCAGGATGATGAACATCACGTTGCGCTCGACCTTGAGCGCATTGAAGAAGGTCTCGTTCGCCTGTCGCCAGTCCGTCAGGATCACAGGCCGGCCGGCGGCCTCCTCGATCTTCGGCCGCATCTCGTCGATCTTCTCGGGATTGTCGAGAAACACCTCGATGACGGAGACTTCGCCATCCTTGTTGAAGAAGGCCTGCGCCTCCCCAAGCGGCATATAGACGAACACGCCGTCGAACTCGGCCATGCCCATCGAGAAAATGGCGCGGATCGGATAGGCTTTGATGCGAGGCGCGACGCCGAAAGGCGTGCTGGCGCCGCGCGCCGTCAGCACGCTGATCGTGTCGCCGACGCGAACGCTCAGCTTCTCGGCCATCCGGCGGCCGATCACGACGCTGGCGGGATGATCGTCGTCCACCTTGTCGAAACCGAAGATTTCGCCGTTCTTGATATTGCCGGCGACGCCCGGCAGCTTTTCGAGGTCGGGCTCGCGCACGCCGCGCACCAGCGCGCCGGTCTGCGCGAAGGGCGAGGAGACGCCGGCGGCGCCTTCGATCATCGGCAGGGCCATGGCGACGCCCGGGATCTTGCGGATGCGCTCGGTGACCGCGTCATAGTCTTTCATGGGGGCGTCGGCCGCCTGCACGAAGACATGGCCGTTGACGCCGACGATCTTGTCGAGAAGCTCCTTGTGGAAGCCGTTCATTACGCTCATGACGACGATGAGCGTCGCGACGCCGAGCATGATGCCGAGAAACGAAAAACCCGCGATCACGGAGACAAAGCCGCGGGCGCGGCGCGCGCGCAGGTAGCGCAGGGCGAGCGTCCACTCGAACGGCGCGAAGGCCTTCGTCTTGGGAGCCGACGCCGGCTCCCGCTCAGTATCGAGGGCCGCCGTCGTCATGGCTGGCCGCCTCCGATCGCCGTCATCCCGCGACTTTCTGCAGCGCGTCCTCCGGCGACAACATCGCGCGCTCGCCGGTCTTGCGGCATTTGACCTCGACCTTGCCTTCGGCGAGCCCCTTCGGACCGACGATCACCTGCCATGGCAGGCCGATGAGATCGAGCGTGGCGAATTTCGCGCCCGGCCGCTCGTCGCGATCGTCGTAAAGAACGTCGACGCCGGCGGTCTCCAGCTTGGCGTAGAGATCGGCGCAGGCCGCGTCTGTCGCCGCGTCGCCCACTTTCAGATTGGCGAGGCCGACCCGGAAAGGCGCCACGGGCTCCGGCCATACGATGCCTGAATCGTCGTGGCTCGCCTCGATGATCGCGGCGACCAGCCGCGACGGGCCGATGCCGTAGGAGCCCATCTGCACGGGCGTCTCCTTGCCGTCAGGGCCGTTGACGACGGCCTTCATCGGCGCGGAATACTTGGTCCCGAAGTAGAAAATATGGCCGACCTCGATGCCGCGCGCAGAAACCTGTTCGGCAGCCGGAAGCGCCTCGAATTTCTGGGCTTCGTGCATTTCCTCCGTGGCGGCGTAGCGGCTCGTCCACTTGTCGAACACGCCCTGCATGGCCGCGCGGTCCTCGAAGTCGATGTCGGCCGGCGGAACCTCGAAATCGAGAAAATCCTTGTGGCAGAACACCTGGCTCTCGCCGGTCGAGGCAAGCACGATGAATTCGTGGCTGAGGTCGCCGCCGATCGGACCGGTGTCGGCGCGCATCGGAATCGCCTTCAGGCCGAGGCGCGCGAAGGTGCGCAGATAGGCGGTGAACATGCGGTTGTAGGAGTGGCGCGCGCCGGCCTCGTCGAGATCGAAGGAATAGGCGTCCTTCATCAGGAACTCGCGGCCGCGCATGACGCCGAAGCGCGGACGCACCTCGTCGCGGAACTTCCACTGGATGTGATAGAGATTCAGCGGCAGGTCCTTGTAGGAGCGGACGTAGGCGCGGAAAATCTCCGTGACCATCTCCTCGTTGGTCGGCCCGAACAGCATGTCGCGCTCGTGCCGATCCTTGATGCGCAGCATCTCCTTGCCGTAGTCGTCATAACGACCGGACTCGCGCCACAGGTCGGCCGACTGGATCGTCGGCATCAGGAGTTCGATCGCTCCGGCCCGGTTCTGCTCCTCGCGAACGACGGCGTTGATTTTGTTGAGGACGCGCAAGCCGAGCGGCAGCCAGGCGTAGATGCCCGCCGATTCCTGGCGGATCATGCCGGCGCGCAGCATCAGGCGATGCGAGACGATCTCCGCCTCTTTGGGCGTCTCGCGGAGAATGGGCAGGAAATAGCGGGAAAGGCGCATCGGTTTCCGTTTCGAATCTGTCGTTCGGCGCAGTCGCGCCACTTGAAACGCAAGGGCCGGGAAAACACAAGCGAAGCCCGTCGGCGACGGTCGCCCGACCTGACGCCGATTTCGGCCACCGCCCGCCTTGAGCGTTTGTTAGGATACAAATGAACGATTTTGACCGTCTGGAAGATCAAATTGTGCGCTGCAAGATCGAATTTTGTACGTTTTGATCGTCCGACCCGGTGACAAGCCCAAACCGCTGGTCTAGGGTCCGCTGCCTACACGTAAGGGCCGCGACCGGCGAAGCCGGGACCGCTGCAGTCCAAGTCGAGGGAGGACGCTGGAACCCGCACGACGCCATCGGGCGTCGCAAGAGCCGCAGAGCCACGCGGGGTTCGGTTCAAGGACACGGGCAGAAACGGGAGCGGGAGCAGCGATGGCTGCCCCGCTCTTTTGTTTTCGCAAAGTCGAATTCTCCGGAAAGGTCAGGCCGTTCTTCGGAACGACCCGGCCCGTCTCAAACCTGCTCGTCGGCCTCGGAATCCTCGGCCGGCGTCTCATCCTCTTCCTCGACGGAAGCGAGCGGAGCGTCGTCGTCGTTCTCGGGAACGTCCTCCGGGGATCCCGCCGCAATCGGCGCCGGCTCGAAGCGCCGGGTGAGCGGCTTCGGAGGCCGGCGGGGCGGCGGCGGCGGCGGGATATAGAATTCAGCCTGGCATTTGGGACAGACAGGCTTGGCCATAAGGTCGTAGTAGCGCGTCCCGCATGTCGCGCACAGGCGCTTGACGCCGCGTAGGCCGTTCATGTGCTTTCCTCGAGTGCTGGCGAGCCGACATTCGACGTCGGCCCTGCCGGAAAAAGAAAAGCCCCGGACACGCGGTCCGAGGCTTCATCGAGCCGGTAGCTGCGACGCCAGTACATCCGTGGCGTCGCGCGCGGCAGGGTCACACCGGCTTGAGATTGCCGGCGGAAAGCTTGCCCGAACGACGATCGCTGATCAGCTCGTAGCTGATCTTCTGACCGTCCGAGAGACCGGTGAGGCCTGCCTGTTCGACAGCCGAAATATGGACGAAGACGTCCTTCGAGCCATCCTCAGGCTGAATAAATCCGTAGCCCTTTTGGGCGTTGAACCACTTCACGGTACCAGTAGACATCGTATTCCCTTCGACGTGTTCAAGAAAAGACGAAATCCCGTCAAACAGGATCGCGCCTATCGAATTGTTTGAGAGAAAAATCGTCGGCGCATGTGCAAGACGCGCCGGACTTTGTGTCCAAGACTTATTCCGGCTTTTCCGGAAAACCCAGTCTGGACCTGATCGTCAGAAACTCGATTTGGTTAAGGTATCAGAAAACTGGCGCCACCGCAAATGCGCCAGCGATCGAGCGAGCTGCGTCGCTCACAAATGGCCTGCCACGTCCGTTCCAACGCGCTTTCCGCCGCGACGAGTCTCGTGCGGGATCAAGAGCCCGGCGAAGCCGTTGGTACGTGCGCCGCCTACGGTCATACCCCGGATGCGCTTGTTGAGCGACATGATGGCGCTCGCGCTAGTTCGTCGCGCCCTCGCCCAGCGCCCAGCCTTCTTTGCAGGCGGAGATGTAGTCGGCGTAGCGTCCTTCCGCGATCGCCTTGCGGGCGCCCGCCATCATGTCCTGGTAATAGGCGAGGTTGTTCCAGGTCAGCAGCATCATCGCGAGAATCTCGCCGGATTTCACGAGATGATGCAGATAGGCGCGCGAATAATCCCGCGCCGCCGGGCATGAGGATTCCGGGTCGAGCGGGCGCGGATCGTTGGCGTGTTTCGCGTTCTTGAGGTTGACGCGGCCGAAGCGCGTGTAAGCGAGGCCGTGGCGGCCGGCGCGCGTCGGCATCACGCAATCGAACATGTCGACGCCGCGCGCGACGGACTTGAGGATGTCGTCGGGCGTGCCGACGCCCATGAGATAGCGCGGCTTGCCCGGCGGCAGGTGCGGCTCGACTGTCTCCAGCATCGCCAGCATCACGTCCTGCGGCTCGCCGACTGCAAGGCCGCCGATGGCGAGGCCGTGGAAATCCATATCGCTGAGCGCCTTCGCGCTTTCGACCCGCAGAGGCCTGTCGTCGCCGCCCTGCACGATCCCGAAGATCGCCCTGCCGTCCTGCTCCTGAAACGCCCTGCGCGAACGCTCCGCCCAGCGCAGCGACAGGCGCATCGCGCGCTCGACGTCCTCGCGCGCGGCCGGCAGTCGGATGCACTCGTCGAACTGCATCTGGATGTCGGAGCCGAGCAGCGCCTGGATTTCCATGGAACGCTCCGGCGTGAGCACGTGCTTCGAGCCGTCGATATGGGACTGGAAGGCCACGCCGTTCTCGTCGAGCTTGCGCAGTTTTGCGAGCGACATGACCTGAAAGCCGCCGGAATCCGTCAGGATCGGATGCGGCCAGTTCATGAATTTGTGGAGGCCGCCGAGTTCGGCGACGCGCTCCGCGCCCGGGCGCAGCATCAGGTGGTAGACATTGCCGAGCACGATATCGGCGCCCAGCTCCCGCACCTGCCCGGCATACATGGCCTTGACGGTCGCGGCCGTACCGACCGGCATGAAGGCGGGCGTGCGGATTTCGCCGCGTCCGGTCGTGATCACGCCGGTGCGGGCGGCGCCGTCGGTCGCGGCGATGTGCAGGGAGAAGCCGGTCATGGCGGCTTCATAGAGGGGCGCGGCGCGCTGGGCTAGGGTTGGGAGGCGCGAGACGACTCCCCTCCCCTTTGTGGGGGGAATCAGAGCCATGCGTCGGCTTGCCGCGCTCCGTCTCTCCCCTTAATCACCCCCCATGATTCCATGGGTCCACCTCGACACGGCCTCGATCCCCGGCGGCGAAGGCACGCTGCGGCTCAAGCGGCGCGGCGCCGAATTTTCCATCATGCTCGGCGACAACGAGTTGATGAATTCGCGGCTCAGCGGCTCGGAGCAGGCGCTGGCGACGCTGTGCTGCGAAAGGCTGGCCGACCGCCCCGCCCCAAAATTCCTGATTGGCGGACTCGGTATGGGCTTCACCTTGCGCGCGGCGCTGGGACAGCTCGGGCCGAAAGCGGAGGTCGTGGTCGCCGAACTGGTCCCGGCCGTGGTCGCCTGGGCGCACGGGCCGATGGCCGAGGTTTTCGCCGGCAGCCTCGACGATCCGCGCGCGAAAATCCGCGAAGCGGATGTCGGAGCGGTCATCGCGGAGGCGCGCGGCGCCTGGGACGCCATTCTCCTCGACGTCGACAACGGACCGGACGGACTGACGCGGGCCTCCAACGACCGGCTCTATTCCGCGAGCGGCCTGCGCGTCGCGTTCGGGGCGCTGCGCCCCGGCGGCATCCTCGCGGTCTGGTCCTCCGGGCCGGACGCCGGCTTCGCCAAGCGGCTGAAGTCGGCGGGTTTCGCGGTCGAGGAAGTGCGGACGCGCGCGAACGGCAAGCGCGGCGGGGCGCGGCATGTCATCTGGATCGCGACCAGGCCCGCGCGGAGCGCCTGAGGCCGACGCAACGAGGTAGCCTAGCGCGGCGCGAGGCTTTATACCGGCGCCCGACCCGGCAGCCCCCTGCATCTCCGCTTTCGCAGGGATGACAGGGCGATGGTCGCAAGAATTCCGGAGACGATTGTGGACGGCAAGATCTTACAGAAACTCCCCGCCGGCGAGCGCGTCGGCATCGCCTTCTCGGGCGGGCTCGACACCTCCGCCGCCGTTCACTGGATGCGCGCCAAAGGCGCCTTCCCGCATGCTTACACCGCCAATCTGGGCCAGCCCGACGAGAGCGATTACGACGACATTCCGCGCAAGGCGCTCGCCTACGGCGCCGAGAACGCGCGCCTGATCGACTGCCGGCCGCAGCTCGTGGCCGAAGGCATCGCCGCCATCCAGTGCGGCGCCTTTCATATCTCGACCGCCGGCGCGACCTATTTCAACACGACGCCGCTCGGCCGCGCCGTGACCGGCACGACGCTGGTGCGCGCGATGATGGACGACGGCGTCAACATCTGGGGCGACGGCTCGACCTACAAGGGCAACGACATCGAGCGCTTCTACCGCTACGGCCTGCTGACCAATCCTTCGCTGCGCATCTACAAGCCGTGGCTCGATCAGTTGTTCATCGACGAGCTCGGCGGCCGCAAGGAGATGAGCGAGTACATGGCCGCCAACGGCTTCGAGTACAAAGCCAGCGTCGAAAAGGCCTATTCGACCGACTCGAACATTCTCGGCGCGACGCACGAGGCCAAGGATCTCGAGTATCTCAACGCCGGAATCAGCATCGTCAACCCGATCATGGGCGTCGCCTTCTGGAAGGACGACGTCAAGGTCGCGCGCGAGACCGTGTCCGTCCGCTTCGAGCAAGGCCAGCCGGTCGCGCTCAACGGCAAGGAGTTTGCGAGCGCGCTCGAACTCTTCACCGAAGCGAACGCGATCGGCGGCCGACATGGGCTCGGCATGTGCGACCAGATCGAGAACCGGATCATCGAAGCCAAGAGCCGCGGCATCTACGAAGCGCCCGGCATGGCGCTGCTGTTCATCGCCTACGAGCGGCTCGTCACCGGCATCCACAACGAGGATACGATCGAGCAATACCGCAACAACGGCCGGCGCCTCGGCCGTCTTCTCTATCAGGGCCGCTGGTTCGATCCGCAGACGCTGATGCTGCGCGAGACGGCGCAGCGCTGGGTCGCGAGCGCGGTCACGGGCGAGGTGACGCTGGAATTGCGTCGCGGCAACGATTATTCGATCCTCGACACGACCAGCCCGAACCTCACCTACCATCCCGAGCGCCTGACGATGGAAAGCGGCGCGGGCATGTTCACGCCGGCCGACCGCATCGGCCAGCTGACCATGCGCAACATGGATATCGTCGACACGCGCGAGAAGCTCGGACTCTACAACGGGGTCGGCCTGCTCGGCGGATCGGACTTCGACGCGCTGGCGCTGCCGAAGCCGGGCGAGAAGAAGAAGGATTGAGCCTCGCAGCGACGGCTTTGAAGGCGCCTATGGCGCCTTCATGAACGCATCGAAGTAGGCCGCCAGCTCCGTACGCCCGTCGAACGGCAAGACATGCGCGACGTACTGGTCCGGGCGCACGATCAGCAGGCAGCCGCGGTCCCGGTCGACGCCGCGCAGATCAAAGATGTCCGGCCCGTTCTTGAGATCGGGACAGTACATCTTCTCGTAGTCGCGCAGGCCGTATGCGCCCTTCGGCGGCAGCAGCAAGGAAGGCATGGCCTCGAGCGCGAGATCGCGGTGGCCCTGCTGGAGCACTGCGCGCACGTCGATCACGGAATCGATGTCGGCGCCCTTCGCCGTGTAGCGCTTCACCGGCGAGGCGGCGTCGTTCTCCAGCCAGTCGCACAATGCGCGAATCGGCGCATTCGCGGCCATCGGGTCTTCCCGGCCGCAGAAGGCGAAAAGGCGCCAGCGCCCGTCCGCCAACAAACCTTCGGCGAGGCGCACCGGCTTGGCGTCGCCGAGACGAATGACCGGACCTGAGTGAAACCGCGTCCCGATCTCGAACCCTTTCGCGAGTTGCTGATGGGCGCTTTGGCCGGTCAGCAGCGAGGGCTTGTAGACAGTGGCGACGCCGGCCGTGTAGCGGCCGTGGCGCATGAAATAATCCTGGATCTGCGCAGGCTCGACGCCGTCCGGCTTTTCCGGCGACTTCAGCGGCCTCGACAACATCTGCGTCCATTCGCGATCGAAGTCGATCAGGTTCTTGGCGATCGTCTGCCGCTCGGCTGAATATGTATGCAGGAACTCCGGATCGCACTGGCCGCGCAGCACTGCGGCGAGTTTCCAGCCGAGGTTGAACGTGTCCTGCATCGACACGTTCATGCCCTGCCCCGCCTTGGCGCTATGCGTATGGCAGGCGTCGCCGGCGATGAAGACGCGCGGCGCCCTCGTCTCGCCTTCGCCCACGTCGTCGAACTTGTCGCACAGCCTCTGGCCGACCTCGTAGACCGACCACCACGCGACCTCCTTCACGTCGAGCGTATGGGGATGGAGGATACGGCGCGCGGCGTCGATCAGATAATCGATCGTGACTTCCTTGTTCGGCACGCGCTTGTCCTTTGCGACCTTGTCGAGCTCGACATAGATGCGCACGAGATAGCCGCCCTCTCGCGGGATCAGCACGATCGCGCCTTCGTTCGCGGACTGGATCAACGATTTCAGTCTGATGTCGGGAAAGTTCGTGACGGCGAGAATGTCCATCACGCCCCAGGCCTGATTGGCGAAGTCGCCCTTCAATTCGCGTCCGAGCGACTTGCGCACGCCTGATCGCGCGCCGTCGCAACCAACGACGTATTTGGCGCGCACCGTCTCGGCCTGTCCCATGTGCGCCGCATCGACGCGCTCGAGCGTAACCGCGACGGGATAGTCGCCTTCGTTGTCGACTTTCAGATCGACGAAGCGGCGCGAATAGAGCGGCTCCAGACGATTGGCCGACTTGCGCATGCATTCCAGATAGAAATCGTGCACGCGCGCCTGGTTCATGATGACATGCGGGAAATCGGACAGGCCGTCCTCGACGTCCTGGATGCGGCCGGAACGCACGATGTTCTCGCGCCTGGCGTCGTCGGGCTTCCAGAACGTCGTTTCGTTCACCCAGTAGGCCTGCTTCTGCAGACGCTCCCGAAATCCAAAGCCCTCGAACATCTCCATGCTACGGCAGGCTATGCCGTCGGCCTGCCCGAGCTGCAGCGGACCGTCCTTTTGTTCGACGATGCAGGTCGTGATGTCAGGAAAAGCGGCGAGTTGCGCGGCGAGCGTCAGGCCTGCAGGACCGCAACCAACGATGAGCACGTCCACTTCGGCCGGCGGCTTGTCGGTCGGCGCAGGATGAGCAGAAGCGGGCGAAAGTTCGGGATCGCCATAGCGATAACCGTTGAAATGGAATTGCAAGGGCGTCCTCCGCTCGTCGTCTGTTTGTCTGGTCTGCACCGCGGGCTCGCCGGCGACTGAGCGCCGCGGCCCGGACTATTGATAAGTATGCTAATCATTAGTATGCTTGTCAAATCGAATGTGAGGCGGACCTTGACGCAGGAGACAGAAAATCCCGGCCATCTGGCGCGGCGGTTCCATCAAATCGCCGTCGCGATCTTCCACGCGGAGGTGGAGGCCGTCGGCTCGGACCTGACGCCCGTGCAATATGCGGCGCTGGCGAAGATCCGAACGGAGCCCGGCCTCGACCAGGCGACGCTCGCCGGCCTTGTCGCCCAGGACAGGGCGACAATTTGCGGCGTCGTCGATCGCCTCGTGGAAAAGGGCCTCGTCGCGCGCACCGTGAACAAGGAAGACCGGCGCGCACGCGTGCTGCATGTGACGGCGGCGGGACGACGGATTCTCGCGCACATCGAACCGGCGGTCGAAGCCACGCAAAACCGTCTGCTGAGCGGACTGACGGAGAAAGAAGCCAGAGAACTGAAACGCCTGCTGTCCAAGGCGATCGCCAGCGTCAACGAACTGAGTCGCGCGCCGCTCATCCCGGCCTAACGCGCGCCGTTACGTGTTGCGCCACAGATTGCTCGTGTAGCCCTGCTCCACCCGCTCGTCGATGGCCTGCGCCATGGCTTCGTCTCCGCCGATGCGCGGCGCGATGATCTTGCCGAACAGGATGCGCTGCGCCGGCGGCCAGCTTTCCGGCTCCCAAAGCTTCGACCGCAGGATCGCGCGCGCGCAATGAAAATAGCAGCGTTCGACATGGATGCGGATCGCAAGCAGCGCCGGCCGCTCCACGGCGCCGAGGCTCTCGCGCAAGTCGGCGTCGTCGAAGATCTCCGCGCGCCCGGTGACCCGCAATGTCTCGCCGGTGCGGGGCTTGAGGAAGATCACGCCGATCCGACCGGTCTCCAGAATATTCTGCAAACCGAAGGCGAGATTGTTGCCGGACCGCTCGGGCATGAGCAGCGTGGTCTCATTCTCGATGCGAACAAAGCCCGGCTGGTCGCCCTTCGGCGACGCTTCGACCACGCCGTCCTTGCCGACTGTCGCCACGACAGCGAAAGCGCAAGCGCGAATAAAATCCGCGGATTGCGCGTCGAGATGCGAAAGCACCTTGGCTTTGGTGGCGGCGCGCGGTTCGCCGAGCACGGCGCGCAATTGCTCCAGCGTTTCGATGCGGCTCATGGCTTCTCCCCGACGCCTGTTGCGCGCAGCCTCGGGCGCAAGGCGCGACGCGTCAAGGCTCGCGCAGCAGCAGACACGCGTCGCCGTAACTGTAGAAGCGATAATTCTGGGCGATGGCGTGCGCATAGGCCGCCCGCATCGTGTCGAGCCCTGCAAAGGCGCTGACCAGCATGAACAGCGTCGAGCGCGGCAGGTGAAAATTCGTCATCAAGACGTCGACCGCGCGGAACCGGTAGCCCGGCGTGATGAAGATCGCTGTCTCGCCCGTATACGGCCGGATAACGCCCTCCTCCGTCGCCGCGCTTTCGAGAATGCGCAACGCGGTCGTGCCCACCGCGACGATGCGCCCGCCTGCGGCGCGGACAGCGTTGAGCGCGGCGGCCGCTTCGGCGCCCACCTCGCCCCATTCCGAATGCATGACATGGGCGTCGGTGTCGTCGGCCTTGACGGGCAGAAACGTGCCGGCGCCGACATGCAGCGTGACGCGATGGATTGCGACGCCCTTCGCCTCGATCGCAGCGATCAGCTCCGGCGTAAAGTGCAGTCCGGCCGTCGGCGCGGCGACGGCGCCGGGCTCGCGGGCGAACATGGTCTGATAATCGCGCGCATCGGATTCGTCGTCGGCGCGGCGCGCCGCGATGTAGGGCGGCAGCGGCATATGGCCCAGCCGTTCGATCGCCTCGTCCAGCGCAGCCCCGTCGAGATGGAAGGAGAGCAGAACTTCTCCCTCGTTGCGTTCGACCACGTCGGCGTCGAGCGCAGCAAGCAGACAGGCCATGCTTTCGGAGGCCTCGCCGAAGCGGATGCGATCGCCGGGAGCAAGCCGCTTGGCGGGCTTGGCCAGAGCGCGCCAGAGGTTCGACCCCTCGCGCTTGACCAATGTCGCCTCGATGCGCGCGACGGCGTCGCCGCGCACGCGCACGCCGTTGAGGCGCGCGGGGATGACGCGCGTATCGTTGACGACAAGCGCGTCGCCGGCGCGCAGGTACGTGGGGAGATCGCGGACGATGCGGTCTTCAAGCGCATTGGGCCGAACCACCAGCATGCGCGCGCTGTCGCGAGGCTCGGCTGGCCTGAGCGCGATGCGCTCCTGCGGAAGATCAAAATCGAAGAGGTCTACGCGCATTTCTCCCTCTCCCCGTGCGCGGGGAGAGGGCCGGGGTGAGGGGCCGGGAGACAGTCCCGCAACCCACCCCGCCCCTCATCCAGACCCTCTCCCCGCAGGCGGGGAGAGGGAACTCTTCAGCTCATCTTGGCGGAGACGATCTTGTCTGGGTCGCGCACGGGTTCGCCGCGCTTGATCTTGTCGACGTTCTCCATGCCGGACACGACCTCTCCCCAGACAGTGTACTGGCGGTCGAGGAAGCGCGCATCGTCGAAGCAGATGAAGAACTGACTGTTGGCGGAGTCCGGATTGGCGGCGCGCGCCATCGAGCAGGTCCCGCGCACATGCGGTTGCGCGTTGAACTCCTGCTTGAGGTTCGGATACTTCGACCCTCCGGTGCCCGTACCGTGCGGGCAGCCGGTCTGGGCCATGAAGCCGTCGATGACGCGGTGGAACACGATGCCGTCGTAGAAGCCTTCGTTGACCAGCTTCTTGATGTGGGCGACGTGGTTGGGCGCGAGATCGGGCCGCATGCGGATGACGACCGGACCTTTAGTCGTTTCGAGCGTGAGCGTATTGCCTTCGTCCGCCATGGGACCTCCTGAATCTTTCTGCGCGCCCGCTATAAAGCGCGCGGGACGCCGGGTAAACCTGCGGCTTTACTTGTCGTCCGCCGCCATGCGCATCTTCACGATCTTGTCCGGGTTGGTCACCGAACCGTTGTCGGACTTCGAGCCCTTCTTGATCTTGTCGACCACGTCCATGCCCGAGGTCACCTCGCCAACGATCGTATATTGACCGTCGAGAAAGCCGGCGTCGCCGAAGCAGATGAAGAATTGCGAATTGGCGGAGTCCGGGCTCTGCGAGCGCGCCATGCCGACCGTTCCGCGCTTGAAATGGGCGCTCGAGAATTCGGCGGGGATGTTCGGCAGGTCGGACTTGCCCATGCCGGTGCCGGTCGGATCGCCAGTCTGGGCCATGAACCCGTCGATGACGCGGTGGAACACAATGCCGTCGTAGAACTTGCGCTTCACCAGCGTCTCGATCTGCTTGACGTGCTTGGGCGCGAGGTCGGCGCGCAGCTGGATCGTCACCTTGCCGTCCTTGGTGTAGAGATGCACGACATCGGCTGGGGCGCCTGCGGCGAAGGCTCCGGTTGCGGAGGCGCCGAGCGCGAGCGCCGCACCTGCGGCGAGAAGCTTGCGACGATCGATGCGCATGATTGTCCTTTCGGCTGTGTAGGTTCTGAAACGATTTGTCGTCACTTCGCCTTGGCGCGTTCGGCCATGCGCTGCACGAGCGCAGCCGCCGCCGCAGCGGGAGCGAAGGGCTTGATGTCTCCACCCATGGCCGCGATCTGGCGGACAAGCGTGGCGGTGATGTGGCGGACCTCGGGCGAGGCGGCGAAGAAGACCGTCTTCACCTCCGGCGCCATGACGCCGTTCATGCCCGCCATCTGCATTTCATAGTCGAGGTCCGTGCCGTCGCGCAGACCGCGCACGACGATCCTGGCGCCGTGCTCACGCGCGGCGTCGACCGCGAGACCTGCAAAGGTGACGACCTGCAATTCGCACTTCTGCGCAGCGAGTTGTTCAGCGCAGGCGGCGCGGATCAGGTCCGCGCGCTCCTCGGCGGAAAAGACCGGAACCTTGCCAGGATGGACGCCGATGCCGACGACCAGCCGATCGCAGACGACGGCCGCCTGACGAATGACGTCGACGTGGCCGTTGGTGAGGGGATCGAAAGAGCCGGTGTAGATGGCGATGCGCATGGGTCTTTCCGTGTCCGGGCTGGAGCGATCTAGGCGCGAGCGGCGGGCGAAGGCAAGTCAGCCCTCGCCGGCCTCCGCGCCGTCTCCCTCGTCTTCCTCGCCCGCCACGCGCTCGACCGACACGACCTTCTCGTCCTCGGCCGTGTTGAACACGATGACGCCCTGCGCGCCGCGGCCGATGATCCGGATGCCTTCGACCGGACAGCGGATCAACTGGCCGCCGTCGGTGACCAGCATGATCTGGTCGGAATCCTCGACCGGGAAGGAGGCCACGAGCGGGCCGTTGCGATCGTTGACCGCCATGGCGACGATGCCTTTGCCGCCGCGGCCCGTGATCCGGTACTCGAAGGACGACGAGCGCTTGCCGTAGCCATTCTCCGAAATGGTGAGGATGTATTGCTCGGCCGCCGACATTTCCGCGTAGCGGTCCTGCGAAAGCTGCTCCCCGTTGACGCCGTTGGGCGCCTCCTCGCCGATGTCGACATCGCCCTCGCCGTTGGCTTCGCCGTTCACGGCGCGGCTCATCTTGAGATAAGCGGCGCGCTCGTCGCCCGACGCCTCGAAGTGACGCAGGATCGAAAGCGAAATCACGCGGTCGCCCTTTTCGAGCGCGATGCCGCGCACGCCCATGGAATCGCGCCCCTTGAACACGCGCACTTCCGGAACGGCGAAGCGGATGCACTGGCCGAGCGCCGTCGTCAGCAGCACGTCGTCGTTTTCCGTGCAGATCGCCACGTCGACGATGGATTCGCCCTCGTCGAGCTTCATGGCGATCTTGCCGGCGCGGTTCACCTGCGTGAAGTCGGAGAGCTTGTTGCGCCGCACCGTGCCGCCGGTCGTGGCGAAGAAGGCGTCGAGCGTCGCCCAGCTTTCCTCGTCCTCTGGCAGCGGCATGATAGTCGTGATGCGCTCGTCCGCCTCGAGCGGCAGGATGTTGCGCAGGAACTTGCCGGGCGATTGCGGCGCGGCCAAAGGCAGGCGCCAGACCTTCTCCTTGTAGACCTGTCCGTGCGAGGAGAAGAACAAGACCGGCGTATGCGTGGACGCCACGAACAGGCGCGCGACGAAATCCTCTTCGCGCGTCTGCATGCCCGAGCGCCCCTTGCCGCCGCGGCGCTGCGCGCGATAGGTCGACAGCGGCACACGCTTGATATAGCCGGCGTGACTGACCGTGACGACCATGTCCTCGCGCTGGATGAGGTCCTCGTCCTCCATGTCGCCGGCGGCGTCGAGAATGACGGTCCGGCGCGGCGTGGCGTGCGCATCCTTCACCGCATTCAGCTCCGCCTTGACGATGCCGAACAGCTTTTCGCGTGAGCGCAGGATCTCCAGATATTCGGCGATCTCGGTGGCGAGTTTGTTCAACGCCTCGGAAATTTCCTCGCGTCCGAGCGCGGTGAGGCGCTGCAAACGCAGGTCGAGGATCGCGCGCGCCTGCGCTTCGGACAGGCGGATGTTGCCGTCCGCATCAAGCGTGTGGCGCGGGTCGGCGATCAGCGCGACCAGCGGGGCCATGTCCTTGGCCGCCCAGGCGCGACCCATCAGCGCCTCGCGCGCGGCGGCCGCGTCTGGCGAGGTGCGGATGAGGCGGATCACTTCGTCGATATTGGCGACTGCGATGGCGAGGCCGACCTGCACATGCGCGTTGTCGCGCGCCTTGTTCAACCGATGCTTGGTGCGCCGCGTGACGACCTCTTCGCGGAAATCGACGAAGGCCCTCAGCACGTCCTTCAGCGTCAGCATTTCCGGCTTGCCGCCGTTCAGCGCGATCATGTTCACGCCGAACGAGGACTGCAGCGCGGTGAAGCGATAGAGCTGGTTCAGGACGACATCCGGCACGGCCTCGCGCTTCAGCTCGATCACAATGCGCATGCCGTCGCGGTCGCTCTCGTCGCGCAGATCGGAAATGCCTTCGACCTTCTTCTCGCGCACGAGTTCCGCGATGCGCTCGACCAGCGTCGCCTTGTTCACCTGGTACGGGATCTCGGTGACGATCAGCGCAGACCTGTTGTTGCGCATCTCCTCGACATCGACCTTGGCGCGCATGAGGATCGAGCCGCGGCCGGTCGCATAGGCCGAATTGACGCCCGAGCGGCCGATGATCGAGCCGCCCGTGGGAAAATCGGGACCGGGCACGATCTCGATGAGATCGGCGATCGACATGTCGGGTCTGTCGATCAGCGCGATGGTCGCATCGATGATCTCGCCGAGATTGTGCGGCGGGATGTTGGTCGCCATGCCGACCGCGATGCCGCCCGCGCCATTGACCAGCAAGTTGGGAAAGCGCGCCGGCAGGACGACCGGCTCATGCTCCTTGCCGTCGTAGTTCGGCTGGAAATCGACCGTGCCCTCGTCGATGTCCTCCAGAAGCGCCAACGCCGGCTTCGCAAGGCGCGATTCCGTGTAGCGCATGGCCGCCGGCGGGTCGCCGTCGACCGAACCGAAATTGCCTTGCCCGTCGATCAGTTCCAGACGCATGGAGAACGGCTGCGCCATGCGCACGAGCGCGTCGTAGATCGCCTGGTCGCCGTGGGGGTGATATTTACCCATGACGTCGCCGACGATGCGCGCGGACTTCACGTAGGCCTTGTCGGGCGTGTGGCCGTTTTCGTGCATCGAGAACATGATGCGGCGATGCACGGGCTTGAGGCCGTCCCTGACGTCGGGCAGCGCGCGCGAAACGATCACGCTCATCGCGTAATCGAGATACGAGCGCTTCATTTCGTCGACGATGGAGACGGGCTTGATGTCGGACGGCGGCTGCGCGGCCGGGTCTTTCTTGTCGTCGTTGTCGGCCAAGGGATCGGGCTTTCGGGAGGGGCGCGGATACGCCCGGGAATCACAGCCCGCACTGTAGCCGATTCCGGGACGCGACGCGAATGACGCGCCCCGCCGGAGCCCGTCGAATATTGTGTAAAAACAATCTACTATTTAGGTCGTCGCGCGCCCGCGACGAGGCCTGGCGGCAGGCGTCGTCCGCGCCGCCTTGCGCGCCTTCGCAGCGGCCTTCTGCGCGGCCGTGCGGCGGGCCGCCTCCAGCGCCGGCCGGCACCAGCGACGCAGTTCGTCCTCATCGTCGAGGGCGGCGTCCGGCAGTCGCCAGAAAGCGTTGGCGGTCACGATCTTCCCGCCGGATTTTTCATAGGCGAACGGCCGCGAACCCGCCGCCTTCAGCGCCGCGCGCTCCGCTTGGTCGTCCGTCTTGATCCAGATGTCGCCCATCACGCAGAGCGCGAAACAGGCGTCGTCGACATAGGCGCCGTGGCCCGAAAACATGCGCTTGGCGCGCACGCGGGCGAAGGGAGCGAAGAAATCCTCGACCGCGGCGGCGTCCATCTGCGCTACGCGCCGCTCGCCGACGCGCCCTCCGCCTCGTCCAGCTTCGCCGGCGTGATCGCGACGCTCTCGCCGCAACCGCACGCCGAGGTCTGGTTCGGATTGTTGAACACGAAACCGGACGAGAGTTTCGACGTCTGGAAATCCATCTGCGTGCCGAGCAGGAAGAGTATGGCCTTCGGATCGACCAGCACGCGCACGCCCTTGTCCTCGACGATTTCGTCGCCAGGGTTGGCGGCCTCCGCCATCTCCATGGTGTAGGACATGCCCGCGCAACCGCCGTTCTTCACGCCGACGCGTAAGCCGAACAGAGGCTTGTCGGAATTGGCCACTATTTCCTGCAACCGGGCGGCGGCCGCCTCGGTCAGGGAAATGACGTTCATCTTCGGGCGAGCGCCCATCTCTTCCTCCTTCAGGGTTCAAGGCCCTGCGAACAGAAGTCTTGCAACATATAGGCCGCGTGGGCCGTTCTCACCACATGTCCAGAGCGACGCGCGCTTCTTCGGACATGCGGCTCTGATCCCACGGCGGATCGAACACCATGCTCACCTTCACGCCGGCGACGCCCGGCACGGCCGAGACGGCGTTCTCGACCCAGATCGGCATCTCGCCGGCGACCGGACAGCCCGGCGCGGTCAACGTCATATCGATGTTCACAAAACGCGACTCGTCGACGTCGACACGGTAGATCAGGCCCAACTCGTAAATGTCGGCCGGTATTTCCGGATCGTATACGGTCTTGAGCGCTGCCACGATGTCGTCGGTCAGCCGGTCGTATTCTTCGGCCGACAGTTCCGGCGACAGGTTGAGAGCCGGCTTGTTGGGTTCCAGAGGCGCTTCCTCGGCGTGGGCCATGTCCATCCTCACGAAAACAGCGCTTCGGCCCGCTGAAGGGCCTCCGCAAGCGCGTCGATTTCCGCACGCGTGTTGTAGAGAGCGAATGAGGCGCGGCAGGTCGACGTCGCGCCGAGCCGTTCGAGCAACGGCATGGCGCAATGCGTGCCCGCCCGCACGGCGACGCCCGCACGGTCGATGATGGTGGCGACGTCGTGAGCGTGCGCGCCCTTCATCTCGAACGAGACGATCGGCCCCTTGTCCTTCGCCTTCCCGAAAATGCGCAGCGAATTGATGCGTGAAAGCCGCTCCATCGCATAGGCGGTCAGGTCCGCCTCGTGCGCGCGGATCGCAGCCCGCCCCACCATGTCCATGTAGTCGAGCGCCGCGCCGAGGCCGACCGCCTGGACGATCGGCGGCGTGCCCGCCTCGAAGCGGTGCGGCGGCGTGTTGTAGGTGACGCGGTCCCTCGTGACGACCTCGATCATCTCGCCGCCGCCGTTGAATGGCGGCAAGCTCTCGAGCCACTTCTTCTTGGCGTAGACGACGCCGATGCCCGTCGGCCCATAGAGCTTGTGGCCGGTGACGATGTAGAAATCGACGTCGAGCGCGCGAACGTCGACATCGAGATGCACCGCGCCCTGAGATCCGTCGACCAGAACCGGCACGCCATGCGCATGCGCGATGCGGACGATCTCGGCGATCGGCGTCGGCGCGCCCAGCACGTTGGACATGTGCGTGACGGCGACAATCCTGGTCTTCGGCGTGATCTGTCTCTCGAACGCCGCGAGATCGATATGCCCGTCGTCGTCGATTTCGATCCAGTTCAGCACGGCGCCCTTGCGCTCGCGATGAAAATGCCAGGGCACGATGTTGGAATGATGCTCCATGATCGAGAGCAGGATTTCGTCGCCCTCGCCGATATGCGCGAGCCCGAACGACGACGCGACGAGATTGATCGCTTCGGTCGCCGAACGCGTGAACACGATCTCGTCGGTCGATTCGGCGTTCAGGAACCGCCGCACGCTGGCGCGCGCTTCCTCGAACGCGTCGGTCGCGGCGTTGGCGAGATAGTGCAGCCCGCGATGCACGTTGGCGTATTCGTGTTCGTAGACATGCGTCATGCGCTCGATCACGGCGCGCGGCTTCTGCGCCGAGGCGGCGTTGTCGAGATAGACGAGATTCTTGCCGTAGGGCTTCTCGGCGAGGATCGGAAAGTCGCGGCGCAGGGCCTCGACATCGTAGGGGACGTGCGCGTTCATTTCCCGCCCCTGTGCGACAGCCATTCGGCGGTCTGCGCGACGAACCGCTCGCGAACTTTCTCGTCGGCGACCATGTCGAGCGCCTCGTTGGCGAAGGCTTCGAGCAGCAAGGACTCCGCCTCGGCGCGCGCGAGACCGCGCGCCTGAAGGTAGAATATCTGGTCGTCGTCGAGCTGGCCCACGGTCGCTCCATGGCCGCAGACCACGTCGTCGGCGAAGATTTCCAGCTCCGGCTTGTTGTTCATGGTCGCGTCGTCGCCGAGCATGATCGCCTGGCTCTTCATCGCGCCGTCGGTTTTCTGCGCGTGTTGACGCACGACCACCTTGCCCTGATAGACGCCCGTGGATTCGTCGTCGAGAATGTGCCGGAAGAACTCACGGCTGACGCAATCCGGCACCGCGTGATCAATCACCAGCGTCGTATCGGCGTGCTGCTTTGCGCGCAACAACGACAGACCGCCGATCGTCGACCGCGCGTGGCGGCCGTTGAGGCGCACGAAATACTGGCGGCGCGCGATGGCCGGCTGCGGCGCGAAGGCGAAGCCGTTCAGCTCCGAGCCCTCGTCGAGCGTCGCCAGCACCGAGTTGAGCGCGATCGCGCCGTCGCCCTGCAAGGTGACGCGCGAGACGTACTCGACCTTGCAGTTCCGGCCGATTTTCAGAACGAGCGCCTCGTTGGTCTGCGTCGCCGCAGGATCGCAGGCGGCGGTTGTCTCCGTCACGGAAATCGACGCGCCGTCGCCCACCAGCACCAGCGAGCGGACGAAAGAGGAATGCGCGGAGCCGCCGGACATGAGATTGACGATCGCGAGCGGACGCTCGACCTGCGCGCCAGGCGCGACGCGCACGACCACGCCATCCTGCATCAGCGCCGCATTGAGCGCGACGACGGCGTCGTCGGCGCCCTGCCCCTCTCCCGAGATGGCGGACAATACGTCCGCGGCGCCGGCGGCCAACTCTTCCGAGAGCGACGTCACAGCGACGCCGGACGGCAGACGGTCGAGATCGGAAAGCTCGGGACGGTAGGCGCCGTTGAACACGATCAGCCGCGCCGCATGCGTCTGGGCCGCAGCGTCTTCGAGACACTCGCGCGCGTAATCGAGCGATGTGGCGTTGGGCTCGCGCACGGGCGCAATCTCGCGCAGGAGCGCGCGCAGGTCGGTGTAGTGCCAGGCTTCCACGCGCCGATTGGGCAGGCCAGACGCGGCGAACCGCGCCATCGCCGCGGCGCGCAGGTCGCTCGCCCCGACCAGCCGACGGTCGGCCTGATCGAAAGCTTCGATCAGCGCGGATTCCGCGTCAGTAAAGGATCGTTGTTGCGCGCGCGCGTTCATGCCGCCTCGCCCACGAAGCCGGCATAACCGGTCTTCTCGAGTTCGAGCGCCAGTTCCGGCCCGCCGGTGCGCGCGATCCTGCCCTTCGCCATCACATGCACGGTGTCCGGCTTGATATAGTCGAGCAGGCGCTGATAGTGCGTGATGACGAGGAAGCTGCGGTTCGCCGACCGCAGGGCGTTCACGCCGTCGGCGACGATGCGCAGAGCGTCGATGTCGAGACCGGAATCGGTCTCGTCGAGGATGCCGAGTTTCGGCTGCAGCAGCGCCATCTGCAGGATTTCCATGCGCTTCTTCTCGCCGCCGGAAAAGCCGACGTTGAGCGCGCGCTTGAGCATGTCCTGCTTGACGCCGAGCGTCTGCGCGGCCTCGCGGACCTTCTTCATGAATTCGGGCGTCTGCAATTCGTTCTGACCGCGCGCGCGCGCCTGCGCGTTCAGCGCCGCCTTGAGAAACGTCATCGTCGCGACGCCAGGAATCTCCATCGGATACTGGAACGCCAGGAATACGCCGGCCTGCGCGCGGTCCGACGCGTCCATGTCGAGCAGATTGACGCCGTCGAGCAGCACTTCGCCCTCGGTCACGTCGTAGCCTTCCTTGCCGGCGATGACATAGGACAGCGTCGACTTGCCGGTGCCGTTCGGCCCCATGATGGCGGCGACCTCGCCGTCCTTCACGGTCAGGGTCAGGCCGTCGAGGATTTTGCGGTCGCCGACGGAGACGTGGAGATTTTTGACTTCGAGCATTTCTAAATCCGTTTCAGACGTATTGCGGCGTCGCGCCGAACGTCATCGCGAGGGACCCGCGATGACGGCCGCGCTCACCCCACGCTCCCCTCGAGGGAAATGGCGATCAGCTTCTGCGCTTCGACGGCGAACTCCATCGGCAATTGCTGCAGCACGTCGCGCACGAAGCCGTTGACGATCAGCGCGGTCGCCTCTTCCGCCGACAGGCCGCGCTGCATGCAGTAGAAGAGCTGGTCTTCCGAAATCTTCGACGTCGTCGCCTCGTGCTCGAACACGGCGGTCGCGTTCTTGGCTTCCATGTAGGGCACGGTATGCGCGCCGCAGTCGTGGCCGATCAGCAGAGAGTCGCAGTTCGTGAAGTTGCGGGCGCCGCTCGCCTTGCGATGCGCGCTGACCTGTCCGCGATAGGTGTTGTTCGATTTGCCGGCCGAGATGCCCTTGGAGATGATCCGGCTCGTGGTGTTCTTGCCGAGGTGGATCATCTTGGTGCCGCTGTCCACCTGCTGGCGGCCGTTGGAGATCGCGATCGAATAGAATTCGCCGCGGCTATCGTCGCCGCGCAGGATGCAGGACGGATATTTCCAGGTGATCGCAGAGCCGGTCTCGACCTGCGTCCACGAAATCTTCGAGCGCGCGCCACGGCAATCGCCGCGCTTGGTCACGAAATTGTAGATGCCGCCCTTCCCCTCGGCGTCGCCGGGATACCAGTTCTGCACCGTCGAATATTTGATCTCCGCGTCCTCGTGCGCGATCAGCTCGACGACGGCCGCGTGCAACTGGTTCTCGTCGCGCTGCGGCGCCGTGCAGCCCTCGAGATAGGACACGTAGGAGCCGGCGTCGGCGATGATCAACGTGCGCTCGAACTGGCCGGTGTTCTTCTCATTGATGCGGAAGTAGGTGGACAATTCCATCGGGCAGCGCACGCCCGGCGGGATGTAGACGAATGAGCCGTCCGAGAAGACCGCCGAATTCAGCGTCGCGAAATAATTGTCGGTCACCGGCACGACCGAACCGAGATATTTCTTCACGAGCTCGGGGTGCGAATGGACGGCTTCCGAGATCGGGCAGAAGATCACGCCGGACTTGGCGAGTTCGGCGCGAAACGTCGTGGCGACGGAGACGGAGTCGAACACGGCGTCCACGGCGACCTTCGAAGTCTGCACGCCGGCGAGGATTTCCTGCTCGCGCAGGGGGATGCCGAGCTTCTCGTAGGTGCGCAGCAGTTCCGGATCGACCTCGTCGATCGACTTCGGCCCCGGCGTCGACTTCGGCGCGGCGTAATAATAGAGATCCTGATAGTCGATCTTCGGATAATCGACCCGCGCCCAGGTCGGCTCCTCCATGGTCAGCCAGCGCCGATAGGCGTCGAGCCGCCATTCGGTCAGCCACTCGGGTTCGTTCTTCTTCGCCGAAATGAAGCGAACGATGTCCTCGTTCAGGCCTTTGGGCGCCTTTTCGGATTCGATGTCGGTGACGAACCCGTACTTATAGGCATCCACGTCGATCGCCTTCACGCGATCGACGGTCTCTTTAACAGCCGCCATGTCTCACTCCTGCCAGCGCGGTTTCAAGGACCGCCGGTCGGATTTGAATATAATGGACTGAGCGGGGCGCCGGTTCAAGGCGAAGCGGCCGTTTTTGCGCGGGATGTGGCCTGTTTGCGACCGATCCGGGCGAGAATGGCGGCGAGCACGTCCAAAACAGCGGCCACATCTTGGTCGGCGGAGGTCCAGCCGAAGCTGACCCGAAGCGCTCCGGCGGCGATTTCGGGGGCCGTCCCCATCGCGGCGAGCACATGAGAGCGCTTGACCTTGCCGGACGAGCAGGCCGAGCCGGACGACAGCGCCACGCCAGCGAGATCGAAGGCCATGAGCAGGATTTCCGCCGATGGTCCGGGAATGGCGAAGGCGCTGGTGTTGGGCAGCCGCGGCGCGCCCTGCCCGAAAACGACAGCCCCGGGGGCGACGTGCGCAAGGCCAGCCTCGAAGGCGTCGCGCAGGCGGGCGATGCGGGCGGCTTCGGCGTCGCGGCTCGCCGCCGCTTCGGCCGCCGCCGCGCCGAAACCGGCGATCGCAGCGACGTTCTCGGTTCCCGCCCGAAAACCACGCTCCTGCCCGCCGCCGCGAATCAGCGGTCGGTCGCAATGCAGCGCCGCATCGCGCAGGACGAGCGCGCCCGCGCCCATCGGCCCGCCTGTTTTGTGCGAGGAGAGCACCAGCATGTCCGCGCCGGTCGTCTCGAACGAGCAAGCAATGCGTCCGGCCGCCTGCACGGCGTCGCAGACCAGCAGGCCGCCGGCCGCGTGGACCTGTTCGGCCGCCTCGGCCACAGGTTGTAGCACGCCGGTCTCGTTGTTGGCCGCCTGAAGGCAGACCATGACGCGGGCGCCGGCGTAGCCGGCCAGCGTTGTCCCGAGCGCGGCGAGGTCGAGCCGGCCGGACCGGTCAACCGGCAGGATTTCGACGCGGCGGCCGAAAGCGTGGCCCTCCAGCGCGGCGACATGTTCTGTAGCGGACGCGAGAAGCAATTCGAAATGTCCGCCTTGCGGACCGATGCGCCAGTCCGGCCGCAGCGCGAGATTGAGCGCTTCCGTCGCGCCGGACGTGAACACGACGTTGCGCGCCCGGCCGCCGACCAGCGCAGCGACCTTTTCGCGCGCGGTTTCGACCAGCGCGCGCGCGGCGCGGCCCTCGGCGTGAACGGAGGAGGCGTTTCCGGTCGCGTCGAGCGCGTCCAGCATCGCCTCGCGCGCGGCGGGGCGCAGCGGCGTCGTGGCGTTATGGTCGAGATAGAAACGTTGAGTGGTCACGCACTCATTATACGGCGCCCCGGACCCGGAGCCGCAACGATCTGCTGACGCCGGGCCGCCCGCCCGCTAAACCTAGCAGCAATGAGCGAAGCATCAGCGGGCGCGGGGGCGGCCGACGCATATTTCGAATCCTTCGACGGCGGTGCGCCCTGCGACCGCCGGCCTGAGTCCGTCTTCGGTCCGCTCGACGCGATCTATTGCATTTCACTGCAGGAGCAGCAGGACCGGCGCGACGCCGCCGCGCGGCATTTCCGCGACATCGGGCTCACCTCCGTCACGTTCTATCGCCCGCGACGCGGACTGCATCCGCCCCGCGCGATCTGGACGTCGCACCGGGAAGTCGCGCGCCGGGCGCTGGCGATGGGGCATAAACGCGTTCTGATCCTCGAAGACGACGCGCGACTGCGCATCACGGCGGCGGCGTTGCGCAAGCGTCTCGACAAGGCGTTCCCACGTCTGCCCACGCACTGGAATTGTCTCTATCTCGGGCATTTTCCGATCCAGGCGTATCCGTGCGCGCCAGGTTTGTTGCGCGTCCGGTCGGGCTCGGCGATCGCCTACGTCGCAAATGCGCCCCTGCTCGACTGGCTCGCCGCGCAGGAGCCCATGGATCCGAGGGTGCCGGTCAGCGGCGCTGTCGGCGCCTCGGTCGATGCGGCCATGGCCAACCTGCGCGGCATGTATGCGCTTTGGCCGATGCCGGCCAATGTCCTCGATGTCGGCGACACCCGGGCGGATTGCGTCGGCCCTCTGCCTCCCGGGCTCGAGCGGCTGACCCATCGGCGGTTCTATCGCGACTTCGTCACCTTCAACGGTTTTCGCGTCGCCGAGGCGCTGGCGCTGCTCGCCAGCCCGTGGAATGCGCTGACGCTGGAATATTTCCGGCGCCGCAGCGGACAGGCGCGCGTCGCCCTGGCGCGCGACGTGCTGGCGCGCGGTTTCGACGAACGCGCATATCTGCTGGCCAATCCCGACGTCGGGACGTCCGGCCAGCATCCGCTCGGGCACTACATCCACGTCGGCGTGCGCGAGGGACGCGACCCGCTGCCGCCGCTCAGGGATTTCGATCCGGAGGCCTATCGGCGCGGCTACGCCGACGTGCGCAAAGCCGGCGTCGATCCCACGTGGCACTATCTGAATCACGGCCGCGCCGAGGGCCGCTCCCCCTGCCCGGAACCTGACGGCGAGGGCAGGACATGAGCGCGGAATTCCACCTGCCCGCCCTGCTCGATTACGTCGCTGTCGCCGCCTGGGCCCTGTCGGGCGCGCTCGTCGGCCTGCGCAAGAAATTCGATGTCGTCGGCGTGTTTCTGACCGCGCTCGTCTCCTCGATCGGCGGCGGGCTGATCCGCGACGGCCTGCTGCTGCAACGCATGCCGCCGGTGCTGACGAACCAGGTCTATCTGCCGCTGATCGTCGCCACCACGATCCTCGCCATCGCGCTCGCGCGCAAATTGCATGCGGCGCGCTCGCTGGAGACGGCGATCGAACTCGTCGACGCCGTCGGCACGCCGGCCTTTGCGGTGGTGGGCGTCGAATTCGCGCGGCAGGCGGGCCTGCCGCTGCCGGGCGTGCTGCTGGTCGGCTGCGTGGGCGGGGTCGGCGGCGGCGTGCTGCGCGACGTGCTGGTGCGGGAAATTCCGGAGATCATGCAGCCCGGCCGCTATCTCGCGATTCTCGTGGCGCTGGCCTGTGCGCTCTACATGATCCTGACGGCGGGGTTTGCATTGCCCGCCGCGCCCTGCGCCTGGGGCGTCGTCGCCCTCTATTTCGCGGTGCGCCTGCTGACGGTGCGCTACGACTGGCGAACGAAGGCGGTGCTGGGGGAGTGAGGAAAGTATTGGGGAGAAGACCACAAGACGCGGCCTTCGGGCGCTGCTCGGGATGAGGCGCGTGGCGACGACTGGCGCGGCTGCACCCCCTCTCCCCGCTCACAAAGCGGCTGTTGCCGCTTTGTGCAGTAGGCCTGGCTGAAGCCGGCAACAGCCGACTTCAGCGCGGGGAGAAGGGAGAACCGCGGCGCCTGGCGCGAGAAAATCAGTCCAGCTTGAACTTCTCGAACTGGCGGTGCTCGGCGAAAATCCGCCGCACCGTGCCCGTCACCGAGCGGTAGATGATCGTCTCGGTGGTGATCAGCTTCGGGTGGAACTTCACGCCCTTCAGCAGAGCGCCGTCGGTCACGCCCGTCGCGCAGACGATGACGTCGCCGGAGGCCAGCTCCTTCATGTCGTATTTCTTCCTGGGGTCTTTCACGCCCATCTTGTAGGCGCGTTCGACCTTGGCCTCGGTGTCGAGGATGAGGCGGCCCTGCATCTGGCCGCCGACGCAGCGCAGCGCGCCCGCCGCCAGCACGCCTTCCGGCGCGCCGCCGGAGCCGAGATAGAGGTCGCAGCCTGTCTCTTCCGGCTGGGCGCAATGGATGACGCCGGCGACGTCGCCGTCGGTGATCAGGCGGATCGAGGCGCCGGCCTTGCGGCAGGCGGCGACGAGATCGGCGTGGCGCGGACGGTCGAGGATGACGACGGTGATTTCGCCCGGGGGCACGCCCTTGGCCTTGGCCAGCGCGTTGATGTTGTCTTCGGGCTTGGCGTCGAGGTCGACCACGCCCTTGGGATAGCCCGGGCCCACGGCGATCTTGTCCATGTAGACGTCGGGCGCGTTGAGCAGCGTGCCGGCTTCGGCCATCGCCATGACGGCGATCGAGCCCGGCATGTCCTTGGCGCACAGCGTGGTGCCTTCCAGCGGATCGACGGCGATGTCGACGCGCGGACCGGTGCGGGTGCCGACTTCCTCGCCGATGAACAGCATCGGCGCCTCGTCGCGCTCGCCCTCGCCGATGACGACGCGGCCGTGGATCGGCAGGCGGTTCAATTCGCGGCGCATGGCGTCGACGGCGGCCTGGTCGGCGGCCTTCTCGTCGCCGCGGCCGCGCAGGCGCGCGGAGGAGACGGCGGCGCGCTCGGTGACGCGCACCAGCTCCGTGGAAAGAATGCGCTCGATGATTTTGTCTTCTTTGACGATGAGATCGGTCATTTTCTTCTTCCCGGGCTGGCTAATCGCGTCCTGAAGCCTTTATTCGCGCTCGATTCGGATGGATTGCGGCCGTTCCGCCACATATCCGTCCGCGACGATGGCGTCGAGAGCTTCGCGCACGCGTTTCTCAGATGTGGCGTAGGTAATAAGGACGACGGGCACGGGCGCGCCCGGCGTATCGCCGCCCGAAGCGCGGCCGCGCTGCACGATGCTCTCGAGCGAGATGTTCTTCTCCGCCATGCGGGTGGCGATGCCGGCGAAGGCGCCGGGCTTGTCGTAGACCGACAGGCGAATGTAATAGCCGCCCTCGTGGCGCTGCATCTCGACGCGCTGCACCTTGGTCAGCGCCGCGCGCGGCAGGCCGAGCGGGCGCGACCGTACGCCGCGGGCGATGTCGGCGATGTCGGCGACGACGGCGGAGGCGGTGGCGGCGCCGCCGGCGCCCGGCCCGACGAGGGTCAGTTCGTGCACGGCGTCGGCGTCGATGGTGACGGCGTTGGTCACGCCCATCACCTGCGCGATCGAGGAGGTCTTGCGCACCATGGTGGGATGCACGCGCTGCTCCACGCCGTGCGGCGTGCGCTGGGCGACGCCCAAGAGCTTGATGCGGTAGCCGAGCTCGTCGGCCGCCTTCAGGTCGGCGAGGGTCACGTTCTCTATGCCCTCGATCGAAATGGCGTCGGCGTCGATCTCGCTGCCGAAGGCGAGCGTGGCGAGGATCGCCAGCTTGTGGGCGGTGTCGAAACCGCCGATGTCGAACGTGGGATCGGCTTCCGCATAACCCAGACGCTGGGCCTCCTTCAGACAGGTTTCGAAGGACAGGCCCTCCATCTCCATCCGGCTGAGGATGTAATTGCAGGTTCCGTTGAGGATGCCGTAAACGCGTTCGATCGAATTGCCGGCCAGTCCTTCACGCAGCGTTTTCACAATCGGAATGCCGCCGGCCACCGACGCCTCGTAGGCGAGCGGCACGCGCTTTTCCTCCGCCAGCGCGGCGAGCGCGAGGCCGTGCTTGGCGAGCAACGCCTTGTTGGCGGTCACCACGCCCTTGCCGTTCTTCAGCGCCGTCTCGACCGAAACGCGCGCCGGCCCCTCGTCGCCGCCGATCAGCTCGACGAACAGATCGATGTCCTGCGAGGCGGCCAGTCGCACGGGGTCGTCGAAGAATTTCATGCCCGAGGCGTCGAAGCCGCGATCCTTGCCCGGATCGCGCGCGGAAATGCCCGTCACGACGATCTTGCGGCCCGTGCGGGCCGTCAGCGCCTCGTCCTGCTGCGCCAGAAGGCGCACGACGGATGCGCCGACCGTGCCGACGCCGGCGATGCCTACCCGCAGAATTTCCGCCATGAGTCCTGTCCCCGAGCGCCGCGACGGCGGCGCCGCCTTTTGCCCGATTTGGGGGACCCGATCAAGGAAACGCGGGGTCGCAGGCCGGTGGCCAAAGCGCACGTGGCCGCTATGTTGGCGAGGGGAGGAAACCGATACGTGCCCGCCGAAATCAGATCCTGCGTCACAACCGACGAATTGCGCGCCTCGATGGCGTCGATCTGGCGCTATTTCGGCCTGCCGCCGACCGACGAGGCGGTCGACAATTTCGCAACGCTCGTCGGGCCGGAGCGCGGCCTGGCGGCATGGGAGGACGGCTTGGCGGTGGCCGGCTGCTGCGCCTTTCCCTTCGACCTGACCACGCCCGGCGGGCAGGTCAAAGCGTCCGGCGTCACGATGGTCGGCGTGCAGCCGACGCATCGGCGGCGCGGACTTCTCACTGCGCTGATGCGCCGGCAGATCGACGACATCCGCGCCCGAGGGGAGCCTGTCGCCTATCTCTGGGCCTCCGAGGAGCCGATTTACGGCCGCTTCGGCTATGGGCTGTCCGGCCTTTCTGCCGACTTCGAAATCGCGCGCGAGCGGACCGGCTTTTTCTCGAAGGAACCTGCCGCCGGCCGCGTTCGCCTCGTTCCGCCGATGCAGGCGCTCGACCCTGTGCGCAAGATCTACGCGGCGGTCGCGACGTGCCGCCCGGGCATGTTCCAGCGAACGGACGAATGGTTCAAGCGGCGCATTCTGGCCGACCTCGCCTGGCAGCGGGCCGGCGGCGGCGAACTCGTCTGCGCGCTCCTCGAGATCGACGGCGCGCCCGCCGCCTATGCGCTCTACCGGTTCGACCAGAAATGGGAGCGGAACTTGCCGGCCGGGGTCGTGCGCGTGATCGAGGCCATGGCCGTCTCGCCGGAAGCCATGCGGTCGATCTGGCGCTACCTTCTCGATCTCGACTGGTGCGCGACGATCAAGGCCGGCTTTTTGCCGGTCGATCATCCCGTCGTGCTGCTGGCGTCCGAACCGCGCCGGCTGAAACTGTCGCTGCGCGACGGCTGCTTCCTGCGGCTGGTGGACGTGGAGAAGGCGCTGGCCGAGCGCTCCTACGGCCCGGGGCGCATCGTTATCGAGCTCTCCGACAGCTTTTGCCCGTGGAACGCCGGCCGCTGGATGATCGGCGACGGCGGAGCCGTGCGAACCGATGCGGCCGCCGATCTATTCTGCGACGTCGCGGCGCTGGCTTCGGCCTATCTCGGCGGGTTCTCGTGGCGTCAGCTTGCAGCGTCGTCGCGGGCGAAAGCATCGAGCGAAGAAGCCATCCTCCGCGCCGACCGCGTCTTCGAGCGACGCGCGGCGCCGTGGGTTCCCGAGATCTTCTGAAAGCGGAGGCATTGCCGCATGACCCGCGTTTACGTCCACGGCTACGATGCGACCGAGCAGCAGCGCCTGCACGATCAGGCGTCGACGCTGGTCGATCTGCTGCACCGAGACACCCGTTATCCAGCGGGAAGCAGTGTGCTCGAAGCCGGGTGCGGGGTCGGGGCCCAGACGGCGACGCTCGCGGCCAATAGTCCCGGCGCGAGAATCACGTCGGTCGATATTTCCGCTGAATCGGTCGAACAGGCGCGGCGTGCCGTCTCGGCCGCGGGACTGTCGAACGTGACGGTCCAGCAGGCCGACATTTTCGCGCTGCCTTTCGCAGACGGCGCCTTCGATCATTTGTTCCTGTGTTTCGTGCTCGAGCATTTGCCCGATCCGGTCGCGGCGCTGAAATCGCTGTCGCGCGTGTTGAGGCCCGGCGGCACAGTCACCGTCATCGAGGGCGACCACGGCTCGACCTATTTCCATCCCGACAGCGTTCACGCACGTCAGGCGATCCAGTGCCAGGTCGATCTTCAGGCGCGGGCCGGCGGCAATGCTCTGATCGGTCGGCAGGTCTATCCGCTGCTGGACGCGGCCGGATTTTGCGACATCAGCGTGTCGCCGCGCATGGTCTATGTCGATGGCGGCAGGCCCGACCTGATCGAGGGTTTCACCAAAAAGACCTTCACGGCGATGATCGAAGGGGTGCGCGCCCCGGCATTGGCCGCAGGACTAGCCAGACCGGACGAATTCGACCGCGGCGTCGCCGATCTCTACCGGACGGCCGCGCCGGACGGCGTGTTTTGCTACACGTTTTTCAAGGGCGTCGCCCGAAAGGCGGGGTAAGCAGTCCGCCGCGATTTCGCGCAGCGCAGAAGCGCCGCATGTCGCATTTTCCTTGATTTTCGCCCCCGCCCCCGTGGTAGACCCCGGCTCCGAACCGGAGTCCCAGATGCCCGAAGTCATTTTCACCGGCCCGGCCGGCCGTCTCGAGGGGCGCTTCCATCCCTCCAAGACGCGCGGCGCGCCGATCGCGATCATTCTGCACCCGCACCCGCAGTTCGGGGGCACGATGAACAACCAGATCGTCTACAACCTCTATTACGCTTTCGCGGAACGCGGCTTTTCGGTGCTGCGGTTCAATTTCCGCGGCGTCGGGCGCTCGCAGGGCGCCTTCGACCACGGCGCGGGCGAACTGTCGGACGCCGCCGCCGCACTCGACTGGGCGCAGTCGATCAATCCGGAAGCGCGCGCCTGCTGGATCGCCGGCGTGTCGTTCGGCTCGTGGATCGGCATGCAGTTGCTGATGCGCCGGCCGGAGATCGAGGGCTTCATCTCCATCGCCCCGCCGGCCAACCGGTTCGACTATTCCTTCCTCGCGCCCTGCCCGTCGTCCGGCCTGTTCGTACACGGCGATCAGGACCGCGTCGCGCCGATCAAGGAAGTCACGCCGCTGATCGAGAAGCTCAAGACGCAAAAGGGCATCGTGATCGAGCACGCCGTCGTCCAGGGCGCCAACCATTTCTTCGAGAACCGGATCGATCCGCTGATCGAGGAGGTCGGCGCGTATCTGGACAAGCGACTCGGCAATCCGCCACGCGTAGCGGTGCCGTCGCGGCGGGATTGAGTCGCAACCCCGTCAGAAAGCCCAAGCTTGCAGCTTGACGCGGCTGGGCTTTCATCGAGACTGCGGGCGCCTTCTCGATCTGGCGGGGACCTTCCTATGTATCGCTTCTTGGCCGTCGCCTTCGCGATCTGTCTGCTCGCATTCGCAGCCCCTGGTGCGCGCGCCCAAGGGGCATTTGAACCGGAGACGGATCGACCCGGCGGCGATTTCGCGCGATTGCTGAACATTCCCAGCGCCAACGCATGCCAGCAGTCCTGCGCCCGCAACAACAGATGCGCCGCTTGGACCTATGCAGCGGGACCGCGGGACTGCTGGCTGAAGCAGTCGCAGCAGAGGCCGGTCTACAAGGCCAACAACGTATCGGGCGTGATAAGCGCACGCGCCGGGGGCAGAGGGCCGGTGACGCCCGGCGCGAAATTCGAGCCTGAAACTGATCGGCCGAGCGGCGATTTCGCCCGCCTGTTGAACATCGCGAACGCAGGAGCCTGCCAGCAAGCCTGCGTTCAGAACAATCGATGCAGGAGCTGGACTTACGCCCAGACTCCGCGAGATTGCTGGCTCAAGGAAACGCGCCCGTCGCCTGTCTACAAGGCCAACAACGTCTCCGGCGTAGTGCGCTGAGTCTCGAAGCGTCCGTCAGCGTGGAGAACCGTTGGGCCTGAAAGCGCGCGGACGGCATCCAGTTCCGATCGCGCCGGTCGGCGCGTGTCACTTGAACGCTTCGTCCACCGGCGTCTGCATCGCCAGCGCGAGGCGGTTCGTCTCCGCGGCCATGCCGACGACGCCGATCAACTCCATGAACTGCGCGTCCGTCATCCCCTTCGCGCGCGCCGCCGCCGTGTGCGAGCGGATGCAATATTCGCAGGATTGGGCGATCGAGACGGCGATGTAGATCATCTCCTTGGTCAGCGGATCGAGCGCGCCCGGCGCCATGACCTGCTTGGCGCTCTCCCAGGTGCGCTTGAGCAACACGGGATCGTGCGCGAGCGTGCGCCAGAAATTATTCACGAAGTCGGTTTTGCGCGTCGCCCTGATGTCGGCGAAGACCTCTGCCGATGCGGGCGGGAGTTCGTGGTCTTGAAGCAGTTTGACGGTGCTCATGGGCTCCCTCCGGACCGCGAGCTTTCAGGCCCGCAATCGTTGCAAGCGAGCCTGAAGGCTCGCGGTCCATTTACGGCTCGGCCAGAACGCCGCCTGTCATAGCGGCAGGCGCGCCGGTCGTGGTCGCAAAGGTCAGCGGCAGGCCGCGCTTCGACCGCACAGCAAGGTAGGCGAAGGCCTGCGCCTCCATCGCGTCCGTCGACCAGCCGACGAGGTCGGCCGTCGTCACGCGACACGGCAAGCGGTCGGTCAACTCGCGCAGCAGGATCGGATTGCGCGCGCCGCCGCCGCAGACGACCACCGTCGCCGGAGCCTTGGGCAGCAGCGGGACCAGCTTCGCGACCGCCGCTGCGGTGAAAGCCGTGAGCGTGGCGGCGGCGTCCTCGAGTGAAAGTCCTTCCGTAGCGGCGCCCGAAAAAGCATTGCGGTCGAGCGACTTGGGCGGGGGAAGTTCAAAAAATGATTCATCGAGCAATCGGGCCAGCGCGGCTGCGTCGACACGTCCGCGCGCGGCCGTCATGCCATTGCGGTCGATCGGTTCGCCCGTGCGCGCGAGCATGAGATCGTCGATCAACGCGTTGCCCGGCCCCGTGTCGCAGGCGATCGGATCGCCGTCCCCTTCGACGTAAGTTAGATTGGCGACGCCGCCGAGATTGAGCAGCGCCAGCGGCCGCGGCAGATCGCTCGCCAGCGCCAGCGCGCGATGGAAGACCGGGACGAGCGGCGCGCCCTGCCCGCCGGCGGCCACGTCGGCCGCGCGAAAATCGTAGACGACCGGGACGCCGAGCCGGCGCGCCAGCGCCGCGCCGTCGCCGATCTGGATCGTCAGCCGCTGCCCCGGCCGATGCAGGACCGTCTGGCCGTGAAAGCCGATCACGTCGACAGCGGCGCGGTCGAGCGCATTGTCGCGCAAGAAGGCTTCGACCGCTTCCGCGTGCCGGTCCGTGACCAGCCGTTCCGCCGCGGCGACCGCGCCCGCCCTTAAATCGCGGCCCTCGAGGCCGGCGGCCTCGGCGAGCGCGGCGCGCAGAAGGGCCCGGTCGTCGTCCGAATAGCGAGCGAAGCCGACAGGGCCGAAACGCACGACGCCCTCGCCATCCGTTTCGAGAAGCGCGACGTCGACGCCGTCCATCGACGTGCCGGACATGAGACCGATGGAGCGCAGGAGGCTGCGGGACGAATCTGCCATGCTCTCAGGATTAGCCGCGCGCGCCGCAGTCCGAAAGCGGGGCGGCCGGCGCGATTGCGGACGGGAGCGGTTCGAAGCACATTGTCGCGACGAACGAACAGGCGGATCGCATGAAACTCTCCTTCCACGGCGCCGATCAGGACGTCACGGGCTCGTGCCATCTGCTGGAAGCCGGCGGACGCCGGGTGCTGATCGATTGCGGCCTGTTTCAGGGCGGCGCGGAGGAGCGCGCCCTGAACAAGCACGACTTCGGCTTCGACCCCGCCTCGATCGACACGATCCTGCTGACCCACGCCCATCTCGACCATTGCGGCCGCATTCCCCTGCTGACCAAGCGCGGTTTTCGCGGCGAGATCGTGTGCACGCCCCCGACCCGCGAACTGGCTCGCCTCGTGATGCTCGACGCCGCGCGCCTTCAGGAAGAAGACGCGCACCGTTCGATGCGCAAGGCCGCCCGCTGGGAGCCCAGGGGCGAGGAGGAGCAGCCTCTCTACGATCTGGAAGACGCCATGGCCGCGCTCGACCGGTTCGGCCGGACCGTCGATTACGGCGAGGCGATCGATCTCGGCCCGAATCTGAGGGCGACCTACTCGAACGCTGGCCACATCCTGGGGTCGGCAAGCGTGCTGGTGGAGACGACCGAGAGCGGCGCGCGAAAGCGCATCGCTTTTTCTGGCGATCTCGGCGATCCCGGCCGGGCGTTGCTCGACGACGCCGAGCCGCCGGCCGCCGCCGATGCGGTCGTGATGGAGAGCACGTATGGCGATCGGGATCACCGGCCGCTCGACGCCTCGATCGAGGAATTCTACGAGGCGATCGCGCAGATCCGGGCGCGCGGCGGCAACGCCGTCATTCCCACTTTCGCGCTGGAGCGCGCGCAGGAGCTGCTTTTCTACCTCAAGCTCGGCCTGAAGCAGAGCAAGCTGCCCCCCGACATCCAGATTTTCGTCGACTCGCCGATGGCGATCTCGGCGACGCAGATCGCGCAAAGCTGCCCGAACTTCCTGAAGTCCGACATCGCCGCCATGCTGCGCGGCGGCGACGATCCGTTCATGCCGCCGCGCCTGCGATTCACCAAACTCAGCCGCGATTCCATGGCGATCAATGCGATCACGAGCGGCGCAGTGATCATGGCGGGCTCGGGCATGGCGACCGGCGGGCGCGTGCTCCATCATCTGCGCCGCAATCTGCCGCGGCCGGAATGCGGCGTCGTTTTCGTCGGCTTCGCCAGCCACGGCACGCTGGCGCGCCAGATCATCGACGGGGCGAAAAGCGTTCAAATCTTCGGCGAGGAGATTCCGGTGCGCGCCGGCGTCCACACGATCAACGGCTTTTCGGCGCACGCCGGGCGCGCCTCCCTGATCGCCTGGCGCAAGCAGATCGAGGCGCCGAAGACTTTTCTCGTGCACGGCGAAATCCAGGCCATGCAGGCGTTGAAGGGCGCGCTGCCCGGCGAAGTCTCGCTGCCGAAGATCGGAGAAAACGCGGCGATTTGATCAGCCCCGCCGCATGAGCGACGGCGCGCCTTTCATGGGCGCGCCGCGAAGGGCCAAGTCTCTTTCTCCGGATTTCGGTTAGAAAGCGATCCAGCTGTACAGAAGCACTGTATCGTTGTCGGTCGCGTTGTGGAGCATCCCGTCGAAGTTTCCGTTGCCGCCGAACATTTGCAGGTAATGAGTGTATTGCACGCCGATCTTTGCATTCGCCCACGGCCAGACCGAAGGTCCGCCCTTATTGAACGGCATATAGGAAAGCTCGAAGGTCAGGCCTTTGCCGTTAGGGCTATTGGTGAGCGAATTGCCGCCGAACAGCAAAGCGTCTTGAGACCCGTGGACATTGAAGAACGAGACGCTGCCGGCGATCGTGTGATCCCAGACGTATTGCGCGGTCGCCCTGAAGCTGGTCAGCGTGTTCTGCACATTGGTCGACCCGCCATTGGCCGCCAGATTGGCGGGCAAGCCGAAGACGTTGACCGCCACCCCCTGATTGAAGGTCGACTGGAGGTTCTGGTTCTCGACGATGCGCGAGACTTTAAGGGTCAATGCGTGCGGACCGTCGATGTACTGGTATTGGGCGTCGAACCCTAGATCGCTGTAGCTGTCGACGCCAAAGCTGCCGACGCTTCCCGGATTGACCCGCGGATAGAAGCCGAAGGCTCCGACCATGAGAGAGTGCGGGCCCCAGTTCGGCTCGATCGCGACGCGCCAGTACGGTGCGAAGCCGGCGAGCGAATCCGCCGAGCACAAGCCCTGCGGGCCGTACCACGGATAGAAGGGCGGATTGTTCATCGGGTTGACGAGCGCGTCGATCGCAAGCTGCGTATTCACCTTGACCGCATTGTTCGCGCAGGGATTGCCCAACGCACGCCGCAGCGAAAGCGGCATCGGGTGGTAGCCGCCCGCTTCGATGTAGACTGTATCGTTCAGCATGGCGTAGGCGGTCGTGCCGATCGCCGCTGCGGCGAAATTCCCTTCGATCTGCGTGCCGGGCGGCGAGAATTGCGGCGCAAGCGTCGACGACAGATACGGATAGCCCCAAGCCGGCGTCGTATTCCACGCGTCCTGCACCGTCGGGCCATTGTGCAGGCTTACGCCGTACAGGACGTCGAGCCCGCCGAACGACGCGGTGTCTGCGTAGCGAATGTCGGTGTTGTCGAGCATGAAATGCTGCGACGCACGATCGTAGGTCGTCTGGATGAACGCGCCGAGGTTGCCGTATATCTTGCCCGCGTAGAACAGGCTCGCCTGCTGCAGAACGAAATTATTGTTGGTGTGGGCATCGGTTGTCGGCGGCGTGTCCTGCCCCTTGCGAGTCCTGGCGAAGGTCGGCACGACCATGCCGGCGACCGGCGGCGCGCCGTCTTCGATCCCCTTGCCGCCGCCAAGCGTATAGCCGCCCAGCTTGAAACGCCTTCCGAACGGCGTCAGTTCGGGAAACGCAGTGTGGCAGGTCATGCACGGCTGACCGGTCTGACGGGCGAAGCTCGGCACAGCGACAGCGCGCGTCATCGCGCTGTAACCGAGCAGTGCGGCGCCGCCCAGCGCAAGGCCCGACGCAATAAGCAGAACCGCCGTGTTGCGCGATTGCTGTGCGGATGAGTCTTCGAAATCGCTTTGCGCGAATGAAACGGCTGACATCTTGGGGCCTCCTCAGCGTCCGCCAGTAGTATGCGGCTCTGCAAGATTCTGAATTCCAGACGTGTCGGCGCCCCCGAAACGTCACGACGGTTTTTTTGCCCCTCCATCAAAGGCTTGCGCGGATTCGGCAATTTGCAATTGATCTAAATCAACGGTCCCTCGCAAATGGCTGGATCGACTCTCTGGCGTCCAAATGCCGCATTGACCGACTTCGCCGGCGAGGCGCGACGCTGACGGGGGGCTAGAGGAGCGAATGCAATGTCAAACTCAAGCAAGTCCAACTCCAACCGCCGCGAAATTCTTGCGCTGACGTTAGGCGGCGCCGCGCTGCTCGGCTTCGCGGAAACGCCGGCCTACGCAGCGCAAGTCTCAAAAGCATCAGTACGTTATCAAGACAGCCCGAAGGGAAGCGCGGAGTGTTCGAACTGCAAATTGTTCGTCGCGCCGAGCGCCTGCAAGAACGTCGCCGGCACGATTTCGCCGAAGGGATGGTGTGCGATTTGGGTCAAGGCCTGACGCGCGCTCGATCGCCTCTTTATCGATTCGATTGTTCTCCGGTCGCGTCGCGGCCGGAGATTTTTTCATTCTGGAGGCCAATTCTCGTCTCGCGACCCTGATGCAATACCGTTTTTGCAGAATTGCAAAGGCATCCGCTTGCGCTACCGCTGTTGGGGACGCTGGTCAGGCAATTGCGCGCATGCGTGGGCGTCGACGTCGTATTCGGCGACCGGCGCGCCGTTCCGGTCCACGTACGAATAACGCAGCCGCGCGCCCGCCATCATCGTGGCGCGCGAGTCGCTGTCCGCGCAGATTCGGGCGACGAACCCGGGCGGCGGCGTGTAATAGGCCGCCCGGTCTTTGCCGCCAAAGCGGTCGCCAGTCGTTCGATAGTGATAAACGACCGCGTCCCGGTCGCGTGTAACGGCGAAGAGTTCGGTTTCATCGTCGATTTTTTGCGGAAGGCTGCGCGTAAGGCCCGCAATCTGTCGATCGAGCTCTTCTTCCAACCCGACATTTTCCTTCGGCGGCGGCGAGCGGGACGGCGCGACGAACAATGCGCCGCCTATTGCGGCGAGGACGAGCGCCGAGCCGATCAGGAGGCGCTCGCCGGACAAGTTCGCACGGTTCATGCCGTTTCGCCGATCGCAACAACGGGGGCCGCTTGGACGTTCATTGCAGAGCTTTGACCGCTTCGAGCGCCGCCTTGGCGTGGCCGGCGGCTTTCACCTTGTTCCAGACCTGCCGGACGATTCCCTCGCCGTCGATCAGGAAGGTCGTGCGTTCGACGCCCATGTACTTGCGCCCGTACATGCTCTTTTCCTTCCAGACGCCGTAGGCCTCGAGCATCGCCTTCGACTCGTCCGACAGCAACGCGACCGACAGGTCGTGCTTGGCCTTGAACCGGTCGTGCCTGGCGGCCGCGTCTGGCGAAACTCCGACCACGACCGCGCCCGCCTTCGCGAAATCCTTGGTCAGTTGGCTGAACTCGATCGCCTCCTGCGTGCAGCCGGAGGTGTCGTCCTTCGGATAGAAGTAGAGGACGAGTTTTCGCCCCTTGAAATCCGCGAGGCCCGCGCGTCCGCCGCCGTCGCGATCCAGCTGAAAGTCGGGCGCCTTCGCGCCAACTCCGGGCATTTCCGCCATTCGCCTTCCTTTCGTCCCAATGCGCAGCCAAACGATGCCGCCGCCCGCCCTGATCGCGCGCGTTCGCCCCTGAGCATATAGTGCGCGAACGAGTCGCGGCGCGCGAGCCGCACGTTCCAGATTTCGCCGCGTCGACCGACCGAGAGGAGCCGCAACCTGACGCCTGCCGAGTTTTCGGTCTCACTGCGCCGCTGGTCGGCGGGCGCGGGCGCGCAGGCGCTCGGCGTCTTGAGATCGCGCGGGCTGGCGCGGGCGGCGAAGATCATCGTCGGCGGGTCGGCGGCGCTGGCCGTTCTGGCGGCGCTCGCTCTGGGCGGGCTATGGTTGCGCCTGACCTTCGGACCGATCGAGGTCGACGATCTCGGGACGCGCGTCGCCGACACTCTGACCAAACGGTTCGACGGCTCCGTAATCTTCTCGTTCGGTTCGACGCGGATCGCCAACGCCGAGAACGGACCGACGATCATGGTCGACCGCCTCAAGGTCGAGGCCGCCGGCCGCACCGTGGTGGAAGCGCCGCGCGCCGAACTGTCGCTCGATCCGGTCGCGCTCCTCAAATTCGAGGCCCTGCCCCGCCGGTTCGAGATATTCGATCTCGTCGTGCGCCTTCTGGTCATGCCGGACGGCGCGCTTGCGATTTCGGCCGGCGGCCCAAACGAAAACGCCATCGTGCTCGGAAGGCCCGGCTCCCAAGCCGCTGAGAACGAGGCCGCGCCGCCGCCGCGGCGCACGGCGCTTCTGCGCGAGGCCGGCGGCGCCCTGCGGGCGTTCTTCGATCTTGCGACAAGTCCGAAGTCGCCTCTGGCGGCGATCCATCTGGTCGCGGTGCGCGGCGGAAAGCTCATCGTCGACGATCGCAGCCTTGGGCGCACAACCTCCTTCTCCAATCTCGAAATGGCCTTCGAGAAAGGCTGGAGAAGCACGTCGTTCTCGTTGCGCGCGAAGGGCCCCAACGGCGAACTCGCGACGGTCGCCAAGGCGACAGGCACGCCGGAGACCGAACGGCGGCTGGACCTGGAGACGAAGGGCGTCTCGATGGACGAGATCGCGCTGGTCGCCGGGCTGCGTCGGTTGCTGGTGGACACGGACGCGCGGCTGGCTTTTCAGATGCGCTTCGTGCTCGAGCCCAACCGCGAATTGCGAGAAGCCAGCGGCCGCGTCGCTGTGGGGTCCGGCTACGTCCGACTGGAGGATCCCGATCACGAGCCGTTGTTCTTCGACGAGATCACCGGCGCGTTTCACTGGGATCGCGTGAACCGGCGGATCGTTCTCGGGCCGCTCCAATTCTTCGCCGGCGAAACGCAATTCGTCGCGCAAGGCGCGCTCGACCCGCCGCTACGCCCGGAAGACGGGTGGAAGGTCGCGCTCGGCCTGTCCAAGCCCGGCGGTTTCGCGCCCGAGCGCCCGGACGAGAAATTCCTTCAGATCGAAAAGGCGAACCTCGAAGGGCGGCTGTCGCTCGACAAGAAGAAATTCGAAATCGAGCGGGCGGAGATCGTCGGGCCAGAGGTGTCTGCGGCGGCGGCTGGCTCCATCGACTGGGTCGAAGGGCCGCGCGTGCGTCTCGGCCTGTCGCTCGGCCGCATGCCGTTGCGCGCCACGTTCCGCGTCTGGCCGAGCCACATGGGCGCGCCGGCCCGCACGTGGATGATCGGCCACGCCCATGGCGGCGTGATCGAATCCGCGAAGCTGTCGGTCGATTTCGACAAGAACGCGCTGCTCGCCATGCGGTTCGACCGGCCGCCGCCCGACAATTCGATGCAGGCCGACTTCAAGGTGACAGGCGGCTCGTTGACAGCGGCGCCCGGAATTCCCGATCTGACGGCGATCGACGGCGACGCGCATCTGACCGGCCGAACGGCCGCGTTCAAAATCGCAAGCGGGACGATGCAGCTCAGCGCTCGGCAGAAACTGACGCTCGCCGGCGGCGCCTTCGAGATACCGCGCAATGACGGATCGCGCGCCACCCCGGCGCGGGTCGACGTCCATGTCGTCGGCTCGGTCGACGCCGTCTCCGAACTGCTCGCCAAGGACGCGATCAAGGACTACGCCAGCATGCCGCTGGAGCCGGGATCGCTGAAGGGGCAAGTGGACGGGCAATTGCGTCTCGACTTCAAGGTCGGCCCGGATGCGCGCGGCGACGACGTCAAGGTCTTCGTCAACGCCAGCGTCGCGAACTTTTCCGCCGAACATCTGCTCGGAAAGGAGAAGTTCGAGTCCGGGACGCTCACCGTCGTCGGCGATCCGACCGGGCTGAGGGCGACCGGAACGGGCCGGATGTTCGGCGCGGCGGCGACGCTCGATCTGCGCAAGAACGTCGGAGAGGCCGCGACAGCGAACCTGTCCGCCACGCTCGACGACGCAGCGCGCACGCGGATCGGCGTCGAGCCGCCCGGCGTCGCGGGCCCGGTCGCCATGAAGCTCGCCGCGACGCTCGGCGATCGCGAGACGCAGGCGAAGGTCGACCTCGATCTGGCGCGCACGGCGTTCGACAATCCGGTGCCCGGCCTCGTCAAGCCGGCGGGCCGACCGGCGCGCGCGACATTCCAGCTGACCCAGCGCGACAAGACGACGAAGATCGACAATCTCATGATCGACGCCGGCGGCCTGTCGGCCAAAGGATCGATCGACCTGACGAACCAGGGCGAATTGCAGGCGGTGCGTCTGACCCAGGTGCGCCTGTCGCCCGGCGACGACATGCGCGTCGATGTCCAGCGCGCCGGCGACGGCTACAAGGCGACGGTGCGCGGCGCCACGATCGACGCGCGCCCCTTCCTCAAGAGCGTCACGCAATCCAGCGGATCGCAGCAGAAGGGAGCGGATTTCGATCTCGATCTGAAAACGCCGATCCTTACCGGGTTCTCCAAGCAAGCGCTGGTCAACGCCGACCTCAAGATGGTCCGGAAGTCCGGTTCGATGCGGCAATTCGCGATGAGCGGCCAGTTCGGCCATGCGGCCTTTTCGGCGCGCATGGCGAACAGCGAGGGCGGCGCGCCGCAAGTCGTCGTTTCGTCTGGCGACGCCGGCGCCCTGCTCGCTTTCACCGATCTCTACGCGCGCATGGAAGGCGGCAAGCTCGAGGCGCGGATCAGCCTGAACGACTCGAGCGCCGCCGGCACGGTGCAGATCAATTCATTCCATTTGCGCGACGAGCCGGCGCTGCGACGGCTTGTGGTCGAAAGCAATCCGCGCGCGGAAACCTCGGGAACGCAAGTCGACCCGGCGCTTGTCGCATTCAACCGCCTGCAGGTCGTCTTCCTTCGCTCGGGCGGCCAGCTGACGCTCCGCGACGGCGTGATGAACGGCCCGAACATCGGCCTGACGGTCGAGGGGTCGGTCTACACCGACCACAACGCGATCGCGCTGCGCGGAACGTTCATCCCGGCGTTCACCGTCAACAATTTCTTCTCGAAAATCCCCGTCGTCGGCATGCTGCTCGGCGGCGGCTGGAACGAGGGCCTGTTCGCGGTGAACTACAAGATCAACGGCAAGGCCAACGCGCCCCAGGTGTCGGTCAATCCGCTGACGGTGGCGCCCGGCTTCCTGCGCAAGATCTTCGGCGCGCTCGACACGATCACCGATGCGCCCCAGCAGAACGCGCCGGCGCGCACCGACAGCCAGTAACGGCGGCCGTCGCTACTTCGCCTTCAGCAGCACGTGCTTCTTCTTGCCGAGCGACAGCTTGATGGCGCCGTCGCGCATGTCGGCGGCGCGCAGCACGCCGCGCTCGTCGGAAACTGCGACATCGTTGACGCGCAGGCCGCCGCCCTTGATCTGACGGCGCGCCTCGCCGGTCGATGCGACAAGACCCGCCATGACGAATGCCGTGAGCACGCCGACGCCCGCCTCCATCTCGGCGCCGGAAACCTCGACGCTCGGCAAGGTGTCGGCGGCGACGCCTTCTTCGAACGTCTTGCGGGCGGTCTCGGCCGACTGCTCCGCCGCAGCGCGGCCATGGACGAGCGTGGTCGCTTCGTTGGCGAGAATCTTCTTGGCCTCGTTGATCTCGGCGCCGCCGAGCTTCTCGAGCCGCGCGATCTCGTCCATCGGCAGGAAGGTGAAGAGCCGCAGGAAACGACCGACGTCGGCGTCCTCGGCGTTGCGCCAGAACTGCCAGTAGTCCCAAGGGCTGCACATGTCGGCTTCGAGCCAGACCGCGCCGGCGTGGGTCTTGCCCATCTTCTGGCCGGAGGCCGTCGTCAGCAGCGGCGAGGTCAGCGCAAACAATTGCGGCGTTCCCATCCGCCGGCCGAGATCGATGCCGGTGACGATGTTGCCCCACTGGTCGGAGCCGCCCATTTGCGCGACGCAGCCGTAACGCCTGTTCAGCTCGACGAAATCGTAAGCCTGCAGGCACATGTAATTGAACTCGATGAAGGACAGTTCCTGATCGCGTTCGAGACGAAGCTTCACCGAATCCATCGACATCATGCGATTGACGGAGAAGTGCCGCCCGACGTCGCGCAGGAAGTCGATGTAGTTCAGCTTCGTCAGCCATTCCGCGTTGTCGGGCATGACCGCGTCGGTCTTGCCTTCGCCGAACTTCAGGAATTTCGAGAAGACGCGCTTGATGCCATCCTTGTTCGCCTCGATCGTCTCGACCGACAGAAGCTTGCGCGCCTCGTCCTTGCCGGAGGGATCGCCGACGCGGGTCGTGCCGCCGCCCATCAGCGGCACCGGCTTGCCGCCTGTCTTCTGAAGCCAGGTCAGCATCATGATCGGCAACAGCGAGCCGACATGCAGCGACGGCGCCGTGCAGTCGAAACCGATATAGGCGATCAGCTCCCCGGCTGCGGCTTTCGCATCCAACCCTTCGAGGTCCGAACATTGGTGCACGTAACCGCGCTCGATCAGCGCGGCGAGGAAATCGGATTTCGGACGAAAATCGGAGGACACGGCGATCTGGCTCGTTCTGGGGCGGCTAAGTGCGTGGAAGCTTTAGGGGGCCGCAGGCGGCGGCGCAAGCCGCCGGGACGTCGCGAGAGCCGGCTGCGCGCCGCGTTTTGGAAGCATTAACCTTAATGCTTTCTGATGGCTGCGGGCGCAACACCGTCGCGCCCGGAGTGGTGCGATGTCAGTCCGTACGAATTTTCCCTCCGCCCGCGAGCCGGATACCCATTTCTTCTTCACGGTATCGAAGGGGGGCCGCCAGAAGCGGTTCGCCGTCCGCCCCGCCCTGCTCTATGCGCTGACCGCCGGCCTGCCGCTGCTCGGCTCGGTGTATCTCGGCGCGACCGCCTATCTCTTCTTCCGCGACGACATGGTCGCCGCCCTCATGGCGCGCCAGGCCCGCCAGCAATACGCCTACGAGGACAGGCTCGCCGCGATGCGGCTGCAACTCGACCGCGTCACGAGCCGGCAGCTTCTCGATCAGGACAGCTTCGAAGGCAAGGTGCAGCATTTGATCGCCCGCGAGGCGCAGCTCGAGACGCGCACGGCCATCGTCGCAGCGCTCGGCGACCGGATCGGCGTCGCGCCCGAAGCCACGGCCTCGATCGCGCCTGCCCGACCGGCCGCCGCGTCCAGCGCTCACGCCAGGCAGCAACCCGCGACCGGCGGACCGGAGACGCGCGCCAACGCCTTTGCGCCGATGCCGCAGCCGCTCGACGACGGGCCGTTCCGGTCCGACAAGCCACGTCCCGACGGCTTCGAACTGCGCGGGGTTTCCGGGTTCGGCGCGAAGCCGCAACGCACGAGCGCGCTTCCGGCCGATCAAACCCAGCTTCTGCACGAGGCGGCCGACAGCGACATGTCGACGCCCGCGCGGATCGAGTTGCTCGCCGCCTCGCTCGACCGCATCGAACGCCGGCAGGTCGAAGCGCTGGCCGCGCTGGCGGCTCCCGCCGCCCGCAAGGCCGAGCAACTCGAAAGCGTGATCTCCGAGACCGGCCTGTCCGCCGCCCGTCTCAAACCTCCGTCCCCGGCGTCGAACGCAGTCGGCGGCCCATTCATTCCCGCCGACGTGAACCCCGACGGTTCTCCCTTCGAGCGCCAGTTGAGCAAGGTTCAGGCAGCTTTCGTCGCGCTGGACCGCGTGCGGCGCGTCCTGCCCTACGTGCCGGTTCGCAAGCCGCTTTCCGGCCAAATCGAAATCACGTCGACCTTCGGATATCGCAGCGATCCTTTCCTCGGCCGGATGGCGCTGCATTCCGGCCTCGACATGCGCGCGGAGACCGGAACGCCGGCGCGCGCGACTGCGGCTGGCAAGGTCGTCACCGCCGGCTGGACGGGCGGATATGGCAACATGGTGGAGATCGACCACGGCAACGGCCTGTCGACACGATACGGCCATCTGTCGGCGATCGGCGTCGTCGACGGCCAGATCGTCAAGGCGGGCGACATCATTGGCCGCGTCGGCTCGACCGGTCGCTCGACCGGCCCGCATCTGCATTACGAAGTGCGCATCGACGACGAAGCGACTGATCCGTCGCGCTTCGTGAAGGCGGCGCGCCTGCTCGCGGCGCGCGACTGAGCTAGTCGACGTCCTCGACCTTGTCCGGCCCGCCGCCATGGATGCGCTGGGCGAGCGCGGCTTCCATGAAATCGTCGAGCTCCCCGTCCAGCACCTCATCGGGCGTGCCCGACGTGACGCCAGTGCGCAGATCCTTCACCAGCTGATAGGGCTGCAGGACATACGAGCGGATCTGGTGGCCCCAGCCGATGTCGGTCTTCGACGCGGCGATGGCGTTGGCTTCCGCCTCGCGCTTTTCCAATTCGAGCTCGTACAACCTCGCGCGCAGCATGTTCCAGGCGGTCGCGCGGTTCTTGTGCTGCGAACGCTCCATCTGGCAGGCGACGACGATGCCGGTCGGGATATGCGTGATGCGGATCGCCGAATCCGTGGTGTTGACGTGCTGGCCGCCGGCGCCGGAGGAGCGGAACGTGTCGATGCGGCAGTCGGCTTCGTTGACCTGGATGTCGATCTTGTCGTCGACGACGGGATAGACCCACACCGACGCGAAGCTCGTGTGGCGTCGCGCGTTCGAATCGAACGGCGAGATGCGGACGAGGCGATGCACGCCCGACTCCGTCTTCGACCAGCCGTGCGCGTTGTGCCCCTTGACGAGCAGCGTGCCCGATTTGATGCCGGCCTCTTCGCCGGGCGTCTCTTCGATGATCTCCACGCGGAACTTGTGACGCTCCGCCCAGCGCGCGTACATGCGAAACAGCATGCGCGCCCAGTCCTGGCTCTCCGTGCCGCCGGCGCCTGAATGGACTTCGATGTAGGTGTCGTTGCCGTCGGCCTCGCCGGCGAACAGCGCCTCGACCTGACGGCGGCGCGCCTCGGCGACCAACGCCTTGAGCGCGGCGACGCCTTCTTTCTCGGTCTCGGCGTCGTTCTCGCTCTCGCCGAGTTCGACGAGCGTGATGGCGTCGTCGAGTTCGCGCTCGAAACGCGCGATCGAACCCAGACGATCCTCGAGTTCATTGCGCTCGCGCATGACTTTCTGCGCGGCGTCCGGGTCGTTCCAGAGGCTCGGATCTTCAGACTTGGCGTTCAGTTCCGCGAGGCGGCGCGTCGAGGTATCGACGTCAAAGATGCCTCCTCAGCAGTCCCACGGACTGCTTGATCTGTTCGACGAGGGCTTCCGGTTCTGCGCGCATGATCTCGCTATGGGGCGAAAGGAATCTGTTCGCCCCTCCCTACCTGCTATCGGCCGTGTCAGTAAAGTCCGCCCGTGCCCGAGCCGACCGCGCGATCGACGTCGGGCGCAGTCGCAGCGCCGCGCGAGGTCGCGTCGCCAATGATCGAATAGGTGTCCGGCGGCGCCGTACCCGGCTTGAACGCCTCGAGAATCGAACCCTGACCGGAGGCGCGCATACCCGATTTCGGGTCGACGGAGATCAGCTTGATTCCCGGCGGCACGCGGAACGGCACGTCGACCTTGTCCTTCAACGCCAGCTGCATGAAGTCGCGGAAGATCGGCGCGGCGTAAGTCGCAGCTTGAGCGGCCTTGCCGGAGCCAAGCGAACGCGGGCGGTCGTAGCCGATGTACACGCCCACGGCGAGGTCTGGCGAGAAGCCGACGAACCACAGGTCCTTGGCCTCGTTCGTCGTGCCCGTCTTGCCGGCGAGATGCTTGCCGACCGCCCGGATGCTCTGGCCGGTGCCGCGCAGGATCACGCCTTCCATGATCGAGGTGATCTGATAGGCGGTCAGCGGATCGAGCACCTGCTCGCGCTTGTCGATCAGCTTCGGTTCGTTCTGATTGTCCCACTTGGCCGCGTCGCAGCCTACGCATTGACGCTCGTCGTGCCGATAGATCGTGTGCCCCCAGCGGTCCTGAATGCGGTCGATCAGCGTGGCCTTGATGCGCTTGCCGCCGTTGTCGAGCATGGAATAGCCCGTGACCATGCGCATCAGGGTCGTCTCGCCCGCGCCCAGCGAGAGCGACAGGTACGGCGCCATGTCGTCGTAGATGCCGAAGCGCTTGGCGTATTCGACGATGAGCGGCATGCCGACGTCTTTCGCCAGACGAACCGTCATCATGTTCTTCGAATGCTCGATGCCGTAGCGCAGCGTGTGCGGGCCGGTGCCATGGCCTTCGAAGTTTTCGGGACGCCAGATTTCGCCGTTGCCCTGATCGATCTCGATGGTCTCGTCGAGGATGATCGAGGACGGCGTGTAACCATTGTCGAGCGCCGTCGCGTAGACGAACGGCTTGAAGGCCGAGCCCGGCTGGCGCTGCGCCTGCGTCGCGCGATTGAATTCCGACTGGTCGAAGGAGAAGCCGCCGACCATGGCGAAGACGCGGCCGGTGTATGGATCCATCGCCATCAGCGCGCCGGAAATCTCCGGAACCTGGCGCAAGCGATATTGTCCGGGCGCCTTGTCGATCGGCTCGACGTAGATCACGTCGCCGGCGGTAAGCGCTGCGCGCGGCGAGCGATGGGTCCACGCCATGCCCGCGGAGGTCAACATGCCGGTTTCGCGCTCGCGCACGAGTTCGCCCGACTTCTCTTTGGTCGGCTGAAGGCCGATCCGCGCGCCGGCGTCGGAAGCGTCGAGAACCACAGCGAGACGCCATGGCTGCACGTCGCCGAGCGCCGGAATCGCGCCCAGCGGAACGCCCCAGTCGCCTGCGGTCTCGATGTGCTGCATCGGCCCGCGGAAGCCCTGGGCCTCGTCATAGCGAACCAGGCCGTTGACCAGCGCCTTGCGCGCCCACACCTGCATCTGCGGATCGAGCGTCGTACGAACCGACAGGCCGCCTTCGTACAGCTTCTTCTCGCCATACCGGTCCGCGAGTTCGCGCCGCACTTCCTCGGCGAAATAACCGGCGACATACGTGTTCGGCGAGAGCGCGCGCGGGTTCACGCCGAGCGGTTCGGAACGCGCCTTGTCGCCCTCCTCCTTGGAGACATACCCGTCCTCGACCATGCGCTTGATGACGTAATTGCGCCGGTCGATCGCGCGATCGCGATTGCGGAACGGATTGAGATCGCTCGGCGCCTTGGGAAGCGCGGCGAGATAGGCCACCTCGGAGACGGTGAGTTCGTGAACCGACTTGTTGAAATAGTTCAGCGCGGCGGCGGCCACGCCGTAGTTGCCCAGGCCGAGATAAATCTCGTTCAGATAAAGCTCGAGAATCTTCTCTTTCGAATAGGCGGCCTCGATGCGGAAGGAGATCAGCGCTTCCCGGATCTTGCGCTCGAGCGACCGCTCGTTGCCGACCAGGAAGTTCTTGGCGACCTGCTGCGTGATCGTCGAGGCGCCCTGCACATGTTTCGAACCCTGGAGCAGGATCATCACCGCGCGGGCGACGCCTTCCGGGTCGACGCCGTTGTGCGTGTAGAAGTTCTTGTCCTCGGCCGCGATGAACGCCTGCTTCACCAGCGGCGGGATCGCAGAGCTCGGCAGGTAGAGGCGCCGCTCGCGCGAATATTCGGCGAGGATGGAGCCGTCGCCGGCGTGCACGCGCGTCATCACCGGCGGCTCGTAATTCTTCAGCTGCGCGGTGTCCGGCAGATCCTTGCTGTAGGTGTAAATAACGCCGCCCACCGCGACCGCCGCGATGACGAACAGGATCGCGCCGGTCGCGAACACAAAACCGAAAAAGCGGCCGATCATCCGCATTGCTGACGTCTCTATCTCACGTGGCGCATGTCGACATGCGCATTCTCAGAGGAACCAGACCAAACAGCGCGCCTTGCTCGCTCGACTGTCGCGTCTGCGGACGCGAGCGAACATGTCGACGCCGTCCCAATCGTTCGCGACCCCCCGCGTCCTGGCCGGCAGCTATCCCATATACGCAACGGGGCGATCAATCCACCACCAAAACGCTTGGATTATCTGCGCAATATTTGTGGTGGATTCAGGGCGCGAGGCCCGCCTCAGCGCGCAGCCGCCGATTCCAGCCCTGCGCGACGCTCGATCGAGGCGGTCGCATCGTTCGACGCCGGCCTGCGCCGGGCGAAATAGCGCTCGACAGCCTGCGCCACGCGCCCCGCCGCCTTCTCACGCCAATCGGTCGAGCTCAGTTTCGCCAGATCGCGGTCGTTCGAGAGGTAGCCGAGCTCCAGAAGGACCGATGGCACGTCGGGCGCCTTGAGAACGACGAAGCCAGCCGACCGAATCGGATTCTTGTTGAGGTCGCCGGCTGTCTTCCAGAAATCAATCAGACTGGTGGCGAACACGTGGCTCATCGCCCTCGTTTCGCGCCGCGTCAGGTCGGCGAGGATGTCGTTGACGTCCACGAGCTCTTCCGACTCGGCCATGCCGCCAGCTTTGTCGGCCGCGTTTTCCGAAGCCGCGACCCGCGCCGCCTCGGCGTCGGAGGCGCGGTCGGAGACGGTGTAGACGGTCGCGCCGTGCACCGAGGCTTCGCTCAGCGTATCGGCGTGGATCGACATGAACAGTTGCGCGCCCGCCTTGCGCGCGATCCGCACGCGATCGCCGAGCGGAATGAACTCGTCGCGCGCGCGCGTCAGCAGCACCCGCACCTGTCCGCCGGCCTCGAGTTTGGCCGCCACGAGCCGCGCCATATCGAGAACGACGTCTTTTTCGTAGATGTCCTTCTCACCGACGGCTCCCATATCGACCCCGCCATGTCCGGCGTCGATCGCGACCAATGGCCGGTCCGTGGCGGACGGCGTCGGCGCGGGCTCGTCCGGCGCGGCGGCGCGCGGCAGGTGCGCGGCGCGGGCGGACCGCGCTGCAGCCTGGAACGATTCGGCGTCGGACTGGACGAGTTCGACGGTCAGACGGGCCGCGCCGCCCGAGTCGGTCGGCTCGCAGACCGCCTTCACGATCCGGGCCGGCCCGGACAGATCGAAGACGATACGGGAGCGTCCGGCCGCGAATTGACCGAAGCGGAACGATTCCACCAGCGGCGCCGCCTCGCGACGGTTGCGGGCGGCGGCTCTGCCGATCGCCGGATCGAGCAGGAACGCGGCCTCGGGCAGCTCGACCACCACCCGGTCCGGCCCGCTCAGAACGAAGGCCGCGACAGCGACTTTCTTGTTGAGTTCAAAGACAAATCTGGCTGAGGACGCCGAGCGCTGCACGGTCGCGGACGTCACGGCGGGCTCGTTGGCGATATCGCGGGCCGCAGCGCGCGCGCCGACCAGACCCGCGGCCTGCGCCGACGGCGCGAAGGCCAGCATCGGCGCGCCGAGGCCCATGATCATCGCGGCAATGCGTCGGATACGCCCAAGGCCCATTCAATCGCTCGCTGTTGCGGCATCCCGCACGGCCGGCCGTTGCGTCCTTTTAAGGAATAGAGGGCGGAGGGTTAATGGTTCGTAACTGTCCCGCCCATTTTGCAAGCAAACTGTAACATCGTCGCAACAGGTCGAGCATGAAACTTGCCAAAGCGGGTTTGCATCGCATATGAAGGAAACATCCGGTCCGAGCGTCGCGCTGCCTTCGGGGAGCGCCCGGGTCGGAATAGTTTCCCGAAGTCTGAAGCATCGTTCGATCGCCGGACCCAGGGCCTGTCGTTGGTTGTCGCGAGTGTTCCTCCGACGATCGTATTTCGCCCCGGCGCGCCGCGGGCCAAGAGACCTGAAGTGAGCGCTGGCCTCGCACAACCGATCCAGATCACAGCGGCCCCCCGGGTCGTCTGCGACGTTCGGAGCGCGGGTCTGGTTGTCGAAATGACGCCAGGAGCGCGCCCCAAGGGCCTTGAAACTTCCACAGGAGCTTTCGCATTGCCGCCTGGCGGCCGGCGGGAGCTCGATGCGCTTTCGTACCCCTTCCCTCAAACATCGCGCGCGACAGCTCCGGACCGGAGCCGCGCACTCCCTCCAAGGCTTCTTCTGAGCCTCGACGGACGTGCGGCGCCGCCCGGCGGAGCGCGCCAAAGAGTATCCTATGGCGAACAAAATGCTGATCGACGCATCCCATCCGGAAGAGACCCGGGTGGTGGTGCTCAGAGGTAACCGAGTCGAAGAATTCGATTTCGAATCCGCCTCCAAGAAGCCGCTGCGCGGCAACATCTATCTGGCGAAAGTCACGCGGGTCGAACCGTCGTTGCAGGCCGCCTTCGTCGACTACGGCGGCAACCGGCACGGGTTCCTGGCCTTTTCGGAAATCCATCCCGATTATTATCAGATTCCGGTCGCCGACCGTCAGGCGCTGCTCGAAGAGGAAGCCGCCGCCCACGAGGAGGAGGAGGAGGAGCAGCGGCCGCGCCGCAGCCGCCGGCGTCGCAATCGCGAACAGGACGCAGCCAAGCGTCAGGCCAACGGCGACGAAAGCATTTCCGAGGCGGCTCCGCTCGCGGACGACGGCGCTCCAGCCGACGAACAGGATTCGGCCGGCGATGTCCCGGCCGAATTAGAAGCGACGACGGAAGCCGAGACCGCTCCGGCCGACGATCTGGCGGTCGCAGAAGCGCCGGAAGTCGTTCCGCCCGCGGCCCCGTTCGACGCCGAAGCCGGCTCCGCCGACGCGTCAGAACATGAGGATGAGCGCGACCACGCCCATCTCGCGCCGGCCGAAGACGCCGGGGTCCACATGATCGCGGTCGACGATCAGGGCTACGCCACGATCGAGGAACACGACGGCGCCCGTGACGAGGAAGTCGCCGAAACGCCGGACCACGAGGTCAAGGCGCGCCGCATCGAGCAGCGCGACGACGAGCACGCCGACGAGGAAGACGAAGACGAGGAAGAGCACGTCGAGCAGATCGGCGGCGACGCGATGGAGGAAATGCCGCGCCGTCAGCCGCGCCTGCGCCGCCAGTACAAGATCCAGGAAGTGATCAAGCGCCGGCAGGTTCTGCTGGTGCAGGTCGTCAAGGAAGAGCGCGGCAACAAGGGCGCGGCGCTCACCACCTATCTGTCGCTCGCCGGGCGTTATTCCGTGCTGATGCCGAACACCGCGCGCGGCGGCGGCATCTCCCGCAAGATCACCGACGCGGGCGACCGCAAGCGCCTGAAGACGATCGCACAAGACCTGGAAGTGCCGGACGGCATGGGCGTGATCCTGCGCACGGCCGGCGCCTCGCGCACGCGCCAGGAAGTGAAGCGCGACTTCGAATATCTGCTGCGCATGTGGGAAACCGTGCGCGAAACGACGCTGCGCTCTTCCGCGCCGATGCTCGTCTACGAGGAAGGTTCGCTGATCAAGCGCGCCATCCGCGACCTCTACAACAAGGAGGTCGACGAGATTCTCGTCTCCGGCGAAACGGGCTACCGCGAAGCCAAGGACTTCATGCGGCTCCTCATGCCGAGCCACACGCGGAACGTGCGGCTGTGGCGCGAACCGCAGGGCGTGTTCGTCAAGTCGGGCGTGGAGACGCAGCTCGACGCCATGTTCTCGCCGCAGGTGACGTTGAAGTCCGGCGGCTATCTGGTCATCAACCAGACCGAGGCGCTGGTCGCCATCGACGTGAACTCGGGCCGCTCGACGCGCGAGCACAATATCGAAGACACAGCGCTGCGCACCAATCTGGAGGCGGCCGACGAAGTCGCCCGCCAGCTGCGCCTGCGCGACCTCGCCGGCCTCATCGTCGTCGACTTCATCGACATGGAGGAGCCGCGCAATAACCGGGCGGTCGAGCGCCGCCTGAAGGACGCGCTCAAGAACGACCGCGCGCGCATCCAGGTCGGCCGCATCTCGCATTTCGGCCTTCTGGAAATGTCGCGCCAGCGCATCCGCACAGGCGTGCTTGAAGGCTCGACCACGCCCTGTCCGCATTGCGCGGGCGCAGGCACGGTGCGTTCGACCTCCTCGATCGCGCTGCACGTGCTGCGCGTGCTCGAGGAAGCGTTGATCAAGAGCGCCTCGCACAACATCATCGTGAAGACGCGCACGCATGTCGCGCTCTACATCCTCAACCAGAAGCGCGCGCATCTTCGCGAGATCGAACGGCGTTTCGGCGTCGAGATTTTCGTGATCGCCGACGACACGCTGACCGGCGCGAACTATCACGCCCTCGAACGCGGCGAGCCGGCCACCGGCACGCCCGAGCCGCTTCGGATCGACCCGGCCCTGCTGGCGGCCGAAGAGGAAGACGAGGTCGAAGACGTTCTCGACGACGATGAAGCCGACGACGCCGCCGAGGGCGAAGCCGACGGCGAGATGGACGGCGATGAAGCCGAGGGCGCGGCGCAGGGCGAAGGCCGGCGCGCGCGCGACGATCGCGGCGAGGATGGCGAGGATGGTCAACGGCGCCGTCGACGCCGTCGCCGTCGGCGCGGTCGCGGCGGCGAGCGCGAAGGCGCCATCGCCGCCGACGCTCCGCAACCGTCCGACGATGGGCTGGCGTATATCGCGGAGGCGAACGGCGATCTGCAGCCGCTCGAAATTCCGCCGCCGCGCTCCGACAACGGCTTCTGGGCGCGCG
>CAZWJF010000019.1:0-53858 GCA_964634325.1 uncultured Rhodoblastus sp.
GTTATGGACTGGGGGGTGCGGGCGGGCAATCGGGCCATATCGTCATGGCCGGGCTTGTCCCGGCCATCCACGCCGTGCAGCATCCGGGGATCGGGATCACGGGGAAGCGACGGGCGGCGTGAGGACGCGCCCCTACCTCCCCTTCATGGGGAGGTCGGCCATCCGCGCAGCGGATGGACGGGTGGGGTCCGACGCCGCAGGCGTCGGCGCGAATGCTGTTCAAGTTTATCAAGGAGAGTCTATTTCTGACTCCCCACTGGCTTGAGCTATGCAACAGATGCCTATTTTCGCTTCCCGCCAATTTCCGCACGAGAACTTGACGCCGCAACCGACTCCGTAAATCTTAGCGTAAAACTTTACGTCGGGATCAATTCATATGCCGCCTACAATTGTCACGGTATTTAACAACAAGGGCGGCGTTGGAAAAACGACACTGACATTTCATCTCGCGCATGCGCTTGGTCAACTGGGCAAGAAAGTCCTACTGATCGATTTGGATCCGCAATGCAACTTGACAATATTTTCGCTCTCGATGGAGCAGATACACGACATATGGGTCGCTGAAGATGCTTTTGTGGAAGACTATAATGCAGCAAGAGACAGCGCTGGGATCGATGCATTTCAAGAATTGTTGGCGGAACCTCGATCAGTGCATTTCTCGCTCAAGCCGACAGAGGATGGTACAGCGGAACCGGCGTCGCTGCCCCCTCCTGTCGTTATCGGAGATAACGTGCACTTGGTACCTGGAAGGCTGACTCTGCATTTATTTGAAGCAAAGGTCGGTGAGCGTTGGAGCGGAATCTATCAAGGCGATCCTTTGGCGATACGAACAGCGACGCGAATCAGAGCGCTTGCGCATGAATATTCAACATCTTACGGGGAATATGACTTAGTGATTCTCGACACCTCCCCGAGTCTTGGGGCCCTAAACCGCAATCTCTTGTCTCTCGCTGACGGATTTATCATTCCTTGCGCACCAGATCTTTTTTCAGTGTACGGCATCAGGAACATAGGAAATGCTCTTCATGCTTGGAAAAAGCAATTTGATAGTATTTTTCATTTTTTATCCGACCCTAAACGCAATCAATTTCCTGGAAAATTTGTTAAATTCATGGGATATACTCTTTATAATGCGAAGAAATACTCAGCTTCAAAAAATCCACTCGGCTTGGCGGTTGCGCAATTTAATTATGCCGAGCAAATTCCGGACACGATAAATACTTATATCGGCCCATCAAATATGATACAATACAAATATCTTAACGCATCTATTGGTGACAATGCTGTAATTCATACACACAATACATTACCAAATATGTCACAAAAATATCACTTGCCGATGTGGTTGTTGCCCACGTCAAATCTTGAAGATGACGACCGGCCTACTATTATCGCGAATAGAGCGATCTATTTCGCGACTCTTGACGCCTACAAGAAATTTGCCGAGGACTTTCTCAAGAGAGTGGCCAAGCTTAATGCCTGACGTTGAACTCATCGACGATCTGCTCCGCCTCTATGAGGAAAAGCGCCATGATATTAGAATATTTATGAATACGGTCGTCGATTTCATCGGAAATCATCCGCAACTGACACGCTCTGGAAGCGAAATTGTTCATTCCTACAAGAGCCGGCTGAAGGATCGTGATCATCTTCGCAGCAAAATTGAGCGTAAATTGGCTGGGGGCCGCCAAATAGATGGGGGCAATTTTTTCCAAGAGGTAACGGATCTTGCAGGAGTTCGGATCCTACACTTGTTTCAAAACGATTTTGGAGAGATTGATGCTATTATCCGCCGACGAATAGCGGACGGAGATTGGTCTCTCTCTGAGCGAGCTAAAGCATATACATGGGACCCTGAGAATATTCAATTTTTCAGAAGCTTCGACCTTGATGTATCGGAGAAAGCTACGTCTTATACCAGCGTTCATTATCTAGTGCGGCCAAGAGAAGATTCGCCGATCTGCTGTGAGATCCAAGTTCGAACGCTGTTTGAGGAAATTTGGGGCGAAGTTGATCACAGGATCAACTACCCGACGCCTACGACAAGTGTCGCATGTCGCGAGCAGATTAAAGTGCTTTCCAAGATCGTCGGGGCCGGTAGCAGGTTGCTCGATGCGCTACAGAGAGTTCACGTGCCAAATGATTAGTCGTCTGTGCCCCTTTCCTTCGTCCACATTGCCGCACCGCACACCGCCCCGCTATAATGGCTTGATTTCCCAAAGCAGCCGGGTCCTGCCCGGCCCTGCCGGACCAGAGCCATGACCCGCATACCCAATTTCGCCGAAGTCCCCTTCGCCCCCGCCGCTGCCGCGCCCGCCGCCCCCGCCAACGACGCCGCGCCGTGGATCACGCCCGAGGGCATTCCGGTGAAGCCGGCTTACGGTCCGGCCGACATCGAGGGGCTGTCCTACATTCATTCCTACCCCGGCGCCGCGCCCTATCTGCGCGGGCCCTATCCGACCATGTACGTCAACCAGCCCTGGACGGTGCGGCAGTACGCGGGGTTCTCGACGGCGGAGGATTCCAACGCCTTCTACCGCCGCAATCTCGCGGCGGGCCAGAAGGGCCTGTCGGTCGCCTTCGATCTGGCGACGCACCGCGGCTACGATTCCGATCATCCGCGCGTGTCGGGCGACGTCGGCATGGCGGGCGTGGCGATCGATTCCATCTACGATATGCGCACGCTCTTCTCCGGCATTCCGCTCGACCAGATGAGCGTGTCGATGACGATGAACGGCGCCGTGCTTCCGGTTTTGGCGCTCTACATCGTCGCGGCCGAGGAACAGGGCGTACCGCCTGAGAAGCTGTCTGGCACGATCCAGAACGACATTCTCAAGGAGTTCATGGTCCGCAACACCTACATCTATCCGCCGCAGCCCTCGATGCGGATCATCTCGGACATTTTCGCGTACACGTCGCAGCACATGCCGAAGTTCAACTCGATCTCGATCTCCGGCTATCACATGCAGGAAGCGGGCGCGACGCAGGACCTCGAACTCGCCTATACGCTCGCCGACGGCGTCGAATATCTGCGCGCGGGTCTGGGCGCCGGGCTGACGGTCGACCAGTTCGCGCCGCGCCTCTCGTTCTTCTGGGCGATCGGCATGAACTTCTTCATGGAAGTCGCCAAGCTCCGCGCCGCGCGCCTGATCTGGGCGAAGCTGGTCAAGGATTTCGGCCCGAAGTCAGACAAGAGCCTGCCGCTGCGCACGCATTCGCAGACCTCCGGCTGGTCGCTGACGGCGCAGGACGTCTACAACAATGTCGTGCGCACCTGCATCGAGGCGATGGCGGCGACTCAAGGCCATACGCAATCGCTGCACACGAATGCGCTCGACGAGGCGCTCGCGCTGCCGACGGATTTTTCGGCGCGCATCGCCCGCAACACGCAGCTCTTCCTGCAACAGGAATCGGGCACGACGCGCATCATCGATCCCTGGGGCGGCTCGTACTACGTCGAGCGCCTGACCGCCGATCTCGCCGCCAAGGCCTGGGGGCACATCCAGGAGATCGAGAGGCTCGGCGGCATGGCCAAGGCGATCGACGCCGGCATTCCGAAGCTGCGCATCGAGGAAGCCGCCGCCAAGACGCAGGCGCGCATCGACAGCGGGCAGCAGACGGTGGTGGGCGTCAACAAGTTCAAGCCGGTCAACGATCCGCCGATCGACGTGCTGAAGGTCGACAATTCCGCGGTGCGCGCGCAACAGATCGAAAAGCTGAAGCGTCTGCGCGCGGAACGTGATGAAGCGAAGTGCCAGGCGGCGCTGGAAGCCTTGACCGAAGGCGCGAAGGGCAATGGCAATCTGCTGGCGTTGTCGATCGACGCGGCGCGGGCGAAGGCGACGGTCGGCGAGATTTCGCTGGCGATGGAAAAGGTGTTCGGGCGGCATCGCGCCGAGATCAAGTCGATTTCCGGCGTCTACAAGAGGGAGGCCGGCGTGAACTCGGTCGCTGTCAATCGTGCGCAGAAGATGGTGGAGGCGTTCGAGGAGAACGACGGCCGCCGTCCGCGCATTCTCGTCGCCAAGGTCGGCCAGGACGGCCACGATCGCGGCCAGAAGGTGATCGCGTCGGCGTTTGCGGATCTGGGCTTCGACGTCGACATCGGGCCGCTGTTCGCGACGCCCGAGGAAGCCGCGCGGCAGGCGGTGGAGAACGACGTGCATATCGTCGGCATTTCCTCGCTGGCGGCGGGCCATCTGACGCTGGTGCCGGAATTGCGCGCTGCGCTCGAGAAGGAAGGCCGGCCCGACATCATGATCGTCGTCGGCGGCGTCATCCCACCGCAGGACTTCGATGCGTTGCGGACTGCGGGAGCGTCGGCGATCTTCCCGCCCGGCACGGTGATCGCCGATGCGGCGAGCGGACTGATCGAGGAGCTCAATCGGCGGTTGGGTTACACCCACAAGGACGCGGCGGAATGAGCCTGTTCTTCCGGGCGACGCCGGCTACGGCCGGCGTGGGGGCCTTGGGAAGCGGAGACAAGATTTGATTGCAAGGCTGGCAGGGATAACCGGCGTCGCCGCAGCGGCGCTGACCACGCAATTCGCGTTCGCCGCGCCACGCGAGACGCCGGGCGCGACGCGTTTCGATACGGCGATCGAGCGGCTGTCGCAGGTCCACGGCGTGCCGGAGCGGCTCATTCGCCGCATCATCATGCGTGAGAGCCGCTATGCGCCGCATCTGACCAATCGCGGCCATTACGGCCTCATGCAGATCAAGCTGCAGACCGCCAAGGGCATGGGCTATGGCGGCGGGGCGGCCGGGCTGCTCGACGGCGAAACAAATCTCACCTACGCGGTGCCTTATCTCGCCAACGCCTATATGGCGGCCGACCGCAACGAGGATCGCGCCGTCGCGCTCTATGCGGGCGGCTATTATTACGTCGCCAAACACAAGGGCCTGCTGCCGAAGCTGCGCACCGCGCGTTCGGCGCCGTTGGCTGGCGATCCCGTTACGGCCTATGCGGAGACGTCGCCGGCCGAGGACGCGCCAGCGCAGATAGCGCAAACGCAACAGCCGTCGAATCCCTTCGCCTTCCTGTTTGGCGGCGGCCAGCCGGCCGCACAGATGCAGGCCGTCGCGGAAGGCGACGACGCCGCGATGGAGCCGGTGGCGATCGCCGTTGCGCCGCTGCCGCCGAAACGGCCGCGCGGGCTTTGAGGCGCTCTATTTCGGCGGCGGAAGATCCGCGCCGACGATGCTGGTCGACGCCGACGCGGGCGCTGGCTGAGCGCCAGTCGCCGCCGGGGCTTGAGAACGGATCGGGCCGCCGCCCGCATCGATCACCGCCTGCACGTCCGCGTCCGCGCGCTTGCGCGTGAGCGTCGCGCCGATCTGGCGAACGGCGTCCGGCGCGTCGGCGTAGGTGTCATGGCCGATCCAGCCCGACCGCAGCATCGACAGGTCGTAGACCCGTACGCCCAGGGCGTCGATCGCCGCGGCGTCCTTCGGATTGGACGGATCCATGGCGCCGAGGCGCGCGCGCGAACCCGCGATACGGCTCGACAGCGACAGAGCGCGGTCGTCGCGCGAGACGAACACCGAAACATGCGACGGGTCGAGGCGCGACACCTGCTGCCGGAATACGGCGAGGTCGATGTCGGGCGCAGCCAGCATCACCGAACCGAGCTTGCCGTCGAGATTGGGATGGCCGGCGATGGCGATTTCGCGCAGGGCCTCCATCGTCAACCAGCCGCCCATCGAATGGGCGAGAATCTGAACACGACCGACGCCGGGCGTATGGGCGAGGTCCATGATCAGACGTTCGAGCGCGTCTCGCGAGGCTGTCGCCGATTCCTTGTCGGATTCGTAGGCGAACAATTCGCCCTTGGATTGCCACGCGAACAGGATCGGCACGCCGGTGAAGCCGCCGTCCACAGCGATCTGAGCGAGGCGGAAGCGCGCCTCCTCGAGGCTCGTGTTGAAGCCGTGGACGTACAGCAGAATGTCGCGGCTGTTTCCGATACGGCCGGAAATGTGCGAGGCGAGTTCGGCCCGGAAATCGTCCGGCTCGAGCGTGCGGCGGCGCGTGACGACGAAATCGTTGGCGGGGTTGGCCGCGCCGAAGCGCGGCTGTTCGATCTCGCCAGGCTTGTGGCCGGGCGGCACAGACACGTTCTGCAACGAAAAGCGCGCAACCACTTCGCCGGCGGATTCGCCCGACTTGTGGCGGGTCGAGGCGACGAACATCGGCACCTGCTGGGGCTGGCCCGGCTCCTTGCGGAAATAGGCCCCGACCGAATCCATCTTGTCCGAGATCGCGGAAAAGGACGACGAGGTCGTGTTGCATCCCGCGAGCGCCGCTGCGAGCGCGCCGAGAAGGCCGAACCGATAAATCGCTGCGCCGGAGGTGAAGTCGCCGGCCTTGCGCGAGCCCTGCTTGCGGATCACTGGAATTCCTCTTGCTGCGATGCATCATCGCCAGCCCGACCACTAATAACCGGGCAGGTTGAGAGACGGTTAAAATTGCAGCGATAGCCAAGCTGATGCCCGCCAAAGCCGGCGACAATGAGGCTGCGGCGCCACCTGCGACTTGAAGCGCGGCGCTGGCCGTCGCAATCTTTCGGCGACGCCCCGGCACAGAACGGACATGACCGACCTACTCTCCCTTTCGGCGCGCGACTGCGCCGCCCTTTTCGCGCTCAAGGCTGCGACGCCGATCGACCTGCTCGAAGCGACACTTGCGCGGCTCGACGCCGTCGAACCCTCCGTCAACGCCTTCGCGCATGTGGACCGCGCCGGGGCGCGACGCGCCGCCGAGGAAAGCGCGGCCCGGCACGCCCGGGGCGAGGCCATCGGACCGGCGGACGGGCTGATCGCCACCATCAAGGACAATGTGCTCGTGCAGGGCCTGCCCAACCGACGCGGCACGCGCACCAGTCCGAGCGGACCGATGAGCGAGGATTCGCCGGCGACAGCGCGCATGCGCGAGGCCGGCGCCGTCATCCTGGGAAAGACGACGCTGCCCGAAATCGGCTGGAAGGGCCTCGGAGACAGCCCCCTCTACGGCGTCACGCGCAATCCCTGGAAGACCGGTCACACGACCGGGGGATCGTCCGCGGGCGCGGCGGCGGCGGCGGCGCTCGGCGTCGGGCATTTCCATCTCGGCACGGATGGGCTGGGCTCGATCCGCATCCCCGCCGCTTTCACGGGCGTGTTCGGGTTGAAACCGAGCTTCGGCCGCGTCCCGGCCTATCCGCTCTCGACCATGAGCGTGCTCGCGCATCTCGGTCCGCTGACGCGACGCGTCGAGGACGCGGCGCTCATGCTGTCGCTGATCGGTCGACCGGACTCGCGCGACATCACCGCCTGGAACACGCCCTGCCCGGATTACACACATGGTCTCGACGCCGGCGTGCGCGGGTTGCGCGTCGCCTGGTCGCCGCGGCTCGGCTATGTCGACTGCGTCGAGCCTGACGTAGCGGAGGCGACGGCGAAGGCTGCGCGCGTATTCGAACAGCTCGGCGCCGTCGTCGAGGAAGTCGATCCGCCAATCGAAGATCCGCGCGCGATTACAGACGTCCTCTGGCATACGGGCGCGGCTGTGGCGATGAAGCATGTCGGCGCGAGCGATGAGCCGCTGCTCGATGCCGGCCTGCTCGCGGAGGTGAAATCGGGACGCGCGCTCTCCGCCGTCGCCTACCTCGAGGCATTTCTCGCACGCGGCGCGCTCGCGCACCGAATGGCGCAATTCCACGAGCGCCATGACCTCCTGCTGACGCCGCAGATGCCGACAGGCGCCATTCCCGTGGGCGGCGACGTTCCTCCGGGCGGGCGGTTTTCGCATTGGGTGGAATGGTCGCCTTTTACTTATCCGTTCAACGTGACGCAGCAGCCGGCCGCCAGCGTTCCCTGCGGGTTCACGCGCGACGGACTGCCGATCGGATTGCAGATCGTCGGTCCCATGCGCGAGGACGCCCTCGTGCTGCGCGCGGCCCGCGCTTTCGAAACGGCGCGGCCGTTCGCCATGATCGACGCGCCGCGGGTGTGACATGAACGCGCCGGATGAAACCGATTACGCGCAGCGCAAGATGGTCAATCTGGTCGCGGCGATCGCCGTGCTCGTGCTGGCGATCGTTCTCGTCGTGGCTCTGAATCTGATCGACAATCAGCGCAGAATGCAGCGCTGCGTCGATTCCGGCCGGCGCGATTGTTTCGCCATCCCCACGCCGCCGGTCGCGCAGGGCACGCCGAGATAAACCCTCGCGTCAGGCGGTCCTGCGCTTCTTCAGCTTGATCGCTCCGGCGATGGCGAGCACGAGCGCAGCGCCCGCCAGCGCGGCGACGACGTCAGGCGGATCGCCGTGGCGATCAAGCCATCCGGCGACGAACGGATCTTCGGCGATCATCTCGCCGCCGACCCAGCCGAGCAGCGCCGCGCCAGCCCAGACGATGACGGGGAAGCGGTCGATCAGCCGCAGCACCGCGCCTGCGCCGAAGACAACGAGCGGAATGGAGAGGATCAGGCCGAAGGCGATCAGGCCGAGATGCCCCTCCGCCACGCCGACGATGGCGAGGACGTTGTCGAGCGACATGACGCCGTCGGCGATCATGATGGTCGAGACCGCGCCCCAGACGCCGCTCTTGGCCTCGACCTCGCCGTGTTCGTGATTGTCGAAGACGAGCCGCACGGCGATATAAAGCAGCAGCACGCCGCCGATGAGCTTGAGGAACGGCAGCTTGAGCAGATAAACGATCAGCAGCGTGAACACGATGCGCAGCGCCACCGCCGCGCCCGCGCCGAGCGCGACGCCGAGACGTCGTTGTTCGGGGGGAAGGTTGCGGCAGGCGAGCGCGATGACGACCGCATTGTCGCCGGACAGCAGCAAGTCCAGCCAGACGATCTGAAAAACCTGCAGAGCGAAGTATGGCAACGATTCCGTCATTCAATGTCCTTTGCGCGCCGGCCGGCGCGAGCGATCCGGCGCGTCATTCCGGGTAAGACGGCCGCCAGAGCGCGCGCGACATCTGCCGGGCGAGCACGGCCTTTTTGCGGCGCGTGGATGAACACGGCGGGCGCGACGCGGTTCTCCAGCGAGCGCCAGTAGATCGCATTGCAGACGTAGTCGCCGGCGTCGACCGAACTCGTCGCGTCAACGCCAGCGCGGCGCAGGGATGCGACGAGTTGCGCGATGTTCCAGCTGCTCGCCCTGACGGCGCAGCCGCCGACGTCCAGCGCGCGAGAACCGGCGTATCGCCTGGAAGCGTCCGGCTTGATCGTGGTGACGCCGTTGCGCGCGCGCGTTTCCACGCAGACGCGAGGCCGGCGGCTGGCGAGGCCGAGATGCACGAGCGCGTCCGGCCGCTCACGGTCGAGAAGCGCCCCGAGCTCCGGCGCGACATCGTAGACGACGGGTAGAACCGCCGTCGCCAGCCGAACGCCCGCGCACGCGAAACGTGTCCGCCAGCAGCGATCGAGACAGGCGACGATTTCCGAGGTCGGATTCTCCGGCGCGCCGGGAAATGGGCCGAACGCCGTCACCAGCAGCGTTGGCACGGTTCAGACGCCGAGCAACGCGGCGATCTCGTCGACAGCGAGGGTCGGCGCCAACGCGCCATCCGCCACCGCGCGCTCCAGCTGGGGCAAGCGGGCCTTGACGGCGGGGTCGGTGCGCAGCCGGGAAAGCAGGCGCTCCTCCAGCATCGACCACATCCATTTCACCTGCTGCGCGCGACGACGCGTGTCGAATTCGCCGGCTTTTCTGGTCTTGAGACGATGATCCTCGATGCGCGCCCAGAGATCGTCGAGGCCTTCGTTGGCGAGGCCGGAAATGAGCACCACCGGCGGCCGCCAGACCGAAGAGGACGGCTGAAGAATATGCAGCGCGGCCAGGTATTCGGCCGCCGCGGCCGCCGCGCGCGGCCGGTTGGGGCCGTCCGACTTGTTGATGGCGATCATGTCGGCGATTTCGAGCACGCCTTTCTTGATGCCCTGCAATTCATCGCCGGCGCCGGGCAGCATCAGGACGAGAAAGAAATCCGTCATATCGGCGACCACCGTCTCGGACTGGCCGATGCCGACGGTCTCCACCAGCACGACGTCGAAGCCCGCGGCTTCGCAGACCAGCATGGTTTCGCGCGTACGCGCCGCCACCCCGCCGAGCGTGCCGGACGACGGCGACGGCCTGATGAAAGCGTTGCGGTCGACCGACAGGCGCGCCATGCGCGTCTTGTCGCCGAGAATCGAGCCGCCGGTGCGGGAGGAGGACGGGTCGACCGCCAGAACCGCCACCTTGCGGCCGGCCGCCGTCAAGTTGGACCCCAGCGTGTCGATGGAGGTCGATTTTCCAACGCCGGGCACGCCCGTCACGCCGACGCGGATCGCGCCGCCGGTATGCGGCAGCAGCCGTTGCATGAGCGCGCCGGCCTGTGTGCGGTGATCGGGCTTGCGGCTTTCGATGAGCGTGATGGCGCGCGCGAGCGACGCCCGGTCGCCCGCCAGAACGCCCTCTGCCAGTTCGTCGACGGAGCGCGCCGGGGCGCGGGAAACGGGGGTCGTCATGGGCGCTATATAACGGATCGTCTCGCAAGCGCGAAATAGTCCGGGACTACTTGCCGGCGCCGGGCTCCCGCGCGGTCTTGAAGACCGAGGTTCCCCGACAGACGATGTCGCCGGCCTCGTTCACGATATCGGCTTCGACGAAGATCAAGGACTTGCCGGCCCGCACCACCCTGCCCCGACCGACCAGATGGCCGGTCGCCGGCGCGGTGAAGGCGACCTGCATGTCCACCGTCACGACATTGCTGCCGACGGCCGAGCGGGCGGCCGAGCCCATGCACACGTCGAGCAGGGTCATGAGCAGGCCGCCGTGCGCCACGCCCATCTGATTGCCGTGATGCCGCTCCACCGTCACCTCAAGCCGGGATCTGCCGCCTCCACTTTCGATCGGCTCGATTCCGCAATAGCCGACGAAAGGAATGTCGGCGCCGAATATGTCCGTGATCTTCACCCTTCACCTCGATCCCGTGCGGTCGTGAACGCCGCATCAACCCAAATGCACGTTAACGCAATCTGCTCACTCCCGGACAAGCGGAATGTAATCGGCGGCGGATAGCCTGTCCTGCGAGATCACCAAGAGATGCGGCGCGGCTGACGAAAGCGCCGCGAGGAGGCGTGATGGCGACGATCGAACGCGCGCTCAATGCACATAGCCTTTACTGGATCAAGGACGAAACCGGCGACCGGATCGGCATCGTCTGGGGGCTCGACGGCGCGTGGCGCTGGTCGGTGGGACATGCGGAATCGCGCGACGCGGCTTCGCTCGATGAAGCGAAAGCGGCCGTCGAAATTGCGCTGGGCGCGCCGCTGAGGACGAAACAGAAGGCGGCGCGGGCCGCCTGATCATTTCGGCGGATCGAGCGGCTGGACGATTTCGCGAAAATGTCGCGACGCTTCGCAGCGATCGGAAAGGGCCGCCAGCAGCGGCGTCGTCGCAGGATCGAACAGATCCGGATGCGCTTCGCGCGTAAAGCGTAGCGCGCAGGCGACCGCGATGTCGGCGTGGCCCATCGAAGATCCGAACCAGAAATTACCGCCGCTTTCGGCGCGCATGCCTTCGAGACGCGCGAGCGTCTCGGCGATCTGCGTGCGACAGCGGTCGCTCCAGAGCGGCGAAATCTGATCGTGCAGCACACGCTCGTAGAGGAGCGCAACGGACTTTTCGGCCAGCCCCGTTCCGAGCGCGCAGACGTGCAATTGCGCGCGCCGGGTTTCGCCCGACCTCGGCAGCAGCGCGTTCTGGCCCGACTGTTCGTCCAGCCAGTCGAGGATGGCGTAGCTCTCGATCAGGATCGCGCCGTCGGGGCGTAAGAGCGTCGGAACGCGCCGCAACGGGTTGTACGCCGACAGTTTGTCCGCGTCGCCGAACACCGACCAGGGCCGGTGCTCGAAATCGACGCCGTAGATACGCATCGCAATGGCGACGCGCCGCACGAAAGGGGAATCGTATTGGCCGATGAGGATCATGGGCCGATCATCCACGCTTTGCGAAGTCGCGCGCAAGCGCTCCTTTCAAGTCCTCGATCGGAAAGCCCAGCTGCGCGAGGCGCGTCGGCGCGAGAATGAACAAGCGAGGAGACGTGTAGAGCAAGACCGACTTGTCGTTCGCCCGCCAGCCGACGAAGTCCCGCCAAACCAGAAGAGCGTTCGTGCGCTCGGTGGAATCGCGCAGGCCCTCCTGCTCGAGCGTGAAGACATGTTCGGCGCGCAACAGCGGATAATTGGCGAATTGCCGGCGCGCATGCCAAGGCAAATAGAGGTAGCGATGGAGCAGGAAGACGCCAACGCCCCCGAGCGCTCCGCCAGCGCAACCTTGCGCCCGCACGTCCCAGGCCGGCTCATACCAGAACAGGGCCGCGACCAGCAGAGCGATTGCCGCCGCCAGCGCCGCGGCGCGCTTGGGGCCCGGCCGCACCGCCAGACGATAGGCTTCGATGAAATCCTGCACTTCGTATCTGAAGGCGACGCCCTTCGTTCCCGCGTCGCCCTCTGTCGCAATCTTGTCGGTCATGTCGTCCCCCGTGCGGAGAACGTTTAGCAGCCGGCGACGCTCACGGCCGTGTCAAGCCGCACGCCTGACGCGTCAGACCTTGCCCCAGACCTCGCGGGCGATGTCGACAATCATCTCCAGCTTCCTCCACTGCTCGTCCTCGGCGAGCGTATTGCCTTCCTCGGTCGAGGCGAATCCGCATTGGGCGGACAGGCAGAGCTGATCGATAGGCGCGAATTTCGCGGCCTCCTCGATGCGGCGCTTGACGTCGTCCTTCTTTTCGAGCGCGCCAGTCTTGGAGGTGACGAGGCCGAGCACGACAGCCTTGCCCTTGGGAAGGAAACGCAGGGGCTCGAAGCCGCCGGCGCGGTCTGTGTCCCATTCCATGAAATAGGCGTCGACGCCGACTTCGTTGAACAGCAGATCGGCGATTGGCTCGTAGCCGCCCGAAGCCACGAATGTCGACCGGAAATTGCCGCGGCACAGATGCATCGAGACCGTCATGCCGGCGGGCTTCGATTTCAGCGCGTGGTTGATCATGCCCGCGTAGATCTGCGGCTGCTTCTCGGGATCGTCGCCGCGATCCTTCAACATCTTGCGTTGCTCGGGATCGCAGAGATAGGCGAAGGAGACGTCGTCGAGCTGCAAATACGTGCAGCCGGCGTCGCCGAAGGCTGCGATCGCCTTGCCGTAGGCCGCGCCCAGATCATGATAGAAATCGTTCATGTCGGGATAGACGCCCATGTTGATGAGCTTGCGGCCGCCGCGATAGTGCAGCATCGAGGGCGAAGGAATCGTCTGTTTGGCGGTCTTCGTCGTATGCGCCTTCAGGAACTTGAAGTGATCGACGAAGGGATGGCCCGAAAATCCGATCCTGCTCATGACGTGCGGCGCTTCCGCCTTGGTCTGCACGCCGGCGAACTGGATGCCCTGATCGACGACGACCTTCTCGACGCCGTCGAGATTCCACAGGAAGTCGTAATGCCACCACGAACGACGATATTCGCCGTCGGTGATCCCCTCCAGACCGATCGCCTCCTGCTTGGCGATGAGCTTCTTGATCTCCTCGTCCTCGACCGCGGTCAGTTCGGCGGCGGAGATTTCGCCTTTGGCGCGCTTTTCGCGGGCCTGTTTCAAAGCAGCGGAGCGCAACAGCGAGCCGACCTGATCGGCGCGGAACGGGGGACGAATCGACATGGGGTTCCTTCCTTGAATCTATTTTTTCTCGGCGACCGCCAGCAATGTGGCGAGCGCCTCGCGATCTTCGAGCAGCGCGGCGCTCGAACCTGTCCAGGCGATCGAACCGCGCTCCAGAATGAGGGCGCGGTCGGTCAACGGCAAGATCTTGCGTGCGCTCTGCTCGACGAGAATAACCGACATCTTTTCTTCGCGAATGATCTTGCGCAAGGCCGCCAGCAATTCGTCGACGATGATCGGCGCCAACCCTTCGAGCGGCTCGTCCAGCAGCAGGATCTGCGGGTTCAACACCAGCGCGCGGCCGACCGCCAGCATCTGCTGCTCGCCGCCGGACAGTTGATTGCCCATATTGGCGCGCCGTTCGGCGAGGCGCGGAAACATGGCGTAGATACGCGCGACATCGAACTTGCCGGGCCGCGCAACGGCGGTCAGATTTTCCTCCACGGTCAACGACCGGAAGATGTTGCGCTCTTGCGGCACCCAGCCGACGCCCGCGTTGGCGCGTTGATCGGGCCTCAGTCCCGTGACGTCCCTGCCTGACAGCGCAATCGTACCGGACCGGCGGCGCGTAAGGCCGACGATCGTGTTGAGCAAGGTCGTCTTGCCGGCGCCGTTGCGGCCCAGAAGCGCGAGCGCCTCGCCCTGGGCGACCGAGAAAGCGAGGTCGGACAGGACGATCGCTTCGCCGTATCCGGCAGTGAGATTGTCGATGCGCAGGAGTTCGGTCACGCTGCGCCTCCTTCCGGCGCATCGAGGTGATGCTCCACCTCGCTCTCGCCGAGATAGACCTGTTTGACGCGCGGGTCGCGAGCGACCTCGCTGGCCGTCCCCTCCACGAAGAGGCCGCCCTGCACCAGCACCGAAATCGTCTTGGCGAAGCGGAAAACGAGGTCCATGTCGTGTTCGATCAGCACCAGCGCCATTTCTTTCGGGAGCGCGGCGACGATGTCGAGGATCTGTTCGCGTTCGCCTTCCGGCACGCCGGCGGCGGGCTCGTCGAGCAGCAGCACCTTCGGTTTCGGGGCGACGGCGATGGCGATTTCGAGCAGCCGCTGTTTGCCATAGGGCAACGAGCCGACGCGCTCTTCCATCACGTCGCCGAGGTCGAGTTGTTCGAGGATCGAAACGGCCTCGTCGACGACTGCGCGGCTGGTGCCGGCCCGCCGCCAGAACTGCGCGCCTTCGGCGTGCGCCTCCGAGAGGGCGAGGCCGATCGTCTCCAGCGGCGTGAACTCGTTGAAGAGCTGATTGATCTGGAACGTGCGCGAGAGCCCGGCGCGCGCGCGTTTGTGCACTGGCCAGTCGGTCACGTCATGGCCGTCGAGAAAGACCTGGCCGGACGTGGGCGTCAGGACGCCCGAGAGAAGATTGACGAAGGTCGTCTTGCCCGCGCCGTTCGGACCGATGAGCGCGTGGCGCGCGCCGGCGGGCAGCGTGAACGTCACGTCATTGGTGGCCACGAGGCCGCCGAAGCGACGAACGAGATTCCGGGTCGCAAGAACGTCGCTCATCGGCCGCCTCCGGCGCGCTTGAGGCGCGCGTAGAGCCCGGTCGCCAGCCCCATGACGCCGCCGCGAACGAAGAGCACGAGCAATACGAGAACGAGGCCGAGCCAGAACTGCCAGTATTGCGGGGTCGCGGCCGCCAGAACGTCGTACATGACCTTGAAGGCCGCAGCGCCCACGACCGCCCCGTACAGAGAGCCGACGCCGCCGAAGATGACGATGAGCATGACGTCGGCCGAACGGTGGAAGTCCAGCACGTCGAGCGAGACGAAGGCGGTCGTCTGCGCAAGCAGGGCGCCTGCGACACCGGCGTAGGCCGCCCCGAGCGTATAGGCCGCATTGAGACGACGATTGACGGGGATGCCGACCGCCGCCGCGCGCAGGGCGTTGCCCTTGATTGCGCGCAGCGACACGCCATAGGGCGATTGCATAATCTGCCGGATGATCACGAACAGGACGAACAACACGGTCAGCGAATAGAGATAGGCGTTGCGCCCATACAGATCGAAATCGAACAGGCCGAGTATCTTCGCGGGCATGACGCCCTGCAGGCCGTCGGCGCCGCCCGTCAGCCAGGCCATGCGATTGGCCAGCTCCTGAAAGATCAAGGCCACGCCGAGCGTCACCATGAGGCGAGTCAGATCGGCGCCGCGCAATACGAGGAAGCTCGTGACGTAGCCCACGGCGCCGCAGACCAGCGCCGAGACGAGAAGCCCGAACGTCGGGTCGCTCAAGGGCGCGGCGCCCGCGCCCGCCTTCGCGAGCAGGCCCGCGGTATAGGCGCCGAGGCCGAAAAAGGCTCCGTGGCCGAGCGACACGATGCCGGCGTAGCCGAGCACGATGTCGAGCGACACGGCGAACAGCGCGAGGATGGCGACTTCGTTGAACAGCAGCGAGCGGCTGGGAAACAGGAAAGCCAAGGCGAATGCGCCGACCCACAGCGCGACCTCTGGCCAGCGCCAGCGGGCGCGCTCTGCGAAATAGGCCATGGCGCGGCTTTCGCCGCCCTGCGTGGCATGGAGGGCGCTGTCGATCATCGCCGTCTCACTTTCCGGGCGCGCGGCCGAACAGGCCTTGCGGTCTGAAGATCAGGACGAGAACCATGATCGTATAGATGACGAAGCCGCCGATCTGGATCTTCTGGCCGGCGATGGTCGGCGTGTAATATTTTCCGGCGACATCCGCGACGCCGAGCAGGATGGAGGCGAAGAAGGGGCCTGTGATCGTCGTCGTGCCGCCGACCGCGATCACGACCAGAAAATAGATCATGAACTTCAACGGAAATTGCGGATCGAGGCTGAAGATCGCCGCGCCGAGCGCGCCGCCGAGGCCGGCGAGTCCGGAGCCGAACGCGAACGTCAGCGCGAAGATCGCCGTGACGTTGACGCCGAGGCCGCGGGCGACGCGCGCGTCGTCGACGGCGGCGCGCAGGCGCGAACCGAAACGCGTCTTCGAAAGCCCGAGTTGCAGCGCGACCGTCAGCGCCGCGCAGAACACGATGACGAACAGGCGATATTTGTTGATCGAGAGATCGCCGATGTCGAAATTCCCCTCCAGCGACTTCGGCACGTCGACGATCTGCGGGCTCGCGCCCATGAAATAGTCGACGGCCGCGACCGACATGAAGACAAGGCCGATGGTGAACATCACCTGCTCGAGATGCGGCTTGTCGTAGAGATGGACATAGAGCGTGCGCTCGAGAAACGCGCCGAGCGCGGCCGTGACGACGAAGGCGACCGGCAGGCTCCAGTACAACGACAGGCCGAAGCGCTGCATCAGCACGACGGCGATGTAGCCGCCCGCCATGGCGAAGGCGCCATGCGCGAGATTGATGAAATTCATCAGGCCGAGCGTAATCGACAGGCCCACCGCCAGAACGAACAGCAGCATGCCGTAGGCGAGCCCGTCGAACAGAACCGTCAACACGAGAGTTCTCCGTGCGTCATTGCGAAGCTGGCGGAAGCCGGCGTTGTGAAAGCGACTGCCGCCGACTTCGCCCCGAAAGCGAAGCAACCCATCTCCCCGTCACGACGGATGGATTGCTTCGTCGTTTCGTCTAACGCGCCTCGCAATGACGACGAGGCGCGAAGCGGCGGGCGATCTTACTTGCCCGCCGCCTTGGCGGCCTTGAACGGATCCTTGACGTTCGGAACCGTTTCGAACTCCACGTTGTAGAGCTGGCCGTTCTTCTTCTCGACCTTGCGGATATAGACGTTCTGGACGATGTCGCGCGTTTCGGGATCGATCGAGATCGGGCCGCGCGGGCTGGTCCACGCCATGCCCTTCATCGCCTCGACGAGCTTGGTCCCGTCCGTGTCGCCCTTGGTCTTGTCGAGCGCCTTGTAGATCAGGGCCATGCCGTCATAGCCGCCGACAGCCATGAAGTTCGGGCGCATGCCGGGGTTGGCCTTTTCGAACGCCGAGACGAAAGCCTTGTTCTCCGGCGAGTCGTGATCGGCCGAATAGTTCATCGACGTGATCATGCCGAGCACGGGATCCCCCATGCCGTTGACCTGCTCGTCGTCGGTCACGTCGCCGGTGCCGATGACCTTGATGCCGTCCTTGGCGAATTCGCGCTCGGACACCTGCTTCATCAGCGCGGCGCCCTGGCCCGAAGGCACGAACAGGAACAGCGCGTCCGGCTTCAGGTCCTTGGCTTTCTGCAGGAAGGGCGCGAACTCCGGATTCTTGAGGGGCGCGCGCAGCGATTCCAGCACCTCTCCGCCGCCGGCCTTGATCGTGGCGACGACGGTCTTTTCCGCGTCGATGCCCGGGCCGTAGTCGGAAACGAGCGTCACGACCTTCTTGATGCCGTTCTTCAGAGCCCAGTCGGCGATCGGCTTGGTGTTCTGCGGCAAGGTGAAGCTCGTGCGCACGACGAAGGGCGAAGCTTCGGTAATGATCGCCGTGCCGGCGGCCATGACGATTTCCGGCGTTTTCGCCTGCGTGGCGATCGGCGCGGCGGCCAGCGCCAGCGGGGTGAGGCCGAAGCCGGCGATGAACGAGACCTTGTCGTTGACGATCAGCTCCTGCGCGAGACGCTTGGTGATGTCGGCGACGCCGGTGTCGTCCTTGACGATGACCTCGACCTTCTTGCCGCCGGCCTTATCGCCATGCTGGGCCTGATAGAGATTGATGGCGGCGGCGATCTCGCGGCCGGTGGAGGCGGCCTGCCCGGTCATCGGCAGGATGACGCCGACCTTGACGGTATCTTCGGCGCGCGCGCCGAGCGGGCTGAGCGCGGTGGCGGCCACAGCTAGTGCGGCGAGCGTGTGTCTGCGAGTGAAATTGATCATGCGTCCCTCCGGTTCCCTCTTCGGCGTTCATTGGCGCGCAAGCGCATTCATAGCGCGTCGCATTGTGCCGCTTGGAGCCTGTGGATCAAGACTCCCGTTCTTGTCATTGCATTAACAGCGGGTCTGATTGGCGTCAGTTTCGTTTTCAGGCGTCCCTATTCGCTTTTGTTATGCCGATTGCGCCCGGCCCGCGCCTCGGCGGCGGATCGTCGCCGCCCGACTTGACTCTTTTTCAACGGCGCCGAATGATAGAACAAATAGAGAACAACTGAAAGGCGCGCCCGATGTCGCTTCGCGGCAGTTCGGAACGATTGGCTTTTTTGCGTCGCGAGATCGCCCGCATCGAAGCGCGCGGCGGCTCGAACCCTGCGCAGTCGAACTTTGCGCAGTCGAACTTTACGCATGCGCCCTCGCGGCGCTCCGGCGCGGCAGGATCGCCTTTTCCATCCGCGTCCCGCCTCGCCGGGCAATTGCACGAAATCGTTCCGGCCTCGGCTGCGGACGCACACGCCGCGCTCGGGCTGGCGTTGCGTCTCGCTGCGGCTTGCGCCCGCGGCCGGCCACAGGCCGGGCTCGTGCTGACGGTCGAGGATTTCGTCGCGCTGGAGACCGGCGCGCCCTATGGGCCGGGGCTCGTGGAGGTCGGCGTCGATCCGGCCAATCTCGTGATCGTGCGCACGCAGGGGCCGCGCGAGACGCTGCGGGCGATGGAGGAAGCGCTCAAATGTCCGGCGGTCGCCGCCGTTCTCGGCGAAAGCGCCATCCCCGAGCGTCTCTATACGCTCGACGCCTCGCGTCGCCTGGCGTTGGCCGCACGCGCCGGCGGCGGCGCGGGCTTTCTTGTTCCGCTGGCGCTGGCGGGCGCCGCCTCGCGTCTCTCGTCGGCGGCCGAGACCCGGATCGAGGCGCTGCGGCGAAGCGGTTCGCACCAACAGGTCGGAAGCAGCCGTTTCGGCCTGCCCGGCCCGCTATCGATCGGCGCGCGCCTCGTCAAGGCGCGCGGCGTCTTCGGTTTCGATTCGGAAAGAGTGCACGAGGTCGCGTTGCATGCGTTGTTTGTCGATCCACCTGCCCTTCCTGCCGACCGATCGGGTTCGGCGGCTGGAGGGCGCGCCGCGCTTTCCGCATGAGAGCGTTCCTCTGGCGATCTGGACCAAAATCGCCAGCGCCCAAAGTCTCGTCGCGGTCGACGCCGCAGCGCTGAAGGCCGGATTGCGCCCGGGCATGGCGCTGGCGACGGCGCGCGCCATGCGGCCCGATCTCGAATTGCGGCAGGCGGAGCCGGACGCCGAAGCTGCGCTGCTCGCCTCGATCGCCGACTGGCTGCGCCGTTTCACGCCGCTGTCCGCCGTCGACGCGCCCGACGGCGCGCTGCTCGACATCGCAGGCTGCGCGCATCTGTTCGGCGGCGAGGGGGCGATGATCGACCAAATCGAAGGGCGGCTCGCCGAGCAGGGATTTGGCGCGCGTTGCGCGATCGCGCCCAATCCGGCGCTCGCCTGGGCGCTGGCGCGGTTCTCCGCCATACGCGTTCTGGCCGACGGCGATCACACGGCGGCGGCGAAAATCCTGCGCGTTCTGCCTGTCGCCGCGCTGCGCGTCGACGAGGAGACCGTCGCGGATCTGCGCGCCATGGGGCTGACGCGCGTCGGCGATCTTCTGACGCGGCCGCGCGCGCCGCTCGCCGCGCGGTTCGGCGCCGGTTTCGTCGCGCGGCTCGACGCCATCGTCGGCGCGCGGCGCGATCCGATCTCGCCGCGCTTCGAGGCTCCGCCCTACATGGCCGAACGCCGTTTCGCCGAGGGCGTGGCGCGGCGCGAAGACATCGAGATCATCCTCGCTGATCTCGCGCGCGACCTCGGCCTCCTGCTCGAACGGCACGGCGAGGGCGCGCGGCGGATTTGCGCGAGCTTCTTTCGCGTCGACGGCGTCGTGCGTCATATCGAGGCCGGCGCGGGCCGGCCTTTGCGCGACGCGCCGACGCTCGTGCGTCTCTTGCGCGAGAAAATCGACGCGCTCGGCGAGGACGGCCTCGACACAGGCTACGGCTTCGACGTGATGCGGCTCGCAGCGACTGCGGTCGAGCGGGTCGACGGCGCGCCGCAGATGGATCTGGTCGACGCGGCCGCGCGCGACGGACAGAGCCGGCAAGGCTTCGTCGATCTCGTCGACCGGCTCGGCGCGCGGTTCGGCGCGCAGCGCGTGCAGCGTCTCGTCTTCCAGGACACGCATGTTCCGGAATTCGTCAGTCTGGCGACGCCGGCGGCGACGGCGCGGCGTACGCCTTCGCCGGCGACGGCTGCGCCCGGCGAGGACGCGCCTGCGCGCCCTGCGCGCCTTCTCGAAAAGCCGGAGCCGATCGAGGCGATCGCCGCCGTGCCGGACGGCCCGCCGCTGCGGTTTCGCTGGCGGCGCACGACGCACGAAATCGCCGCCTACGAAGGCCCCGAACGCATCGCGCCGGAATGGTGGCGCGACGCAGGCCTCACCCGCGATTATTTTCGCATCGAGGACAAGCGCGGCGGACGTTTCTGGCTCTTCCGCGAGGGGCTGTTCGGCCGCGAAACCGCGCAACCCCGCTGGTTCGTGCACGGGGTGTTCGGGTGACCTACGCCGAACTCGCCGTCGCGACGAATTTCTCCTTCCTGCGCGGCGCGTCGCATCCGGAGGAGCTGGTCGCGCAGGCGGCGCGTCTCGGCCTTGCGGGGATCGGGATCGCCGACCGCAATTCGGTCGCCGGCGTCGTGCGCGCGCATGTCTACGCCCGCGAACGGCGCGCGGAAATCGGCGCGCTGAAGATCGCGTCCGGGGCGCGACTCGTGTTCGAAGACGACACGCCCGACATTCTCGCCTATCCGCAGGACCGCGCCGCCTGGGGGCGTCTCTGCCGCATGCTGACGCAGGCGAACATGCGCGCGGAAAAAGGCAAAGCCCTGCTGCGGCTCGACGATCTGCCAGACCATGCGGAAGGGTTGCTGCTGATTGCGATGGAGCGCTCGTCCCGCACTGACGCCGATCTCCCCGCCGCTCGCGGCGCAAGAGACAAGTTCGCGCGTCTTCGCGACGCCGCTCACGGCCGCCTCTGGCTCGCGCTCACGGCCGCCTATGGTCGTCATATGCGCCGCGATTTCGCAAGACGTCTCGACCTCGCGCGCGAGACCGGCCTGCCGCTCATCGCCGTCAACGACGTATTCATGCACGCGCCTGAGCGGCGCGAACTCGCGGACGCGCTCGCCTGCATCCGCGAAGGGAAAACTCTCGACGCCGCCGGGCGCCTGCTCGGCCTCAACGCCGAACGTCATCTGAAAAGTCCGCAGGAGATGGCGCGACTGTTTTCCGACGCGCCGGACGTCGTCGCCGAGACGGTTCGCTTTCTCGACCGCATCGATTTTTCGCTCGATCAACTGGCCTACGAATATCCGTCCGAATTGCGCGAAGGCTTCGCCAGCGAACAGAAGGCGCTCGAACATTTCACGGCCGAAGGCGCAAGAATCCGTTGGCCCGGCGGCGTTCCTGCGCGCATTCAGGCGATCGTCGCGCACGAACTGAAGCTCGTCGCAACGCTCGACTACGCCGCCTATTTTCTCACGGTGCACGACATCGTCCGCTTCGCACGCTCGCGCGGCATCCTCGCGCAGGGGCGCGGGTCGGCGGCCAATTCCACGATCTGTTTCTGCCTCGGCATAACGGAAGTCGATCCGACGAAACACGACCTTCTGTTCGAGCGCTTCATTTCGGCGGAACGGCGCGAGCCGCCCGACATCGACGTCGACTTCGAGCATGAACGCCGCGAGGAGGTGATCCAGTACATCTACGAACGCTATGGCCGCGACCGCGCGAGCCTGACGGCAAGCGTCGTCACCTATCGCGGCCGTTCGGCGATCCGCGAGACGGCCAAGGTTTTCGGCTTTTCCGAAGACGTTCTGTCGGCCCTGTCCGGCGCGGTCTGGGGGCGACGCGAGACGACGGGGCTCGACGTCGCCGCGCGCATCGGGCTGAGTACGTCAGAACCGCGCTTCGCCAAGACGCTCGAACTCGCGCACGAGATCGCCGGCTTCCCACGCCATCTGTCGCAGCATACCGGGGGCTTCGTCATCACGCGCGACAGGCTCGACGAGGTCGTCCCGATCCTGCCAGCCGCGATGGACGGCCGCACGACGATCGAATGGGACAAGGACGATCTCGACGCGCTGCGCATACTCAAGATCGACGTGCTGGCGTTGGGCATGCTCACCGCCCTGCGCAAGGGGCTCGATCTGCTCGACCGGCATTACGGACAAAGGTTGCGGCTATCCGAAATCCCGGCGGAGCGGGAGCCGGTCTACGACATGATCTCGGCCGCCGACACGATCGGCGTATTCCAGATCGAGAGCCGCGCGCAGATGTCCATGCTGCCGCGTCTGCGGCCGCGATGCTTCTACGATCTCGTCATCGAGGTCGCCATCGTGCGGCCGGGGCCGATCCAGGGCGACATGGTGCATCCCTATCTGCGGCGCCGCCTCGGCCTCGAGCCCGTCGAATTTCCGTCGAAGGAGCTCGAAGACGTTCTGAAAAAGACTTGCGGCGTGCCGCTATTTCAGGAGCAGGCGATGAAGATCGCCATCGTGGCGGCGGGCTTCACGCCCGACGAAGCCGACAGGCTGCGGCGCGCCATGGCCACCTTCAAGCGTATCGGCACGATCGGAACGTTCCAGGCCAAGATGGTCGAGGGCATGGTCGTGCGCGGCTACCAGCGCGATTTCGCGGAACGGTGTTTCAAGCAGATCGAAGGGTTCGGCTCCTACGGTTTTCCCGAGAGCCACGCGGCGTCCTTCGCGCTGCTCGTCTACGCTTCGGCGTGGATGAAATGTTTTTATCCCGACGTCTTCGCCTGCGCGCTGATCAACGCGCAGCCCATGGGTTTCTACGCGCCGGCGCAGATCGTGCGCGATGCGCGCGAGCACGGCGTCGAAGTTCGGGAAGCAGACGTGAACGCGTCGGAATGGGATTGCACGCTGGAGAATGCGTCGCCCACTCGCCCTGCTTGTGCGGGGAGAGGGAATTTGCACCCGCGCCACGCATGGATGGCCGAACACATCGAAGGCGGCCATGCGCTGCGGCTCGGCTTCCGCCTGATCTCCGGCCTAGCGGAGGATGAGATGCAAAAGCTCGTCGCCTGTCGTGGGCGCGGCTACGATTCCGTGCGCGACGTCTGGCTGCGAACGGGAGTTTCGACGCGCGCGCTGGAGCTGCTCGCCGGCGCCGGCGCCTTCGCTTCGCTCGGCCTCGAGCGGCGCGACGCTTTGTGGGCCGTCAAAGGCCTCAATCGCGCCGGCGACAAGGACGACCTGCCGTTGTTGCGTCCCCTCTCCTTTCGCGCGACGGAGCCGGATGCGAACCTGCCGCCCATGCCGCCCGGCGAGGAGGTCATCGAAGATTACCGGCGTCTCAAACTGTCGCTGCGCGCCCATCCCGTTTCTTTCGTACGCGACGAACTCGACGCGCGCGGCGTCATGCGCAACGCCGATCTTGCGACGACGAAACGTTCGCGCGCGAAAGTTTCCGGACTCGTGCTGGTGCGCCAGCGCCCGGGCACGGCGTCGGGCGTCGTGTTCATGACCCTGGAAGACGAGACAGGCGTCGCCAATATCATCGTCTGGCCGAAGCTGTTCGAGAAGTTGCGGCCGGTCGTGATCGGCGCGCGCTTCGTCGCTGTCTCCGGCAAGTATCAGAACGAGTCCGGCGTCATCCACATCGTGGCCGAACGCATCGAGGATATGACGTCGCTGCTTTCAAAGCTGTCCCGGCGCAGCGCGGAGATCGACACGCTGGCGCGCGCCGACGAAATCCGAAGGCCACAGCATCCGCGCGAAAAGCAGCCGGCGCCCGATCTGTTTTCCAGCGGCTCCGCAATCGCGCGCGACGCGCTGCCGAAGGGCCGGAATTTCCAGTGACCATTGACATTGTCGACGCGAGACGGATGGTTGCACGATCATAAGCACGGAAACGCCATGACCGCCGACGCCGACGACAAACTGATCCATTCCACGGCCTTCGACGTGAAGCCGGACGAGATCCAACAGATCTCGCCGCTGGTGCGCAGGCTCGTCGAGAACAATCCCGGACCTTTCACCTTTACGGGAACCTGCACCTATATCGTCGGGCGCGGCGACGTCGCGGTCATCGATCCCGGGCGCGAGAGCGAGACGCATACGCAGGCCATCATCGACGCGCTCGAGGGCGAGCGCATCGCGCACATCGTGGTCACCCACACCCACAAGGACCATTCGCCGGGCGCGAAGCTTCTAGCCGAGCGCACTGGCGCGAAGATCGTCGGCTGCGCGCCGTTCGTCGCCAAAGGCGGGCCGGAGAGCGGCCTCGATTCCTCTCACGACCGCGACTATGCGCCAGCGCGCGTGATGAAGGACGGCGACAGGGTCGAAGGCGACGGTTACACGATCGTCGCGATCGAGACGCCCGGCCACGCCAGCAACCATCTGTGTTTCGCGCTGCCCGAGGAACGCTCGGTCTTCTCCGGCGATCACGTCATGGCCTGGTCGACGTCGATCGTCGCGCCGCCGGACGGCAACATGACCGACTACATGTTTTCACTCGACAAGCTGCGCGCGCGCGACGACACGTTGCTGTGGCCGGGCCACGGCGGACCCGTCACTGAGCCGCAGCGCTATCTGCGCGCGCTCGCCGCGCATCGCCGCCAGCGCGAAGCAGCGATCGTGCGCCGCCTGCACGCCGGCGACGAGACGATCCCGGACATGGTCGCGCGCATCTACGACGGCCTCGATCCGCGCCTCGTCAACGCCGCGGCGTTGAGCGTGCTCGCGCACATCGAGGATCTGGTCACGCGAGGCGTGGCGGTCGCGGAAGGGCCGATCACCGTCAACGGACGCTACCGCCGCGCGACCTAGTTGTCGGTCAGGCTTCTGAGATACTTCGCGCGCGCGTCGATCACGCCCGCCCGGCAGACCGGAAAGCTCACGGCCTGAACGTCGCGCGCGAAATCTCCGGTCGAGAACGCCAGGCAAGACTTGTCGCGGAATGCGGCCCAGGCGGCCTGTTCCTCGCTCAGCGCCCTCCTCGCAGCGTCGCCGGGCATGTCGGCAAGCGCCGCGCGCCAGGCGTCTTCGAGCGATGCGTTTGCGCGTTTCAAGAGTTCGTCGCCGCAACGGACGAGCGCGGCGTCCATCGACCCGGCCTTGCCGATGCAGGCGCGATAGGCCGTATCGTCTGCGCGCGCCGCGGACGCGACTGCAACCGCGACCAGCGCCACGCCGGGTGCAAGCAAACGCATGGCTATTTCGCATCGAGCTGCGTCTGCAGCTCCTCGGCGAAACGCTCGATCCGCCGGGCGTTGACGCCGAAATCGTTGCGCCCGTAGCGGGACACCGAACGCACGTCGATTTTCGTCTGGCCCGCGAGCGGCGCGACGCGGATCGTGATGTCGTCCGGAAATCCCATGATCAACGTGCGCGCGATTGCGTCGACATGCCCGAGCCCTGCGCGACCGCCGGGCGGAGACTGATCGACGATCTTCCAGCCCATGGCCTGCACGGCCTTCAGAACGAGTTGATAGGCCTCGTCGCCTTCCAGTTCGAGCAGAACCGGCTGAACCCCCGGATAGGCTGCGCGCTGGGGCTGCCGCTCCGGCAGCGCGCGGCTGCGCGGATTGCGCCCGCCGCGCGCTTCGGTCGCGCGCTTCGACAGCGAAAACTCCGGCGGATCGGCGATGTCGGTCGAGATGTCGTTGAGCAGCGGCAGGCGCGCCGCCTGCGACGCCATGTACCCGGGATAGGCCAGCAGAACGAGCGCGAGCGCCGTCCCCGCCAGGGCCTGCGAAAGCCCGTGTCGGCCGGTCCGCCAGATGATCACGGCGGCCGCGCCGGCCAGCAGCAGGGCGAGACAATCGAGCAGGATCGCAGAAGCGAAGACCGCGAGCCCGGCCGGGACGTCGACCAGCTGGAATCGCGTCACGACGACGGAGACGCCTGCGACCGCCAGCGCGAACGCGGCCAGCCGCAGGCTCCAGATCGCCGATTTCGATACAGGCTCTTCGAGGATCAGGCGCCGCATCGCACTTCCGTCATTTCACGCCGCGCCTGTCCTTGTCGCGTCCCGCGACGTTCACTCGCCCGGCAGCTTGTAGTCCTTGAACTCCTCGCGCAACTTGAGCTTGTTGATCTTGCCGGTCGCGGTGTGCGGAATTTCGCGGACGAACTGCACATCGTCGGGCATCCACCACTTGGCGATCTTGCCGTCCATGTACTTCAGGATCGTATCGCGGTCCGGCTCCTTGCCGTCCTTGGCGACGACCACGAGCAGCGGGCGTTCGTCCCATTTGGGATGGGCCACGCCGATGACCGCGGCCTCCGCAATCTCCGGATGGCCGACCGCGAGATTTTCGAGATCGATCGAGGAAATCCATTCGCCGCCGGACTTGATGACGTCCTTGGCGCGATCGGTGATCTGCATGTAGCCGTTCGGATCGATCGTGGCGACGTCGCCGGTGTCGAAGTAGCCCTCGTCGTCGAGAATCTCCTCGTTCTCGCGCTTGAAGTAGCGGCGCGCGATCGCCGGCCCCCTGACCTTGAGGCGGCCGAACTTCACGCCGTCCCACGGCAACTGCTTGCCCTCGTCGTCGGTGATCTTCATTTCGACGGCGAATATCGCATGGCCCTGCTTGGACTTGATGGCGAGCAGGTCCTTGCCCTTGAGGCCGCCGAGCGCCGGCTTGATCGCGCCGATCGTGCCGATCGGGCTCATCTCGGTCATGCCCCAGGCGTGATAGACCGTCACGCCCCGCTCCTCGAAATATTCGATCATCGAGGGCGGGCACGCCGAACCGCCGATCGCCACACGCTGCAGCGTATGCAGTTCGACCTTGTGAGCCTGCATGTGCTGCATCAGCATCAGCCAGACAGTCGGTACGGCGGCGGAGAAGGTCACCTTCTCGGTCTCGAGCAATTCGTAGACCGACGCGCCGTCGAGCTTGGCGCCGGGCATCACGAACTTCGCGCCCGCGAGCGGCACGGAGAAGGCGAGCGACCAAGCGTTGGCGTGGAACATCGGCACGATCGGCAGGATCGAATCCTGCGCGGAGACCGACAGCGTGTCCTTCATGCAGGCCTGCAGAGCGTGCAACACGTTGGAGCGATGCGAATACAACACGCCCTTGGGGTCGCCCGTCGTTCCGGAGGTGTAGCAAAGGCCGGCGGCCGTATTCTCGTCGAACTCGGCCCATACGAAATCGCCGTCGACCTCGGCGATCCAGTCCTCATAGGCGACGGCGTTCTTGAGCTTGGTCGCCGGCATATGCGCCTTGTCGGTCAGGACGACGTAGCGCTCGATCGACGGGCACTTGTCCTGAACCGCTTCCATCAGCGGCACGAACGTCAGATCGAGCATCATCACGCGATCCTGCGCGTGATTGACGATCCAGGCGATCTGTTCAGGGAACAGGCGCGGATTGACGGTGTGATAGATCGCGCCGACGCCGGTAATGCCGTACCAGGCCTCGAGATGGCGCCAGGTGTTCCAGGCGAGCGTCGCGACTCGGTCGCCGAGTTTGATTCCGTCCTTGGCGAGACGCTGCGCCACTTTCAGCGCGCGCTCGCGAACCTGGCGGTAGTTCGTCCGGTGGATCGGCCCCTCGACGGAGCGGGTCACCACTTCCTGATCGCCGAACTGCAGCGCCGCATGATCGATGATCTTGTGCTGCAACAACGGCCAATTCTGCATCAATCCGAGCATTTCGCGTTCCTCCCGAACGGCAAAAACTTTCCCCGCCCGCCTCCCGGCGCGCCGGGGACGGCAAAGCGGCAAGGCGTCGCTTCTACAAGAGGATGCGCGGCAAATCCACGGGGCCATGCGTCGCGGGAGGCGCCGTCTGTCGTAACGGCCGAAAAACGGCTAAGTAACCTGTGAAGGCGGGATTCGAGGGAGCTGCGCAAATTGACCGATGCCTCGCGCGTTTGGTTCCGGTTCGTGCGACTGGAGACGAGGATCAGACTGGCGGTGACCAACCGGCTCAAAGCCGTCGGCCTCTCGATCGCGCAGTGCGACGTGTTGACGACGCTGACCGAGCGTGAGGGCCTCAGCCAGCAGGACCTGGCCGAACGGCTCTACGTGACAAAGGGCAACATCTCAGGGCTGATCGACCGGCTCGCCGCCGCCGGGCTCGTGGAACGCCGCACCATCGCCAGCGACCGGCGCTCGCACGCAATCTTCCTCACTCCGGCCGGCCGGATCGCGGCGCAGAAGGGCATCGAGGCGCAGCAGGGCTTCGTCGACGAGACGCTGGGGCGCATGCCGCCGGCCGAACTCGCCGAATTCGAACGCCTGCTGGTCGCTTCCCGCGATCTGGTGCGCGCTAGCGAAATCTCGCAAAGCGCGCCGATGAAGGCGAAGCGCGTCTAGGCGAGCCAGTTGGCGATCTGGGTATAGACCGCGCGGCGGCTCAACAGCTCCAAATGCCCGGTTTCGGTCGCGATCCAGCAATGCTCCGGCGGGAATCCGAGATCGCGGGCCGGGTTCTCGTGGCGGCCAAGCGCGCTTGCGACCTGCACCAGGCCGTCGCCGACGAGACGCCCTTCGATGCTGTCGGGGGACGCGGCCGTCGTGGCCGCCATCGCGTAGCACACGACCCCCTCGGGAAGCGGGATGACGCGGCGCGAGTCGGGCTCGCGGGTGAAGCGATCCCGGCCTTGCCAGTCCTCCTCCACGAGATTCCCGAAGCGCAGGTCGGTTATGCCGGCGCTGCGGATCGCGCCCAGCGGCGCGAAAGCCGCGACGTAGGGCGCCTTGCCCAGCATGGTGTGAACCCAAGAGCCGACCCGCTCGAGCGGCGCGCCGTGATGCGGCGTCCCGAGAAAGACGAGTTTTCGCAGGGCGCGGCGCCAATGGTGGCCCGCCTTTTCCGCATGGACGCAGGCGCTGCGGGCTACGAGACCGCCCATGCTGTGCCCGACGATCACGAAATCGACGATCTCGATCGGCCACGCGGAGACGAGAGATTCGAGGGCCGCGGCGAAGGCGCCGCCGTTGACCGAAACGTGCTGGCCGGAATTGTAGGAGAGATAGACAGGCGAATACCCGAGGTCGCGCGCCAGCGCAGCGCCGTGATCGTGGTTCGAGCGCATCCATTGTCGGTCGCTCATACACAGGCCGTGCACGAAGATCGCAAGCTTGCCGGTCGCTTGGGGATAGGCGGCCGCGAGCGCTTCCCGGTCCAGCTTCAGCGGACGTCCGTCGCGGCGCAATCGCATTTGCTGCGCAAGGGGGTTGCCGGTGCGGGCCAGATGGTCGCCGACCACGCCGTTGAGCGCGGCGAGCGCAACCTCCAGGCTCCTGACGCGCGCCCGGTCGTCCGCATCGGCCCCGACCAGCGAGGCGCCGGCGCCGAAAGCCTGCGCCGCCAGCGTGAAAGCGCCGCGTATGTTGCCGTAGATCAGCCGTGTGAGGCCTCCGGTCAGCCCCCGCGCCACCGGCGCCAATCCCGGCGTATCGAGGACGGCGTCATGCATCTGTTCGACGATGTCCGTGACTCCCGCGCCGCCTTCGGCCGCAAGACGGCCGATGCCAAGGATTTCCGCAAGGGACAAGGCGGAGGGCTCGGTCGGCATGCGTTATTCCTGGCTTGCGTGCGGCGCGACAATCTGGATGAGAGGCGCGAGGGAATGGCAAGAGCTTTTTCGCGCCGACCGACGCGGTCCGTCGATTGGAATGCGGCCGCGATCGCCGTGCGCGTCGGCCGGTGACCGGATCGGCCCGCGCTCGAGCGGACTCGTTCGAATGCAGGCAAGCCGTCCGATTTCAAAGCACGGCGCGCGCATTTTTGCGAGGAAGCGACTTCCGGACGGAAGATCAAGCGCATCGTGACGGCGGACGCCTACGATTGTCGCGGCCGCAATCGGCAAGCCGGGGCGAAATTGTCGGAGCACGCCACCGGCGACGCGATTGATCTCTCGGCGATCGAATTCGTCGACGGCGGCCCTATGCGCTTCGTCGACAAGGCCGACGACCCCGCTCTCGGCGCGGCGCTGAAGGACAGCGCCTGCGCACGATTCTCGACCGTGCTCGGCCCGGAGTCGGACGGGCTCCACGAGGACCATGTGCACATGGACCTCGCGCAGCGCCGCAGCGGATACAAGATCTGCCAGTGGACGCTGCGATGACTATCTCGGGTCCACCGGCTTCACTGTGTCCAGTCCCAGAATTTTCTCGAGCGCGCGCGCGCCTGCGATCGCCTTGCCGTCCTCGTTGGTCGGCGCGATGACCTGCAACCCGACCGGCAAGTGCTCGCGCGTGAAGCCGCAGGGCAGCGAGATCGCCGGAACGCCGCACAGCGTCGGACCGTAGGCGATCGCCAGCCATTCGACGTAGTTCGGGAATTCGTAGCCCGCGCAATGCGTCAAGTAGCGCTGCTCGACCGGAAACGCCGCAACGATGGTGGCCGGACAGAGCAACAGATCGAAGTTCCGCAGGAAGGCGTCCATGCGTCGGGCGAGCTCGACGCGCTGGCGCTCGGCGCGGGCGATCTGGTCGGCGGTCAATTTCAAGCCCGCCTCGATGTTCCAGATCAGGTCCGGCTTGAATTTGTCCCGATGCTCGTCCAGCAGCGGTCCCTTGCTCGTGGCGAAATTGCGAGCGCGCAGCACGCCGAAACATTCGTGCGCCCCCGACAGGTCGGGCGTCGCCTCCTCGACGATCACGCCGGCTTCCGCAAACCGCAGCGCGGCCTTGCGGGTGATCTCGGCGATCTCCGGATCGACCGGCGTTATGCCGAGATTGGGCGAATAGGCGACCTTCCTGGGCAGCCAGCCGGCCCGCGCAGCAGACAGGAAGGATTGCGCCGGCTTTGGCTTGGAGAGGAGGTCGCGCCGATCCTCCCCGGACATGGCGTCGAACAGCAAAGCGAGGTCTTCGACCGTGCGCGCCATCGGACCCTGCACGCCGAGAGTCTGATCCAGAATTCCGTCATTGTCGGAAGCGACGCGGCCAGGCGTCGGGCGCATGCCGACGATGCCGCAGAAGCTCGCGGGATTGCGCAGGCTGCCGCCCATATCGGACCCATGCGCCACCCAGGCGGTGCCACTGGCCAGCGCCGCAGCGGCTCCGCCGGAAGAGCCGGCCGGCGTGCGCGCAGTGTTCCAGGGGTTGCGGGTGATCCCGAGAACCGGATTGAACGTGTTGCCGCCGGCGCCGAATTCCGGCGTGTTGGATTTGGCGTAGACGATCCCGCCCTCGGCTTCGATCTTGTCGACGACGATGTCGGAGCTGTCGGGCACGAAATCGGCGAAAATCGGCGAGCCCGACGTCGAGCGAACCCCCTTCACCCAGGACAAGTCCTTGATCGGCACGGGTAAACCCGCGAGCAGACCGCGCTCGGCGACGGGCTTCTTCATCAGGGCGTCGGCATGGGCGCGGGCGCGATCGAAGCACAGGATCGGCAGCGCATTGACCTTGCCCTCGACCTGCCCGATCCGCTCCTCCAGCGCATCGAGACAATCGTGCGGCGTGATCTCGCCCGCCCGCAATCGCGCAACCACAGCGTTTGCGCTCGCGCCAATCAGTTCCGAATACGACATTCCGCCCTCCCGCCGGTCGCTGCGGCGCCCGGTCGCTCGCCTTCATTTTTGGCAGTCGGCCGGTAAAGCGGCAAGCGCTCCCGGCGCCCCGCGGACGAGACGGAGATTCTTGCACGGTTTGTGATGCCGATCACTTTTACTGCCAAGCTTGCGGCGACAGGTATCGAGGGCGAGCCGGACGAACTGGCGCGCCTCGCACCACGTCGGGAGATTGTCCATGAGCAAGCTGACCGCCTTCGTCCTGTCCGCCGCGATCATTCTGCCCGCGCCCCATGCATTCGCCGGCGCCAGCAATCCCATGAGCCAGAGCTACGACGCGTCCAACCATGGAAAGACGATGACCGGCCGCGCCGACGTCAACAAGTCCATGGAGAAGACCGAGAAAGTCCAGAAGTCTTCGAAGAAGAAGCACTAGTCGCGGCGTCCGACGCGCTGGCGAGCGGCGCCTTCGCCGCCCGCATTATTTTTCGAGAGGCATTGTTCCAGCCCGCCACGGCGTGCGATTGGCGAAGGCGAGACTCGTCAATCGCGCAGAACCAGATGCCTTTCGATCTTTCGACTCCATTGTTCTTCATCCGCCACGGCGAGACGTTCTACAACGCCGAGGGCCGCATCCAGGGCCAGCTCGACACGCCGCTGTCGCCGCGCGGGCGCGCGCAGGCCACGGAAGTCGGCGCGCTGCTCGCCGAGGCGATCGGCGCGCAGGGGCTCGACGCCGCCGCGCTCGCTTATTGGGCCAGCCCGTTGTCGCGCGCCGCCGACACCATGACGCTGGCGCGTGAGGCGCTCGGGCTGCCGGCGGAGCCGTTTCAGCGCGATCCGAGGCTGATGGAGCTTTCCTTCGGTCGCTGGCAGAACCTGACCTGGCCGGAAATCGCCGAACGCGATCCCGGCGGCATGGCCGCGCGCCGAAAGGACGTCTGGAACTTCCGGCCGCCGGGCGGCGAGTGCTACGCCGATCTGGCGGCCCGGGTGCGAACCTGGCTCGACGAATTGACCGGGCCGACCGTAGCGGCGGCCCATGGCGGGGTCGCCCGCGCGCTGATGGTCCTGATCGGCGGGGTCGCGCCAGCCGATTCCTTCGCCAACCCCATCCACCAAGGGCGCGCGCTGGTGTTCGCCAACGGCCGCGGGCGCTGGGTCTGAGGCCCGTTCATGAGCGGTTCAGGCCGGGGGCGGGATAGGACGAACCCGGTGACATGTGCTAAGCGTCGCCCAACGTGAGCGGCGCGGCGCGGCGGGCGGTCGAGGCTCGGCGCGACAAGGGCTGACGAGCCGTTCCGCCGAACGGCGACCAGCGAGACGACAAGAAGTTAGCCGAACCGCATGAACGAGATCGAATCCCCTTCGCTGGTTGCGGACGACGTTCCGGCGGCTGCCGACCGCGGCGCTTTCGAAAACGTCCCGGACAAGGCCGTTCTCTACGGACGCAAGGCGCCGGAGCATATCCGCGACGAAATCCTGGCGGAGGTTTTCGCCGACACGGTGCGTCATCGCGCCCATCACGCGGCGATGGAGACGCTGGAACGCATCTACGACTACGCCGAGGTCGATTCGCTCGCGACCGGGATCGCCCGGGCGCTCGTGGCGCGCGGCGTGCGGCCGGGCGACGTGGTCGGCCTGTGGATGGCCCGCGGCCCGGAATTGCTGATCGCGCAGATCGCCATCGCCAAGACGGGCGCCGCCTGGCTGCCATTCGACGCCGACGCGCCGCTGGAGCGCATCGCCGTCTGCCTGAGCGACGCGGAAGCCAAAGGGCTCCTGACGTCGGCCGAATTCGCCCTCAAAGCGGAAGGGCTCATGCCCTGCCCGATCCTGATCGACGAGGCGATCGTCGATCCGACGGACACAAGTCCGGTCGACGCGCGCGCGCTGGGGGCGACGCCGGACCATCCGGCTTACATGATCTACACCTCCGGCTCGACGGGGGTCCCTAAGGGCATCGTCATCACCGGGCGCAACATCTGCCACTATCTGCGCTCGGCCAACGAGGTCTACGGGGTCAACCAGAACGACATCGTCTTCCAGGGCGCGTCCGTCGCCTTCGACCTGTCGATGGAGGAAATCTGGATACCCTATCTGGTCGGCGCGACGCTGTTCGTCGCCACGCCCCAGATCATGGGCGAAGCCGACAAGCTGCCCGACATCCTGGAAGACGCCGGCGTCACCGTCCTGGATACGGTGCCAACCCTGCTCGCCATGATGCCGAAGGACGCGCCGAAGCTGCGCGTCATCATTCTCGGCGGCGAGGCCTGCCCGCCGGCCGTCGCAGCGCGCTGGTGCAAGCCGGGCCGCACGATCTTCAATTCCTACGGCCCGACGGAAGCGACCGTCGTCGCCACGGTGGCCGAAGTGCGCGCCGACCGTCCGGTGACGATCGGCGGGCCGATCCCCAATTATTCCGTCTACGTTTGCGACGATGCGCTCAACCTGCTGGACCGCGGAATCGAAGGCGAGCTGTTGATCGGCGGCCCTGGCGTCGCCCGCGGCTATCTCAAGCGCGACGAACTGACGGCCGAGAAATTCATCGCCAACCCGTTCTCGTCGAGCGGCGACGATCCGATCCTCTATCGATCGGGCGACGCCGTGGTGCTGGATGAACAGGGCGAAATCAATTTCCGCGGCCGCATCGACGATCAGGTCAAGATCCGGGGCTTTCGCGTCGAGCTCGGCGAGATCGAGGCCAAGCTCGGCGATCTGGCGGGCGTGTCGCAGGCCGCCGTCGTGCTGCGCGCCGTCGAGGGCATCGACGAACTCGTCGCCTTCCTGGTCGCGCACAAAGGCGCCGCGCTCGACCCCAAGCAGATGCGCGGCGAATTGCGCGCCAACCTGCCGGCCTACATGGTGCCGGGGCGGTACGAGATCATCGACAGCCTGCCGAAGCTGCCGTCCGGAAAGGTCAACCGCAACCAGCTCAAGAAGACCGAGCTGACAGCGGCCGCGCCCATCGAGGAGCAGGAGGACGCGCGTACGGCGACCGAGGCCACGCTTCTGGACGCAGCCAAACGCGTGCTGCCGCCGCAGGCCGTTCCGTTCGACGCGGACTTCTTCACCGACCTGGGCGGCCATTCGCTTCTGGCCGCGCGGTTCGTCTCGGCGGTGCGGGAAACGCCGCGTCTGGCCTCGATCACCCTGCAGGACGTCTACAATCTGCGCTCGCTGCGCGCGATCGCCGCCCATCTCGACGGAAAGGCGGATTCTGCGGGCGAAGCGCGCGACCTGTCGTTCGAACCGCCGCCGTTGCTGCGGCGTTTCCTGTGCGGACTGGCGCAGGCGATCGCCCTGCCCTTCATTCTGGGCCTGATGACGGCGCAATGGCTCGGCGTGTTCGTCAGCTACATGCTGCTCACCGACCCCGACGCCAGCCTGCTCAACGAAATCGTCTCGCTGCTCGGCGTCTACGTCTGCATCAACATTGCGACGATCCTGATTTCCATCGCGGCGAAATGGCTTTTGCTCGGGCGCACCAAACCCGGCCGCTACCCGCTTTGGGGCTCGTATTACTTCCGGTGGTGGCTGGCGCAGCACCTCATGGCGCTGTGCCATGTCAAATGGTTCCAGGCCTCGCCGATCATGCGCCTCTACCTCTCGGCGATGGGCGCGAAGATCGGCGACGAGGCGATCATCAGCGAGGTGGACGCCGGCGCCATCGATCTCGTGACGATCGGCAGGGGCGCCACGCTCGGCGCCAAACTCAAGCTCGCCAACGCGCGCGTCGTGGGCAACGAACTCATCATCGGCCGTGTCGAAATCGGCGACGACGCCTATATCGGCACCTCCTGCGTGATCGAAGAGGATGTCGTCATCGGCGCGAGCGCCGAGTTGAAGGATCTGACGTCCGTGCCGGCGGGCTCCCGCATCGGCGTGCAGGAAATCTGGGACGGTTCGCCAGCCCGCAAGACCGGCATGGTCGATCTGGCCGAACTGCCTGCGCAGGCGACCGCCTCCAGCGGTCGCCGCATGACGCACACATTCGTCTACACGGTCCTGTTGCTGGTCATTCCGCCGCTCGGCCTTCTGCCGATCTTCCCGGCCTTCTGGGTGTTCGACCGGATGGACTCGTGGCTCGACATCGTCGACCGCAGCCTCTACCTCGCGGCCATTCCGCTGTTCGCCTGGCCGACCTCCTTTGCGCTGGTGCTCTTGACCGTCGGGTTCATCGCGGTCGTGCGCTGGGCGGTGCTGCCACGCGTCAAGGAAGGCGTCTATTCCGTCTATTCCTGGTTCTACCTCCGCAAATGGGCGGTGGCTCTGGCGACTGAAGTGACGCTGGAGACGCTGTCGTCGCTGTTCGCGACGATCTACATGCGCACATGGTATCGCCTGATGGGCGCGGGCATCGGCAAGGATTCCGAGATTTCGACGAACCTCTCCGGCCGCTACGACATCGTCGACATCGGCGACAAGTGCTTCATCGCCGACGAGGTCGTGCTCGGCGACGAGGACATCCGGCGCGGCTGGATGACGCTCGCCAGCGTCAAGACCGGTTCGCGCGTGTTCGTCGGCAACGACGGCGTCGTGCCGCCAGGCGCCAACATTCCGTCGGGCGCCCTGATCGGAATCAAGTCGAAGCCGCCGGCCAACGAACTCATGTCGGAGGGCGACACCTGGTTCGGCTCCCCGCCCATCAAACTGCCGGTGCGCCAGAAATTCGACGGCGGCGGCGCGAACTGGACCTACGAGCCGCCGTGGTGGAAGAAGGCGCTGCGCGCGACTTTCGAAGCCGTGCACATCTCGTTGCCGACGATGCTCTACATCACGTTCGGGACGTGGGCCGTGCAATGGTTCGGCCAGACGCTCCTTGATCGCCACTTCGGCGAATTCATCTTCTACTTCATCGTATCGTCGGTCGTGATCTCGGCTGCGATGACGCTGGTCGTCGTCGGCGTCAAATGGGGGACCATGGGACGCTACGAGCCGCAAGTGCAGCCGATGTGGTCGTTCTGGGCGATGCGCACGGAGGCGGTGGCGGTCATGTACTGGGGCCTGGCGGGCCGCGTGTTTCTCGACCATTTGCGCGGCACGCCGTTCCTTCCCTGGACGCTCCGTCTATTCGGCGCGAAGTTCGGCAAAGGCGTGTACATGGACATGACCGACATCACCGAATTCGATTGCGTGACCGTCGGCGACTACTGCGCTCTGAATTCGCTGTGCGCCTTGCAGACCCATCTCTACGAGGACCGGGTGATGAAGGTCGGCCGCGTCCATCTGGGCAAGGGCGTGACGGTCGGCGCCGGATCGACCGTGCTGTACGACACGCAGGTCGGCGACTTCGCGCAACTGGGCCCGCTGACGCTCGTCATGAAGGGCGAAGAAATTCCAGCGAGCAGCCAGTGGATTGGAGCGCCCGCCGAACCGTGGCGGTCGGACGCCTCCCCGAAGGCCGTCAAAGCGGCCTGACGCACGCGGCGAACCGACTTTCTGCAAATCCGTTGAGGCCGATCAAGGCGGACCTGCCTGATTTTCTCCAGTCTTCCCGCCAATCGCGCGGTCAGGAGGCTGACGGATGAATCACGACGAAAAGCTTGAAGAAAAGTCCATTCAATCGCCGGCCGCCCAGCCCGCAGCGGAAATAAATCAGACGAACCAATCGATTGCCCCGGCCAAGGCAGAATCCGCGACCGGCCAGAAGGATCAGGGCAAGGACAAATCCGGCAAGGCGAACGGCAAAGAGCAGCCTGAGCCCCACCCGACGCTGAGCACGATGCGTCATGATCCGACGCTGATCCGCAAGCTGTTCGAAAGCGGAGAATATCCGTACGCGCAGCGCATGCGTGTGAAGCCCTACGAAGAGCACATGATCGCGCTGCAGCAGGAACTGCTGAAGGCGCAACGCTGGATCGAGGAGACCGGCGAAAAGATCATCATCCTCTTCGAGGGGCGCGACGCCGCCGGCAAGGGCGGCACGATCAAGCGTTTCATGGAGCACCTGAACCCGCGCACAGCGCGCGTTGTCGCGCTGCAGAAGCCGACCGAGCGCGAAAAGACGCAGTGGTACTTCCAGCGCTACATCCAGCAATTTCCGTCGGGCGGCGAACTCTGTCTGTTCGACCGCTCCTGGTACAACCGCGCCGGCGTCGAGCGCGTCATGGGCTTCTGCACGCCGTCCGAATATCTCGAATTCATGCGCCAGTGTCCGGAAATCGAGCGCATGATCGTGCGATCCGGCACGCGGCTCTTCAAGTACTGGTTTTCGGTGTCGCGCGAGGAGCAGAAGCGACGCTTCGAGTCGCGCGAGCACGATCCGCTGAAGCAGTGGAAGCTGTCGCCGATCGATCGCGCCTCGCTCAACAAGTGGGACGACTACACCGAAGCCAAGGAAGCCATGTTCTTCTATACGGACACGGCCGACGCGCCCTGGACGATCATCAAGTCCGACGACAAGAAGCGTGCGCGTCTCAATTGCATGACGCATTTCCTGTCGTCCTTGCCCTATCCGAACAAGGATCATTCGATCGTGCGCGCGCCCGATCCGTTGATCGTCGGCACGACGGAACATGTGATCGGCCGCGACATGCACATCATCGACAAGACCGTGCATCCGGAGTTGAAGCGCGGCTGACGGACGAACGCGTCCTCCGTCGGGCCGTGCCCTTTGTCACGCACAGCCCGGCCCCCTGAGGCTAGCCTAGCCTACGAACTCGAGGGACGGCGGTCGAAAGCCGCCTTCCCGACCGACCGGGGGGTCTTGTCATGCGCCGTTTCGCGCCTTCGCTCGCCATCATGTACGTGCTTGCCGCCGTCGTCGCGCCGCCGGCGCAAGCCCAGGCCAACGCCAAGGCCGACATCTGCGCCGCCGACGACGCCTCCGCCTACTCGCCGGAGCAGCGCATCGCCGCCTGCAACGTCTTGGTGAGAGCCGCCAGAAACGCGCCGAAGGAGCGCGCCGCCGCGCTGGTCAATCGCGGCGCGGCGTACTGGTACGTCAACAAATTGAAACGGGCCTTCGCCGATCTCGACCGCGCGATCGCGCTCGACCCGCAGAACGCGCGCGCCTACCGCGAGCGCGCCAACGCCTTTCGCACCGAACACAAACTCGATCGCGCGCTCGCCGACGCCAGCGAGGCCGTGCGACTCGACCCGAAGGACGTCAACGCCCTCAATGTGCGCGGCAACGTGTTCAGCGACAAAGGCGAGTACGACCGCGCGATACAGGATTACGACGAGGCGATCCGGCTCGATCCGAAATTCAGCCTCGCGCACCAGGATCGCGGCGCCGCCCACTATTTCAAGAAGGACTATGAGCGCGCGATCAAGGACTACGACGAGGCGATCAAGCTCGATCCGAGAAGCAGTCGCGCCTATTCCAACCGCGGCGCCGCGTACAAGAAGCTCGGGCGCGCCGCGCAGGCGCTCGCCGACGAGGATCAGGCGATCAAGCTCGACCCGAACGATCCGACGTATTTCGACAACCGCGGCCTGACCTATGCAGAGGAGGGCCAGTACGACCGCGCGATCATGGACTTCAACGAGGCGATCCGCATTTCGCCCCGCGCGAAGTTTCTCACAAACCGCGGCAACGCCTATCAGTCCAAGGAACAGTACGATCGCGCGATCGCGGATTACAATCGCGCGATCAAGCGCGATCCGACCAACGCCAACACATGGAACAACCGCGGCGCGGCCTTTCGCAACAAGGGCGACCTACGCCGCGCCATCGCCGACTACGAGCAGGCCTTGCGCCTCGATCCGAAGCACGACACGGCGAAGGAAAATCTCGAGATCGTGCGCCTCGAACGCGCCAAGGCCGACAAGGCGGGGGCTCGATCGCGCTGACCGGCGCGACGCTTGCCACCGTGGCGGCCGTCCGTTCAGACCGGCGCGTGATCGGGCGTGCGATAGAGGCGCTCGGGAACCTGCGCGAGCACCGAGGGTTCGAGTTGCGGCCCGAGCCCGTAGAATTTCTGGAAGCTCATGATGAGCGGCCGCCAGAGGTCGGGATCGACGCGATCCGTTTCGCCGCGCATCAAGACGCCGTCGTGGATATGCGCGCGCAATACGCGCAATTCGAAGCAATACGCGCCGCCTGGCCAATCGCGCACGGCCATCTGATGGGTCGCCTCCAGCTTCGCTTCGAGTTGAACAGGGCATTCGCGCGCGCGGGGCGGCGCGACGATTTCGCTTTCTTCGGGCGTGAGCCCCGCGCGCAGAAACTTGTCGGCGCAATGCACGTAGCCGCGCCTCGCCTTGCCAGTCGGCACGGGATCTGAGCCGGTCGTCAACGCCAGGCGATTGACGGCCGCCGCCATGCCGTCGTCGGGCAGGTTGATCACGCATTCGCCGGAACGCACGAGGTTCTCGGTCGTTTTCGACTGCGCGGCAAGTCCGATCATGCAGCGCCAACCAAGCCAGAAGATCGACGACATGGGCGCCAGATTGGCCGTCCCGTCCTCGTTCGATGTGCTGATCAGCGCGACGGGCGTGCCGAAATAGAGAATGGCTGGGTCTTGCTGACGGTGCATCGTGCGCTCCGGATGAAGTGACGATGCATTGCTAGCTTTCGTCCAGGGGCCCCGCCCACCCGTTTCCTGCTGCCCTACCTTGTGCAAGCGATGTGACAGATCGCGCCCGGTCATGGCGTAGACAGCGCCGGCGTCGAACGAGCCGACAACGGGCAGGCCCGCCGCATGAAAGTCGATCACAAAGCCCGTCGGCGGTTTGATCTTCAGCAGGTTTTTCGCCACTTGCGACGCTGGCGTCGTCTGCCTCGCTCCCGCCGCGCGCCGCCATTGCCGATTTGACGGGCGCGGCAAAGCGCGACACAAGGCGTCCGTGTCGCACGACGTGCGACGAAGGGTTCGCCATGTCGCACAATACGTTCGGCCATCTGTTCCGCGTCACGACCTTCGGCGAGAGCCATGGCAAAGCGCTCGGCTGCGTGGTCGACGGCTGCCCGCCGATGATCCCGCTCGAGGAAACCGACATCCAGGGCTTTCTCGACAAGCGCCGTCCCGGCCAGTCGCGCTTCACCACGCAGCGGCAGGAACCGGACGCGGTGAAGATATTGTCTGGCGTGTTCATCGACGAGGCCACCGGCAAGCAAGTCACCACGGGAACGCCGATCGCGCTGATGATCGAAAACGTCGACCAGCGTTCGAAGGATTACTCCGACATCAAGGACAAGTTCCGGCCGGGTCACGCTGATTTCACCTATGAAGCGAAATACGGCATCCGCGACTATCGTGGCGGCGGGCGCTCATCGGCGCGCGAAACCGCCGCGCGGGTCGCCGCCGGCGCCATTGCGCGCAAGGTGGTCGCGGGCGTTTCCGTGCGCGGCGCGCTGGTGCAGGTGGGCCCCCACAAGATCGACCGCGGCCGCTGGGACTGGGACGAGGTTTCTCGCAATCCCTTCTTCTGCCCGGACCCGGTCGCGGCCCAGGAATGGGAGAAATATCTCGATGGCGTCCGCAAAGCCGGTTCTTCGATCGGCGCCGTCATTGAAATCGTCGCCGAAAACGCGCCCGCCGGTTGGGGCGCGCCGATCTACGCCAAACTCGATTCCGAAATCGCCGGCGCGCTGATGACGATCAACGCGGTGAAGGGCGTCGAAATCGGCGCTGGCTTCGCGGCGGCCGAACTCACTGGCGAGCAGAACGCCGACGAGATGCGCATGGGCAATGACGGAAAGCCGCTGTTTTTGTCCAACAACGCCGGCGGAATTCTGGGCGGCATTTCGACAGGCCAGCCGATCGTCGCGCGGTTTGCGGTCAAGCCGACCTCCTCGATCCTGACGCCGCGCCGCACGATCGATCGCGCGGGACACGAGGCGGACATTCTCACCAAGGGCAGACACGATCCGTGCGTGGGCATCCGCGCGGTGCCAGTGGGCGAAGCCATGGTCGCCTGCGTGCTGGCCGACCAGTTCTTGCGGCATCGCGGCCAGGTGGGGTGAGCGCGGCCAGCATCGAGAATTGTTGACATCGCAATATTGCGATGGCAACATTCAGGTGGATCGGAACGAAGAGTCCGACCAAAGGAAACGCACCCGGCCCGAGCCGGCATTTCGACAAAGCTGATCGGTGATTTAGCGGCGCCGCCGCGCGAGCGCTCGCGCGCGCCGGTCGCACAGGAGGGCCCATGAAGAAGCAGGCGATGGGGCTGGCGGCATTGGCCGCCGCCGGTCTGGCGGTCACGCCGTCAAAAGCCGAGATTTCGGACGGTGTAGTCCGCATCGGCGTGCTCAACGATACGTCCGGCGTGTTCCAAGACTACAACGGGCCAGGATCCATCGAAGCGGCCAAAATGGCGGCCGAGGATTTCGCAGGCGGCGGCAAGGGCATCAAGGTCGAGATCGTTTCGGGCGATCACCAGAACAAGCCCGACGTCGGCGCATCGATCGTGCGTCGCTGGCTCGACGTCGAGAAGGTCGACGCCATCGTCGACCTGCCGAACTCGGGCGTGGCGCTCGCTGTCAACACAATCGTGCGCGACACGTCGATGACGATGCTGGCGTCGGCGACCGCCTCGTCCGATCTCACCGGAAAAGCCTGTTCGCCCAATCTCGTGCAATGGGTGACGGACGCTTGGTCGATCTCGCACTCGACCTCGGGCGCTATGCTCGAGCGGGGCGGCGACAGCTGGTATTTCGTTACTGTCAACTACGCACTCGGCAATTCGATCGAGGCCGACGCCACAGCCTATATCCAGTCCAAGGGCGGCAAGGCCCTGGGCTCGAGCAAACATCCCCTCGGCGCTTCCGACTTCTCCTCGTTCCTTCTGCAGGCGCAGGCCTCCAAGGCCAAGGTCGTGGCGCTCGCCAATGCAGGACCGGATACGGCAAACGCATTGAAACAGGCCGCCGAATTCAACATGCGCGCGCAAGGCCAGTCACTCGTCGCCTTTCTGATGTTCATCAACGACGTACACGCCATGGGGCTGAAGACGGCGCAAGGCCTGCTGCTGACGGAAGCCTTCTACTGGGACATGAACGACGAGACGCGCGCCTTCGCCAAGAAGTTCGCGGCGCGCATGGGCGGCAAGATGCCGAGCGCCAACCAGGCCGGCGTCTATTCCGCCACGCTCGCATATCTCAAGGCGATTGCCGCGACCGGCAGCGACAATGCAAAGGATGTCGTGCCGCAGATGAAGAAGGCGCCGTTCCATGATCCGCTGTTCGGCGACATGAATGTGCGCGCCGACGGCCGCGCTGTGCACGCCATGCATCTCTTCCAGGTGAAGGCGCCGGAGGAGAGCAAGTATGCATATGATTATTACAAGCTGATCAAGACCATCCCCGGCGACCAGGCCTTCCGGCCGATGGCCGAGGGCGGCTGCCCGCTGGTGAAGTGAGGAGGCGATCATGAACGCACTCGCTCAGACGCGCGCCCCTGCGCCTGTCCTGCATATGGACCCGTTCACACGAGACTTCATGGACGACCCCTATCCGGGCTTCGCCGCCATGCGTGAGGCGGGGCCCGTGCTCTGGTCCCCGCAATACGAGTGCTACGTCGTCGCGCGCCACGAAGATGTGCAGCGCGTGCTGAGCGAATGGCAAACGTTCTCGTCGGCGGCCGGCGTCGGACTCGCAAACTTCAAGAAGGATAAGCCATGGCGCCCCCCGAGCATCGTGCTCGAGGCCGATCCGCCGCTGCATACGCGCACGCGCACCGTGCTGGCGCGAACCATGACGCCCGGCATCGTCAAAGCGCTGCGTGAACGCTTCGAGCGCGAGGCGGAAGTCCTCATCGACCGCATGCTCGACATGGGCGATTTCGACGGCGTCACGGATTTCGGCGAGCGCTATCCAACCACGGTTTTCCCGGATGCGCTCGGCCTGCCGCAGGAGGGCCGCGAGAACCTGCTGCCCTATGGGTCCATGGTGTTCAATTCCTTCGGCCCGCAGAACGAGTTCACGCAGGCGGCCTTCGCCAATGCCGACGCCGTGCGCGGCTGGATCATGGCGAATTGCACGCGCCAGGCGCTGACGAAGGACGGGCTCGGCGCGATCATCTACGCCGCCGTCGACGCCGGCGAACTAACGGAAGACGAGGCGGGCATGCTGGTGCGCTCCTTCCTGTCGGCAGGCGTCGACACGACCTGCAACGCCTTCGGCAATCTGCTCTGGTGCCTCGCCACGCATCCCGGCCAGTGGGCGAAGCTGCGCGCAAAGCCGGAGCTGGCGCGAAACGCGTTCGAGGAGAGCCTGCGCTACGAAGGGCCTGCGCAGTGCTTCTTCCGCACCACGACGACGGAGACGCAAATCGGCGGCGTGACCATTGGCGCCGATGAAAAGATCTGCGCCTTCATGCAATCGGCTAATCGCGATCCGCGTCGCTGGGAGCGGGCGGACGAATTCGATATCGAGCGGCGCGTAGTCGGACATATGGGCTTCGGCACGGGCATTCACGGCTGCGTGGGACAGCCGATCGCGCGGCTGGAGGGCGAGGCGGTGTTTGCCGCATTCGCCCGCAAAGTGAAGACGATCGAACTCGCAGGGCCGCCCAAACGCCTGTATAACAACGTGCTGCGCGCGTTCGCATCGCTTCCGGTGCGCGTGACGCGGGCATGAGGGCTTCATGGGCAAGGCGGCCGCCCCAAGAACCGACGAGGCGAAACGCAGTAGGCCGACGAAGGGGACGCACGCGGAGGCGGTCGCCGCGGACGCCCGCTCCTCGCCGAATGCGCTCGACCTCGAGAATTACGTTCCTGCCTTTCTCACCTGGATCGCCAATAAGCTGTCGAGCAGCGCATCGCTAATCTATCGACGCCGCTTTGGAGTAGGCATCGTCGAATGGCGGATCATGGCCCTGCTCGCCGTCGAGCCCTGGATTACGGCGGGCCGCATTTGCGAAGTGATCGGCCTCGACAAGGCTGGCGTCAGCCGCAGCGTGTACTTCCTCACGCAGAAAGGGCTTGTGGAGACCCGCTATCGCGACAACAACAATCGACGCCAGTTCGTGGCGCTGACGCGTGCTGGCATCGCATTGCACGACCGCATCGCATTGGTCGCGCGCGCGCGCGCAGAGCAGTTGCTTACTGGTTTTTCAGATGAGGAGCGCGCAACAGCAGTGCGGCTCTTGACCCGGATGCACGAGAATCTGCCGCTCGTGAGAGACGAAACGTCGGACGCGACCGCGGCCCGAGACGAAAGTTCGGGGTGATGCGAAACATGCCGACCGGCGGCGCTGGCTATTTCTTCAGCCCCTCGACCACGCCGACGATCGGACCGATCGATTTCCAACCATCGTTGCGTTTGAGATCGGGCGCGTAGAGCGCTGACACCGAGCCGTCGAGAAACAGCGCATTCGGACATTTCAGCACGTCGCGGAACAGCGTCGCGAAGGCGTAGAATGTGACCGCATCGTCGGAAATCACGAAGCGCACGAGGCGATCGTCGCAGGCACCGACGCCGTTGCGCAATTTCGCGGACACGCCGTCGGGCTGGATTTTCGGGTGCAGCTTGCCGTCGACGACCAGCATGGGGCCGGATTGCGTCGCATAGTCCGGCCGGATGTTCTGCGCCGCGAATTTGCGCGTCTCGGTCACACCGGCGGTCGCGCCTTTCACCCAGAAGATTCCGTTGGGCAAGAGATTGAAATTGCCCTGCCCGCCGCGCCGGTTGATGGGGCGCTCCTCCTGTCCGTTCTCCACATAGAGGCCGACGGGGGAAAGGTTCGGCTGGAACATGCCGGCGTTCATCGCGAAGGCGAGACGACCGCCGCGCGCCGCCACCGCCTCGGCAAGGCGATCGAAGCCGCCGAAAGCGTCGCCGTTCTCGTCCCGCCAAAACAGGCGAATGTCGCTCTTGGCCGGATCGAACGCGCAAACCGTGTAGGCCGAGCCGCCATTGACCAGCGGCGCACAGGCTGGCGCGGCCACGGCGCCCCCGGCGCCGGCCACCAGAATAGACAAAATCGCAACAGCGCGCTTGACGGTTTGTTGCACTAATCGCATAGATCGAATCCGGAGGCGCGCATGGTGGACCAAAATACCATTCTCGACTGGATCAGAAAGGGCCTCGAGCAACCGGGCCGCACGCAGGCCGGGCTCGCCGACGCGCTCGGCATCGACCGCGCGCAGGTCACACGGCTGCTGCAGGGCAAACGCGAGCTGAAGGTGCGCGAGCTGAAGCTCGTCGCCGACTATCTCGGCCTCCCCGCCCCTGGGGTCGCCGCCAGCGACGCCGCCGAACAACCGCTGGCGCGCGACGTCGCGGCGTCGGTCACCGAAGCGATCGAGGCGATCGCGCGCGGCGAGATCGTGATCGTCACGGACGACGACGACCGCGAGAACGAGGGCGACCTGATCATGGCCGCCTCGATGTGCACCCCGGAAAAGATGGCCTTCATCATCCGCAACTGCTGCGGCATCGTCTGCGCGCCGCTGCCGCTGGACGAGGCGCGCCGGCTGCATTTGCAGCCGATGGTGGCGGCCAACGACGCTCCGCTCGGCACCGCCTTCACCGTCTCGGTCGACGTCCGGCACGGGCTGACGACGGGCATTTCGGCGGAGCAGCGCTCCAATACGGTGCGCGCGCTCGCCAACGGCAATATGGGCGCCGCCGATTTCGTACGGCCCGGTCACGTGTTCCCGCTGATCGCACGCGAAGGCGGCGTGCTGATGCGTTCGGGCCATACGGAAGCCGCAGTCGATCTGTGCCGGCTCGCGGGCCTGCCGCCGGTTGGCGTGATCTGCGAACTGGCCAACGACGACGGCACCGTGATGGCCGGTCGCCAGATCGACGAATTCGCGACGAAACACGGGCTCAAGCGCATTTCCGTCGCAGACCTGATCGCCTATCGGCAGGCCCGCGAAAAACTGGTGGAGCGCGTGGCGGTGCGCCCGATCAAGACGTTCGTCGGCGATATGACGCTCTATTGCTATTCGACGCCGTTCGATCCGGTGCAGCATTTCGCGCTGGTGCACGGCTCGATCGGCGACGGACGCAACGTGCCGGCGCGATTGCATCGGGCGGACATCTTGAGCGACGTTTTCGGCGGCTCCGACACGTTGCGCCGCACGCTGGAACGCTTCAAGCGCGAGGGACGCGGCGTGCTCGTCTATCTGCGCGATGGCACGGCTGGCGTGCCGGCCAACGTCGTCAGCGCGCAGGACGACGATTCCGAACAAAAACGCACGCGGCAATGGCTGGACGTCGGCCTCGGCGCGCAGATCCTGCGCGACCTGGGCGTCCGTTCGATCATGCTGCGCACCTCGACGCCGATGACCTACGTCGGCCTCTCGGGCTTCGGCATCGAGATCGCGGGCGTGGAAGGCGTCTGACCGAAAACGCCGCGCTTGGCCTCGGCGGCGAAGCTCGCCTAGAATCGCGCAATCCTGCCGAATGGTGACGCCATGAACGCTCCGCCCATGTTCAACCCGATGGATCCGGCCTTCGTTCGCGATCCCTATCCCGCCTATCGCATGTTGCGCGCCCATGCGCCGGTCTGGAAATCGCCGCTCGGCGTGTGGGTCTTGACGCGCTACGAGGACATTCAGCGTCTCCTGAAAGACTCGACCTTCGTCCACGATTTCGACGGGAATATTTCCGATCCGCGCAACCGGCGCGAACTGCGCGACGAACCCGTCTATCAATCGCTCGGCCGCTCCATGCTGCTGCGCGACCCGCCGGACCATACGCGCTTGCGCGGCCTCGTCGCCAAAGCGTTCACCGCGCGACGCGTGGAGGAGATGCGGCCGCAGATCGAGAAGATCGTCGCGACGCTTCTCGACGGTCTCGCGCGGCTTGGGCGAATGGACGTCATCGAGGATTTCGCGCACAAGCTGCCGGTCATCGTGATCTGCGACATGCTGGGCATACCGCAGGAGGATCGCGCGCAATTCCTGTCGGGCTATCGCGTGTCGGGCCGCGCGATCGACCCCGTGCCGATGACGCAGGCCGAACTCGAGCAGGTCAACGCCAACATACTTGCGGGCCGCGCCTATTTTGCGACGCTGTTCGAGCGTCGTCGTCGCGAGCCCGGGGACGATCTCGTCACCGCCCTGCTGCAGGTTCAGGACGAACACGACGGCCGCCTCACCGAGGACGAACTCTATTCCAACATATCGCTGCTGTTCGCAGCCGGACATGAGACGACGGCCAATCTCATCGGAAACGGCCTGCTGGCGCTGCATCGCAATCCCGACCAGTGGGATAAGCTCGTCGCCGACCCCTCGCTCGCGTCAGGCGCCGTCGAGGAATTGCTGCGCTACGATTCCTCCGTGCAACTGACCAGCCGCAAGGCCTCCGCCGACACCGTGATCGGCGGACAGACCATCAGACGCGGCGAGGAGGTGATCTGCCTGCTCGGCGCAGGCAATCGCGATCCCGAGGCTTACGAGGAGCCGGAGAAACTCGACATCGCACGCAAGAACGTGAAGCCTTTGTCGTTCGGCGGCGGCATCCATACGTGCCTGGGCGCGCAGCTCGCGCGGCTCGAAGGCGAAATCGCTTTTCGCGCGCTCGCGACGCGGTTGCCGAACATGCGGCTCGAGAACATGGACAATCCGCAGTGGAAGCCGACGATCACGCTGCGCCGGCTGGAGCATTTGCCGGCGGTGTGGGAGATTTCGTGACGGCGCTGCGCGGACGCGTTCGCCTCACACGCCCATCAGCGTCATCACATGCGCGGCTGCCGACCGCGACAGACCCTCGAGGCTGTAGCCGCCTTCGAGCAGGCTGACGAGGCGCCCGTTGGACTTGCGGTCGGCGATGTCCATCAGCTTGCGGGTCGCCCAGGCGAAATCCGCCTCGACCAGCTTGAGGTTGGCGAGCGGATCGAGCCGGTGGGCGTCGAAGCCGGCCGAGATGATCACGAGATCGGGCGAGAAGGCTTCGATGCGCGGCAGGATGGCGATCTCCATCGCCTCGCGGAACGAATCCGATCCGGCGCCCGCGTAGAGCGGCGCATTGACGATGTTGTCGTATTCGCCGCGTTCGCTGACCGCGCCCGTGCCGGGATAGGCCGGCATTTCGTGCGTCGAGGCGTACATGACCGTCTCGTCCGACCAGAAGATGTCCTGCGTGCCATTGCCGTGGTGGACGTCGAAATCCATGATCGCGACGCGCTCGGCGCCGTGGACCTTCTGGGCGTGGCGCGCAGCCACCGCCGCGTTGTTGAAGAAGCAGAAGCCCATGGGCGTCGCGCGCTCGGCGTGATGGCCCGGCGGACGCATGGCGACGAAGGCGTTCGAAACGAGCTTCTGCATGACCTCGTCGACGGCCAGGCAGGCGCCGCCAACGGCCCGCATCGCGGCTTCCAGCGTGCCCGGGCACATGGCGGTGTCGCCGTCGAGCTGGATCAGACCTTCGGTCGGCGCGGCGCGTTCGAGGGCCGCTACATAGGCTTCGGGATGGGCGCGCAAAATCCAGTCGCGTTCGCCGATCGGCGCCTGTTCGCGCAGCAGAGTCTGGAACCGCTCGTTTTCGAGAATGCGCTCGATCGCGCGGACACGGTCCGGACGTTCCGGATGATCGGGTCCCATGTCGTGGGCAAGCGACGAACGATGCGAAACGAACAACGTGCTCAATGTGCGACTTTCCGGTGCGACTTTCCGCTGACGATCTACATCGGCGCGGGACTAAAGAACATCGCCCCGCGCCCGCGCGCTGTCCACCCCGACGAGTGTCGCATAATCGCAACAGCGCGGCGCAAAGCTGCGCCGCCGCTCGGCGGGCGGAAAGAATTTCGTAACGAAAGCCATGAATATGGTAATCAAACGCCTAACGGCCTTGATCCGCCTCAATTCTAGATTTCGCACAGTTCGGGACGCCCAGATGAGACTCGCTTTCGCCGCAATGTCGGCCGCTCTGCTTCTCGCCGGCTGCAACGCCAATTACGCGCGCGTCCCCGACCCAAAACTTTCAACGCGCGACGCCGATCTGGTGGCGATGGTGCCGCACTACGAAGTCGGCAACGATTACAACCGTTACGAGGTCGCCGATCCGACCGGCCAGCCGCCGGGCACCGTCGTCGTCGACACCCGTTCGAAGTTCCTCTACTTCGTCCTGCCCGGCAAAAAGGCGATCCGCTACGGCGTCGCGACCGGCGCGGAAGCGTTTGGCTGGACCGGCACGGCCCGCGTGGGCAGCATGCAGGAATGGCCGTCGTGGCATCCGCCGTCCGACATGATCCAGCGCTGGCCGCATCTCAAGCCCGTCGTGGACGCCGGCGGTCTGCCGGGCGGCGCGGACAATCCGCTCGGCGCGCGCGCCCTCTACCTCTACCAGGGCAACAAGGACACGCTGTACCGCATCCATGGCACCAACGAGGAAGACAAGATCGGCCAGTCCGTCTCCTCGGGTTGCATCCGCATGCGCAACATCGACGTGATCGACCTCTACAATCGCGTGAAGGTCAACTCGAAGGTCGTGGTGCTGTAAGGCGCTCCTTCGAAACCGGAATTACAGAGGCCCGGCTGCCAGCCGGGCCTTTTGTTTTGGCTCAGGCCGTCGCCGGGGCGGCGCCGGAAATCGTCAGCTCGACCAGTTCGGGCGGCCGCATGAAGCGAATCGGCAGAATCGACGTGCCGAGCCCGGCGGAAATGACGATGTGCCGATCGCCCGCGATGGTGTGTCCGTAAACCAGATCGCGGCCGAATCGTTCGTTGGCGATGACCGGCCCGACGATCGGAAAATTCACCTGCCCGCCGTGCGTATGGCCGCAGAGCGTGACGGCGACGCGATCGGGCACGCGATGAAAAACGTAAGGCTCGTGGGCCAGCAGCACGATCGGCGCATCGTCGGTCACCTTGGCGAGCGTGGCGTCCAGATCGTCCGCGCCGCGAAAGCGATGGCGGCCGGTGGGATGGGCGAGCTGGTCGCCGAGCCCCGCGACCCAGAAGGGCTGGCCGCCCTTTGCGAGACGCCGGGCGTCGTTATCGAGCAGGTTGGCGTTCATGTGCCGAAGCGCGCGGCGAATGCCGACTGTTCCGTCGGCGCGCATGTTCGGCAGCGGCCCGTGCCACCAGTCGTGGTTGCCGAGAATCGCGTGGACCCCGAGCGGCGCGTCGAGAATGTCGAGGGCCTCCGCCCATTGCTCCGGCATCACAGGCGCGGTCGCGAATCGGTGGCCGCCGTTGAAGTCGCCCAGCAGGACGACCATGTCCGGCTGCATGGAATTGGCGATTTCGGCGATCCGGCGCACGCGCGAAGCCGGCATGAAGGGCTCGCAGGCGTGGATGTCGGCGATGACCGCGATCTTCAGATCGAGGCCCGCCGGCCATGTGCGCGGGGAGATGCGATACCGCGTCACATCGAGCATGAAGCCCGGCTCGACAGCGACTGCATAGCCGGCGAAGGCCGTCGATCCGAGAATCAGACCGCCTGCGCCCTGCAGCAATCGACGTCGCGTGATCATTCAGGTCCTTCCGCGCCAGCGCCCGAAGGTCGCGGCGGAGGCCGGCGCGGATCAGGCCGCCTTGTCCTGCCGTTCCATCGTGGCGTTATTTCGGCCTGCAGATGGCGCGGCGTTCGGCTCGAAGTCCGAAAGGTTAAAGCCAAACTCGGCGGCGACCGCCGACAGGCCGATCTCGCGATAGATGCAGGCCCTGATTTCAGGGGCGTCCGGGCGATTGGCGATCGCCTGAAGCAGGATGTTTTGCAACTCGAACATGCGCGTACTCAACTCTGCCGTCTCCTGAGCGCGGTCGGCTCCCGACGGACAGAATTACGCGGCGCGAGTTAAGGCCGGTTTAAGCTTAATGATTTGGCGCGTCCCGGCGCGGGACAGGCTAGCCTTCCTTGGTGATATCCGGCGCGGTCGGGTTCTTCATGCCCACGACATGATAGCCCGCGTCGACGTGCAGGATTTCGCCGGTCACGCCGCGCGACATCGGCGAGAGCAGGTAGACGGCGCTTTCGCCGACCTCCTCGATCGTGACGGTGCGGCGCATGGGCGCGTTGTACTCGTTCCACTTGAGGATGTAGCGGAAGTCGCCGATGCCGGACGCCGCGAGCGTCTTGATCGGGCCGGCGGATATTGCATTGACGCGGATGTTCTTCTCGCCAAGGTCGGCCGCCAGATAACGCACGCTCGCTTCGAGCGCCGCCTTCGCGACGCCCATGACGTTGTAGTGCGGCATCCACTTTTCCGCGCCGTAATAGGTCAGGGTCAGCATGGAGCCGCCCTCGCCCATCAGCTTCTCGGCGCGCTGCGCGACGGCCGTGAACGAGTAGCAGGAGATGAACAGCGAGGTGTTGAAGTTCTTGGCTGTCGTCTCGATGTAGCGGCCGGTCAATTCGTCCTTGTCGGAGAAGGCGATGCAATGGACGACGAAGTCCAGCTTGCCCCAGAGTTTTTCGACCTCGGCGAAAACGGCGTCGAGGCTCGCCTCGTCGGTGACGTCGCACTGGCCGACGACGTGGCCGCCGAGTTCCTGCGCCAGCGGGCGCACGCGCTTCTCCAGCGCCTCGCCCTGGTAGGTGAAGGCGAGTTCGGCGCCGGCGTCGCGCGCCGCCTTGGCGATGCCCCAGGCGATCGAGCGCTGGTTGGCCAGGCCCATGATCAGGCCGCGGCGGCCCGCGAGAACGCCGGCGATGGTGGGGGTCTGCTGTGTCGACTGCGACGCCATGTTGTCTGACCGGATGGGCTTACGGGCGCAGCAGCGCCCAACATGCTCGCCGTTTAAGCGCTGGCGTGCGCGAGCGCAAGTGCGCTGGACGCGCGGCCCCCATCCACAGATCCGCCACGAAATGGACTCGCGCCGGCCGAAGGCGCGTCCTATCCTGCTTTCGCCAGAGCCGGGCTGTTTCGAACATGTCGGAAGAACGAAAAACGCCGCCGCACGTCGATGCGTTGCGGGAAAACGTCGGGGAATTACGACGATTCGCGCGCGCGCTCGTGAGCCCGGCATCGGGACGCACGGCCGATGCGCTCGTGCAGACGGCCATCGCGCGGCTCTCCATCCCCGCCCGGGCGACGGACGATCCCCTGGAGCGAGCGTTCGGGGAAATCGTGAGACTGAACAGACGCCGCGTTCGCGAGCGCGGTCGCGGCCTCGATGCGCCGGAATCGGGGACCATGGGGGAAGACGACCGCCGGGACGCATCGATCTCCGGTCGGATCGCCGGCATGCCGCTCGACGAGCGGGAAGCGCTGCTGATCGTCGGGCTGGTCGGACTCGGCTATGAAGCGGCGGCGCGCGCGCTCGACCTCCCCTCATCCAGCGTCGTGTCGCGCCTGATGCGCGCACGGGCGCGGCTCGACGGCGCGACCACGGGGTCGGGGTCGAGGCCCGGACACCTGCGGGTCGTCAAGTGAAGGCGCCGACGCGATGAAAGGAGCGGCGCGGGTCAGCGAAGCCGAATTGCACGCCTTCGCGGACGGACAACTCAGCGAAGAGCGCGCCCTGACCATCGCCGTGTGGCTCGCGGACAATCCGTTCGAGACGGCGCGCATCGAGAAATGGCGCGCGCAGAACGAGGCCCTGCGGCGCGCCTTTCCGCCGCCAGAGAGGGATCGGCCAACGCTGGCCGTTCGCGCCAGCGCGCCCGAATCGCCGCCGATCCAGCCGACCGCGTCTGCACTCGGGGCGTATCGCGCGCGGCAGAAAAGACGCCGCGCCTGGTCGCTTGGAGCGGCTTTCGTCCTGGGCGCGGCGACGGCGGCGGCGATCACGGCCGCGTCGCTGCGCACATTGACGACGCCCGAGCCGCCACAACGCGTGGCGGTCGTCGAAATCGCGCCAGCCCCCGACAATCTTGCCGCGCGCGCAGCGGACGCCTGGCGGACCTACGCGCAGGACTCGGCCCATCCCATCGAGATCGACGGCCGCGACCCCAAGAACCTGCTCGGGCGGCTGCATGAGCGGACAGGACTAGATCGCCTGCCGGCGATCGCGCACGCCCGT
>CAZWJF010000020.1:0-45122 GCA_964634325.1 uncultured Rhodoblastus sp.
CGCGCAGGCCGAAACGCCATAGCCCTTGAACTTCTCCTCGCTCGGCGCGCCGAGCCAGCGCGCCTTGGCGCCGGTGGCGATCACCAGCGCGTCGCAGGTCCACACCGCTCCGGAATCGCAGGTCAGGCGGAACGGCCGCTGCGCGAGCTCGGCTTTCACCACGTAGTCTGACACCAGTTCCGCGCCCACGTGCTCGGCCTGCAGGCGCATCTGCTCCATCAGCCAGGGGCCCTGAATCGGCTCTGCGAAACCGGGGTAATTCTCGACGTCGGTCGTGATCATGAGCTGGCCGCCCGGCTCGAAACCGGAGATCAGCACGGGTTTGAGCATGGCGCGCGCGGCGTAGATCGCCGTCGTGTAGCCGGCCGGGCCGGAGCCGACGATCAGAAGGTGGGCGTGGCGGGTCTTGGACTGGGGCATGGAATCTCCCACGCCTCCCGCACGCGGGAGGCTCGGCTTCTACCGAAAATGGCATTGTCTCAATGTACGAACGGGGCGCGGCAGCGGCAAGGGCGGCGGGCGGAACGCGAGCCACTTGCGCCTGAGCCGCGCCGGCGCGACAAGGCGTCGACTTTTCGCAGCGGGGACGACATGGCCAAACCCATCATCGGCATCATCGGCGGCTCGGGCGTCTATAACCTGCCGGGGCTTCAGGATTTGCGCGAAGAGCAGGTCTCCACGCCCTGGGGCGAGCCGTCCGATGCGCTGCATTTCGGCCGCATCGGATCGACGGAGGCCGTCTTCCTGCCGCGCCACGGGCGCGGGCACCGGCTGTCCCCGTCGGGCATCAACTACCGCGCCAACATCGATGCGCTGAAGCGCGTCGGCGTCACCGACATCGTTTCCGTCTCGGCCTGCGGATCGTTCCGCGAGCATCTGCCGCCCGGCCTGTTCGTTCTGGTCGACCAGTTCGTGGACCGCACGTTCGGCCGCCAGTCCTCGTTCTTCGGCAACGGCTGCGTGGCGCATGTGTCGATGGCGCATCCGGTTGCGCCGCTGTTGCAGGCGCGGCTCGCCGCAGCGGCGACCGCCGAGGGGATCATGTTCCAGAAGGGCGGAACCTACGTTTGCATGGAGGGGCCGCAGTTCTCGTCCTATGCGGAATCCCTGACCTACAAGGCGGCGGGCTACGACGTGATCGGCATGACGGCCTGTCCCGAGGTCAAGCTCGCGCGCGAAGCGGAAATTTCCTACGCCACCGTCGCGATGGTGACGGATTTCGATTGCTGGCACCCCGAACACGACGACGTCGACGTCGCCGCCATCATCAAGATCGTTCACGACAACGCCGCCAAGGCGAGCCGCCTGCTGGCGCGCTTTCTGGCGGATCTGCCCGCCGAACGCGAAGCCTGCCCGATCGGCTCGGACCGTGCGCTCGACACCGCGCTGATCACCGCGCCCGAAGCGCGCGATCCGGAGCTGTTGAAGAAGCTCGAACCGATCATGGCGCGGGTGAACCGCGCCTGATCCGTTCGGCCGTTCACAGCCGCGTTGTCGGAGCGTGCATCATGCCGAAGCCGAACAGGCCCCACAGCAGCGAAAACACGAGGCTGAAGATCACCGACAGCGCGACTGTCGCCGGGACGGCGGCGACGCCCCATTTGATGAAGATGCCGACGAGCCGCGTGAAGGGAATGTCGACGTCGACGACCGTCACCCGTTGTCCCTGCTCGTTCATGGCGCTTTCCTTTCGCGGCGATCTGTGAAAATCAGGTCCGAGCCATACCACCAGTGAGCCCGCACATGAATGCGCCTTCGCTCGAGCAGTCGCTGACCGACGCCATCCGCACCATCCCGGATTATCCCAAGCCCGGGATCATGTTTCGCGACATCACGACGCTGCTCGGCGACGCCCGCGCCTTTCGCCGCGCGGTCGACGAACTGGTCCACCCGTGGGCGGGCCAGCGACTGGACAAGGTCGCCGGCATGGAAGCGCGCGGCTTCATCCTGGGGGGCGCTGTAGCCCACCAGTTGTCCGCAGGCTTCGTGCCGATCCGCAAGAAGGGCAAGCTGCCGCATACGACCGTTTCGATCGCTTATTCGCTGGAATACGGCATCGACGAAATGGAGATGCACGAGGACGCGGTGGCGAAAGGCGAGCGCGTCATTCTGGTCGACGACCTGATCGCGACGGGCGGCACGGCGGAAGGCGCGATCAAGCTGTTGCAGAAGATCGGCGCAGATGTCGTAGCCGCCTGCTTCGTGATCGATCTGCCCGATCTCGGCGGCGCGCAGAAAATCCGCGATCTCGGCGTTCCCGTGCGGACGCTGGTCGAGTTCGGCGGTCACTGAGCCGTCTTACCGGGGCTTTGTGACGCTCCCGAGGAAGAGCAGCGCGCGGAGCAGGGTGAAACGCGCGGCGTCGCTCTCCAGATCGAACTGGAACACGTGCGGCAGCGCCGGCTTGTAGTCCTTCGGAAAGAAGAACTCGTCGACCTTGACGCCCTTGGACTTCAATCGCGCCGCAAAGGCCAGCGACTGCGGCTCGAACGGATCGGCGTTGCCGGCCGACAGGAAGGTCGGCGGGAACGCGCGGGTCAGATAGTTGATGACGGAGAAAGTCGCGAACTTCGGATCCGTCCGGTAATTCTTGTTTCCGGCATAGGTCGCGATCGGCGATTCCTTGGCCTCGCCGATGGGATCGTCGAAACTCAGGTAGGCCAGATCGTAGGCGCCGCTGTAAAGGATCGTTCCCTTGATCTGGGAGGCGGACACGGTCGGCGTGACCGCCAATTGTTTCGCATAGGCGCGGGACGTCGCGGCGGCGACGACTTGCGCTGCGATCTGCGCGCCAGCCGAATCGCCGGCGAGGACGAGGCGCGTCGGGTCGACGTGCAGCAGCTTGGCGTGCTTGTTGAGGAAGGCCAGCGCCTCGAAGGTCTGTCGCACGGGCGTGGGATAGATCGAGTCCGGCGGCAGGGAATAGTCGATCGCGACCACGACGTAGCCGCTGGCGGCCAGAGCCGCCGCGTAGGACGCGACGTATTTCTTGCTGCCGCCGACCCAGCCGCCGCCGTGAACCCAAACGACGGTCGGCAGCGACAGCTTGGCGATGTCGGCGATCTTGGGCGTGTAGATGTCGAGCGCGACGCCGGGGGGACCGTAGGCGAGGTCGTTCAGGACCGTCACGGTCTCGGGAATTTTCTGCTCGGCGTGCGAACGCGATCCGCCGACGACGAACCAGATCAACGCGGCGAAAAGGAGCGCCAGCGAAACCGCCAACGCCGCACGGCGAATGTTGACAATCGTCGGCAATACCTGCCCCGTCCCTTCGTCCAGTGCTCTCCATCTATTGGGGAGCGGTTAGTAATTCGTTTGCCCTAAGCCGGGTTCCCGGCGCGGCGCGCGAGTGCAGCGCGCCGGTCATGTCTGCTCGCCGACCGTGTCTTTCCGAGAGCGCCATTGCGTTGGTTTTGCGCCGGGCCCGAACGGTTCTCAGTCATTCGCACCGCCGCCGCCGAAGGAGCCGCCGCCGCCGATCGACGACGGCGAAGCGTCGGACGATCTGCGATCGTCGTCGCGCGAACCGCCGAGGATTCGCACGCGCGCGAACCAGCCCCAGCGCCGCGATCGCGCGATCCGCCTGCGCGCGCCCGGAATCGCAAGAACGATCGCCTGAACCACGCCGACGGCGATCAGCGCGATCACGACGCCGAACAGAGCGACGCCGGCGAGCTGGCCGAATTCGTACAGGCGGCTCGGCTTGGGCGGTTCGACCGGCCCCGGGTGGACGATCGCGAGCACGCCGTCGAGCCCGTCGCGGGCGGCGTCCGTCCAGGCGCCTGCGGCCAGATGCGGCGCGATGCGGCTCTCGATGATCAGACGGCTCGCGGCGTCGGTCAGGACGCCCTCGAGCCCGTAGCCGACTTCAATCCGCGCCTTGCGTTCGGCCTGCGCGATCAGCAGCACGGCGCCGTTGTTGCGGCCGGCCGCGCCTACGGCCCAGCGTCGCGCGCGCGCCAGCGCGTCTTCGGCGATGGTCGCGCCTTCGATGCGCTTCTCCGTCGCGACGACAATCTGCGGTCCGCCCGCGGCCTCCAGCGCTTCGAGCGTCGCGTTCATGCGCGCGCGTTCGTCGGGCCAGATGATGTTGGCTTCGTCCATGACATGCGACGTCAGCCGCGCGAGCGGCGGCGGCTCGGACATCTGCTGCTTCTTGGCGAAGTAAACGCCGAGACCGACCAGGACGAACAGCAGCAACGCGCCCATGAAGACGACTTGCTGCTTGCGGTTGGGATTTGCGCGCACGGTCATTGCTGGGCGGACTTGCCCTCGGAACAGCGGAACGCGCGCGCCTTCCGGTCGGCCATGTCGCGCGCAAGCGCATTGGCGTTCTGGCTCGCGCCGTCGACGCCGCCGACGATGCAGGAGGCTTTCGCGCCGTCCAGCTTGTAGACCACCAGCCGACTGCGGAAAGGCCCGCTGACCGACTTGCCGACGTCGTAACGCAAGATCGCCGCGTAGGGCGCGCCGCCGGCGCTGCGCCACTCGACGACATCCTTGGCGAAGGTGAAATCGCCGAGCCCTTCTCCGCTCAGGCCATTCTCGCCAAAGCCGACCGAACTCGAATCCTCGGCGCCGACATAGAAGATGGGAATGCCCGCTGCGCCTTCGCACCGACGCGCGATCCAGTCCTCGTCCGCCTTGACCTGAGGGCATTTCTCCCAGTCGTGTTTCGTGTAGGCGCTGTCGGCCGCTTGCGCGTAAGGCGCGGCCGCAGCGAACATCAAGACGCTGGCGATGGTCAGGCGCATTGTCGTTCCCCTTGCCGGCGCAATCTCGCCCGACGCCGGCGAAGCGGCTGTGCGTCCTCGCACGCTCTAGCCGCCGCGCATCCGGATGAAGCCGGAACCGCGAAATTCGTAGACGAGTTCGCCGTTCTGGTTGACGCCGGTGTTGTGATTGAAGACCAGGCCCCAGCCGGGCTTCGAGGTCGGCCGCTTGTCGATGATCTGCGTCGCGTAGGTCACCGTATCGCCGACGAAGACCGGCCTGGGCCAGCGCAGGTGCATGAAGCCCGGCGAGGGGCCGCCCTGCGGCGTTTCGATCCCCTGTTCGCGCAATTCGCCCTGCACGCGATCGCGCGTCGTCACGACGTTGCGCATCCACAGCGCGGCTGTCTGCCAGCCCGACGCGGCGAGCTTGCCGAAGTGCGTCTTGGCGGCTTCCGCCTCGTCGAGATGGAAGCGCTGCGGATCGTAATCGCGCGCAAACGCCACGATGTTTTCTTTCGTGAAGGTCTCGCGGCCAAGCTCGATAAATGCGCCGACCTGCAAGTCCTCGAACCAGCCGGCGAAGGGGCGGGCGCGGCCGGTCGCCTCGACATGCGGCAAGGCGTGGGTCGGATGCGGAACCTTCGGCGCCGGCGCCTCGTCGACGATGCGGCCCGGCTCGCGCACTTCGATCAATTGCGTGTGCTTCTGCCGCATGATCGTTTCGCCCCGCTGATTGAGGACGTCGATCTCCATCGCCACCAGACCCATGTCCGGGCGGTTGCGTGAAACGCGCTTGTGCAGGATCGTACGTCGCAGCGTCAGTCGGTCGCCCGGACGCAGCGGCTTTTCCCAGCGGACCTCGTCGATGCCCGGCGCGCCGAGCGAGGCGGTGCGGTCGAGCCAGGTATCGTAATTGAGCCGCATAGCGAGGCAGCAGGTATGCCAGCCCGACGCGCACAGCCCGCCGAGCAGCGAGTGCCTGGCGGCTTCCTCGTCCAGATGGAAGGGCTGGGGATCATAGGCTTGCGCGAAGCGGACGATTTCGTCCTTCGTGATATCGTGGCCGCCGTGGAACTCGGCGACCGAGCCGGGGACGAAATCCTCGTAATAGAATTCAGGCATGTCGATCCGTCTGGAGAGCGCTTGCGGGCGGGGTCTTTGTCGATTAGCCGAAGCGGGCGCCCGTGAAAACCGTTCGGGCCCGTCGCTGAACGTAGGGCAGCTATGAACGATCGGCCACATGCTTCATGGATCGACGACGTCGCCGCATTGAACGGTCTTGAACCGGAAGCGCGCGCGCTTGTCGCGGACCTCCAGCCGATGACGCTCGAAGCCGGACGCGTTCTGTTTTCGCCGGGCGCCGCCTGTTCCGGATTCGCGATGGTGCTGTCGGGCGTCGTCAGGGTCGGCGTCAATTCCGACACCGGCCGCGCGCTCGTGCTCTATCGCGTGAGCGCGGACGAAGTCTGCGTCCAGACCACGCTCTGCCTGATGGCGGGCCTGGAATATTCCGCCGAGGGCGTGACGGAGACGCCGGTGCGGCTCGTGATGATCCCGGCCGCGCGCTTCGACCGGCTGATGGCGGTCTCCCGGATTTTCCGGACCTTCGTGTTCCAGCGGTTCGGCGCGCGGATGCAGGACATCAGCCGGCTTCTGGAAATGGTCGCCTTCGTGCGCGTGGATTCGCGCATCGCGCAGGCTCTGCTGGCGCGCGCGGACGCGGACGGCAAGGTCGCGGCCACGCATCAGTCGCTGGCGGAGGAGATCGGCACGGCGCGGGAGGTGGTCAGCCGCCAGCTCGACGCCTTCGCCAAGTCCGGCCTGGTGCGGACGGCGCGTGGCGAAATCGCGCTGCTCGACCGCGCCGGGCTGGAAGCGCGCGCTTCTGTGACTTGATCACAGACGCGCGGAGGAGGATGTTCTACAGGTGGCCTGCGTCCACCTGAGGAGTTCTCCATGACTTTCAATGTCGGAGGCGTCGACCGCATTCTGCGCGTGATCGTCGGCCTGATCCTGATTTCGCTCGTCTTCATCGGCCCCAAGACGATGTGGGGCTGGATCGGCGTGGTCCCGCTGCTGACGGGCCTGTTCCGCTTCTGCCCGGCCTATACGCTGCTCGGGCTCAACACCTGCCCGATGAAGAACTGACGCGGGTCAGGTCTTTTCGGTCCATCGATCGGCGGCTGCGTCGTCGTCGGCTTTCGCCGCGACCCAGTCGCCGCTCGTGCCGTCCGTGCGATGCTCCTTCTTCCAGAAGGGCGCGCGGGTCTTGAGGTAATCCATCAGGAATTCGGCGGCCGCGAAGGCGGCTGCGCGATGCGCCGAGGCCGTGACCACCAGCACGATCTCCTCGCCGGGCGCGATCTTTCCGTGGCGATGAATGGCGGTCGCGCCCATCAAAGGCCAGCGCGCGCAGGCCGCCGCCACGACGCGCGCAATCTCCTCCTCCGCCATGCCCGGATAATGCTCGAGCTCGAGCGCTGCGAGCGTTCCACCCTCGTCCCGGCAGAGCCCGACGAAGGTGACGACCGCGCCGATGTCCGTGCGGCCGGCGGTCAGCGTGGCGGCTTCGGCGGCCGCGTCGAAGGGAGCGGCCTGGACGCGGACCGTCGCGGCGGACATTTCAGCCCCCCGTCATCGGCGGAAAGAAGGCGATTTCCTTGGCGCCGGCGATCGGGGCGTCGTGCTTGACGTGCTTGCGGTCAATCGCGGCGCGGATCGCCTTGGCGTTCTCGAACGCGTAGGCGTAGTTTTCGCCCTTCGCCGTCAGCCAGCCGATGAGATCGCCGATCGTGCGCACGTCAGGCGGCGGGGCGATCTCCTCGTCGGTCGCGCCGACGCGTTCGCGCACCCAGGCGAAATAGACCGCCTTCACGTCATTCCTCCGTCACCTGCTTGAGACCGGCCTTCAGATAGTCCCAGCCGGTATAGAGGGTCAGCAGCGCGGAAATCCACAGCAGGACGAGGCCGATCCTGATCGTGCCGGGCAGGACCGTCTCGCCGGCGGGTCCCGCGATCAGAAAGCCGAGCGCAAGCAGTTGCACCGTCGTCTTCCATTTGGCGACGGCGGAGACCGGCATGGGCACTTTCAGCTCGGCCAGAAATTCGCGCAGGCCCGAGACCAGAATTTCGCGGCACAGGATGACGATGGCCGCCCAGATCGCCCAGCCGTGGATCGTGCGGTCGGCCACCAGCATGAGCAGGACGGCGGAAACCAGCAGCTTGTCGGCGATAGGGTCGAGCATCCGGCCCATCGAGGATTGCAATTGCCAGGCGCGGGCGAGGTAGCCGTCGAAAAAATCGGTGATGGCGGCGAGCGTGAAGAGGCCGAGCGCGGCCCAGCGCATCCAGAACTCGTCCGGCCACAACATCAGCGCGACCACGACCGGCACCGCGACGACGCGGCCGTAGGTCAGCAGGTTCGGCAGCGCGAGCGCGTGGCTCTTGCGGCGCTGCAACGTGGTTTCGGACATGAGGCCAAGGAACACTCCGGCGCAGCGCGCGTCAATACAAAGACCGCGCACGGCCGAAGCTTTCAGCCTTTTTCGTGGAAATGAGCGTAAACGAGGCGGGCGGTCGCCACATTCACGCCCGGCGTCTTTTCGAGATCGGCGAGCGCGGCCTGAGACACGGCCTTGGCCGTGCCGAACGCCGCCAGCAGGGCCCGCTTGCGCGCGGGGCCCACGCCGGCGATCTCGTCGAGCGGCGATTTCGTGAATTCCTTCTTGCGCCGCGCCCGATGCGTTCCGATGGCGAAGCGATGCGCCTCGTCGCGCAGGCGCTGCACGAAATAGAGCGCAGGGTCGCGCGGCGCCATGCGGAACGGCTCGCGGCCGGCGACGAAGAACATCTCGCGGCCCGAATCGCGGTCCGCGCCCTTGGCGATGGAGACTACGGGAATGGCGTCGGCGCCAACCTCGGCCATGGCGGCGCGCGCGGCCTCGAACTGGCCCTTGCCGCCGTCGATGATCACGAGATCGGGCCGCGCGGGGAAGGCGTCGGAATCGACGGGCGCAGCCGCTTCATCCTCCTTCATCAACCGCGAAAACCTGCGCCGCAGCACCTCGCGCATCATGCCGAAATCGTCGCCCGGCGTGAGGTCGGCGGATTTGATGTTGAAGGTGCGGTAGTGCGGCTTCATGAAGCCGGCGGCGCCTGCGACGATCATGGCGCCGACGGCGTTCGTCCCCATGATGTGGGAATTGTCGTAGACCTCGACGCGGCGGATCGGCGCTTCGATCCCGAACGCCTGACCGAGCGCGGCGAGAAGCTTTTCCTGGCTCGCGGCCTCCGCAAGCTTGCGCGCCAGCGTCTGACGCGCGTTGGCGGCGGCCTGATCGACGAGTTCGCGCTTCTCGCCGCGCCGCGGCGTTGCGACCTCGACCTTGCGGCCCGCGCGCGTCGACAACGCCGCGGCGAGAACGTCGCCTTCCTCGATCTCCTCGTTCAGCAGCACGAGCGAAGGCGCAGGGCGTTCGTCGTAGAATTGCGCGACGAAGGCGGCGAGCACTTCCGCCTTCGACAGAGATTTGTCGGCGCGCGGAAAATAAGCGCGATTGCCCCAGTTTTGATTGGTGCGGAAAAAGAAAATCTCGACGCAGAACTGGCCGGCCTCCTCGGCGACGGCGAAGACGTCGGCCTCCTCCACGCCGCGCGGATTGACGCCCTGCTGGCCCTGGATCGCCGATAGCGCGGCGATACGGTCGCGCAGGCGCGCGGCGCGCTCGAAATCGAGTTTTTCGGCCGCCTCCGTCATGTCGCGGGCGAGCAGATCGCGCACCGCGCGGCTCTTGCCCGAGAGAAAGTCGTGGGCTTCGCTCACCAGTTCCGCGTAGCCGGGAATCGAGATCTCGCCGGTGCAGGGGCCCGCGCAGCGCTTGATTTGAAAGAGCAGGCAGGGCCGCGTGCGGTTCTCGTAATAGCTGTCGGAGCACGAGCGCAGGAGAAACGCGCGCTGCAATGCGTTGAGCGTGCGTCCCACGGCTTGCGCGCTGGCGAACGGGCCGAAGTAATCGCCCTTGCGATTGCGCGCGCCGCGATGTTTCGCGATCTGCGGCGCGGCGTGATCGCGCGTGAGCAGAATGTAGGGAAACGACTTGTCGTCGCGCATCAGCACGTTAAAGCGCGGCTTCAATTGCTTGATGAGATTGGTCTCGAGCAGCAGCGCTTCCGGCTCTGTTTCGGTCGAGACGAACACCATGGAGGCTGTGAGCGCGATCATGCGCGCGATGCGGTTGGTGTGGCCCTCGCCGCGCATGTAGCTGGCGATGCGCTTCTTCACGCTCTTCGCCTTGCCGACGTACAGAACCTCGCCGTCGGCGGCGATCATGCGATAGACGCCGGGCCCGACCGGGGCGTGTTTCCAGTGTGCGCGAATGACTTCGACGCCGCGCGCCAGCGGCCCCGGCGCCGTCTCGGCCGAAAGGTCGAGATCAAGCGTCGGCAGGCTCTGTTCACCGTCGTCGGAGGGGTCGACGTCGTCTGGCGGCGCGTCGACGGGGGGCTTGGTCATGGGTTGAGATTTAGAAGGGTGGGCGGGGGATGCAACCGCGCCGCCCCCTCCCTAACCCTGTCCCGTTCGTTTCGCCTGCGGGAGGAAGGGAGAGCTTGGCGCCTCGAGAATCTACACCACGATCGCCGACACCAGCCGCCCGTAATCCGGCTCCTTGCGATGGGTCGTGCGGCGGTAGCTGTAGAAGCGATCCTCATTCGCGTAAGTGTCGAGGCCGAGATTCTCGAAGCTCGCGACGCCGGCGCGCTCCGCGCGCATGCCGATGAAGCCGGGCAGGTCGAACATCTTGTGCTCCGGCTTCGCTGAGGCCGAAAAAAAGCGCGCGTGCTGCGGCGATTGCGCGACGAACTGCGCGAAGAATTCCGGCCCGACTTCGTAGCTCCGCGGACCGATCGTCGGCCCGAGCGCGACGATCGTCTCCGCGCGCTTCGCGCCGAGCTTCTCCATCGCGTCGAGCGTCGCCTCGATCACGCCCGTGAGCGCGCCCTTCCATCCGGCGTGCGCCGCGCCGATCACGCCGGCGCCCGGATCGGCGAACAGGATCATGCCGCAATCGGCGCCTGTGACGCCGAGCGCGAGGCCGGGCTCTGCGGTCGCCAGCGCATCGCATCGCGGCCGCTCCGTCCAGGGCGTGTCGACGATCCGGCAATCGGGCGAATGAATCTGGAAGGGCACGAGCAGGCGGTCGGTTTCCACGCCGAGCGCCTGGGCCATCCGTCGCCGGTTCTCGGCGACATTGTCGTGCGCGTCGCTCGACCCCACGCCGCCGTTCAGCGTGCCGTAGACGCCGGCGCTGACGCCGCCGTTGCGCGTGAAAAAGGCGTGCCGGACGCCAGCAGCGGCGAGCGTCTGCGCCTGAACGACGGGCAGGCTCACGCGACCAGATCTCCGACGAAGCCGGGCAGCGCCTCGACCGAGCGCTGCGTGACCGCCATGGCCTTGAACAGCCGGCCCATATCGGTCTCCTGCTGCTCCGAGACGAGCCGTATGAGGCTGCGCTCGATCTCCTTCGTCTGCTCGGGTGAGGCGTTGCGCAGCAGGGCTTGCGCGCGTTGTTCGACGCCGATCTGGCGCAGGAAGAAGCCCTGCGTCACCGGGCCGTGGACGCGGGCGCCCGCCGCCTTCGCCGCACGCGCGAGGCCGGCGAAATCGATATGCGTCGTCAAATCGGCCTCGCCGGGGCTTTCCAGCGGGTCGACGAAGGAATGGTCGCGCAGGGCCTGCAAGGTCTCGCCGAGTTCCGTGCGCATGTGTCCATAATCGACGACGAGCAGCGCGCCGCCATGCTGAACGATGCGCGCGGCGAGATTCGTCATGATGCGCTGGCCGATGGCGCCGACCTCGACGATGGCGCCGTCTGGCGCATCAAGAGACAGATAAGGCTCCGGCTCGGGCGCGGCGCCGAAGACGAACCGGCCGTCGACGAAGCCGACCTGCCGCTCGCACCAGCCGCGGGCCGTCTTGACGTAATGACGGACAGGCAGAGCGTCGAAAAATTCGTTGGCCAGGATGATCGGCGCGCCGGGCGGAATCCGCTCGACCGTCTCGACCCAGGAGACGGCGCGTTCGGCGCCTTCCAGCATGCGCTTCTGGCGCTCGGTCAGCGCCGGGCTCGTCTCGACCATGGTGACTTCGAGATCGGCGAAGAAGTCGTGCGCGACGCGCGCCGCGCGCAAGGCGTCGGCCATCAGCGTGCCGCGGCCCGGACCGAGCTCCACCAGGCGGGCGGGATGCGGCGAACCGCACAGCGCCCAGGTTTCGGCCGACCAGAGGCCGAGCAATTCGCCGAACATCTGGCTGATTTCCGGCGATGTGACGAAATCGCCCTCCGCGCCGAGCGGATCGCGCGTCATGTAATAGCCGTGAATTGGATGCGCGAGGCAGAGCGACATGTATCGCTCGACAGAGATCGGACCTTCCTGCTCGATGATCGCGGCGATTTCCGTTCCGAGTGCGTTCACGGCGCGGCTCCCTTGGTCGTGCGGCTGCGCAGGACGAGCCACAGGCCGAGAATAATCATCGGCGCCGACAACACCATGCCCATCGTCAAACCATGGGCCAGCGCCTCGAGTTGCGGATCGGGTTCGCGGAAGAATTCGCTGACGATGCGGGCGAGCCCGTAGCCGACGCCGAAGACGCCCGCGACATAGCCCGGACGCCGCAATCCGCCGGCGCGCACAACCAGCGCGGTGACGATCAGCATCAACAGGCCTTCGAGGCCGGCCTCATAGAGCTGGCTGGGATGGCGGGGCAGGGGGCCGGCGCCGGGAAACACCATGGCCCAGGGAACGTCGGTCGGGCGGCCCCACATTTCCGGTTTGATGAAATTGGCGAGGCGGCCGAAGAAGATGCCGATGGGCGCCACGGCGCCGCAGATATCGGCCACCGTGTAGCCGGAGATCTTGTGCCGGCGGGCGAAGTACCACGCGCCGAGCGCCACGCCGATCAGCCCGCCGTGAAACGCCATGCCGCCATGCCAGACCGCTACGATCTCCTCGGGATGGCTGACATAATAGCCGGGATCGTAGATCAGCACCTGGAACAGGCGCCCGCCCAGCACCGCGCCCAGCGCCGAATAGACCAGCAGATCGTCGAGGCTTTCGGCGCCTGGCCGCGGCGTCGCGCCCCAGAGGCGGTCGGTCTGGACCAGCTTGCGCGCGTAAAGCCAGCCGAGCAGCAGGCCGAAGACGTAAGCCAGACCGTACCAGCGGACGGGAAGCGGGCCGATCGAGAAGAAAACGGGGTCGATCGCCGGGAAGGGAATCGCCAGGATCGGCATCGAATCGGCCTTTCGACGGGATGAGGGCTGGTGTCGCGCGCGTCGGCGCCTGCGTCAAGGCGCGGCCCTGTTTCGGCCCGAAATCGTGCTATGAGAGCGCCGAATGGAGACTGGGACCATGCAAGACAGCCGCTCGCGCCTCACCGACGATCTCGCCCGCATGTTCAACGACGCCGCCGGCCTCGCCAATGGCGTGCGGCGCGAGGTGGAGACGGTCGTGCGCACCCAGATGGAGCGCATGCTCTCCAAGATGGACGTCGTGGGGCGCGAGGAATTCGAGGCTGCGAAGGATATGGCCGCGCTGGCGCGCGAGGAGAACGAGAAACTCGCCAAGCGGATCGCCGAGCTCGAGGCCAAGCTCGCCGGGAAATAGGGCGAAACGCCGATTCTGTGGACACCGGAACGGCGACTCTGGACCCAAGCCCCCGAATCTTCGAGGTTATCCGCCACGGGTCGCGCGTGAGGCGACTCGGCCGGCTATAGTCGGATCGCGAAGTGATTCGCGCCGGCTTGCGGGTTTGTCGCCGGCGCGGTCCTGGACCGGAATGGCTCGTGCAGCGTTGTGGCCGGGGCTTTCCCTCCGGCGTGTTGAGCGTGACGTCGCGTCATCCGTCACAATTCGGACCAGAGCATGCAAACCACCCAGATTCGCTCGTCCCGCCGCGAACATCCGCTCGACGTGGTCGAACGGCTCGCCGCCGCCAACGAATGGGCGTTCGAACGCGAGGATCGCGACGAAATCTCGATTTCCGTCACTGGAAGCTGGACCGATTATCACATCGCGTTCAGCTGGCTGCCGGAACTCGAAACGATGCATGTCGGCTGCGCCTTCGATCTGAAGGTGCCGCTGCGCCGACGCGCGGAAACGCTGGAGCTGATCGCCATCGCCAACGAGCAATTGTGGCTCGGGCATTTCGATCTGTGGACCGGCGAGGGCGTGGTGATGTTCCGCCACGCGCTGCTGCTGACCGGCGGCGCGCAGCCGACGACGGCGCAATGCGAGAGCCTGATGTCCAACGCGCTGATCGCCTGCGAGCGCTATTATCAGGCGTTCCAGTTCGTGGTCTGGGCGGGCAAGACCGCGCGCGAGGCGGTCAATTCGCTGATGCTGGAGACGCGCGGCGAGGCGTGAGAGGCGCCTTGCCTTCGGGGCGTCATTGCGAGCGGAGCGAAGCAATCCATCCACCGGGGCTCGCTCGATGGATGGATTGCTTCGTCGCCTGAGCTCCTCGCAATGACGGCCAGAGCCGCTCCGCTCAGCCGAACGCCACCTTCAAAATCTCGTAGCTCTTGCCGCCGCCGGGCGTGTTGACCTCGACCGTATCGCCGACGGTCTTGCCGATCAGCGCGCGGGCGATGGGCGAGGTGATGGAGACACGGCCGCTCTTCACGTCGGCCTCGGTCTCGCCGACGATCTGGTACTTTTTCTCTTCCTCGGTGTCCTCGTCGATCAGCGTCACGGTCGCGCCGAATTTCACGCGGTCGCCGCTCAGCTTGGACACGTCGATGACGTCGGCGCGCGCGATCTTGTCTTCGAGTTCGGCAATCCTGCCTTCGTTGAGCGACTGCTGCTCCTTGGCGGAATGGTACTCGGCGTTCTCGGAGAGGTCGCCGTGCGCGCGCGCCTCGGCGATCATCTGGATGATGCGCGGGCGGTCTTCCTGCTGGCGGCGCTTCAGCTCGGCCTCGAGCGCGGCGTAGCCGGCCGCAGTGATCGGAAGTTTCTCCATGTCGTCGCTTTCGTTCGAACCCTGTTCCCGGCCTGCCGGGGCGTTGTCAGCGAAAAATCGGATGCGGGCGACCCGTGCGCGGCTCTAAGCGCGCGGGCCGCCGTCGGCGGCGAAATAATCCTGCAGCGCCCGCACTTCCAAGTCACCCCCGACGTAGGCCTTAATGCCTTCAGCGGCCGCCAGGGCGCCCGCAAGCGTGGTGTAATAGGGCGCCTTGTGCAAGAGGGCCGCGCGGCGCAGCGAGCGGGAATCGGCCAACGCCTGCGCGCCAGCCGTCGTGTTGAACACCAGCTGGATCGAGCCGTTCTTGATGGCGTCGACCACATGCGGCCGGCCTTCCGAGACCTTGTTGATCCGCTCGGCCGGCACGCCGTTCTCGACCAGATAGCGGGCGGTGCCGCCGGTCGCGCGCACCTTGAAGCCGATTCCGACCAGCATGCGGATCGCTTCCAGCATGCGCGCCTTGTCCTCGTCGCGCACCGAGACGAAGACCGCCCCCTTGGTCGGCACCTTGGTGCCGCCGCCGAGCTGCGACTTGGCGAAGGCGACCTCGAAGGAGCGGTCGAGGCCGATGACCTCGCCAGTCGAGCGCATTTCCGGACCGAGCACCGTATCGACGCCGGGGAAGCGCGCGAAGGGGAAAACGGCTTCCTTCACGCCGACGTGGTCGGTCGGCATGGGATTGAGCTTGAAATTGGAAAGCGGTTCGCCGGCCATGATGCGCGAGGCGATCTTGGCGATCGGCTCGCCGATCACTTTGGCGACGAAAGGCACGGTGCGCGAGGCGCGCGGATTGACCTCGAGCACGTAGATCTCGCCGTCCTTGAGCGCATACTGCACGTTCATCAGGCCGCCGACGTCGAGCGCCAGCGCGAGCTTGCGCGTTTCCGCCTCGAGTTCGGCGATCGTCTCCTTCGACAGCGAGCGCGGCGGCAGCGAGCACGCGGAATCGCCGGAGTGAATGCCGGCTTCCTCGATATGCTCCATGATGCCGGCGATGAAGGCTTCCTTGCCGTCGCTCAGGCAATCGACGTCGACCTCGATGGCGTCGGCGAGATAGCGGTCGAACAGCAGTGGGTTCTTGCCGAGAACCGTGTTGATCTGCCCGGTCTTGTCGTTGGGATAGCGCGCCTTGATGTCCGAAGGCACGAGGCTCGGCAGGACGCCGAGCAGATAGTCGTTGAGCGCGCCCTCGTCGTGGATGATGGCCATGGCGCGGCCGCCAAGCACATAGGACGGGCGCACCACGAGCGGCAGTCCGAGTTCGCCGGCGACGAGCCGCGACTGTTCGACCGAATAGGCGATGCCGTTCTTGGGCTGCTTGAGGCCGAGCTTGTCGAGCAGGCGCTTGAAGCGGTCGCGGTCTTCGGCGAGGTCGATCGAATCGACCGATGTGCCGAGGATCGTGACGCCGGCCTGCTGGAGCGCATGCGAGAGCTTCAGCGGCGTCTGGCCGCCGAACTGGACGATTGCGCCCTTCAGCGTTCCGCTGGAGCGCTCCTTGTCCATGATCTCGAGCACGTCCTCGGCGGTGAGCGGCTCGAAATACAGGCGATCCGAAGTGTCGTAGTCGGTCGATACGGTCTCCGGATTGCAATTGATCATGATCGTTTCGTAGCCGGCGTCGCTCAGCGCGAAACAGGCGTGACAGCAACAATAGTCGAACTCGATGCCCTGGCCGATGCGATTCGGCCCGCCGCCGAGAATGACGATCTTCTCGCGATTCGACGGAGTCGCCTCGCAGGCGGGCTCGCCTGCGAACGGCCGCTCGTAGGTCGAATACATGTAGGCCGTGGGCGAGGCGAATTCGGCGGCGCAGGTGTCGATGCGCTTGAACACGGGCCTGACGTTCAGCGCGTGGCGCGCCGTGGTCACGTCCTTCTCGGCCTTGCCCGTGAGCGTGGCCAGCCGCAGGTCGGAGAAGCCCGCCGCCTTGAGCATGCGCAGATTGTCGGCGTCCTTCGGCAGGCCGTGCGCGCGCACGCGCTTTTCGAGTTCGACGATCTCGCCGATGCGCGCGATGAACCATGGATCGATCTTGCAGGCGGCGTGCACTTCCGCCTCGCTCATGCCGAGGCGCAAGGCCTGCGCGACCACGAGAATACGGTCGGGTGTCGGCGTGCCGAGCGCCGCGCGCAGCACGTTCTTGTCGTCGCCGAGGCCGAGGCCCTCGATTTCGTGCTCGTCGAGGCCGGAAAGGCCCGTCTCGAGCGAGCGCAGGGCCTTCTGGAGAGATTCCGCGAAGGTGCGGCCGATCGCCATGGCCTCGCCGACCGACTTCATCGCGGTGGTGAGAATCGGCTCGGCGCCGGGGAATTTCTCGAAGGCGAAACGCGGAATCTTGGTGACGACGTAGTCGATCGTCGGCTCGAACGAAGCCGGCGTCGCGCCGCCGGTGATGTCGTTGGCGATCTCGTCGAGCGTGTAGCCGATGGCGAGTTTCGCCGCGACCTTGGCGATGGGGAAGCCGGTCGCCTTCGAAGCGAGCGCGGAGGAGCGCGACACGCGCGGGTTCATCTCGATCACGATCATGCGGCCCGTCGCCGGATCGATGGCAAACTGAACGTTGCTGCCGCCCGTCTCCACGCCGATCTCGCGCAGCACCGCCAGCGAGGCGTTGCGCATGATCTGATATTCCTTGTCGGTCAGCGTCAGCGCCGGCGCCACCGTGATCGAATCGCCGGTGTGCACGCCCATCGGATCGATGTTCTCGATCGAGCAGACGATGATGCAATTGTCCGCCTTGTCGCGGACGACCTCCATTTCATATTCCTTCCAGCCGAGCACGCTCTCCTCGATGAGCACCTCGTTGGTCGGAGACGCGTCGATGCCGCGTTCGACGATGTCGATGAATTCCGCCTTGTTGTAGGCGATGCCGCCGCCGGTGCCGCCGAGCGTGAAGGACGGGCGGATGATGGCGGGCAGGCCGATGTCGTCCAGCGCCTCCAGCGCCTGGGCGAGCGTCTTGATGTGGTGCGAGCGCGGCGTGTCGAGGCCGATCTTGGTCATGGCCTCGCGGAACAGTTCGCGGTCCTCGGCCTTGTCTATGGCTTCGGCGGTCGCGCCGATCATCTCGACGTCGAGCCGGTCGAGCACGCCCATCTTCTTGAGCGAGAGCGCGCAATTGAGCGCGGTCTGGCCGCCCATGGTCGGCAGCAGCGCGAAACCGCCGGGATGGGCGTAGCGCTCTTTCTCGATGATCTTGGCGACGACTTCCGGCGTGATCGGCTCGACATAGGTGCGATCGGCCATGTCGGGGTCGGTCATGATCGTCGCCGGGTTCGAATTGACCAGCACGATCCGGTAGCCTTCCGACCGCAGCGTCTTGCAGGCCTGCGTGCCGGAATAGTCGAATTCGCAGGCCTGGCCGATGACGATCGGCCCCGCGCCGATGATCATGATGGTCGAAATGTCGGTTCTTTTCGGCATGGCTTCCCGTCGCGGGCGCGCTCTGGTCGGCGCCCATAAAAAAAGGCCGCATCGCCGGCCCTTGCGCCGGATCGCGCCCTCCAAACCCCTCGGCCGGGCGCGCCCGGCAGGATTGCGCCCTACCTATCCGAGAATGACGGACGTGTGAACCCCTGCGGCCGTCGTCTGCGACGATCTTGCGGGGACAGCGGCGCCGGCGCCTAATAGGCGAATCGACGCGCGTGTCGCAGGAGCTTCTATGTCTTTGTCCCGGTTGGCGTTCCTTTCGGCGCTGGCGGCGCTTGCGCCGGCGGCCGCGCAGGCGATCGACAAGACGCAGGTGCAGGACCTGATGGTCCAGTGCGCGGCCTGTCATGGGGCCGACGGAATCGCGCGCGAACGGGACGTGCCCGATCTCGCCGGCCAGCACGACGTCTACATCTACAACCAGCTCAAGGCCTTCAAGAGCGGCAAGCGGCCGCACAAGGAAATGCGTTTCATGGGCCGGCACATGAGCGACGAGGAAATGCAGGCGATCGCCGACTATTATTCGAGTCTGCCGAAGCAATGAGGCGGGGCGGGCGTGACGGCGCTGCAAATGCCCGCTAACAACCGCGCGTGCGCCTCCACCTGCAACTTTCCGCCTTCGCCCTCGTCGGGATCGCGGCGGCGTTCGTCCATTACGGCCTGCTGATCGGGCTCGTTCAGGGCGCGGACTGGACGCCGGTGCCGGCGGCGCTGGTCGGATATGTCGGCGGCGGCCTCGTGTCCTACGTCCTCAACCGCGCGCACGTGTTTTCGACCGAGCGCAGCCATTTCGACGCCGGCTGGCGTTTCGCCCTGGTGGCGGGCGTCGGCTTTTGCCTGACATGGGCGTTCATGCATCTGTTCGTCGACAGGTTCGGCGCGCCCTATCTGGCGGCGCAGGTCGTCACGACCGGAATCGTCATGCTCTGGAGCTTCGTCGCCCACAAATTCTGGACCTTCGACAGCGGACCGCCGACATGACGAAGCCGCCGGAATTCGACGTCGCCTTTCAGGCGAAGCTCGCGGAATTGTTCGCCTGGCGGCGCGACGTACGGCGATTTCGAACCGACCCGGTCGATCCCGCGCTGATCGCGCGCCTGCGCGCGGCCGCCGACTTTGCTCCCTCGGTCGGCGACAGTCGGCCCTGGCGGTGGATCGAGGCCGACGCGGACCAACGTGCGAAAATCCGTTCCAATTTCGAGCGCGCCAACGCCGATGCGCTCGCTTCCTACGAAGGCGAGCGCGCCCGGCTCTATGCGACGCTGAAGCTCGCCGGGCTCGACAATGCGCCGGTCCAGTTCGCGGTGTTCTGCGATCGCGCGGCGGCGCGCGGCCATGGGCTCGGCAAGGCGACCATGCCGCAAACGCTGGAATATTCGGTCGTCGGCCAGATCATGCTGTTCTGGCTCGCCGCGCGGGCCGCGGGCGTCGGCGTCGGCTGGCTCTCGATCCTCGATCCCGTTGAGGCGCGGCTCGACATGGGCGCGCCGGCGGATTGGGCGCTCGTCGCCTATCTGTGCGTCGGCTGGCCGGAGGAAGAGCATCTCGATCCGGAACTCGTGCGCGCGGGTTGGGTCGGGACGAGGTGATCGCCGATCACGGCCACTTCACCGTCGGCGGCATGGAGGACAGGATCGAGGCGACGTTGCCGCCGGTCTTGAGGCCGAAGATGGTGCCGCGGTCATAGAGCAGGTTGAACTCCACGTAGCGCCCGCGGCGCACGCATTGCTCCTCGCGGTCGGCGTCGGTCCACGGCTTTGCGAAATTCTCGCGCACGATTTTCGGATAGACGTCGAGGAAGCTCGTCCCGACGTCCCGCGTGAAGGCGAAGTCAGAATCCCATCCGCTGTTGGCGGCGTCCCCGGCGCTGTTCAGATAATCGTAGAAGATGCCGCCGATTCCGCGCGGCTCGTTGCGGTGCCTGAGGTGAAAATATTCGTCGCACCACGCCTTGTAGCGCGCATAGTCGGCGACGCCGGCGTGACGCTCGCAGGCGCCGCGCATTGCGGCGTGGAATGCCTGGCTATCCGCATCCTCCTGCGTGCGACGGCGGTTGAGCACCGGCGTCAGGTCCGCGCCGCCGCCGAACCAGGCTTTCGTCGTCACGACGAAGCGGGTGTTCATGTGCACGGTCGGCACGTTCGGATTCCAGGGATGGGCGATCAGCGAAATGCCGCCGGCCCAGAAGCGCGGGTCGTCGGCGGCGCCGGGAATCTGCGCGGCGAATTCCGGCGCGAAGGTTCCGAACACAGTGGAGGTGTGGACGCCCGCCTTCTCGAACACGCGGCCCTTGAGAATCGCCATGCGCCCGCCGCCGCCGGGCGCGCCCGTATGATCGGTGCGCTCCCAGGGGGTGAATTGCGCGCGACCCGGCGTCCGCGCCTCGGGCAAGAACGGGCCGGGGCACTCGTCCTCCAGCGCCTCGAAGGCGGCGAGAATCCGCGTTTGCAGGTCGGCGAACCAGCGGGCGGCCTCGGCCTTGCGCGTTTCGAGAGCGTCTTTCGTCATGGCTCGAGACATCGGCCGGCGTGGCCGCGCCGTCAACCGCGCGTCTGCCGGATCGCCTCGCCCAGCGCCATGGCGGCGGCCACCGCCACATTCAGCGAACGCAATTCTGGCCGGATCGGCACGACGATCCGGGCGTCGGCGGCGGCGTGGACGTCGGGCGGGACGCTCGCCGATTCGCGGCCGACCATCAGGACGTCGTCCGGCCTGAAAGCGAAATCGAGATAGGACGTCGCGCCCTGCGTGGTCAGCAGGACGAGCCGCCGCCCCTCGCCGCGCCGCCAGTTCTCGAAGGCGGCGAACGACACGTGGCGGGCGATATCCACATGTTCGAGATAGTCCATCCCGGCGCGCCGGAAGTGCCGATCGGAGACCGGGAATCCAGCGGGTTCGACGATGGCGGCGTCCACGCCGAGGCAGGCGCAGGCGCGCAGCATCGTGCCCGCGTTCTGGGGAATGTCCGGCTGGTAGAGCGCCAGCGCCAGCCTTCTCGGAGCAATCATGTCGGCCCTGTTTTTCTAAGCCTTTGGCATGATCGTCGCGCTATGGACAAGGTCGGGGATCGGTGCGACATAGTGCCCCCGCCGAGACATTTGGGCTAGTTGCGCGCGAGCCGGCATTGCCGTGCGCGTTTCATGCCTGTAGAAGCCGATCCAATGGCCGCAAGTGCGGTCGCTGAAGTGTAGGGATAAAGCACGTGGCGACGACATCGACTGCCGAACCGACCCGCAGAGACATGCTTTACATCGCCACCGGCGCGGCGAGCGCTGTGGCTGTCGGCGCCGTCGCCTGGCCGTTCATCGCGCAGATGAACCCCGACGCCTCGACCCTGGCGCTGTCCTCCACCGAAGTCGACATCAGCGCGATCCCGGAAGGCCAGATCGTCACCATCAAGTGGCGCGGCAAGCCGGTCTTCGTCCGTCACCGCACGAAGAAAGAGATCGAGGAAGCGACGAACGTCGATGTCGCGAAGCTGCCCGACCCGCAGGCGGACTCGGCGCGCGTGAAGAAGCCGGAATGGCTGGTCGTCGTCGGCGTGTGCACGCATCTGGGCTGCATTCCGCTCGGCCACCAGGGCCAGTACGACGGCTGGTTCTGCCCGTGCCACGGTTCGGCCTACGACACGTCGGGCCGCATCCGGCAGGGACCTGCGCCGCGCAACCTCGAAGTGCCGGAATATGCGTTCCTGACCGACACGAAGATCAAGATCGGCTGAGGCCCCAGCGCCCGCAAGCCAGACCGACACGGCGGAAAATTCCAGAGAAGGCGAAAAGATGAGCGGACCTTCGACATACGTCCCGAAGAGCGCGATCGGCCGGTGGTTCGAGAGCCGACTGCCCCTGATGGGCTTCATCCACGGCTCCTTCGTCGCCTATCCGACGCCGAAGAACCTGAACTACTGGTGGACCTTCGGCGCCATCCTGTCGTTCATGCTCGTCGCGCAGATCGTGACCGGCGTGGTGCTCGCCATGCACTACACGCCCAACACGATGCTCGCCTTCGGCTCCGTCGAGCACATCATGCGCGACGTGAACTGGGGCTGGATGATCCGCTATCTGCACGCCAACGGCGCATCGATGTTCTTCCTGGCGGTGTACATCCACATCGCCCGCGGCCTCTACTACGGCTCCTACAAGGCGCCGCGCGAAATCCTCTGGATCCTCGGCGTCATCATCTTCCTGCTGATGATGGCCACCGCGTTCATGGGCTACGTGCTGCCGTGGGGCCAGATGTCCTTCTGGGGCGCGACCGTCATCACCAACCTGTTCACCGCAATCCCGCTGGTGGGCGACGCCATCACCACCTGGCTGTGGGGCGGCTATTCGGTCGACAATCCGACGCTGAACCGCTTCTTCTCGCTGCACTATCTGCTGCCCTTCATGATCGCGGCCGTCGTCGGCCTGCACGTCTGGGCGCTGCACGTCGTCGGCCAGAACAATCCGGCGGGCGTCGACATCAAGGACGTCGAGAAGGACTCGGTGCCGTTCACGCCCTACGCCACGCTGAAGGACGCCTTCGGCATCGCGGCGTTCGTGATCCTCTACGCCTGGTTCGTGTTCTTCATCCCGAACTTCCTCGGCGACTCCGACAACTACATCATGGCGAACCCGCTGCAGACGCCGCCGCATATCGTGCCCGAATGGTACTTCCTGCCGTTCTACGCGATCCTGCGCGCGATCCCGTCCAAGCTCGGCGGCGTGATCTTCATGTTCGGCGCGATCGTCATGCTGGTGATCCTGCCGTGGCTTGACACGTCGCGGGTGCGCTCGGCTGTCTATCGCCCGGTCTACAAGATCCTGTTCTGGGTCTTCATCGCCTGCGTGATCGGCCTCGGCTATCTCGGCTCGCAGCCGCCGGAAGGCGGCGCGGTTCTCGCCGCGCGCATCCTGACGGCCTATTACTTCATCCACTTCCTCGTGATCCTGCCGCTGCTTGGCCTGTTCGAGACGCCGAAAGAGGTTCCCGCCTCGATCGCGGACGCAGTCCTCGCGGAGCACGCCGCGAAGTCCAAGGCCTGAGCCGAACTGCCCAAGACAGGACGAAGAAAATGCTCTCCAAGACCTCTCTCGGCATGATTGCGGCGACCCTGATGGGCGCCGCGCTGGTCGCGGCTCCCGCTTTCGCGGAGGAAGGCTCCTCCCACGAGCAGATGAAGCCGCCGCGGCTCAGCTGGTCCTTCGCCGGCTTCTTCGGCAAGTACGATCAGGCGCAGTTGCAGCGCGGCTTCAAGGTGTTCCGCGAAGTGTGCACCAACTGCCATTCGGCGGAGAAGCTCGCCTTCCGCAATCTCACAGAGCCGGGCGGCCCCGAGTTCTCCGAGGCCCAGGCGAAGACGCTGGCGGAATCGTTCAAGGTCAAGGACGGCCCCAACGACGCCGGCGACATGTTCGAACGTCCCGGCCGCCTGTCGGACTACTGGCCGTCGCCGTTCCCGAACGAGAACGCGGCCCGTTCCGCCAACGGCGGCGGTCTGCCGCCGGACATGTCGGTGCTGGCCAAGGCGCGCTCCTACAAGCGCGGCTTTCCGTGGTTCGTTCTCGACGCCCTTCCGGGCATCCAGTACCAGGAGCACGGCGTCGACTACATCGCCGCGCTGTTGCAGGGCTACAAGGACGAGCCGCCGCATGGCGTGAAGCTCGACGCCGGGCAGTACTGGAACGACTATATGCCGGGCAATCGCATCGCGATGCCCAAGCCGATCAGCGACGGTCAGGTCGACTATTCGGACGGCACGCCTGCGACGCTCGAAAATTACTCCAAGGACGTGTCCGCCTTCCTGATGTGGATGGCCGAGCCGAAGCTCGACGTGCGCAAGAAGACCGGCTTCCGCGTGCTGGCGTTCATGGCGATCCTCGCTGGCCTGCTCTACGCGAGCAAGAAGCGCCTGTGGTCGAACGTGCCGCACTGAGCGGAGCGCGCGACGCATTGAAGAAGGCCCCGGCGACGGGGCCTTTTTCGTTTGTGAGGCGAGCGCCTTGCCTTTTGCCGCGCAGGCCCCCATACCGCCCGGAACCTGAATTCAGCTGAAAACCGGACCGAGACATGGGCTTCAAATGCGGAATCGTCGGCCTGCCGAACGTCGGCAAGTCGACCCTGTTCAACGCGCTGACGCAGACGGCGGCCGCGCAGGCGGCGAATTACCCGTTCTGCACGATCGAGCCCAATGTCGGCGACGTCGCCGTGCCCGATCCGCGTCTCGACACGCTTTGCAAGATCGCGGGCTCGAAAGAGATCATCCCGACGCGGCTCACTTTCGTCGACATCGCCGGTCTCGTGCGCGGCGCGTCGAAGGGGGAGGGGCTCGGCAACCAGTTTCTCGCCAACATCCGCGAATGCGACGCCATCGCCCATGTGGTGCGCTGCTTCGAAGACGGCGACATCACCCATGTCGACGGCCCCGTCGATCCGATCCGCGATATCGAGACGATCGAGACGGAGCTGATGCTCGCCGACCTCGAGAGCCTCGAGAAGCGCGTGACCAATCTCGAAAAGAAGGCGCGCGGCGGCGACAAGGAATCGAAGGAGACGCTGGCGCTGGTCGAGCAATGCCTCGTGCTGCTGCGCGAAGGCAAGCCGGCGCGCGTCGCGGTGGCTGCGAGCCCGGAAGAACGCAAGGCGTTTGCGGCGCTCGGGCTGCTGTCGTCCAAGCCGGTGCTCTACGTCTGCAATGTCGAGGAAGCCTCAGCCGATTCCGGCAACGAATTTTCCGCGCGCGTCTTCGCCCGAGCGAAAGAAGAAGGCGCGGAAGCCGTCGTCGTCTCCGCCAAGATCGAGAGCGAGATCGCGGTGCTGCCGGCCGACGAGCAGAAGGATTATCTCGAGGCCGTCGGTCTCGCCGAGCCCGGCCTCAATCGCGTGATCCGCGCGGGCTACGAACTGCTGCATCTGGTCACCTACTTCACGGTGGGCCCGAAGGAAGCGCGCGCCTGGACGATCGAAAAGGGCACGCGCGCGCCGCAGGCGGCGGGCGTGATCCATACGGATTTCGAGAAGGGCTTCATCCGCGCCGAGACGATCGCCTACGACGATTACGTCGCCAACAAGGGCGAGGCCGGCGCCCGCGAAGCGGGCAAGTTCCGGCTGGAAGGCAAGGACTACGTCGTCGTCGACGGCGACGTCCTGCACTTCCGTTTCGCGAACTGACAGTCGCTGCGTTCGCCGCTGTCACCAGCGGCGGAAATGCGCGTGGCCGCCATAGAGGCGGTAGCCGCCGCCCCAACCGTATCCGTAGGCCGGATAGCCGTAAGTGTACGTCGGATACGCGTAGTACGGATAATAGACGTAGCCCGGCTCGTAGTAGTCGTAAGCGTTGGCCGCGGCGATCGCGCCGAGCATGCCGCCGACAATCGCCAGGCCTGGATTGACGCGGTAACGCCTGTAGTGGCGACGCACATAGTAGGGGCGATGCCGGACGACGTGCCGGCGATAGCGCGCCTGTTCGATCGGCATATCCGCCGTCGTTGCGATGCGCGGCGCAATCGTCAGCGGACCAGCAACCGCGGGAATGGCAGGCGCCGCGAACGCCGTCGCCGCAAGAATCAATCCGGTTGTGAACGCGCGTGTCATGGCTCGATCCTCCACCGAGGCGAAGCGCACGACTTCTCTCTGAACCTCGCGAAGCCAAACGCTCGCCGTTCCGGCTAAGACATAAGCATGTCGAGCGCGATTTCCAGTGATGGCCGGCGCTTGGTCAGCGCCGCACCTCGGCTGCGTAATCCTCGATCAGCATGCGGGAGAGATTGCCGGGCCGAAACTTGTACGGCCCGATTTCCGACACAGGCGTCACTTCGGCGCCGGTGCCGCAGACGAAGCATTCGTTCATCCCGGCAAGCTCTTCCGGCATGATGCGCCGCTCGACGGTTTCAACGCCGCGCCGGCGCGCCAGTTCGATCACCGTGCGCCGCGTGATCCCGTCGAGGAAGCAGTCGGCGATCGGCGTATGCAGGACGCCGTCCTGGGTGAAGAATATGTTCGCGCCCGTGCATTCGGCGACGCGGCCCTGCCAGTCGAGCATCATGGCGTCGGCGTAACCGCGTCGCTCCGCACGATGTTTGGAGATCGTGCAGATCATGTAGAGGCCCGCCGCCTTGGCCAACGCCGGGGCGCATTGCGGATCGGGCCGGCGATACTCGGCGATCTCGAGCCTGATGCCCTTCATCTTGGTTTCGACGTCGAACATGGACGGCCAGTCCCAGGCGGCGATCGCCGTGTGGATCGTCGCGTTCTGCGCAGCGACAGCCATCATCTCGCTGCCGCGCCAGGCGACCGGGCGCAGGTAGCAGTCGGAAAAGCCGTTCGCGTCGACCACCTGCTGCTTGGCGTCGTCCAGTTCCTGCGCCGAATAGGGGATTTCGAAATCCATGATGCGGGCGGAATTCAAGAGACGCTCGGAATGCTCCCGTGACTTGAAAACCTTGCCGCCATAGGCGCGCTCGCCCTCGAACACGCAGGAGCCGTAATGCAGGCCATGGGAAAGCACGTGGAGGCGCGCGTCAGCCCAGGGAACCAGGCGGCCATCGAGCCAGATGAAGCCGTCGCGTTGGTCGAAAGGCAGAACCGACATACATTCCTCCGGTCGAAGACACACGGCGCGAAGGCCGGCCATCGCCGAAAACGCGGGCGCAGGCGCCGCTGTGTTCGGTTCGGGGCGGTTGACGAGTAACTTTCGGCCTGAAATATGTCAACAACACTGACTTAAATGGTGGATGCGCGCTTGGAACTCGGCCTGCAGGGAAAGCACAAGAGCGGTTCAGTCGAGACGCCGGACGCGGAGCCGATGTTCGATCTGATCGAACTGTTCTTCTTCGCCTATCGGGACTTCGTGGGCGACGCCGATCGGCTGCTGGAATCCTACAGGTTCGGCCGCGCGCATCATCGCGTGCTGCATTTCGTCAGCCGCCACCCGGGCCTCACGATCGCCGAATTGCTGGACATTCTGAAGATCACCAAACAGAGCCTCAATCGGGTGCTGAAAGAATTGCTCGGGCAGAATTTCGTGGAAGCGCGCGCGGGCGTCGCCGACCGCCGACAGCGCCATCTCTATCCGACCGCAAAGGGACGCAAGCTCGCGCTCGATCTCGCGCAGCTGCAATCGCGCCGCTTCGCGCGCGCGCTCGAGGCGCTGCCGGCTGGCGCGCGACAGGACGCGATCCGCTTCCTCATCGCCGTGATCGATCCGGCCGGGCAGGACGAGGTCGCCGCCCTGGTGTGGCCGCAAGCGTCGAGGCAGGCGCCATGACCGGCGTCGCGGCGCAGGCGAGCGACGACGCGCCGCACCTGCTCGTGGTGGACGACGATTCGCGCATCCGCACGCTGCTGTCGCGCTATCTGGCGCAGAGCGGCTACCGGGTCACGGCGGCGGCGGACGCGGGCGAGGCGCGCGCGCGGATGGCCGGCCTCGCCTTCGACCTCATCGTGCTCGACGTGATGATGCCGGGCGAAAGCGGCGTCGACTTCGCGCGCGGATATCGCACCGCGGGGGGCGCGACGCCGATCCTCATGCTGACCGCGCGCGCGGGCGCCGACGACCGGATCGTCGGCCTCGAGGCCGGCGTCGACGATTATCTGCCGAAGCCGTTCGAACCGCGCGAACTCGCGCTGCGGATCGCAGCGATCCTGCGCCGCGCCGCGCCTGCGTCGGCCTCGGCGCCGCCGGTGGTCGCCCGCTTCGGCGGCTGCGAGTTTCACTGCGGCCGCGGCGACTTGCGGCGCGACGGCGCGCCGGTGCGCATTACGGACCGCGAGCGCGACATCCTGCGCGCGTTGGTCGAGGCGCGCGGCGCGCCTGTCGCGCGGGCGACGCTGGCCGGCGACGCCGCCGGCGAACGGACGATCGACGTGCAGGTGACGCGCCTCAGGCGCAAGATCGAGAACGACCCCGCGAATCCGCTGCTGTTGCAAACTGTGCGCGGCGCCGGCTACAGGCTGATGCTCGACGGGGGCGGGGCGCCATGAACCTTCTCGAACATCCGCTGATTGCGCGACCGCGCCGACTGTGGCGCGGCTTCGCGCTCTGGCTGCGCGCGAAGATGCCGAAAGGGCTGTTCGCCCGCTCGCTGCTGATCGTCGTTCTGCCGATGCTGCTGCTGCAGACGGCGGTCGTCTATTTCTTCATGGAGCGGCACTGGCAGGCCATCACCATCCGTCTGTCGCGGATGCTGACGCAGGAAATCGCGGCGCTGATCGACGTCTACGAGACCTATCCGCAGGACAAGAACGCCGAGCAGCTGACGCGGATCGCCGCCGAACGCATGCGGCTGCAGGCGATCATCACGCCCAAGGGCCCGCTGCCTCCGCCGCTGCCAAAGCCGTTCTTCTCGCTGCTGGACAACGTTCTCTCGCAGCAGATCCGCACGCAAATCGGGCGGCCGTTCTGGATCGATACGGTCGGCAACTCCAACGTGATCGAAATCCGCGTGCAGTTGAAGGACGCGCAATTGCGCGTCTTCGCCTCGCGCAATCAGGCCTACGCCACATATTCCGGGATCTTTATCAGCTGGATGGCGGGCGCCGCCTTCGTGCTGATCGTCGTCGCCGTGCTGTTCCTGCGCAACCAGATCAAGCCGATCCGCCGTCTGGCCGTCGCGGCCGAGGCATTCGGAAAGGGACGCGACGCGGCGTTTCGCCCGTCCGGCGCGCGCGAGGTGCGGCAGGCCGGCCTCGCGTTCGTCGAGATGAAGCGTCGGCTGGAGCGGGCCATGGAGCAGCGCACGGCGATGCTCAACGGCGTGAGCCACGACCTGCGCACCGTGCTCACGCGCTTCAAGCTTTCGCTGGCTTTGCTCGGCGAGGGGCCCGAGCAGGAGGCGATCGCCCGCGATATTGGCGAAATGCAGCGCATGCTGGAGGCCTATCTCGCTTTCGCGCGCGGCGACGGCGGGGAAAGCGCGGTCGAGATCGACGCGCGGGCGCTCATCGGCGAGCTGGCGGCGGACGCCGAGCGCCAGGGCGCTGCGACCCGTTTCGACTATCGCGGCGAATCGCGCGCGATCCTGAGGCCCGACGCTTACCGTCGTTGCCTGGCCAATCTGATCGGCAATGCGCTGCGCTATGGCAGCCGCGTCGAGATTCATGCGACGCGCGACGACAAGCGGCTGACGGTTCACGTCGACGACAACGGACCAGGCATTCCGCCCGAGTCGCGCGAGGACGCTTTCCGGCCGTTCTACCGGCTGGACGAAGCGCGCAATCAGGATGCTGGCGGCGCCGGTCTCGGGCTGGCCATCGCCCGCGACATCGCCCGCGCGCACGGCGGCGACGTGTCGCTGGACGCCAGTCCGCTCGGCGGCCTGCGCGCGACGGTGAGCGTTCCGGTCTGACGCCGGTCAGGCCGGCCGCGCGGCCGTCAGGGCGGACAGCAGCGCTTCAAGACCCGCGAGGGCCGGTCCCACGTGGTCGGGACCCTGCTGCGCTTGGACGATCGCGCCGTCGACGGCGATGGCGGCGGCTTCGGCGATCGCCCGCTCATCCGGGGCCGGGGCGACAAGGGCTTCGATCGCGGCGCGCATCTCGGTCTTGTGCGCTGCGCATTTGGCCAAGGCCTGCGGCGCGGCTTCGCCGAGTTCGGCCATGACGTTGATGAAGCCGCACCCGCGGAACGTCGGTTCCGCAAACCATTCGCGCATCGCCTGGACGACGGGCGCGAGCGGCGCGCGCTGGCGGTCATCCTCGCTTTGCGCGTCGCGGGCGCGCGTCAGCGCGTCGAGAAACCAGGACATCCACAGGTCGTGGCGGTAGTCGAGGTAGGCGAGGACCAGATCGTCCTTCGATGGAAAGCGGCGATAGAAGGTCACCTTGGTCACGCCGGCGCCTGCGATCAGCGCGTCGACGCCGGTCGCGCGGACGCCGTCTCGATAAAACAGATCGTGCGCGGTCCACAGAATGCGATCCCGTGTGTCCGAGCGACGCGGAGAGGCCTGTTTTCGCTGATTCATGGGTGAATTGTAGACAAATTTGTCTACGTACGCAATGGTTATGTAGACAACTCTGTTCACATATAGCAAACGTATTGTAGACAATTTTGTCTACATCGCGAGGACAGCATGGACCTGAAGCCGCCTCTGCCGCCTTTCACGCCCGAAACCGCCGCCCAAAAGGTCCGGTTGGCGGAAGACGCCTGGAATTCGCGCGATCCCGTTCGCGTCGCGCAAGTGTACACCCTGGACACGATTTGGCGAAACCGCGCTGAATTTCCGGTCGGCCGCGATGCGGTCAGGGCCTTCCTCGAACGCAAATGGGCGCGGGAACTCGATTACCGGCTGATCAAGGAGCTTTGGGCCTGCTCCGGGTCGCGGATCGCCGTCCGCTTCGCCTACGAATGGCATGACAACAGCGGCTCCTGGTTCCGCAGCTACGGCAACGAGAACTGGGAATTCGACGAAAATGGCCTCATGCGCCGCCGATACGCCAGCATCAACGATCTGCCGATCGCCGAAACCGCGCGCCTGTTTAGCTGGCCGCTCGGGCGACGCCCGGACGATCATCCGGGACTGAGCGATCTCGGTCTGTGAACGACCGGAGGCGGCCTCCGGTCAGGATTCGGCTGCAGGGGGATCGGCGTCGTTGCGACGCGACCGGGCGAAGCGCAGCCCTGCGCCGATCGCGCTGCGCGCGATAAGGCGCAATGGCGACGTCAGCCGGTCGATGTCCTTGGCCCGCGCCACGAGCATGTCGCCGCGCCGCAGGGTGCGGTCGAGTTCGGCCATGGTGACGGCGAGGCCCGGATCGTCGTCGGAGAGCCATATCTGGACGAGCCGCGCCCAGGCGAGCGCGAGACCTTGCAATTTGAGCGCGCCGACGCGGCCCTCGCTGTCGACGCCGGCGGCTTCCAGCATGAACCTCATGGAATTGACGACCATGCGATTGAGCTGGGCGGCTGCGAGCGGTTCGCGCCGCGCCCACTGGCTGACGCTCTCGATCGCAGCCCTGTAAGGCGCAAGCGCGTCGAAGCGACGCATCAGCACATCGAACAGGCGCTCTTTCGTGTTCTCGTCGGCCATGTCGCCGGTCGTGCCGTCGAGCACGATTCGATCGATGCGGCGGTTGAAGGCCGCCAGCGCCGCGCCTTTCGAGGGAAAGCAGTCGCGGAAATCGGCGAGCGAGACGCCGGCGCGCTCGGCGATCTGGGCGATCGTCAAATCCCCGAACGGCTGTTCGGCGGCAAGCTCCATCAGCGCGTCGACGATCCTGTCGCGATTGTCGACGGGCGCGGATTTCGCGGCGGCGGTCTTCTTTGCGGCACGGGCCATGGCGCGTTCCTTTGGATGGCGGCTTTCCCGCCTGCCTATCTAGTCCGCCGCCCGGCCGCCTCCAAGCCCGCCCGGCCGCTACGACATGACGCGGGCGGGCAACCAGGTGGCGATGCCTGGAAAGAAACAGAGCAGCAGGATGGCCGCCATCATCAGGAGGACGAAGGGGACAGCGCCCCAGATGATGTCGGCGAGCGGAATGTCTGGCGCAATATTGCGGATGACGAAGATGTTGAGCCCGACGGGCGGATGGATCAGGCCCATCTCCATCACGATGGTCATGACGACGCCGAACCAGATGAGGTCGAAGCCCGCGCTCTTGAGCGGCGGCAGAATGATCGGCGCCGTCATCAGGATGATCGAGACCGGCGGCAGGAAGAAGCCGAGCACGACGACAAGGCCAAGAATGGCGGCGAGCAGAACCCACTTCGACGGCTGCATCGCCACGATGGATTCGGCCGCCGATTGCGAGATGTGCAGGTAGCTCATCACGTAGGAATAGAGCAGCGACATGCCGATGATCAGCATCAGCATCGTCGATTCCCGCATCGTCGAGACGAGAATCGGCCTGAGGTCCGAAGGCCGCCAGACCCCGTAGATCATCGCGATGAGCGCCAGCGCGAGAATGCCGCCGAGGCCCGCCGTCTCCGAGGGCGTCGCGAAGCCGCCGTAGAGCGCGATCATCACGCCGGTCAGGAGGATGACGAAGGGCAGGACGCGCGGGAGAGTGCCGAGCTTCTCCGCCATGGTGTAGGCGTGCGTCTGCAGAATTTCCGAGCGCGTTCCGCTCTTCTCGTAAGCGAGTTTCGCAGCCGCGTATTCCCGACGGAACCGGACCATGGCGTAGCCGGCGAAAAGGACGACCAGCAGCAGGCCCGGGCCGATGCCGGCGAGGAACAGGCGTCCCAGCGATTGCTCGGCTGCGACCGCGTAGAGGATCATGGTGATGGAGGGCGGAAGCAGGATGCCGAGCGTGCCGCCGGCCGCGATCACGCCGGCCGCGAAGCCGCCCGAATAACCGCGTCGCCGCATTTCGGGAATGCCGGCCGAGCCGATCGCCGAACAGGTCGCAGGCGAGGAGCCGGCCATGGCGGCGAAAATCGCGCAGGCGAAGACATTGGCGATGCCGAGGCCGCCGGGCACGCGGTGCATCCAGGCGTGCAGCGCCGAATAGAGATCCTGGCCCGCACGCGACTTGCCGATGGCGGCGCCCTTGAGGATGAACAGCGGGATCGACAGCAGCGTGATCGACGCCATCTCTTCGTAGACGTTCTGTGTGACCGTATCGAGCGAAGCCGCCGGCATGAAGAACAGCATGAAGACGAGCGCGACGCCGCCGAGCGCGAAGGCGATCGGCATGCCCGAGAACATGACGACGAGAGTGGCCGCGCCGTAGAGGAGGCCGATCGCAAGAACGCTCATGAGCGCCTGACCCTGGAGAAGGCGATCGCGATCTGCACGGCGATCTGAAGCGACAGCAGCGTCATGCCGGCGGCCATGAGCGAGTACGGAATCCACAGCGGCGGCGCCCATGTCGACGACGTCACCTGTCCGTCGACCCAGGCCTCGTGAAACAGCGTCCAGCTCTTCCAGGCGAAGAACGCGCAAAATCCGAACGAGAGAATGTCGACCAGCATCAGGCGGATGCGATTGACCGTCGGCGAGAGCAGTTCGGCGAAAGCCTCGATGCCGACGTGTCCGCGCCGTTCCTGCACGAAGGCGGCCGTCAGAAAGGTCGCGCCGACAAGCAGGAAGACGGCGGCCTCGTCCTGCCAGTAGGTCGGCGCCTTGAAGAGGTAACGCACGACCACGCTGTAGGAGAGCACGAGGCTTGCGGCGATCGCCGCGAGACCGGCGAGCGCCATGATGAGATTGTTGAGGCGGCTGAGCGCGCGCGCAAGACGCGCCAGCGGACCGGAGCCCGCCGGCAGGTCGGCGTTCTCGCGATAGATCGTCGCGCCGGACATCAGGCTGCTCCCAATATCAGGCGTCTTGAGCGAGCTTGATGAGTTTCGCGCAACCTGCGTTCTTGGCGGCGTAATCTTTCCACGCGGTGTCGCGCGCGATCGCCTTCCATTTTTCGAGGACGGCGTCGTCGAGCGAATGCACCTGCGCGCCGGCCTTCTTGTAGACCTGCACCACCTCGTCGTCGTCGGCCATGGCGGCCTGCCGGCCGAAGGCTTCCATCTCCTCGCCCACCTTGAGCAACAGGTCCTGATGCGCCTTCGGCATCTTGTCGAAGATCGCCTTGGACATCAGCAACGGCTCGAGCATGAACCAGTAGGACTTGCCGCCGCCTGCGGTCAGGTGCTTGGCCAATTCCTCGAGACGGAACGAGATGAGGCTGGTCGACGAGGTCAGGCCGGCGTCGCAGGCGCCGGTCTGCATCGCCGCATAGAGTTCGTTGGAAGGCAGCGAGAGCACGGCGGCGCCGGCAGCCTGCAACACCATGTCCATTTCGCGCGAGCCGCCGCGGATCTTCATGCCCTTGGCGTCCTCGGGCGCGACCAGCGGGCGGGCGCGGCTGGCCACGCCGCCGGCCTGCCAGACCCAGGTGAGCATGACGATGCCCTTGTCAGCGAGGTAACTGGTCAGTTCCTTGCCGATGGGTTTCGTCTTCCAGCCCATGCCCTGATCGTAGGAATTCACCAGGCTCGGCATCAGGCCGATGTTGGTTTCCGGCGCCTCGCCGCCCGCATAGGGCAGGGGCAGGAAGGAGGCGTCGAGCGCGCCTTTGCGCAGGGCGGAGAATTGCGCGTTGGTCTTCATCAGCGAGGAATTGGCGTAGACCTCGACATTGATGTCGCCGTTCGAACGCTTGCCGACTTCCGCCGCGAAGCGCCGGCAGAGGCGGTCGCGGAAATCGCCCTTGTCGATCGTGCCGCCGGGAAACTGATGCGAAATCTTGATGGTCGTGGCCGCGCGCGCAGCGCCTGCTTTCAGCAGCGCGGGCGCGGCGAGCGTTCCGGCGACGAAGTGACGACGGTCGAGCGCCATTTTGTTTTCCTCCCTCTAATTGCGGCGATTTAGATCAAGTCGCAGGGAGGATGTCAAAGCGCTGCTATGCTAGCCGGACAGCGCTTTCGCCCGCGCCGCGGCCGCCGCCACCGCGCGTTGCATCAGCGGCTTCAGACCGTCGTTCGCCATCAGCACGCCGAGCGCGGCTTCGGTCGTGCCGCCGGGCGACGTGACATTGATCCGCAATTGCGCAGGCGAGGTTTCGGCCGCGCGGTGCATGAGTTCGCCCGCGCCTTCGACAGTGGCGCGAGCCAGGCGCGCCGCGAGATCCGCCGGCAGGCCGGCCGCGGCGCCCGCCTCGGCCAGGCATTCGGCGAGCAGGAAGACATAAGCGGGACCGGAGCCGGAGACCGCCGTCACCGCGTCGATCAAGCCTTCGTCGTCGATCCATTCGACGCCGCCGACGGCCGACAGCAGCCGGTCGGCGAGCGCGCGTTGCTCGGCGCTGATGCTTGCGCTCGCCGCCGCGCCGGCGACGCCGCGTCCGATCGCGGCCGGCGTGTTGGGCATGGCGCGTACGATCGCGCCGGCTTTCGGCGCGCGCGCGGCGATATCGGCGATGCTCTTGCCGGCCATGATCGAGACGATGACCGTCGAAGGGCCAGCGAGCGCGGCGAGGCGGGCGGCGGCGGCGTCGAGCGTCTGCGGCTTGATGGCGACGACCAGCGCGTCGGGCGCGGCGAGCCCGGCCTCGTCCGGATTGAGGCGAATGTCCTTCTGCGCGCACAGCGCCGTCAGCTCGGGCGAGGGGAAGGGTTCGATCACGGCGACATGCGGGCCGGTGAGGCCGAGATTGGCCCAGCCCTCCAGCACGGCGAAACCCATCTTGCCGGCGCCCAGAAGAACGATGGAGCTTGTCTTGGCGGTCATGGTCCTGCGATCCGTTGGTCGCCGCGTCTCAGTCGACGATGGCGAGCGCCTCGTCCTTGACGGCTTTCAGCGCGAGAGAGGAGCGGACGTTGCGCACATTGGGCGTCGCGGTCAATTCCGAGACGAAAGCCTGAAACGCCTCGAGGTCGGGCGCCACGCACTTGAGCAGAAAATCGGTCTCGCCCGACAGCGCCCAGCCTTCGCGCACCGTCTTCCAGGTTGCGACGCGCGCGCTGAACGCGGCGATCTCGCTCTCGGTTTGCTGTTCGAGATGCACGAAGACGAAAAACACGACGGACATGCCGAGCGCGCGCGCGTCGATCAATGCGCGATAGCCGGAGATCACGCCGGCCTCCTCGAGCGCGCGCACGCGCCGCAGACAGGGCGGCGCCGAGATGCCGACGCGCCGCGCCAGCTCCACGTTGGTCATGCGGCCGTCCGCCTGCAATTCGGCGAGAATGGCGAGATCGATCTGATCGAGGCGCGCGGTCACGTCTTGTCCGGCCGATGGAATGGAGCCATGGTCTAGCCGTGAACGCCTCCGCCGACAATGCGCCGGGCGCCCGAAAATTGTTCGCGGGCGCATCGTGCTGGATCGTCACCGACGGCAAGGCGGGCGACGAAACGCAATGTCTCGGACTTGCGCAGGCGCTCGGGCTCGACGCGCAGCGCCGCGTCGTGCGGCCGGGCCGATTGTTCGCCGCGCTCGCGCCGCGCGGACCGATCGATCCGGCGGAAGCGCCATCGAAGCCGGGCAGTCCGATCGCGCCGCCTTATCCCGACGTGCTGATCGCGTCGGGGCGCCGCGCCGTCCCCTATCTGCGCCATGTCCGCAAGGCGTCGGGGGGACGAACCTTCACGATCTTTCTCAAGGATCCGCGTATGGATACGTCGGTCGCCGACGTCGTCTGGATCCCGCAGCATGACGCGCGCCGCGGCGCCAATGCGATCGCGACGGTCGCGGGGCCGCATCTGGTTTCGGCGGAAGCGCTGGCGCGCGCGCGACAGGCGCCTGACCCGCGCATCGAGGCGCTGCCTGCGCCGCGCGTCGCGCTGCTGGTCGGCGGGCGGAGCCGCCACCATAGTTTCAGAGAGCGCGACGCAAGGGCCGTGTCCGATATCGTCTCGACGATTCTGGCGAGCGGCGCGAGCGTGATGATCACGCCCTCGCGACGGACGACCGGCGACGTCATGACGGCGTTGCGCGAGGCCTGCGGGCTTGCGCCGGACCGGGCCTTCCTGTGGGCCAGCGGCGCCAATCCCTATCTCGCCATGCTCGCGCACGCCGATTTCATCGTCGTAACGGCCGACAGCACGAACATGGTGGGAGAGGCGGCGGCGACCGCGGCGCCGGTCTTCGTCTACGAGCCGTCGGGCGGCCATCCGAAGATCACGCGCTATCTCGACGCTCTGGCGTCGGCAGGGCGCATCAGGCGGTGGAACGGCCGTCTGGAACCATGGGATTGCGCGCCGTACGACGACACGCTGCGCATCGCCGAGGCGGTCGCGGCCCATTACGCACGCTGGCGGGACAAAACCTGATCGCGCTCTCGTGATTTGTCGGCGCGTCGCCGGTCCCCTACCTCTGGCCACAACGACCTGCGCGGAGGGAGCGGAGCGCCATGCTCATCAAGATCGCCAAATCCTGGGAAATTCCGGAAAGCCGCGCGACGCCCGAACACCTGTTCTTCGACCGGCGAGCGCTTCTGGCCGGCGCGGGCGCGATCGGCGGCGCGCTGGTCCTTCCTGCGGACGTTGCGGCGCAGGCGGCGGCTTCCGCGTCGCTCTATCCCGCGAAGCGCAACGAGACATTCACGCTCGACCGCGCGGCGACGCCGGAGAGCGTCACGGGCGACTACAACAATTTCTACGAATTCGGCATGTCGAAACACATCGCCGCGCAGGCGGCGGCGCTGAAGACACGGCCCTGGACGGTGACGATCGACGGTCTGGTCGGCAAGCCGCAACAAGTCGGCGTCGACGATCTGATCAAACAGATGGGCCTCGAGGAACGGCTCTATCGTCATCGCTGCGTCGAAGCCTGGTCGATGGCCGTGCCGTGGACCGGCTTTCCGCTCGCCCGCATCGTCGCGCTCGCCGACCCGAAGCCGGAAGCGAAATTCGTGCGCTTCGAAACCTTCAAGGATCCGAAGGTTGCGCCGGGACAGAAGCAGACCTGGTATCCCTGGCCCTACGTCGAAGGGGTGACGATCGACGAGGCGAAGAACGATCTCGCCTTCATGGTCACGGGCGTCTACGGCAAAGCGCTCGCCAACCAGTACGGCGCGCCGCTGCGTCTGGCGTTGCCCTGGAAATACGGGTTCAAGTCGATCAAATCGATCGTCCGCATCTCCTTCGTGTCCGAACAGCCTGTGAGCTATTGGGAAAAGTTGCAGTCGAGCGAATACGGGTTCTGGGCGAACGTGAACCCCGCCGTCTCGCATCCGCGCTGGTCGCAGGCGACGGAAGAGCTGATCGGCGCGGGCCAGCGCGTTCCGACGCAGCTCTACAACGGCTACGCCGAGCAGGTCGCCGGGCTCTACAAGGGCATGGACACGGGGCGGACGATCTTTTTCTGACGCCCGGCCCCGACATTTTCGCGGCTTCTCTTTTTCGACAAAGGCGGCACAATCCTGTCGGACAGAACAGGAAACGCCTCATGCAGATCAAGATCAAGGAAATCGCCACGGGCCTCCGCTTTCCCGAAGGCCCGGTCGCCATGCCGGACGGCTCGGTCATTCTGGTGGAGATCGCGCGCGGCACGCTGTCGCGGGTGACGCCGGACGGCAAGGTGCATGTGGTTGCGACGCCCGGCGGCGGGCCCAACGGCGCCGCGCTGGGGCCGGACGGCAAGATGTACGTCTGCAACAACGGCGGGTTCGAATGGCGCGACACGCCGGAGAGCGGCCTTCGGCCGATCGCGCAGGCGAAGGATTATTCCGGCGGACGCATCGAGCGCATCGACATTTCGACGGGCAAGGTCGAGCGTCTCTACGACGGCGCAGAGAACGGCCCGCTCAAAGGTCCGAACGACATCGTGTTCGATCGCACGGGCGGCTTCTGGTTCACCGATCTCGGCAAAGGCCGCGCGCGCGACATGGATCGCGGCGGGCTCTATTACGCGAAGGCCGACGGCTCCTTCATCACCGAAGCCATCTATCCGATGCTGACGCCGAACGGCTGCGGCCTGTCGCCAGATGAGAAGACGCTCTACGCAGCCGAGACGCAGACCGGCCGCGTCTGGAAATGGGACCTCGAGGCGCCGGGCAAGCCGAAGAAGCAACCGGGGCTGGCGGCGGCGGGCGGTCAATTGCTGGCGGGCGTGCCGGGCTTCCAGCTGTTCGATTCGCTGGGCGTGGATTCCGCCGGCAATGTCTGCGTCGCGACCCTGTTCAACGGCGGCATCACCGTCGTCTCGCCCGACGGCAAGTCGGTCGAACACATTCCCATGCCGGACCCCTACACGACCAACATCTGCTTCGGCGGGCCGGACATGCGCACGGCCTATGTGACGCTGTCGTCGACCGGCAAGCTCGTCTCGTTCGAATGGCCGAGGCCGGGGCTGAAGCTGAATTTCTCGTGAGGGCGGGGCGGTCCGCAAACCGACATTCCGAACGGGGGAGAAGGGCGGAGAGCGGACGCATTCACGCATCGTCATGCCCGGCCTTGTGCCGGGCATCCACGCCGCATCGCCCAGCGAACCTCCGCCGGATGCTCTGCAATCGTTCCGCGTGGATGGCCGGGACGAGCCCGGCCATGACGGTGCGGGTTGCTTCGCAACCGGTCGAAAGTTCGCCTCGAGGCTCGATCCGTAACCGGACTTTGCCTCTGGTCGCCCCTACTTCTCGCCGACCCGCTTCACCTCGCCAAAACCCGCCGCCTCCATGAACAGGTGGACCTTGTTCTGGAAGGTGGCGTCCTGGTTCTGCGCCAGCAGCGCGGCGTTGCGGGCGACGGCGTCGCACAAAGCGTCGACCCAGCTTTCCTCGGACTTCGCGAAATCGTTCAGCACGTAGGAATGCACCAGCGCCTTGTCGCCGGGGTGGCCGATGCCCAGACGCACGCGCTTGTAGTCGTTGCCGATATGCGCGGTGATGGAGCGCAGGCCGTTGTGCCCGGCCGCGCCGCCGCCCACTTTGACGCGGCACTTGCCCGGCGCGAGATCGAGTTCGTCGTGGAGCACGACGATGTCCGGCAGGCCGATCTTGTAGAAGCGCGCGGCTTCGCCGACCGCGCGGCCGGATTCGTTCATGTAGGTTTCGGGCTCGAGCAGGATCGCGCGTTCGCCGCCGATCTGGCCTTCGCTGATGCGGCCTTGAAAGCGCGCGCGAAAGGGCGCGAAGCGATGTTCGCGAGCGATGGCGTCGAGCGCCATGAAGCCGATGTTGTGGCGGTTGCGGGCGTATTGCCGGCCGGGATTGCCGAGCCCGACGAACAGAAGCATGCCCGGCTCCGCGGCGGGGGTCGATTGCGTCTCTCCCGCGCGGGGCGCGGGAGAGAGCGATAGTCGGATTACTTCTTGGCGGGCGCCTTGGCGGCGGCCGGCGCAGCAGCGGCCGGAGCGGCGGCGGCGGCGGGCGCAGCCTCCTCGGCCACGGCCGGCGGAACGATGGTCGCGATGGTGAAGTCGCGGTCCGTGATCGTCGGCTTGCAGCCTTCCGGCAGTTTGATCGCCGAAATGTGCAGCGAGTCGTTGAAGTCGTAGCCGGCGAGATCGCCCGTGATGAATTCGGGGATGTTGTCGGCCGGCACGAACATCTCGACCGTGTGGCGCACGATGTTGACCGAGCCGCCGCGCTTGATGCCGGGCGCCGTCTCGACGTTGATGAAGTGCACCGGAACTTCGACGCGCAGGCGGGAGCCCGCCTTCAGGCGCAGGAAGTCGATGTGCACGACCGTGTCCTTGACGGGGTCGAGCTGGTAGTCGCGCGGAATGGCGCGCTCCTTCTTGCCGTCGATGTCGAGCTCGAAGATCGTGGTCAGGAAGTGACCGGCGTAGACGAGCTGGGTCGCCGCCTTGCGATCGAGCGAAATCGGCTGGGCGGCTTCGCCTCCGCCGTAAACTACTGCTGGAATACGGCCTTCTCGGCGTACGCTGCGGGCGGCCCCCTTGCCTGTCCCGCTGCGGACCGAGGCCGCGAGAGTCTTCTTCTCGGCCATGGTTCAGTCCTTGTCAGTGATGTCGGCGTCCACGCCTCCAGGGGTGTCGGAAACGGACGCGGGCCGGCTTATAGGGGAAAGCCGGGCAGGTGGCAAATGCGCGCGGCGCTATCCCAGGAACGCCGCCCGCTCCTCCTTCGGCATCTTGAAAGCGTTGGCTTCCGCCGGGAAGGCGCCCGAATGGACCTCCGCCACATAGGCCGCCGCCGCCGCCCGCATGGCCGCGCCGACGTCGGCGTAGCGCTTGTTGTGCTTGAAATTGGCGTCGGTGAAGCCCAGCACGTCGACGATGACGAGCACCTGCCCGTCGGTCTTCCGGCCGCCGCCGATGCCGATGGTCGGCGCCTTGATAGCCTGCGTCACGACCTCGGCCACATCTTCCGGGATCACCTCCAGCACCAGCATGTCCATGCCGGCGGCGTCGAGCGTCTTGGCGTCCTCGACCAGCTTGCGGGCCTCGGCCGCGGTCTTGCCTTTCAGGCGTTTCTCTTCGTGGTTTTGCGGCTCCAATCCGAGATGGCAGCACACCGCTATGCCTTCGGCCTTGATGGCCCGCACGATTTCCGGCAGCGGCCCCTCGAATTTCACCATGTCGGCGCCCGCCTCGACCAGGATCTTCGCGTTCGCGACAGCCTCCTGCGGCGTGCGATAGGTCTGCCAGGGCAGGTCGGAAATGACGTAGACGCGGGGCGCGCCGCGCCGCACGGCGCGGGTGTGATGGGCGATGTCGGCCAGTTGCACGTCGCGCTCGCTGGAATAGCCGAGCATGTTGGTGCCGACGCTGTCGCCGACGAGAATGACGTCGACGCCTCCTTCCGCCTCGGCGCGCGCAGTCGGCGCGTCATAGGCCGTCAGCATGGCGATTTTCTCGCCCTTGCGCTTCATCTCGAAAAATCGGGCGGCGTCGCGCATGTTTCTTCCCTGTCGGCCTGTTGAAAGCGGGGACGACGGCTTCCGCCGCAGCCCGATCGGCGCGCATGATATATAGACAGGCGTCCCGTCGCGCGAAATGGAACCATGCGCTTTCCGCCGAGCTTTCTGGAGGAGATCAAGGCCCGCCTGCCCATGTCGAAGGTGGCGGGGCGTCGCGTGCGGCTGAAGAAGGAAGGCAAGGAATGGCGGGGCCTCTCGCCCTTCACGGCCGAGAAGACCCCCTCCTTTTACGTCAACGACCAGAAAGCCCGATTCTTCGATTTCTCGGCCGGGAAGAACGGCAACATCTTCGATTTCGTCATGGACACCGAGGGGCTGAGCTTTCCCGAGGCGGTCGAGCGGCTCGCCGGCGAGGCCGGCCTCGCGATGCCGAAGATGACTGTCGAAGAACAGGCGCGCGAGGCCAAGCGCGCCTCCGCGCAGGATGCGCTCGAGCTGGCGGCCAAGTGGTTCGAACAGCAGCTGCAGCAGCCGGCCGGCGCGCGGGCGCGCGGCTATCTCGCCGACCGCGGTCTCGGCCCCGCGCTCCAGAAGGAATTCCGGCTGGGCTACGCCCCGCGCGAACGCTTCGCGCTGCGCGACTATCTCGCCGGCAGGGACGTCGACGCGCCGACGATGATCGAAGCCGGGCTGCTGGTGCATGGCGAGGACATCGCCGTGCCCTACGACCGGTTCCGCGACCGGGTGATCTTTCCGATCGGCGACCGCTCGGGGCGCGTCATCGCATTCGGCGGCCGCGCGCTCGACAAGGATGCGCAGGCGAAATACCTGAATTCGCCGGAGACGTCCCTGTTTCACAAGGGCCACTGCCTCTACAACCATCACCGGGCGCGGGCGGCGAGCCACAAGTCGAACCGGGTGATCGCGGTCGAGGGCTATGTCGACGTCATCGCCATGCATTCGGCGGGCTTTCCCGAGACGGTCGCCCCGCTCGGCACGGCGCTGACCGCCGAGCAGGTCCAGCTTCTGTGGGGCATGGCGGAAGAGCCGATCCTGTGTTTCGACGGCGACCGCGCCGGCCGAAAGGCGGCGTTCCGGGCGATCGAGACGGCGCTGCCGCTGATCGGCCCGGGGCGTTCGTTGCGCTTCGCCTTTCTGCCGGACGGGCAGGACCCCGACGATCTCGTGCGATCGGCCGGCGCCGCCGCCGTCGAGGAAGTGATCGCCGAAGCCCGGCCGCTGGTCGACGTGCTGTGGCAGCGGGAGGTCGAAACGCAGCCGCTCGACACGCCAGAGCGTCGCGCGGCCTTCGAACGCCGGGCCTTCCAGGCGTTGCAGACGATCGGCGACGAGACGCTGCGGCGCCACTATCGCGAGGAATTCTCGACGCGCGTTTCAGCGCTGTTCGGGCGCAGCCGCAACGAACGGGAGGGACGCCGCTGGGAGCCGCGCGCGCGCGGCGGGGCCGCTCCCGGCCGGCAGGCCCCGCTGACGATCAGTCCGGCGCTCGCCAGATCGAGCCTGTTTGCGGGCGGCGCCCGCGCGGTCTCGCCGCGGGAAGCATTGATATTATTGTTGATTTTCAACCACCCAGACCTCGCGGTCGAACAGGCCGAGGAGCTGGCCGGGCTGGAGCTGGGCAATTCCGACCTCGTCCGCCTGAGGGACTTCGCCCTGGCTGAAGCTAGCGCCGGCGAGGCGGCCTCGGATCTGCGGGCCGCCGCCGAGGCGGGCGGCTTCGGAGCGACGCTCGCCCGGCTGGACGGCATGACGGCGATCTCGAGCCTGTGGTGCGTCAGGCCGTCGGCGGATGTGTCCGACGCCCGCCACGCCCTCAATCAGGCTCTGGCCTTGCATCGCAGGACAGGGGCGTTACATAGGGAATTGGTCGCCGCAGAGGCCGCGCTTGCGGAGGATGCGAACGACCGCAATCTCGCGCGATTGCAGGACATACAGGGTCAGCTCTCCACATTGGACGGGGCAGAGGCGGTCATCGATGGATTCGGGACGCCGTCCGGTCGTTTGTCGAAGGACTTGTGAGGCTGTCGCCGGTCGGCGTTCGACGCGGATTGGACGAGAAATTTGGTCAGGCGGCGCGCGCGTCGTTTGGTTAAGAGGCGGTTAGGCGCCGTTCTGCGATGTTCGCCACAGGCGAATCGGTCGTGAACGGCTGCGTGACCGCCTTAAGGCGCATGGTGCGTCGGCCGCGTTTGGCGGCGGCGCCGACTTTGGTGCGCGCAGCGGGTTCGGAGTGAACTTGATGGCGAAAAAAGACGAAGAAAAGCCCGAAGGCGAGGGCGCGGTCGTAGCTGAGACGTCTGACAGCCCATTGCTCGATTTGAGCGACGCCGCAGTCAAGAAAATGATCAAGGCCGCGAAGAAGCGCGGCTTCGTCACCTACGCGGAGTTGAACGCGGTCCTCCCCTCGGAGGAAGTGACGTCCGACCAGATCGAAGACGTCTACGCCATGCTCTCGGAGATGGGCATCACCGTCACCGAGGCGGACGATCAGGACGAGGGCGAGAACGAGGAAGGCGGCGAGGACGACGAAGCCGAGGGCGGCGATCTCGTCGAGAGCCCGCGTCCGGCGGTCGTCGCCACGCGGACGTCGGAGCCCGCCGACCGCACCGACGATCCCGTGCGCATGTATCTGCGCGAGATGGGGTCGGTGGAGCTGTTGTCGCGCGAGGGCGAAATCGCCATCGCCAAACGCATCGAGGCCGGCCGCGAAGCGATGATCGCGGGCCTCTGCGAAAGCCCGCTGACGTTCCAGGCGATCATCATCTGGCGCGACGAGCTGAACGAAGGAAAAGTTCTGCTGCGCGACATCATCGATCTGGAAGCGACCTACGCGGGTCCGGACGGCAAGGGCGCGCCGAAGGGCGAGGGCGTCGCCGCGCCGGCGACAGCGCCGCAGGATCCGCCGCCCGGGCTCGACGGCGAAACGCCGGAAGGCGAAGGCAATTTCGACGAGGAAGACGACATGGAGAATTCCGTGTCGATGTCGGCGATGGAAGCGGAACTGAAGCCGGCCGTGCTCGAGACCTTCGATCGCATCGCCGACGCTTACAAGAAGCTGCGCCGCCTGCAGGACCAGAACGTCGAGAACAAGCTGAAGAATGAAGCGCTGACACCGGCGCAGGAGCGCAAGTACAAGTCGCTCAAGAAAGAAATCGTCGCCGACGTGAAGAGCCTGTCGCTCAACCAGAACCGCATCGACGCGCTGGTCGAGCAGCTCTACGACATCAACAAGCGGCTGATCGGCTACGAGACGAAACTGCTCCGCACCGCCGAGGCGCGCGGCGTGGCGCGCGACGACTTCCTGAAGAATTACCACGGCTACGAACTCGATCCGAAATGGACGCTGCGCGTCGGCAAGCTCGGCGCGAAAGGCTGGAAGGAATTCGTCGCCAAGGAGAAGGACGCGATCAAGGATCTGCGCGGCGAGATTCACGCGCTGGCCACCGAGACAGGTCTCGAAATCCAGGAATTCCGCAAGATCGTGCAGATGGTGCAGAAGGGCGAGCGCGAAGCCCGTCAGGCGAAGAAGGAAATGGTGGAGGCCAACCTGCGCCTCGTCATCTCCATCGCCAAGAAATACACCAACCGCGGCCTGCAGTTCCTCGACCTCATTCAGGAAGGCAACATCGGCCTGATGAAGGCGGTCGACAAGTTCGAGTATCGTCGCGGCTACAAGTTCTCGACCTACGCGACATGGTGGATCCGGCAGGCGATCACCCGCTCGATCGCCGACCAGGCGCGCACCATCCGCATCCC
>CAZWJF010000021.1:0-44093 GCA_964634325.1 uncultured Rhodoblastus sp.
GTCGACAGAAGCCCGCGGCCGTGCGCCGCGGGCTTTTTTGTCGGCCGGCGCCCGCGACGCGCGACGGCGCGGGCCGGCGGACGGCGATTTCGATCGGAGAGATGGTACCGCCACCCCGGCTCGAACGGGGGACCTCTAGATCCACAATCTAGCGCTCTAACCAACTGAGCTATGGCGGCACATTGCGCGCGGGCTTGGCGCTCCGGCGCGCTCGGCTTCATAGAAGAGGCGCGTGTGGATTGCAAGAAGCGCGCGGCCTCGCGCGCTGCGCAAACCCGCAAAAGAAAACGCCGCCCAAACGGGCGGCGTTCATCGTTCTTCGGTCCGCCTCAGGCCTTCGGCGTCAAGGGCTTCTTGAGCTGCTCCTGGATCGGGGCGCTCGCCTCGGTCGCCGTCTTCTTGGCGAGTTCGGCGATTTCCTTGGCCTGCGAGACAGCGACTTCCGACTGCGCGCGGATGAACTGGCCGTGCATCGAAACCGCGTCGGCGAGGTTCTTCGCGCCGGCGAGAGCCTTCAGATGATCGAAGGTGGCGTTGGCGTTGGTCTTGACCAGTTCAAGCGCCTTGGAGGCGAGTTCGGCTGCGCCCTTGGAGGAAGCGGCGAAGCTCGCTTCGATCGAATGAGCGGCCTCTTCGCTGGCCTCCTTCATCCGGTCGTAAGCAGCGCGGCCCTGCTCGATCGACTTGAGCGCGGCCTTGCGCAGATTGTCCTGCACGCCGGACACGTCGACGCCCACGGCTGCGGCGACCGCCTCGACAGGCTCTTTCGCCTTGGACTTGGCCGGAGCCGGGGTCTCAGCCGCCGCGGCGACGGGCGCCTCGACAGCAGGAGCGGGCGCTGCCGCCGCCTTCGGAGCGGCGGGAGCCTTGGCGGCGGGTTTACGGACTGCCATCGTCGTCGCTCCGGATCAGGAAGACTTGGGGGTCACGGCCTTTTGGACCGTCGCGCCGAATTCCTTGGCCTGATCCTGCAACGTCGACATCTGCGCTTTCAGGAACTCGGTCTGAAGCTGCATGACTTCCTGCAGATCCTTGGCGTGAACCAGCTTCTGCGCATGGTCGAACGCGGCCTTCACGTTGGCCTCGGCGTAAGCCATGGCCTTGGCGCCGACGTCCTTCACGCCGTCCGGCATGGTGAAGGGACCAGCGTCAGCCGAGCCGACGGCCTTCTGCGCCGCGCCGATGAAACCTTCGAACGCCTTGCGGGCCTGCTCGACGCTCTTTTCGGCGAAATCGCGCATTTCGGCGGGAATCTCATAAGGAATCTGAGCCATCTGCAATCTCCTCTGATCGCGCTTCCTGGCGAGGGCGATTTTGATCCCATTCGCCCACAACGCAAGCACCGTACCACAAATTTGCTGCATTGCAACAAAATTGTGCGGCGCAGCGTAGGATTCATGATGAATCCACCAAAAGCAGAGCGTCGCGCGCCCGCGCGTAGACCCTGCGGCGCGGCGACGTTAAGACTCCGTTAAGTGTGGCGGGCAGCCTTGAACGGCCGCCTTCGGCGTTTCGGTAGGGCGTAGCGATGAGCGAAGCTGACAGCAGCGTCGGCGTTGGCAAGGATCAGATCGAGGCGGCGCTCGCCGACCCGGCGTTCGCATCTTTGCGACTCGCAGGGGCGCCGGTCGTCGTGATCGCGGGCGCTCCGGGACGCGTGGTCTACGCAACGGAAACAGCGCGCAGTCTGTTCGGGGGCGATTTGACGGCGCTCGGTCGACGCCTGCTGCATGGCGGCGAACCCGGCGCCTCGCGCATCGTCGCTCTGTCGCGTTCGCTGTTGCCCGGCGCTGCGCCGCGACTCGAGCGCCTGCGGTTCTTCTTCGGTCCAGTGGCTGAAACCGTGACCTTTCTGTGCAGGCGCATCGCCGTCGCGAACGGCGAAACGCTGTTTGCGCTGGCCGCGCTCGGCTTGCGCGCGCCGCCTGCGCCTGCGAACCGGAGCGACGACGAGAAGCCGACGCCTGTATTGACGCTCGCGCCGGCGCCAGAAGCGATCGAACATGCTCCAGCCGTCCTGGCGCATGCCGCTGCGCTCGCCAATATCGACGAACAGGTCGCCGAACGCGCGCAACCGGGCGTCGCGCCTCCGACCCCGCCTGTCGCGCGCGGCGCGCGCTTCGCTTGGCGTACGGATGGCGATCACATTATTGCTTCTGTGTCGTCCGCGCTCGCCGACCAGGTCGGCGCCGCAAACGCTGACGTCGTCGGACAGTCCTTTGTCGAAGCGGCGCAGCGCCTGAGGCTCGATGAGAGCGGGCGGCTGGTCGCCGCGCTCGCTGCGCGCGACACCTTCTCGGGGATCGAAACGCTCTGGCCTGCGGCGGATGGTCTGCGCGCGCGCGTAACGCTCGGCGCCGCGCCGGCCTACGATGCGGAAGACCGGTTCGAGGGATTTCGCGGCTACGGCGTCGTCGGCGCCGAGCGTGTCGCTGCGCCCGCGATTCCAGGAGACGAAGCACAGACCGGCGAACCGGCCGCCGGACATCTCGCCGACGCCGCGACTGCGCGCGACGTTGCGCATCAGGATAATGCGGACAGCGTCGCGCTCGAGATCGACCACATCGCGCAGTTCGCGGAATCTACGCCGCCGCCGCTCGCTGTCGAGCGCGGTGTCTTGTCGCGAGGCGAACGCGAAGCCGTCGCGACGAACGCTGTCCGGGCGCAGGCCGGACAATACGAGAATGCAGCCGACCTTGCGCCGCGGGCCGCCGGCCACGAAGCGCCCGGCGAACAGGCGATCGACGGCGAAGGCGATGACGAGATCGTCGCGGTGACCGATGCCGGCGAGGCGTTGCATCGCGGCGAGGTCGGGGCCAATCCGCCGGGCGCAGTCCACGAGTCGGACGCTCAGCAGGATATTTTCGAGGACGAAACGGTCGACGACGACACGCCCGCAACGCCCGCGCCAGCGCAGACGAGCCGAGCCAAGATAGTTCCACTGCGTCCGCAACAGCCGCAGCGCGTCTTGGCCCCCGAGCCCGCGCCGGCCTCTGTCGCGCCGTCGTCCGACGCGCCGCGCCGTTCGCCCGCGCCCGAACTCTCGCCCGGCGAGCGCTCGGCTTTCGAAGAGATTGCCCGCGCGCTGGGCGCCGAACCTCAGACTGCGCCGTCTCCGGAAGCGCCGCTGAGCCCGGCCGCAAACAGACGCGCGCGCGATCTCATCGACCTCGTGGCGCGCTTCGGTCGCTCCGATGAACCGGCGATCGAGCAGAGCGCCGCGCCGCCGCCGCGCACGCCGCCGCTCGCCGTCGTGCCGCCGGACGCGCCGTCCTCGACTGCGTCGACGCCGCTGGATGCCGCGGCCGGCAACGCCGCGCACGTTCTCGACCGCCTGCCGGTCGGCGTCGTCGTCAGCCGCTTCAACGTGCCGATCTTCGCAAATCGAACTGTCTTGGATTTGCTCGACTATGCCGACGTCGACGCCTTTCACGCGGCCGGCGGGCTCGATCGCCTGTTCCGCGGTCGCGCGCCTGACAGCGGCGCCGCACAGGTCGAGACGCGTGAAGGCGAAATGATTCCGGTCGACGCGCGCGTCCAGGCGATCGACTGGGACGGACAGCCCGCCACCTTGATCACCTTGCGGCGCGCGCAGGATGCGGCCGACGGCGCGCGCGCAAAAGCGCTCGAACTCGAACTACGCCAGCGCGACGCCGAAGCGCGTGAGCTCCATTCCATCCTCGACACGGCGACCGACGGCGTTGTCGTCCTGGACTCGGAGGGACGCATCCTGTCGCTCAACCGTGCGGGCGAAGCCTTGTTCGGCTACGACCAGAACGAAGTCGCCGGCGAACCTTTCGCCATGCTGGTCGCCAAGGAAAGCGGCGAAACGGTCGGGCAATATTTCGACGGCGTGAAATCCGGCGGCGTCCAAAGCGTGCTCAACGACGGCCGCGAGGTGTTCGGTCGCGCGCGCCAGGGTGGAACGATCCCGCTGTTCATGACGCTGGGGCGTCTCGGCGCGGGGGCGACTCCGAAATTCTGCGCCGTGCTCAAAGACCTCACGGCGTGGAAGAAAGTCGAGCGCGAACTCGGCGACGCGCGTCGCGAGGCCGAACGCGCGAGCGCTTTGAAGTCAGACTTCCTCGCCAAGGTCAGTCACGAAATCCGCACGCCGCTCAACGCGATTCTCGGATTCGCCGAAGTCATCATGGACGAGCGCTTCGGCCCGGTCGGAAATGCGCGCTATCGCGACTACATGCGCGACATCCACAAGTCGGGCGAGCATGTGCTGAGCCTCGTCAACGATCTGCTTGATCTATCCAAGATCGAGGCTGGCAAGGTCGACCTCACCTTCACCAGCGTCGACGTCAACGCGATCGTCGCCGAATGCGTTTCATTGATGCAGCCGCAGGCCAATCGCGACCGTGTCGTGGTTCGCCTGTCGCTCGCGCCGAATTTGCCGAATATCGTCGCCGACGAACGTTCGATGCGGCAGATCGTGCTCAACATCCTGTCCAACGCCGTGAAGTTCAACGAGCCCGGCGGACAGGTGATCGTCTCCACCGCGCTGACTGACGCCGGTCATGCCGTCGTGCGAATCAAGGACACCGGCGTCGGCATGAGCGACGAAGATCTCGAAACGGCTCTCGAGCCGTTCCGGCAGGTCACGACCGCCCGCAAGAACGAAGGCACCGGGCTCGGACTGCCGTTGACAAAGGCGCTCGTGGAGGCGAATCGCGCCTCCTTCACCATCAAGAGCCGCAAGGGGGAGGGCACTCTGGTGGAAGTCGTCTTCCCGCCGACGCGCGTGCTGGCGGAATAGGCGCGCACGCATCCGTTGATTTGCGGCGTAACTTGACTTGCGACGCCGACGCGGCTGCAATGCACGCTTGCTCCGGCAACAACACACAGAGCGTTCGGCGCCACGACCGCTTGACCCGCCCGCTTTGGAGGGGAGATGTCGATGCGCGCGATTTTTCCTGAATCTCGGACCCTTGCCAACCTCTCTCTGATTGCGACGCTGGCGTGCGGCGGCGCCCTCGCAGAGGACGCGCATCGGACGCTGAAGCTGACCTTCACGGAAGGTCACGCCGCCGTGTCTGGTCAAGTCCGCGGCTACGATTTCGTCGATCACGTCTTTTCCGCGGGCGCGGGCGAGTCAATCGACGTCGACCTGAAGACCGCGAACACAGCAGCCTATTTCAACCTGCTGGCGCCCGGCGAAAAGGAGGCCGCCTTTTTCATCGGCGCGACGAGCGGCGCGCGCTTTGCCGGACCGGCGCCGGCGAGCGGCGATTACATCGCGCGAGTCTATCTCATGCGCAGCGCCGCGCGCCGCGGCGAGAAGGCGGCTTACAAGCTCACGGTCGCGCTTGGCGCCAGGAATGCGACGAATGAAAAGGGCCCTGATTTCGCCGACGGCCTGACCGGCGGCCCGGACTATTGGGAAGTGAGAGGCGTAGCGGCCGGCGACGCGCTCAATCTGCGCAAGACGCCGTCGCCGCAGGCGTCGGTGGTCGCGCGTTTCGCCAACGGCGCTGTGTTGCGCAATCTTGGCTGCAAGAATGCGCAGGGCCAGCGCTGGTGCCGTGTCGAGGCAGTCGTCAATGCTGCGCAGAGCGGCTGGGTGAATGGCCATTACCTGCGGGAATCGCCGGGGCCGAAGTGAAGCGATCGTCGATCCCCCGTTCAACGAGGATTATCAAATGCGCACGACCTTCATGATTGTGTCGAAGTTGCTTGCGGTCGACGTCGCAGGCTCCTAGTCGCATCGACGCCATTTCTTGGCGGCGTTTCGCGGTCGCAAGCAGAAACGGCCGTCGCGCGGAGGCGGTCCGGCTCCGAAAAGCTCTGTCAATGGCTGTGTCAGCGCGGCAAGGTCGCCGAGGTCATGCACATGGGCGAGAGCTGAATGCTTTCGCCGTCGCGCCTCACGCCGTCGGCCCGTTCACGGCGCCGCCGTCGCGCAGGTTCAGCGTCACGATCGTCACGCCCGGCTCTTCGCGCGATTCGCGCAGTTTGAAGCCGAGCGCCTTGCACATCTGCAGCATCGGGCCGTTCTCGGTCAGCACCTGCCCTTCGATGTGATCGAGCTCCAGCCGACGCCCCTGTTCGATCATCATCTTCATCAGCGTCCAGCCGAGGCCCTGACCCTTGACCTTGGGGCCGAGCAGGATGGCGTATTCGCCTTCCGTGAGATCGGCGTTCATCATCAGGCGCACGCCGCCGAGCAATTCGCCCGTTTCCACCTTGATCGCCGCGACCGCATAGGCGCGCGCGTAGTCGATCTGCGTGAGACGCGCGAGGAAGGCGTGGCTGAACGCCTTGACCGGCGCAAAGAAGCGCAGGCGCAGATCGTCTTGCGGCACGGTTTCGAAGAACGCCCGATACATCTCCTCGTCTTCGGGCCGCACCGGCCGCACGAGAACCTCAGTGCCGTCCTTCGTGAAGATGGTCTGCTCGAGATCCTTGGGATAGGGCGCGACCGCGAAGCGCCGGTTCGATTGTCCGGGGCGCTGCTTGGGATCGGGCTCGACGCGGATGCGCGCGTCCACGACCATCACGCCGCGCTCGTCGGCGAGCAGCGGATTGAGGTCGAGTTCGCGCACCTCAGGGACGTCGGCCGCCAGTTGCGCCAGTTTCACGAGCGTGAGGGCGACGGCGTCGACGTCGGCGCGCGGCACGTCGCGATAATATTCGAGAATGTTCGAGACGCGCGTGCGCTTGATCAGGTCATGCGCGAGCGACAGGTCGAGCGGCGGCAGCGCCAGCGCGCGATCCTCGATGATCTCCACCGCCTTGCCGCCGCGTCCGAACACGATCACAGGTCCGAACGTGGGATCGTCGGCGATGCCGGCGATCAACTCGCGCCCGTGCGGCCGCTTGATCATCGGATGCACGGTGACGCCCTCGATGCGCGCTTCCGGCATTTCGCGCGCGATGCGCTCCATCATCTCGCGCGCGGCTTCGACTGCCGCATCCGGCGTGCGCAGCTCCAGCATGACGCCTCCGATGTCCGATTTGTGCGAGATGTCGCGGGAGACGATTTTCACGACGCACGATCCGGCGCGCGCGATGTAGAGGCGCGCCAGTTCGCCGGCCTCCTCCGGCGTACGCGCGAACCGCGCGGGCGCCATCGGTATGTCGTAGGCGTCCAGCAGCATCGTCATCTCGACCGGCGCGAGCCAGCGATGGCCCCGGTCGATCGCCTGCCGCACGACAGAGCGCGCGCGATCCACGTCCGGCTGGAAGTCCTCGGGCATGTTCGGCGGCGCGCTCATCAAGAATTCGCGCGCTTCGTTCCAGCGCACCATGTGCATGAAGCCGCGCACGGCGCCTGACTGGTAATGCGGTATGCGCGCGTCCTCGAATATCTTGTCGGTCTCGGGCGTCGCGCCGAACCAGACCGCGAAGACCGGTTTGGGCGACAGGGTCTTCTTGCGGGCCTCCTTCACGGTGGCCACGACGGCTTCCGCGGCTTCGACCGAACGCGACAGGGCGCTCGGCGCATGCATCACCATGATCGCGTCGGTCGACCTGTCCTCGAGCAGCGCGCCGACCGCCGTGCGGAAGCGTTCCGGATCGGCGTCGCCGTCGATGTCGAGCGGATTTTCCTTGGCGATGTCAGGCGGAAGGATTCCTTCGAGCTTCTGCCAGGTCGCGGCTTCCACCGGCGCCAGTATGCCGCGCTGGTCCGCGAGGCGGTCGGCGGCGAGGCGACCGAGGCCGCCGCCGTTCGAAACGATGGCGAGCCGGCGGCCGGGAAACGGCTTGATCCGGCCGAGCGCTTCGGCGGCGTCGAACAATTCGTCGACATCGGCCACGCGCAGCAGGCCCGCGCGCCGGAACGCCGCTTCGTAGACCGTGTCCGGCCCGGCCATATTGGCCACAGACGAGCCGCCGCGCGGTCCGCGCTTGTGACGCCCCGACTTGACGACGATGACCGGCTTCACGCGCGCGGCGGCGCGCGCCGCCGACATGAATTTCTGTGGGTCTTCGAGCCGGTCGATATAGAGGAGGATCGACCGGGTCGCGACGTCGAGCGCGAAATAGTCGAGCAGGTCGCCGAAATCGACGTCGACCATCTCGCCGGCCGAAACAAGGCCGGAGAAACCGACATGCTTGGTTTGCGCCCAGGCGAGCAGCGCCGCGCCGATCGCGCCCGATTGCGAGACGACGGCGAGATCGCCGACCGGCGCCGCCTGCGCCGACAATGAGGCGTTGAGCCCCGCGCGCGGCATCAGGACGCCGAGGCAGTTGGGACCGATGAGCCGAATGCGGCCGCGGCGCGCTATGCGCTGAAGGCCTTCCATCATGTCTCCGCCGCGCCAGCCGGCGGGGTCTCGCGTCATTACGAGCGCGCCCAACGCGCCGAGGCGCTCGGCTTCCTCGACCTGCGCCACCACGTGCTCGGCCGGCGCCGCGACGATCGCCAGGTCGGGGGCCTTGGCCAGCGCGGACAGGCTGGGCGCGCAGGGGTGGCCGTCGAGCGTTTCGTAACGCGGGTTGATCAGCGAAATTTCGCCTTTGAAGCCCGCCCCGACGATGTTGTCGAACAGTGCGCGGCCGGAAGACCCCGGCCGCGGGCTCGCGCCGACCAGCGCGAGGGATTTCGGCGACAGAATGCGATCCAGCGCCCGCGTTCCCATGGAGTCCTCACAACAAATCGTCGGCGATCCGGATGCGGGCGCCGATTCAAATCATACCATGCTGCACTGCAGCACGTCCAAATGTGCGCTTCTTTGCGCGCGCTCAAATGTCAGGCGGCGCGCTTTTCAGTTTCGGAGGCGGTCCGCCTGGATTTCCGTGCGTCGATCCACCGGGGCTTCGCGGCCCTGCGAGGCGGCGATCGGCGAGGGGGCGTTGTAGATGCGGTCGCCCAGGTTGCAATGCGCGATGCGCCACTCGATCGGACGATATGCCGAATCATACACCAGCCGATCCAGCTTCAGGACCGGAGCGGTCTGTTCCACGCCGAACAGCTTGGCGAATTCGGATTCCGCGCGCGATATCGACAGGTGCTCGTCAACCGAACCGATCATCACGCCGCGCGCGAACGCCAGCCTCTCCACCGTCGTTTCGCGCATGTCGCCGGCTTCGATTTCCCCGAACGCCGCGGCCGGCAGTTTGCACACCTCATGCTTGATCGCTGCGCCGCGCGACTCGCGCACGCGCACGATCAGGACGATGTCGTCGCCCGCAGCCAGGTGAAGCACGCGTTGTTCGGTCTTGTTGGCGGCGCGAACGCTGACCTTGCCCGCTCGGAACCGCCAATCGATCGTCGAGCCGTCGGGCTCGCGGATCCGGTCGAACATGTTTCTGAAATCTGAGGATTGACGATCCGCGACGACCGTCCCGCGCCCCTGGCTGCGGATCAGAACCTTCTCTGACGTCAGGATTTCGAGGGCTTTGCGGACTGTCCCGACGCTCACGCCCATTTCTTGCGAAATAGCGAATTCGTTCGGCAGGATCGATCCGGGCGAATAGTCCCCGGCGGCGATGCGGCGGGCGAGTTCGTCGCGAACCTGAGCATACAGGTGACGAGGACGAAACTGTATCAACGTTCGATCCCCCAAGCGCTCGAATCGTTCCGCAACTCAGCGACGATACAGAAATACAATCAACTTCTCTATCATTTGGATTCCGAATGTAAATGTCAAACATCGAGTTTTGAATTTGAATATCGAATGACAACAACAGTAATCATACGCAGAACTCAGTAGAATGGATTAATACTGAGTTAATCCAACAAATGACTTGGCGCGATCGAATATCGGCGGTCGTGATATGACGCGCCAATACGGTAATCGACACTTCATTTGTGGAGAGTGTTCATGGGCTCCGCCCACGTTCGACGTCCTGAAGACATTCAGGGTCTATCGCCTGTAGCGCTCGCGATTATTGCTCTTGCGGGAACGGCGTCCATCCTTGCGATGGAACTCGCGATAGGGGCTTCGCCTGCGATCGTCGTCGCGTCCGCGATCGGGATTTGCGGGGGCGCGGCGATCGCTGTTCGCAGCGTCGGACAGGATCGGACAGGCGAGGCGCCAGCCTCGCAGTCATCGCCGGCCGACCGTCGAGAATTTCGACAATTGCCTTTCGAAAATCCGTTTGCTTCCTCGGCCGGCGATCTGTCGCTCGAAGACCGGATCACGCTGGCGGCGGAGCGCTCCAAGCAATTCGGGCGATCCATCTGCATCCTCCATTGCAGCGTGCCCGGCTATCAGGAGCGGTCCGCGTCTCATGGCCGTGTCGCAGCCGACGCAATGGTGGCGAAAATCGCGGAATCTATGCGCGAGCGCGTCCGGCCGAGCGACCACGTCGCCATAGTCGGGAAGAGTCAGATCGTCGTCTGTCTCAATCTGATCAAGGACTTGACCAATTCTCAATTGGTCGCCGACCGGCTCGGGCGCGGGATCGCCGCGCTTCCGGACTGGCCTGCGCCGCATGCGCCGATTTTCGGGCGCGCTCTGTATCCGATGCATGGCTACAACGGGGCTGATCTCATCGAGGCCGCCCGGAGCCGTTCGCGCAGAGACGGCGCCGCGGTCCGAAAGCGGACCGGAGGAGCAAAACCGCGCGCAACGCGCCCCCGCGAGCCGGTTTCGAGCGACGGATTGAGCGCATGTTGCTGAGTCCTGCCCAGACGGAGCGCGTTGCGGTGGACGGAGACGCTGGCCGCGCGCTCGCTCCATCTGGCGCTGAGCCGTCGCCGGCCGTTTCGACCGACGAGGCGGTGCGCTTCATACGCGCAGCGATCGAGGAAATTCGAGCGGGCATGACGCGAGCCGCCGCGACGGCGTCTCAGGCGAGCCGCGCGGGGGCGTCGAGGCCATCGCGTATCGGCGATTGACAGTCCGCCCGCGCCCGCATTCACTGGCTTCAACCTCCGGGAACCGGAGGAGGGAGGCGGAAATGAAACTGGCAAAATTCGCATTCGTCGCCGTTCTGCTTGGGGCGGGGCCGGCCATGGCGGCCGACATCGTCGGCACCTGGCAGCGCAGCAACGGGGAATCGCGCATCCGCATGGCGCCGTGCGGCGGCGCTGTCTGCGGCGTCATCACCTGGCTCAAGACTCCGGGCAAGAGCGACGCCAAGGTCGGCCAGCAGGTGTTCTACGACATGAAGCCCTCCGGCGCCGGCGCTTGGGAAGGCTCCGCGTTCAATCCCGAGGACGGCAGAACCTACGCCGGCAAGGCCTCAGTTTCGGGCTCGAGCATGACGACCAAGGGGTGCGTCCTCGGCGGGATCATCTGCAAGTCGGTCAGCTGGTCGCGGGTGAATTGAAACTTGGATCGATCTGGGCGCCGGGCCGTCAGCCGATGGCCGCGCTCGGGTGCCAGGCAGGCTGATAGCCGCCGGCGAGGGCCGCCAGGCTCGTCGGCGGCGTGAGGCAGTCGATGGCGACGCCGCACGGCCGCGGGATCGGCTGGCCGTATCCCGCGAACGACCACGGAAAGGCCCGCGCGCCGCGGATCGCATAAGCGGTCCCCTCAGACGCGAACATTGCGCCATCAGGCAAGGCGTCTGCGCCGAGCAGGTGTGAACGCTTCTTGCGACCGTCGCGCCGTTCGAAGTCGAGCCGTCGATCCAGGTCGCGCGCCCGCAATTCTCCGCCGGGATCGATGGCGCGGCAAAAAGCGACGGCGCGCTCGCGCCGGCATTCGAAACAGGGCCGGTGGCCGGCCGCCAGCGCCGTCGGCTCGTCGAGGAAGAACAGGTCCGTGTAGCGGGGCCCAAACACCTCTTTCCGTCTATTCTTGAACGAGCAGAGACACGTGATCCACGCGCGCGATTTCCAGCGCGCCGCTCCAAGCGTCCCGTCGTCCTTGTGGAAACGGCCACCCCGGTTGCCGAAGAAAAGTCCGCGTTCCGGCGTCGCCGCAATCGCGCCGAACGGGTCGACGCGATTTTGCAGAGGCGTTGGACGCGCGCTCAGAACGTCGGCGCCGCGACGGGATTGGAGCAACGGCCGTCGCTCGCCTTCATTTGAGGCGGATCGCAAGGCGACGTGTCGTTGGCGCACAGAGGCGTGCACCGCGAGCGCGGCGCGCGCTCGATCACGACGTCGTCTTCGTCTTCGTAGCGATAGCGCCGGCGGCGGGAGCGGCGGCTGCGACGCGGACGCTCCTCGATGACCGTATCGTCATCGTCGTCGTCGATCTGCGCCCACGCTGCTCCGCCGAGCGCCGCAGTGGCCGCACCGGCTGTTCCGATCGCCAGCAGCCGCCGTCGTGAAATCGAAAACATGACGCGCTCCTTTTCGGTTCCTGGAAGGAGATCGCTATCAGCTCGCCCCCATTCAAGCGGGGCGGCGTTTCATCGCAGGGGAGCCCGAAAGCGCCCTCGCTCAGAAACCCTGGACATCCGTCACCGGACCCGCGCAGCGCCCGTCGGCGCGCTTGAATTCCGGAGGATCGCAGGGGCTCATGTCCATCTCGCAGAGCGGCTGGCAGACTCTCGGGCGGACGTCCGCAACGGTTCGCTTGCTCGACGCCCCGTGAGGCCGATGGCCGTCTCGAGTCTTCCCGATTGCCGGACCTGCGGCGAGCGCTGCTGCGACAATGGCGATGAAAGCGAGGCGCATGACGCCCTCCTTGATGATTTCCGCACTATAGATGAGCCGCAGACGCCGCTCCGGCAAGCCTGCTGCTATCGCGCGCTCGCCTGCAGACCGATCGCGTCGACCTGATAGACGTCGTCAGCGAAATGAACGGTGCCGTCGGCCGACGCCCAGCCCGTCATATAAACCCAGACGACAGGGGTCGGCTTCGCCAGTCGCAAATCCTGCCGATCCCGCCCGATCTGCGCCATCAGCGACGTCCGGTCCCAGGAGCCGGAGCCTTCGAGCAGCCAGGCGGCGAGATCGTAGACGCCCTGCACGCGCACGCAGCCGTGGGACAGGAACCGGTAGTCGCGATTGAAGAAGCCCTTCGAGGGCGTGTCGTGCATGTAGACCGCGTATTTGTTGTTCATCTGGATGCGGATCGAGCCGAGCGCATTATGCGTTCCCGAATCCTGCCGCAGCGTGTAATTCGCCGCTCTCTCGCTGGACCAGTTGATCGATCTGGGGTCGATGACTGCGCCGTGGTTGTCGAGGATCTTGATGCGCGAACGCGCCAGATAACCCGGATCGCGCTGCATCTTCGGAATGATCTCGTTCTTGATGATCGAGGTCGGCAGCGTCCAGGTCGGGTTGAGATTGACTGCGGTGATCTTCGCGGTCACTTCCGGCGAACGGTGATCGACGTCGCCGACGACGGCGACGTAGCGCTTGACGACGTGTCCGTTTTCGATCGCCTCGACGGCCGCCGAGGGGATGTTGACGACGACGTAGCGATCGCCGAACGGAAATTCGACGCCCGCCAGTCGCTGCGAACTCGAGGCGAGTTGCTTGAAGCGCACCGACGCCGGGGTGTTGATCGCGCGCAGCGTGGCGCCGGAAACAGCGCCGGTCTGCCGAAGGCCGTTGCGGGCCTGATAGTGCTTCACCGCAGCCGTCAGTTGAGGGTCCCACGAGTCGCCTGGGGGCACGCTCTCCGCAGGATCGCCCTCTATCTCGAGGCGTCGGCGCAACGCCGCGACGGCCGGTCCCTTGGTCTGCGGGCCGACGTTGCCCGGGATTTTCGGCCAGCCGCCGGCGTCCATGATCTTGGCGTAGCGCTCGGACGCCTTGGCCGTGGTGAAGAAGGTCTCAGGCTGGAACGAGGGGGTCGGGTCGTCCGACAACGCCCACTCGCGAATCGGCGGCTTCGGTTTGGGTTTCGCTTTCGGCTTGAGCTGCGTCACCGGCTGCGGCGCCGGAAAGCCCGCGGCGTCTCCAGCGGCCGGCGCCTGGGCGGCCGGCGCGGTGGGCGCTGGCGCCGACGGCGCAGGCGTGAGACCGGGCGAAGGTACGGTCGGGACGGGTGCGAAGACGTTGGGCGAGGGCGCCGCCGGCTTGATCTGCGGCGTCATCTGGCCGGGGGCAGGCTGGGCCAGCGCAACCGCCCCGCCGGCGGCCACGGCGGCCAACGCCGCAATCAGTCCAATCGTCGCTTGGCGCGCGCTCGCTCGCATATGTCCAGACCCGGAGATGACCGTCATGTACACGGATTATTTTCCATAAGACGATGAACAGGCGGTTTCCAAACGAAATTGTGGCGCGATCACGTCGAATTGCGCGCCCGGCGCGGGCCGGATGCGCGCAGACGGTCGCGCTCGGATAAAAAATCATCGATAATTCAACGCCCTAAAGGAAATCTGTTGCGTAATTGGCGCTTTCAGCCCGCGTCGACGATCACGATATGCAGTTTTCGCGGACCATGGGCGCCGAGCAACATGGTCTGGCCGATGTCGGCCGAGCGCGACGGGCCGGTGATCATGTTCACCGTACGCGGCATGCGATCCTTGCCGTACGTCGAACGCAGCCGGTCGAAGACGCTCTCGTAATCCCCGGCGAGGTCGCCGGCCGACAGAACCACGACGTGATTGTCCGGCAGGAAATTGAGCGTGGACGGATTCTCCGGCCCGGAGGTCATGATCAGCGTGCCGGATTCCGCCACGCCCGCGAAGGCGTGCGACACCGCATTGAGATCGTGACCGTCGGACGGCCCGTGCGCGGTCTCGATCGCGGTCTCGCCCCAGGGCATGGCGGCGAGCCGCAGGTCCTCGCCCATGCGCAGCGTCGCCGGCAGATTGTTGTCGCGCAGCCAGCGTGCGGCCTCCGCCGGCACTTCTGTGGCGCTCGCCACGATCGCCACGCTGGCGAAGGCGCCTTCCGCCATCTTCTTGAACAGGCCGATCCGTTCCTTGGGATCGATCTGGCCGCGCGCGGGCACGACTCCGCGCGGCGTTCCGGCGAGGCGCGCCTGCACGGCGGCGCGACGCGGCCCTTCCGCGCCCGTCACATGCAGCGAGCGGCGGATGTTGGCTAGGATTTCGTCGCGCGCGCTCACTTGCCCGACCTCCGCTTCTTCCACTCGCTCTGGAACGTCTTGCCCTGCGGCGCGGGAAAATCGCGCCAGTCGGTCCAGCCGGACGCCATCGGCAGGGCGTGGAATTTGCCGGTCTTGCGCGCGTAATAGCCCATGACGTGCATCGCGACGCGGGTCGCCGCCCTGTAAAGCGCCGGCCGCTTGGCGAAGAAGGCCCAGAGATCCAGCCCGTATCGCGCGGTCGACGGCGAAAGATGGCGTTCGAACTCGCGTTCGCGCCAATGCCGCATCATGCCTGGCAGCGGAATGCGCATCGGGCAGACGCTTTCGCAGCGGCCGCAGAAGGTCGAGGCGTTCGGCAATTGCCCGCCCTTTTCGACGCCGATCAGCGAGGGCGTCAGTACGGCGCCCATGGGTCCGGGATACACCCAGCCGTACGCATGCCCGCCGACCGCGTGATAGACCGGACAATGGTTCATGCAGGCGCCGCAGCGGATGCAGCGCAGCATGTCCTGAAACTGCGTGCCGATCATCGACGAGCGGCCGTTGTCGAGCAGGACGACGTGATATTCCTCCGGCCCGTCCTTGTCCTCGGGACGGCGCGGACCGGTCGACAGCGTCGTGTAGACGCTCATCTCCTGCCCGGTCGCCGAGCGCGCCAGCACGCGCATCAGTTGCGCGACGTCTTCGAGCGTCGGCGTGATCTTCTCGAGCGAGGCGATCACGATGTGGCACTTTGGCAAAATCTGCGTGAGGTCGCCGTTGCCCTCGTTGGTGACGATGATCGACGTTCCGGTTTCGGCGACGAGAAAATTCGCGCCCGTGATTCCGATGTCGGCCGCCAGAAATTTCTCGCGCAGAATGCCGCGCGCTTCGGTCAGAAGCTGCGTCGGCTCGCGCAGGTCGCGATCTTCCGGCAGATGCGTATGCGCGCGACGGAAATCGCCCTCGACCTGCTCCTTGGTCAGGTGCACGGCGGGGCCGATGATGTGCGAGGGAATCTCGCCGCGCAGCTGGATGATGTATTCGCCGAGATCGGTCTCGACCGGCGTCACGCCGGCCGCGTCGAGCGCGTCGTTGAGCGCGATCTCCTCGGAGATCATGCTCTTGCCCTTGGTGACGGTCTTCGCGCCGCGCGTCTTGCAGATGTCGAGGATGATGTTGCGGGCTTCCTCGGCGGTGCGCGCGAAGTGCACATGTCCGCCGGCCTCGGTCACACGCTTCTCGTAAGCCTCCAGATAGAGATCGAGATGGCCGAGCGTGTGGTTCTTGATGTCGCGCGCCGAGTCGCGCAGCGCCTCGAATTCGGGCATGCGCGCCACCGCCATCTGGCGGGCGGCCGTGAATCCGACGCGCAGCTTGGCCATGGCCTGCTGCAATTGCGCGTCGCCCATCGCCTTGTGGGCGTTGTCCTTGAACTGCGGCGTCGTGGGGTTGGCGTGAATGCTCATTTCGGCCCCTCCGCCGGTTCGCCGATCGGCGGCGCTTCGCCCGTCATGTTGGCGAGCACTTCGGCGACGTGGCGCACCTCCATCTCGCGGCCCTGCCGCGAAAGCCGGCCGGCCATGTTCATCAGGCATCCGAGATCGCCGGCGAGCAGGACAGGCGCCTCCGCCGCGATGATGTCTTCCGTCTTGCGCTCCACGATCTTGGCCGAGATTTCGCCGAACTTGACCGCGAAAGTGCCGCCGAAGCCGCAGCACACATCGGCGTCCTTCATCTCGACGAGCTCGAGCCCGTCCACCGTCGAGAGCAGTTTGCGCGGCTGCGCCTGCACGCCCATCTCGCGGAGGCCGGAGCAGGAATCGTGATAGGTCACCTTGTGCGGGAAGGACGCGTCGACGCGCGTCACGCCCATCACGTCGGTCAGGAAGGAAACGAGCTCGAAGCATTTCGCCGAAAATGCGCGCGCGCGCCTTTGCAGCTCCGGGTCGCCCTCGAACATCTCGGGATAATGTTTCGCCATGGTCCCGGCGCAGGAGCCGGACGGCGCGACGACGTAATCGTAGCCCTCGAACGCCTTGATGACCTGCAGCGCGAGGTCTCGCGCATGCGTCCTGTCGCCGTTGTTGAAGGCCGGCTGACCGCAGCAGGTCTGGTCCGGAACCTCGACCGTGCAGCCGGCGTCCTCGAGCAGCTTGACGGCGGCGAAACCGACGCTCGGCCGGAACAGATCCACGAGGCAGGTCGCCATCAGGCCTATCCGGTAGGCTTTCGGCCCTGCCGCGCTCATGGGCGTCTCCTCAAATCAATGCTTGCATGCTAGCTTAGGCAGACATCTAGGGGGCTCGACGGGCCGCCGTCAACATGTCCGTCGGCGCGAAGAAACGAACGAGGAACGACGCATGTCCGCCATCGCCTTCCCCAAGCCGGACCCCGGCGTTCTGGCGCGTCGCGATGAAATCGTCGCCGGCCTCGCCGCGCTCGTGCCCGCCGATTGCCTGGTGACCAGCGAGGACGAAAGGCGCGCTTACGAGACCGATGCGCTGACCGCCTATCGCCGGATGCCGCTGGCCGTCGTGCTGCCGCGATCCACCGAAGAGACGAGCAAGGTGTTGGCCTGGCTTCATTCTCAGGGGGTCAAGGTCGTGCCGCGCGGGGCGGGCACGTCGCTGTCGGGCGGCGCCATCCCGCAGGAAGACGCCGTGGTGATCGGCGTCTCGAAGATGTCGAAAATCTTGCAGGTCGACTACGCCGACCGCGTGGCGCGCGTGCAGGCGGGCGTCACCAATCTCGGCATCTCCAACGCCGTGACGGCCGACGGATTTTTCTATGCGCCCGATCCGTCGTCGCAACTCGCCTGCACCATCGCCGGCAATATCGGGATGAATTCCGGCGGCGCGCATTGCCTGAAATACGGCGTCACCACCAACAATCTCCTCGGCGTGAAAATGGTGCTCGTCGACGGAACGATCGTCGACATCGGCGGCGACTGGCTCGATGCGACGGGTTACGATCTGCTCGGCCTCGTCACTGGTTCCGAAGGCCAGCTCGGCATCGTCACAGAAGCGACCGTGCGATTGCTGCGGCAGGCCGAAGGCGCGCGGCCGGTTCTGTTCGGCTTCGAAACCAGCGAGGAGGCGGCGGCCTGCGTCGCCGACGTGATCGGCCACGGCATCATTCCGGTCGCCATGGAGTTCATGGACAAGCTGGCCATCGAAATCTGCGAAGCCTTCGCACATGCCGGCTATCCGCTCGACGCGGGCGCCTTGCTGATCGTCGAGGTCGAGGGCTCCGACGCCGAGATGGAAGCGCAATTGCAGAAGATCGTCGCCATTGCGCAGAAGCACGGCGTCAGGACGGTGAAGGAATCGCAGAGCGCGATGGAAGCCGCGCTGATCTGGAAAGGCCGCAAATCGGCGTTCGGCGCGACGGGGCGCGTGGCCGACTACATCTGCATGGACGGCACCGTGCCGACCAGCCAGCTGACGCATGTGCTGAACGAGACGTACAAGATCGTCGAGCGTTACGGCCTGCGCGTCGCCAATGTGTTCCATGCGGGCGACGGCAATATGCATCCGCTCATCATGTACAACGTCAACGATCCCGCCGAGCAGGAAAAGGCCGAAAAGGCCGGCGAGGATATTCTGAAACTCTGCGTCGACGTGGGCGGTTGCCTGACCGGCGAGCATGGCGTCGGCGTCGAGAAGCGCGATCTCATGACGCATCAGTTCGGCCACGCCGACCTCGCGCAACAGATGCGCGTGCGCGCGGCGTTCGACGAAAGCTGGCTGCTGAACCCTGCGAAAGTCTTTCCCCTGGAGGGGAGGGCGACCTAGCGTCGTTGTCATTGCGAGGAGCGGAGCGACGAAGCAATCCATCTCCGAAACTCGCAGCAATGTGGATGGATTGCTTCGCTTCGCTCGCAACGACGTTCCGCACATGACACACACGCCTGCAACAGAAACCGATCTTTGCGCGATCGTCGCCGACGCCCGCGCGAGGAAGACGCCGCTTTCGATCGAGGGCGGCGCCACGCGGTCCGGACTGGGTCGGCCATCGCAGACGCAGGACACGATCTCGACGCGCGCGATGAACGGCGTCGTCTTCTATGAGCCGGCCGAGATGGTGATCTGCGCGCAGGCTGGCGCGCCGCTCGCCGACATCGAGGCCATGTTGGCCGCGCGTGGCCAGATGCTGCCGTTCGAGCCGATGGATCATCGACGTCTGTTCGGCTCGACCGGCGAGCCGACCATCGGCGCCGTCGCCGCCTGCAATAATTCCGGCCCGCGGCGCATTTCCAGCGGCGCGGCGCGCGACAGTCTGATCGGCGTGCGTTTCGTCAACGGGCGCGGCGAAATCATCAAGAACGGGGGGCGCGTGATGAAGAACGTCACCGGCCTCGATCTCGTGAAACTGTCTGCGGGCGCCCACGGCACGCTCGGCGTCCTGACCGAAGTCACCTTCAAACTGCTGCCGCGGCCGGAGACCTGCGCGACGCTGGTCGTGCGCGGTCTGGACGACATCCGCGCCGTCGAGGCGTTGTCGAAGGCGCTCGGTTCGCCGTTCGAGGTCTCGGGCGCGGCGCACTTGCCGGCCGGCGTCGGCGACGACGAGGCGCGGACGCTGCTGCGCGTCGAAAATTTCGAAGCGTCCGTCGCATATCGCCTCGGCGAACTGCAGAAGCTCGTCGGCGGCGATCGGACGCTCGGCGAACAGGAATCGCGCGCGCTCTGGCGCGACATCGGCGATTGCGCCTTCTTCGCAGCGCCCGACAGCCGCGCGATCTGGCGTGTGTCGACCGCGCCCTCGCGCGCGCCGGACCTCGTTCGCCTCGTGCAGGCCAAGGGCGCCGTCGCGCATTTCTACGATTGGGGCGGCGGCCTCGTCTGGCTCGCCGTGGACGCGGCCGGCGACGCGCGCGCCGCGGACGTGCGCGCCGCGGCGGCGGCCTGTGGCGGCCATGCGACGCTGGTGCGTGCGCCGGACGAACTGCGCGCGCGCGTCGACGTGTTCCAGCCGCAGACCGGCGCGCTGATGAAATTGACGCGCTCGATCAAGGCGAGCTTCGATCCGGACGCGGTTCTCAACCCGGGGCGCATGTATGCCGGCGTCTGACGTTTCTCGCGACGCGGGCGCGCGCGTCCCGCTGCTGCTCGCGCTCGCCGCGCTCGTGGTCGTGGTTTGCGAATCCCTGGTCTATGCGTCCGGCCATCCGCTCATCTGCAAGTGCGGTTACGTGAAGTTCTGGCATGGCGTCGTGAATTCCTCGGAGAATTCGCAGCACATCACAGACTGGTACACGTTCTCGCACATCATCCACGGCTTTCTGTTTTACGGCGCGGCGAAACTCGTCGGGCGGCTGGCGGGGCGGGATATTCCCTTCGCTGTCGCGCTGCTCGCAGCCGTGACCATCGAGGGCCTGTGGGAAGTGCTCGAAAACTCGCCGATCGTCATGGATCGCTATCGCGCCGCGACGATCTCGCTCGACTATTACGGCGACAGCGTCCTCAATTCGACGAGCGACATATTGGCGATGGTCGTGGGTTTCCTGCTCGCTCGCGCGGCGCCGGTCTGGACGACAGTGGCGCTCGCGATCGCGATGGAGATCGGCGTCGGCTACATGATCCGCGACAATCTCACGCTCAACATCATCATGCTCATTCACCCCGTCGAGGCCATCAAGGCCTGGCAGAGCGCGATCTAGAGACCAGTTGGGGCAGGCGACAGAATGCAGACGAACTTCTCCCTCGCCGCGCTGGCCGATCCCCACATGCGGGAATCCGAGAAGATTCTGCGCACCTGCGTGCACTGCGGCTTCTGTACCGCGACATGCCCGACCTATCTGCTGCTCGGCGACGAACTCGATTCCCCGCGTGGACGCATCTATCTCGTCAAGGACATGCTGGAGAGCGGCAAGCCGGCGACGGCGCAGGTGGTCAAACACGTCGACCGCTGCCTGTCTTGCCTGTCGTGCATGACGACCTGTCCGTCGGGCGTGCATTACATGCACCTCGTCGATCATGCGCGCGCGCATATCGAGGAAACCTACGCGCGCCCGCTCTCCGACCGGCTGCTGCGCGATATGCTGGCTGCGATCCTGCCGTATCGCGAACGGTTTCGCTGGGCTCTGACTGCGGGGCGGCTCGCAAAGCCGTTCGCGCCCATCGTGCGGCTGATGCCGAAGATCGGCCCGAAGCTCGCCGCCATGATGGCTCTCGCGCCCGATCGCGCGCCCGTGTCGCCGTCGCAGACAGTCGCAGTCGCCGCTCCGAGGCGCGGCCGCGTCGTCATACTCGAAGGCTGCGCGCAGCCCGCGCTGAAGCCGTCCATCAACGCCGCCGCCCGGCGGTTTCTCGCGCGCTGCGGCGTGGAGGTCGTCGCGGCGCCGGGCGAGGGATGCTGCGGCGCTCTGGTTCATCACATGGGTCGCGAGGCGCAGGCGCTGGATTTCGTTCGCGCCAACGTCGACGCCTGGACGCGGCTGATCGAGGCCGGCGGCCTCGACGCGATCCTCATCACGGCGTCGGGTTGCGGCACGACCGTGAAGGATTACGGCTTCATGCTGCGCGAGGATCCGGCCTATGCGGCCAAGGCCGCGCGCGTCGCCGCGCTGGCCAAGGATGTGACGGAATATCTGGCGACGCTGGATTGGGCGCCGGTCGGCGAGCGCAAGATGACGCTCGCCTACCATTCCGCCTGCTCGATGCAGCACGGCCAGAAAATCACGGACCTTCCGAAGAACCTGCTGCGCAAGGCCGGCTACACGGTCAAGGACGTGCCCGAAGGCCATATTTGCTGCGGATCGGCCGGCACGTACAACATCATGCAGCCGGAGCTCGCGGCCCAGTTGCGCGATAGAAAGCTGAACAATATCAACAGGCTCGGCGCGGCGGCGGTCGCGGCCGGCAATATCGGCTGCATGGCTCAGCTCGCACAGGGAGCGGTCGTTCCTATCGCTCACACGATCGAGTTGCTGGATTGGGCGTGCGGCGGTCCCGCTCCTGAAGGTCTGGCGTGAGTGCCGAATTCGCGGGCGCCTAACAAATAATCATTTCGCCTGCAATTTGACGCCGCCTTAGGCGGCCTGCCTCTCAACTTGCTGAAATTGCGCCGGTTAGGCCCTCGGCGCCGTCTTGGCACGCATCTTGATACCAAATCGGCGGTTCCGCCTACGCTTCGGCGTGGGCGCTCCGAAACAATCTCGCGGGGGCTCGCCGTCGCGTGACGACAGGGCGCAAGAACAGAGGCGACGACATGAAAATTGTGATGGCGATCATAAAGCCGTTCAAGCTGGACGAGGTCAGAGACGCGCTGACCACGATCGGCGTGCACGGCCTGACCGTTACGGAGGTCAAGGGATACGGCCGGCAGAAGGGCCATACGGAAATCTATCGCGGCGCTGAATACGCCGTGAGCTTTCTGCCGAAGCTGAAGATCGAGCTCGCCGTCGCATCCGATCAGGTGCAGGCGGTCATCGACGCGATTTCGTCGGTCGCCCGCACGGGTCAGATCGGCGACGGCAAGATCTTCGTCTCCCCCCTCGATCAGGCGATCCGCATCCGCACCGGCGAGTCCGGCGACGAGGCGCTGTGATCCAGGCGAACCCCTTCCGAAAATCAGGAGCTGAAAAAATGAGACTTAGTCCCCTAAAGAAGGCGGCCCTGGCGGCGGTCGGCGTCGGCGCGATCGGCGCCTTGCTGACGTTCGACCACGCCCTCGCGCAGGCTGCGGCCGACGCCGCCAAGGAAGCTGCGCCCGCAGCGCCTGCCGCGCCCGTTCCCAACAAGGGCGACACGGCGTGGATGCTCACGTCGAGCCTTCTGGTCCTCTTGATGTCGATCCCGGGCCTTGCGCTGTTCTACGGCGGTCTCGTGCGCACCAAGAACATGCTGTCGGTGCTGACGCAGGTCATGGCGATCGTCGCGATGGTCGGTCTGCTGTGGTGCTTCTACGGCTATTCGATTTCGCTCGGCGACACGGGCGGCTTCTACCTCGGCGGCTTCGGCAAGGCCTTCCTGAAGGGCATCGACGCGAACTCCGTCTCGGCGACCTTCTCGAACGGCGTCGTCATTCCGGAATTCGCCTACATGGTCTTCCAGATGACCTTCGCGATGATCACGCCCGCGCTGATCGTCGGCGCCTTCGCGGAACGCATGAAGTTCTCCGCGGTGATGCTGTTCGTCTTCCTGTGGGTGACGTTCATCTACTTCCCGATCGCGCATTGGGTCTGGGCGACGCCTGCTCCGGACGATCTGGCCGCCGCCGCCAAGGCGCTCGCCGCCGCTGGCGCGGACGAGGCCAAGAAGGCCGCTGCTCAGGGCAAGCTCGACGAGCTTTCCGCGGCCGCTGGCTGGATCAACCAGGGCAAGGGCATCGGCGAGTTCCTGATGAACGGCTCGGGCGCTCTCGACTTCGCGGGCGGCACGGTCGTACACATCAACGCCGGTATCGCGGGCCTCGTCGGCGCGATCATGGTCGGCAAGCGCGTCGGTTATCCGCGTGAAGCCATGATGCCGCACTCGTTGACCATGACCATGGTCGGCGCCTCGCTGCTGTGGGTCGGCTGGTTCGGCTTCAACGCCGGCTCCAACCTCGAGTCCAACGGCACGACGGCTCTCGCCTTCGTCAACACGATGGTGGCGACCTGCGCGGCGGCCTTCTCGTGGCTGATGGTCGAGTGGATGGCCAAGGGCAAGCCCTCGCTGCTCGGCATGGCCTCGGGCGCGGTCGCCGGTCTCGTCGCGGTCACCCCGGCTTCCGGCTACGCCGGTCCGATGGGCTCGATCGTGCTCGGTCTGGTCGTCTCGCCGGTCTGCCTGTTCTTCGTCTCGAAGGTCAAGCAGGCTCTCGGCTACGACGATGCGCTCGACGTCTTCGGCGTGCACTGCGTCGGCGGCATCATGGGCGCCATCGCCACGGGCATCCTGGTCAATCCGGCCCTCGGCGGCGTCGGCATCACCGACTACACCAACATCACCGGCGCCAACGCGGGCACCTACGCCTTCGGTCAGCAGGTGATCTCGCAGGTGGTCGCGGTCCTCGCCACGCTGATCTGGTCGGGCGTCGGTTCTGCGATCCTCTACAAGGTTGTCGACCTGATCGTCGGCCTGCGTGTCCCGACCGACGCCGAGCGCGAAGGCCTCGACGTCACCGACCACGGCGAACGCGCCTACAACTACTGAGCTCCTCCCGAGAGCGCTTCCGGCCAAGGCCGGAAGCGCCGACTTGGACCAGCCTCCAGGTCCTCCCAACGGCGCCCGGCGACGGGCGCCGTTTTTTCGCATGTGGCCGCTGTGTACCGAGAATATTGATCCTGCTTGCAAATTGGCGCGTCCGGGTGCAACAATGAGACGAGGGTCGCGGATTTCCGAATCTGCGAGGGGTTCGAAACGCTGAAGGAGGGTCGGCATGCAGAACAACAAGACCGGTGGCGGGGCCCGGAAGTTTTTCGCGAAGCTTTTCGCCGCGATTGCTCTGGTCGCCGTCTATACGACCAGCCTCGTGGGCGTCGGCGCATTCGGATTGACCGCCGCCGCCACCTCTGCTCAGGCGCAGTGGCGCGGTCGCGGCTGGCGCGGTCGTCGCGTCATCGTTCGCCGTCGCTGGCGCCGGGCGCCGGTCGTGCGCTTCTGGGGCGGCCGTCGCGGCTGGGGTGGTCGCGGTTGGCGCGGTCGTCGCGGCTGGCGCTGAGCGTCGTCGCAGCTAATGCGATAATCATTCGTGCGGGCCGCGGACGCTGACGCGTTCGCGGCTCGTTTCTGTTTGGAGCCAGGTCGCCGGCCGGGCGAGCCGCCGCTCGTCGCCTGATCTGACATCCCCTTTCCAAGCCGCGGAGCCTCGATGTCCTCGAAGCGCGACTACGTTCTCGGTATCAACGCCTACGATCACGACGCGAGCGTCTGTCTTCTACGGGACGGGGAGATCGCTTACGCGATTTCGAAAGAGCGTATCAACCGCGACAAGCACGCGGCGGGCTTCTACAAGATCGCCGTCGACTATTGCCTGCAGGCCGAAGGCATAAAGCTGGACGACGTCGGGCTCGTCGTCCGCAATTCCTATGTGTTGCCGGTCGACGAGATCGAGCTGCGGCTGCTCAATCAGCACATTTCGTACTATCTCGAAGCCAAGGAACGGGCGGAGGCCGAAAAGTATCCGATCTTTCGCGGCAAGCCGCCGAAGGTCGTCGATATTTCCCATCACGTCGCGCACGCCTACAGCGCTTTCGCCGCCTGTCCGTTCGACGAAGGCGCGGTCATGATTGTCGATGGCGTCGGCGGGTATCGCTCCGACGCCATGGACGCCGGCCCGCAGGACGCAGACGTTCATCCGCTCGCGCGCGAGTCGGAGAGCTATTACCACTTCAAGGGTTCGGAGCTCACGCCGATCAAGAAGATCTGGATGGCGCCGACGCGCGGCTTTCTCAGCGACGAATTCTTCTACATGCCGGGGCTCGGCGCCTATTACAGCCGCGGTTCGAGCTACGTCTTCGCCGACTGGAACAAGTGCGGCGAGCTGATGGGCCTCGCGCCGTACGGACGGCCGAACCGCATACCGCCGCTGGTCGAAATGAACGGCCAGGACCTGCGGCTGCTCGACTGGCCCGCGGAATTCGACAAGCCCTTCATGCCGGACGCCGACAAGGACTGGGAGAAGAACCCGGCGGTCGAGCACTGGCAGGATCTCGCCTGGCGCGTACAGGACGACGCCGAGCGCGTCCTTCTGGCGCGCGCGCGCTGGCTACGCGAAACCACGGGCGCGCGTAACCTCTGTCTCGCCGGCGGCGTCGCGCTGAACTGCGTCGCCAACGGCAAGATCGCGCGCGAGGCCGGTTTCGACAACGTCTGGATTCAGCCGGCCGCCGGCGACGACGGCATCGCCATCGGCTGCGCGCTGTATGGCCATCTGGCGATCGAAAAGAAGCCGCGCGCCTTCGTGATGAAGCACGCCTTTCTCGGGCGCGAATATTCTGCGGCCGAAAGCGACAAGGCGATGTCGGGTCTCACGACGCGGGTCGCCACGCGTTCGTCCGTCAGCGCCGACGTCTGCGCGGAGGCCGCGAAACTCTTGGCCGAAGGCAAGGTGCTCGGCTGGTTCCAGGGGCGCTCGGAATACGGCCCGCGCGCGCTCGGCAATCGCAGCATCATCGCCGACCCGCGCACCGCCGAGATGAAGGACATTCTCAACAGGCGCGTGAAGCATCGGCAGGCCTTCCGGCCTTTCGCGCCGATCGTGCTCGAGGAGCGCGCCGACGAGATTTTCGAAGGGCCGGGCGACTCGCCTTACATGCTGATGGCCAAGCCGGTCGCCGCCGCGTGGCGCGACAAGATTCCCGCGATCGTCCATGTCGACGGCACGGCGCGCGTGCAGACGGTGCGCGAGGATACGAATTCGCGGCTCTACCGGTTGATCAAGGAATTCGACGCGCTGACCGGCGTGCCCGTGTTGCTCAACACGTCGTTCAACGTGAAGGGCGAGCCGATCGTCGAAACGCCCGACGACGCGCTCTATTGTTTCCTCAACACCGGCATCGATTATCTCGTTCTCGGCGATCGAATCGTCGAGAAGGGCCCGATGCATCGCATGCTGTCGCCGGTCCTCAAATTCTACGAGGAAGTCGCCGGCATGGTCCGCGCCGGGCTCGGCGCCGCCGACTGATCGGCGCGGTCAATTGCCCTTCACGGCGCTCCACGGCGTGTTGACGCCGTTGCACATCGACGTGCCGCCGATCGCATTCGCGCCGCGCGGTTTGCCGATGTAGGCGCACGTGACGCCGTCGCTCGGCTGGATGCGCTGAAACACGTATCCGCCGTTCTGCTGCGATCCCGCGATATTGTACTTCACCGCCTGGCCGCCGGGACCGGTCATGGTCGCGACGCCCTTGAAGGACGGCCCGGTCATCGAAATGTCCCACGTGCCCTTGGTCTTGCCGTCCGCGCCTTCCGTCACCTTCCAGACGTCGGCGGAGGCTGCGGCGGGGGCCAGAAGGGCGGCGGATATCGCGAATGCGCGCAGTTTCATGATGTCTCTCCCGAATGGCCGCATTGTCATTGCACGATCCGCACCTGCGTGATCGCGTTGCCGATCGATTGGAACGCAGCCTGCAGATCGGCGGCGGACGCGGAATCGTAGTAGCCCGACGTTGAACTCGCGCAGTTCTGCAGAATCCCCTTGATCGTCGTATCGGTGACCTGGAACGCGACCGAGAAAATCTTGATTCCCTTCGCCTTGATCTGCGTGCACGTCTGCGCCGTCAGCGTATTCGCCGTGGTCGTGTCCGTGCCCTCGTGATCCGGGTAGTTCGGCGAGTGCGTGTTGAAGCCGTCCGTCATCAGCACGAGATACTTGCGCGTGCGGCTGTTGTAGGCGGCGCCGTCGGCGTACGGCGTGTGAGGCGACAGCACGCGCCAACCCCATAGCAGCGCCGGCGCGATATAGGTTTCTCCGCTTGCGTTCAGATTGTTGATCGCCGTCTGCACGAGCGCCTGATTGCTGGTCAGCCGCTGCAACGGGGTCGAGCACCAATAGTCGATCAGCGCGGGAATGGGATTGCCGGCGGTCGCCTGATCCGCGTTGGCGGAGACGTCCGTCGGATAGGCGCGGGACCCCACGCATCCGTTCCACGTGTGGTTCACGGCGCTCGGACAAACCTGATAGGTGCCCTGCTGCGTGTATCCGAGGCAATTGTCCCACGAACAGGAATAGGGGACGCCGTCGTTGTAGCAGGTGCTGGTCACCGTCTGGGTGCCGCCCGTGCAAACGTAGTTCGGATAGTCGACGCACGATCCAGAAGGCGGCGTCGTATAGTCCTGGGCGCCGGTCAGCCAGCTGGCGTTGCGGTCGGCCAGACCAATGTTCACGTAGTCCGTGAACGGCACGACCGCGACCTTGACGCTGGACGAGGCGTTGGGAATCGAGAACAGCGTGTTCGTCAGGTTGGTCGCGGCGGTTTGCAGGGCGGCGATCTTGGCGCCGGCCATCGAGCCGGTCGTGTCGAGAACCATGGCCACTTCAACCGGGCCCGCCGGCAGCGTGACGGTGGTTTTCGCGTTCACGTCCATGTTCCGGACGCCGATCAGACCCATGAACTTGGTGGGCACCGTGATCTGCGCGGTCGCCGTCAATGCGCCCGAAGCGTCGACGTTGGCGTCCACCGTGGTCGAGGCCATGGTGTAGCCGGCGCCGAGCGAGGCGAGCAGAGCTTTCTTGACCGCTGACGAGAGCGCCGAATGGGTCATCGTGACATTCTGTCCGGACACCTGCGCGACCGCGACGGACAGGGCGGCCGAATCGAGGCTGCTGGTCAGCGTCGTGCGCATGCGGACTGCGCCCGCGTAGTCGATCGCCGCGCCGATGGCGAGCGCCATTGGCAACAGGGTTATCGCGAAGATCACCGCGGCCGCTCCGCCGCGATCGTCGTTCAATCGCTTGGCGCTCTGAAACCAATGGGCGATTCGATACATGTCGGCGCAAACTCGTGAGAGAAATTCGAGCCATCTTGGCGCGAGATTCTTCAAGATTGCTTAAGCCGGACGCTGACGGAGGCCCGGAAAGTCTCACGAAAACAATCTTATGGCTAAGTGGCTTTAACGTCTGCGAGTTTTGAATCTTCATTTTGGCGCCGCGCCGGTTTCACGCGTGGACGCGCGCCGTTCCGCGTATGTCCGCCCGATCAATGTGACCGATTTGCAACGCCTGTCGTACAATGCGGTTCTGCAAGAGGAATTTGCCTAATTTGTAAGCGCCTGCCCAAGGATTGGCGTTGCTGCGACGCAGCTTTCCGACGCATTTTCGCCACATCGAATTCAAGTCGCTGGAGCCTAGAAATGAAAGTTCTCGCCGCAGCCGCCGCCGCACTCTTCGCGACGACGAGCGCATTCGCCGCCGATCTCGCCGACAAGAAGGCGGCCCCGGTTCCGGAAGCCAAGCCGCTGATCGCTTGGCCGACCCCGAACTTCGACGTGTTCGGCGCCGGCTTCGATTACGCGTTCGGCGTGAAGATGCAGAGCGACTACGTCTCGCGCGGCATTTCGCAGACGAACCGTCGCCCGAGCGCGACCGCCTACGGCGAACTGCGCTATGGCTGGTTCTACGCCGGCGTGCAGCCCTGGAACGTGAACCTGCCGACCCAGCCGACCATGGAGCTGGACCTCTACGGCGGCATCCGTCCCACCTGGGGCCCGCTGACGCTCGACATCGGCGCGATCTACTATGCCTATCCCGGCAACAAGACCCAGTACTTCCTCGCCGGCGCCATGCCCGTCCTGACCTTCTGGACGCCGGGCGGCGTGCCGACCACGGCGCGCGATCCGAGCTATGTCGAAATCTACGGCAAGACCGCTTGGGCGCTGAACGACTACCTGACCATCGGCACGGGCACCTACTACGCGCCGAACTGGAACAACTACAACGCCAAGGGCCTCTACAACGAGATCAACGCCAAGATCACCTTCGGCGAGACCGGCTTCTCGCTGTCGGGCGCCTTCGGCCACTCGTTCCTCGGCCGTACGTCGTGGGAATATGGCTTCAGCTATGTCGATCCGCGCCAGTTCTTCGACGGTATTCCGCGCGGTCTGAAGTTCGCGAGCTACAACAGCTGGAACCTCGGCGTGTCGTATAACTACAAGGTCGCCACGCTCGACCTGCGTTACTACGGCTCGAGCCTCGGCAAGGCCGGTTGCGCTCTGAACTCGTCGGATCCGGCCGCCAACATGGGCGCCGCCCTGTTCGGCGTCGGCCAGTCCAACTGGTGCGGCAACCGCTTCGTCGCCTCTCTGTCGCTCGACTTCTCCTCGGCGACCTTCAAGTAATCCTAGCCTCCAGAGCTATGTCTGGGCGCGGCTTCGGCCGCGCCCTTTTTGTTTGCGCGCCCGGGCTTGGAGGCGTGGCGCCGCCCCCCCATATTGTCGACGCGCGCCGAACGCGCGTCCAAAGGGGAGAGTTATATGTCGCCCGAAGAGCGCCAGGTGCTCGTCGAACTTTTCCAGCGCACCAATGCCGCGGCGTCGCAGCCGCGCGACAGGGACGCTGAAGCCTTCATCGCGGAGGCTGTCCGCATTCAACCCTACGCGCCTTATTTGCTCGCGCAGGCCGTGCTTCTGCAGGAGCAGGCCATGAAGGGCGCCGCCGAGCGCCTTCAGCAGCTCGAGGCGGAGAATCGGGACTTGAAGGCGCAACTCGCGCAGCCCGCGCAAGCGGCCCCGCAAGGCCAGGGTGGTTTCCTCGGCGGGCTCGGCTCGCTGTTTGGCGGCGCTCAGCAGCCGCAGCAGCGGCCGGCTCCGGAAGCCGCGCCGCAAGGCGGTCCGTGGGGCCGACAGCCCGCACAGGGGGGCGCATGGAATGCGCCGCCTCCGCCAGCTCCGCCGCAGGGCGGCCCGTGGGGCGGACAACAGCCGATGGCCCAGCAGGGCGGCGGCGGCAGCGGCTTCCTGAAAGGCGCGCTCGGCGCGGCTGCGGGCGTCGCCGGCGGCGCGCTTCTCTATAACTCGCTGAGCGGCCTGTTCGGCGGGCATGGCCATGGCGGCATGGGCCTGGGGTCCGGTCTCGGATCGCAGGCGGGCCTTGGCGGCGGCGAGACCGTGATCAACAATTATTACGGCGACGACCGCGCGCATGCGCAGCAGGCTTCCGACAGCGACGGCGGCTACGACGACGCCGACGATTCGGATTACGACAACAGCGCCGGCGGAGACGACGGTTACGACGTCTGAGCCGGGACGGCGCCAATCCTGAAAATTCGAAGGCCGTCGCGCTCAGCGCGACGGCCTTCTTTTCCAGCCTCCCCCGCGTGTGACACGCGAAGCCCTACATGACGATGACTTTCGTTCCGACCTTCACCCGGTCGTACAGGTCTTCGACGTCCTGATTCATCATCCGGATGCAGCCTGACGAGACGTTCTGGCCGATCGTGTACGGCTCGTTGGTGCCGTGGATGCGATAGAGCGACGAGCCGAGATAGAGGGCGCGCGCGCCGAGCGGATTCTCAGGGCCGCCGTCCATGTGGCGCGGCAGGTCGGGCCGGCGCTTGAGCATCTCGGGCGGCGGCGTCCAGTCCGGCCATTCGGCCTTTCGCGAAATCGTCTTCACGCCGGACCAGGTAAATCCCGGCCGGCCGACCCCGATTCCATAACGGATCGCCCGACCGCCGGGTTGCACCAGCAACAGATGTTTGGAGCGGGTGTCGACGACGACGGTGCCGGGAGCATGGCCGCCGGAATAGTCGATCTCGGTTCGCTGAAACTCCGGCGGCACCGTGCGGCGCGCCTCGAGCGGGACGGGCGCGTAGCTGGCGGTCTGAACCGGCTGCGGCGCGACAGGCGCGATGACGGCTGACGATCGCGGGACGGCGGCGCGCTGCACAGGTCGGTCGAGTTCGGGATTGCGCACGGGCCCGCCGGCGCCAGTCACGAGGAATTCGATGAAGCCGCCGCCGAGCCCGCTGGAGGCGGTGCGGACCGGCCGTTGGGCGACCGCCGGCGGCGGAGCGTCCTGCGGACCCATTCCCGGGATCACCAGGTGATCCGACGCCGGACCCGCGAAGGCAGGGGCCGTCAGCAGCGCGAGCCCGCCGATGAAAGAGAGAGAGCCGAGACGAGACATGAAGGCGATCCTGAATATTCGCGTATGAGGGCGCGAGAATTCGAAGATGGATCGTATCATGTCGAATTGAATCGAATTGATTTACTTAATCTTGTGGTTATTCGAACAATAACGGGCAAGACATAGAGTAAATATTCGGTCGATAAATCCGGTTTACGCTTTGTGAACGGCGCGGCTCGCCAGCCCGGCCCGCGCCAGCAGGCGACGGGCTTTCGCGAGCACAGGGGCGCGCAGGCCAGCGACGTCCAGAGCCAGCGCGACAGCGCCATAAAGCCCCGCGCCGATCAGAATCTGCGCGGCGAGCGTGAGACCGCCCGGAGTCCATGCCCGCATCGGCGTGATCGCGGCCGCCATGGCCGCCAGCGCGACCGTGATGGCGCCGAGATCGCGCAAACTGGGCCAGCGTGGCCGCGAGGCGGCGGCGAAGAGGACGAGGGCGACCAGCGCCGCCGCATAGGCGCCGCTCTGCGCCAGCGCCAGAGAGCCGGCGTTCTCGCCGCGCGGCAGCGCGAACACCAGCAGCGGCGTGCCTGCGCAGCCGATCAGCGCGGCCGCGATCAGCGGCGTCGTCTTCTTTTCGATCTGGAAGATCGGGTTGATCGCGAAATTGATCATCGTCAGCGCGAACAGGCCGGGCATCATCAACGTCAGATAATGGCCGAACGGGCCGCGATATTGCTGCGGCACGACCAGCGCCTCCACCGACGGCAGCGTCAGGAGCACGCCGGCGCATGCCGGCGCGATGACCGCGAGCACGATCGTGATGTTGCGGGCGATCTGCTCCTTGGCGCGGTCGAGGCCATGCTTCTCGTGGGCCGCCACCGCAATCTGGAACAGGAGCACGTCGAGCGCCGATCCCACCGCCTGCACGGCGCGCAGGCCCAGGTCGAAGGCCAGCGAAAACTGGCCAGTTTCCGCAAAGCCGTAATATTTCGCCACCAGCGACCGATTGATGAACGGAATCAGCAGGTACAGCAGGTTGGCCGCGATGATCGGCAGGGCGTAGGCGAGATAGCGGCGCCCCAGATCGAAGCTCGCACGACGCGCCTCGCTGTGGGCGTCGGTCAGGGCGCCGCGCGCCGCGACGATCGAACCGGCGATGGATACGATCGCGCCGAGCAGCGCCATTTTCGCCGAGCAGAAATAGAACGCGCCGCCGGTCGTCAGCACGAGCGACAGCGCGTTCTTGACGATGACGAGCCGCCCGTACTGCCGATCGTCGAACCGCGCGCGCGCGAGCCCGGTCGAATAATCGAACAGGCCGTTGGTGACGGCGGTCGCGATCGAGAGCCCGATCAACGCGTGCGACAGCGCGAACTGCACGCCTGTCATCAGCACGGCCCCGACGACGACGGTCAGGCCGACGGCCAATATGGCGAAGGCCGTGTCGAGCGTGGCGCGCACCTGCGGCTCGTCCTGCCGTGTGCGCTCGGAATAGAAGCGGATCGCCGACAGCCTGATCCAGTCGAACACGGCGGTCTGAATGACGAGGCCGAGCGCCAGCGCCAACGCGAACCGGCCGTATTCCTCCGGCCCCAGGAATTTCGCGACGATCAGGCCGATCACGAAATTGAACAGGGCGTTGACCACGAAAGCCGCGAGCACCTTCATCCGCGCCGCCTCCGCGAGGCGACGCGCGACGGGCGGATATGCGCGGCGCGGCGGGTCATCCGCCCCTCAATACACCCGATCGCATAAAAAAATCTTTCGACCGCCCGGATTGTGAGGCCGTCCATTGTCGCCGCCGCATCCGCCCGTCTAACGTTCGCGCAAAAAGACGCAACATGGGTTCGGGAGCGTTAACGAGGGGGGAAGCCATGCGTGGACCAGCGGCCTTCAGGAGAACTCTTTACGGCGTCGCAGCTTTCGTAGTGTTCGCCGGAACGGTTGGCGGAGCTGCGCGCGCATCCTCGCTCGACTGGGAGCTTGAGCGGTCGTTCCGTTTCTTCCGCTACGCCTCCGACAATGCGGTGCAGCGGATCGCGTTCGATCTGCTCAAGGCGGACGGCAAGACGACGACGCCGGACGCGATCGAGCATTTCCTGAACGGCGGCGCCTTTTGGAAGCAGCCGCTGCCCGCGCCGGCTGCGCGTCCCGCGCATTGGCCCGCGGCGTGGCGCAGCCCCGCCGTCGTCACGCCCTTCGACATCCTGACGCTCGAGCGCAAGGCCGAGGGGCGCGCGCCGAGCCTGAACGCGGCGGAGGTCGATCGGCAGGGCTGGGCGAGCCTGCTTTCGGAAAGCCTCGACCCGTCGCGGGCCGGCGTCTGCTGGCACGCCGGTCGCCGGCTTCATGACAATTGCAGGGAGCAAGGCGACTATGTGGCGCCTGGGTTCTGGAAGGTCCGGGTCTACGACGGCGCTGCGACGACTGGAGCCTGCGAATGGTCCGTCGACGGCGGCTCGTTTTCCGCGCCTGAGCTGAAGAAGCGCGCGCGCCGGGCGGCGGCCCTCACGCGTATGGTAGCGCCGTGTCAGGAGACGATGGTCTTTGTCAGCTCCGATGGCGGCCGCAACCCCGTGGGCAAAGCGCGAGTCACGCGAACGAATGGCGGCGTGGCCGAAAGCGTCGACATCCTCGTGCAGGATCGTTTGATCGTCGGCATGGGCGATTCCATGACTTCGGGAGAGGGGAACCCGGAAACGCCCGCCCGGTTCGGCAGACAAATGAACGAACCGCTCTATCTCCCGAAATCCGATCCGCCCGGGCGCAAGTCCTGGGCGCACTGGACCGACAGACGGTGCCATCGCTCGGCCTATTCGTGGCAGATACGCACTGCGCTGCAAATGGCGCTCGAGGATCGCAAGACCGCGATCACCCTGCTGCCTTACGGGTGCTCCGGAGCGGAGATCACCGAAGGGCTGCTGTACACATACAACGGCGTCGAACACACGAACGACGCAGCGCCGGTCGGTCACACCGCGCAGCTCGGCGTCGCATTCCAGGAATTGTGCAAACCATACGATCCGCCGACCGCCTTCAGGCCATTGCCGTCGCGCGAACTCGACGTGAACCTGCCCACCGCGCACGGCGATCCCGATCGGGTGCGCAGGGACGCGCTCGCCTATGTCGCGCGTTGCCGGAGCGACGGGAGCGGCGCCTTCAAGCGCGACGTCAATCTGATGTTGTTGGCCGTCGGCGTGAACGACGTGGGGTTCAGCAAGTGGGTCGCCGGCGCCATCACGAAGGAGGGCGGGCTCGCGCGCTCAGTGATCGGCGGGTTCATTCCCGGCCTGGGCGCCGCCGGCGCGTGCGACGCGTCCTGCAAGCTGACCAAGGCGCGCCTCGAACGCCTCGAGAAGCGCTACGACGTCCTGCGGGAGGTGATGCAGCAGCGTTTCCTGCCTGCCGCCAATCTCGATCCGAAAAACGTACTCGTCGCCGTCTATCCGAACGCGGTCGAGGACGCTGCCGGCAAGACCTGCGGACGCGGCAACCGCGGCATGACCGCCGCGACGTTTCCGGGAGGCGGCGACGAATTTCGCCAGTGCTCAGGCGACGTGACGGTCTTGTCAGCCTGGCTCGCTTCGGGGCCCGTCTTCGCCGTGCGGCGTTCGCGCGACCTCGACACGATCAACGGATTCGTGAGCGACCACCTGAACAGGCTCGCGCGCGAGTTCGCCGGCAAGGCCGGCTTCTCCGTCGTCGACGCTTACCTCCCGCGCTTTTCCAAACGCGGCTTCTGCGCGACGAGCGACGCCGAGAGCATTCAGCCGCCCGGCGCGCCGGATTGTCTGGACTACGTCGACTTCGCCAAGGTTCGCCCCAAGGCGTGCGCGCCGGGCGATGCGGCCTGCGTGCAGACGCAAGCCGAAAGCCTTCACGTTCCGCGCAATTACTCGGCCGGCGATGGAGCGACGGCCGGCGAATGGCGTCCCTATCTCGCCGCCGCCTTCCATCCGTATCGCCATCGCTCGCGGCTGTTTCGAACGCCCAACGACGTCTACATGGCGATCAACAAGCGCACGCCGACTGCGCCCGAGGACTCGCCGTTGGGAGCGCTCGATCTTTCGGACAGATTCACGAGCGGCGCGTTCCATCCGACGGCCGAGGGCCACTCGATCATGGCTGGAGCGATGGCCGACGCGGCGCGCGAGCGCCTCAAAGGGAGATAGCGCGGCGTCCTCAGCCGCCGATGATCATGCGGACCGGCTCCGGCGCAGCCGTCACGGCGAGCGGCGTCTGGCCGAAGGCGTCGCCGTCGACCTGCGCAGGCGCCGCCGCATCCGCCGCGATGGTCGCCGATTGCGCGGGCAGCGTGCGGACGCCCGCCCCGGCGAGCGGCTTGCCGGTCATCATTCGCCGTCCGAGGCGAAGAAGCGCAGCGACGCTGTCGTCGGTCACCAGCACGAGTTGCAGGCCGGCGCGGGTCGCTGAAGTCTCGGGCGCGATCACATAGTCGCCGCCGTAGCGCGCGGAATTGGCGCAAATCGCGAGCCGGCACCGGATCGTCTCGCCCTGCGTCGTCACCAGAAGGTCCGGCGTCGGCTTCTCGCGCTTCAGGGCGAAGGCGGCCGCCACATAGGCCCACTTGCCGAGGACGGCCTTGAGCCGCGGCGGGGTGTGGCGCACGACCGCCGCGTCCAGCCCGGCCGACGCCATCAGGACGAACGGGCGGCCGTTGACGAGCCCGTAATGCAGCGGCGTGACGCGGCCCGCCAGAATGGCGCGCGCAACGCTCCTGGCGTCGAAACCCGCGCCTGTCTCGATGGCCAGCACATTGGCCGTGCCGCCCGCGACGATCGCCAGCGCCGGCCGCTTTCCGGACAGGGAGCGCAGTCCGGCGAGCGCTTCGTTGATCGTTCCGTCGCCGCCGTGGATCGCAACGACGTCGAAGCCGCCGCCGCGGTCGGCGACGATGCGCTCGATGTCGCCGCGCGCCGCCGAATGTTCGAGCGAGACGTCGACGCCGCTGCGCTCCAGTTCGGTTCGGATCGCCGCGAGCTTGCGCGGCGCATAGCCGCGCGCCTGGGGATTGGCGACGACCAGCACGCGCCTGACCTCGATCGTCTCGACGGTCACGGCATGTCGATCAATTTGAGGTAATCGGGGCGCGCGGCGACGAGCGCGCTTCGGCAGGTCTGCGTCAGCGAGGCCTGCGTCGTATCGGAATTGGCCTGCCCTTTCGGGATCATCGCATCCTTGCCATAGGCGGCGTTCAGGCGCGGCAGCGCGATCTTCTCGCCGCAGCGCGCCTGAATTGCGAAATTGGCGGGAAGATACATGTCGCGCCCATTTTTCGCGACATAGGCGCTGACCAGCGTCGGCAACATCACGACCGAGGTGTCGAGCGTCTTGGTCGCGAACGGCGAAGGAGCGGAGCTGCGGATCTGGTAGAAGGTCACGTCGTTGGGCGCGCGCCGCAACGCGGAATAATCGTTTGGGCTCCACAGCGGCATGTGCCCGGTGCCGGTGAAGCTATTGGGCTGGTGATCGCCGAACATCGCCAGCACATAGGGACGCCTGGTTTCAGCCTGCCGCTTGCGTAGCGCCTGCTCGAGCATCGCGATGGCGGCCTCCGTGGAGCGATAGCGCGCGATATATTCGTTGAGTTCGCATGTTCCGCGCGCGTTGCTTTCGCCGGCGAAGCGATAGGGCATTTCCTTCTCGCTGCCGAAGCGCGTGCACGGGTGCGGCGAATGGTTCTCCATGGTCAGCGCGAAGGCCAGCAGCGGTTTCGTCTTGTCCGTCCTGTCGATCACGTCGATGTATTTCGCGACGATGTCGGTGTCCTCGGCGTACCAGGGCTTGTCGATCTTCAGATCTTCGCCGTCGACGAAACGGTCGAAACCATAATGCGCATAGGCCGCGCGGGCGCCATAGAAACGGCCTTCGACCGGATAGAGCGCAAGCGACTGATAGCCGCGCGCCTTGAGGTAGGTGGCGAGCGACGCCTTCACATAGGGGCCGAGCTCCACATGCGTGTAGTAGCCGGCGTAACCGAACAGGCGCGAGGGAATGCCGGTGATCGCCTCGAATTCGCTGATCCAGGTGCCGCCGCCGATGGCGTTGACGTTCAACTCGCCCTGCAATTGCCCGTTCTGGGAATCCGGAAAGAGCGGAGACGTCATCGGCGGATTCGTCTCGAACACTTTCGGCAGGTCGAACGTGGATTCGAGCAGCATGATCACAATGTCCGGTCGTTCGCCCGGCGACGGACTTGCGAGCAGATAGGGCGGCGCCGGCGCCGCCTCGGTCGCGGCCATCGCGCTGTCCATCGACGCGAGGTCCCGGAACGGCGATGACGACGAAGCGTCATAGCGCGCCGTCAACACGAGGAAGGGCAGGGGGCCGACCAGTTTCGAGATCAAGACCAGCCCATCCGGCATATTGGCGATCTCGGCGTATTCGTGCCCGAGGATCGCCGTTTCGAGCCGGCGAGAGAATTGCCCGAGCGACGTCGCTGCGAGCGCCGCCGAGATCAGGATCGCCAACGCGCGCATCGGCGCGTTGGCTCTGGCCACAGCCCAATCCAGGCGCCGCAGCCGCCAGCCGATTGCGAAGATCGCAGCTATGAGCAAGGCCGACGCGACAGCCGCGACCACCTGCGGCGACGCCTTGACCGCGCCGAGAAAGCCCGCCGGATTTCCCGCAGCGATCCTCAGGTCGAGCCACGTCAGCGGCATGTCCGTCAGTGCGATCTTGGCGTCGTTGACGAAATGGGCGAGGCCGGCGAGCGAGGCCGCCGTGACGGCATAGGCCGCCGCCGCTCGCCACGACAGAACGAGCGCCGGAAGGAGGACGATGGTGCCGAACAGCCAATTGTCCCAGGCCAAGAAGGTCCGGTCGCCCGCAACCGCGATCGCCGCGATCACCGCGCCGTAAAGCAGAGCCGAAACAAGGACTTTCAGGAGCAACGCGCGTCGCATGACGTTTCCATGACGACGGGGAGGCTAGCCGAATGCGGCGCGCCGCGCAAAACGCGTCGAGCGGCCCCGCCCGCGCGGCGACCGCGGGCGTCAAAGGCGCCTAGACAAAAGTCGCAGTTCTCCTTGACAGACGGTGGGGGAAGGACTTATCTCCGCCCCGTCTGTTAGCACTCCGCATTAACGAGTGCTAACGGGCCTCCAACCATACCGGCCGCCAGGGAGGCGGCCGCGATTTTAGGAAAAGAGAGACCATGAAGTTTCGTCCTCTGCACGATCGCGTCGTCGTGAAGCGCATCGAAAGCGAAGAGAAGACCAAGGGCGGCATCATCATCCCGGACACGGCGAAGGAGAAGCCGCAGGAAGGCGAGATCGTCGCCGCCGGCCCCGGCGCCCGCGACGAGAGCGGCAAGCTGGTTCCGCTCGACGTGAAGGCCGGCGACCGCGTTCTGTTCGGCAAGTGGTCGGGCACGGAAGTGAAGATCGACGGTCAGGATCTCCTGATCATGAAGGAAAGCGACATCATGGGCGTGATCGCCTGAGATAGCCGCATTTCCAGCTCGTCCCCGTAATTCGGAGTTTTGACATATGGCAGCCAAAGAAGTCCGTTTCTCCACCGACGCCCGCGACAAGATGCTGCGCGGCGTTGAAGTCCTCGCCAACGCCGTGAAGGTCACCCTCGGTCCCAAGGGCCGCAACGTCGTGATCGAAAAGTCCTTCGGCGCTCCCCGCATCACCAAGGACGGCGTCACCGTCGCCAAGGAAATCGAGCTCGCCGACAAGTTCGAGAACATGGGCGCCCAGATGGTGCGCGAAGTCGCCTCCAAGCAGAACGACGCTGCGGGCGACGGCACCACGACCGCGACCGTTCTCGCCGCCGCCATCGTGCGCGAAGGCGCCAAGGCCGTGGCCGCCGGCATGAACCCGATGGATCTCAAGCGCGGCATCGACACCGCGGTGGAAGCCGTCGTCGGCGACCTCAAGAAGAACTCCAAGAAGGTCACTTCCAACGACGAAATCGCCCAGGTCGGCACGATCTCGGCGAACGGCGACTCGTCGATCGGCAAGATGATCGCCGAAGCGATGCAGAAGGTCGGCAACGAGGGCGTGATCACGGTCGAGGAGGCCAAGAGCCTCGACACCGAACTCGACGTCGTCGAAGGCATGCAGTTCGACCGCGGCTACCTCTCCCCGTATTTCATCACCAATGCGGAGAAGATGGTCGCCGAGCTGGAAGACCCCTACATCCTCATCCACGAGAAGAAGCTCTCGTCGCTCCAGCCGATGCTGCCGATCCTCGAAGCGGTCGTGCAGACCGGCAAGCCGCTGCTGATCGTGGCTGAAGACGTCGAAGGCGAGGCGCTCGCCACTCTCGTCGTCAACAAGCTGCGCGGCGGTCTGAAGATCGCGGCTGTGAAGGCGCCTGGCTTCGGCGATCGCCGCAAGGCCATGCTCGAAGACATCGCCATCCTCACCGGCGGCGAGATGATCGCCGAAGACCTCGGCATCAAGCTCGAGAACGTGTCGCTCCCGATGCTCGGCCGCGCCAAGCGCGTCCGTATCGAGAAGGAGAACACCACGATCATCGACGGCGCCGGCGCCAAGGCCGACATCGAAGGCCGCGTCCAGCAGATCAAGGCGCAGATCGAGGAGACCACCTCGGACTACGACCGTGAGAAGCTGCAGGAGCGTCTCGCCAAGCTCGCCGGCGGCGTCGCGGTCATCCGCGTCGGCGGCGCGAGCGAGATCGAGGTCAAGGAAAAGAAGGACCGCGTCGACGATTCGCTCAACGCCACCCGCGCTGCGGTGGAAGAGGGCATCCTGCCGGGCGGCGGCGTCGCGCTGCTGCGCGCCGTCAAGGCTCTCGACGGCGTCGGCGGTTCGAATCCGGACCAGAAGACGGGCGTCGACATCGTTCGCCGCGCGCTGACCTCGCCGGCCCGCCAGATCGTCGACAACGCCGGCGGCGACGGCGCCGTGGTGGTCGGCAAGCTGGTCGAGGCGAAGGACTACGCCTATGGCTACGACGCCCAGAACGGCGACTACGCCGACATGGTGAAGGCCGGCATCATCGACCCGACCAAGGTCGTGCGCACGGCGCTGCAGGATGCGGCTTCGGTCGCCGGCCTGCTCATCACCACCGAAGCGATGATCGCCGAGCTTCCGAAGAAGGACGCTCCGCCGGCCATGCCGGGCGGCGGCATGGGCGGAATGGACTTCTAAGACGTCCATTCGCCCAAGAACCAATCATCCGAAGCGCAGCGCGCTGCGCTTCGGCCCAAACAGGCCCGGCTCCCCGCCGGGCCTTTTTGTTTGCGCAATCGTCGCCTTGCGCCGCGCACATCTAGAATGCGCCTAATTTTTGAACGGGCGCTTGCACGCGCCACAATTCGGCTTATGGTTTCGGGCGTTAGCGTGAATGCGCCCGATCGCTAGCGCAGTAGACTGATCCGGCTGGACGGAACTTGGGGAGGTTTCGTGTCCGCAGCGAACAGGTCGGTCGGGGCCCAACTGCCGAGGACTTGTTCCTCGGGGGTGACGGTTGCATAAACGAACTCGGGGGGCGCGCTCGATGCGCGCGGGCTGCATGAGCAAAGTCTTGAACAATGGAAGAACCACGACCCGGGCGGATCTGCTCGAGGCGATCTTTGGCGCGTGCCCAACGTTGTCGCGTGCGCAGGCCCGGACCATCTTCGAGATGACCCTCGACGAAATCGCCGACAGCCTTGACCGCAACGAAGCGGTCAAGCTGCGCGCGTTCGGCGCTTTCAACGTGCGTTCGAAGCGCGAGCGGATCGGCCGCAACCCGAAGACCGGCGTCGAAGCGGCGATCAAGCCGCGACGTGTGGTGACTTTCAAGCCGTCGCCGGTGCTCGTGGCGCGCGTCAACGGGCAGTCGATCGAAGGGCTGGAAGAGAAGGACTGACCGTCAGCCGGCCATGCGCGCCTTGATCGCGTGATCGGCCAGGGTCTTGCCGAGCGACCAGACTGCGCCCGGCACCTTGTGGGCATCCGAGATCACAGCGTCGAAGGACTTTTCGATCCACGCGACGTCCTCGTCGCCGATCGTCAGCGGCGGCAACAATTTCACCGTGTTGCTCGCGTGTCCCGCTACCTGGCTGAGCACCTTGTGCTCCTTGAACAGCGGAATCGTGATCATCTGGCTGAACAGCCCGGCGTTCACCTTCTCCAGCAAGGCCCACGCCGTCTTGAGTTTGAGCGACTTCGGCGCGCCGAATTCGATGGCGACCATCAGCCCTTTGCCGCGCACGTCCTTGACCAGCTCGTAGCGTTGCAGCATCGAGCGGAACCCTTCGAGAATCTGCTCGCCGCGTCGCGCCGCATTGGCGATCAGTTGCTCGCCCTCGAGCACTTCCAGCGTCGCGAGCCCGGCGGCCATGGCGAGATCGTTTTTCGAGAAGGTCGAGCCGTGCACGACGGCCCGGTCCATTCTGTTGAACACTTTCTCGAAAATCTTGCGCCGCGCGAGCACCGCGCCGACGGGAACGTGTCCGCCCGACAGGGCCTTGGCGAGGAGAACCATGTCGGGTTCCGCTCCCCAATGCTCGACCGCCAGGAACTTGCCGGTGCGCCCGACGCCGGTCTGGATTTCGTCGGCGACGAACAGCGTCCCGTATTTCGCGCAGAGCGCTGCGGCGCGGGACAGATAATCGGGCGAAGGCATGTTCGCGCCCTTGCCCTGGATCGGCTCGACGAAGAAGGCCGCGACGTCGCGCTTGCTCAGCGCGCGGTCGAGCGCGTCCAGATCGTCGAACGGCGCTTCGTCCACGTCGGGGATCAGCGGGCCGAAGCCGTCGCGGAAGATCGCGTCGCCGTTCATCGACAGCGCGCCGTAGGTCAGGCCATGGAAGGCGTGGCCGCAGAACACGATCTTCGACCGCCCGGTCGCGCTGCGCGCGAATTTCATCGCCGCCTCGACCGCCTCCGCGCCGGAATTGCAGAAGAACGCCTTGTCGAGCCAGGGCGTGTACTTGAGCAGTTTTTCCGCGAGCGCGCCGGCGAGTACGGACACGTCCATCTGCACGAGGTTGGGCAGATCGGCGTCGATGACGCTGGCGAGCGCGCGCCTGACGTCCGGGTGGTTGCGGCCCAGCGCGAACACGCCCCAGCCCGACAGCAGGTCGAGGTATCGCTCGCCCTTGCGGTCCCACAGATACTGCCCGGCGCCGCGGGTAAAACCGACATCGTAGCCGATCGTCTGGAGCACCCGCACCATCTGTTCGTTCAGATAGCGCGTATGCAGCGCGTAGCGCTCCGGCTCCCGGCTGCGCGCGAGCGCGGCGAAATCGAACCGATCGTCCTCGTCCGTCTGGGCAAGTGCGTGCGAAGACGACGCCTGACTCATCGAATACCTCCCCAGCGGCCGGATAGGGGGGCGCCGCCGACGTTCTGCGCGGAATAGCGCCGCGCGGAACGGTTTTCATGGATCGGCGCCGGACGCTTGTCAAACGGCGACGCTCGCGCGGTTAAGAATGCCTGAAAGCGCGCATTCCAGGTTGGGAATCCGGGTGAGGCGCGCCTTGCGCTCGCCGCAAGTCCGGTCGATACACGGGGCGAGGCGCACGAGGCCGGGGTGATTTGCATGAAGATTCTGAGCGGCGCGGTCGGCGCCTTCGCGGTTCTGGCGGCGATCTCGGCGGGCAGACTCGGGGACAATTTTCTTTATGTCGTCGCGGGCGCCGCGCTCATCTGCGCGCTCACGACCTGGGCCTCCGCGCGCATCTCGAGCTTTCTGAAGATCTTCGTCGGCATCTTCTCGTCCGAGACCATCGTCTTCGGCCTCGCCATGCTCGGCGTGCGCGCCGGCCTTTGGCCCGCGCAATTCAAGGATTTCCTGCCGCCCGATTCCCTGCCGCTGACCGTCTCGATGTTCTCGATTCTGGTCTACGCGGTCTCGCGCCTGCCGATCATGCAGGAGATGCTGCGGATCGCCGACCTCTACTACAACCAGAAAGACATCGGCGTGGCGCGCGTCTGGCCGTTTGGCTCCTACCGCGCGCTGGAGCGGCGGATCGCCATCGCGATGATCGTCTGCCTCGTGCTCATCAATCAGGCGCAAGTCGGCATTACGGTGCGCCTGTCGTTCTTCAATCGCGACTGGTTCAACGCCATCCAGAACAAGGACGCCGCCACCTTCTGGACGTTGCTGCTGTGGGTCTTCGTGCCGTGGGCCTTCGTCTACATCACGAGCGCGGTCGTCGAATTCGTGCTTCAGTCCATGCTGGTCATCCGCTGGCGCAAATGGCTGACCGATTTCTATGTCTCGCACTGGCTCGGCGGCCATTCGCATTACCGCATGAGCCTGGCCGGCAACGGCGCCGACAACCCGGATCAGCGTATCGCGGAAGACGTCAATCGCTTCATCATCGGCGGCGGCGACGGCGAGGGCATCTACACCTATTCGATCCTTCTGATCTCGACGCTCTCCTCGCTTGTGTCATTCGCGATCGTGCTGTGGGAGCTGTCCGGCAATTACGCGATTCCCGGCACGGAGATCGTCATCCCCGGCCTGTTGTTCTGGGTCGCGTTGATTTACGCGGCCGTCGGCACCCTGGTGACGCATTTCATCGGCCGCTCGCTCGTCGGCCTGTACTTCGATCGCCAGCGCGTGGAAGCCGATTTCCGCTTCTCGCTGGCGCGGTTGCGCGAATACGCCGAGCAGGTGGCTCTCTTGTCGGGCGAACGCGCCGAGCAGGGCGCTCTGGGTCGTCGCTTTTCCGCAGTGATCGGCAACTACCTGCAGATCGTCAGCCGGCGTAAGAAGCTCATGGCGTTCACGGCGACCTACGGGCAGATTTCACCGATCATC
>CAZWJF010000022.1:0-37011 GCA_964634325.1 uncultured Rhodoblastus sp.
GCGGCCTCGACGCATTGCCCGCCTCGCTGTTCGTGTCGACCGTGGCGCCCATCGCGCTGAAGTCGGGCGTCGCGGGCGCGGCGGCCGTCTGCGCGGCCGCGCTGACCATGTTTCTCACGCGGCGCGAATTGCCCTCGCTGGCGGCGGGGTTCGCCGTCGCCACCGCATTGCGCGCCATCGGACTGTGAGCATGGCTCGCCGTTGCACAAGCCGAGCGCGCGACCGAAGGCTTCCGCCCAACGCAGTCCGACTCACGCCGGCGACGAGAGCAAATCGACGATGCGCTTTTTCAATCCATCCCGCACCGCGCGGTAGGCGTCGAGCATCTGCTCGCGCGAGCCTTGCACGGCGGTCGGGTCCATGGTCGGCCAATAGACGACGTCGACGGCGAGCGTGCGCGTGAATTCCAGCGCCTTGTGGTGGGCTTCCGGCGACAGCGACACGATCAGATCGAAGCTCGAATCCTCGAGGTCTTCGAAGGTGTGCGGTTTGAATTTCGAAATATCGATGCCGATGTCGTCCATCGCCGCGACCGCGAAGCCGTCGAGTTCGCCCGCCTTGACGCCCGCCGAGGCGAAATAGATTTCGCGACCGAAGTAATAGCGCGCCAGCGCTTCCGCCATGGGCGAACGCACGGCGTTGAAGGTGCAACAGAACAGGACGGCTTGCGGACGCCGACCTTCGACCATCGTCAGAGTCCCGCTCGATCGAGACAGCGCCGCATGGCGGCTCAGCCTTTCCAGTGCAAGGCTGTGACGAGCGTGAACAAGCGGCGCGACGTATCCTTGTCGCACTCGATCTTGCCCTTGAGGCGTTCGGCGAGAAGATGCGCGCCTTCGTTGTGCAGGCCGCGCCGGCCCATGTCGATCGCCTCGATCTGCGCGGGCGTCGCCGTGCGGATCGCCGCGTAATAGCTCTCGCAGATCATGAAATAGTCTTTCAGGATCTTGCGGAACGGGGTCAGCGACAGGATGTGCGTGACGATGGTCGCATCGCCTTCGTCGCGAATGTCGAAAGCGAGTTTCGCCTCGTGCAGGGCGAGGAGGAGCTTGTACGGGCCGCCATCGTGCCCGACCAGCGCGAAGCTGTTCTCCTCGATCAAATCGTAAATCGCGATCTCGCGCTCGTGCTCCTGATCGGGCGTGCCGCGACCGATGGAGGCCTCGTCCAGCGTGACCTCGATCAGGCGCCTGTTTTGCGTCGTCATACCGCGCCCCTGTTGATGCGGATAGCCACCGAGCGCGCATGCGCGTCGAGTCGCTCGGCCTCGCCGAGCGCTATCGCAGACGGGCCAAGCTCGTTCAGCGCCGCCGGCGAACATTTCAGAATCGACGTGCGCTTCATGAAGTCGAGGACGCCGAGACCCGAGGAGAAGCGCGCCGAGCGCGCGGTCGGCAGCACATGATTGGAGCCGCCGACGTAGTCGCCGATGGCCTCCGGCGTATGCGCGCCGATGAAGATCGCGCCGGCGTTGCGCACGCGCGCCGCCAGTTCCTCCGCATTTTCCGCCATGATCTCCAGATGTTCGGCCGCGATGCGGTCGGCGAGCGGGATCGCGTCGTCCAGTCTCTTTACGACGATCGTCGCGCCGAACTCCTCCCAGCTCGCGCGGGCGATTTTTTCGCGCGGCAAGGTGGAAAGTTGCGCTTCCACTGCGCGCTCGACGTCGCGCGCCAGCTCCGCGCTGTCGGTGATGAGAATGCTTTGCGCGGCCGTATCGTGTTCGGCTTGCGCAAGCAGGTCGGCTGCGATCCAGGCGGGATTGGCCGAAGCGTCGGCGATCACCAGCACCTCCGAGGGCCCCGCGATCATGTCGATGCCGACCTGTCCGAACACCCGGCGCTTGGCGGCCGCCACATAGGCGTTGCCGGGCCCCACGATCTTCGAGACCGGACGGATCGTCTGCGTGCCGTAGGCGAGGGCCGCGACGGCCTGCGCGCCGCCGACACGGTAGATTTCGTCAACGCCGGCGCGGGCGGCAGCCGCCAGCACCAAAGGGTCGACCGCGCCGTCGGGCGTCGGCACGACCATGACGACGCGCGGCACGCCCGCGACCTTGGCCGGCACGGCGTTCATCAGCACCGAGGATGGATAGGAGGCCGTGCCGCCGGGCACGTAGAGGCCGACCGCCTCGACGGCGCTCCAGCGCCAGCCGAGCTCGACGCCGAGTTCGTCGGTAAATCGGAGATCGGCAGGCTTCTGGCGCTGGTGGAACGCCACGATGCGCGCATGCGCCACGTCGAGCGCGGCCAGCGCCGCCGGCGCGCAGGCGGCCGTGGCCGCCGCAATCTCGTCCTTGCCGATGGCGATTCCACGCTCGGCGAGGTCGATCCGGTCGAACTTCTTCGAAAGCTCGATCAGCGCGGCGTCCCCGCGCGCCGCGACGTCCGCGATGATCGTCCGCGCGGCGGCGTCGACGTCCTCCGAAACCTCGCGCTTCATGGCGAGGAGGTCGGCGAAACGCGCATCGAAATCGGCGGCCGCAGCGTCGAGCCGCAGGGTCATCTGTGCATCTCCGGGAGAGGCGTCCTGCGCCCCGAAACGGTCCGTCAGGTCATGACCCTTGAGCGGGTCCGGCGTCAAGCGCGTGAGCGGGTCGCGACCTCGTCGACCACCGCGGCCCGAGGTCGCGCAGATGCGCCTCCAGACACTCCACGACCAGCTGGATCGCCGCGCCGCCGGAGAAAGTGAAGGTCACAAGGCCGGCCGGCGCGTCGGTCGGCTCATACGAAATGGCGAGAAGGCTCAGGACCGCGTTGGGTTCGCGCTGCGGGACGCCGTTCTGGCGCACGGTGCGCACGCGATCGAAATGCAGGCCGCAGACGGCCCGCTCGCACAGGCCCTGCCCGTCCGCCATCCAGTCGAATCGCGACAGCGCCATCGCAAAGCGATCCTGCTCGGGCAACCAGGCCATGTCGCCGACGCGCACCAAGGCGTCCTGCAGATGCGCCGAGACGATCGCCAAGTCCTCGGCGTCAAAAGCCACGAGCCGGAGCGGTTCGGACGTTTCGCTGCATTTGTCGGTCATGGCGGCCTCGCAACCGCCATTTGGGGGCTCGCGTCCGCGCTGGCAAGGGCGTGGACCGGAATAGCCGCGCCTCAGCCGCCGGCCGAAATGCGCTCGACCACCGCGCCGCAGGCGCCCAGTTTCTTCTCCAGCGCCTCAAAGCCGCGATCGAGGTGGTAGACGCGGTTAACCTCCGTCTCGCCCTCGGCCGCCAGAGCGGCGATGACGAGCGACACGGACGCGCGCAGATCCGTCGCCATGACGGGCGCGCCCTTGAGCGCCTTGACGCCCTCGATGATCGCCGTGTCGCCGTCGAGCCGGATATGCGCGCCGAACCGCGCCAGTTCCGAAACGTGCATGAAGCGGTTTTCGAAAATGGTCTCGGTGATGCGCGAGACGCCGTCGGCGCGTGTGACGAGCGCCATCAACTGGGCCTGAAGATCGGTCGGGAATCCCGGATAGGGCTCCGTGGTCACATCGACGGGCTGGATCGCGCCGCCATTGCGGTAGACGCGGACGCCCTCGTTGGTCGCGGTCACCTCGGCGCCGGTGGCGCGGACCACGTCGAGCGCGGCTTCCAGCAGTTCGGCGCGGGCGCCCTGCAGCAGGACGTCGCCGCCGGTCATCGCAACCGCCATGGCGTAAGTGCCGGTCTCGATCCGGTCGGGCAAGACGGCGTGGCGCGCGCCGCTGAGGCGCGAAACGCCGGCGACCTCGATGGTGCTCGTGCCCGCGCCCTTGATCTTCGCGCCCATCTTCACGAGGCAATCGGCCAGATCGACGATCTCCGGCTCGCGTGCGGCATTGTGAATGACGGTCGTTCCGTGCGCGAGGCTCGCGCCCATCAGCGCCGTGTGCGTGCCGCCGACCGTGACCTTCGGGAATTCGATGTCGGCGCCCTTGAGCCCGTTCCTGGCCTTCGCGATGGCGTACCCGCCCTCGATCTCGATCTCGGCGCCCAGCCGCTCCATCGCCATGAGCAGCAGGTCGACCGGACGCGTGCCGATGGCGCAGCCGCCGGGCAGCGAAACCTTGGCTTCGCCCATGCGCGCGACGAGCGGCGCGAGCACCCAGAAGCTCGCGCGCATCTTCGAAACGAGATCGTAGGGAGCGGTCGTATCGACGATCTGGCGGGCCGCCAGATGCACGGTCTGGCCTTGAACCTCCGTGTCGCCGGCGCGTTTGCCCTCGATCGTATAGTCCACGCCGTGATTGCCGAGGATGCGCACGAGCAGCGACACGTCGGCGAGCCGCGGCAGGTTTTCCAGCGTCAGCGTGCCGTCGGTCAGTAGCGAGGCGATCATCAGCGGCAGGGCCGCGTTCTTCGCGCCGGAAATCGGAATGACGCCATTCAGGCGATTGCCGCCGACGATACGGATGCGATCCATCAGACCTCTCTCCCGGAGCCGGCGGCGTCGCCGATCAATCCGTCCATGTTCAAGCCCGCGCAATATGGCGCAAGGAGGGCCGGTCAGCCTTGCGGCGCCGGCTTTTTCCCCGATTCGCCGGGGTTCGCAGGGATCGCGCCCGGCGGGTCGCGCCGACGCTGAACGCCCGTCTCGCCGGCCTCCTCGCGGGACGGCAGGCTCGCCGCCTTGCGCCGACGCAAATTGTCGCGCAACGCGCTGGAAAGACGTTCATCACGCCCCTGTCGCCCGCTGCGGTCGGACATGCAGGTCGCCCCCTGTGCCTTTGCGCGCATCTTTAGGGGGCCTCGTCCCTCGCCGCAAGTTTGGCGCCGCACATCCCGCGCTTGTCATGCGGCAAGCCCTGTGGCACAAGCGCGCCAGCCTGAGCCGGGGGACGCCGGCCGTGCTGCAAGCTGCGGTAGCTCAGTGGTAGAGCACTCCCTTGGTAAGGGAGAGGTCGAGAGTTCAATCCTCTCTCGCAGCACCAGTTAAACACCGGACTTCTCGTGATTTTTTGGCAAGAGCCGCCAGCGCGCGGCTTTCAGTCGTGCGCGAGAATTCCGTCGAGCGGCGCGTGCGGATTCGCGGCGAGCGCGTCGAGCACGCCTTCGTAGGCGCCCGTCAGCCGTTCCGCGGTCGAGGCGACAAACCGGGTCGCATTGAAGCTCGCCGACACATAGGTCGTATCCGGCCTTTCGAGAATGCGGAACGAAACCTGGTGCGGGCTCGCATAGGGGATGGGGACGGGCTACGTCTGCACCGTGTAGGCGCCGACCTGCGCCTTCGTCCCGGCGAGCGTGGATGCAAGGCGGCCAATATCGTGATCGGTGCGCGGGTTCGGCGCGATCATCGAGAAGGCGACCTCGTCGAGGCATGTGGCCTGATTGGGCGCCAGCGCCTCGAGCTGCTCGACGATCAGGTGAAGCGGAAGTCCGTCGTTTTCGAGCGCGCTGTCGAGCCGCGCCGACAGGCGTGCGGCGTATGTCGCGAAGCTGTCGCCGGGCTCGATCGGCTCGCGGACGACGATGGTGTCGTTGAACCACCCGACCGTTTCGAGAAACTCGACCCTGCTGCGCGCCGCTGAAGCCAGGCTGACCGGTATGTCGCGGGCGCCGGTGAGTTTGAACATCATCGCCACGTAAGCTGCGAGATAGATGCGAAACGACCCGACGCCGAGCGACGTCGCGGCTCGACGAACCGTGTCGACGATCCGGGAATCGAGCGTCCGCTGGATCTTCAGCGCCGGCGCCGGTTGCGCGCCGCGCGCCGCCGTATCGTATGGCAACGCCAGGGGCGGCGGCAGGTCGGACAGTTCCGCCAACCATCTGTCGAGCAGACGGGCGCCGTCGTCGCAACGCAGAAACGCGCGCTGCCAGGCGACGAAATCCGCGTAGGGACGGCCGACCTTATATCCGATCTCCAGTCGGAACACGCCGGCCAGCAAGGCGCGCATCAGGATGATGAGCGAGGCGCCGTCGACAATCAGATGATGCGCGCGCAACAACAGAACGATGCGGTCGCCCGGTCGCGGGTAAGCGATGATTTCGAACAGCGGCCCTTTGGCGAGGTCGAATCGAGCGCGCGCATCGACCAGCACCGCCGCCTGAAACGCGGCGTCGTCGTCCGGCGCCGCGCGACAGGTCAGACCCGGCGGAGCAGTCCGCAGTTTTGCGACATGCGCGCCGCCGCTCTCGCGATGAAAGGTCCAGCGCAGCGCCTCATGCGACGCATAAAGACGCGCGACTTCCATTTCGATCTTCGCGATGTCGGGCGTGGGCGCGATCTCGACGGCTTGCGCGACATGATAACGCGCCAAGCGGAGATCGTCTGGCCCAAGGCGTTCGATCTGTTTGAGAAGCCAAGCCTGACGCGCTGACACGTTCATTCGTATTGCTTTTTCGGGGCCGCCAGAATGTGACGCGCATCCTATGCTATCGGCTCGACGCAAACTAGGCTCGCTGGCCGCAGGCGTCGCGCGACCTCCCGTGTCCTAGTTCATGTTTGCAGCGGCGAGACTCGCCCAAGCGACGAGCGCCGCAGCGCCGGCCGCCGTCGCGATTGCGGCGCGGCGAAGCGGGAGGCCGCGTCGCGCCAGCACAAGATGGCCAACGGCCAGGGCCGCCGCCTGCTGCGCAACTGCGACAACGACGATCGCGAGCGGCGTCAGATGTCCCAGCACATGCAGGACGATCACGATTCCCAGGCACACGAGCGCGGTCGTCAGCGTCGCGCGCGCAGCGCGACCCGCGAGTCGCGCGCGCGCAATACGCATGTCGAGCAAGGGCTGCGAGGCAAGAAAGTAGACCTGGATCGGCGCCAGCAAAACGAGCGGCTGCTCTACAAGCAGACGCGCCTTCGCCGGCGACAGGCGCCTGGCGGCCCATACCTCTGGACGCGCTGCGACATAAGCCAGCGCTGCGGCGAGCAGGCCCAGCGTCATTAGCGCATAGACACGATCGAAGCGACGCGTCGGCATGCGGTAGAGCTCCGCCGAGAAAGCGCCCATCGCCAATGCGACGATGACCGTGAGGAAGGTCGCAAGTCGAAAGGAATAGGCGTAGGCGAACAGGCATTCGTCCGCGCCGGCGATTTGCAGCCAGATGCGCCCGGAGGAGAGGATCCAAGTGCCGACGAGCGCAGCAGACGCCATCGGCAAGCCGATTCGTGCGAGTTCCCTCAGACGCTCTCCAAACGCGGGTTGGCGCGTGCGCCAGAAGACCGCCGCCGCGCTCGCGGCGACCGCAAGAGCGCTCATGGCGAACAACAGCGCATAAGCGCCCAGATCATCGCGCAGTCCGGCGCCTATAAGGCCGACCGCAGCCGTCATAACCGCGATCGACGGGATATGCTCGATCCATAAATTGCCGATGCGCCACGACGACGCGCGCGCATAGCCGAGCGCCACGGCCTGAAGCCCGAACAACGCTGTCGCCGCCGCGGCGATTTCGAAGTGGCGCGGCGCGCCGGCCAGACGCAAGGCCGCGGCCGCCATAAGCGCCGCGACCGCGCACGCCAGGACGGCGACGGCCAGAAGATCGTCGATTCGGCGCCCGACGCGCATCAACAAGATCTGCATCGCCGCATAGGGCGCGCCGAAGGTCAGGGCGAGCGCCGCGACCGGGCCGACCGCGAGCGCGAATTCCAGCGCGCCGTAAGTCTGTTCGCCCAGCGCCAGACCGAGCGCGGGCAAGCCGAAAAAGCTCATCCCTTTCGCAAGAGAAAAATGCGCCAGAAAGACGCCAGTCTTCCGGGCGGCCGCAGCGTCCATCCTCGATCCGGGCTGGGACATCCGGCGATTCGCTCCCGCGCGCCGAAACCGGCGATCAAGACAGAGCGGCCTCTCCCGCTCGCTCACTCCGGCGTCGGAAAAGCCCCGATTCTGGCGCCGTTCCGGAGAGGCAATCCGTCCGCAAACGCGCGCCGCAAAAGAAAAGGCCCGGCGGAAACCGCCGGGCCTCTCAATTCCAGATGTCTGATCGCGCTCAGTACTTGGCGACGACCGGACCCGGAGCGGCGCCGAAGCGATAGTTCACGCCGAGGCGGAACACGTGGCCATCACGCTTGACGTTGTAGGTCGCGGCGCTCGGCAGCAGGAACTCGCTGGCGACCAGCTTGCTCTCGCCGAGGTTGTAGTAGAGGTACTCGCCCTTGAGCGACCAGTTGTTGCTGAGCGCGTACTCGAGGCCAGCGCCGAGCGTCCAGCCCGCGCGGGTCGAAGGCGCGCTGCCGGCCCACACGAACGGGAGCGGGAAAGCCGCCGCCGTCGCGCTGACCGAACCGCCGCCGATCGCGAGACCGCCGGTCACGTAAGCGAGCATGGTCGGGGTGATCGTGTAGCCGATGCGGCCGCGGATCGTCGCGAGGTAGTCGAGCTTCGCCTGCGCGTTGCCCGTCACGAAGATGCCGGGAATGATCGTCGGCACAGCGAACGACTGCGTGCCCTTGGCGGTGGTGAAAGCGATGTCGCCTTCCACGCCGAACACGAAGGAGCCCGACTGCCAGTTGAAGCCGGCCTGCGCGCCGCCGATGAAGCCGAAGTTGCTCGCCGAAACCGTCGGGAAGCTCGGCGCGAGAATCGCGATGTTCGGCGTGACGGTGTCAACCGTGCCGGTCGTGTTGGCGACGATGCCGCCAGCGTTCAGGCCGAGATAGAAACCGGTCCAGGTGAACACCGGAGCGGCGTAAACAGGCGCCGGCGCCTTGCGCGACGGCAGGTCAGCCGCGATCGCGGCGGAGGAGACACTGGCGAGAAGCGCCGCAGCGCCGAGAAGTTTTGCGATACCCATAACGACCCCCTTCTTTGAATAGGTTGACGGCAAGTTACCGAAACGCTCCGCGAAAGGCTCGCTGAATCTCGCCCGATCCCAGGAAAAAAGGCGATTGACGTCCGCGTGTTGCATCGCAGTCACACATCGACGTCGGCATCCGCGCGCGCCTCGGCGGACGGTCTCTGCTCTAGAGTCCTGATTTGCTTGAGGCAGCGCTCCGCCAAGTCGGTGATCGACCCGGCGCCGCCGATCGCCAGCAGGGGAATGTCGACTCCGAGCTTTTCCTCCGCCGCCAGGCGCAATTCGACGCCCATCAGGGAATCGACGCCGAGTTCGGCGAGCGGGCGGAGCGGGTCCACCTGATCCGGCGCGGCCCGCATGATTCGTGCGATTTCGCCGACCAGCATCGCCACGATCCTGCTGCGCGCCTCGTCCGTCGGCAGCGAGGCGAGGGCGCGCGCAAGCCCGCCGCCCTCTCCCAGATCGACTGTTTCGCCGCCGGACGATGCAGCGATCCGCGCGAACGACGGCGAATTCAGCAATGCGAGTTCCCGACGCAAGGCGCCGAAATCGAATCGACCGACGCCGACGACCGACGAATCGACCGAGCCGTCGTCGGTCGCGACGATGCGCTCCAGCGAATCGAGCGCCGCCGAAACGCTGAGCGCATGGCGGCCGAGCTTCCGCGCGGCGATTTTCGCCATCTGGTCGTCGCCGGTCAGATAGCCGACATCCGAAATCGGTCCCCAGGCGATTGCGATCGCCGGCGCCCCGGCGCGACGCCTTTGCCGCGCCAGCTCTTCGAGATAGGCGTTGGCCGCGACATAATTCGCCTGACCGGGATTGCCGACCATCGTTGTCGCGGACGAAAACAGAACGAACAGGTCGATCGCACGGCCGCGCGACAATCGGTCGAGGTTGTCGGCGATATCGATCTTGGCGCGCAGCACCGACGCGAAGCTCTCATGGTCCAGATTGGCGACCAGACGATCGTCGAGGCTCATCGCGCAATGGAACAGGCCGCGCGCGGGCCGGTTGTCGGCGTCGAGTTCGTTCAGCAGAGCGGCCAACCCACGCTCGTCCGTCGCGTCAAGCTGACGGATGACGATGTCGACGCCGCTCGACCGCAACGTCTCGATGACCGCCGACGCCTCCGCCGATGGCGCGCGACGGCCGATCAAGACGATGCGCCCCGCGCCCCGCGCCGCCAGGCGCCGGGCAAGAGCAAGGCCAAACCCGCCGAGACCGCCGATGACCACGTAGGACCCGTCGCCGCGCAGCCGCAGGAGGCCGTCGCGCCGTTCCGACTGCGGGCGGGCCGGCGGACGGACGACGATCTTTCCGACATGCTGGGACCGCTGCATCAAACGCAACGCGTCCGCAATGTCTTCGCCGTCGAATACGCCATAGGGAAGCGGCTTCAGCCGCCCATCCTTCAGCAGCGCGGAAATTTCGACGAACAGGGCGCTGGCGAGTTCGGGGCGGCCGGTCAAAAGCTGATCCGCGTCGACGCCGAAATAGGAGAGATTGCGGCTGAAAGGACGCAGGCCGAGGCGCGTGTCGGTGAAGAAATCGACCTTGCCGAGTTCGACGAAGCGTCCGAACGGCTTGAGACAGCGCAGCGAGCGCTCCATCGCCTCGCCGGCCAGCGAGTTCAGGACGACGTCCACGCCGCGTCCTCCCGTCGCGGCCATCACTTCGTCCGCGAAGCTCTGCCCCCGCGAATCGAACACGAAATCCACGCCGAGATCGCGCAGCAGGTCGCGCTTTTCGGGCTGCCCCGCCGTGGCGATGACGCGCGCCCCGCGCAACCGCGCGATCTGCAGCGCCGCGAGGCCGACGCCGCCCGCGCCGCCGTGCACCAGGACCGTTTCGCCCGCCTCGAGCCGGGCGAGATGGACAAGGCTGTAATAGACGGTGACGAAAGACACCGGGATCGTCGCCGCCGCCTCGAACGGCAGGTCGTCGGGCGCAGGCGCGGCCGCGCTGGCGGGAATCGTGACGTGGCCCGAGAAGGCGTGAGGCGCAAACGCAAGGCAGGGCTGACCCGGCGCGAAGCCCGCGACGTCAGCGCCGACGCGCGCCACCGTTCCAGCGCATTCCAGCCCGAGCGTCGGACCCGCGAACCCGTCTTCAAGCGCTTCGGGCGGCAGCGCGCCCAGCGACCACATGACGTCCCGGAAATTGAGGCCTGTCGCCTTGACTTCGATCTCTATTTCACGAGGCCCGGGCGCACGTCGCTCCGCACGCGTCCAGACGACGCGCTCGATCGATCCTTGCGCGGGCGCCTCCAGGCGCGGCGTCGTCTCTCCGCTCTCATCGAGACCGGACAATCCGCCGACCGGCGTCGCGATCAGACGCGCGCCGTAACGGGCGTCTGCGTCCAGCAGAAGCTCGCGCTCGCGTCCCGGCGCAACGACCTCGCGCGCAAGCGCCCGGAGAGTCGCCTCGTCGCGAACGTCCCGCATCGGATCGACGACGCGCATGTCGCAATCCGGATATTCGTTGGCGCAGACCCGCGCGAACCCGAGAACGGCGTGCGATTCCGGCCGTCCTCCTTCCCGACCGACGAGCCCGCGCAACGCGCCGGGCGTCACGACCACGACGCGGCCGGGCCGCCCTTCCAGCGACAGGATCGCCTGCCGTATTTCGAGAGAACGCTCGGCGATCCAGTCGACGGGATTTGCGACGTTGGGGTCGCAACATCCGACATGGACCACGGTCTCCAGCGCGCCCTCGCCCGCCGGCGCCGGCGCAGCGCGAAGAATTTCCGCCTCCAGACGCTCGATCACTTGCGCAAGAGCGTCTCCACCGGGCCACATCCGCGCCGCCGTGCGCTCGATGGCCGGCGCGTCCTCGGCGGGCGAGCGCGGGGGCCGATGCGCGACAACCATGGCCGCAGCCCCATTGGCGGTCGCCGCAACATCCTCGAAGCCAGCCTCCGTCAGGCGCGCTTCTGTTAGAGGCTCATCGAGCGACTTGCGTCCTGCGCTGTCCGTCGCCAGCTGGACGAGGTCGGCGAATACGCCGCCGGCCCACTCGACGATGGCGAGGCGGCCGCCGTCGGCCAGGCGCTCGCGCAGCCAGTCGAGGCCGATCGTCGACCTGCCGAACCGAACATTGGCGCCGAGAACCAGATCGAAGCTGCGCGCCGGCGCCTCGTCCGGTCCGCAAACCGAGAACGCCGGCGCGGCCGCAAACGCATCGTTCAGGGCGTCGAGGCGACCGGCGTCTGCGTCGACGACGCAGACCGATCCGCGCAACGGCTCGACGACGCCAAGAAGCGCGCGCACGAAAGCCGAGTTGTCGGCGCCCAGCGCCAAGACGCGCAAGGGCGCCACGGAGGTCGACGCAACGACGTCGGCTGCGCAGCGCGTCAATTCCTTCGCGAGTTCGCGCGCCGCGAGACTGCGCGTCAACAGGGCGTCGAGCGTCTGCACGGGAAACGCGCGCGCAGGCGATGCGCTCAGCATGTCCGCGCACATGCCTTCGAACGCCGCGAGGAAGGTCGCCTCAACCGCGCGCTCGGGCGTGGACGCCAGCATGGCGCCGAGCGCGCCCGCGCGGTCGGCGACCGGAGCGAGCGACCAGCCGCGCTTGTCGCGCGTCGCCAGCTTCGCCGACGCCAGATGCGCGAGCAGCGGCTCCAGGCGCGCTGGATCGATTTTGTCCGCAGCGCCGCCGGGTTGCGGAAGATACGGATCGAACGTCCGTTGTCCGAATACGGCGGACAGGCCGACATGCAGGGCGGCGACAGCGGCCGCCTCGAGTTCGGGCGCGGGCTTTGCGCTCAAGACTGGCGCGAAGCGTGCGGCCTTCGCCGCAGAGGCAGCCGCCAGCCCGTCGACCAAGACCGGAACGAACGCGTAGGTCTGGACGGCTCGCTCCGCCGATTTCAGTCGTATGGCGGTGGAACGGCCGCCGACGATTTCGGCGACGACAGAGCCGTCCTCTGCGCGATAAACCACGTTCGCGACGCAGGTTTCGGAATTCGACCGAACGAGCGACACATCGCAACCGGCTATCGCGCGCCCGGGCTGACGCAACCGGAAACTGTCGAACCGCGTCGGCAGGTAGGTCTTCTCCGCATCGCCGCGCAACGCCGGCAGGCACAGCACGGCCTGCAGCCCGCCGTCGATCAGCGTCGGGTCCGCCAGCAGCCCTGTGGGATCGATCAAGCTTGGCGCGAAACGGACGCGCGACGCGCGGTCGCCAAGGCTATCGATGCTCTCGACGACCTGGAACGATGGGCCGTAGTCGAGAAGCTTCTCGCGCGCGAGCGCATAGACCTCGTCCTTTCCCATCCGCGAGGTCGGCGCGACAGTCCCATCCCGCGTTTCGACGCGCGCCGGCGGCAGCGCTGCGAAGGCGGCGCGCGCATGAAGAGTCCAATCGCCCTGTGTTCCCCGGCGACGGCTGAACAGATCGATCAGCCGCTCCTGCGCGCTCACGCAAGTCTTCGTCTCCTGCAAGGCGCCGGGTTCGAGATACAATGGCCGATATATGGCGCAATCGCGCAGTTCGATATGCGCGTCGCCGAGAGACTCGCGCGCCGCGGCCAAGGCGATTTCGATGATGGCCGCCGCCGGCACGACCACGGCGCCGCCTGCCTTGTGATCGGCGATCCACGGAAAGACGCTCGTATCGATGTGATTGAAATACGTCGTGTCGCCGCCACGCGCGGCCGCGCCGAGCAGAACATGCGGACGCGGAACGAAATCGCCGTAGGCTTCCGCGCCGGGCGACGGTTTGAAGCGGACATTGTCCCATGCGTAGTGCGGGAGCGAGACGTTGTCGTTCGCGCGGTCTCCGAAAAACCTCGCCTTGTCGACATTGGCGCCAGAGGCCAGCGCGCGATTGGCCGCAGCGGCGAGCGGCGACCCTTCCTCTTCGCGGTCGTCACGCTGCAGACTGGCCAGAACTGTCAGCGGCCGGCCCGCGTCGCGCGCGATCGCCGACATATATCCGCCGAGGACGGGCGCCGGGCCGATCTCGACCACAACAGCCGGCGAAATCGATAGCGCGGCCTGCACGGCCTGCGCGAAATGGACGGGCTGGCGAACGTTCCGCCACCAATAGTCGGCGTCGAGCGTCGCGCCGCGCGCCTCGGCGCCGTCGACCGAAGAAAAGAACGCCACATCGCCGTCGCGCGCATGCAAATCGCCGAGATCCGCGAGAAGCCCGTCGCGCGAGGGTTCGAGCAAGGCGGTGTGGTACGGATATTCGATCGCCAGCCGACGGAACGGCCAACGACGCTCGCGCGCCAGTTTGAGAAAGGCGTCGAGCGCGCCATGGGGCCCTGAAACGGTGACTGAGCCAGGCGTGTTGAAGGCGGCGATTTCCAGGCCTGGGAATTCGCCGCTCGACATCGCCGCCGCGATATCGTCGGTCGGCGCGTTGACGGCCGCCATCGCGCCCGCGCCTCGCGCGAATTCTTGGCTCCGGCTTCGCGCGTCGATGACGCGCGCGGCGTCTTTCAAACTGAGCGCGCCCGAGGCCCACGCCGCAGCGACCTCGCCGACGCTGTGGCCGAACACGGCGTCCGGGCGCAGCCCGCGCGCCGCCAGCGTCTTGACGACGCTCACCTGGATCGCAAACAGCAATGGTTGGGCGAAGTGCGCGGCCTTCAGTTTCTCTTCGAGGTCGTCGGCCAGGATTTCCCGTTGCGCAGACCAGCCGACGAGCGGCTCGAGCTCAGCGTCGACTTCCTCCAGCGCGCGCGCGAACGTCGCGTCCGTCGACAGGGCGACGCGCGCCATGCCGGCCCATTGCGAACCGTTGCCCGAAAAAGCGAACAACGTCCGACCGGTGCGCGACAAGGCGCGGCCATAGACGACCTTTCTATGATCGCGACCTTCGGCGACCGCGTCGAGCGCCTCGCGCAATTCGACATCGCTCGACGCGTCGACGATAGCGCGGCGATCGAGCATGTCGCGGCGATAGGCCGCCGCATTGGCGATCGCCGCTCCATCGGCCGCGTCGTCCGACAACAGAGTACGATAGGCGCTCGCCAGACCGCGTAGCGCGCCTTCGGTCTGCGCCGACACGACCAACGGCGCGCGACGCGCGGCCACAGGCGGTTCGACCGCCTTGCTCTCCGGCGCGCGGAGGACGACGTGCGCGTTGGCCCCGCCGAACCCGAACGAACTTACCCCGGCAAGCGGCGTCTCGGTCGGATCGAACGCGACGGGAGAAGCGGCGACTTCGAGATTGAGGTCCTCGAAGGGAATGTCGGGATTGGGCGTCTCGAAATGCAGCGAAGCAGGCAGCATGCCCTCTCGCAGGGCGAGCGACGATTTCAAGACGCCGACCAGACCGGAGACGGGCTCAAGATGCCCGACATTCGTTTTCGCGGACCCGATCGGCAACCGACGCTTGCGTCTGCGCGCGACGGCCTCGCCAATGGCGAAGGCCTCCGCCGGATCGCCCACACGCGTGCCCGTCCCGTGCGCCTCGATGAAAGCGAGCGCATCCGGATCGATTGCGAAAGTTCCATAGACGTGGCGCAGCAGGTCCGCCTGACTGGCCGACGATGGCAACGACAGGCCGTTGGTGCGGCCGTCCGCGTTGGCGCCCCAACCGACGATGTCGCCGAAGCCGGCGCCCTGCGCCGCGCTGGCCGCCTGAATGACGAGCGCCACCGCCCCCTCGGAGCGGACGTAACCATCGCCGTCCGCGTCAAACGCGCGACAGCGACCGCTGGGCGAGAGCATGTGCGCCGTCGAGAATCCGACGAACGGATAGGGCGCCATCACGAGATTGACGCCCGCCACGATCGCCGTTTCGACACGCCCCTCGGATATGGCCTGACAAGCCTGCGCAAGCGCAACGAGCGACGAGGAACACGCGGTGTCGACGACGAAGCTGGGACCTCTCAGGTCGAACTGGTAGGAGATGCGGTTGGCGATGATCGACAGCGTATTGCCGGTCATCATCTGCGTGTCGCAGATGTCGGGATCGAGAATAAAGCGATACAGGTAATCGAACGACGAAGCGCCCACGTAGACGCCGACGTTTTGGCCAGCGAGCGACGAAGGCGGAAGGCCCGCCGATTCCAAGGCTTCCCAGACGACGTGCAAGAGCAGGCGTTGCTGCGGGTCCATCTGCAGGGCTTCGCGCGGCGATACGCCGAAGAAAGTCGCGTCGAAGTCGAATGCGCCGTCGATGACGCCCGCGGCGAAAGTCACCGACTTGCCGCGCACTTCGCGATTGGGATGCCAGTAACGCGCGGTCTCGAACCGATCTTCCGGAACATACGACACGACGCAGCGACGGCTGTCGAGTATGTTCCAGAATTCCTCGACGCTTCTTGCGCCGGGCAGTCGACACGCGTAACCCGCAATACGAACCGACAAACGAGCCCCCTCTGTCGCAACGCCGCTACACAAACGCCGCAGCGCGCTCCAAGGTGTTGATCTAGCTCAAATCTGAAATCAAAGAAACCGATGTTTGCTTGGGCGTTTCTTTGCCTTCGCCTCGGCTTGCATCTATTATAGCCGTTCATCGAAGCGCACGCGCTCGGCGTCGATGGCGGTCGGCGCATTTCGTTACAGGTCCGACATGCTGAAACGCCCGGAATGGATGCGTCAGTCCGATAACGCGTCGAATTCCAGTTCGCTCGACGACGAGGCGCCCGAAAGGCCGATCTGGCGAAGCCGCGCCGCGCTCATCGGCGCGAGCGCGATCGTCGCTGTTGTCGCCGCCTGGTTCGCCTATTCCTATCTGATTCCGACGACTGCGCAGGTCTATCGCGTCGAACGTACGCCGATCGTCTGGTCTCTCAAGGGCCCCGGCCTTCTGGACGCGACCAACCGGGTGGTTCTGACCGCGCGCATCAGCGGGCGATTGAAGTGGATCGGCAAGGATCGCAACGATCCTGTCGAGTCGGGAGAGGTCGTCGCCCGGCTCGACGACGACGATCTGAAGAACCAGGTCGTCGGCGCCCGGGCGGACTCGGAAGCCGCCCAGCGCGCGGTGGTCGCCGCAGAGAGCAATCGCGCGCGGGCGGGCGCGCGGCTCGAACGGTTGCAACTCGACGTCGAGCGGCGCCGCAAGCTCATCGTCACCGGTTCGGTGTCGCGCGCCGAGCTCGACGCGACCGAGTTCGGATTGAAAGAGGCGCAGGCGGAAGTCGACGGAACGAAGGTCGCCATTGCGCGCGCGACGGCGCAGGCGCAGGCGGCCGCAGCCGTCGCCGCCGGCGCGCAGGCGCGCTACGAGGATGCGACGCTCCGCTCGCCGCTCAACGGTCTCGTGGTCTCGCGCGAACGCAACGTCGGCGACGTCGTGACGCCCGGCTCGCCGATCGTACAGCTCGTCGACCCCGCGAGCATCATCGTCAGCGCGCGGTTCGACGAATCCGTCATGGGCGTGCTGCGCGCCGGACAGGCCGCGACCATTTCCTTCTCCTCGACGCCCGACCGCGCGTTCGCGGGAAAGGTGGTCCGCATTGGAAGACTGGTCGATCAGGAAACCCGCGAATTCCTCGTCGATCTGTCGCTCGACGCCCTGCCCCGCAACTGGGCGCTCGGCCAACGAACGAATGTGACGATCGAAGTGTCGTCGCAAGCTGAATCGCCGCTTGTGCCGATGCAATACATCCAACGCGAGGAAGGCAAGGCCGGCGTCTGGGTTCTGTCGGGCGGCCACGCGCGTTGGCGGCCGGTGCTCGTGCGCCATACGATCGGGCCGGTCGTGGAGATCGAGAAGGGACTCGATTTCGGCGAGGTCGTGATCCATCCGGAAGGGCGCTATTCCGGCGAAGCGATTTCGCCCGCGTCGAATCCTTCATGAACCTCGCGCTGAAAGACATCAAAGCCGATTGGGCGCGTTTCCTGCTGGCGGTGGTCGGCGTCGGCGCGATCCTGGTCGCCACGATGGGCATCAACGGCCTCTACCGCGGGATCGTGTTCGAGGCGCTGCTGATGATCAACAACATCGGCGCGGATCTGTGGGTCGTTCAGGGCGACCGCATGGGGCCGTTCGCCGAGTCTTCCTACGTGTCGTCCAACCTCGACCTGCGTCTGGAGGGCGTGCCAGGCGTGCGGTCCGCCCGCCGGTTCATCCAGTTCAACAAGCAGTTCCTTGTCGAAAAGCGCCGGACCGGAATCACGATCGTGGGGCTCGACTATCAGAAGGATCACGGCGAATGGCTGCCGCTCATCTCCGGGCGACGGCTCCAGTCCGGCCATTACGAAGCGATCGCCGACAAATCGCTCGGCTTGGTCGCAGGCGATACGCTGCGGCTCGGCCGCGACGATTATTCGATCGTCGGGGTCACGACCGGACAGGTCGACCCCGGCGGCGATCCGCTTCTGTTCGTGTCGATTCCAGACGCGCAATCCATCGATCAATTCGTTCCGAGCGAGGCGGTGCTGCTGAACCGCAGAGCGAACCGTCTGACGCTCGGTCAGGGGCAGATCAAGGGCAACGTCGCCGCGATCATCCTCGAACTCGAACCCGGCGTCGATCCCGCCAACGTGCGAGACCTCATCCTGCGCTGGGGCGATGTGAACGTCCTTTCCAAGCAGCAGCAACGCGATACGCTTCTCAACGGGCGCCTGTGGCGCCTGCGCCTTCAAATTCTCGCTTTCGTCTTCACGATGTTCACGGTCGCAGGCGGAGTTATCGCCGTCACGATCTTCAACATGACGATCTCAAAGATTCCGTCGATCGCCTTGCTCAAGCTGATCGGCTCGCCGAATCGAATGATCGCCGAGATGATCGTGCAGAGTTCGCTGATCCTCGGATTCTGCGCCTTCGTCGGCGCTGTCGCGTTCGCGCATCTCTTGTTCCCGCACTTTCCGCGAACGGTCTTGCTGCTGCCGTCGGATCATATCCAGTTCTTCATCGTCACCATGCTGATCTGCGTCGCGGCCAGCTGGGTGGGGATCCAGCGAGCGTTCCGGGTGCGAGCGCGGGAGGTGTTGGCGTGAGCGCCGAGCCGATCCTGGCGCTGCGCGGCGTCAGCAAGCGATATCGCGCGGGCGGGCAGATCGTTCAGGCGCTCGACGATACATTCATGGACGTCTTCGCTGGCGAAGTAACCGGCATCGTCGGCCCGAGCGGCTCCGGCAAGACGACGCTGCTGATGGTGGCGGGCCTGATCGAACCGCCGACGACCGGCGTCGTCTATCTCGACGGCGTCGACGCGTCGAACCATTCGGCGAATTTCTCGGAACTCGCCGCGCGCCGTCTCAAACATTTCGGCTTCGTGTTCCAGAAGCCCAACCTCATTCCCTTTCTCAACGCGCGGGAAAATATCGAGGTCGCGATGTTCGCCGCCGGCGTCGACCGCGAGATCGCGCGCGAACGCGCCCTGACGCTGCTCGATCAGGTCAGCGTCGGGCATCGCGCCAACAGCATGCCCAACCAGATGTCGGGCGGCGAACAGCAGCGCGTGTCGATCTGCCGGGCGCTTGCGAACCGACCCCGGCTTTTGCTCGCCGACGAGCCGACGGCTTCGCTCGACAGCGAGCGGTCGCGTCAGGTGATGGATCTGTTTTCAGGGCTTGCGCAGCGGGAAGGGGTCGGCGTTATCACGGTGACGCACGATCTGCGCTGGACGGATCACTTCGATCGCGTGCTCGAAATGCGAGACGGCCGCATCGTCGTGCGATGGGACGGCAAGAGAGCAGGATGATTGCGCGGCGAAGCGCCGCGATCAGGTGACGTTGTTGACGAGCTTGCCGAGCGTGATCTGGAGGCTCGTGCCCACCATCTTGGACGCCGCGACAATGGCGACGCCCATGCCCGTCGCAAAGAGAGCGTATTCGACCGCGCTGGCTCCCGAGCGGCACTTCAGAAATCGAACAATGGCGGCCTTCATGAGCCTCTCCGGCGGCGGCCGACGCCGATGCGGCGCGCCTGCGATCGCCCGGACCATAACCGCGAAAACCTGCCAGTTCGTTACGAATCCGCGGCGCTTTCGCCCGACGCAGCGGCAATTTTGGCGGGAATTTCAATAAGCAAGCGGCTATTCGTCATCTTCGCGATCCGCCCAATTCGCGGCGTGCGCGCCGAGGGCGGCCGCCATTCGGCCTTCGGGAGAATCTGCGCGCTCCGCAAAGCTCAGCGCAGAAATGGCCGTGTTGAGAATTCGTTCACGACGTTTGTACGCCTCGACCTCCGCCTCCGATCTCGCCGGGGGCGCCGCCGCGTCGTTCCAGTCGAGCGCGTCGAGCCAGGCCATGTCCTCGCCGCCGAGGCCCGCCGCAAGCAGGCGCGCGCGCGACTCTGGCGACAAGGTCTGCTTGCTCATAACAATTCCTCCCGGACGCGTTGCGGCGATCCGAGACTACGTCAGACCCGCGGCGCGTTGTAGATCGATCTGACGGTCGCCGGACCGTTCAGAACCGGCTGAGACCCGGTAAACGTCGGCGCTGCGCCATCGTTCCCGGCGCGGAACAGAACGCCGCAGTTCTTTCGAGCGCTGGCGCTTTCGATCGCCTGCATCTCGCCTTTCAGGCGGGCGACGGCGACGTCGCTGGTCTCGCCGCCACGGAACAACGCGCGCGGCGCGGCCACGACGGCCCCGATGGAGGCCTTGGAATTCTGCTCGTCATAGGCGTCGGCGGCGCGGCGCGCCACGCGCGAGGCCTCGTCGCGCAATTGGTGGCAGAGGTAGCCATCGTAGCGACCGGGCTCGACGAAGGTCGCCTGAACGTCGCTTGGCTTCTTGGCGCAGCCCGCCATGGCGACGGCTAGAAAGATGGTCACGACGCCAAACGCGCGCATGATCGTCCCCGGGTTTCGAATGCAGACACGCATCAATGCCCGGTTATGGTTAATTTTCGCTTGATCGCTGACGTTACAATACGCAATCAGACACGCCCCGTGCCTTTGCAGGCGCGACACATGCCGGCTTCGCCATTCTTGTCGCGGCAGGTCGGACATGCGCAACGCGTGTCCATCATGCAATGCGAACATCCTCTGGCGTCAGACGCGACAGACACCTGACCTGTCCCATGGCATGCCCGGCACATGGCGGCATCGCCGTTCTTGTCGCGGCAGGTCGGACATTTACAACGTGTGTCGGCGAAGCAATGCGGGCAACTGATCTTGATGCGCATCCTTGGCTCCCACGACCGCGCACGCGCCTCCACCCGCTGGTTTCGCGCCGATGCGGTGCACACTTTATTTGTACACGTCTGGGACGAAACGCGTCCGTGCGCCGGGTCAAATCGCCCTGCGCCCGACGGCTATACCCTCATTGGAGAGCGGACGATCGCCTCAGATCCAGCGTCAGCGGAAATTCGCCGGTCGCCTCCGGCGGCGGCGCAGCGCTCTTGCCCGGCGTATGGCCGAAATCCTGGAACCGCGCGAGGCGACGCGCTTCGGCCTCGTAGGAGTTGACCGGGAAGGTTTCGTAGTTGCGGCCGCCGGGATGGGCGACGTGATAGACGCAGCCTCCGAGCGAACGCCCGTTCCAGAGATCGTAGATGTCGAAGGTCAGCGGCGCGTGGACGGGGATCGTCGGGTGCAGGCCCTCCGCCGGCTGCCAGGCCTTGAAGCGCACGCCGGCGACCGCCTCGCCCGACACGCCCGCGCCGTTCATCGGCAGACGGCGGCCGTTGCAGACGATAGCGTGACGGCCGGGAATGAAGCCCGACGCCTTGACCTGCAATCGCTCGACCGAGGAGTCGACATAGCGAACCGTGCCGCCCGCCCCGCCCATTTCGCCGAGCACGTGCCAGGGCTCGAGCGCTTGCCGCAATTCGAGCCGGACGCCGCCGTGCTCGACCGCGCCATAGACGGGGAACCGGAACTCGCGCTGCGCCTCGTACCATTTCGGGTCGAACTCGTAGCCTGCCGCCCGCAGATCGGCGAGCACGGTCATGAAGTCTTCCCAAACGAAATGCGGCAGCATGAAGCGATCGTGCAGCGCGGTTCCCCAGCGCACGAGATTTCCCTGCTGCGGCTCTTTCCAGAACATCGAGATCAGCGCGCGGATCAGAAGCTGCTGGGAGAGCGACATCCGCGCGTCCGGCGGCATCTCGAAGGCGCGGAACTCGATGAGGCCGAGACGGCCGGACGACGAATCCGGCGAATACAGCTTGTCGATACAGATTTCGGCGCGATGGGTGTTGCCCGTCACGTCGGTCAGCAGGTTGCGATAGAGGCGATCCACGAGCCACGGCGGCGGCGCGCTCCCCTGCCCCGGCGCTGGCGTTTGCCCCAGCGCGATCTCCAGTTCGTAAAGCGTGTCGTGGCGCGCCTCGTCGACGCGCGGCGCCTGGCTCGTCGGACCGATGAACAGGCCTGAGAACAGATAAGACAGCGAGGGATGGCGCTGCCAGTAGAGGATCACGCTCTTGAGCAGGTCCGGCCGCCGCAGGAAAGGGGAATCGTTGGGCGAGGCGCCGCCGATCACGACGTGCGCGCCGCCGCCGGTGCCGGTGTGGCGGCCGTCGATCATGAACTTGTCGGCGCCGAGCCGGCACTGGCGCGCTTCCTCGTAGAGCGCGACCGTCGTGTCGACGGCCTCGCGCCAGCTCCTCGCCGGGTGAATGTTGACCTCGATGACGCCGGGATCAGGCGTCGCCTTGATGACGTCGATGCGCGGATCGAACGGCGGCGGATAACCTTCGATATGCACCTTGGCGCCCAGCGCGCGGGCGCAAGTTTCGACGGTTTCGACGAGTTCGAGATAGTCGTCGATCTTTTCGACCGGAGGCATGAAGACGCAGAGCGCGCCATCGCGCGGCTCGATGGTGAGCGCGGTGCGCACGGCGCCTTCGACGGCGACCTGCTCGATCTGGTCCTGATGCTCGGCGCCAGCGGGCTGCGCCGCCGGCGATTGCACAGCCTGGAAGCTCACGGGCAGATCGCCGCGCGGCTCCAGCGGATCTTGCGCATGGATATAGGGATAGGCCGACGGCGGCACATAGGGCAGCGAAGACAACGGCAGGCGGAAACCAACCGGGGAATCGCCCGGCGCAAGATAGAACTTGTCCTTGCGCAGCTTCCACTTTTCCGAGCGCCAGCGACGACCCTTGGCTGCGGCGTTCCAGCGCTGGATCGGCAGGACGAAACCCGACGGACTATCGAGCCCGCGCCCGAACGTGCGCTTCATGCGCTCGCGCGCCTCGATGTCCTCGAGCTTTGAATCCTCTGTCGTCACATTGGCAGGAAGCTCGGCGAGCTTTTTCGACCAATATTCCTCATCCTCGAAAGCCGGCACGACGAAGTCCGCGCCGACGCCGAGTTCGTCGGCGACCTTGCAGGCGACGACGCCGGCCATTTCGACCGTCGCCGGCGGCGGATTGTCGACGGGCGCAATCAGATCGGCGTCGCGCCAGATCGGAGCGCCGTCCTTGCGCCAGTAGAGCGCGAGCGCCCAGCGCGGCAGGCTTTCGCCCGGATACCACTTGCCCTGCCCGTATTGCAGCAGGCCGCCAGGCGCGAATTTTTCGCGCAAGCGGCGGATGAGTTTGTCCGCAAGGCCCTTCTTGGTCGGCCCCACAGCGCCCGTGTTCCATTCGTCGGACTGGAAATCGTCGATGGACACGAAGGTCGGTTCGCCGCCCATGGTGAGCCGCACGTCGTTGGCGACGAGGTCGCGATCGACACGGTCGCCCAAAGCGTCCAGCCGCTCCCAGTCGGAATCGTCGAAAGGCCGCGTGATGCGCGGCGCCTCGTCGATACGGTCGACGTGCATTTCGAAATGAAAGGTCGTCTGCGCGAAGTCGACCATGCCCTCGATCGGCGCGGCCGAACGATAATGCGGCGTGGCGGCCAGCGGCAGATGGCCCTCCGCACAGAGCAGGCCCGAAGTCGCGTCGAGACCGATCCAGCCGGCGCCCGGCACATAGACTTCCGCCCAGGCGTGCAGATCGGTGAAATCGTGGTCTGCGCCCTGCGGCCCCTCGACCGTCGTGAGGTCGGGCTTGAGCTGGATGAGGTAGCCCGAGACGAAGCGCGCCGCGAGCCCGAGCCGGCGCAGGATCTGGACAAGCAGCCAGGCCGAGTCGCGGCACGATCCCGAGCGGAGCGTCAGCGTCTCGTCGGGCGCCTGCACGCCCGGCTCCATGCGAATGACGTAACGGATGTCATTGTGGAGCTGCAGGTTCAGCTCGACGAGGAAATTGGTGAGCTGCTTCGGCTCGCGGGAAACGCCCGCGACATAGGCGTCGAGGGGAGCGCCGCAGGGCTCGAGTTCGAGATAGGGCGCCAGTTCGGCCACGAGATTGGCCTCGTACTGGAACGGGAAACTCTCGGCGTAGGGTTCGATGAAGAAATCGAACGGGTTGTAGGTCGCCATTTCCGCGACCAGATCGACCTCGATGCGCAGATGATCGGCCTTGTCCGGAAAGACGCAACGCGCCTGCCAGTTGCCGTGCGGGTCCTGCTGCCAGTTCTCGAAATGGTTCTCCGGCGACACCTTGAGCGAATAGCTCGTGACCTTGGTCCGGCAATGCGGGGCCGGGCGCAGGCGGATGACCTGAGGCCCAACCGCGACGTCGCGGTCGTATTGGTAGGAGGTGAGATGGCGAAGCGCGACTTTAATAGCCAATGACCGGTCCCCGGCGTGGAGTCGTCCGCAAAATGCAGCAAGTCGCGGCCAGACGCCATTGTTCCGGCGCCTGCTTTTTGGGCGGGGCCGTCAAATCGGGCCCGCCGAGGCGGCGCCCGCGCCAAAAATGCATCACGCCCAACTTTTTGCCGGACAGTGCGTTGAATCGTCTCTCCGTCGAGCTTCTTCCGATACAAGACGACAATGCGCCACCTCTCATGCCCATCCTGCGGCAATCGGGTTTTTTTCGAGAACTACACTTGCCTGGCCTGCGGCGCGCAATTCGCCTTCTCGCCCGCAACCGGCCAGATGGCCCCGCTATCTGGCCCTGGCGCGACGACGGTCTGCGGCAATCGCGCACAATTCGTCTGCAACTGGGCGTCTGACGACGGCGCGGCGCTTTGCAGATCCTGCCGGCTCGACAGCGTGATCCCGAACCTGTCGTCCGAAGGCAACCTCGACCGCTGGCGCAAGATCGAACAGGCCAAACGGCGCGCGATCTACGACCTCGTCCGACTTGGCCTGCCGACCGAACCGCGAGGACCGACCGATTCCGCGGGCCTCGCCTTCCAGTTTCTGTCGGCCGATCTGGCGGCGGCCCCGGTCATGACAGGCCATGATTCCGGCCTGATCACGCTCGACATCGCCGAGGCCGACGACGCCGTGCGCGAACAGCGACGCACGGAAATGCGGGAGCCGTATCGCACGCTTGTCGGTCATTTCCGGCACGAACTCGCCCATTTTTATTTCGAGCGGCTCGTCCTGAATTCGAGCGACATCCAGGCCTGTCGGTTCCTCTTCGGCGACGAGCGCGCGGACTATCAGGAAGCGCTGCAACGGCACTATCAAAACGGCGCGCCGGCCGATTGGCCACAGCATTACATCAGCGCCTACGCATCGGCGCATCCGTTCGAGGATTGGGCCGAAACCTTCGCGCATTTCGTGCATATCGTCGCGACGATGGACACAGCGCTCGATCTCGGCTTCGGCGGCAGGCTGTCGCAGGGGATTTCCGACCCCTACACGACCGAGGACTTCGAAACGCTGATCAAGGCCTTTTTGCCAATCACCGAGAAGGTGAACGAGATCAACCGCTCGATGGGGCAACCGGACATGTATCCCTTCGTTCTGAGCGAAGAGGCGAAGGGCAAGCTGCACTTCATCCACATGATCGTCGCCAAGCACGCGCGGGCGCAAAAAGGCGGCTGAAGCGCCAGCCCCTTCAATCCATCGAGCACGACGCCTTGCCCGCGACCTTGCGCGGCCCCTTGGCGCCTTCGACGGTCAGGCGAAAGGTTCCGGCGTAATCGCCCGACGTCTTCGACTTGCGCTTGGTCTCGACAATGAGATCGAGTTCGGGCGTCTTGTCGGTCTTTTCGGTGCGCAGCCAGAGTTTGAGATCGGCGCCTTCGATCCACTGCTGGCGCAGACTTTCGGCGTCGAATTCGATTTTCCGCGCGGGTTCGACGCCTGCGGCTTTCATGTCGATCTCGCCCTGCAGGCCGCTGATCGAGGAAGCGATGGAGCCGACCGCGCCTTGCAGAGCGAATTCGAACGCCCTGTCCTTGATCTCGCACGTCAGGGTGGCGGTAGCGCGCGCCGACGACGCGCCCAGCGACACACAAGCCGCAGCAAGGGCTGCTGCAAAAAGGCGAAGGCGCATGATTTCCCCCAAACGCTCCGGTCAGACGCCGAGGCGTTGTATCTTATGCGAGCCCGCGGCGAGCGAAACCATCTTCGTCTCCATATAGAATTCGAAGGAATAATCGCCGCCGTCGCGCCCTACGCCCGACGCCTTCATGCCGCCGAATGGCGTCGGCAGGTGGCGGACATTTTCGGAATTGATCCAGACCATGCCGGCTTCGAGCGAATCGGCGACGCGCAGCGCGCGCCCGACGTCGCTCGTCCAGACGTAGCCCGCGAGCCCGTAACGCACGGCGTTGGCGAGTTCGATCGCTTTCGCCTCGCCGTCGAAGGTCAGCGCCGTGAGGAACGGTCCGAAAATCTCCTCCTGCGCGAGACGCGAGGTCGGCGAAGCGCGCACCAGCGTCGGCTGCACATAATGGCCTGCCCCTTCGGCGCGAGCCCCGCCTGCGAGAATTTCGCCGCCTTCCTGGTGAGCCACATCGAAATAGGAGCAAACCTTCGCCAGGTGCCGCTCGTGGATCAGGGGGCCGATCTCGGTCGCGGGATCGAGCGGGTGGCCGACCTTCAGCTTTTTCACGCGCGCAGCCAGCTTCTCCATGAATTCGTCGGCGATGGACTCTTGCACGAGCAGGCGGCTCGAGGACGTACAGCGCTCGCCGTTCAGCGAATAGATCATGAAGACGACCGCATCGAGCGCGCGGTCGAGGTCCGCGTCGTCGAACACGATCACCGGGTTCTTGCCGCCGAGTTCGAAGTGCACGCGCTTCAGCGTCTCGGCGCCCTGCCGCATGATGGCGGAGCCGGTCGAACTTTCGCCGACGAAACCGATCGCCTTGATTGCGGGATGCTCCGTGAGCGCGCGGCCGGCGTCCTCGCCGAAGCCGTGGACCGTATTCAGCACGCCGTCGGGCAGTCCGGCCTGCGTGCAGATGCGCGCCAGCAGGTCGGCGGTGACGGGCGACCATTCGGCCGGTTTGTGGACGACCGTGCAGCCGGCGGCCAAAGCCGGCGCGATCTTCCATGTGGAGAGCATGAACGGCGTATTCCACGGCGTGATGACGCCGACCGGCCCGATGGGCGTGCGCGTCGAGACGTTCCAGTGTTCGGCCGACGGCATGTTCCGGCCATCGCGCGCAGACTGGCAGCGGTCGGCGAAGAACCGGAAGTTTTCGGCCGCGCGCAGCGCCGCCTTGGACATGAATCGCCAGGCCTGTCCGGTATCCCAGCATTCGAGCGTGGCGATCTCGTCGGCGCGCGCCTCGATCGCGTCGGCGATCCGGTGCAGCAATTTCTGGCGCGCGGGCGCGGCCACGTCGCGCCAGCCCGGGAAAGCGGCCCGAGCGGTTTCGGCGGCGGCGGCGATATCGGCGGCGTCGCCCCTGGCGACTCTCGCGATCGGGGAGCCGTCGACCGGCGAGCGCGTTTCGAATGTCGCGCCGGAGGCGCTTTCGACCCGCCTGCCGCCGATCCAGTGGCCGACGCCCTCGGCGGCCAGACCTTGCAGAAGGGGTTGCAGGCGCGCCTTGTTTTGCTGGAACATGTGCCCCTCCGGGATGGGAACTGCAATTGTTTAACGCGTTAAATGTTCGCCGGCAACCCTGCGGACGCCGCCGTGTCGCGGGGGCGTTTTGTCCGGGATCAATGGACAGGGCCACAGAAAGAATTTAACATGTGAATAAATAAGCCGGACCGCCAAGGGAGGCGTCAATGGGCAAGATCGTACTGGCAGCCAAGATCGCGCATGTGCCCTCCATTCTGATTTCGGAGCGGCCGGGTCCGCTGTTCGGCAAGCGGCAGGCGGCGATCGACGGCCTGAAGGAGATCGGGCGACGGGCGCGGCAGCGCGGGGCGGACACTTTCCTCGTGTTCGACACGCACTGGCTATCGAACTTCGGCTGCCACATGAACGCCAATGCGCGGCACAAGGGCGTCTATACCAGCCACGAAGCCCCGCACATGATCCAGAACATGGAGTACGACTACGCCGGCAATCCCGACCTCGCCGACATGATTTCCGCCGAGGCGAAGAAGGACAAGCTGGAGGTGATGGCGCACAAGGTCGAAACCTTGCCGCTGGAATACGGGACGATCGTGCCCATGCACTACATGAACCAGGACCACTGGGCGAAAGTCGTCTCCGTCGCAGCGCCTCTGTTCGCCACCATTCAGGAAAATCGGGCCTTCGGGGCCGCCGTCCGACGGGCGATCGAAGCCTCGCCTTACAATGTGGCCGTGCTGGCGTCGGGCTCGCTGTCGCACAAGCTCGTCTCGAACGATCAGGTCGGCGACAACCAGTGGGAACAGGTCGGCAGCGAGTTCAACCGCCAGATGGACCTGCGCGTCGTGGACCTCTGGAAAGAGCGCCGTTATCGCGAGTTCTGCGCCATGCTTCCCGAATACTCGACCAAGTGCAACGGCGAGGCGCTGATGGCCGACACGCACATGCTGTTCGGCATGCTGGGCTGGGGCGAATATGACGGCGAAATGGAAGTGCTGACCCCCTACTTCCCGTCGAGCGGCTCCGGGCAGATCAACGTCGAATTCCACTTGGCGAAATAGCAAAGCCGCCATGCGGCGGAGCGCTTGCGCGGCGCCGCTGCTCGCGCGATAGAACTGCCCGAAGCGCGGTTTGTGCGCATAGGGAGTTTCGTCGCAATGATCGAACGCACGCTGTTCAACGAAGACCATGCCCTCTTCCGCGACATGGTCCGCCGATTTCTCGACGAGCACGCCAAGCCGCACCACGAGAAGTGGGAAGCGCAGGGCTATGTCGACCGCGACGTCTGGCTGAAGGCCGGCGAACAGGGATTGCTGCTGCCGACCGTTTCCACCGACTACGGCGGCGCTGGCGCCACCGAGGCGATGAGCGCGGTTCTGATCGAGGAAGTGGCGCGCGCCAATACGAGCGGGCTCGGCTTCGGTCTGCATAACGACATCGTCGCGCCCTACATCGAGAGCTACGGCTCGGAAGCGCAGAAGAAAAAATATCTGCCGCCCATGGCGCGCGGCGAGAAGATCGGCGCAATCGCCATGACGGAGCCCGGCACGGGCTCCGACCTGCAGGGCGTGCGCACGACCGCGCGCCGCGACGGCGACCATTGGGTCATCAACGGCTCGAAGACCTTCATCACCAACGGCTGGCATGCCGATCTCGTGATCGTCGTGACCAAGACCGACCCGGCCGCAGGCGCGAAGGGCGTTAGCCTGATCATCGTCGAGGAAGGAACGCCGGGCTTTCGCAAGGGCAAGCGGCTGAAGAAGGTCGGCCTCAAGTCGCAGGATACGTCAGAGCTCTTTTTCGACGACGTGCGCGTACCGGCCGAAAATCTGCTCGGCAAGGAAGGCGAAGGCTTCATCTATCTCATGCAGAAGCTGCCGTGGGAGCGCCTGCAGATCGCCATCACTGCGCACGCCTCCGCACAGGCGGCGATCGACCACACGATTCAATATGTGCAGGACCGCAAGGCGTTCGGCTCGCCGATCGGCGAATTCCAGAACACCCGTTACAAGCTCGCTGAATGCCAGACGGAAGTCGAAATCGGCCGCGTGTTCGTCGACAAGTGCCTTGAGATGCAAATCGCCGGCGTGCTGGACTCGGCGACCGCTTCGATGGCGAAGCTGTGGCTGTCGGAAATGCAGGGTCGCGTGCTCGACGCCTGCGTGCAATTGCACGGCGGCTACGGCTTCATGTGGGAATATCCGGTCGCGCAGGCCTATGCGGACGCACGCGTGCAACGCATCTACGGCGGCACGAGCGAGATCATGAAGGAATTGATCTCGCGCCAGATGGGACTGGGCGCGGGCAAGAAGAAACCGGCGTGAGGCATGGACCGCGAGCCTTCAGGCTCGCTAGACTGCGAGCCTGAAGGCTCGCGGTCCAAGCAAGTGTCCGATCTCGACGACATCACAACCTTCCTGCGCGCACGCCTCGGGCCCGATGCGCAGGTGATCGATACGCATATTTCACGCGTCGTGGTCGGTCGCGAACGCGCCTACAAAGTCAAGAAGCGCGCCGCGTTTTCGTATCTCGATTTCTCGACGCGCGAGAAGCGCGCGACAGCCGCAGCGAACGAGGTTGCAGTCAACCGTCGCACGGCGCCCGGGATTTATCTGGGGCTACGACGCGTCACGCGCACGAACGACGGCGCGCTTGAACTGGACGGCGCGGGTGAAACCGTCGAGACCATCGTCGAGATGCGCAGCTTCGATCAGGCCGACCTGTTCGACCAGATGGCGCAGCGTGGCGCGCTCACTGCGCAATTGATGACGCGGCTCACCGAGAGGTTGGTCGTCTTTCATCGCGACGCGGCGCCGTGTTTCGATTTCGGCGGCGCGGACGGCATGGCGCAAATCCTCGCGCTCGACGAAGGCGCGCTCGCCGGCTCGGGTCTGGCGACGCCGCAAAGAATCGCAGCGTTCGAAACGGCCTTGCGGGAAAGGCTCGCGGCGCTCGCGGCGCTGCTCGACGCGCGACGCGCGACAGGAAAAGTGCGGCGCTGCCACGGCGACCTCACGCTGCGCAACATCTGCCTGTTCGAGGGCGAGCCCACGCCGTTCGACGCGATCGAATTCGACGAACGGCTGGCGACGATCGACGTGCTCTACGACCTCGCATTCCTGCTGATGGATCTGACGCACCGCGGACTCGCGACCCACGCCAATCTCGTTTTCAACCGCTATCTCGATACAGCCGACGAGATAGACGGCCTGCCGGCCCTCCCCTTCTTCATGGCGGTGCGCGCCTCGATCCGCGCGCATGTGACGGCGACGCAGGCGCACGCGGCGCAAGGCGAGGCGGCCGACGCGCTGGGCGCGGAAGCGCAAGCCTATTTCGATCTCGCCGAACGCCTGCTTGCGCCGAAGCCGCCAATTCTCGTCGCTATCGGCGGATTTTCCGGCTCGGGCAAATCGACGCTCGCGGCTGCGCTCGCGCCGCATACCGGCGCGGCGCCAGGCGCGCGCATTCTGTCGAGCGACCGCATTCGAAAAAAGCTGCATGGCGTCGCGCCAACCGAACGACTGCCGCAGGAAGCCTACGCGCCTGCCGTTTCGGAGCACGTCTACCGCGCGATGCGCGACGAAGCCGCGCGCGTTCTCGCACTCGGCGGCTCCGTCGTCGCCGACGCTGTTTTCGACAGGCCTCAGTTGGCGGACGCTATCGAGCGCGTCGCGTCGGACGCCGACGCGTCCTTTCAGGGTCTCTGGCTCACGAGCGGACGGGACGAGATGGCGAGGCGCATCGGAGCGCGGCGCGGCGATCCCTCAGACGCCACGATCGAGGTTCTCGACAATCAGATTGCGCGCGGCGCGTCGCCCGCGCATTGGACGCGGCTCGACGCAGATCGTCCTGCGCCGGCGCTCGCCGACGCGGCGCGTGCGCTGCTGGTCAGAACTTCAGACCGGTGCTGAGGTTGCCGTTCTTGTCGAAACCGACCGGCGAGTAATCGTTGGGGTCGTTGCGCGAAGATGGAAGAGGCAGCCCGCCGTCGCCCGACTTTTCGGTCGATTTCTCGGACTTCGCATTCTTGCTCTTCTTGGCGGCGACGGTCTTTTCCTTCTTGCCCTCGTCCGACCATCCCTCGAGTTCGCCGGCACGGCGTTCGCTGGGTTTCGGAATCGCCTTCACACCGGCCGGCTGGGTGGTTGCGCTCGGCTCTTTCTTCTCTTTGGCGAAAGCAGCCTCGTGAGCGCCCATCGCGAACACGAGAGCGAGCGCAGCAGCGCAGCAAAATAAAGCACGACCTTTCATCAGGGTCCCCGTCGAAAGCGCCGCACATTGGACCGGAGGGCGCATCGAAGGCAAGAGGCCATGCGAATGCGGCGCGGACGTGGCCGCGCCGTCGATGCGCGGCCTAGAGCCGCGAGACTTTCGGCCGCTGGCTCGTCGGTCTGCCGTCCTGCGCCGGGCCTTCCGAAGGCTGCCAGCCGCCGGGCGGCGGCGTCACTTCATTGCCGGCCGCCGACGGCTGTTTCGGACGATACGATTCCGCGATCGCCTTCGCGCGCGCCAGCGTCTTGGCGTCGAAGCGGCTCGCCACTTCGTCCCGCTTCTTTGCGGCGTCGGCGTCGCCCTGATCGGCGGCGGCGCAGAACCACGCATAGGATTGCACGAGGTCCTGAGGGCCGCCCATCCCGCGGGCGTAGAGGATCGCGAGGTTGTACTGGCTGTCCCGAACGCCGTATTCGGCTGCCCGGCGGAACCATTTGGCGGCGGACGCGTAGTCCGGCTTGCCCCCGCCGTCGGCCAGCAGAACCGCAAGATTATGCATGGCGCGGACATTTCCGGATTCCGCCGCCCGCTCGTACCAGGAGCGAGCCGAGGTCATGTCGCGTTGCACCCCGAGACCGCGCTCATAGAGCACGCCCAGCCGGTACTGCGCCGGGGCCACGCCCTTGGCGGCGCTCTTTTCGAACCATTTCACCGCAAGGCCGAGGTCGCGCGGCGCCTGGGCGCCGTCGGCGTACCGGCTGGCGAGTTCGTATTGCGCGGCGGCGTCGCCCTTTGCGGCCGCCTTTTCGAGCGTGGGGAGCGGCGTCATCGAAGCCGCGGCGCGCGAAATCGCGCCGACCGGCGCAGGATCGATCTGGCGCGCGTCGGCGCGCGGTTGCCGCGCCATGGTCGGCAGCGCCGACGGGGCGTCGACGCGACGGGGCGCAGGAGCTTCCGCATTGGCGGCGGAAGGCGTCGACGCATCGGTCGGGGCCGTCATTTCGGCCTTCGGCCCGACAGCCGATCCGGACTCCTTGGCGGGGGACGACGGCGCGCCATTCTCCGCGCCCTTGTCCGGCTGGGCCGGAAGCGGCGACTGATCGCCTGCCGGCGGAACCGCCGACGGCGCGGGGTCGACCTGACGGGTGATCGGGGCCGGCGGGTCGGCGAGCCCCGAGTTGCGGGTGTAGACGCGTGCGATCTGCAAAGCGCCGAGCAGCCCGATGAGCGCGGCGAGCGACAGGAGAATCGGCTTGCGACGGCGTTCGTAAACCGAGCGCACCTGCGCAAGGCGTCCGCCGGTTTCGGCCTTTTCGGCGGCGTCGACCGATTCGCCCTCTTCCGCGGCCACGCTGGCCGCCTGGGCCGCAAGTGCGGCGCGGCGCGCGGCTGCGATGAAGCCGGCTTGCGCGGAGCGGTCTTCGGCGTCCTCCGCCTGCGTCGCGGGGCGGCGGCCAAGGCCGGCGCCCGGCTCGATCAGCACGTCCTGGCCAAGCGACACAGATGGCGCGGCGGAACGCTGCGAAGGCGCTTCGGCCTTGCGCGTTTCGGGTTTCACGCCCTTGAGCCGCGCCAAAGCGGCGGCTGCGCTGATGGTGGAGCCCTGCGACTGGCTGGCGGCTGTCTGCGCGGCGGGCTTCGGCGCGACGGGCTGCGACGCCGGTTGCGCGACCGGCGCTTCGACCGCCGGCGACTGGCGCGACGGAGGCGTCGTCGTGCGCGATTCGACCAGATCGTCCTCAAGCGTCGCCAGGCGATCCACGACGCGTTCGAGCGTCGCGTGAACCGCCTTTAGCGTCGCGTGGGTGCGCTGATCCGACGTATCCTGGATCGCGCGCAGATTGGCGATTTCACGCCCAAGCTCGCCCTGCCCGGATGTGGTCACATTGGCGAGCGCCTCGCGCACCGTATCGCGTGCCGCGTTGCGCGCCGCGTTCTCGGCCGCTTCGAAGGCCTCGTTACGCGTCTCGTTGAGCTGCGCGAACAGATCCGAAATCATCCGTTCGAGTCCGGCCGTCGACTCGTCGCGATCTCCAACCCGGTCAATCTTGCGCGAAAGCAACTCGATCTGCGTCTGGAGCGCGGCGAGATCGTCCCGACCCGAGCCTGGCGAGGCCGCGCGGTCGACCTTGTCGGCGAGCTCCTGAACCAATTTTTCGAGTTGTCGCGTGTCCGCGGTCGACGTGGATCGCGGCGCCGCCAGACTCTGGGCCACCGCGCGATGCAATTTGTCGAGACGGTCGCCGAAGACCGCCATCTGCTCGCCGCCGGCGCCCGACAGAGCGGCGTCGATGCGGTCGGATAGCTTTTCGATGCGCTGCTCGAGCGCCTGAACGGCGCCCGTTCCACCGGAAAGGGAGACAGCCGAACGAATTTCGTCGACGACATGCGCGATTTCGGCGGGCGCGACGCCGCCGCCATTGTCGAGCCGCGCCGCCAGATTGGCGAGCTCGCGTTGCGCGCGTTCGCCCGAATGCGACGCATCAGCCGCTCGGGACAAAAGATCGCGCACTTCGCGGGTCTGATCGAAGATCGCGCGAATCGTCTGCGGGTCCACGCCCCCACGGACTTCGAGGTTCTCGATCTTGGCGGCGATGGCGCGCACGTCCTGCTCCAACGCGCCGATCGCGGCGCGTGGATCGAGTTCGCGAAGGCCAGCGCGCAAATCGCGCGCCAATTGCTCGATCGGCGTAGCGACGGCGTCCCTGACGCCCTCGATCCGCGCGATCTCCAATCGGTCCGCGATTTCGCGAACGGCGCGCTCGAGCGACGAGATGGAGCCGCGCGGGGCGAGTTCGCCCAGGCCGCGCGAAACGGCGGCGATCTCGCGGCGGACATGCTCGAGCGCGTCGGCGCCGGCGATCGCGCCGGGCCGTTTCTCGATGTCCTCGCGCATCTTTTCGATATGCTGGGACATGCGGGCGATATCGCCCTGAAGACCGGTGAGCGCGGCGGCGGGTTGCGCGGCGCCGGCAGCCTCGTCGTCGCCCGGCAGCCGACGCTCGAGGCGCTCGACGATCGACGCCAGGCGCGTCTCCAGCTCGGATGGCGCGCGGCGCGCGTCGAAGGGCGGACGAGGCGCTGCGCGAGCGGCGGCGAAGCCGAGCGGCGCATCGCCGTCGAGTTCGCGCTGCCGACGCATGATCTGCGATACGGCGTCGCCGGCGGCGGGCCGCGCGGCTGCGCTGGCGGCCGCCACCGCACGCAGGGGCGTCCGCGTCGAAGCGCGCTCGATCTGCGTCGCAAGCGTGGCGATCTGGCCCTCGATGCGCGCGAGCCGATCCTCCTCGCCCGCACGCCCCGCTGGGCCGGCGCCCCGTTCGAGGTTGGCGGCGATCTCGGCGAGTTTGGAATCGATGTCGCGCAGGCCCGCGCCGCTGCGCGCGCCGCCGTTGTCGTTCTGAAGAGAGCCGAGCCCGCTTTCGAGCCGCGACAGCGCGCCGCGGATCGGACGATAGTCGCCCTCGTCGGCGCCGCGGCCGACGCGCTGTTCGATCTCGGCCAACCGCTGCGAGATGGATTCCAGCGCACGCCCCTCGCGATCCCGACGGCCTTGCGACGTTTCAATCAACTCGGCGACATCGGCGAGCGCACGGGCGGTCTTTTCCTGCCCGCGGTTCGCGCGCCGTTCAAAACTCGCGAGAGCGTCCTCGATCAGGGCTTCCGCGTCGTCGGCCTCGCGCCACGACACCTCGCGCGCGCTGGCCTTGCGCGACAGAGTGCGCGCGCCTCGACGCCGACCTGCCTCGTCATCGCGCCCGTCATCGCGCGCGCGGCCAGAACGACGGTCGCTTCGGCGCTTGGCGCGCGCGCCGTCCTCGCGCATGCGCGCGATACGCGCCGAAACCGAACTCAATCTGTCGTCGTCGGAGTCGGCGTCGCGCTCGTCATCTGCATCTGCCGCGCGTTCCGCGATCGCTTCATTCAGCCATTCGCCAAGGGACAAGCCTTCGCGCTCGGCCGCGTCGCGCGCGGCCTCCCGCGCGTCATAGTCCACGCCCTTGATGCTCCAAGCCGCCTTGTTCATCATCACATCCGTCAGGAGCCGGAATCCCGGTTCGCGTCGATCGAGGGAAATCGGTACGCAGGAAGCGAATCAGACAGCGAAAACAACGTACCGCCCTCGCAAGTGACTTTCGAGCGCTTATGGTAAACAGCGGGTTAAGGAGTGGCCGACTTCGAGACACATGCCCGTTTTGGTTGTATGTTTTCGATAATGCACTTTATGGTTGCAATTCGGCGCGAATCACGATTCCTTGACGTCGACCGGCCGCAAGGGCCGGCGTGAACGCAAGGGATGCGGCGAAACATGGAAAAGGCTCTCGTTCGCACGAACAGCGACCCCGGCCACCGCGGCGCGCAGGAAGCCCAGGAGCGGCTCTATACGATCGGCGACATGGCGCGCGCCTACAACGTTACGTTGCGCGCGCTGCGCTTCTACGAGGACCGCGGGCTGATCAAACCGATCCGCCACGGCGTCTCGCGATTCTACGATTCAGCGTCCCGCGCGCGGCTTGAGACCATCCTGCGCGGGAAGCAGCTCGGGTTCACGCTGACGCAAATCTTCACGATGCTGCCGACCGAGAACGACGAGACGCCGGTCGAAAAGCTGGCGCTGGAGGAACGGCAGGTGGTCGATCAGCTCGCCCAACTCGAGCGCAAGCGGGACGAGATCGACGGCGCGATCGCCGCGTTGCGCGACACGCACCGGCAAATGACGGGACAATCCGCCAACGTCAACGCCGCCTGAATCTGCGGGCGCCGCTGGCGCGTCGCGTGATCGCTATCGCAAAATATATCTTTGAAAATACAGACGAAAATGTGCGCGTCGGCGAAATCCGCCCGACGCGCCTTGACGATTTGCGCCCGTCGGTTTATATGTGAACTACCTTGTCGGAACGGGGAGCTTCCGACCGGGTTCAGCATACAACCGGGAGCGCTCAATGCCGATCTACAAGGCGCCTGTCGACGACACGCTGTTTCTGCTCGATGAAGTCCTGCACTACGAGCGCTACAGCAATCTTCCGGGTTTCGCCGACGCGTCGCGCGACGTGGTCGAGGCGATCCTGAACGAGGCGGCCAAGGTCGCAGAGGAAATCCTGCAGCCGATCAACCAGTCCGGCGACCGCGAAGGCTGCAAAAGGGCCTGGGACGCCTCGGTGACGACCCCGAAGGGTTTCAAGGAAGCCTACCAGGCCTACACGGAAGGCGGCTGGATCAGCCTGCCAATGCCGCCCGAATACGGCGGCCAGGGCCTGCCGCACGTGCTGGCGCACGCGGTCGGCGAATACATGAATTCGGCGAACCAGGCGTTCGCGATGTATCCGGGCCTGACCTCCGGGGCAGTGGCCGCGATCCTGGCGCACGGCTCCGAAGAGCAGAAGCAGCTCTACGCCACGCGGATGATCGAGGGCCGCTGGACCGGCACGATGAACCTCACCGAGCCGCATTGCGGC
>CAZWJF010000023.1:0-36155 GCA_964634325.1 uncultured Rhodoblastus sp.
CGGCGCCGCATGCGGGCTGGAAAGCTGGCTTTCAGGTCGAAAGCTCGCCATCGCCACGCATCTGACGGCGACATGCCTCGGCTATACGGCGATGGCGACGAGCGACGCGCCCGTCATGGCGGGCTTCGGCTTCGGCCTGACGCCGATGTACGCCTTGTCGTTGTCGCTGCTGGCCTGCGCGTGGATCGCCGAATCCGATTCGCTCCGCTCGAACGAAGACGTCGAAACGCGCGGCGACGCGTCCAATCACGCCGTCGCCTTCGTCATCGGCTTCTCCGGCGCCATGGGCTCGATTTTCGTATTGCTCTGCGCTGTCGCCGTGATGTTTGCGATGTTCATGCGTCGCGCGCGCGCAGGCTGCGAGCCGATCTACGACGGCGCAAGCATATCGATTTCCGACGAAGGCTGATCAGCCGGCGATCTTCGAGAAGTCGGCGACCAGATGCATGCCGGCGCGCAACTCGTTGAGGAGTTGCAGCCGGTTCTTGCGCAGCCCCGCATCCTCGGCGTTCACCGTCACCTTGTCGAAGAAGGCGTCGACCGGCGCGCGCAGTTTCGCCAACGCATGCATGGCGCCTTCGAAATCCTCGGCCTTGACGCGCTCCAGCGTTTCCTCGCGCGCACGGTCGATGGCCGCCTTGAGCGCCCGTTCCTCGTATTCGCTGATGAACTGGATGTTGGCGGCTTCCTCGAACGCGCCTTCCCCGTCCTTCTTTTCCTCGGCGCGCAGAATGTTGGCGGCGCGCTTGTAGCCGGCCAACAGATTCTTGCCGTCGTCGGTGTCGAGCAGCTTGCCGAGCGCCTCGACGCGGCGCACGACCATCAAGAGATCGTCCTGATCCTCGAGCGCGAACACGGCGTCGATCAGATCGTGGCGCGCGCCCTTGTCGCGCAGATAGACCTTGAGACGATCAGCGAAGAAAGCGAGCAGATCCTTCGCGCTGTTGGCGTGGATGTGCAGCCGCGACTGCGCCAGCCGGAACGTGTAGAGCAGCGGCAACCGCAATTCGTTTTCGAGAACGAGGCGAATGACGCCGAGCGCGGCGCGACGCAGCGCATAGGGGTCCTTCGAGCCGGTCGGCTTCTCGTTGATCGCCCAGAATCCGGCGAGCGTATCGATCTTGTCGGCGAGCGCGACAGACACAGAGACGGGATCGGTCGGAACGCGATCGTTCGGGCCTTGCGGCTTGTAATGCTCCTCGATCGCGGCGGCTATGGACGGCGCCGTGCCTTGCGCGGCCGCGTAGTAGCGGCCCATCAGCCCTTGCAACTCGGGGAATTCGCCAACCATTTCCGACAACAGATCGGCTTTGGCCAGATGCGCGGCGCGCGCGGCGCGCGCGGGGTCGGCGCCGACCTTCGCGGCAAGCTCGTAGGCGAGCTCCTCGATGCGCTTCACGCGCTCGCCCTGCGTGCCGAGCCTTTCGTGAAACACGATGCTGTCGAGCTTCGGCACGCGCGCTTCGAGCGGCGTCCTGAGATCCGTATCCCAGAAGAACTTCGCGTCCGACAGGCGCGCGGCGACGACACGTTCGTTGCCCGCCACGATTTCCTTGCCGCCGTCGCTCGCCTCGATGTTGGAGACGAGGATGAACTTGTTGGCGAGTTTGTCGCCGCGCTTCAAGACGAAGCATTTCTGGTTGGCGCGGATGGTCGCGCGGATCGCCTCCTGCGGAATCGCAAGGAAGCTTTCGTCGAACGAGCCCATGAGCACGCGCGGCCATTCGACGAGGCCGGCGACCTCTTCGAGGAGCCCCTCGTCCTCGACGAGGTCGAGCCCCTGAGCGAAAGCGAGGTCCCGCGCGTCGTGCAGAATGATGTTCTTGCGGCGGTCCGCGTCGAGCACGACCTTCGCCGCCTCGAGCGACGGAAGATAATCGTCGAAGCGGCGCGCCCGAATCGCGCCGGGCGACAGGAAGCGATGCCCGTACGTCACATTGCCCGAGACGACGCCGTCGATCTCGAAGGGCACGACGTCGGGCTCTTCGTTCTCCGGCCCGAACGTGGCGAGGATCGAATGGAGCGGCCGCACCCAGCGCAGCGAATCAGACCGGGCGGAGGCCGCGCCCCAGCGCATCGACTTGGGCCACGGGAACGCGCGGACGACGGCGGGCAGGACTTCCGCGAGCAGATCGATGGTCGGCCGGCCGGCGCGCTCGACGATCGCGACGTAGAACTCGCCCTTCTTCGGGTCCTTCTCCACCTTCGCCTGATCGATCGAGGTCAGGCCTGCGCTTTTCAGAAATCCCTGAATGGCGGCGTCGGGGGCGCCGACGCGCGGGCCCTTCTTCTCCTCGCGGACGTCGGGCTGGCGGCCGGGCAGGCCGGCGACATGCAGCGCCAGCCGGCGTGGCGTGGCGTGGGCGACGGCGCCCTCGAACTTCAGACCGCGTTCGATCAGCGCGGCCGTCACCAGACGCTCGAGATCGGAGGCCGCCTGCCGCTGCATGCGGGCCGGGATTTCTTCGGAGAAGAGTTCAAGGAGAAGGTCGGGCATAGGCTCGGGCGGGTTCGAAGTCGCGCCGTCTTCTCCCGCAAGTGCGAACCGGAAGCAAGGGCGACGTCGGCGCTTTTGTAGCCGCCGTCGCCGTCACAAAGTCGCGTTCGCGCTCAGAGAGCCTTGTGGGCCCCGTCGCAAAGCGGCGCATTCTTGGTGTGCTTGCAGGCGCACATATAGGCCGTCTTGGTCTCGGGGGCGGTCCAGGCCATCGGCGCAAATTCGGAGCCCTTGTGGGACCCGTCGCAGAGCGGCTGCTTGGCGGATTTGCCGCAGGTGCACCAGTAGTAGGTCTTGCCAGCCTCGACATCGACCGGAATGGGCGATTTTTGAGCAATAACGGGTTCGGCCATGAATTCCTCTCTTGCGGGGACTCGCATCGGGCGCGTCCCCGCTATAGTGCCCGCCGATACGCGCAAGTCTATTGCGCGAACGCAATGCCCGATCACAGAGAATGCAGATGAGCCAACTCGAAGACGTTTTCGCCGCCATCGACGCCGCCAACGCGCAGGACCCCGAGCGCGAGGCGGGGGAACCCGCAGCCCTTCTCTACGGGCGCAGGATGAGCGCGCGCCTGACGGCGTTCGCGCCGCAGGCCAGCGAGGCGCTCCAGATCGCCGTGCGCGGCCAGCACATCGAACGGTGGGCCATCCCGCGCAAGGACTATCCGATGGACAAGCCGGGCTATTTTCGCTGGCGCAACGCCCTGAAAGACCGTCACGCCCAGCGTCTGGCGGAGATCATGTCCGCCGCGGGCTACGATTTGGACGCGGCCGCCCGCGTCGGCCAGATCGTCCGCAAGGAGCGCGTGAAGCAGGATCCGGAAGCGCAGACGCTGGAAGACGTGGCCTGCCTGGTGTTTCTGGAATTTTACTCCGAGCCGTTCCTGACCCGCTACGAAGAGGCCAAAAGCATCGACATCGTCCAGAAGACCTGGCGAAAGATGTCGGACGCCGGTCACGCGGCCGCGTTGAAACTCAGCCTCCAGCCGAGCGTCGCGGCGATCGTCGGGCGCGCGCTCGCCTGAGGCGCCCGCCTATTGAAGGAGGACGCCGGCCGTCGTCGAGGCGATGTTGGAATTGCTGGCGCAGGTCGTCGCGACGGTGAAATGGATGTCCTGCTGCGACCAGGAACCCGGCAGAGGATTGGCCCACGGGGTGTCCTCCCAATCGTGGCTCGTGGTTCCACCGCAGTTGAACAGGCTGAAGAACGCCGGCGTTGAATTGTTGGGCAGCTCCACGCCGTTGACGAACAGATTGTGAGACGTCGTCGGATCGTTGGTGGCGTAATAGACGGGCGTCGCCGTCTTCGAGACCGTGTTGGTGGTCGTCACGGTCTGATAGCCGCACCGGCCGCCGCTGCACACGTATTTGGTGGACGAGGAAGTCCACGTCGAACCGACGGCCATGCAGACGAACGGATTCCAGTAGGACGAATTGCTCGCGAAGTCAGGATGCTGCGGCGCATACCCCGGACCGCAGCCATCGCTGTAGACGGTCATCCGGAGATAGGCGTTGTCGTAGGTCGACCCGAGCGAGACGGGCGTGTCGACAGCGCCTGAAACCATCGTTCCACCTGGCCCTGTGAGAAACTGCGCGGCGACCGTTCCCGTGCCGCCGCTGTACAGATTGGTCGGTTGGTAGACATAGCTGGCGATCAACGTATTGGAAGCTGCGCCGGGCTGGTGGACGAACAGGTCCACCTGCTTCCAGTACCAACCCGAGGCGCCCGTCAGCGTGAAGGTCACATTGGCCGGCGACTGCGCTGCGATCACCGACTGCTTGACCTTCGCCGAAGCGCTGAGCGTCATCTGATTGATCCGCGCGATCTGCAGCGCGGTCGTCGGCAAGGTCGCCGTCACGGCGCCGCTCACGCTGCCGTCCGCGTTGACGGTCGGCTGCTGCGACCACGAGACGGACATGCCGGACTGCGACAGCGCCGCCTGCAGCACCGCGGTCGCTTGCGTCGCCTGTTGACCGGCGGGCGACTGGAGCGCGGCCAACAAGGCCTGGTCGACGGCTGTCTGAAGTTTGGCCTGCGCGCCGACGCCACGGCTGTAGTCGATCGCCGCGCCCGCAAGCATCGTTGCGACGCTGGCGGCCACAGCGAAAACAATCGCGACCGACCCGGATTGGTCGTCCCGAAACCGTCGCAGGAATGTCGAGGCGAGCCGCCGAAGCTTCGTCGAGGGCAGAGAGATCGCCATCACGGTTTCCCTTGGGTTAAACCCACCACATGGACGAGGTGGAACCTAGGTAGGAACCGGCCAACAACGCCTTAGCTTTAAGGTTCGGATTTTACGTATCGACGGATTTTCGCCTGCAATTGTAGGCATTTGCCGGCCCGGCGCCGGCGCGCGGGTCTTAAGGCGTTCACAAATCGAAGATTCAGGCTTCAGTTACCGGAGGCCGCCGGTCACTTTGACAGGCCGCCGCCCTCGGTCCTCAGCCACGCTTCGCCGCAGGCCTTGGCCAATTCGCGCACACGCAGGATATAGCTCTGGCGTTCGGTGACAGAGATCACGCCCCGGGCGTCCAGCAGGTTGAACGTGTGGCTCGCCTTGATGCACTGGTCGTAGGCCGGCAGCACCATATCGTGGCGCTCGCCCCTGTCGCCGGCCGCCAGCAAGGCGCGACATTCGGTTTCGGCGTCCTTGAAATGGCGAAACAGGCGGTCTGTGTCGGCGTGCTCGAAATTGTGCCGGGAATATTCCTGTTCCGCCTGCAGGAAGACGTCGCCGTAGGTGACCCTGTCGTCGCCCTCGCGGCCATTGAAATTGAGGTCGTAGATCGACTCCACGCCCTGCAGGTACATGGCGAGGCGCTCGAGTCCGTAGGTGAGCTCGCCCGAGACCGGCGCGCATTCAAAGCCCGCGACCTGCTGGAAGTAAGTGAATTGCGACACTTCCATGCCGTCGCACCAGCATTCCCAGCCCAGCCCCCAGGCGCCGAGCGTCGGGCTCTCCCAGTCGTCCTCGACGAAACGGATGTCGTGCAGGAGCGGATCGATGCCTATTGCGGCGAGCGACTTCAGATAGAGGCCCTGCAGGTCCGGCGGCGACGGCTTCAGGATCACCTGAAACTGGTAATAGTGCTGGAGCCGGTTGGGGTTCTCGCCGTAACGGCCGTCCTTCGGCCGCCGCGAGGGCTGCACATAGGCCGCCTTCCACGGCTTCGGCCCGAGCGAACGCAGCGTGGTGGCCGGATGGAAGGTGCCGGCGCCGACCTCCATGTCGTAGGGCTGGAGGATGACGCAGCCCTGCTCCGCCCAGAAATTCTGAAGCGTGAGGATGAGGCCCTGGAAGCTCGTGCGCGGGTCGTTGGTCGTGGTCATGGCGGGTCCGAATTGCGCGCGGAACCTATGGGCGGCGGGCGCGCCGGTCAATGCGGCGCGAGATCGATTCCGGCCTCGCCGCGATGGATCGCTTCCGCTTGCGGCGAGAACCGGCCATCGGAGCCATGCAGCGTCAGCGACGGCAAGATCGCCAAGGGGCCGCGCGACCCTTTTCGGCCGGCGACCAGCAAGCGGATCGCGGGGCCGTCCGTCTTCGCATAGACGGGCAGCAAGCGCAGGTCGCCGATTCTCCCGCGCGCGCCTGCGAGAATCTCGGCGAGGGCGTCGGCGCGGTGGATCATGAAGAACAGGCCGCCCGGCGCAAGCAGCGCCAGCGAAGCCTTCATCCAGGCTTCGAGCCCCCCGACCGCGACATGGGCGCGCGCCCTCGCCGGATCCGGAGAGACGCGGACCGCGCCCTGCGCAAGGAAAGGCGGGTTGGTGAGAACGAGATCGAAACGGCCATCCGCCAGCCCGGCCTCGCGTCGCCGCCGGGCCGAAAGCACGTCGACCTCCACCGCCCGAGCCCGCCCGCCGAAGCCGTTCGCGTCGATATTGCCGCGGCACAGGTCGATCAGCGCGGGCTCGATCTCCATGCAGGTCATGTCGAGGCTGGGCGCGCGAGACAACGCCGCCAGTCCGGCAGCCCCGACGCCGGCGCCGACATCGGCGGCCCTGCCGATCGCATCGGGCGGGACGCAAGCGGCCAGCAGCGCGGCGTCCGTTCCGGCGCGGTGGCCCGTCGCCGGTTGCGCGAGGCGCAGCCGTCCGCCGAGAAACGCGTCAATCCGCGGGGAGTTCTGCGCCAAGGCCCGCCTCTTCCAGCGCCCGACGCGCTCGCTCCCGATCGGCTTCGACCACGAGTATTCGCCGCCGGATGAAGCCCAGCGAGCCCTCCAAAACGCTCATGTGCCGGTCCGCGACAAAATAATCCACGCGCTCGCTCGTGAGGATCGCCTCGACGTAGCACAACAGCGCCGGATCGTTGGTGCGCAACAGCTCGAACATGGGTCGCGCCAAACTGTCACGGGGCCCAAATCGCCGCAAGCGCAGGCGAGAATTCCATTTGGCGGGAAAGAACGTTAAATAGCCGACGGAAAGAACATCGTTGCGAGGTCGTTTTGGGCGTCGTCATCCCGCTTGAGGAAAAAAGCAAATCGGACGCCAAGGGCAGCGTCGAGAAGCTCGTCGCGCTGGTCGAGGCCGATATGGCGCGCGTCAACCAGACGATCCTGGCCCGCACGGGCTCGGACGTGACGATGATCCCCGAAGTCGCCAATCATTTGATTTCCTCGGGCGGCAAGCGTCTGCGGCCGATGCTCACGCTGGCGACGGCCGCCATGTGCGGCTACCAGGGCGAAGGCCACATCAAGCTCGCCGCGGCGGTCGAGTTCATGCACACGGCGACGCTGCTGCACGACGACGTGGTCGACGAGAGCGACATGCGCCGGGGCAAGCTCGCCGCGCGCATGCTGTGGGGCAACGAAGCGAGCGTGCTGGTCGGCGACTTTCTGCTCGGCCAGGCCTTCAAGATGATGGTCGAGGTCGGCTCCCTGCCGGCGCTCGACATTCTGTCGACCGCCGCCACCGTGATCGCCGAGGGCGAGGTGATGCAGCTCGCCGCAGCCAAGGACACGTCGACGACCGAAGACGCCTACCTCGCCGTCATTCGCGCCAAGACGGCCGCCCTGTTCGCAGCCGCCTGCGAAGTCGGGCCGGTGATCGCGAACCGGCCCAAGGCCGACGCGGCCGCCTGCGAGAGCTATGGCGCCAATCTGGGCATCGCATTTCAGTTGATCGACGACGCGCTCGACTACGGCGGCACCTCCGCCGCACTCGGCAAGAACGTCGGCGACGATTTCCGCGAAGGCAAGATCACCCTGCCGGTCGTGCTCTCGTTCCGGCGCGGCTCGGAAGCCGAGCGCGACTACTGGCGGCGCACGCTCGAAAAAGGCGAGATCAAGGACGGCGATCTCGAACAGGCGCTGTCGATCATGCGCAAGCATCGCGCGTTGGAGGATACGATCGAGCGCGCCCGCCATTACGGGGCGATGGCCCGCGACGCGCTCGAAATCTTCGGGCCCTCGCCCGTGAAATCGGCGCTCTTGCAGACCGTCGACTTCTGCATCTCGCGCGCGCATTGAGGCGCAGATGCGGCTGGACGCATCCCGCTCCACGCTGCTCGTCATCGATTTCCAGACGCGGCTGACGCCGGCGATCGAAGGCGGCGACCTGGCGATAGCGCATGCGTCGACGCTGCTGCGCGGCGCGGAGTTGCTCGGCGTTCCCGCTCTCTTCACCGAGCAATATCCCAAAGGGCTCGGCCCGACGGTGGAGGCGCTGGCGCCGCCGCGCGCGCTGGTCGTCGAGAAGACCGCATTCGACGCGACGTGCGCGCCGGGATTTCTCGACCGGCTGGCGTCCGATCACACGCTGATCCTGACGGGCTGCGAGACGCATATCTGCGTGCTGCAGACAGCGCTGGGGCTGATCGCGGCCGGCCGTCGCGTCGCGGTCGTCGCAGACGCGGTCGGCTCGCGGCGCGCCGAAAGCAAGCGTCTCGGCCTCGCGCGTATGGAGAAGGCCGGCGCGGACATCGTCACGACCGAAATGGTCTTGTTCGAGTGGGTCGGCGATGCGCGCCATCCGCAATTCAAGGCGATCTCGGCTCTCGTCAAGTAGACGAGACCGACCCTCCGCGAAGAGCCTCCGCTAGGTCTCTCAGCTGCATTCGGATATCTGGTTGGAACACAGACCGCGCGTCCAGCCGCGCGAGCCGCCGGTCGTCTCGACGAAACCCCAGCCGCCAGAGCATGCGCGCAGATGCGCGACCGAGGAGCCGGCGCCATATGGCTTGCCGTTCGCGTCGCTGGCGGAGTCGAACAATGCATCGGCCTGCGGCGCCCGATACAGCAGCCCCTGCATCGAGCCCATATTGCCCTGCGCTGCGCCGACCATGCCGGCCGACACCCAGCCGCGCCCCTTGAAGGGTCGCGGCGCGTTCTTTTGCGCCTTGGCGCCATAGGGCGCGCCGGGCGCGGAAACGTCCTCGATCAGGAACCAGCCGGCGCGATAGCCGACGATGCGAAATTCGGCGCGCAGCGATCCGACGCCGAACTCGCTCTTGTCCTTTTCGGCGAAGGCGAGCGGCGGCGGAACGACGCCAAGAATCTTCGCGCTCGCGCTCGGCGCAGCGCGAACATTGAGACCGTTCGGGTCGCTATCGAGCGACCAGCCCGACAGGGCGCAGGGCTCGGCGCCCTCGGGCAATTTTCCAGCCTCGTCGCGGATCGCGCGATCCCGTTCGGCGATTTCGTCGACGAACGCGTCGTCGCCGGGCTTCCGATCGCGTGTCGATTGTTGCGCCACCGTCAATTTGCCGTCCGCGAAATTCAGATGCGCGACCGCGACCTGCGATGGGGCGTATGCGCTCTGGCCTGCAGGCGCGTCGGCGCTGTCGCGCACGAGCGCAATGCGGCCTTCCATTCGCTCTAGATCGATCCCGAGCGCCTGTCCGCCCTTGGCGAGCGGGCCCTCGACCTGCAACGCCTCGCGCCAGTCGAACGCTCCGATCCGCTCAGCGCTATCGGCGCCGATCCTGAAGATGTGGCGGTGGCGAGGCGCGATGCGCAGCAGCGTTGCGTCGCCGATCTTCTTCATCTGAGGCGCGAGCGCAGTCTCGTCGTCGGCAGCCGTATCCGGCAGCACCGCCCAGCCGACGCGACGCGGCGCCGGGCCGTCGACGCGTTCGATCGTGACGAGCGAAGCCCGCAGGGGCTCGCCGTCCGCTTCGTCCTTGAACAGGCGGGCGCGGACGAGTCGCACACGCGCGCCATCGAGCGCCAGGTCGACATACGAGACCGTTCTGCACGCCACATTCATCTTGCCGGCTGCCGGCGCCATACGGCGCACGGCCGCGTTGAAATCGATGTCGTTGCCCAGCAGAACGCCCGCAAGCGAACAGGGCGGCTCATCCCGCGTCTCTGCGGCCGACGCGCCGCCGGACATCAGGACGGCGGCCGCCAACAAGGTGGAATGTGTGCAGAATCTGTATGTCACGTGTCCCCCGAAACGACAACGCCGCCCGAGCGGCGAATTGAAAGCCACCGTACCGAAACCCTTGAAGCCGGCGGACGACAGTGCGCGGGCGCACGGACGAGGCCGGCATTCTTGCGAGCCGAGCGCAGACTACGCCGTCGCTTCGCGCGCCGCGCCCTGAGCGACGAGCGCTGCGATCTCGTCGTCGCTCAGGCCGGCCTCCGCGAGAAGCTCACGCGTATGTTCGCCCAGGCGCGGCGCATGGCGCACGAATTGCGCGGGCGTTTCCGAAAACTTCGTCGGCGGCCGCGCGACGCGAATTTTGCCGACAACGGGATGGTTGCGCAGTTCGAAGAAGTCCGTCGCGACGAGATGCGGATGGTCGGGCAGATCGTCGAGCGCGTAGAGGCGGGTCGCGGGGATATCGAGCTTCTCACAGGTCGCGAGCCATGCCTGCGTCGTGCGCTTTTCGAGAGCCTCGCGCATGGCCGCGTACAGCTCCTGAATGTGTCTGTTGCGCGCAAGCCGGTCGGTCGCAATTGCGACGAGGTCGCCGCGGCCGGTCTCATTGAAGAACGCCGTCCAGTGCTCGGCCGTATAGGGCAGCAGCGCGAGCCAGCCGTCGCTGGTGCGCATGGGCCGGCGACCGCCCTGCAACAACCGCGCGTATCCCGCGCCGCCCTCGCGCGGCTCGAAAGTCATGCCGCCCATGTGTTCGGCCAGCACGAATGCCGCCATGGTTTCGAGCATCGGAACTTCGACGTATTGCCCGGCCCCGCTCCGCTCGCGATGAAAGAGCGCCGCCAGCACGGCGTTGACGAGCGCAAGGCCGGTCGTCTTGTCGGCGATCAGGCTGGACACGTAGTCTGGGCGCTCGGCGTAGACGTTCGCGACGGAGACCATGCCGCTTGCAGCCTGAATCACATCGTCGAAGGCGGGCCGCGCACGATCCGGGCCGTCCTGACCGAAGCCAGTGGCCGCGCAATAGACGATGTCGGGTTTCAGCGCGCGCATCGCCTCGTAGCCGAAACCCAATCGTTCGACAGCCTCCACGCGCATGTTGTGGACGAAGACGTCGGCCGTCCGCGCCAGTCGGCGTACAGCCGCACGCCCCGGCTCCGACTTCAGGTCGATCGCCAGCGAACGCTTGTTGCGGTTGATGGCGAGAAATATCGAACTCAGTCCGGCTGTCGAGCCGTCCGCTTTCTGCGCGCCGTTGGCGCGCATCATGTCGCCTTCGAGCGGCTCGATCTTGACGACGTCGGCGCCGTAATCGCCGAGGATCTGCGTGGCGAGCGGACCGAGCACCACGGCCGTCATATCGAGAATGCGGACTCCGGCGAGAGGCCCTTGCGATCTGCCCTGCGGCACCTGTTCGTTCTCCCTGTTCTTGGCGCCAGCATATCAGGCGCGCGGTGGAAGCAAGCCCACGGCGCGCCCATTATTCCCGCTTTACGCGACGACGCATGGCGTGTTCACTCTTCTCTTCGCAACGGAGGCCTTTCATGCTCGACCGTCGTTTGCTTCTGACCGGCCTGGCCGCCAGCCTCGCCGCCGTCTCATCCCGACACGCCCTCGCAGCCGACAAGATCGCGCCCGACGCCAAGTCGGTTCTGGTCGTCGTCGACGTCCAGAACTGCTTCCTGCCCGGCGGCTCTCTGGCCGTGAAGGACGGCGAGAAGGTCATTCCTGTCATCAACCGGCTCGCCAAAGCCTTTCCCAATGTAGTGCTGACGCAGGACTGGCACACGCCGGGCCATATTTCCTTCGCGTCCAGTCACCCGGGAAAGAAGCCGTTCGACGTCATCCGCCTGCCCTACGGCGACCAGGTGCTCTGGCCGGACCATTGCGTGCAGGGGACCGAAGGCGCCGCGTTATCGAAAGACCTGCAGGTGTCGAACGCCCAACTGGTGATCCGCAAGGGATTCCATCCCGACGTCGATTCCTATTCGGCGCTGCTCGAAGCCGACAAGAAGACCTACACCGGCCTGACCGGCTACCTGAAAGAGCGCGGGATCGAGCGCCTGTTCGTCACAGGACTTGCGACCGATTTCTGCGTGGCGTGGACAGCGATCGACGCGCGCATGGCCGGCTTCGAAGTTTATGTCGTGGAGGACGCATGCCGCGGCATCGACGCGAACGGATCGCTTCTGAAGTCCTGGGCGTCGATGGAGAAGGTCGGCGTGAAGAAAATCCAGTCGGACGCCATCGCCGCGTAACGCAGCCAGCCGACACGACATGCGCGACTTTGCAGCGCTCATCGGCCGCGTCAACGCGGGCTATAGCGCGCGATACACGAGAGAAGAGCTGGATCGACTGATGTTCGTCGGCGATCCGCTCGCCGATCGCGCCGTCGCCGCGCTGCACGAACGCAGCTACGACCGTTCCGTAGACAAGCTGTCGGCCGTGCGCGCCATGGCGCGCGAGGGCGACGCGGCCTGCGGCGCTTTCGTGAATGCGGTCGCCGCGCCGCCCGCGTGGCTCGACCGCCAGGCGATCGCCGCCGGTCAAAAGGTCATGCTCGGCTTCGTCGCGCTGAGCCGCCTGTCGCTGATGCATTCGCTGTTCGCCGGCGGCGTGTTCGCGCGCGCGACGCTCGTGACGCGCGCGACCGGGCGGCTCGGCGCGGATCCCGCGACGCGGATCAGCGAGACGGGCGCCTTCATCGCCGCGATACTCCAGCCCGGCGGGCTCGAACCGGGCGCGATCGGCGCGGAGACGACGTTGCGCGTACGCCTGCTGCACGCCTCGATCCGCGCATGGCTGAAACGGCTGCCGGACTTTTCCGACGGCTTTGTCGGCGAGCCCATCGACCAGACGATGCTGGCGATGACGCTGTCGCTCTTCTCTTATCTCAACCTACGGTCGTTCGCGCGGCTCGGCGTCAGCTTCAGTGACGGCGAACGCGAGGCGCACCAGCATCTGTGGCGCTACGTCGGATGGCTGCTCGGCGTCGAGGACACACTGCTCGCGCACTCGCTGAGGCAGGAGCGCGAATTGTGGCGCGCGCTCGTCGCGCATCAAGCTTTCCCTGAAACGTGGGGGCCGCGTCTGCTCGACGAAAGCGTGCGCACCGCGGCGACGTTGGCCGGCGGGGCGCGCGACATGAAGCCGTTCTTCCGTTCGCTGTTCCTGCATCTTTCGGGACAGGACTGGTTCGGCGTGGACGAGCCGACGCGTCTCGACCCGCGGCTATCGCTGCTGCGCGCGGCGAATGTCGCGACGAGCCTGCGCCGCCGCTGGATCCCCAGCGCGGCGGACCGCATGACGCGCGCGGGCCTCGCCGCCTTCGACAAGGCGGCGAAACTCGCGCGGACGCACGATTTCGGCGTGAAGATCGAAACCAAAGACGAGAGCGCGCGGGCGGAAGCGGCTCTGGCTGCGCTGGCGGCCGACGTCCGCGCGCGTTTCTTGGGTCTTCGGCCCGTCGCCTGACCCATTTTGGGTCAATTGCGCCGCCGGCCCCGTAAACAGTCCCTCAAGCCTAATGCTCGATAACCTTTAGGCAGCAGGGCGCGCGCCTTGCCTGCGGCTCGAATGCCGCAGGCGCCGCGTCCGTTTCATCGGCAAGCGTCACGCATGGCTCACGTGTGGCGTACAGGCAGCAGGCGTATGGGTCGTTCGAGACTTGGTTGGGCGTTGGGCGTGGTCGCGCCGTGGTGCCTGGGCATGGGGCTTCTCGTGTCCTTCACCGCCGACGCGGGCCAAGATTTCGCGTCCGGCGCATCCATCGCGCCGATCGAGGCGCGCGCCGCCTTGCAGCCGCGCGACCTCGTTCCTTCGACCGCCCTTTCCGGCAATCTCGGCAATTACGGCTCCAATCGCGGCGTACTGCGCGAAGCGCGACTTGCGATCGGCCCGACCGCCGAATTTCACTCGGTCCCCGACGAATTGACGCCGCGGGCGAAACTGAAGCCGCGCCCCGGTCATTTTCCGATGATCGTGCGCTCGACCAAGGCGGACCCGTTCGTCGCGCTGCGCCCCTCGTTCGAATCGCGGCTCGAGCGTCCCGACGGCCTCGAGCGCCTGCGCGCCTCCGACTTGATGTTCCGTCTCGACGAAAGCGGTCTGGCCTCCACTTTCCAGCCGCTCGACGGAGAATCGGCCGGCCCGGACTCAGTCGCCAAGTTCGAGCCATGGGACGCCGACGACGCGCCCGTGACCTCGCACGCGCCGCACGGCGGCGCGACCTCGCCAACACAGGGCGGTTCGGTGATCACCGTTCGTCCGGCCGTGATCGCGGCGCGCAACGCGCAGGGCGCGACCCCATCTGTCCCGCGCGCCCATGCGCTCGGTTCGACCACGCCGGCCCCCGCCGACGCGACGCCCGTCGAAGTCGTCGCGGTTCCAGGCGCGCCGCGCCCGGCGACCCTCGCCCGGGTCCAGCGCAACACGACCACTGTCTCCCGCGCGCCGGGCGAACGACCCGACTACGCGGCGCTCATTGGAACGAACCGGCTCGAGAGCGAGAAAAAGTGCCTAGCGCAGGCCGTCTATTTCGAATCGCGCAGCGAACCGCTCGAGGGGCAGGCCGCCGTCGCGCAGGTCGTCCTGAACCGCGTGACGTCCGGGCTCTATCCCAACACGATCTGCGGCGTCGTCTTCCAGAACCGCCATCGCTACAAGGCATGCCAGTTCTCGTTCGCCTGCGAAGGCAAGGCGCTGCGCATCACGGATCAGGAATCGTGGGCGACCGCCACGCGCGTCGCCGACGAAGTGCTCGACGGCAAGACGTGGCTGGCCGACGTCGGCGCCTCGACCCACTATCACGCCAATTACGTGCGGCCGCGCTGGGCGCGTCACCTGAAGAAGATGGACGTCATCGGCAAGCACATCTTCTACAGACTGCGGGCCGGGCAGACCTAGGCGATCTGTGACCGGCAAGATCAAATGTCATAGCGGGATTTGGCGGGATCACACGGGAGCGGCCGGGAGAAGCGCCTAGAAAAGCGGGCGAGAGAGCGCGGCGGCGGGCGCAGGATAGCGTGGCGGGCGCGGCAAGATCAAATGGCAGTCGCAGCGGCCGGCGCCGCGGATCGCGAGACCGTAAATCAATCGGTTAGCCGGGCGCGCGCCGCGAAAGTCGGAAATGGCCGGCGGACGGCTCGCGTCGACGCGATGATCGCGCACCCCTAGCTACGCTAGGGGGAAAGGGCGATGGGCGCATCGGCGGCGGGCAGCGAAAGCTGGAAGTGAAAACCAAGCTGCGAAGGCGTTTGAAAGCGCCTCTAACCGCAGCTCAAGGCGCTGCCGTAGCTCGAAGTAGGATGGCTGCTCCGGCGATTCGCGACACGACGACCTTCGTAGACCCCACGAAGGTCGAGCGCGGCTCGGAATCGGCGATAACAGTCTCGATCAGCGGCACCCAGGCATCATATTTGTTCGAAGCGGCGACGGGCGTCAGAAGCCGAATCGACAAATCGGCCGCGACAACGAAATCCTGCGGCTGGCAACCCTTCGCACAAATCACTTCAGCGAATTCGACGGTTTTCTTGTCGGGCAGCGATCCTACGATGATTCCAACCGTCCCGAACGGCAGGCTACATGCCATCCGAGCCTTCTCAGAGCATTCGATGTCGCCGATCGTCACGCTGTGCTTCGCGGCTTTCGCCATGGCGACGACATGCGGTCGGAAATCCGACATCGTCTCGGATCGCGCGCTGAAAGAGGCGAGCAAGCCGCCCGCCAGCGCCAAGAACGCGACGCGCCCTAAAGTCGATTGTCCCACCATACCACCTTGCCCACGATCTTGAACGAGCCGTCGCGACCTGGCTTCACGATCTCCGGCGGGTTTTCTGCGCCGTTGTCACTGAGGATCGCCACGAAATCCTCGCCCACATCGCGCAGCCGCTTCAGCCGCAAATCCTCGCCCTGGTAGAAGACGAAAATCTCATCCTGCGGCTGTGGCCGGCGTGGCGTCTTGCGCGCCGGCTTGCGCCAGGCGATCGGCCTGGTCTGCGTCCGGTCGATGATCAGCAACGCGCCATCGGTGATCGTCGGCGCCATGCTGTCGCCCTGGGCGCGGAGGCATTCGAGGCGAGCGCCTGGACCGGCGATCTTGCGGGCGAAGAGCTCGGCGAAAGGAATCGCGTCGACCGCGCGCACGACGTCGGCGGCTGCGCCCGGTCCGGCCGACGCCCGCACGTCCATCACCGGCACGATCACGACGCCCGGCGCGCCAGGCGCAGCGACCGCCCCGCCATCGCCGAAGAACCACGCGGGCTCGCGCCCCGAGGCCATCGCGATCAGCAGGAATCGGTCGAGCGGCGGCGACGTGCGGCCGGACCAATAATCCTTCAGCGTCGGCGCGGGAATGCCGGTCAATTCGGCGATGCGCCGGCGCGCTTCCGCCGTCTCCAGCGCTTCGCGCAGACGCCCGTGGGCCTGCTCGGCGGCCAGCGCGGCGGAATAATCAACAGATTTGTCCGGGCGCACGTCAGCCATGGATGAAAAACCCGCTTGACCACGTCCGCAAATCAGTTGATGAAATATCATCCATGGCTGATTTGTTCGGATGATTTTTCACTTGCCCCGCCGCCGTCGCCCAAAACCCGGAATGCACTCCGCCGACATCGTGGCGGCGGTGAAGAAGAGCGGCACCAGCCTGCGCCGCCTCGGGCTCGATCACGGCTTCGGGGCGTCCACGCTGCGCGCTGCGCTGCATAAGCCCCATCCCCGCGCGCAGGCGCTGATCGCCAAGACGATCGGCATGCCGCTGCACGAAATCTGGCCCGAGTGGTTCGACGAAACCGGCGCCCGCGTCGGCGCCGGCCGCAATCGGCCCGCTCGCGGCAAACCTCACACGTCCCGCGTTCCTGCGTCCAGTGCCGTCGCGTCCCTGTCCACCGCCAAAACGGCCGCCTGACCCATGCCGCAAACGATTTCCTACGCCTCGATCGACGCCTCAAACCGCAAGCGCCCGATCGATCCAGACCACGCCACATGGATCGCCGCGTCGATCGAAGAGAAGGGCCGCGGCGCGATCGGCGAGGGGCTCGAACAGCCGATCAAGCTCACGCCGCGCGGCGACGGCTACCGGCTCGTGCATGGCGGCCACCGTCATGCCGCCATGGGCCTGCTCGGCTGGAGCGATCTCGTCATCGGCAAGCACGTCGTCGTCGAGGAAATGGGCGATCTGGAGGCCGAGCTGGCCGAGATCGACGAGAACCTTGTGCGCCGGGAGCTCAACGCGCTCGACCGCGCGCTCTTTCTCGCTGAACGCCGCGAAATCTACGAGAAGATCAACAAGGTCCACGGCCAGGGCGGCGATAGGAAGAGCGACCGCTACAAGGAATCGACCATTTCGCAAACTTTGCGGCTTGGTTTTTCGCCCCGATTTACGGCCGACGTCGCCGACAAGGTCGGTTTGTCCGAGCGGGCGGTGCAGCTCGCCCTGCAGATCGCCGAAAAGCTCGACCGCGCCGCAGCAAGAAGGCTCCGCGGCACAAAGATCGAGCGCAACCAGCAGGCGCTTCTCGCGCTTTGCGATCTCTCGCCGGACGAGCAGGTCGAGGCGGCCGATTTCATCGCGTCGGGCGAGGCCAAGACCGTCGCCGAGGCGCGCGTCGCGATCGGCAAGGACAAGCCGGTCGTCGCCGATCCGCAGGCCCGCCTGCTCGCCACCCTGCTGGAAGCGTGGGAAAAGGCCTCCAAGGTCACGCGCGCGGGCTTCTTGCGCGAGATCGGCGCTGAGATCGTCAAGAACGACGGCAAGGGCGATGGTAAGCGCGCCGCCAAGGCGAGGGGCGCGTGATGGACGCCGCCCGCGAAGCCGCGCTGGTCGCCCGCATCGCCGATCTCGAAGCGACGGTCGCCGATCTGCGCCGTCGTCACGAGGCCGTCTACGACTGGCCGTTCCTGCCGCTGCAGCCCATGCAGATGCGGCTTCTGTCGGCGCTCTACGCTGTCGCCCCCGCGGTCGCGACCGTCGCGGCGCTGGAGACGGCGCTCTACGGCGCCCATGGGCGCGGCGAGAGCGCCCTGCGCCAGCACGTCTCTTTCCTGCGCGCCGCGCTCGCCGGAACCGACGTCGAGATTGTCACGCATCGCGGGCTCGGCTGGTCGCTGCCGATCGGCGGCCAGACGCGGCTCATGCTGATGCGCGAGACGCATGAAGCGAGGGTTGCATGATCGCCGGCGTCTCATTCGTCGCGAAGGTCGCCGCAGCGGCGATCGTTCTCTACGTGCTCGCGCTGGTCGGGTTCGCACTGCTCGCGCGTCTCCTCAAAAAGATGTGGAGGTCGTGATGCGTAAGTCGAAGAAGCGCGACGCGCACGCGCAGCGCATCAAGCGAAATGCTGCCAAAAAGGCGAAGCGCGCTCGGCTTCAGAAAGAGTTCGAGCAGGGCGTATTTCAGGTGTCGCGTCGCAAGGCAGTCGCGGCGCGTCGGTTCCGCGCCGCTCGCGTGGGCGAGGTTCCCTCGACCGTGGCTCTCCTGAGCCTTGGCCGGCCTCACCTTTTGTTGAGGCCCCGCTGATGCGCGACTGGCTCTCCACCGCAGAACTCGCCGATCTCGCGCTGCCCGGCCTGCCGGCGACGCAGCGCGGATGGAACGAATATGCGGAGCGCGAGGGCTGGCTTTCTCTCTCTTCGAAAGTCCGTCAAAGAAGAGCGCGCGGCGGCGGCCTCGAATATCACGTCTCTTTGCTGCCCGCCGAGGCGCTGGCGCTCTACGCGGCGCGCACAATCGGGCATGTCGGCCTGCCGGCGGTGGAAGCCGCGCGCGCCGCGGCGGAGCCAGCCGCCGAGCAGCTCACCCTGCCCGCCATCGAGACGCGCGACGCCAAACTCGCGCTTCTGGCGGCGGCCGACCGTTTCGCGCGCGATGCGAGCCTCACCCGCAACACCGCCGACCGGCTGTTTTCCGCGCAATACAATCGCGGCCGCGTCGAGATCGAGGCGTGGATCAGGCAGGCGGTGCGCGAAGTCTCGCCCCGCACGATCGCGCGCTGGCGCGCGGCTTCCAAACAGGGCGCGGCCAAACTCGGCGTCGATCGCGGCGCCGCGCGGCGCGGCAAGGGCGCGCTGGACGCGCCCGAAATCCGCACCTTCATTCTCGGCTTCATCGCCTATCAGCCGCATGTCACCGCGCGCCGCGTCGCCGATCATCTCGCCGCCAGATTTCCCGGCCTCGTCGCGCCGGAACGGACGGTGCGCCATGTTTTGAAGCGCCTCAAAACAGACGAGAAGGTCGCTTTGACGGCGATCACAAACCCCGACGCCTTCAAGAGCAAATACGAGCTGTCCGGCTCCAATTCCAACGCGGTCGAGCGGCTCAACGAGCAATGGCAGATCGACGCCTCGCCCGCCGACGTGCTGCTGACGACCGGCCGTCACTCCATCTACGCCTGCATCGACCGCTTCTCGCGCCGCACGATCCTGCTCGTCACCAAGACGCCGCGCGCCGACGCGGTCGCGCTGCTCATTCGCAAGGCGCTGCTGGCGTGGGGCGCGCCGGAGCGCATCAAGACCGACAACGGCTCGGATTTCCGCGCCAAACGCACGGTCGGCCTGTTCGCCGCGCTCGGCATCGAGATCGAGGTGTCGCCGCCGTTTACTCCAAAAGCGAAAGCCCATGTCGAGCGCGTGATCGGCACCTTCCAGCGCGATTGCGCGGCCGATCTGCCGGGCTTCGTCGGCCATAGCGTCGCCGACAGGAAGGTCATCGAGGAGCGCAAGGCTTTCGCCGCGCGGCTCGGCGAGAGCGCCGACAATGTGTTCTGCGTCGAGATGGACGCCGCCGAATTCCAGCGCCGCTGCGACCATTGGGCGCAAAACCGCTACGAGCACGCCCCGCACGCCGGCCTTGCAGGCCGCACGCCCGCCGCCGCAGCCGCGGCATGGCCAGGAACGATCCGGCGGATCGACGACGTGCGCGCGCTCGACATGCTGCTCGCGCCCATCGCCGGCGGCGACGGAATTCGCACGGTCACCAAGCGCGGCGTGCGCGTCGACAATGCGCATTATCTGACGCCCGCGGTGCTGCCGGAGACGCGTTGCCTGGTGCGCATGGACCCGGCCGATCTCGGGCGCATCTGGCTGTTTTCCGAGGACGGCGCTGAATTCCTCGGGGAGGGAATCTGCCCGGAGCTCGCCGGCGTCGATCCGCAGAAGGCGCTCGCCGAGGCCAAGGCGCAGCAGCGCGCGCTGCTCGCCGACCGCATGGCCGAGATCAAGGGCGCGATGCGCGAGATCAAGCGCGACAAGCCCGCGCTCGCCGAAGCGATCGCCCGCCGCGAGGCGGAAGCCGCCGGCAAGCTGCTGGCCTTCCCGAAGCCGGTCGAGAGCTATTCGACGCCAGCCCTGCGCGCCGCCGCCGAGGCGACGGAATCGCATGTCGTTGGCGCCCCGGCGTCAGGAAGCCACGCGATGGAAAAGCCCGCTGCGCCCGCCGCGCCGGCCGTGCATCGCCTGCCCGAAACCAAACAGCAGCGATTTCGTCGCGCGCAGGCGTTGGAGGCCGATGTCGCGCGCGGCGTGGAGCTTTCCACCGACGACGCCCTGTGGCTCGGCGGCTACCGCGAGAGCGCGGAATACGCGGCCATGAAGCACATGGTCGAGGAATTCGGGGAGGCGGCGCTCAAGTAGCGCGTGGCCGTCGACCCGAGACGCAGGCGGCGCGTTGCGTTCCCCGCCTGCGAGTAACCCGGAAGGGAGCGTGAAACGCCGTCGCTGGTTTGAGCGGCGGCAAAGAAGAAGCCGTCGGCGGCAACCGACGGCTTCCGGAAGATCAACCAATTTCGAAGGACGCCAGAATGACAGACCACAAACCTCCGGTCAAATCATCCTCGCTCGCGGCGTTGCAGAACGTCATGGGCGCGATGGAGTTGACCCTCACCCTGCAGAAGCGCGGGCCGCATCTGCCCAACCTCGGCTGCATCTACGGCCGCTCCGGCGAAGGCAAGAGCTACGCCACGATCTTCGTGCAGAACCGCACCGGCGCGATCCGCGTCGAGGTCGGCGAGAGCTGGAACCGCCGCACGCTGTTGCGCAACATCCTGCGCGAATGCGGCGTCAACGATCCGCGCGGCGCGACGGCCGATATGGTCGAGCAGGCGGTCATGCTGCTCGGCGACGAGCCCGACCGCCCGCTGATCATCGATGAGGCCGACAAGCTCGTCGACAAGGGCCTGATCGAAATCGTGCGCGAGATCGCGGAGGCCTCGCAGGCCCCGGTTTTGCTGGTCGGCGAGGAAAACCTGCCGAACAAGCTCGTGCGCTACGAGCGCGTCCACAATCGCGTGCTCGACTGGTTTCCGGCGCAGCCCTGCGACATCAGCGACGCGAAAAAGCTCGCAAAAATTTTCCTGCCCGGCATCGAGATCGACGACGCGCTGTTGCAGGACGTGCTGGTCAAGACCGACGGCCGCGCGCGCCGCATCGTCACCACCATGAACAAGATGGTCGAATGGGCGCGGGCGAACGGCGCGAAGGTTCTGACGCCTGACACTTACAAGGGCGCGATCTTCACCGGCGAAGCGCCAAAGCCGCGCGGGCGGCTGACGGCTCTCAAAGGGAGGGCCGCATGAACCGTCCCTTCTCCATCCCGGTCGCGCTGCCGCGCGGCCCCGAACATTACTGGAAGGTCGCCCGAAGCTACGGCGCCAAAGGCTTCACGCTCGGCGAGCTCGCCGGCTGCACCAACGGCGTCGCCTGGGCGACCGTCAAGAGCTGGCTCTACGCGATGGTCAAGCAAGGCGCGATCAAGGAGATCGGCGCGCGCAAATCATCGATCGGTCTGCCCGCGAAGATCTACGCCGTCGCGATCAAGGCCGCCAAGGCGCCGGTGCAGCGCCGGCCGGAGTACGCGGGAACGCGCGGGCGCGCGCAACAGCAGCTCTGGACGGCGATGCGCACGCTTGGGACGTTCAGCGTCGCCGAGCTCGCGGCCTCGGCGTCGACGCCTGAAGTGCAGGTCAGGCCGCGGACGGCCGAAGAATATCTGCGCCGGCTCACGAAGGCCGGCGTGCTGATCGTCGTCGAGCCCTATCGCAAGGGCGCGCCCGGCGCGCCGGGGGCGCGCGCGGGAACGTGGCGTCTCAGGCGGAGCGCGGACACCGGCCCGCTCGCGCCGCGCGTCTTCAACGCGTCGATCGTCTTCGACGCCAACACGCAAAAGATCGTCGGCGAAAGCGAGGTGGCCCATGGCTGACGTCGACTTTCTCGCCAACGCCCGCGCCTGCTGGGGCGACGCACTGCCCGACTGGGTCGCCGAACTCGCGCGCCAGTGCAACGCGACCACGGCCTCCGAGGTCGCCAGGCGGCTCGACTATTCCGTCGCGGTCGTCTCGTCGGTCATTCGCGCGAACTACAAGGGCGACCTCGGCAAGGTCGAGGCCAAGACGCGCGGCGCCTTCATGGGCGCGACCGTCATGTGCCCTGTGCTCGACGAGATCACGCGCGACGTCTGCATCGCCGAGCAGGGCAAGCGCCATCTGGGCTCGTCCTCGACGCGCGCGAAGCTGTTTCGCGCGTGCCGGAGCTGCGTGCATGCGCACGGCAGAAGGGAGGCGGGCGATGCTTGAGCTCTCCTCCCGCGTCGCCGAATTCCGCGACTGGCTCTCCGGCTATCGCGAGCACGGCATCTGCATCGATCCGCAAGCCTTCGTCGCTTTCGACGCGCTGTTCGCCGAATGGGAGCAGATGGCGCGCGAGCTCGAACGCGCGAAAAGCGTGGGCGCGGCGACCCCGCTCGATCGCGTCATCGCCGGCCTCGACGAGGAGCGCGCGGCGACCGACGCGATGACGGCCTCGATCGCGCGCACCAACGCGCGGTTGCGGACGATGCGCGAAGTGCAATCCGCGTCGAACGTCGTCGTCTTTCCGCGCGGCGCTCGCACCAGCATCGCCGGAACTGTCTCGGTCGAGACCGCGCTGGCGATCATCGCCGGCGCGCTCGACGACGACAGGGATTGCGCGCCGTGCGACGTCGGACCGGAACGGGGAGAGCCGGCATGACGCGCCCGTCCCTGCAACATCTGTTCGAGCGCGCCTGCGCGGTCTTTTCCGTCACGCCGGCGCAGATGCGCTCGGCGCGCGACGGCCGGGCCGCTCGGCTCGCGTTCTGTCGGATCGCCACCCGCGCGGGCTACGGCGCGCTGCCGATCTGCATGAAGCTCGGCGTCGAGCGTGCGGCGGTCAACAGCGCGGTCTGGCAGGCCGACGCCCTGTTCGACCGCGATCGGTCCTTCGCGGAAGGCTGCATCGAGATCGAGATCGAATGCGCCGCCGAGAGCGGCGTGGCGGCGCGGACGGCCTTCGCGCTGCCTGTCGACTACGACGTGCGCGCGATCGCGCTGACCATCCTCGACGGCCCGCGCGCCGCCATGGGCGTCGGCGTCGCGCAATTGCAGGAGCTGGCCGCCGCCTTTCTGGCGCTCGCCGGCGACCCCTCCAACACTCTTTCGAAAGGCTTTGAAAATGGTCAAAACCCCGAACAGGCCGCCTAAGGCGAAGACCCGCGCGGCCAATCTCGCCGTGCCGCAATCGGCGAACGAGGCGTGCGACTACATCGCGCGCATCGGCCTCGCCGCGCGCATCGTGGCGCGCATCGAGCACGACATGAACGATCAGATCGCCGCCATCAAGCAGGCGAGCGAACAGGCCGCCTCGGCCTACACCGCCGAGATCAAGACCTTGACGGAAGGGCTGCGCGTCTTCTGCGACGCGCATCGCAACGAACTGACCGCTTCCGGCAAGGTAAAATATCACCAGTTCGGAGCGGGCAAGATCGAATGGCGCACCCTCCCGCCGAAGGTCAGCCTGCGCGGCGTGAAGGCGGAGGACGTGGTCGCCTGGTGCGAGGCGCAGCCGGACGGACAATATCTCGGCTTCGTGCGCATCAAGAAGGAGATCGACAAGGACGCCATGCTCGCCGCGCCGGGCAAGGCGACCAACATCCCCGGCGTGTCGATCGGTTCGGCCGGCGAGGATTTCACGGTCACGCCGTTCGAGGCGCAGATCGAGGGAGGCAAGGCATGACCGCGAAATTCTGGGAGCTCGCCGTCCACTCGGAAGACGTCGCCCGCGCGGCTGCCGACGATGGCGCGTTCTTCGCCGAAATCGTCGACGAGATGGTTGTCGAGTACGGACTGAGAACCTTGGTCGAAGAGGAACTCGCCAAGCCGAGCGAAACCCGCTGGCTGGACCAATTCCTCGCCGGCATCGACGAAGAGGGGCGCGCTTTTATCAAGATCGTGGCGGTTGCAATCGACCAGGAGGAGCGTTGATGTCCATCGCCCTCCTGCAACAGAACGGCGATCTCGTCTGCCGCATCTTCATGCGCTCGGGCAAGCTCGCCTGCACGCGCGCCGTCGCGGGCTCTTTCGAGGCGGGCGTCCGCGTCGATCTGCTGACGCGCGCGCCGCTCGACGCGCTGGTCACGCTCGGCCTGCGCGAGGAGGCCAATGCGCTGGCCGCCGACGCGCTCGACTGGCGCTGGCTGTCGCGCTCCGAATTCGCCGCGGCGCTCGAAGCCGACATTCTCAGGAAGGAGTACGTGTGATGCGCGACCTCAATGCGCTTCTCTCGGGCGCGGGCTTCTGCGCCGCCGGCGGCGGCATGGGCGCGCTCTATCCGACGGCGGGCGGGATCGCGCTCGCGCTGTTGTTCGTCGCCTGCGGCCTCGGCCTGCTGATGTCGCGCGACGCCGACCGCGATCGCGAGATCGAGGAACTGACCGCGCAGCTTCTGGACCGCGCGCCATGACCTCGATCGAACAGACCCGCGCGATCCACGCGCTGCGCCGGCGCATTCCCGGCTACACCGACGACGATTACCGCGCCTTCCTGCAGAGCCGCTACGGCGTCCCGACATCGACGCGGCTGACCTTCATCCAGGCGGCCGGCGTGATCGGCGAGTTGCGGCGTCTGGCCGGCCGCGCCGCGTTTTCGGACGCGCGCGCCCGCGCGGCGAGCGGGCCTTACGTCAAGCCGTTGCAGGCTTTGTGGATCGCCGCGTTCAATCTCGGGATCGTCGCCGATCGCAGCGACCGCGCGCTGATCGCCTTCGTCGAGCGGCAGACGGGCCTCACGCATACGCGCTTCCTGCAGGACGCCGCCGACGCGCGAAAGGCGATCGAAGGCCTCAAGGCGTGGATCGCCCGCTCTGTCAACGAGCGGTTGGCGGAGACAGAGCGAGGCGATCAAGGCCATGCATTCGCATGGCCCAAAGGAAGAAACGTGATCGAGCGCAAGATGGCGATCGTCGCCGCGCAGACCGCCATCGTGCGCAAGCAGCGGCCGACCTTCGATCCGCAGACGTTCGGCGGCCTGGAAGGGCTCGGGGCGCGCCTCGACGACTATGACGAGCGCGCGCTCGACCGCCTGTCGGCGGCGATCGGCAAGATCATCCGCCGCGCGAAGGCGGCCGAAGCGAAGAGGAGAGCGGCGTGATATCCGGGCGCGACGCGGCGTTCGCGCAAATGCGGGAGCAGGTCGAGAGGCTGACCGAACTCAACCGGCAGCTTCGCGACGCGATCGCGCCTCGGATTTCGATGGCGCCGCTCGGCCTTTCGCCGGGCGAAGGCCGGGTCGTTGCGGCCGTCTGGAAAGCCGCGCCGAACCTTGTCACGAAGGAACGGTTGATGATCGCGGCCTACGGTCTGCGCAACGACGTGCCGGAACAGAAAATCATCGACGTGCTCGTCTGCAAGGCAAGGCGGCGACTGGCGGCGATCGACGTGCGCATCGAGACGCATTGGGGCCAAGGCTATCGGATGGACATCGCCAATGCTGAACGGCTCGGCGAAGCGTTGCGACGCAGCGCGGAAGGCGACTTCGAGGAAGAGCCAGTTCGCGCTGCGCCTACCAACGGCGGCCCATCCTCGTCGCTCGTGCGCGCCGTCAAAGCCTACGCATCGATCGGCCGGGGCGCGGGCTGGATCGCGTCGGCGACCGGCGCGTCGAAAGATATCGTGCAATCCATTCTGGAGGGGCTTTCATGACAATGCTCAACATCAATTTGGTCGACAAGACGATCATCGGTCCGATTGAGATCACATCGGTCGAGACCGCCAAGATCGCGGTCGACGCGATCAAGGGCGCCGTCGAGATTTTGTGGAAGGGCGCCTTCGCCGCCGAGGCGGCGCCAGCCGTCATGGAAGTCGCCGCGCCTGTCCGGCGCGAGAAGCGCACGCGAAAAGCGCCGACCGGCGAGCCAAAGGAAGGCTCCTACGACGCCGCCGTCCTCGCTGTCGCGCGCCGGCTCGGTATGCCCGACAAGGCTGCAATCGCCGAGGAATTGAACGAACCGTCGGTCAAGATCGCCCTCGCGCTCGGGCGTCTGAAGGAAAGGGGTTGCCTGTGAAACGCGCTGTCCTCGCCCTCGCTCTTCTCGTCGCCGCGCCCGCATTCGCCGCGCCGCGTCTCGAACTCCACTACGCGCCCGAGGAGAATCTCGAACGCGTCGACGTCCGCCTCATCGACCAGGCGGCGGAGCGCATCGACGTCGCGGCCTATGTGCTGACCGACGTCGCCGTCATCGACGCGCTGTCGCGGGCGGCGGCGCGCGGCGTGAAAATCCGGCTGTTTCTGGAGCCGTTCCAGGAGCGCGATACCGGCTACGCCGCGCAGAAGCGCGCCGCGCTGGCCGCGACGCCGGGCGTCGAGATCAAACGCTCGCAGCGCAATCCGTGGATGCACCTGAAGAGCTACCTGGTCGACGGAAAGACGCTGCGCATGGGCGCGGCGAATTTCTCGGCCAGCGGCCTCAAGCAGCAGGACAACGACCTCATGGTCACCGACGACGCCGGCGCGATCGCCGCCTTTCAGAAGCATTTCGAAACGATGTGGAGGCGGCCGTCTTCGCCCGACAGCGGCGCGCGAGACGGCCGGGGAGACTGACCATGCCGACGGTCGACGAGGAAGGCGTGCGCGCAACGCGGCCGTGGTCGTCGGCGGCCGATCAGGCGCGCGCGCGCGCCGACATCCAGCAGCGCACGCTCGCGCGCGTCAAGGCGCTCTACGACGGCGCGCTCGACGATTCGATCCGCGCGCATCGCGCCGCGCGCGCGGCCATGGGGACGGCGGACTTCGAGGCCCTGTTCCTGCGCGCCAGAGGCCTGCACGTCGCCGCGCAGATCGCCGAAAAGGCGTGGAAGCAGGCATGGGCCGCCTGGCATGATCTCGACCGCGCGGCGGCGCGCCTCGAACGGGAAAGGCGCGCCTCGTGAACCTGCGCAACCTCGCCGACGAGGCGGAGCTCTATTTCCACGAGCGGCGCGACGCGCTCGACGCGCTCGAACGCGCGATCGCGCACGGCCGTTCGAAACGCCCTCTCAGCGATCTTCAATCGCGGCGCGGCCGCCTGCCGGCGGCGGCCGCCATCGCCCGCGCGCTGCGCGCGATCGCGGACCGCGCCGGCGATCTGCCGCCCGATCTTCTGGCCTTTATCGAGAGGGACGCATGACCCGCCTCGTCATTTCCGATCGTTGCCTGCTGCGCTTTCTGGAGCGCGCCGGCGGCCTCGACGTCGAGACGATCCGCACGCTGCTCGCGCGCTCGCTCGAACGCGCGGCGGCGGCCGCTGAACGCATCGGCGGCGGCGACTACACGGTCAAGGCCGACGGCCTCGTCTACATCGTCGTCGACGGCCGCGTCGTCACGACCTTCGAGGAATCGACGTCGCCGGTCGTGCCGCGGCGTCATGCGCCTGATCGGCAGGATGCGCCGCAGGGAGACCCTCAGTCGTGACGGTTTCCCGCGCGCACTTCCCGCCGCTCCTGAACGAGATCGTCGACGTCGTCGGTCTCGACGCCGCGCTCGCGCTCGTTCAGGCGAAAGGCGGCGTGCGCGTGCATATTCCCGGCTGTGCGCCCGACGGACACTGGATCGTCGAAACGATCGGCCGAGAAGCCGCCGATCGCCTCTGCGCGCATTTCCGTGTGCGCAACGGCGGCTCCTATTTCAGATTGCCGCTCGGACCGAAGGCTTTCTATGCGGTGCAGCGCGAACGCGCCCGTGAGCTGCTCGCAGCCGGAAAATCGACCGACGCGGTGATCAGCGCGCTCGGCGTCTCGCGCTCCTTCGTCGACAATGTGCGCGCGGGGCTCGTCGACATGCGGCAGGGGCGTCTTTTCTAATCGCCCATTTGCGTCCATGCTGCGTGCGCGGCGCGCCGCCTCTTCGTGATCGACCATCGAAGGGGTCGGCAATTCGGGATAGCGCTCTTTCTAGGGTCAACGGGTACTGACGAACGCCTCCTGGAGGCGGGTCTCGACCCGGAGCGCTATGTGACCCTCTCGCGATCGCCCTACGCGCTGTTGATCCGCGCGGTCATCAACAATCTCCTCCTCGCCATCATCTGCGCACTCGCGCTCGTCGCCTCGATCGCCTCGTCGAAGGCCGACGAGAGCGCGGCCCTGTTCTTCGTGCGCGAGTACGAAGCGCGCGTCGTTCACAAGGCGACGCCCGTGCGCAGGATCGCGCACCAGCGCGGCGCAACGTCCGCGCCGCTCGCCTCGATGCTGGCGGCTTCGGCCGCCCGCAACGGCGTTCCCTATCGCGTAGCCTCGGCGATCATGGCCATTGAAAGCCGCGGGCGCTGCGGCGCGCGCTCGCACGCCAACGCGCGCGGCGCCATGCAGGTTCTGCCGGCCACCGCCCGCTCGGTCGGCGTGCATGGAAATCTCTACGATTGCGCGACCGGCGTCGAAGCCGGCGTGCGCTATCTGCGCCTGATCATCGCGCGGCACGGCGTCTCCTGCGGCGCGCTCGGCCTCTACGAGCGCGGCCTGTTCGCGCGGCCGCGCTGCACCGCCTACGGCCGCCGCGCCGTGCGCCTCGCCAGCCGGGAGGAGTGATATGGACCGCTCGATCTTCTTCGACGAAATCCGAGCGGAGCCGTTCGGCGGGCGTTTGAGCGCCAAGCAGGTCTCCGGCTGCGACGCGATCCTCGACGCCTGGGAGCGCCATGCGCCGAATTCAGACCCGCGCTTCGTGGCCTATTCGCTCGCAACCGCGCTTCACGAGACGGCGCGCTCCATGCAGCCGATCTGCGAATTCGGGGAAGGTCGCGGGCGATCCTACGGGAAGCCGGCCGGACCATGGAGCAACGTCTATTTCGGGCGGGGCCTCGTGCAGCTCACCTGGCGGCGCAACTATGAGCACGCCACCCAACGATTGCGCGCACTCGGCGTGATCGGCTCGGACGTCGATCTCGACCGTAATCCCTCGCTTGCGCTGCGCGCCGACGTCGCTGCTGCGATTCTCGTTTTCGGCATGCTCGAAGGGTGGTTCACCGGCCGCAAGCTCGCCGACTATTTCGCGGGCTCGCGTTCCGATTGGGTCGACGCGCGTCGCATCATCAACGGATCGGATCGGGCGGCGCTGATCGCGGGCTATGGGTTGCATTTTTATCACGCGCTGCAGGCGGCGATCGCTCCGCCGGCGGGGCGCGTCGCGGTCGATCCGGCTCGCCGGGTCGCAATCGCAGAAGCCGTTCCGAAAGCCGCCGCCAAGGTGAAGGCCGCCGGCAAGACGCGGAGGGTCGCATGAGGCGCTTCACGCTCGACCAGGCGGTCGCCTACGTCGTCGCCGCCTTGCTGATCTTCGCCGGCGTCGCCGCGACGGCCGGCTGCGCGCGCAACGGGCTCGGCGGCTACGAGTGGGTGAAAATCAACTTCTGACAGGAGAGAACAATGGATCAGACAAAGTCCTGGTACGCCTCGACCACCATCTGGGGCGGCGCGGTCGCAGCCGTCGCCGGCGTGGCCGGCATTTTCGGCTACTCGATCACGCCCGCCGACCAGGCGGCGCTGTCGGATTCGATCGGACAGGTCGTCACCCTCGTGACGTCGGTCTCCGCGCTCGGCGGCGGTCTGCTCGCCATCTGGGGCCGCGTGCGCGCCTCCAAGGTCGTCGCCGCTACGCCGAAGGCCTGAGATGAGCGGCGTTCTCGGCTCGCTCGCCGCCGTCGGCTCGATCGTCGGGCCGGTCGCGCGGGCGGCCGAGGCGATCGCCGGCGCCGTCGGCGTTTCGCTCAAGCGGAAATCCGACGCCGACGAAAGAACCGCCGGGGCGACCGCGGCGGAAGACGAAACGATGCAGGACACGAGCGAGATCGCCGATGCGCAGGCCATGGTCAATTCTGGGCGCCCTGATGTGCTCGATATTGCTCGCGAGCTGCGCGCCGAAGCAGACGCAGCCGACGGCGGCGGTGCAGCCGCAGACGCAGGCGCAAAGCGCGCGAAAAGCTGAAATCCGCGCGAAGCTCGCGCCGCGCTGCGGAACCGCGACCGACTGGACGCCCGACCAGAAACGCGCGGTCGCCGGCCTGATCGAGAAGAACGCGACCGATCCCGGCATGGCGCTGCTCGCCGGCGAATGGCGCCGCGAAACGAAGGCGATCGAGACGTGCCGAGGCGCGAAGTGATGTCGGAGCTTGGCAATGCCGCGCAAATCGCCTCCGCCGTGATTTCGCTGGTGGCGCTCGCCACCTCGGTCTGGGTCGCCTTCTCGAAGAAAAACGACCAGGTGATCGCGTCTCTGCGATCCGACATCGGCCGCGCGTTCGAGCGGATCGATCATGTCGAAAAGGAAGTCGGGACTGTGTCGACCGAGCTGCAGCACGTGCCCGGCAAGGATGTCGTGCACGAAATGAAACTCGCGATGACGCGGCTCGAAGGGCAGATGAACGTCATCATAGAGCGCGTCGGTCCGATCAAGGCGATCGCCGAGCGCATGCAGGAAGTGATGCTGGAGCACGGTAAATGAGCCTGGCGACGATCATCGAACAGGAAGCCCGCCTCGTCGTGCTGCGCACGCTGGCCGAGCAGCCGGACCGGCGGCTGAATTCGAGCCTGATCCGCGACGATCTCGCCGAGCGCTGGGCGATCAACCGCTCGCGCGACTGGCTGCACGTCCAGCTCGGCTGGCTCGCCGAAATGGGCGCGGTCGCGATCATGGATTCGGGCAGCGTGAAGATCGTCACGCTGATGAAGCGCGGCCTCGAACACGTCGAGGGCGCGACCGTCATTCCCGGCGTGAAGCGGCCCTCGCCGCCGGAGGTCTGAGATGCGCTCGCCAAGCGACCGAGCGAAGTCCGGGGCGCGGCGCAATGACTGAGCGCGCCTTGCCCGGCCGTCTGTCCTCGCTCGACCTCATGCCCGAGGACGGCCAGGAGGACGTGCGCTGGGCGCTCGGCGAGCTCAACGCGCGCCGCCGCCCGCAGGCCGACATTCTCGACGAGCTCAACGGCCGGCTCGCCGTCAAGGCGCTGCCGCCGATCTCGCGCTCGGCGTTCAACCGCAAGGCGGTGCGGATCGCCGCCGCGCGCACGCAGGCCGAAGAGAACGCCGCCGTCTACGCCGCGATCGCGCCCCTGCTCACGCCCGAGCGAATCGACGAAGCCGCGATCGTCGTCGGCGAGCAGCTCAAGAACGTGATCGCCGCGATCGCCGACACGGCGAACCTCACCTCCGAGGACGCCTTCAATCTCGCCAAGGGCTATCAGGCGACCGTGATGGCGATGAGCCAGTCGGCCGAATACAAGCGCAAGCGCTTGGCCGAGCTCGACGCGAAAATGGGCGAGGCCGTCGACGCCGTGAAGAAGGCGCCCGGCATCACCGCCGACACGCGGCGCAAGATCATGGAGCAGCTCGGCGTCGTGCGCGCCGATCTCCAGAAGGGCGGCTAGGGCCGATGGGCAAGCTCGTCACCGAGAAGGACGTGCTTTCGGCCCGCGCGATCACGGCGGACGAATGGGCGCGCATGCGCCGCGAGAGCATCGAGACCGGCGTGGAAAGCGCCGGCTCGATCGCCGCCACCCTGTCGGCGATCCTGCTGCCCTACCAGCAGCGGCTGCTGTCGACGACGGCCGCCTACCGCGTCACCGTCGTCGAGAAGTCGCGGCGCACCGGCGCGACATGGGGCGTGGCGGCCGACGCGGTTCTGACGGCGGCGAGCCGCCGCGACGCCGGCGGCATGGACGCGCTCTACATCGGCTACAATCTCGACATGGCGCGCGAGTTCATCGACTGCTGCGCCATGTGGGCGCGCGCCTTCGACGAGGCGATCGTCGAGGGCGGCGTTCAGGATTTCATGTTCGACGACGGGGCGGAGAAGGCGATCTCCGCCTTCCGCATCCGCTTCGCCTCGGGCTTCGAGATCGTCGCGCTCGCCTCGCGCCCGCGTTCGCTGCGCGGCCGCCAGGGCTTCGTGATCATCGACGAGGCGGCCTTCCACGACGATCTGAAAGAGCTGATGAAGGCGGCGCTCGCGCTGCTCATCTGGGGCGGCCGCGTGCTGGTCATCTCCACGCACAACACCGAGGGGAACTACTACAACGAACTCGTCAAGCAGGCGCGCTCGGGCGAGCGCGGCTACGGCTTCGTTCATTTCGACTTCGACGATGCGTTGAAGGACGGCCTCTACCAGCGCATCTGTCTGCGCACCGGCGAGGAATGGTCCGTCGAGAAGGAAGCCGCCTGGCGCGCCGGCATCATCCGCGAATACGGCGACGCGGCTGACGAGGAGCTGTTCTGCATCCCCTCGGAAGGCGGCGGCGCCTGGTTGCCCGGCCCGCTGATCGAGGCGCGCTCGCGGCAGGGCGTTCCGGTGTTGCGGCTGGCGCGGCCTCACGAATTCACGCACTGGCCGGCGCAACTGCGCGAGGCCGACGTCGACCAATGGTGCGAGCGCGAGCTGCTGCCGCTGCTCAAGCGGCTCGACCCCGCGCTGATGCATTTTCTGGGCGCGGACTATGGCCGCGTGAAGGATTTGACCGTGCTCTGGCCGCTGGCGCAGATGCGCACGCTGCGCCGCGTGACGCCGTTCGTCGTCGAGATGAAGCGGATTCCCTTCGACCAGCAGCGCCAGGTGCAAAAATACATTCTCGCGCGTCTGCCGCGCTACGCCGCCTCGAAACACGACGCGACGGGCCTGGGCTTCGCGCTCGCCGAGGCGGCCGGACAGGATTTCGGCGCGACGCGCGCGGAGGCGGTCAAGCTCAGCGTCGAGTGGTATCGCGAAAACGCGCAGCCGCTGAAGACCGCCTTCGAAGACGACATGATCGAAATCCCCGCCGACGCGGAGATCGCGAGCGACCTGCGTCTCGTCCAGGTCAAGGGCGGCGTGCCCTTCGTGCCCGCGCTCAAATCCGGCCAGAGCCGCGATCGCCACGGCGACGCGGCGGTCGCTCTCATGCTCGCCTACGCCGCCTCGCGCGCGCAAATCCTCAGCTACGGCTACGAGAGCGTCTCGTCGCTGCGCACGAGCGATCGGGGCGAGGATCGCGACGCCGACGACGACATGCGGTTTTCTGAAAGGTCGCTTCCATGACGCCCGTTGACAACGACCAGATGCGCTACGGCGTCGACGGCTCCGCGACCGGCATGCATGGGCCGCGGCCGCTACTCGGTCCCGACGGCCAGCCGCTTCCGCCGCGCGAGAAACTCGCCGAGGACGTCGCGCTGCCGCAACTGATCGGCGCGCGCGCCTTCTGGGATCAGACGGTCGCCTCCGGGCTCACGCCCGACAAGCTCGCGACGCTGCTGCGCTCGACGGTGCGCGGTGACATTCGCGCCTATCTGACGCTGGCCGAGGAGATCGAGGAACGCGACCTGCATTACGCCGGCGTGCTCAGCGTGAGGAAGCGCGCGATCGCCGGCATCAAGCCGTCCGTCGAGCCGACCAGCGAGAAGCGTACCGACCGGAAGATCGCCGACTTCGTGCGCGAGCTGATCGAGGAGCCGCAGTTCGTCGATCTCGTCGAAGATCTGATGGACGGCGTCGGCAAGGGCTATTCCGTCTGCGAAATCCGCTGGGGCGAGCGCGACGGCAAATGGGTTCCGCTCGCCTACGAGCATCGCGACCCGCGCTACTTCACCTTCGATTACGTCTCGCGAACCGATCTGCGGCTCGCCGAATTCGGAACGATCGACGGCGTCGAATTGCCGCCGGCGAAGTTCATCCGCCACCTGCCGAAGCTGAAGACCGGCATACCGATCCGCGCGGGCCTCGCGCGCACGGTCGCCTGGGGCTTCATGTTCAAGTCCTTCTCGATCAAGAACTGGGCGGCCTTCCTCGACGTCTACGGCATGCCGCTGCGCGTCGGAAAATATCATCCCGCCGCCAGCGAGGCCGAACGCCGCACGCTGCTGCGCGCGGTGGCGGGCATCGCCAGCGACGCCGCCGCGATCATCCCGGAATCGATGATGATCGAATTCATCGAGGCCAAGAACGCGGGAACGCCGAGCTACGAGAACAAGGCGCGCTACATCGACGAGCAGGTGTCGAAGGTCGTGCTCGGCCAGACGATGACGACGGACAATGGTTCGTCGATGGCGCAGGCGAAGGTGCACGACGAAGTCCGCATGGACATCGTCGAATGGGACGGCCGCCAGCTCGCGCGCACGATCAATCGCGATCTCATCGCCTGGGCGGTGGCGCTGAATTTCGGCGCGGGCGCCCATCGCCCGTGGGTCGAATTCCCCATGCCCAAGCGCGAGGACGTCGCGGTCAAATCGACCGCGCTGTCGCAGCTCGTGCCGCTCGGGCTGAAAGTCTCCCAGGACGACGTGCGCGAAATGGTCGGCCTGCCCGCGCCGGCCGAGGGCGCGGAGCTGCTCGTCCCGACGTCCGGCGGCGGCGACGCGAAACCGAGCCCGGAGACGAAGCGTCTCGACAACCAGGCGGCTTTGAATTCGGCCGCTCTCTCCGGCGTACGTCGCCCGCGCGCTGGCCATGTTGCGGGCTGCCGCTGCCGCGCATGCCATGGGCTCGCGTTGAACGAGGTTTCGGGCGGCGCAATCCTGCCGATCGACGACGTCGACGCGATCGGGATCGACGAGGCGGCCGACTGGGAACGGCAGGCCGGGCCGATGGTCGACGCGATCCTGGCGGCGGCCGATCAATCCTCATCGTTCGAGGAATTCCGCGCGAAGCTCGCCGAACTCGCCGGCGATCTCGACGTGAGCGCGCTGGAGAAGCGCCTCGCCGTCGCGCTGATGAAATCGCGCGGCCTCGGCGAGACGGACGATATTGCCGGCTCCGATGTTTCCGGCGCCGGGAACAAGACCGGCGCCGGCAAATAAATGTCCGACCCCTTCGCCACGCCGCCGAACGAGGTTCTGCGCTTCCTGCGCGCCAAGGGGATCAGACCGAGCTGGGACTGGCGCGACTTCTCCTTCGACGAGCACGCCGCCGCCTTCACCGTCGCCAAATCGGCGGGCTACGACATTCTCGCCGACGTCAAGGGCGCGCTCGACAGGGCGATGGCCGATCGCGAGGACTTCGAGGTCTTTCGAGACCGTTTGAAACCGCTTTTGCAGGCCAAGGGCTGGTGGGGCGAGAAACTCGAAACCGATCCCGCCACGGGCGAACAGAAGCTGGTCAAGCTCGGCTCGTCGCGGCGCCTGCGCACGATCTACTGGGCGAACACGCGCACCGCCTATGGCGCGGGACAATGGGAGCGCGCGCAGCGAACCAAGCGCGTGCTGCCGTATTTCATCTATGTCGAATCGACGGCGACGGAAAAGCGGCCGCTGCATCTGACCTGGGTGGGAACGATCCTGCCGGTCGACCATCCCTGGTGGGACGATCATTATCCGCCGTCCGCCTGGGGCTGCATGTGCCGCCTGCGGCAGATCAGCGAGTACGAGGCGATCAAACTCGGCTACGACCCCGACAAGCCGCCGCCCGACGACGGCCTGTTCTACTTCTGGGAGAACAAGCGCACGGGCGAGGTCGCGCGCATGCCGCTCGGCGTCGATCCCGGCTGGGGCCGCAATCCCGGCAAGGTGCGGCAGGAGAACGTCTCGAACCTGCTGATGGGCAAGCTCGACGCGATGGACGCCGACAGCCGGCGCGCGGCGATCGCCGATCTCGCCGGCTCGTGGCTGTTCCGGCGCATGGTCGCCGGCGACGTGCCCTATGATCCGGCCTCGACAGATCCCGCCAACGTGGCGCGCGGCAAGCTGACCGCGCCCGTGTCCGTGCTGCCCGACGATCTCGGCCGGGCGATCGGCGCGACCACGCGCGTCGTGCGCCTCTCGGTCGCCGACGCCGCCAAGCAGTTCCGCCAGCGCCGCACCAGGGACGGCGAACTGTCGACGCCGGCCGAAATCTATCCGATCGTGCAGGCGCTGATCGACAGGGGCGAGGCGATCCGCCAGGGCGACCGCGATCTCGTGGTGCAGGGGGACGTCGACGGCGCGCACTGGATCGCCGTGCTGCGCCGCGCCGAAACCGCGCCCGACGAAGTCTACCTCAAGAGCTTCCATCGCACGGAGGCGCGCAAGCTGCCGGGCGCGCGCGAGCGGGGCGAGATCGTCAGGCGGGGGGAATAGGGG
>CAZWJF010000024.1:0-33663 GCA_964634325.1 uncultured Rhodoblastus sp.
TGTCGAGCCGCTTGGCTTTCGGAACGATCCGCGGATCGGTGGTGTAGACGCCGTCCACGTCCGTATAGATGTCGCAGCGCACGGCGCCGATGGCGGCGGCCAGCGCCACGGCGCTGGTGTCCGATCCGCCGCGACCGAGGGTCGCGATCCGGCCGGTCGGCTTGTGGACGCCCTGGAAGCCCGCCACCACGGCGACTTCCCCGCGCTCGTTGAAATGTTCGATGATCTTCGAGCCGTCGATGCCCTCGATGCGGGCCGAGCCGTGCGCGCCGTCGGTCATGATCGGAATCTGCCAGCCCTGCCAGGAGCGCGCCTGCACGCCCATGTCCTGCAGAACGATGGCCAGAAGGCCCGAGGTCACCTGCTCGCCCGAGGCGACCACCGCGTCGTATTCGCGCGCGTCGTGCAGGGGCGCGGCCTCCTTGCACCAGGCGACCAGCTCATTGGTCTTGCCGGACATGGCCGACACCACCACGGCCACGTCGAAGCCGGCGTCGACCTCGCGTTTGACGTGCCGCGCGACGTTGCGGATGCGCTCCACGTTGGCGACCGAGGTGCCGCCGAACTTCATCACCAGACGGGGTTTGGCCTGAGCGGACATGATGCTCCGAGGGTTCTTCCGACCTTGCGAAGCTCTGGCGCGACGCGTCGTCACTCGCGCCCTGTCCGAAGGCGGCGTATACATACGGCGCCGCCGGGGCCTGTCAATCGCGCCGGCGCGGACGAAGGATGCAAGGACAGACCATGCCGCAGGCAGCCAGCCCCCGTTCCGCCAGCGTCGATCCGGCCGACGTCGCCCGGTTCGACGCGCTTGGCGAGGAATGGTGGGATCTTTGGGGCCCGATGCGGGCGCTGCACAAGCTGAACCCCACCCGCGTCGACTATATTCGCGACATCCTGGTCGAGGAGATGCTCGGCAAAGCGCCAGCCGACCCGGCCGCCCCGCTCGCCGGCCTGTCGGTGCTCGACATCGGCTGCGGCGCCGGCATCCTGTCCGAGCCGCTCGCCGGCCTCGGCGCGAACATGACCTCGATCGATCCGGCGCCGACCAACATCGAGGTCGCCCGCGCCCACGCCGACAAATCCGGCCTGACGATCGACTATCGCGCGACCACGGCCGAAGACCTCGCCGAGACCGGCGCGAGCTACGACGCCGTGCTCATCATGGAGGTGATCGAACATGTCGCCGACCGCACGGCCTTCGTCGCCACGGCGGCGCGCCTCGTGCGGCCGGGCGGCTTCCTGTTCGCCGCCACGCTCAATCGCACGCTGAAATCCTATGCGCTCGCCATCGTCGGCGCCGAATACATCCTGCGCTGGGTGAAGCCCGGCACGCACAATTGGGAGCAGTTCGTCACGCCTGGGGAGTTGGCGGGCGATTTTCGCGCGGCTGGACTGGACATCTACGACCGCACCGGCGTCGTCTACCATCCGATCTTCGACGAGTGGCGGACGTCCGAGGATTGCAGCGTCAATTACATGATGGCGGCGCAGAAGCCCCGGACGTGAGTGAACTCACAAAGAACGCGGCTCCCGCTCGCTAGCATCGGCCCGACACGTCGGGAGGACTTGCCATGATGCGAGCATTTTTGATCGCCGCCGCTCTCTGTGGCGCCCTTGCGGCGAGCGCAAGGGCGGCGGATTGCGACCAGTTCCATCAATATCCCAATCAGCAGGGCGATGGCGACGCCTTCAGTGGGATCAGCCCGATGCCCACGGTCCCGTCCGGCGGCGCGGTAGCGCAGTGGACCTGCTTCTTTCCAAGGAACACGCCGATCGCGGACGTGAAGGCCGTCCTTCTGCGCGCCAACGGCGCACAGGCTCCCTACGCTACCTACGACGTCACTTTCAACCGGACCTATTACCCGGGCCAGACAGCGGTCAAGGTCAGTTTTCAGTTGATTCCCGGCCACAAACTTCGGCGCGGGATGAAAGTGGAATACCGGATCGAGTTCGAGCCGGCGGCCGCCGCGGCCGCGATCCCGACCACTGGCCAGCCGGCGCTGGCGTGCAGCCAAGCGACCAATTATTGCGTGGGCATCTATCCGAATGGCGATTACTGGGTGGGCAATCCGCGAACGGACTTCCACAGACAAGGCAACCTCTATGCTGACAAGCCCGATCCAAAGGCGACGCCGCGCCGATTTTCGGTTTCGTGCAGTGAGCAAGAATTCTGCGTAGCCTTCGACGACCAAGGCGCGCGGTTTGCAGGCAGCATCCGTATTACCGAAGGCGGCGACAACTTCCGAAAGCGATGAAGCGGGCGCGAACGCTCAATTCCGCTCGTCGGGGGACGGCGGGATCGGCATGATCTCGACGCCGTCCTCGATCAGCGCGCGGGCTTCCTCGAAGCTCGCCTGACCGCGGATCGGGCGGGCTTCGCTCTCGCCGTCGTGGATCTTGCGCGCTTCTTCCGGGAAGGCCGAGCCGACGTCGGTCGTCGCTTCCATGATCTTCTCGCGCAACGCGCGCACCATGGCGCGGACTTCGGCCATCTTTTCGTCGACCAGAACGACGTCCTGCGCAGGCTGGGCGGCAAGCGCGGGGGCGGACGTCGGCGCCTCATCGCGGTCCTTGCGCGCCACGTTCGGCGCCATGATCGCCTTGTTCACGCGCGGAGAGTTGCAGTACGGGCAAGTCACGAAGCCGCGGCGCGCCTGTTCGTCATAGGCGCCGGCGCTGGCGAACCAGCTTTCGAATTCGTGGGCCTCGTCGCAGACGAGCGCGTAGCGGATCATCGCTCAACCCGCCAGCAGCGCGTCGAGCTTTCCGTCCGACTCCAGATCGTACAGGTCGTCGCAGCCGCCGACATGCGTCGCGCCGATGAAAATCTGCGGCACGGTGGTGCGTCCGCCAGCGCGCTGGGACATGGCGGCGCGGCCGGCGCGGTCGCCGTCGACGGAGATTTCCTCGAACTCCGCCCCCTTCTTGCGCAGCAAATCCTTCGCCGCGTGGCAATAGGGGCACATGGAAGTCGTATAGATCGTGACTGATTGCATCGCGTCCGTTCCTGGGAGCCCCGGTTATATGGGATGTCACCCGCCGGTCACAACCCGGGCGAAACTGAGCGCGTCCACACGTCGCGCGCCGGCGCGCAACAGCGCGCGCGCGGCGGCGTTGGCGGTTGCGCCCGACGTCATCACGTCGTCCACGAGCACGATGTTCTTGTCGAGCACGGCGAGCTTGCCGGCCTCGCCGACCCGAAACGCCCCCTGCAGGTTGGAGGCGCGTTGCGTCCGCGAAAGGCCGACCTGAGGCGGCGTCGGCTTGATGCGTTCGAGCGCGCGCATGTCCGCCGGCACGCCGGTCTCGCGCGAAACGGCCCGGGCGAGCAGCGCGGCCTGGTTATGTCGCCGCCGCACGAGCCGCAGCCGATGCATGGGCACCGGGACGAGCAGGTCCGCCTCCGACAGGAGGTCCGCGCCGGCCCGCGCCATCCACAGGCCCACCGGCCGAGCGATCTCCAGACGGTCGTAATATTTGAGCCGGTGCACGATCAGCCGCGCCGGCCCGTCGTCGAACCGCACGACCGAGCGCGCGCGCGCGAAGACGGGCGGGTTGGCGATCGCTTCGGGCGAGAGAAGGCCCGGCTGGCCGAGATCGACGTCGAAGGGAACGCCCAGCCGCTCGCAATAGGGGCGTTCGATGAAGCGCATCTGCGTCCAGCATTCCGGGCAGAGCGCGAAATGTCCCGCTGTCGCCCGCCGGCAGGCGATACAGACCGGCGGATACACGATGTCGAGCGCCCGCGCGCCCACTCGCCGCGCGGCGGCGGCCAGCGGCGACATCGCCGGAAACAGCCGATCGATCAACATGAACGCGACTTAAGCGCGCGCCGCGCCGCGCTTCAAGCGTTCCTCAACGTTAATGACGCGTTAATGGCGGCGGGCTAGCCTGCCCGGCATGAAACTGCCGCGCTTCCTCGTTTTCGCTGGCGCCCTCGGTTGCGCCACGCCCGCCGCCGCCGACTTCTCGTCCTGCGTCGCGTCCTTGCGCGCGCAAGCCGTGTCGCAGGGGATTTCCGGCCAGACGTTCGACGCCGCCTTCAAGAACGTCACGGCCGAACCGAAGGTGATCGAGCTGATGAACAATCAGCCCGAGTTCAAGACGCCGATCTGGGACTATCTGGCGGCCCTGACCGACGACGAGAAGGTCGCCGACGGGCGGGCGGCGATGCGGCAATACGCCAGCGCGCTCGCCTCGGCGGAACAGCGCTACGGCGTCGACCGCTATGCGATCGCCGCCGTGTGGGGCGTCGAGTCCGACTTTGGCAAGGCCGCCAAGAAATTCTACCTGCCGCAGGCGCTCTCCACGCTCGTCTGCACGGGTGGACGCCGGCAGGACTATTTCCGCGGCGAACTGATGTCGACGCTCAAGATCATCCAGCGCGGCGATCTCGAGGCCGAGGACCTCTGGGGGTCCTGGGCGGGCGCTTTCGGCCACACCCAGTTCATGCCCTCGACCTATCTGCGTCTGGCCGTGGACGGCGACGGCGACGGCCGACGCGATCTCGTCAATTCCGTGCCCGACGCCCTGCACTCCACCGCCAATTATCTGCGCCATTCCGGCTGGGCGACCGGCCATGGCTGGGGCTACGAGGTTCAGGCGCCGTCCGGCTACTCCGGCCCCAGCGGCCGTACGGCGCGGCATCCGGTCTCATTCTGGGCGAACCACGGAATTCGCAAGTTCGGCGGCGGCGGCCTGACAGGGGACGGGACGGCCGCGCTGCTGATGCCCGCCGGGCGCGACGGTCCAGCTTTCCTCGTGTTCAAGAACTACGACGCGGCCTATTCCTACAACGGCTCAGAAGCCTACGCGCTCGCCATCTCGGTTCTGACCGACAAGCTGAAGGGCAGGCCCGGCGTACAGGGTGAATGGCCGACCGACGATCTCGGCCTGTCGCGCAATGAACGGCGCGAATTGCAACGCCTCCTGATTCAGCGCGGGTACGACGTCGGCGAACCCGACGGCGCGGTCGGCGCCAAGACGCGCGCCGCCATCATGGCGATCGAACAGCAGATCGGCATGCCGCAGCGCGGCCGGCCGGGCATGAAGGTGCTGAACGCGCTGCGCGGCCGGTAGCGCCCGACGTTTCACCGCAATGTGAATGGTTCGTGCGCAGACCCGCGCGTATCAGGAAGGTACCGGAGAATTCCTGATGCGCCCCCGCTTCGTCATAGTCACAGCCGCCGCGCTCTGCGCCGCAACGTCCGCAGGAGCCGCCGAACGCCCGCGGGGCGTCGTCGAGCTGTTCACGAGCCAGGGTTGCTCGTCCTGCCCGCCGGCTGACCGGATCGTCGGCGACCTCGCCCGCGACCCCTCGCTCGTCGTCCTGTCGCTGCCTGTCGATTACTGGGATTACATTGGCTGGAAGGACACGCTCGCCTCGCCGCAGTGCACGGCGCGCCAGAAGGGTTACGCCCAGGCGCGCGGCGATGGCCAGGTCTATACGCCGCAGGCCGTGATCGACGGCGTCGCGCACGTGGTCGGCGCCGATCGCGACGCGGTCGTACAATCGATCGCCGCCCATGCCGGCGCCCTGAAACTGGACGTCGACGCGAAGACTGCGAACGGGCGGGTGACTGTCGACGTCGGCGCAGGCGCCGACGCGAACGCCTCGGTCTGGCTGATGGAGATCCAGCCGACGGCGACCGTCGAGGTCGGGCGCGGCGAAAACGCCGGCCGGACGCTGACCTACGCCAACGTCGTGCGCAAGATGACCCGTCTCGGCGAATGGACCGGCAAGCCGGCCCATTTCGATGCGCCGTCCAACGCGGCGCCCGGCGATCGCTATGTCGCGTTGGTGCAGACGGGCGCCGTCGATCGGCCCGGCGCCGTCCTGGGCGCGGCGTTCGCCAACTAGAATCGCTACAGCACGTAGATTCTGTCCGGCAGGACATGTGGAGCGCCGTCGGGCGGCGCATGTTCTGCGAGGACGGCGCCGCAGCGTCCGATGGCGGCGATGAAGCCGTCGGCGATCCGCCCTTTGGCGATTTCCGCCGTCAAGGAGTCGACGGCGTCGCGCCAGACGGCGTGCTCCACGCGCGCCGCCACGCCGTCGTCGGCGACCACATGCGCGTAATGTTCGGCGAGCGAGACGAAGATCATCACGCCCATGCGATTTCCGGTGCGCGCGACGCCCCGCGCGAAAAACTGCTCCATGCTGGCGCGATGCGCGCGCGTGCGCTTGATCGCGCGCGGCACGAGCGCGACCCGCAGAGGCGTCCATGACAACGCGAGCGCCATGAGAATGTATGTCGCGCCCTGCGCGGCGAGAATGCGCGTGACGCTCATCTGCGTGAACGCGACCAACGCCCACGGCAAGGCCAGCGCGACGAACGACGCCCAGAGGATCGGGACGTAGGAATAAGCCGAGGACGAGCGCAGCAGCACGCAGACGATCTCGCCGGCCGTCTTCTGCTCGGCGGCCTGTATGGCGGCGGAAATGCGGTCGCGATCTTCGTTCGAGATCATGTCACCAGTCTCCCGACGCGCCGCCGCCGCCCGATGAACCGCCGCCTCCGGAAAAACCGCCGGAGTCGCCGCCGCTGCTGGACCCGCTGCTCCAGCCGCCGCTGCTCCAGCCGCCGGAATTCGACGGGATAAAGACGGTCTGCCCGCCGCGGCGCACCCAGCGGCCGGACGTTCCGCGCGCATTGCGAACCATCGAAATGAAAACGAACAGGAAGATGGCCAGTATGATGAACGGCATCAGCTGATCGAACGGATCGGACTTCTGGTCGACCCGAACCTTCGATTTCTTCTGCCATTCCGATGAATCCACCGTCAGCGCGTCGATCATCGCGTCGACGCCGGCGGTCACGCCGCCGGCGAAATCGCCGGAACGGAATTTTGGAATGATTGCGCTGCGGATGATGACGCTCGACAGGGCGTCGGTCATCGTGCCCTCGAGACCATAGCCGACCTCGATGCGCACCTTGCGCTGGTTCGGCGCGACCAGAAGCAACAGCCCGTTGTTCTTCTTCGCCTCCCCGAGCTTCCAGGTGCGGAACAGCTGGTTGGCGAACGTCTCGATGTCGGAATCCTGCAACGAGCCGACCGTGGCGACGACGAGCTGAATGCCCGACTTGTCTTCGAGGTCGGCGAGCTTCGTCTCGATCGCCGACCGCGTAGCCTGCGGCAGGATATTCGCCTCGTCGACGACGCGGCCCGTGAGCTGAGGGAATGTGAGCGCGGCGAACGCGCTGGTCGCGAAGAAGAGCGCCAGCGCCATTGCTAGCGCGACGAACCCCTCCGTTCGCCGAACGCCCGGGCGGGGACGCTTCGTCGCGCAATTCGAAGTCAGAGATGTCCGACTTCGCATGACGCTCCTCGCGATGGCGGAGCCCTCGGGGCTCGGCCTCATCGGCGCCTCAGAACTTCACCTGCGGCGGCTTCTGCGCCTCCTCCGAGGCGGTGAAGCCGGCCATCGGCTGCTTGCCGGCGAAGATCGTCTTGGCCCAGATGATCGACGGAAAGGTCTGCAAAGTCAGGTTGTACTCGCGCACAGCCTCGACGTAATCGCGACGGGACACCGCAATCCGGTTTTCCGTGCCCTCGAGCTGCGACTGCAGGGCGAGGAAGTTCGCGTTCGACTTCAGATCGGGATAGGCTTCCGACACCGCGATGAGCCGCCCGAGCGCGCCGGACAGCTGATTTTGCGCGTCCTGGAACTGCTTGATCTTCTCGGGGTCCGTGAGCTGCGAGGCGTCGACCTTGACGGAGGTCGCCTTCGAGCGCGCTTCGATCACCGAGGTCAGCACGTCCTTTTCCTGCTTGGCGTAGCCTTGCACGGTGGCGACGAGATTGGGAATGAGGTCGGCCCGCCGCTGATACTGGTTCTGCACTTCGGCCCATTTGGCCTTGGCGTTTTCTTCGGCGGTGGGGATTGTATTGTAGCCGCAGCCGGCGACGCTCAGGCCGACGAGCGCCGCAAGAAAGACGGCGCGAATGCGCGAAATGTTCAAACCCATGATCGGCTCCATTCAACGCTCCGACAATATCTGTTCGCTGCGGTCCACGGAAGCCCGCGGTCGACGGCCCGTCCGTCTGAATTTCGCCGCGATCCCGCCATTCCATAACCGTCCCCGCTTCGCCGTCGCCCCGCAAATTGGGTATGATCGAAACATGATTCGACTGTTGCACTGCGCCATGGCGGCGCTGATCTCGCTGACGCTCGCAGCTCCGGCGGCGATCGCGAAGGAAGCTGACAAGGGCAAGGCCCCTGCTTCGCACAAGGCGGCGCAGGGCTCGAGTTCGTCAGCCAAGTCTTCGTCGAAGCCTGCGGCCAAGACCAAGGCTGACGGCGCCAAGGCCGACAAATCGAAGAAGGCGGACGCCAAGGGCGGGTCCGGCAAGGCGACGCCCGTTGGCCGATTCGGCGAGTGGGACGTGTTCACCGCCGCCGGCAAGAACAAGACCTGCTACACGCTGGCCCGCCCGAAAGAGCGCGCGCCGGCGAGCCTCAAACGCGACGACGCCTATGTGTTCATCTCCAACCGTCCCGGCGAGAACGTGCAGAACGAAGTGTCGGTGATCATGGGCTTCGCCATGAAGGACGGCGCCGAGCCGACGGCGGACATCAATGGCGCGGCGTTCCAGCTTGTGGCCAAGGGCTCCAACGCCTGGCTCAAGAACCCCGCGGAGGAAGGCAAGTTCGTCGAGGCCCTCAAGAAGGGATCGAAGCTCGTCGTCAAGGCGTCCTCGGCGCGCGGCCACGCCTCGACGGACACCTATTCGCTGTCGGGCATCAGCGAAGCGCTCGCGCGCGTGCGCAAGGAATGTCAGTAAGCCGCTAGCCGAAGGTCGAACCAACCAAAGTTCGACCCCTCTCGCCTTGTGAGCAGGCCGGCCGCTGACGCATAATCGCAGGGAGTCAAAGAGCGCTGCGGACGGAGGGTTCGCGCGCGCCAGCGGGGAGGACGCAATGTCCGATAAAGTGTACGCCGTCAGCGACGAGTGGAAGTCGCGCGCCTATGTCGACGACGCCAAGTACAAGGAGATGTACCAGCGTTCGGTCGACGACCCCGAGGGCTTCTGGGCCGAGCAGGGCAAGCGTATCGACTGGATCAAGCCCTTCACCAAGGTGAAGAACACGAGCTACGATCCGCACAACGTGTCGATCAAATGGTTCGAGGACGGCACGACCAACGTGTCGATGAACTGCGTCGATCGCCACCTCGCCAAGCGCGGCGATCAGGTCGCCATCATCTGGGAAGGCGACAATCCGGACGAATCCGAGCACATCACCTACAAGCAGCTGCATGAGCGCGTCTCGAAGCTCGCCAATGTCTTCAAGGCGCATGGCGTCAAGAAGGGCGACACGGTCACGATCTACCTGCCGATGATCCCCGAAGCCGCGTACGCCATGCTCGCCTGCGCGCGCATCGGCGCCGTGCATTCGATCGTGTTCGGCGGCTTCTCGCCGGATTCGCTCGCCGCGCGCATCGAGGGCTGCAAGTCCAAGGTCGTCATCACCGCCGACGAAGGCCTGCGCGGCGGCCGCAAGGTGCCGCTGAAGGTCAACGCCGACGAGGCGATCAAGAAGGCCGGCTTCGTCGAGACGATGGTCGTCGTCAAGCGCACCGGCGGCAAGGTCGATTGGGTCGAGGGCCGCGACGTCTGGTACGGCGACGAGATCGCCAAGGTTTCCGCCGATTGCCCGCCCGAGGAAATGAAGGCCGAAGATCCGCTGTTCATGCTGTACACGTCGGGATCGACCGGCGCGCCGAAGGGCGTCGTGCACACGACCGGCGGCTATCTGGTCTACGCTTCGATGACGCACCAATACGTCTTCGACTATCACGAGGGCGACATCTACTGGTGCACGGCGGACGTCGGCTGGGTGACCGGCCACAGCTATATCGTGTACGGCCCGCTCGCCAACGGCGCGACGACGCTGATGTTCGAGGGCATCCCGAACTATCCGACGATTTCGCGCTTCTGGGACGTCGTCGACAAGCACAAGGTCAACATCTTCTACACCGCGCCGACCGCGATCCGTTCGCTGATGGGCGCGGGCGAAGAGCCCGTGAAGAAGACGAGCCGCAAGACGCTGCGCCTGCTCGGCTCCGTCGGCGAGCCGATCAATCCGGAAGCCTGGGAATGGTATCACCGCGTGGTCGGCGACAACCGCTGCCCGATCGTCGACACCTGGTGGCAGACCGAAACCGGCGGCATCCTGATTACGCCGCTGCCGGGCGCGACCGCGCTCAAGCCGGGTTCGGCGACGCGCCCGTTCTTCGGCGTGAAGCCTGAAGTCGTCGACGCCAACGGTCAGGTTCTCGAAGGCGCCTGCGAAGGCAATCTCGTCATCTCCGACTCGTGGCCGGGCCAGATGCGCACGGTCTACGGCGATCACGAGCGCTTCGTTCAGACCTACTTCTCGACCTATCCGGGCAAGTATTTCACCGGCGACGGCTGCCGTCGCGACGCCGACGGCTACTACTGGATCACCGGCCGCGTCGACGACGTCATCAACGTCTCCGGCCACCGTATGGGCACGGCGGAAGTCGAGAGCGCGCTCGTCTCGCACGACGCGGTTTCCGAAGCCGCGGTCGTCGGCTTCCCGCACGACATCAAGGGCCAGGGCATCTACGCCTACGTCACGTTGATGACCGGCATCGAGCCGTCCGAAGCTCTCCGCAAGGAGCTGGTCGCGCATGTGCGCAAGGAGATCGGTCCGATCGCCACGCCCGACGTCATCCAGTTCGCGCCCGGCCTGCCGAAGACGCGCTCCGGCAAGATCATGCGCCGCATCCTGCGCAAGATCGCCGAGAACGAATTCGGCGCTCTCGGCGACACGTCGACGCTTGCCGATCCGACCGTGGTCGACGATCTGATCGCCAATCGCGGCTGACCTTCGTCGCGCAACAGAAAGCCCCGCGACGCTCGCGCGCCGCGGGGCTTTTCTTATTCCGGCGTCTGTCGCGTTGTGCGCTTACGCCCAGGGCCGCTCGGCGGCGTGCCTCTTCTCGTAGGCGGAGATCTTGTCGGCCTTCACCATGGTCAGGCCGATGTCGTCGAGGCCCTCGATCAGGCAATGCTTGCGGAAGGCGTCGATGTCGAACTTGACGACGCCGCCGTCGGGGCCACGGATTTCCTGAGCCTCGAGATCGACGGTCAGCGTCGCGTTGGAGCCGCGCTCCGCGTCGTCCATCAGCTTGGCGAGGTCTTCCTTCGAGACCTTGATCGGCAGAATGCCGTTCTTGAAGCAATTGTTGTAGAAAATGTCCGCGAAGCTCGTGGAGATCACGCAACGCACGCCGTAGTCGAGCAACGCCCAGGGCGCGTGCTCGCGCGACGAGCCGCAGCCGAAATTGTCCTCCGCCACCAGAATCTGCGCATTGCGATAGGCGGGCTTGTTCAGCACGAAGTCCGGATTCTCGGAGCCGTCCTCCTTGTACCGCAGCTCCGAGAACAGGCCCTTGCCGAGGCCCGTGCGGGCGATCGTCTTCAGGTACTGCTTCGGGATGATCATGTCCGTGTCGATGTTGACGATCGGCAGCGGCGCGGCGACGCCCGTGAGCTTCGTGAATTTTTCCATGGATGCTGGCCTCGGATGGCGCGGTTTGGCAGGGTGTTACCAAATGGGGCCGGGGCGCGCAAACCTGCCGCCGCGCGCCGATCCGGGGAGAGTCCGAGCATGAGCAAGATCGACGCTGATTTCGACCCGCAAGCTCATGTCTGCGCGACGCAACGCTGGTTCGAGGACTTTCGCGTCGGCGAACGTTATCTGCTGCCGAGCCGCACCGTGAACGCAGCCAATTTCGCGGCCTTCCAGCTCGTGTCGGGCGACAATCATCCGATCCACTACGACGTCGAATATTGCCGCCGACGCGGGCTCGCCGGGCTGCTGGCGCACGGCCTGCAGGTCATGTGTTTCACGGCGGCCGGCGCGGGCCTGTTCCCACATGAGGTCTCGGATTCGCTGGTCGCGTTCCTCGAGCAGTCTTGCCGATTTCTGGCCGGCGTGATCGAGGGCGACACGCTCTATCCCGCGCTGGAAATTACCGAGTTGGCGCCGCAGCGCTCGACGGGCGTCATCACCATGCGCGCGACGGTTCACAACCAGAAACGCGAGCTCGTGCTCGACGGCTGGCACAAATATCTGGTGAAGAAGCGAGCGGCTTAAGGCGCCGCCGTCGACAAGCGCCAGTCTGGTCCGTCAAACCAGCTCGTTTCGTCCGGCGCGTCGAAACGCAGAGAGCGTACGCGCCGCCAGCCCTCGTCGTCGAATTGTCCTGCAAGCCGGCTTTCGGTCGCAAGATCGTGCGCGGCCTCGCAGGGAATGAAGGCGACGGGAAACAGGAAGCGCGCCGGCCAGCTGTCGCCCTTCGCCGGCCGTTCGATCAGCAGCATGGCGCCGATTGCGCCCGGCGCTTCGAACGGGAACAACAGACGCCCGCCAGCCTTCAGCGCGTTCAGCCAGTCTCGATAGGGCGTCGCGGCGCCAGCGTTCACGTAGATGGCGTCGGCCGCCGGAAGATCCTGCGTCACGCCCGATCGCGCCTCGATGACGACATTCGGAAATCCGCGAAGATTGGCCCTGGCGCGCGCGGCGATATCGGGATCGATTTCGTAGCCGATCGCGCGCCCCGTGGCGCCGACCAACTGCGCCAGCATCGCCGTGTAATAGCCGACGCCCGCCCCGACGTGGACGATCGTTTCGCCTTCCTTCAACGCCAGCTCTTCGAAACACCGCGCATGCAATGTGGGCTGACCGATGTTGATTCCGCGCGCGGCGTCGATCGCCACGAGGCGGTCCCGATAGAGATCGGCGAGATCGTTCGTCGCGACATAGCGCCCGGCGTGCGCGACGAACCAAGGCGGCGGTCCAGCGTAGTCCTCGCGCGGCGTCTGCGCGAACGCTTCTTCGATGCGCGGATCGCGCACGCCCGCAGCGGCGACGATGTCGCGCGCAAAGGCGCGGCGTTGCTGCGGCGTCGACGAACGCACCTAGCCGCCCTCGCGTTCGACGCGTTCCATGTCCGCGTCGCTCAACCCGAAATGATGGCCGATCTCATGCACCAGCACGTGGCGCACGACAGCGCCGAGCGCATCCTCGCCCTCCGCCCAATAGTCGAGGATCGGCCGGCGGTAGAGCCACACCATGTTGGGCGTCTGGCCGGTATGCGCAAACACGTCGCCCTGTGCGAGGCCGCGCCCTCGAAACAGCCCAAGCAGATCGTAATCGCTCTCGCATTTCATCTGGTCGAGCGTGTCCTCATCGGGCCAGTCCTCGACGCGGATCACGAGCCCGTCGCACAACGCGCGAAACCGCGTGGGCAGCGCCTCGTAGGCCGCGTGCGCCATATCCTCGAATTCGGCGAGCATGGGCGGCGTCGCGCCGGCCCACGCGGTCTTGTCAGCGCTCATGCAGCGAGCATCGCACGGGCGGGCTCGCCGTCAAGCAAGGGCGTCAAATCTTGCGCACGTCCACAAAATGGCCGGCGATCGCGGCCGCCGCCGCCATGGCCGGCGAGACAAGATGCGTGCGGCCCTTGAAGCCCTGACGGCCCTCGAAATTGCGATTGGACGTCGAGGCGCAACGTTCGCCGGGGGCGAGTTTGTCCGGGTTCATCGCCAGGCACATCGAGCAGCCGGGTTCGCGCCATTCGAAACCCGCTTCGATGAAGATCTTGTCGAGCCCCTCGGCTTCCGCCTGCTCCTTCACGAGGCCGGAGCCCGGGACGACCATGGCGTTGACGTGGCTTGCGACCTTCTTGCCTTTCGCCACTGCGGCCGCAGCGCGCAGATCTTCGATGCGGCCGTTGGTGCAGGAGCCGATGAAGGCCCGGTCGATCTTCACATCGGTGATCTTCTCGCCGCCCTTGAGGCCCATGTAATCGAGGGCGCGCGCGATCGCGGCCTTCTTCGCTTCGTTCGGCGCGTCGGCCGGCGTGGGCACGGTTCCTTCGATCGTGATGACGTCTTCGGGGCTCGTGCCCCAGGTGACGATCGGCGGCAGTTCGGCGGCGTTCAGCGTCACGACCGTGTCGAAATGCGCGCCCTCGTCCGACTTCAGCGTCGACCAATAGGCGACCGATTGCTCCCACGCCGCGCCCTTGGGCGACTTCGGCCGGCCTTTCAGATAGGCGAAGGTCTTCTCGTCCGGCGCGATGAGGCCTGCGCGCGCGCCGCCCTCGATCGACATGTTGCAGAGCGTCATGCGCCCTTCCATCGTGAGGTCGCGGATCGCTTCGCCGGCGTATTCGATCACATGGCCCGTGCCGCCGGCGGTGCCGATCTTGCCGATGATCGCGAGCGCGATGTCCTTGGCGGTGACGCCGGCCGGCAGCTTGCCGTCGACCTGCACCAGCATGTTCTTCGCCTTCTTCTGGATCAGCGTCTGCGTGGCGAGCACATGCTCGACTTCCGACGTGCCGATGCCGTGCGCCAGCGCGCCGAAGGCGCCGTGGGTCGACGTGTGGCTGTCGCCGCAGACGATGGTCGCGCCCGGCAGGGTGAAGCCCTGCTCCGGCCCGATGATGTGGACCACGCCCTGCCGTTTGTCGTGCTCGTTGTAATATTCGACGCCGAACTCGGCCGCGTTGATCGCGAGCTGCTCGACCTGCGCCTTGGATTCGGGATCCTCGATCGGCTTGGAGCGGTCGGTGGTCGGCACGTTGTGGTCGACGACGGCGAGCGTCTTTTGCGGCGCGCGCACCGTGCGCTTCGTCATGCGCAGGCCCTCGAAGGCCTGCGGGCTCGTCACCTCGTGCACGAGATGGCGGTCGATGTAGATGAGGCAGGTGCCGTCGGGCTGGACGTCGACGACGTGGTCGTCCCAGATCTTGTCGTAGAGCGTGCGCGGTCCTGCGGTCATGGCGGCGTCCTCGTCGCGGGCTGTATTTTGCGCGTCCGGTTGCGGGCGGCCGAAACGACGCTCGTGCTGGCCCGCGCCCGAAGGCGGCTCATGTGGCGTCTTCTAGAACAACGCGTCGAAAAGGGGAAATCAGATTTTCGCGGGGCGATTCACACCCGCGAAAAGGCCCAACGGGCCTCGGCGGTAGCGTCGGCCCGACCGCCGACGACGATCTGCTGGCAGGCGCGCGCGCCGTCGGGGCTGGCGAAAAACACGCTTTCCTCGAGGCCCACGGGCAGGCCGGCGGCGTCGAACATCCAGCGTTCGCCGTCCGGCAGGTCCAGCACGATGGCCTCGCCGTCGCCCGCCCGCATCGCGGACACCGCCGGGTGCAGGTGAAACCGCAATACGAAAGCCTCGGCGCGGCTGTGCGCGCTCTGGCGCGCCGCCGTCAATCGGTCTTCGCCGACGAGTTGCGCGCCGTCCGACTTCATCGCCAGCCGACGCTCATGGATCAGCCCGAATTTCTGCGCATAGCCGTCGTGCGACAATTCGAGCAGCATCCCCTCCGCGAGTTCGCGCCGCTTGGCGCCGACCTGCGTCGGCCCGGCGACGATCTGGCCTGCGACCACACGCTCGATCCCCGCGTCCGGCGCGATCCGGCAGGACGACACGTCGTCGACGATCAGCGTCGAATGCGCGGCTGTCTGGCGCGCCGCCTCGCGCGCGGCGGCGCCGCCGACGGCCGGCGTTCCGCAATTGACCACGATGCGCTGCAGGCCGCTCGACAGCTCGAAGGACAGGCACCCCGCGTGCGCATCGAGCGAGAACGGGCGCGGCGGCGGCGGACCGGCGTCGACGATCACGACGCTGCCGGCCGCCTCGAGCCGCTGATAGCCCGAATAGGGCGCGCTGACCGGCGCGACGCCGCGTGCGTCGTCATAGTGCAGCACGATGGCGAGCCGGTCCGGCGCGGTCACGCCCATGCCGTTGAACAGGCCGAGCGAACCGTCGCCGTGGCGGAGCAGGCGCAGGGCCGGAATGATCCGGTCGATGGCGTTGAGCAGGGCGGCCGGCGGCGCAGCGCCGCGCGCGATGAACGCCTGCCGCAGCGGCAGGAAGTCGAGCAGAAGATCGACGAGCACTTGCGGATTGCGACCGATATGCCCGCCGTCCGGCAGGATTTGCGCGTCGATCGCCTCGGAAAGCTGCGTCGTGGCGCGCGTCTGGTAGCGCTCGGCCGTCTCCGCGCACATGGCGTAGGACGCGAGTGCGATGGCCGAGAGCAGCCGATCGAACCCGTTTGTCGCGTTCAGCGCGTCCTGAAGCTGCGCGGCGTCGCGAGCCAGAGCGCGCAGAAAGCGGTGGTAGAAATCGGCCTCGGCGCCGTCGAGCACGAGCGTCGACTGGCTGAGCCAGGAGAGAATGCGTCGCGCTGTGGTCGCCGCGTCGAAGACCGCCGGCCCCGATCGGCCGCGCGCGGCCAGAAAATCGTCGACCAGCGCGCGCGCGTTGACCCGGGCCAGATGGGTCTCGGCAGCGCGCAGATGCCGCAGCCAGCCGAAGCCATTGAGCACGCGCGCCCATTCGGGCGATGGCGGCGGCAGATCGAAAGGCGAACGTCCCTGCGTGTTCACGATACGGCCGCCGAAGGCGAAATAGCCGGCGTAGATGTCTTCGGCGCGCGTCGCGTCGGCCGTGCGGATGTCCTGCGGCGCGATCAGGAGGCGCTCGGGCGCGCGCATGCGCATGCGGCCCAAGGCGCGAACGGGAGCCGACATGGCTCGCGCGCCGCGGGCCGCGTAGCGCCGCGCGACGATCGCCGCGAGCCTTGCGCGTTCAGACAATCCGCCGCTGGTCAGTTGCCCCTCCATACAGGACGGCCGGCGCCGCCCTGCCCCACGTCCGGTCAGGACAAAAGAATGCGGTGCGAAGGGTTTAGCTTCTGTTAACCCTGCCGCCGCAGCCGCGCCGCGAAAAATCCGTCGGCGCCGGCCATGCGCGGATCGGCGTTCGGCCACAGATGCGGCAGCGTGCGCAGATCGCCGTCCGCGTTGATGAACTCGGCGGGGATGCCGCTTTCGCCAGCTTCGATCCGCTCGCGGCGGAAATCCGGGTTCCTGCGCAGCAGGGCGGCGATCTGGAACTCGCCTTCCTCGGGCTCGAGCGAGCAGGTGCAATAGACCAACTGCCCGCCCGGCTTCACCAGCGTCGCCGCGCGATCAAGAATCCGGCTCTGCAAGACGGCCAATTGGTCGATGTCGCCGGGGCGTTTGGTCCATTGCACGTCCGGGTGACGACGGATCGTTCCGGTCGCGGAACAGGGAGCGTCGACCAGGACGGCGTCGAACGGCTCCGCCGACCAGGCCGCGGCGTCGGCGACGACGATGTCGGCGTGGAGCCCGAGGCGGTCGAGATTGGCGGACAATTGCTTCAACCGCTCCGCCGAACGGTCGAGCGCCGTGACCGCGCCGCCGGCGGCGACGAGTTGCGCCGTTTTGCCGCCAGGCGCCGCGCAAAGGTCCAGAACACGGGCGCCGGGCGCGAACCGCAACAACCGCGCGGGCAAGGCGGCGGCGGCGTCCTGCACCCACCAGCGCCCTTCCTCGTAGCCGGGCAGCTCCGGCACCGGCGTATGCGCCGCCACGCGCAGCGAGCCTGTCGGCAACAGGCTCGCGCCGAGCCGCTCGGCCCAGCCGGCGGGATCGTCGCGGACGGTGACGTCCAGCGTCGGCTCGGCGAGATGCGCGGCGGCGACGGCGCGCGCGCGCTCGTCGCCCCAGTTCTTGCGCCAGCGCTGGGCAAGCCAACCCGGCGTCTCGTCCTTGAGCGCATCGAGATCGGCGAGCAATTGCTCGCGCTCGCGAATGGCGGACCGCAGCACCGCATTGAGCAGGCCGGAGAATCCGGCGGTCTTGGGATCGGCCTTGGCCGCCCGGACGGCGAGGTCGACGGCCGCGTGGTCCGGCGTGTCGAGAAACAGGATCTGGGCGAGCGCCGCGATGGCGATCCACTCGAACTGCCCAGCGTTGCGCGGCAGGCCTCGGTCGAGCAGCCGGGCCAGCGCCCGACGGATCGCGCCCAGCCGGCGCATGGCGACGGTGGAGATCGAGCGCACCAGCGCCTTGTCGCGCGCGTCGAGCCCAATCGTTCGATTGGGCACCGCCGCGGGCGAGAACCGTTCGTCCAGCGGGTGCCCGCCGGCGATGACGTCCGAGATCACCTGATGGGCGGCGATGCGCGCGCGCAGGCCTGGAACGGCGGCGATCGCCGCTTCACGTTCGGCTTCCGTAGGGCGGGCGGAGCCTGATCGACCCACCGACGCCGTTTTCGAGGCGCGCTTCACCGGCTGACTGCCTCATGTTCGAATCGCAGTGACAAGTATGAACCTTTCTTAGGCGAAATCAGCAGGATAGTCAGCCGCGTCCCCAAGGATTCGGCGGCGCGCCATCGTCCACATTGCCCCACGGGCCTTGTCCGGGCCGCGCGGAGCCGACGATCCCGCCGCCGCCGAGAAACGAACCGGACGGCGCGGGAGCGGACGAATCCCGGAAAGGCGCCCAGCCGCCGCCGGCCGGAGCCGCCTGCGGCGTATCGGCCCCGACGCCCATCTGGCGGGCGAGGTCGACCAGCGCGTCGATCCGGTTCTGCATGTCCGGATGCGTCGAGAACAGATTGTCTCGCATGCCGCCCGACAGGGGATTTACGATGAACAGATGCGCCATCGCCGGGCGCTGTTCGACCGCCTCGTCCGGTATGGCCGCCGCGCCCTCCGACAATTTGGACAGCGCGGAGGCGAGCCACAGCGGATTTCCGCACAATTCGCCGCCGGCGCGGTCGGCTTCGTATTCGCGCGAGCGGCTGACCGCCATCTGCACGATCATCGCCGCCATCGGCGCGAGGATGGCGAGCGCGATGGACGCGATCGGACCCGGCCCGTTCTCGCGCCGGCCGCCGCCGAAGAACATGCCCCAGTTGGCGATCGACGAAATGGCGCCGGCCAGCGTGGCGGCGATCGTCATGGTCAGCGTGTCGCGATGCTTGATGTGCGACATCTCGTGCGCGAGCACGCCGAGCCGCTCCTCGCGCGACAGCATCTGGTTGAGGCCCGTATTGACCGCGATGGCGGCGTGTTCGGGATCGCGGCCGGTCGCGAAGGCGTTGGGCTGCGGGCTGTCGACGACATACACGCGCGGCATGGGCAGGCCGGCGCGCTGCGCGAGCCCGGCGACGTCGTCCACGAGATCGGGCGCGCTCGCCCGGTCCACCTCGTGCGCGTCGACGGCGGCGAGCGCCATGCGGTCGGAATTCCAGTAGGCGAACAGATTCGCGCCGACTGCAAAAAGCAGCGCGAGCATCATGCCCGAGCGCCCGCCGAGCGCGGCGCCGACGATCAGGAACAGCGCCGTCATGCCCGCCAGCAGAACGGCCGTGCGCATGAAATTCATCGATAGCCCCCTCGTCCCGGCTGGCGGCCGCTCCCGCCTTCGCCTATGTGGGGAGCAAGGGCGCATGTGCGCAAGCCGATGAGGCGACAGAATGGCGAAGGATCAACCCGCGAACGCCGCTACGCCGGTCGAGAGCGCCCAGCGGCGCAATCTGACCCCGGCGGCCGAGCGCGCGCTGGCGGAAGCGGAAGAACGCCGCAAGGCGGCGCAGGCGGCCGCCATGCCCAAGGAACTCGGCGGCCGCGACGGGCCGGAGCCCGTGCGCTACGGCGATTGGGAGAAAAAGGGGATCGCGGTCGATTTTTGAGGGGCGGCGTATGAGGCCCCAACACGGAGCTACGCCGTTCGCCCCTACCCCCGGTTCTTCCGCTCGCGCAATTCCGTAAACACCTCCGCCGTCGGCTTGCCCGCCATCCCCACCGCCGCCTGCACCCCGGCGTCGCCGGGCCGCAGGAACGGATTGGTGGCGAGCTCCAGCCCGATGGTCGTCGGCAGGGTGAACTGGCCTTGCGACCGCATCGCCGAAACGTCCGCCGCGCGACGGGCGAGCTCCACATTGCCGGGGTCGACCGTCAGCGCGAATTTGGCGTTCGACAGCGTATATTCGTGGCCGCAATAGACGCGCGTCTCCTCGGGCAGGACGCTGAGCTTTTCCAGCGAGCCCCACAGCACGGCCGGCGCCTCCTCGAAAGCGCGCCCGCAGCCCAGCGCGAACAAGGTGTCGCCGACGAACAGCAGCGCGTCGTCGGCGAAATGATAGGCGATGTGCCCGCTCGTATGGCCGGGCGTCTCGATCACGCGCGCCTTCGCCGAACCGACCGAAACCTCGTCGCCTTCCACGACCGCCCGATCGAGGGCAGGCAGCCGATGCGCGTCTTTCTTCGCGCCCGTCACCCGCGCTTTCGGGAATTTCGCTTTGAGTTCCGCCACGCCCTGCACGTGGTCGCCGTGATGATGCGTGAGCAGGATGTCGGTCAGCGTCCAGCCTTTGTCGGCGAGAGCCGCGAGAATCGGCGCGCCGTCGGGCGCGTCGATCGACGCCGTCGCGCCCGTGGCCGGGTCGTGGATCAGCACGCCGAAATTGTCGTCGAGGCAGATGAACTGATGAACCTGCAGCGCCATGCGCGTGTCTCCGGATGTCTGACCAGACATATAGCGCGATTCATGCGGCGCATATGAAAAAGGCCCGGACGAAGCCGGGCCGAATTGGAGCCTGAATGACAGCGGTCACTGGACCATCACGACCTGCGTTCCCACGCTGACGCGATTGTAGAGGTCGGCGACGTCCTCGTTGAACATGCGGATGCAGCCATAGGAGGCCGCGCTGCCGATCGAGCGGCGCATGGATTGGGTCGTGCCGTGGATGGCGATCTGGTCGCGGTTGAGCGTGAGCGCGGCGACGCCCATCGGGTTGCGCGGCGACCCGCCGGGAATGAGGTTCGGCAATTCCGGATGATCGCGCTTGACGACGGCCGGCGGCGCCCAGTCCGGACGGAGGAATTTGCCTTCGACGTAAGCGTAGCCGGACCATTCCTTGCCGCGCTTCGGCACGGCGATCGGATAGCGGATCGCCCGGGCGCTATCGAGCACGTAATACAGCGCGCGCTGGCGGGCGCTGATGACGATGGTGCCGGGCCGCAGGTCGCCGGCCTGCGCGAACGGCACGACGCGCTCGGCCGCCTGCGCCGCCTTGGGCGTTGCGACAAGCGCGCCGAACAGGCCGGCCGCGAGGGCGAGCGCGGCGACAGCGCCCTTGGCCGGGACGGCGACGCGCGCGGAAACGCGAAACGCAAGATCGCTCATGCGCAAATTCCCCAACTACACTGGAAAAGCCAAAGAGGCTGCGACGCATGGATTTTTATCGAAGAGCCTCGCCTTGTCGAAGCGTTCTTGGGCGCTGGGTTAAGCGGTAGGCTTAAGATTCTGGAACCTGTCGCTACGGCGCCACAGCGCCCTTTGACCGGCGCGCGTCGACGCGAGATAAGCCCGCATGGCCGAAACGCCCGTCATATTCGACCGCGCCCTCGTGAGACGACGCCTTGCCCGCGCTCTGGCGCAGGGGCCCGACGATTTCCTGCTGCGTGCGGCGGTGGAGGAGCTCGCCGCGCGCCTCTCCGCCGTCCAGCGGGATTTCCCGTCGGCGCTGGCCATCGGCGGGCCGACGACGGCGCTGGCCGAGGCCATCGCGCGGCCGGGGCGCGAGGTGATTCGCCTGAGCGCCGAACCGGCGGACGCGTCAGAGCCGCAATCCGTGGTCGGCGACGAGGAGAACCTGCCGCTCGCGCCCGCCTCGGTCGACCTCGTCGCGTCCGCGCTCACCCTGCAATGGGTCAACGATCTGCCTGGCGCGCTGGTGCAGATCAGGCGCGCGCTCAAGCCGGATGGGCTGCTGCTGGCTTGCCTGATCGGCGGATCGAGCCTGTCCGAGCTGCGGGCGAGCTTCACGGCGGCGGAAGCGGAGCTGGAAGGCGGGGCGAGCCCGCGCGTCGCGCCGTTCGGCGACGTTCGGGAACTGGGCCGGCTGATGCAGCGCGCCGGCTTCGCCCTGCCGGTCGTCGATTCGGAGACATTGACCGTCCGCTACGACACGATGTTCGGCCTGATGGCGGATTTGCGCGCCATGGGCGCGACCAACGCGCTCGTCGCCCGGTCGCGCAAACCGCTGCGCCGTGCGACCCTGATGCGGGCCGCCGAGATCTATCGCGATCGTTTCTCCGATCCCGACGGGCGGGTGCGCGCAAGCTTCGACATCGTCTGGCTGTCGGGCTGGGCGCCGCATGAATCTCAGCAGAAGCCCGCCGCGCGCGGCTCCGCCCAGATGAGTCTCGAAGCGGCGCTGAAGGCTACGAAACAGGACCCGTAAGCGCCGCCGTCGCCTGCGCGATCACCTTCTCCTCGTCGGCCGCGACGATCCAGCACTCGACCGGCGCGCCGTCGGGCGAAATCAACCCCTCGCTGCGCGCGTTGCGCTGTGGATCGATCGACGCGCCGAACACGCCGAGCGCGGCGACGATCCGCGCGCGAATCTCGGGGGAATGCTCGCCGATGCCGCCCGTGAACGCGATCGCGTCGAGTCCGCCGAGATCGACGACCAGTCCGGCGCCGATCATCGCCGCGCGCCGGCAGAACATGTCGACGGCGCGCCGGGCCGCGGGCTCATCGGAGGCGAGCAGCGTCTTCATGTCCCCCGTCGAGCCGGAGACGCCGCGCAGACCGGACTGGGTGTAGAGCAGCGCGGCGAGTTCGTCCTGCGTCGCCCCCTGCCCGATCAGATGCAGCAGCACGCCGGGATCGAGCGCGCCGGGCCGCGTCGCCATCATCAGCCCGTCGATCGTCGAGAACCCCATGGACGTGTCGTGCGAGCGGCCGTCGAGCATTGCGCAGGCGCTGGCGCCGGCGCCGAGGTGGAAAGCGAGCATCCGCCGCGGCAGGCCTCCGCGCGTCCGTCCGATCTCCTGCGCGAGCCAAGAGTAGGAGAGGCCATGAAAGCCGTAACGCTCGACGCCCGCCACGAAGTACGATTCCGGCAACGGCAGGCGCCTGTTGAGCTCCGGCTGGGTCCGATGGAACGCCGTGTCGAAACATGCGACCTGCGGCAGATGCGGCCGCGCCTGCCGCACGACGCGGATCGCCATGGTGTTGTGAGGCTGATGCAGGGGCGCGAGCGGCGCCAGCGCGTCGATCTCCGCCAGCGTGCGGTCGTCGATCGGCGCCGGCGCGAAAAACGCACGGCCGCCATGCACCACGCGATGGCCGACCGCGGCCAGCGCGCCGAACTTCTGCTCGATCTCGTCGAGAACGGACACGATCAACGCGCGATCCGCCGCGCTGACATCGCCCGTCTGGCCCAGCGAGGACGAGCGTGCGCGCTGGCCGCGCTCGCGTTCGACGACGAAGCCGGCCTCCACGACGAAGCTGGCGAATTTGACGCTGGACGACCCGACGTTGAGGACGAGAATGGACATGCGGCTTCACGGAAGAGGACTGCGAGGGGTTGTATATAGCCGAACTGGTGGCACACTAACGATCCTCGCCTGTTCGACCTTTGCCGGGAGCGCCAGATGGCCGCAGTCCATTCCAGCCAGGACCACCTCTGGCTGCCCTTTACGCCGAACCGCGATTTCCGCGAGGAGCCGAAGCTGTTCGCTCGCGCGGAGGGCGTTCACTACTACACGCCCGACGGCCGCGCCGTTCTCGACGGCTGCTCGGGGCTGTTCACGTCCCCGATCGGCCACGGGCGCAAGGAGATCGCCGAGGCGATCTACAAACAGCTGCTCGAACTCGATTTCGTATCCAGCTTCCAGAGATCCCATCCCAAGGCGTTCGAGGCGGCGGAGAAGGTCGCGGCGCTGACGCCCGAGGGCATCGACAAGGTGTTCTTTTGCAGTTCGGGATCGGAAGCCGTCGACACCGCGATGAAGATCGCGATGGCCTATCATCGCGCGCGCGGCCAATCCTCGCGCACCATCTTCGTTTCGCGCGAGCGCGCCTACCATGGCGTCGGCTTCGGCGGCGTGGCGCTGTCGGGCCTCGTCAACAACCGCCGCACCTTCGGCCCGGGGCTGCCCAACGCCGTCCACATGCGCCACACCCATCTCAAGGAAAACCTGTTCACGATGGGCGAGCCGGAGCACGGCGCCGACCTCGCCGACGATTTGCTGCGCCTCGTGCAACTGCACGGCGCGGAGAACATCGCGGCCTGTTTCGTGGAGCCGATCGCCGGCTCGACCGGCATGCTCGTGCCCCCGAAGGGCTACCTCAAGCGCCTGCGCGAAATCTGCGACGCCAACGGAATTCTGCTCATCTTCGACGAGGTCATCACGGGCTTCGGACGCACCGGCAAGGCGTTCGCCGCGCAGAGCTTCGGCGTGAAGCCCGACATCATGACCATGGCCAAGGCGATCACCAACGGCGTGCAGCCCATGTCGGCGGTGGCGGTCGACAATACGATCTTCAAGACAATCGTCGAGGATTCGCCCAATCCAAAGGCGGCCAACGAATTCTTTCACGGCTACACCTGGTCGGCGCATCCGGCGGCCTGTGCAGCCGCCGTCGCCACCATCGAGATCTACGAGAAGGAGCGGCTGTTCGAGCGCGCCAACCAGATGTCGGCCTATTTCCTCGAGGGCATGGCCTCGCTGAAGGACATTCCCATCGTGACCGACATCCGCGGCTACGGCATGGCCGGCGGCCTCGACGTCGCGCCGACGAGCGTGCCCGGCGAGCGCGGCCATATCCTGCAGAAGAAGCTCTACGACAACGGTCTGCACATCAAGACGACCGGCGACACAGGCATTCTGGCGCCGCCCTTCGTGATGACGACCGACCAAATCGATCAGATGGTCGACATATCACGCAAGACGCTGATGGCGATGTGAGCCCGGACGCACATCGAGACGACGATTTCGCCCGCGTTCGCGCGGGCGAATTTGTATCGCAAGACCAACAAACGCCGCGCGAGGAAACGCCCATGAAAATGACGACCGAAGAAGCCTTCGTGAAAGTGCTGCAGGTGCACGGGATCGAGCACGCCTTCGGCATCATCGGCTCAGCCTTCATGCCGATCTCGGACCTGTTTCCGAAGGCGGGCGTCACATTCTGGGACTGCGCCCACGAGGGCAATGGCGCGATCATCGCGGACGGCTATACGCGCACGACCGGCAAGATGGCGATGTGCATCGCGCAGAACGGGCCGGGCATCACCAATTTCGTGACCTCGATCAAGACGGCCTACTGGAACCATACGCCGATGCTGCTGGTGACGCCGCAGGCGGCCAACAAGACCATCGGACAGGGCGGCTTCCAGGAAGTCGAGCAGATGGCCATGTTCCGCGACTGCGTCTGCTATCAGGAAGAGGTGCGCGATCCCTCGCGCATCGCTGAAACGCTCAACCGCGTGATTCTGAAAGCGCGCCGCCTGTCGGCGCCGGCGCAGATCAATGTGCCGCGCGATTTCTGGACGCAGGCGATCGATATCAACCTGCCGGTCCCGATCGAATTCGAGCGTCCCGCCGGCGGCGCCAGGGCGATTTCCGAAGCCGCGAAGCTGTTGTCGGAAGCCTCCTTCCCCGTCATCCTCTCGGGCGCCGGCGTCGTGATCGGCGAAGCCATTCCCAATTGCGCGGCGCTTGCCGAAAAGCTCTCCGCGCCGGTCTGCTCGGGCTACCAGCACAATGATTCCTTCCCCGGCTCGCATCCGCTCGCCTGCGGCCCGCTCGGCTACAATGGCTCGAAGGCGGCGATGGAGCTGATCGCGCAGGCCGACGTGGTGCTGGCGCTCGGCACGCGGCTCAATCCCTTCTCGACTTTGCCCGGCTATGGAATCGACTACTGGCCGAAGAACGCCAAGATCATTCAGGTCGACATCAATCCCGACCGCATCGGCCTGACGAAGCCCGTGACCGTCGCGATCTGCGGCGACGCGAAACTCGTCGCGCAGCAGATTCTCGCGCAGCTTTCCCCGAGCGCAGGCGACAAGGGCCGCGACGAGCGCAAGGCGCTCATCCACAAGACCAAGTCCGCCTGGCTGCAGCAGCTCTCCGGCATGGATCACGAAGACGACGATCCCGGCACGACCTGGAACGATCGCGCGCGCAAGCGCGATCCGGACCGCATGTCGCCGCGCCAGGCGTGGCGCGCCATTCAGGCGGGCCTGCCGCGCGACGCCATCATCTCGTCCGACATCGGCAACAATTGCGCGATCGGCAACGCCTATCCGACCTTCGAGCAGGGCCGCAAATATCTCGCGCCCGGCCTGTTCGGCCCGTGCGGCTACGGCTTCCCGTCGATCATCGGCGCCAAGATCGGCAATCCCGACACGCCGGTCGTAGGCTTCGCCGGCGACGGCGCCTTCGGCATCAGCATGAGCGAAATGTCGTCGATCGGCCGCGAGGAATGGCCGGCCATCACGATGGTCGTGTTTCGCAACTACCAATGGGGCGCCGAAAAGCGCAATTCGACGCTGTGGTACGACGACAATTTCGTCGGCACCGAGCTCGATCCGCATCTCTCCTACGCGCGCGTGGCGGAAGCTTGCGGCCTCAAGGGCGTTGTCGCGCGCACTCAGGCGCAATTGACGGACGCCATCGTGAAGTCTTGCGAAGAGCAGAAGAACGGCGTGACGACCTTCATCGAGGTCGTACTCAATCAGGAACTCGGCGAACCGTTCCGGCGCGACGCGATGAAGAAGCCTGTGGTGGTGGCAGGCGTCGATCCGAAGGACATGCGGCCGCAGCAACGCGGCCGCTGACCTTCATGGTTCGATCAGCCCAGGATCGATCTTCGAAGCGTAGATCGCCGATTCCATGAGAATCGTGACGCCGGCCGCCGGATCGAGCGCGGCCTGCGACTGCCGAAGGCCGTAATGCGCGACATGGGCGGCGACGACCGGTCGCCAGCGCTGCGGGACGACGCCTTCCTCGCGCAGAACCTTGCCCGAGAGCTTGCCGTCGAAACAATCGCAGGCAAGCGGCCATACACGCCGGAGCAATTCGACAGTCGACAGTCTCGGCGCAAAGTCGGCGGGAGAAGGAAAGAAATCGCGATCCTCGCCGATCGTCCTCGACACATACGCGAACATGCCCTCGATCGCAGGCGGCGTCGCGCCGCCGGCGACCGCCGCGCCAGCGGCGAGCGGCCAAAGGCGAAGCGGCGCTTCTTCGCGCGCGGCCGGGACCAGCATGTCGTTCAACGGATCGCCGAAGTAGAACGTATGGCCGTTCTTCGTTGTCGCGATCTGCATGCCGGCAGGCCACGTTCCGGTCCTGGCGTACAGCGCGCGCTGAGCCGAGAAGCCCGCGATCGCGCCGGCGGCGGCCAAGAGGCTCGGAACATGAATCCGTTCATCGAAGACCGTCCAGGACGGCAGATTGCGGAACAGATCGCCGAAGGCGAGATTGCAGGCGACGAAATGATCGTCGCCCTCCCACGGAAACCTCGGTTCGTCGTCGCTGAGTTTCAGGCGCGGCTGGTTCATCGAACGCCCTTTCTTTCGGGCGGACCATGCTCCATCTGATCGTCGGCGCATGTTGCGGAACGCACATGGCGCGGCGATCGGACGCCTGCGCCGAAGCGCCCGAGAGCGGAGCTGACATGAGCCGGGCGGGCTTCAAGTCCGCGCCTTGCGCGCTATAATTTCAGGCAATCCCCGCCAACGCCGGGCCTGGAGCCCGCTTCGATCCGAGACCGCTGATGAACGCGCCCGTGACTGACATTCCGGAATTTTCAATCGGCAAGCCCGTCCGCCGCTCCGAGGACCCCGCCCTGGTTCGGGGGCAGGGACGCTATTCCGACGACGTATCCGTCGCCGGTCAGGCCTATGGCGCAGTCGTGCGGTCGGCGCATGCGCACGGGACCATTCGTTCCGTCGATACGCAGGCCGCCAGCGCGATGCCCGGCGTTCTCGCGGTCTACACGGGCGCCGACCTCTCCGCCTACGCTGCGCAGAAGAGCCCGTTTCCCCTGAAGAGCGACGACGGCGCGCCGATGCGCGGCAACGGCACCATGTTTTTCGCGACCGACAAGGTTCGCTACGTCGGCGATCCCATCGCCCTCGTCGTCGCCGAGACGGAGATGCAGGCCCGCGAGGCGGCGGAAGCGGTCGTGACGGATATCGATCCTCTGCCCGCGGTCGTCGACGCGCGCGCCGCCGTCGCAGCCGGCGCGCCGCAGATCTACGCGGATACGCCTTTCAACATCGCGCTCGACCACACGCTCGGCGACATGGCGAAGGCGCGCGAGATCATCGCTGGCGCAACGCATGTCGCGCGGCTGCGCCTCATCGACAATCGCGTCATGGTCGCCGCGATGGAGCCGCGCGCGGCCCTGTTCGAATACGACCCGCAGACGGAGCGCTTCACCACGCACATGCAGACGCAGGGCGTCTACGGCATGCGCAACAACCTGGCCTCCGCCATGGGCGTGCCACAGGACAAGATGCACGTGCTGACGGCGCAAGTCGGCGGCTCCTTCGGCATGAAGGGCTCCGTCTTCCCGGAATACATCGCTCTGTTGCACGCTGCGCGCGAACTGAGGCGGCCCGTCAAGTTTACCGAGATGCGCTCGGAGAGTTTCGTCAGCGATCACCAGGGCCGCGACCATGACGTCGACGCCGAACTCGCGCTCGACGCCGATGGGAATTTCCTCGCCCTGCGCATGACGGGTTTCGCCAATCTCGGCGCCTACATGACGCCGTTCGGCGTGCTGATCGGCGCGATCAACATCCATCGCAATGCGCAGAGCGTCTATCGCACGCCGGTCATCGCAACGAACATCAAATGCGTCCTGACCAATACGACGCCGATCGGCGCCTATCGCGGCGCGGGCCGGCCGGAAGGCAATTACGTGATGGAACGGCTCGTCGAAGAAGCCGCGCGCATCAGCGGAATCGACTCGGTCGAACTTCGCAGGCGCAATCACATCCGTGCGGATCAAATTCCCTTCACGACCGGCGTCGGCACGATGTACGACAGCGGCGAGTTCACCGCGCTGCTCGACGCTGCGCTCGATTTCGCCGACTGGAGCGGCTTCGACGCGCGCAAGGCCGAGAGCGCCGCCCGCGGCAAATTGCGCGGCCGCGGCGTGGGCCAATATCTCGAAATCACAGCCCCGCCGACCAGCGAACTCGGCGAAATCCTGTTCGACGAGGACGGCGGCGTTACGATCCGCACCGGCACGCTCGATTTCGGGCAAGGCCACGCCACGACCTTCGCGCAGGTGCTCGTGTCGAAACTCGGCGTGCCCTTCGATCGCATTCGCCTCGTGCAGGGCGACAGCGATCTCATCAGGATCGGCGGCGGCACAGGCGGCTCGAAATCCACCATGGCGTCGGGCGCCGCTATCGTCGAAGCGAGCGATCAGGTGATCGAGATCGGCAAGCGCGCCGCCTCGCACCTGCTCGAAGCCGCCGTCTCGGACATCGAGTTTTCGCAAGGACAATTCGCGGTCGCGGGCACCGATCGCGCGATCGGCGTGATCGAACTCGCCCGACAATTGCGCATGGCGACGAACCTGCCCGAGGACTGCCCGCGATCGCTCGACGTCAGCCACGTGCACAAGGCCTCGCCATCGGCCTATCCCAACGGCTGCCATGTGGCGGAAGTCGAGGTCGATCCGGAAACGGGCATGGTCGCGGTCGTCCGCTATTCGATGGTCAACGACTTCGGGACGGTCGTGAACCCGATGATCGTCGCGGGCCAGGCGCATGGCGGCGTGATGCAGGCGATCGGGCAGGCGCTGCTCGAACGCGTCGTCTACGACGAGGACGGGCAATTGCTGACGGGCTCCTTCACGGACTACGCCATGCCCCGCGCCGCCGAGGGGCCGCCCTTCGCGATCATGAGCCGCCCCACCGTCGCCACGACAAATCCGCTGGGCGCCAAGGGCTGCGGCGAGGCCGGCTGCGCCGGCGGCCTGCCGTCGGTCGTCAACGCGCTGATCGACGCTTTGAAGGACCGCGGCGTGACGCGGCTCGATATGCCCGCGACGCCGGAGGTGGTTTGGAGGTTGGCGAACGGATTGTGACGCGGGGCGCTCGAAATGGAACGCCGGAATGGTCGCGGACTGTCAGCCGCCCCACCCGGCGGACTGTGGCTCCGATGGGACGCGACACGGATTGCGGGAAACAAACCATGTAACTTTAAGTGTCGGGTCCAGGGAGGGGGATACGATGGTTGACCGCGTCGCGAGCCACTATGGCGAACATCTCGAATTGACGGGCGCAATCGCGGAAAAGCTGCGCAGCGCAGGCAAGAACCTCAATGATCTGACGACCGCCGATCTCGGCGTCGTGGACGAATTCCATATCCGCGGTCGAAAGGCGACGCTGGAGCTCGGCGCGGCGATGAATTTGACCTCGCGCTCGTATGTCCTCGATATCGGCAGCGGTCTGGGCGGTCCGGCGCGAACGCTGGCCGAGACATACGGCTGCCGGGTCGCCGGCATAGACCTGACCAAGGCGTTCTGTGACGCGGCGACGGCCATGTCCGGATGGGTCGGGCTCGAAAGCCGCGTGTCGTTCGAACAAGGCGACGCCACGCAGCTGCCGTTCGAAGACGGAACATTCGATGCGGCGATGACCATTCACGTCGCCATGAATATCGCCGCCAAGGACAAGGTGTACGCGCAGGCTCGCAGGGTTCTCAAACCCGGTGGGATTTTCGCGATTTACGACGTATTGCAGGGCGAAGGGGGCGATGTCCTTTATCCCGTGCCGTGGGCGCGCGATCCCTCGATCAGCCATCTTGCGACGCCCGACGAAATGAAATCTCTGCTGACAGACGCCGGGTTCAAGCTCATGGACGTGCAGGACTCGTCGGACGAGAGCCAGCGCTTTTTCGAAGAGATGACCGCGCAAATGGCCAAGACCGGCGTCCCGCCGGTGATCTGGCGGCTCTTCCTGGGCGAGGAATTCCCTGCGATGGCGCACAACCAAGTCCGCAACGTGAGGGAGCGGCGTATCAGGACCGTGACCTACATTTGCGCCGCGTGAAGCCGCATGTCGATTGATCGGGCGGTCGCGGCCGGCCTGTGAGGCCGAAAATGCGGCCGTGCCCTTTCCGCAATCTTCCTGTAAAACCGCCCGCCATGACCGCCCTTTCCGCCCATCCGGCGCCGGCCGAAACGTTGGCCAAGCCCTCGCTGCTCGGCCTGACACGCGCGCAGCTGGCCGACGCATTGCGCGCGCTCGACATTCCCGAGCGCGAAATCCGCATGCGCGTGAACCAGCTCTGGAACTGGATCTATTTTCACGGCGTCCCGGACTTCGACCGCATGCTCAACGTGTCGAAGGCGTTGCGCGCCAGGCTCGCGGACGCCTACACGCTTGCCCGGCCGGAAGTCGTCAGCGAACAGGTGTCGGTCGACGGCACGCGCAAATGGCTGATCCGGATGCCCTCCGCCGATACGAAGGACAAGGCCGCCGAGATCGAGTGCGTCTACATTCCCGAGGCCGACCGCGGAACCCTGTGCGTATCCAGCCAGGTCGGCTGCACGCTCACCTGCACCTTCTGCCACACCGGCACGCAAAAGCTCGTGCGCAATCTGACGACGCAGGAGATCGTGTCCCAGCTCGTGGTGGCGCGTGAGAGGCTCGGCGATTTTCCGGGGCTCACGCCGCCGGACGACGGCATCGTGCCGACGGGCGAGGGCGTGCGCGCCGTCTCCAACATCGTCTTCATGGGCATGGGCGAGCCGCTCTATAATTTCGACAATGTCTGCGACGCGCTCGGCGTTCTCTCGGATGGCGACGGGCTGTCGCTGTCGAAACGCCGGATCACCGTTTCGACGTCCGGCGTCGTTCCGCAGATCGGCCCGCTTGGCGAGCGCTCGGGCGCCATGCTGGCGATCTCGCTGCACGCCGTGCGCGACGATCTGCGCGACAAGCTGGTGCCGCTCAACAAGAAATACGATATCGCCGAGCTCCTGCAGGCCTGCCGCGACTATCCCGGCGCGTCCAATGCGCGGCGCATCACCTTCGAATATGTGATGCTCAAGGGCGTGAACGATTCAGACGCCGACGCGCGCGAACTGGTGCGGCTGCTCAAGGGCGTGCCGGCCAAGATCAATCTGATCCCGTTCAATCCCTGGCCCGGCGCGCCCTACGAATGTTCAGACTGGGGACGCATCGAGAAGTTTTCCGACATCGTCTTCAACGCAGGTTACGCGAGCCCGGTGCGCACGCCGCGCGGCCGCGACATTCTGGCGGCCTGCGGCCAGTTGAAGAGCGAAACCGAGAAGCTCCGCGCGCGGGCGAGATTGGCCGTGGAGTAGGTCAGATCGTCCGCACGAACGCGCCGTCGCGCAGGAAGGCGCCGACCTGACTTATCGCGCGACGGTCGAGCGGCAGAATGGTATGCGCCGCGCGAGCGTGTCGATGTCGTAGACGTGCGACGGATAGGAGAGATTGAGCGTGAGATAACCGTCCGCGCGCAGCTGGCGTTGAAGGCGCCCCATGATCAACCGGCGGTTGGCGAGTCCGTGCAGCAGAACGACGCCGTCCACGTTCGCCTATCTACTCCGCATCGCCGTCCTGCCCGCCGCCATGGCGGCCAGAGCGGCGAGCGCCGCCGAAATGAAAATATTCGCGTTCGCCATCGAGAAGCCGAGAATGCGCAACTGCACCTCGTCGCAGCGCACGACCCGCGTCTGCTGCAATTGCTTCATGAAATCGACAGTGTCGCCGGCGCCCTGATAGGCGCCGGTGCAATCGGCCGGACCCGGCCACCATTTGAATTCGACGCCGGAATGATAGGCCGCGAGCACGGCGTTGGCGGCGAAAGCGAGCGCGATCAGCGCAAACAGAAACCGGGCCGCGCGCGCGTTGGCGCCGGCGGCCAGAAAGGCGCCAAGCGCCAATGGCGCGGACAGGTAATAGGCGTAGCGTTGCTTGAGGCAGAGTTCGCAAGGCGCAAAGCCCAGCGACTGCGCGATCCACGCGCCAGCGAGCGTCGCGGCGACGACGACGAATATCGCCAGCGCCGCCTGACGCGCGTCGATCGCCGTCACTTTCAGCATGCGCCCCCGCCGCCCATCTTCGAAACGACCCAGAATCCGAACACGATCATGAAAAGTATCAGCGCCATGAACGTGGCGAAATGGCGGTCGAGCGCCTTGCGGATCGGATCGCCGAATTTGTTGAGGATCCCCGCCAGAATGAAAAACCGCGCGCCGCGCGTCAGCGCCGACAGCAGGATGAACAGCGCGATGTTGTAGCCGGCGAACCCGCTGACGATGGTGACGAGCTTGTAAGGGATCGGCGTCAGGCCTTTCAGGAGAATGATGAGCCAGCCGTACTTGTCGTAACAGGCGCGCAGAACCAGCGCCTTCTCGTCGTAACCGTAGAAATGGATGACCCACTTGCCGACTGATTCGTAGAGCGCCGAGCCGATGATGTACCCGAGCACGCCGCCGGCCACCGAGGCGATCGTGCACAGCCCCGCGTAAAACCACGCGCGCTTGGGCCGCGCCAGCGACATCGGCACCAGAATGAGATCGGGCGGCAGCGGAAAGAACGAACTCTCCGCAAAGGCTATCGCGCCGAGCGCCCAGGTCGCGCGCGGCGATTCGGCCAGCGACAGCGTCCAGTCGTACAGTTTCTTGAACATCGGGCCTCGGTCGTTTGGTCCGAAGGATGCGCGTTAAAACGCAGGACGCGACCGGCGGAGATACGCGGATTGGCTAGAGCCGGCGCAAGCGCGGCTGCGGCGGAAACCGCAGCGAATCGTGGTCGGAATAGCATTGCGCGATCGATTGCGCCAGCCGCTGCGGCAAGGTTGACGCCCGCATGCCGGCGGCTATGATCCGCGCGCTTTCCGGACCCCGGAAATGCCCCTGTGGCGGAATTGGTAGACGCGCTCGACTCAAAATCGAGTTCCGCAAGGAGTGCTGGTTCGATCCCGGCCAGGGGCACCA
>CAZWJF010000025.1:0-32644 GCA_964634325.1 uncultured Rhodoblastus sp.
CTTCCTCAACCCCGAGCGCGTGTCGATGCCGGACTTCGACATCGACTTCTGCCAGACGCGGCGCGACGAAGTGATCTCCTATGTGCGCCGTCGCTACGGCGAGGACAGGGTCGCGCAGATCATCACGTTCGGCTCGTTTCTGGCGCGCGGCGTGCTGCGCAATGTCGGGCGCGTGCTGCAGATGCCGCTCGGCCAGGTCGACAAGCTGGCGAAGCTCGTGCCGCAGAACCCGGCCAAGCCCGTGAGCCTGAAGGAGGCGATCGCCAGCGAACCCCGCCTGAAGGAGGCGGCCGATTCCGACAGCCAGGTCGCGCGCCTGCTGGAGATCGCGGAAAAGCTGGAGGGCCTCTATTCCAACGCCTCGACGCACGCCGCGGGCGTGGTCATCGGCGACCGGCCGTTGCACGAACTGGTGCCGCTCTATCGCGATCCAAAGTCCGATATGCCGGCCACCCAGTTCAACATGAAATGGGTGGAGCCGGCCGGCCTCGTGAAGTTCGACTTTCTCGGTCTCAAGACGCTCACGACGCTCTCGACCACCGTCGCGCTGCTGAAGAAGCGCGGGATCGACGTCGACCTCGCGAAAATCCCGCTCGACGACCGAAAGACCTACGAGATGCTCGGGCGCGGCGAGACTGTCGGCGTGTTCCAGCTGGAAAGCGCGGGCATGCGCAAGGCGCTGGTCGAAATGCGCGCCGACCGCTTCGAGGACATCATCGCGCTGGTCGCGCTCTATCGGCCGGGTCCGATGGCGAACATTCCGACCTATTGCGCGGTCAAGGCGGGCGAAGAGGAAGCCGACTACATTCACCCGAAGATCGAGCACATTCTCAAGGAGACCTTCGGCGTCATCATCTATCAGGAACAGGTGATGCAGATCGCGCAGGTTCTGTCGGGCTATTCGCTCGGCGAGGCCGACATGCTGCGCCGCGCGATGGGCAAGAAGATCAAGGCGGAGATGGACGCGCAACGCGCGCGCTTCGTCGACGGCGCGATCGAACGCGGGCTGGCCAAGGCGAAAGCCGACGAAATCTTCGATCTGCTCGCGAAATTCGCAGACTACGGTTTCAACAAGAGCCACGCGGCGGCCTATGCGCTGATCGCGTACCAGACCGCATGGTTCAAGGCGAATTATCCCGTCGAATTTCTCGCCGCCTCGATGACGCTCGACAAGGGCAACACCGACAAGCTGGCGGAATTCCGCAACGAGGCGCGGCGACTGAACATTCGCGTCGATCCTCCCTCGATCGTGCATTCGGGCGTGGATTTCGACGTACGCGAGAAGGGCGGCGACCTGTCGATCCGTTACGCGCTTTCGGCGGTCAAGGGCGTGGGCGAAGGTCAGGCGGAGGCGATCGTGCGTGTGCGCGGCGCCCAGCCATTCAGGTCGTTGGGCGACGTCGCCGCGCGCATCTCGCCGCGCGAGGTCAACAAGAAGGTGCTGGAGAGCCTGGCCGCCGCTGGCGCTTTCGACGAATTGGAGCCGGATCGCGCGCGCGCCTTCGCGGCTGTCGAACCCATCCTCGCCACCGCCAATCGCATGGAGGACGAGCGTGAGCGCGGCCAGAGCGCGCTGTTCGGCGCGAGCGGCGCGGAGCCCTTCGTTACGCCGAAATCGCAAGCCTGGTCAGCGGCGGAAAAACTCAAGCGCGAATTCGACGCGGTCGGCTTCTTTCTCTCAGGCCACCCGCTCGACGCCTATGAGAGCGTGCTGACCAAACTGCGCGTGCAGCCGTATCAGGAGTTCGCACGCGCGGTGAAGAAGGGCGCGTCCGCCGGGCGTCTCGCGGCCGCCGTTCTCGATCGCGCCGAACGCCGCACCAAGTCCGGCTCCAAGATGGGCATCGTGCAACTGTCCGATTCCTCGGGCCAGTACGAGGCGATCCTGTTCCAGGAGGGCCTCAACCAGTACCGCGATCTCCTCGAAAAGGGCGCGTGCCTGCTGGTCAATCTGCAAGCCAGCGTCGAGGGCGAGGACATCCGCGCGCGCATCGTGTCGGTCGAACCGCTCGATCAGGCCGCCGCGCGCATCCAGAAGGGGCTGCGCATATTCCTGCGCGATCCTGCGCCGCTGCCGTCCATCGAGCAGCGCCTGAAGGGCAGGGGCGAGGGCGACGTCTCGCTCGTGCTTCTGCGCGGCGCAGGCGAGGAAGTGGAAGTGAAGCTGCCGGGCAAGTTCCCGGTCAACGCCGCCATCGCCGGCGCGTTGAAGGCGATTCCGGGGATTGTCGCGGTGGAGCATGTGTAGGGATATGGGCCGCGAGCCTTCAAGCTCGCTATGAGAAATGCGAGCCTGAAGGCTCGCGGTCCATTAGCCGTCCAACGCGCGTGCGCCTGCTTCCCCCAATCGCCCGAACAACGCTTTCATCAGCGTCTTCTTCTCCGGCGCGTCGATCACGAACAGTCGCGCCTTGCCGCGCTGGTTCATCAGATATTCGTCGGATGTCGTGATCGCGTCGATCAGCCCGAGTTTCAGCGCGTCCGTCGCATACCAATAGTCGCCGTCGCCGACCGCCTCCACATTCAGGGCGGGCCGATTTTCGCGCACGAAGTCCTTGAAGGCGACATGCGTCTCCTCGAGCTTGTGACGAAAATGTTCGCGACCTTCGTCGGTGATCGGCGCGAGCATCGAGACCGGCCGCTTGTGCTCGCCCGCGGTCAGTTCTTCGTAGTCGACGTCGATCTTTTTCAAGAGGCGGTTGACGTTGGGAACCTGCGCGACGACGCCGATCGAACCGACGACCGCAAATGGCGCGGCCACGATACGATTGGCGACGACGGCCATCATGTATCCGCCGCTCGCCGCCACCTGGTCGACGCAAGCGGTCAACTCCACGCCGGCGCGGCGCACGCGCTGCATCTGCGCGGCCATCAGGCCGTAGGCGGAGACAAGTCCGCCGGGCGAATGAATCGTCACGACGATCTCGTCCTTGCCCGCGCGCGCCGCCATCAGCGCGGCCGTGATCTTGCGCGCGAACGCCGCATGTCCGCTCGCCATCGGGTCGCCCTTGAAGGCGACGAGGTAAATCCGCTTGGCCGCCTCGTCGCTGGCTTTCGCGGCCTTCTTGCGTTCCTTCAAGAAGGCTTTCGCTGCCTTGGCGCCGTCGGTCGCGATGCGGATCTGCGCCTCCATCAGATCGAAGCGCTCGTCGAGGCTCGTCACCTTGACGTCTTCCTCGCGCCGCCGCTGCGTGCGGGCGCCGAGGATGATTGGTATGACCAGGACGATCGCGATCATGGCCGCGATCCAGAAGGACCGGAGTGCAAAACCTCCGAAATCGATCCAGAAATTCATGAGAGACTCGGGTGGGGTGAACAGGGCGCGTGGGGAGTAGATAGGCATTCTGCATCGTCATTGCGAGCACGACAGAAATCGGCTGTTCCCGACTTCGTCTGAAAGCGAAGCAATCCAGAGCCGGCGCGCGCGATTCTGGATTGCTTTGTCGCTCTGCTCCTCGCAATGACGACCCATGCCTTTCTGCGATTTGCGCCATGCCGCGTGGGCATTATCATCTCCCAAAATCCCCGGGAGGACCAATGAACAAGCCCCTGCGCGTCAATTCCGACGCGATTGCGCCGGATACGACCGGTCTCAATTTCTACACGATCGACCGATCGCTGCAGGAACTGCTCGACATTCATCTCGAACCGAAGCTGCGCGCGCATATCGAGCCGCATCTCGTCGAGCTCGGCGGGCTGGTCGGCGGACGGCTGGACGAATGCGGGCGCCTCGCCGACCGTCACACGCCGATCCTGCATCAGCGCGACAAATACGGACGCGAGATTCAGACGATCGAATATCATCCGGCTTATCGCGAGTTGGAAGACGCGGCGTTCGGCCGTTTCGGCATTCATGCACTGTCGCATCGCAAGGGGATCATGGGTTGGCCGGACGTCTATCCCGCGGCCGCCAAACACGCCTTCACTTATCTGTTCAACCAGGCAGAATTCGGCATGGGTTGCCCGATCAACGTCACCGACGGCTCGGCCATGCTTCTGTCGCGTTATGGCGAACAGGCGCTGCAGGACAAATATCTCGACGGGCTGACGACGACAGACATGAGCCGCCTGACGCAGGGCGCGCAATTCATGACCGAGAAGGAGGGCGGCTCCGACGTCGGTTCTCTGACGACGGTGGCGCGGCAGGTCGACGGCCAGTGGCGGCTCTACGGCGAAAAATGGTTCTGCTCCAACGCCGACGGCAAGGTGGCGACGCTTCTCGCGCGGCCGGAGGGCGCTGGTCCCGGCACACGCGGGCTTGCGCTGTTCCTCATGCCGCGATTTCTCGACGACGGATCGCCGAACGCCTATCGCATCGTGCGTCTCAAGGAGAAGCTCGGCACGCGCTCCATGGCGTCCGGTGAAATCAAGTTCGACGGCGCGATCTGCTATCCGCTCGGGCGTCTCGATCGCGGCTTCGTGCAGATGGCGGAGATGGTCAACTGGTCGCGTCTGTCGAACGGCGTCAAATCGACGGCGCTGATGCGCCGCGCGCTCACCGATTCCTTCCATGTCGCGCGCAACCGATACGTGTTCGGCAAGTTGATCGTCGACATGCCTCTTGCGCGCCGGCAATTGCTGAAACTCATGCTGCCGGTCGAGCAAGCGCTGTCGCTGAGCTTCGTCACCGCGACCGCGCTCGATCGCGCCGAACTCGGCGGCAGTCAGGAGGCGGCCGCGCTCGTGCGGATGCTGACGCCAGTCATGAAATTCCGCATCACGCGCGACGCCCGCAAGGTCGCCGGCGACGCGCTCGAGATGCGCGGCGGCATCGGTTATGTCGAGGAATTCGCGTCGGCGCGCGTGCTGCGCGATTCCTATCTGGGGTCGATCTGGGAAGGCACGAGCAACATCGTCGCGCTCGACGCGCTCTCGCGCGCGGTTGGGCGGCATCACGCGGAAGACGCGCTCGCCTCGGACTTGCATGCGCGCATCGGCGAAACGCAAGTCGCCCCGCAAGCCTATCGCGATCGCCTGAAACATGCTGTCGATCGCGCAATCTCGCTGGCGCGCGCTGTGGCGGGGCAGGGCGACAACGAGGCGGAAGCGCGCCGCGCGACCAGCGTCCTCTATCACGTGACGAGCGCGGTCACGCTCGCGTGGGAGGCCGGCCAGACATTCGAGCGGCGCGGCGACGCGCGCAGGCTCCTCCTCTCCGGCCTCGTGCTCGACCATCGCCTGTCCGCGCCTGATCCATTCGTGGTGCAGACGGGCGCACGCGACGCAGCCGTCGCCGACGCGCTTTTGTCGGATGCGCCGGTCTCCAAAGCGCGTGCGGCTGAATTGCTCGGCTAGGGCAACGCGTCTGTGCGGTCCTCGCCCCGCGCCTCGCGCGCGCGGCGACGCGCCTCGGCTTCGGCCAGGGCTCGTTCGGCGGCGGGGCTTATCGCTTTCGGCTCCGGCGGAATACGAATGGCCGGGGTCTGAGCGTATCGCCCCGTTGCGACCAAACGACCGAAATCCAGCAGGTTCGCGATTCCGTTCAGGACATCCATGACGAACAGCGCAAGCTGTAACGCGCGGGCTACGAATTCGAGAAGGAAACTGGACACGGCGCGCCTCGATCCGCTTCCTTCTACCAGCTACGCCGCGCGCCGCCGTGCCGAACGGCACGAACGCTCAGCCGTGCAGGGCCGCCATGACATCCGGGGTCATCGCCATCAGCCGGATTTGCTCTACCATGGCGCCAACGACAAGCAGGAAACGCCCATGACGACGAAACGAGCGCCGCGCGGCGGCAAGGCCGGCGGGCCATGATCGCTGCTCTCGCGCGCCGCACGCCCTTCTATTACGGCTGGATCGTCGTCGCCGTCGCTTTCGCGACCATGGCGATCGGCGTCAATTCGCGTACGGCCTTCTCGCTGCTGTTTGCGCCCATCGTCGATGAATTCGGGTGGGAGCGCGCAACCGTGGCCGGCGCGTTTTCCTTCGGCTTTCTGATTTCGGGCGCGTTGAGCCCGGTGCTCGGCCGCATGATGGACGCGCGCGGTCCGCGCGTGGTCATCGAATTCGGCATACTCTTGATGACCGCCGGGTTGCTGCTCGCGCCGCTGACGACCCAGCCATGGCATCTCTACGTCACGCTCGGCGTTCTGGTCGGCGGCGGCAGCGTGTGCCTCTCGTTCACTGGCCAGTCGCTCTATCTGCCGAACTGGTTCGTTCGCCGGCGCGGGCTCGCCATGAGCGTCGCCTTTTCCGGAGTCGGCGTCGGCTCCATTCTGCTCCTGCCGGCGTTTCAGACGTGGATCGGGGCTTACGGTTGGCGCACGGCCTGCGTCGTTCTCGGCGTCTTGCTGTTTCTCGCGCTCGCGCCGCTCAATCTGTTCGTCGCGCGGAAACCCTCCGATCTCGGTCTGGAGCCGGACGGAGACGCAGCGGTCTCGGCCGGCGGGCCGCAGAGGCGCAGCAACGTGGTCGACCCGCAATGGACCGCAATCGACTGGACTCTGCGGCGCGCGCTGCGCACGTTCAAGTTCTGGATGCTCGCGATCGGTTATTTCATGGGCCTGTTTTCCTGGTACGCGGTGCAGGTCCATCAGACCAAATATCTCGTTGAGGTCGGCTTTTCCGCAACGACGGCCGCCTGGGCTCTGGGAGCGGTCAGCCTCGCGGGCATCCCCGGGCAGGTCGCGCTCGGCTGGCTGTCGGATCGCATCGGCCGCGAATGGGTGTGGAGCATCGGCTCGCTCGGCTTCGTGCTGACGTATGTCGTGCTGATAGCCATGCGCGGCGGCGCCGGGACGCCGCTGCTCTACGCGCTGATCGTCGCACAGGGTCTGCTCGGCTACGGCGTCACCGCCGTATTCGGCGCGGTCGCTTTCGAAATCTTCGAGGGTCCTCACTACGGCTCGATCTTTGGCGCCTTGTCGCTGAGTTCGCTCGCAGGCGGCGCGGCCGGTCCCTTCGTGGCCGGCGCGATCAACGACCGCACCGGCTCCTACGACGCCGCCTTCTGGCTATGCATTGTTGCGAGTTTCATTTCGCTCGCCGCGATCTGGCTGGCGGCGCCGCGCAGGGTTCGCGCGGTGGCGGGCAGGATCGGCAAGATCGCGTAAGCGCGTCAGGGCGAGAGGCGGCGCTTCAGGAAGGCGTCGAGCTCGCGAAAGTGTTCGTCCGATTCCGGCGAGCCGAACATGCGCAGGTAATCGGAGTGCGACATGCCTTCGTAGATGTTGAGGTCGGCCTCGACTCCCGCCTGCCGCAGCTTGCGGTGAACGACGATCGTATCGCTGAGCAGCAGATCGCGCGTCGCGCTGATCAGATAGGTCGGCGGAAAGCCCGAGAAGTCCGCGTAAACGGGCGATAGTCCGGGATCGCGATAATCCCGGCCGCCGGCGTAGAGCGCCGCCGCGCCTTCGATGACGCCGTCCCAGGTCAGAACCGCGTCGACGCCCTCGTTGATGAAGCGGCTGTCGTCGGCTCGCGCCAGATCGACCACGGGGGTCCCGACATAGAGCGCGCCGGGCCGCGGCAGTCCGAGGTCGATGATTTGGCGCGTCGCGGCGAGCGTCAGATTGCCGCCGGCCGAAGTACCGCCCAGCGCCATGGACGTCGCCGGCCGCCGCGCCGCGAGTTCTTTCCAGACCGCCACGACGTCGTCGCGCGCGGCGGGGTAGGGGAAATCGGGCGGACGGCGATAGTCGATCGCCATGACGGCCGCCCCAATCTTGGCGGCGATCATGGTCGCTTCGATCGTCGCCGCGCGCCCGCCGTCGAACGCCCAGCCGCCGCCGTGCACATTGACGATCAGCCGATTGGCGTAGGCCGCAGCCGGCTTCTGCGGGGTCGCGCGGTAGACGCGCACGCCAGCAATGTTCTCCTCGTCGATCGTCACGTGCTCGCGCTCGGCGAGCGCGTCGGCGAAGCGCGCCGAGGCGGCGTCGCGCGCGGCGATCAACTCCTTCCATTCCGCCAGATTGGCGGGCGCGGCGCTGGCGAGCTCCGGGGTCGGGAGGCCAGCGATGCGCTCGCGCAGCCAGACGCTCGCATGCGCCGGCGGCGGCAGACGCCGCGGACCGATCCGCCATTCCGGGCGATCCGCGAAACCGGGGCCCGCGAGCAGCGCCAGAACGAGGGCGGCGACCGCCCCTTTCGTCATCCGCGAATCCCCCCGCCGTCGAAATTGCTCCCGTCGGAAGGTTAGGCGCGTAACGCGACGCCGCAAAGGGCGGCGGCCTCGGCCGGCGATATGTGACGAAAAAGTGGCGAGCAGCGCCCATCTATCGCCGCAAGCGCCGCGTATGAGCGTCCCACGGCTGCCGGGGGGCGGCGCGGGATCGACCAAACATGGCTTATGCGACGCTGGCGACGCCGGGCTATATGTCGTTGCGGGGAGCGGGGCTCCCGAAATTCTGGTTCGCCATACTTCGCCTGACGCTCGTCTTCGGTCTGTTTGCATCCGTGGTTGCGGTGGCGTTCAGGACCGCGCCGGCGAACGATCCGCCTTCGACCTCCCGGCCGCGCAGCGCGCGCCCTGTGGCGGTCCGCGAAGCGCCCCCGCGTGTCGAAAAGAGCGCTGTCGTCCAGTTGAAGGGCCCGCTGGACGAGGACTCGTCGCTGGACATGGTCGATCAGGTCTGGGCGCGACGCATTCCCGAAGCGGAGCTGGCAAGGCAGCTCGCCGCCTTTGGAGACGACGACGGCAAGGTTCGTTTCGGCCCTGTGAAGGTCAAGCGTCGACTGGTCGAAACCGTGGTGCGCGCCGCGCGGCGGGCGGATTACGATCCTGCGCTGCTGATGGCGATCGCCGACAAGGAATCGAGCCTGAGGGCGATGGCCAACGCCAGCACCTCGTCGGCCGCCGGTCTCTTCCAGTTCATCGAAAAGACCTGGCTGCAGGCGGTTCGTGAGTTCGGCGCGCAACACGGACTGGCGCGCGAAGCGGCCGAGATCGAGGGCCCTGACGACAATCCCTACATTGCCGACGAGCAGGAGCGCGCGCGTGTGCTCGCCCTGCGCGAGCGGCCGTATCTCGCGACCGTGATGGCGGCGGAAATGCTCAAGCGCGACGCCGGCAAGGTCGCCGAAAACGTCGGCCGCAACCTGTCCGCCGGCGAGACCTATCTCATCCACTTCCTCGGCCAGCGCGACGCGAAGCTTTTCCTCTCGAGACTGGCGGACGAACCGCAGGTCTCGGCGGCCGCGACCCTGCCCAGGCCGGCCAAAGCCAACAAGCCGATCTTCTACGAGCGCGGCAAGGCCAAGCCGCTGTCGGTCGCCAAAGTGCACGAGAAGTTCGAGGAGATGATGGGCATGCGCGTCGACCGTTACTCGGACGTCGGCGAAATCGCCGGCGCAATGGCCTACGCTGAATAGCCGACGCGCGCCCTCCTTCAGCCGTTGGCGGCGCGATTGACCGCCGGCGCCGCATGATAGGCGGCCGCGAGCAGACCGGTGTCCTGATGGCCCCGGAAAGCGCAGACCTTGCCGTTGCGGATCGTGAACACGTGGACCCAGGCGTTTTCGCCGGCGACGCCGTTGCGGTTCATGATCCAGGCGGCGGAACCGCCGACATAGACGTTGTGTTCGTTCGCCGCGAAATCGGTCGGGGAGAAGCGCGTAATCTGCTGCGTCTCCTTGAGGCAGCGGAAAAATTCGGCGGCGCCAGCCCTGCCGTGACGAACGCCGGCCATGGGCACGTCCTCGGGGCGGCCGATCATGCCCCAGCTCACGTCGTCGCTCAGCTTTTCGAGCAGGCCGGGTATGTCGCCACGGCCGAAAGCGGCGTAGCAGTCCTGTACGAGCTTGATGTTGGCGTTGCTCATGATGTCCTCCGTTCGGCGTGTGCCGTCAGGGACATTGCGGCTGCACGGACGCCGGCGCATGAGGCGAATTCCCTATGCGCTCAACAAAGGCCGTGTTCGATGGCGAAAAGCGTCGCGCCGCCCCGCGTGCGAACAGAGAGTTTCGCGTAGATCGCCTGCGTCTGGTTGTCGACGGTCTTGGGCGACACGCCGAGCGTCCGCGCAATCTCTTTCGTCGACTGACCCCGCGCGATCGCCCGCAAGACTTCGATCTCGCGTGGCGTCAGATCGGCCACCAGCGTTCTGCGCGGCGCGACAGAGTGCCCGGCGGCGGCCAGGACCGCCGCGACCGCGTCAGGATCGAGCCGCCCGTCGCGCGCTTCGCGTTTCAGCGCGTCTGCGGCCGCCGATGGAGAAAGCGCCGCGCGATGCGGACGCGCCTCGATCTTGTTCTGATAGGCTTCGGCTGCGCTCAGCAGGCGCGAGGGCGCCGAAAGCGCCGATCCGCGAAGCCCCTGGTGATAGCCCGAGCCGTCGCTGCGTTCGTGGTGTTGCGCCACGAGGTTGGCGAGCCGCGCCAACGATTGCGGGCGCGCCAGCACGCGTTCGCCGAAATAGGGGTGCATGCGCGCCTGCTCGCGGTCGGCGTCGTTGAAGGCCGCAGGCTTGGCCCAGACGCGCAGCGGGACGGCGACCTGGCCGATATCGTGTAGGAGGCCGGCGCGATAGAGATCGCGCGCGTCGGTCGCCGGCAGGCCGCAGCGGATCGCCGCATCGCGCGCCAGCGCAGCGACCGCGCGCGAGTGGCCGACGGACCACGGCGATTTCAGATCCGCGAAATCCGCGATGGCGAGACACGCTTCGTCGAATTCGGCCGCGCTCATAGGCTGGTCGGGGTCCGGCGAAAGCGCCTGCACCTCGTTCCATGTCACGGATTCGAGTCCGGCGACAAGTTCGCCGGCTCGCGCAAGATAGAGATCGACGAGCTGCGGCTCGTAAGCCGAACCTCTGCGCGCCCTGATCCTTTCCTTTGCGCCGTCTGCCCCGAAAGCTGCGCGCAGCACGATTTCATCCTGCGAGAACGATACGATCCTGACGGCGGGCGCGATCGCCTCGCCTTTCAGCCCGCGCGGGAGCCCCTTTCCGTCCCAGCGTTCATAGAGCTGGCCGAGATTTCGCCTGACCGACGGCGGAAACCCCAATCGTTCCGCCAGCCGCTCCGCCACCTCGCAATGGCTGGACAGGATTTCGACGCTCGCCGCCTTGCTCGCGATCATCCCGCGCACGACGGCGCCCAGCGCGGCCATGGCGCCCGCGTCGGCGTTGGCGCGACGCAAGTAGGCGAAAATCAGCGCGCCCATCTCGCTCGCGCGGCCGGGATCGATGCGCGCGAAATCGCGCCGAAAGTCGATCTCGTCGCCGAACAACGCGGCCATTGCATGGGTTTCGGCGTTGCAGCCGATGTAGCGCAGCAGCGATTGGTGGTGGATTTCGGCGAGCTGGTCGCGCTGCGCCCCGATCCTGCGCCCGATCCTGTCGGCGAGGATGCAGGACTGCTGCGCGAATTCCATCGGCTGGCCGAGCGCGAGATCGGTGGCGAGCGAAAGCGCCGCGACGATTTCGCCACGCCGGACTTCGCCTGTTTCAGCCGCAGTTCCCATCGGCGCATACTACATGGCGCGCCGGGCGTTGGACGCCGGCGATGACGCAGTTTGGCGCGTAATCTTGCGCTGCGCGACATCCTCCTGTATAGGCCCGCCATCCCACAGGCGGACTATTGCGTTTCCTGATCCAAGGAATCGCGTCCGGTGGCCGGATTTCCGGCCTCTTTCGTCCGCCGAGGTCCAACCGGAGAAAGAAAAGACATGGCGCTTCCTGACGTTTCCATGCGCGGCCTGCTCGAGGCCGGCGCGCATTTCGGCCACCAGTCGCATCGCTGGAACCCGAAGATGGCCGAATACATTTTCGGCGTCCGCAACAACATCCACATCATCGACCTCGCCCAGACGGTGCCGCTGTTCCATCAGGCGCTGAAGGCCGTGTCCGATACGGTCGCCAAGGGCGGCCGCGTGCTGTTCGTCGGCACCAAGCGTCAGGCGCAGGAGCAGATCGCCGACGCCGCCAAGCGCTCGGCGCAGTACTACATCAACTCCCGCTGGCTCGGCGGCATGCTGACCAACTGGAAGACGATCTCCGGCTCGATCAACCGCCTGCGCAAGGTGGAAGAGCAGCTGTCCGCCGGCGCCGTCGGCCTGACCAAGAAGGAGCGCCTGATGCTCTCGCGCGAGAGCGAGAAGCTCGAGCGCGCTCTCGGCGGCATCAAGGACATGGGCGGCCTGCCGGATCTGATCTTCGTGATCGACACGAACAAGGAGCAGCTCGCGATCAAGGAGGCCAACCGCCTCAACATTCCGGTCGCCGCGATCCTCGACACGAACTGCGATCCCGACGGCATCGCCTTCCCGATTCCGGGCAATGACGACGCTGGCCGCGCCATCGCGCTCTATTGCGACCTCATCGCTCGCGCTGCGATCGACGGCATCGGCCGCAGCCAGGGCGCCGCGGGCGTCGACCTCGGCGCGTCCGAGGAGCCGACCGCCGAAGCGCTTCCCACGGCGACCGCCGACGCCGGCGACGAGCCGACCGAGGCCTTCGAACTTCTGTCCGCGCCCCGTGGCGCGCCGGACGATCTCGCCAAGTTGCATGGCGTCGGCCCGCAGCTCGTCAAGAAGCTGAACGACGGCGGCGTCTTCCACTTCTGGCAGATCGCCGCGATGACGGCCGACGACGTCAAGAAGGTCGACGCCGACCTCAAGCTCAACGGCCGCATCGAGCGCGACGGTTGGGTCGCCCAGGCGCGTACGCTCGCCAACGCCTGACCGGCGGCGGCGCACGCCGCTACCGTCACGACATCGTCACCCCAAAATGGCCTGCCTCTTCATCCGAGGCGGGCCTCGATTGCTAGAGAAGGATTCCACTATGGCCACGATCACAGCCGGCATGGTGAAGGACCTGCGCGAGAAGACCGGCGCGGGCATGATGGATTGCAAGACCGCCCTCAACGAGACGGGCGGCGACATCGAAGCCGCCATCGACTGGCTGCGCAAGAAAGGCCTCTCGAAGGCCGCCAAGAAGTCCGGCCGCGTCGCGGCCGAGGGGCTTGTTTCCGCGCTGGTGCGCGACAAGGCCGGCGTCGTCGTCGAAGTGAACTCGGAAACCGACTTCGTCGCGCGTAACGAGGAATTCCAGGCGCTCGTGCGCTCGATCGCCGCGGTTGCGCTGGAGAAGGGCGAGACCGACGTGGCCGCGCTGTCCAATCAGCATTATCCGGGCGGCGCCGGCTCGGTGGCCGACGCCATTTCGAACGCCATCGCCACGATCGGCGAGAACATGACGCTGCGCCGCGCCGCCATGCTTTCCGTCGCCGACGGCGTCGTCGGCCAGTACGTGCACGCCCCGATCGCCGACGGTCTCGGCAAGATCGGCGTGATCGTCGCGCTCGAATCGAAGGGCGACCCGGCCGTTCTGGAGACGCTTGCGCGTCAGATCGCCATGCACGCGGCCGCCATGTCGCCGATCGCGCTTGACGCCGCCAGCGTCGAGCCTTCGGTGATCGCGCGCGAAAAGGCCGTGCTCGCCGACAAGAACGCCGGCAAGCCCGCCCATGTCCTCGAGAAGATCGTGGAATCCGGCCTCAAGACCTACTTCAAGGAAGTCTGCCTGGTCGATCAGGTCTCGATTCACGCCGACCACGGCGGCAAGACCATCTCGCAGGCCGTCAAGGAACTCGAAGGCAAGGCCGGCGCGCCAATCGCCATCAAGGGCTTCGTGCGTTACGCGCTCGGCGAGGGCATCGAGAAGGCGGTCGACGACTTCGCCGCAGAAGTCGCCGCGGCGGCCAAGGGCTGATCGCACTTCCCAATCTTCGTTTCTGGAAACGCCGTCCGCATCGCGGGCGGCGTTTTTTCTTGTCGTCGACCCGTGACCTTCGTCACATGTCCGCGATGACGGACGGCACTGCGAAGCGACGACGCCGGGAGTCATCTTGTGAACGTTCGAACGGCTCGGATCGAGTTGTCCGGACAGGAGCGTTCGAGAGATTGCTCTCGGACCCGGCGGGCTCGACCCCCAAAGACCTCGCCGGGTCTCCGACGCTCTCATTTTCGGCCCGGGCTTCGGCGCGGGCGCAATAGGATTGGCGGTTTGCTTTCGCGCCTGGCTGGAGCCAGCCGGAACGACAGTGGATCGCAGAAGTTCATCCGCCCGCCGAAACGTTGTTTCTGGCCGGGACGGCGTGGAGGTCCAGCCAGCGCACACCTGGTTTGGAACGGGAGGATGAGCGGAGGAGCGGCGACCCCCATGCCGCTCCTCCTTTTGTTTTCATGGCTGCGTTCGCGCTCTATGCTCCCGCCCGGAGGGGCTCGAGATGGCGCGCATACTGATTCCGGTCCCCGGCCGCGATTTCGACCCGACAGAGGCAGCGGTGTCGTGGCGCGTGCTCGACGCGCTCGGCCACACGGTCGTCTTCGCCACGCCCGAGGGCGCTCCCGCCGAGGGCGACGAAATCATGCTGACGGGACGCGGCCTCGATCCCTGGGGTTTCGTTCCAGGCCTCGACCGCCTCGTCGTGATCGGGCGTTTCCTGCGCGCCGACGCGCGCGGGCTGGCTGCTTACGCCGCGATGGTCGAAAGTCACGCCTGGCGCTGGCCTCTGCGCTGGTCCGACGCTCGTGAAGCCGACTTCGACGCTCTTGTCCTGCCCGGCGGCCATCGCGCGCGCGGCATGCGCGAATATCTGGAAAGCCAGATCCTGCAGCCGCTGGCCGTCGATTTCTTCCGTGCGCGCAAGCCCGTTGGCGCGATCTGCCACGGCGTGGTCCTGCTCGCCCGCAGCGTCGATCCCACGACCGGCCGGTCCGTGCTCTACGGCCGCAAAACGACCGCCCTGACCTGGGCGCTCGAAAGCGTCGCGACGCGGATCGGCCGTTTCGCGCGCTGGTGGGACCCGACCTACTATTCGACCTATCCCGATGCGTCGGGCGAACCCGCTGGTTTTCGAAGCGTGCAGGGCGAAGTGACGCGTGCGCTGGCCGCGCCTGCCGACTTTCTCGAGCCCTCGCCGGATGGCGCGGACGCCCGGTTCAAGCTCGGCGGCCGCGCGCGCGACAGTATGGAGGACGAGCGTCCGGCCTTCGTGGTCGTCGATGGCGAGTACGTCTCGGCGCGCTGGCCCGGCGACGCGCACACGTTCGCGCGCGCCGTGGGCGCGCTTCTGTCGCGCGATCCTTCGGCCATGCCGCAGGTTCGGCGGTGAAGCGACCCGTCGTCGCCTTGCCGCCCGTCGCGCCAGACCCTATGAAAGCGCGCCGCTCCGCTGCGGGGCGGCGGCGAATCGGGAGAATTTGGCGCGCATGAACCCGCCTCCGGCGCAACCGCGATGGAAACGCGTTCTCGTCAAACTGTCCGGCGAGGCTTTGATGGGCGGCCTGACCCACGGTCTCGACCAGCCGACCCTGACGCGCATTGCGCGCGATCTCGCCGCGACAGCCTCGCTCGGTTGCGAGGTCGCGGTCGTCGTGGGCGGCGGCAATTTCTTCCGCGGCATTCAAGGATCCGACAAGGGCATCGAGCGAGCCCGCGCCGATTCCATCGGCATGCTGGCCACCGTCATGAACGCGCTCGCGCTGGAGCAGGCGATCGAGCGCGAAGGGCAGGCGGCCCGCGCCCTGTCGGCGGTCGCCATGCCTTCGATTTGTCAGCCCTATTCGCGTCAGGCGGCGCTCGCCCATCTCTCCAAGGGCCGCGTGATCGCCCTGGCCGGCGGCACGGGCAATCCGTTTTTCACGACCGACACCGGCGCGGCTCTGCGGGCCGCCGAACTTTCGGCCGACGCGCTGATGAAAGCGACGCAGGTCGACGGCATCTACACGGCCGACCCGAAGAAAGACCCCGGTGCGCGCCGCTACGAAACTCTCACCCATGACGAGGCGATCGAAAAGCGGCTCGCGGTCATGGACACGGCCGCCTTCGCCCTTGCCCGCGAGAACCGTATTCCGATAATCGTCTTTTCGCTGGCCGAAGCCGACGCCATCCGCAGCGCGGCGGAGGGCAGGGGCCGTTTTACGCTGGTTACGCCGGCCGCCGGCTGAGCGCTGCGCGGGCGCGCGCGACGCGCCCGACAAGACAGGTGACACAATGTCCGCAAATTTCGATCTGAACGACATCAAACGACGCATGCAGGCGTCGATCGCGTCCCTGAAGCACGAATTGGGCGGATTGCGCACCGGCCGCGCCTCGGCGAGCCTCGTCGAGCCGATCCACGTCGAGGCTTACGGCCAGTCCATGCCGATGAATCAGGTCGCCACGGTGTCGATTCCCGAGGCGCGCATGATCTCGATCCAGGTCTGGGACAAGGGCATGGTCTCGGCCGTGGACAAGGCGATCCGCATCTCCAACCTCGGCCTGACGCCGACGGTCGAGGGGCAGGTCCTGCGCATTCGTCTTCCGGAACTGAACGAGCAGCGTCGCCGTGAACTCGTCAAAGTCGCGCACAAGTATGCGGAGGAGTCGCGGGTTGCGATCCGGCATGTGCGTCGCGACGGCCTCGACGCGCTCAAGAAGCAGCTCAAGGACAAGACGATCAGCGAGGACGACGAGAAGCGTCACGAGACCGAGGTGCAGAAAGCGACGGATCAGGCGATCGGCGAAGTCGATCAGGTTCTGGCCGCCAAGGAAAAGGAAATCATGCAGGTCTAGGATCGCCTGCATGGTCTTTGATCTGCGCTATGCTGCGCGGAGCACGGGAGTCGGGATGAGCGACGGCGAATTGCGTGCGGGGCCGGAGGCGGCGACACAGTCGCCCGCGTCTGCGCGCGCCGTCGTGCCGAAGCATGTCGCCATCATCATGGATGGCAATGGCCGCTGGGCCGCGCAGCGCAAGCTGCCGCGCTTCGAGGGGCATCGGCGCGGCGTGGAAGCGCTACGCCGCACGGTTCGCGCAGCGTCCGATCTCGGCGTCGCCTATCTGACGGTCTATTCCTTCTCCTCGGAGAACTGGACGCGCCCGCCCGATGAGGTGCGCGGCTTGATGGGCCTGCTCAAGCGGTTCATCCGCAACGATCTCGCCGATCTGCACGCCACCAACGTCCGCATCCGCGTGATCGGCGACCGGTCCGGCCTTCCCGCCGACATTGGCCCGTTGCTGACCGAGGCCGAGGAGGTGACGCGTTCCAACACCGGCCTCGTTCTCGTGATCGCCTTCAACTACGGCGGACGTCAGGAAATCGTCGCCGCCGCGCGCGCCCTTGCAGCGGAAGCGGCCGCCGGCCGACTCGATCCGGCGAAGATCGACTTTCCGATGTTCGAATCCCGTCTCTCTACGACAGGAATTCCGGATCCCGATCTCGTCATTCGCACATCGGGGGAATTGCGACTGTCGAACTTCCTGCCGTGGCAGGCGGCTTATTCCGAATTCGTCTTCACCCCGATTCTCTGGCCCGATTTCGACCGGGCCGCGCTCGAACAGGCGCTCGACGAATTCGCGCGCCGCGAGCGGCGTTTTGGCGGCGTCGGCGTTTCCGAGCCCGCCCAGAAGACCGCCTCGTGACGGACGAGGCCGCTTCATCGCCGCCGGCGCCGAAGAGCGCCGGGAAATTCGCGGACCTGCGCACGCGCATCCTTTCGGCGCTCGTTCTGATCGCCGCCGCGGTCGGCGCGCTCGTGGTCGGCGACCTGCCGTTCATCCTGTTCTGGCTCGCGGCCGCAATCGCGATCCTCTGGGAATGGCAGACGCTCGTCGGCCCCGTACGACGCCGCGCCCGGTTCGTGGTCGGCGCCGCCGCCCTGTCGATCGCCTGCGCTTTCGCAGCCGAAAACGGCGCGGACGTCGCAACTGCGGTTCTGGCTTGCGGCGCGATCTTGGTCGGCTATCTCGCGGACAAGGGTTCGCGGCTATGGGCAGGCGCGGGCGTGTTCTACGCGGGGGCGCTGATCGTCGCGATCGGGGCGATCCGGCCGCCGCTGCCGTCGTTGCTCGAGCCGCCCTATAACCTGCGCGCGATTCTCTGGTTGTTTGCGGTGGTCTGGGGCACGGACGTCATGGCTTATTTCGGCGGTCGCCTGATCGGCGGTCCGAAGCTGTGGCCTCGGGTCTCCGCCGGCAAGACCTGGTCGGGGACGATCGTCGGAATCGTGAGCGGCGCCCTGTTCGGTCTCGCCGTCGCGGCCATTGCGCCGCCCGGGCCGGTCGCCGTCGTTCCGCTCCTCGTCGTCGGCCTTGTAGCGGCGGCCTTCGCGCAGGCCGGCGATCTGCTTGAATCGTCGGTCAAGCGCCACTTCGGCGTCAAGGATTCGAGCCGGCTCATTCCGGGCCATGGCGGCGTGATGGACCGGCTCGATGGTTTCGTCGCCTCCGCTCTGTTCGTCGCGATCCTCGGTCTGGCGCGCTCGGCGCCGACCGTGGCTGAAGGTTTGTTCGTATGGTCCTGACAAGGCAACGCAAGATCGTGCTGCTCGGCGCGACCGGTTCGATCGGGCAATCGACGATCGATATTGTCGAGCAGGCGCCCGAAGCCTTCGCGATCGAGGCGGTCGCCGGCGGGCGCGACGTTGCCGCGCTGGCGAAAGTCGCGATTCGCGTCGGCGCGCGCTTCGCCGCGATTCGCGACGAAAACCTCTACGGCGAACTGAAGGCCGCGCTGTCGGGCTCCGGCGTCGAAGCGGCGGCCGGCTCTCGGGCGATTGTCGAGGCCGCGCTCAGGCCGGCCGACATCGTCGTCGGCGCGATATCGGGCGCGGCCGGCGTCGAGCCGACCTACGCGGCGTTGGCCGAAGGCCGGACGGTCGCGCTCGCCAACAAGGAATGCCTCGTCTGCGCGGGCGCTCCATTCATGCGCAAGGCGGCGGACACGAAGGCGACCATCCTCCCGCTGGATAGCGAACACGATGCGCTCTGGCAGGCGCTCGGCGGCGAAGATGCGAAAAGCGTCGAGAAGCTGATCATCACCGCCTCGGGCGGGCCGTTCCGAACCTGGTCGGCGGAGCAGATCGCGTCTGCGACGCGCGAACAGGCGCTCCGCCATCCCAACTGGTCGATGGGGCAGAAGATCACCATCGATTCCGCCTCGATGATGAACAAGGGGCTCGAACTGATCGAGGCGCACCACCTGTTCGGCGTTCCTGCGGACAGGCTCGACGTGCTCGTTCATCCGCAGTCGATCGTCCATGGGCTCGTCGCCTTCTCGGACGGATCGGTGACCGCAAGCCTCTACGCGCCCGACATGCGCGTGCCGATCGCCCATTGTCTCGGCTGGCCGAAGCGCCTGACGACCAACGCGAAGCGGCTCGACCTCGCCGAAATCGCTACGCTGACCTTCGAGCGCCCGGACTTCGGACGTTTTCCGGCTCTCGCGATTGCGATCGACGCGCTGCGGCAGGGCGGCGCCATGCCGACCGTGCTGAACGCCGCCAACGAAATCGCGGTCGAGGCGTTCCTGGCCGGGCGGATCGCCTTTCCGGATATCGCGCGTCTGGTCGGCGGCGCCTGCGAAAAGGCCGCCCGCGACGGCCTGGCGCGCGAACCCGCAACCATCGATGAAGCCCTCGGCGTTGACCATATTGTGAGAGAAAGTTCCCGGGCAGTCTTGGCCGCTAAAGCTCGATCCGGCATGGTAACGGTTCAGTAACCATTTCGCCCTCGTCGCGCCTCGGTTTGGCGATGAAGTAAGGCGGAACCGGAGGCCACATGTTGAATGCGTTGTACTCCACGGGGCTTTACATCGTCCCGTTCATCGTCGTCCTGACGATCGTCGTCTTTTTCCATGAGCTTGGCCATTTCTGGGTCGGTCGTCGGTGCGGCATCAAGGTCGACGCCTTTTCGATCGGTTTCGGTCCGGAGCTCTTCGCTTTCGTCGACCGGCACGGCACCCGCTGGCGGGTCGCCGCCCTGCCGCTCGGCGGCTATGTCAAGTTCCACGGCGACGCCAACGGCGCGAGCATGACGGACGACGCGGCCGTCGAGGCCATGCCCGCCTCCGAACGCGCCGTCACCTTCGCCGCGCAACCGATCTGGAAGAGGGCTGCGACCGTGGCCGCTGGTCCGATCGCCAATTTCATTCTCGCCATCGCGATCTTCTCGGCGGTGTTCTTCACCTACGGGCGCGCCGTTCTGACGCCGCGGGTCGACGGCGTCGCCGCCGGCAGCGCCGCTGAAGCGGCCGGTTTCCAGGCCGGCGACCTCGTGCTCGAGATCGACGGGCAGAAGATCAACAGCTTCAATGAGTTGCAGCGCATCGTCACGATCTCGCCCGAGAAGGCCCTGACCTTCCTGGTGGACCGTGGCGGCAAGGGCGTGAGCTTGACCGCGACGCCGCGGCTCAAGGAAGTCGATTCGCCCATCGGCAAGTCGCGCATGGGCCAGCTCGGCGTGCAGGCCGGCGGAAAGGCCGAGGATTGGCGGACCGAGACTTACGGGGTCGTCGATTCGGTGAAGCTCGCGGTTCACGAAACCTGGTTTGTCGTGCGCCAGACCGCCGGCTACCTCGGCGGCCTCGCCATCGGCCGCGAATCTCCCGACCAGTTGTCCGGCCCGGCGGGGCTCGCGCAAGTGTCCGGCGAGATGGCCAAGCTCGGGCTGTCGGCCCTGCTCAATCTGGTCGCGATCCTGTCGATCTCGATCGGACTGCTGAATCTGGCCCCGGTCCCGCTGCTCGACGGCGGCCACCTGATGTTCTACGCCGTCGAGGCGATCCGCGGCCGCGCTCTCAACGAACGTGCGCAGGAAATCGGCTTCCGCATCGGAATCGCGGTCGTCGGCGGGCTCATGGTGCTCGCCACCTACAACGACATAGCCCGTCTCGGGCCGCCGATCCTGAAGTGGATCCTGCGCGGTTAACTGGCTGATCACCATAGTTTGTGTCGCCCCGGCAACGCCGGGGCGAAAAGCATGGTGGAAGGGTTGATCGGCATTTGCAGGTTAACGTAAACCGAGTAGAAGCACTAAGCGCGGTCGAGCCTGAAAAAGGCCCGCCGTTCATGAATTAGACTGCCTGCCCGTCTACGGATGGGAAAAAGGGCTGCGGCGGCAAAAGCCGTCGGAATGAAACAGGGATTGGCGTAATGCATCGTACGCAGGGAATTTTGGGCCGCCTCGCCATCGTCGGGCCGCTCGTCGGCGGGCTCGGCCTGTCAAGCGTGGCCTACGCCCAGTCAATTTCTGTGCAGGGCAACAGCCGCGTCGAGACCGACGTGGTGCGTTCCTATTTCACCGGCACGGACGCGGCCAGCGTTCAGGCGGGCGAGAAGGCTCTGCGCGAAAGCGGCCTGTTCTCTTCTGTGCGCGTCACGCGCGGCCATGGCGGCGTCGTCGTTCATGTGTCCGAGAACAACGTCATCAACCGCGTCGCCTTCGAGGGCAACAGCAAGGTCAAGGGCGATCAGTTGCTGCCGGAATTGCAGCTGCGGTCTCGTGGCCCCTTCAGCCCCGCCGTCGCCCAGGCCGACGTCGAGCGAATCAAGGACATCTATCGCCGGTCGGGCCGCGCGGCCGCGACCGTCAGCTATCGCACGGTTTCCCTGCCGAACGGCCGGATCGACGTCGTCTACACGATCAACGAGGGCGACAAGACCGGCGTGAAGAGCATCAACTTCACGGGCAATCAGGCTTATTCGAACGGCAAGCTCGTCGGCCTGATGCAGACGACGGAAATGAATTTCCTGTCGTTCCTGAAAAACACCGACGTTTACGATCCGGACCGCATCTCGTCGGATCTCGAATTGATCCGCCGCTACTACCTCAAGAACGGCTACGCGGACTTCCGCGTCGTCCGGAACGAGGCGAACTTCGATGCGGCCCAGGGCGGCTACATCGTCAACATCGGCGTCGAGGAAGGTCCGCAGTATCGCGTGTCCAACGTGTCTGTGCAGTCGCATCTCGCCGACGTGCCCGGCGCCGACCTGATGCCGCTTGTCCGCCTGTCCGCGGGCGAGGTGTACAACGGCGATGCGGTTGAGAAATCGGTCGAGGCGTTGACCAAGGCGCTCGCCCGCCGCGGCTACGCTTTCGCCCAGGTGCGTCCGCGCGGCAATCGCAACGCCGCCGCGCAAACGGTCAGCATCGACTTCGTCATCGACGAGGGTCCGCGCGTCTATGTCGAGCGCATCAATGTGCGCGGCAACACCCGCACGCGCGACTACGTTGTTCGCCGCGAGTTCGAGATCGGCGAGGGCGACGCTTACAATCGCGTCCTGATCGACCGCGCCGAGCGTCGCCTGAACAACCTCGGCTACTTCAAGAAGGTGCGTATCACCAACGAGCCGGGCTCCGCGCCCGATCGCGTGGTGATCAACGTGGATATCGAAGATCAGCCCACGGGCAACTTCTCGATCTCCGGCGGCTATTCGACGTCCGACGGCTTCATCGCCGAAGTGGCGGTCAGCGAATCGAACTTCATGGGTCGTGGCCAGTATGTGCGCGCCGCCGCCACGCTCGGCCAGCGCACCAAGGGTCTCGAGTTCAACTTCACAGAGCCGTATTTCCTCGACACACGCGTTGCGGTCGGCTTCGACCTCTACGTGAAGAAGAACACGGTCTCGAACTACAATATGTACAATACGCTCACGGCGGGCGGCACGCTGCGCGCGGGCATTCCGATCACCGACGAGCTGACGGTGGCGCCACGTTATTCGATCTATTCGACCTATCTGTCGATCCCGAACGACACCAAGCGTCCCTACAACGACTGTAGCAACCCGATTCTGGGCGTTACGCCCGGTCCGACCGGCATCATGGCCGCCAGCCCGCTCATCAACTGCGCGAGCAACGGCGAAGCTTCAATCGCGATCAAGGCTCAGCAGGGCACGCACATCACCTCGCTGTTCGGCTACACGGTCGCTTACAGCACGCTCGACAATCCGAAGAAGCCGACGGACGGCATTTACGCGGCGCTCAATCAGGACGTCGCGGGCGCCGGCGGCGACTCGCGGTTCGTCCGGACGACCGGCGAAGCGCGGTACTACAAGGAAATCCTGGATAACGTCGTGGCCTTCGCGCGCGTTCAGGGCGGCAACATGTTCGGGATCGGCGGCTACAAGCTGCGCGTGACCGACCAGTTCAATCCTGGACCGTCGCTGGTGCGCGGTTTCGCGCCGGGCGGCATCGGCCCGCGCGACATCTCCAATCCGTTCAACCAGAAGGGCAATTCGCTCGGCGGCTCGAACTACATCGGCGCTTCGGTCGAGACGCAGTTCCCGATCTTCGGCATGCCGCGCGAACTCGGCCTGAAGGGCGCGCTGTTCGCCGACGCCGGTACGGTGTGGGGCTACAAGGGCCGGACGAATTTCACGACGGCCAACGACATCATGCTGTACGGCGCCGGCGCGCTCAACGCCGCTGGTTGTATTCCGGCCTATGCGGCGGCGCCCTGGTTCGGACCGGGCTCGTGTCTGTCCGTCGGCGGAGACACGAAGAAGATCCGCGCGTCGGTCGGCGCCTCGCTGCTGTGGGACTCGCCGATGGGCCCGATTCGCTTCGACTTCGCCAAGGCGCTCTCGAAGTCCTCTTATGATCAGACCCAGTTCTTCCGCTTCTCCGGCGGCGGCAGCTTCTGATCCGAAACGAAACGACGGCGGCCCCTTCGGGGGCCGCTTTGTTTTTGAGCCCCGCGTTGCAAGCGCCGAACGTCGCGCACTATAAGGAGAGGCCCGCATCTGCGGGTCGCCTTGGCGCGTCGCGCGAACCGCACACGGCACGGACCGGATGAGCGAGCCGTTCTTCTTTGCGTTTTCGACTGCCCCGACAGTCGGCGACATCGCCGAACTGATCGGAGCCGAATTCGACGCAGCGCTCGCGGATCGGCGAATTCGTGGTCTGGCCGCAATCGAGCGCGCGGGGCCGCAAGATCTCGTTTACTACGACAATCCCCGCTATGCCGACGAACTGGCGCGAACCCGCGCCGGCGCGTGCATCCTGCGCGGCGACGCCCGCGCGCGCATCCCGGACGGCGTGGCGGCGCTGGTGGTGGATCATCCCTATCGCGCCTTCGCGCGGATCGCTGCGCACTTCGTTCCCGAGAGTCTGCGGGCGGCGCCGATCTTCGCCGCCGGCGTTTCGCCGCGCGCGCATGTTCATTCCGAGGCGCGGCTTGAGCCCGGCGTCGACGTCGAGCCGGGCGCCGTCGTCGGCGCTGGCGCGGAAATCGGCTCTGGCACTCTGGTCGGCGCCAACGCAATCATCGGCGCCGGCGTCCGGATCGGCCGCGGTTGCGTCATCGGCGCCGGGGCGTCGCTGTTTTATGCTTTGCTCGGCGACCGCGTGGTCGTCCATCCCGGCGTCCGCATTGGTCAGGACGGTTTCGGCTTCGCGCTCGGAGCTCGCGGCCATCTGAAGGTGCCGCAGATGGGGCGCGTCATCGTTCAGGACGACGTCGAGATCGGGGCCAACACGTCCATCGACCGCGGCGCATCGCGCGATACGATCGTCGGCGAAGGCGCCAAGATCGATAATCTCGTGCAAATCGGCCATAACGTCGTGGTCGGCCGCCACTGCGTGATCGTCGCGCAAGTCGGTCTGGCCGGATCGACCGAACTCGGCGACTTCGTCATGGTGGGCGGCCAGACCGGCGTCGCGGGCCATCTGCGCATTGGCGCAGGCGCGCGCATCGCCGCGCAGTCGGGCGTCATGCGCGACGTGCCGGCCGGCGCCAGCGTCGGCGGAACGCCCGCGCAGGACTTGCGGCAATTCTTGAAAGGCGCAGCGCGCGACAGGCGCGCCGCCAGAGCAGGCAAGGAGAAGAAATCGTGACGGGCGAGACGGCGGAAAAGAAACTCGAAGCTTTCGACATCCAGAAGATTCTGGCGTCGCTGCCGCATCGCTACCCGTTCCTGCTTGTCGACCGGATCATCGAGATCGACGGCGACGATTCCTGCATCGGCATCAAGAACGTCACGATCAACGAGCCGCATTTTCAGGGCCATTTCCCCGAACGTCCCGTGCATCCGGGCGTTCTCATCATCGAGGGCATGGCGCAAACAGCCGGCGCGATCTGCATTCAAGCGCATGGCAAGGGCGAGAAGCCGAGCCTCGTCTACTTCATGACCATCGACAAGGCGAAGTTCCGCAAGCCCGTTCTGCCGGGCGACAGGCTCGAGTACCACATGAAGAAGCTGAATCAGCGCCGCAACATGTGGTGGTATTCGGGCCGCGCCATGGTCGACGGCCAGCTCGTCTGCGAAGCCGAAATCAGCGCGATGCTCGCGCCGCAATCGGCCTGAGATCTGCGGCGTGGCCGCCGACGTCCATCCATCGGCGATCGTCGCGCCGGGCGCGCGCCTCGGCGACGGCGTCAGGATCGGTCCTTTCTGTACGCTCGGCGCAGATGTCGAAATCGGCGACGCCGCCGAACTCGTCTCGCATGTCGTGGTCGCCGGCCGCACCAGGATCGGACCGCGCGCCGCGATCTATCCATTCGCTTCAATCGGCCATCCGCCGCAGGATCTGAAATATCGTGGCGAACCGTCGCGACTCGAAATCGGAGCGGATTGCCTCATCCGCGAAGGGGTCACGATCAACCCCGGCACGGCTGGCGGCGGCATGGTCACGACCATCGGCGACCGTTGCGTTCTGCTGGCGCAAGCCCATGTCGGGCATGACAGCCGCATCGGCGACGACGTGATTCTCTCCAACAACGTGATGGTCGCCGGCCATGTGCGCATCGACGACTTTGCGATCCTCAGCGGCGGCGTCGCCGTGCATCAATTTGCGCGCGTCGGCGCGCACGCCTTTGTCGGCGGCGTGACCGGGCTCGAAGGCGATCTCGCGCCCTACGGGCTGGCTTTTGGCAATCGCGCTCGACTCGCCGGCGTCAATCTCGTTGGTCTGCGGCGCCGCAATTTTTCACGCGAGTCGATCGCGAACCTGCAGGAAGCCTATCGGATGCTGTTCGCCGAGGGCGCCCCCCTGAGCGCACGCATCGACGCGACCGAGCGCGCGCTCGGAAGCGATCCGCATGTCGCCGTCGTGATCGCATTCTTGCGCGAAGGCGGCGATCGTCCGTTGTGCCGGCCACGGCGCGGCGCGGACGACGACGAATGAAACTGTTCCTCGTCGCGGGCGAAAAGTCCGGCGATCTGCTTGGCGCGAAACTGATGCAGGCGCTGCGTCGCCTCGCGCCGGATGCGCAGATCGATGGCGTCGGCGGCGAAGCCATGATCCGCGAGGGATTGTCGAGCCTGTTTCCGCTCGAGGACATCGCCGTGATGGGCTTTACGTCGATTCTCGCCCATCTGCCGCGCCTGGTCGCGCGCATCGACGAAACGGCGCGCGCTGTCGTCGCCGCGAAGCCGGACGCGCTCGTCATCATCGACAGTCCGGACTTCACGCATCGCGTCGCGCGCAAAGTGCGTAAGGCCGCGCCCGGCATTCCTGTCGTCGACTATGTCAGCCCCTCGGTCTGGGCGTGGCGGCCGGGCAGGGCGCCGAAAATGCGCGCCTATGTCGATCGCGTGCTCGCGCTGTTTCCCTTCGAGCCGGCGGCGCACAAAAGGCTCGGCGGGCCGCCGTGCGTCTTCGTCGGCCACCCGCTCGTCGAACATCTCGACGAGCTGCGCCCGAACGAAGAGGAGGCGCGCGCGAGAGAGGCCGATCCGGGCGTGTTCCTTCTGATGCCGGGTTCGCGCCGTTCGGAAATCGAAAGGCTGATGCCGGTGTTCGGGCAGGTGCTGCATCGGGTGGCGCAGCACGGCCGTCGTCTCGACGTCGTCCTGCCGGCCGTGTCGCATCTCGAAGACGCGATCCGCGAGGAGCTGCGCTCCTGGCCTTACAAGCCGCGCGTCGTGCTCGGCGATCAGCCGAAACTCGCGGCGTTCCGGAGAGCACGTGCGGCCCTTGTCGCGTCGGGCACGGCGACGCTCGAACTCGCGCTGGCGGGCGTCCCGATGGTCGTCGCCTACAGAGTGTCGCGCATCGAGGAGCTGGCGAAGCATTTCATCAACGTGCCTTCGATCGTGCTCGCCAATCTGGTGCTCGGAGAAAACGTCGTGCCGGAATTTCTGCAGCGCGATTGCAACGAGGCCGCGCTCGCCGACGCGCTTGCGCCGCTGTTCACGGGCGGACCGCAGCGCGAACGCCAACTCGCGGCGTTCGCCGGCATCGACAGGCTTCTTGTGCCGGCAAGCGGCGAGGCGCCGAGCATGGCGGCGGCGCGCATCGTGCTGGAAGTCGCCGCCGCGGGTTGCGGATCAAGCGCCTGACAAAGAAAAAGCCGCGCGGGTCGCCCCACGCGGCTTTGTTTTCTTGATGATCCAGCGTTCAGCGCTTGGACATCGGCACGTAGTCGCGGCGCGGGGCGCCCGTGTAGAGCTGGCGCGGACGGCCGATCTTCTGGTGCGGATCCTCGATCATTTCCTTCCACTGCGCGATCCAGCCGACGGTGCGGGCCAGCGCGAACAGCACGGTGAACATCGACACCGGGAAGCCCATCGCCTTGAGCGTGATCCCCGAATAGAAGTCGATGTTCGGATAGAGCTTCTTTTCGATGAAATATTCGTCGTGCAGCGCGATGCGCTCGAGCTCCACGGCGACGTCGAGCAGCGGATCGTCCTTGATGCCGAGTTCGTTCAGCACCTCGTGGCAGGTCTTCTGCATGATCTTCGCGCGCGGATCGTAGTTCTTGTACACGCGATGACCGAAGCCCATCAGACGGAACGGATCGTTTTTGTCCTTCGCCTTGGCGACGAATTTCGGAATATTCTCGACCGAACCGATCTCGGTGAGCATCTTCAGCGCAGCCTCGTTCGCGCCGCCGTGCGCCGGGCCCCAGAGGCACGCGATGCCGGCCGCGATGCAGGCGAATGGATTGGCGCCCGAGGAGCCCGCCAGACGCACGGTCGACGTCGAGGCGTTCTGCTCGTGGTCCGCGTGCAGGATGAAGATGCGGTCAAGCGCGCGCGACAGGATCGGGTTGACCTTGTATTCCTCGCAAGGCACGCCGAAGCACATACGCAGGAAGTTCGACGTATAGTCGATGTCGTTCTTCGGATACATGAACGGCTGGCCGATATTGTACTTGTAGGCCATCGCCGCCATCGTCGGTATCTTCGCGATGATGCGCATGGTCGCGATCATGCGCTGCTGCGGATCCGAGATGTCCGTGGAATCGTGGTAGAAGGCCGACAGCGCGCCGACCGAAGCCACCATGACGGCCATCGGATGAGCGTCGCGGCGGAAGCCCTGATAGAAGCGCGCCATCTGCTCGTGGATCATGGTGTGGCGCGTGATCCGGTAGTCGAAATCGCCCTTCTGCGCGTTGGTCGGCAGCTCGCCGTACAGCAACAGATAGCAAGTCTCGAGAAAGTCGCCGCTCTCGGCGAGCTGCTCGATCGGATAGCCGCGATAGAGCAGGACGCCTTCGTCGCCGTCGATATAGGTGATCTGCGACTCGCAGCTGGCGGTCGAGGTGAAACCGGGGTCGTAGGTGAACATCCCGGTCTTGCCGTAGAGCGCGCCGATGTCGATTACCGACGGACCGATGGTGCCGGGTTTGACTTTGGCGTCGAAACTCGCGTCGCCGACTTTAATCGTGCCCGTGCTAGCGGTCATGGCATGCCCCTGAGGTTGGAGCCGATCGACGACGCGCGCATAAACGCGCACGGCGTTCAGCGTGCAGACGCCGTCTTAACATCGGCGATTGTGCATCGCATTAGGGGTAGCGCATCGCCCCGACAGGTTCAAGCGCGGCAGGCCTCCGCGCCCTTGCGACTTTAAGCCGAAGCGGCGCGCGCCGGCCGGGCGGGGCGTCGCGCTCAGGCCTTCGCCTGGTCTGCGATCCGCCCGAGACTCTCCTCCCGGCCGAGCGTCTCCAGCACGTCGAAAATGCCGGGCGACGTCGTCTTGCCGGTCAGCGCTGCGCGCAGCGGCTGCGCGAGGTCGCCGAGCTTGGCCCCGGCGCTTTCGGCTTCCGCGCGCACCGCGGCCTCGGTCGAGGCGACGCTCCACTCTTCCAGCGCCGCGAGCCGCGCATGCAGCGCCGCGAGATGCGCGCGGCCTTTCTCGACCAGCTGCGCGGCCTTGGGCTCCATCGGCAGAGGACGTTGCGCGAACAGATAATCGGCGCCGTCGGCGAGCTCGATCAGCGTCTTGGCGCGCGCCTTGAGGCCGGGCATGGCCGCAAGCAACTGCGCGCGCTTCTTGTCGTCCAGCGCGGCGAGCTTTTCCGGTCCGCGGGGCAGATAGGGCAGGGTGTCGATCAGCGCCTGCGTCAGTTCCGCGTCGTCGGCGGCGCGCATGTAATGGCCGTTCATGTTCTCGAGCTTCACGAAGTCGAAGCGCGCAGGCGAACGGTGCACCTGCGCGAGATCGAACGCGTCGATCATCTCCTGCGTGGAGAAGAATTCGCGGTCGCCCTGGCTCCAGCCGAGGCGCACGAGGTAGTTGCGCAACGCCGCCGGCAGGTAGCCCATCGCGCGATAGGCGTCGACGCCGAGCGCGCCGTGCCGCTTGGAGAGCTTCGCGCCGTCGGCGCCGTGAATGAGCGGGATGTGCGCCCAGGCCGGAATGTCCCACCCCATCGCCTGATAGATGTGGGTCTGGCGCGCGGCGTTGGTCAGATGGTCGTCGCCGCGGATGATCTGCGTGACGCCCATGTCGTGATCGTCGACGACGACAGCGAGCATGTAGGTCGGCGTTCCGTCCGACCGCAGCAGGACAAGGTCGTCGAGATCCTTGTTGGGAAACACGACGCGGCCCTGCACGGCGTCTTCGATCACCGTCTCGCCGGTCTCGGGCGCCTTGAGGCGGACGACCGGCTTGCGGCCTTCCGCCTTCGCCTGCGCGACCTGCGCTTCAGACGCATCGCGCCAGCGCCCGTCGTACCGCGGCGGACGGCCCTCCTTGCGCGCTGTCTCGCGCATTGCGGTCAGTTCCTCGGCGCTCGCATAGCAATGATAGGCCGCGCCCTTGGCCAGCAGTTCGGCGGCGACCTCGGCGTGCCGCGCGGCCCGTGCGAACTGGTAGATGACGTCGCCGTCCCACTTCAGCCCGATCCAGGCCAGGCCGTCGATGATCTCCTTGATTGCGGCCTCGGTGGAGCGCTCGCGGTCCGTGTCCTCGATGCGCAACAGCATCTTGCCGCCGTGCCGACGCGCAAAGAGCCAGTTGAACAGCGCGGTGCGCGCGCCGCCGATGTGCAGGAAGCCGGTCGGCGAAGGGGCGAAACGGGTGACGACGGGGGTGGACATGGGCTGCCTGTGGGATTGCGCGGCGACGCGCGACGCTTTGCGTCTGGAAATCGTGAAATTCGCCGCTGCGCGACGAAGGGCGCCCCTGTAACATGAGCGGGTCCGGGTCAAAAGAGGCTGGCGGCCCGGCGTTTTGATGACGCAATTTTTTTGACGGGTTCGGGGGCGTGGCCAAGGTCGCCGTAGGCAGGGCGCAAGAGGAACGCGCGGGCGCGATGGGCCTGCGCGCGCAGGCGCTTGCGTGGCTGGCCGAACTGCGCGCGCGGCTCGCGGCCGCGATCGAGGAGGAATATTCCTATCGTCGCCCCTCGCTCTGGCTGCCGGTCGCGGCCGGCGCCGGAGCCATCCTGTCCCTGACCGCGGACAAGGAACCTTCGCTGCTGGCGTCGGTCGTCGCGCTCGCCGTCCTGTCCGGCCTCGCGTGGGTCGTGCGCGCCCGCCGTGCGCCATTCGCCGTCGCAGCCATGCTTGCAGCCGTCGCCGCCGGCTTTGCGTCGCAGGGCTGGCGCACCGCGCGGGTCGCAGCGCCGGTCGTCGTGCGGCCCATGGTCGTGGAAGTCACGGGCTTCGTCGAGCAGGTCGACCTGCGACGCGTCGGCGCGCGCTTCGTCCTGCGTCTCACCTCGGCTCAGGAACTCGACAATGACGCTATCCCTTACCGCGTGCGCCTGACGACCAACCGCACGCCGGATTTCGAGGCCGGCGCGCATGTCGCGTTGAAGGCGCGTCTGCTGCCGCCAGCGCGGGCGGCTTTGCCGGGCGGGTACGATTTCGCGCGCGACGCCTATTTCGCGCGCCTCGGCGGCGTCGGCAACGCGCTCGGCCGCATCGAGAAAATGGAGCCGCCGGACCCGCCGCCGCTTGCGCTCCGGTTCTCCGCCGCTGTCGACCGGTTCCGCAACGCGCTCGTCCAGCGCGTCGTCGAGCGGCTTCCCGGCGACGCCGGCGCCATCGCGGCCGCCATGGTCGCGGGCAAGCGCGATCACCTGAGCCGGGAGGCGCGCGAACTCATTCGCGAAGCCGGCATCTTCCACATCATCACGATATCGGGCGTGCAGATGACGCTCGTCGCCGGCATCTTCTTCGTCGGCCTGCGGCGGTTGCTGGCGCTGTCGCAGACGCTGGCGCTGAACTATCCGATCAAGAAATGGGCGGCGGTCATGGCGATCCTCGGAGCGGTCGCCTACGACATTTTCACGGGCTCCCGCGTCGGCGCCGAGCGCGCGCTGGTCATGACCGTCATCATGCTGCTGGCGGCGATCTTCGACCGGCCCTCGTTGTCCATGCGCAATCTGGCGCTGGCGGTCGTCTTCGTGGTCGCGGTCGAGCCGGAAGCGCTGCTCGGCGCGTCGTTCCAGCTTTCTTTCGCGGCGGTGGCGGCGCTGGTCGCCGTCTGGGAGGCGCGCCTTGCGGCGCAGGCCCGCGACCGGGCGACGCCGCTGACGGCGGCTGGCGGCGGCCGGTTCGGCGAGTGGCTCGCGTGGGCCTCGGCCGCGCGCTGGCATGGGCTCGGCGCGGTGCTGTTCGCCACGCTGTGCGCGACGGCGGCGACCGCCTCGTTCATGGCCTCCGACTTTCACGAGCTTTCGCCCTACGTGCTGATCGGCAATCCGCTGACGCTGACCATTATCGAATTCTTCGCTGTTCCGGCCGCGCTCGTCGGCTCGGCGCTCTACCCCTTCGGGCTCGATGGTCCGGTCTGGCTCTATCTGGGGCTCGGCATCGAGATCATCCTTCACGCCGCGCGCGGATTGGCCGCCATGCCGGCCTCGACGGTCTATCTGCGCGAATTCGCGCCTTGGGCGCTGCCCTTTCTCACGCTCGCGGTTCTGTCGGCGGTCATCTGGCGAACGCCGGTCTTGCGCGCCACGGCGATTCCTTTCGCCTTGATCGGATTGTTCGGCGCGACGCACGGCCCCCGCTGGGACGTCGCCGTGCAGGCGACCGGCGAAAGCGCGGCTATCCGCGACGCGCAAGGCCGCCTCGCCTCGATCGGCAGGTTCTCGGGTTTCACGACGGAGCAATGGCTGCGCGCGGACGCGGATGGCCGCGAGCCGCGGGAGGCGCGCGGCGGCGCGTGCGACCGCAAGGGTTGCGTCGCTCAGGCGCAGAACGGCGCCCAGATCGCGCTGGTGACGGAAACGTCGGCCTTTCCGGAAGACTGCGCCCGCGCGCAGATCGTCATCTCGCCGCTCTACGCGCCCTGGGGCTGCGGCGCGCCGCTCGTGATCGATCGCCGCAGGCTCGCCGAAACAGGCGGACTGACCCTGCGCTTCGAGGGCGACCGGACGACGATCCGCGCCGCGCGCACGCCAGGCGAGAACAGGCCGTGGTCGCGCGCGCCAAGGCCGCGCGTCGCGCCGACCCCGACGCCCGTCGATGCTGGCGAGGACGTCGGGCCGAACAATCTCGACAGGCTGGATTGAACGCGCCTCGTTTCGGAAAGGACGCCCGCCCCTTCAGTATTTGCGCAGCAGGCTGACGAGCTTGCCCTGGATGCGCACGCGGTCCGGCCCGAAGATGCGCGTCTCGTAGCTCGGATTGGCGGCTTCGAGCGCGATCGACGCGCCGCGCTTGCGCAGGCGCTTGAGGGTCGCCTCCTCGTCGTCGATCAGGGCGACGACGATGTCGCCGGAATCGGCGGTGTCCTGCTTCTTCACGATCACCGTGTC
>CAZWJF010000026.1:0-32285 GCA_964634325.1 uncultured Rhodoblastus sp.
CAGGTCAACCGAAAACGGCGTGGACCCCGTGTCCGGGAATTAAGGGGCTACAGCAGCCGGACTGCTTACGAACGGCTTCTCAAACAAGGCTGGACAGACGCATTGCGCACACTTCATCCTAACGAGCGCATCTACACATTCTGGCACTACATGCGTCATCGCTGGGAACGAGATGCGGGCCTACGCCTTGATCATATGCTGTTAAGCCCCGCTATTGCCGCGCGGCTGAAGCGGGGCGAGATCGACCGAGACAGCAGAGGCGCCGAGGGCGCGAGCGATCATGCGCCGGTCTGGATCGAGATCGAATGACGATCGGCCAACAGGCTGCGCTCGCGAATCGTATCCTTCACGGCAATTTTTCGCGATAACAGCAGCGAGCTCGCCGTCCGCGTCTGTCGCGTCAGCTTGTTTCGAGACGATCGGTGCGATCCGCGACGAATACGGCGCGCCGAAAGACGAGCGTTGTCATCCTGATATAGCCTCCGACCGCCCCTGGCCCCTTCAGGTTGAGACAACAGCCGGAGTCTGAATCCACTAGCGTGCGAGCCGGAGGTGCGCTGTGTCCAGTCCAGAGTTCGCGAGGGCGCAGATGCGTGTTCCAGAAGGCTGCCGTTCCGAACTTCGGCCTTCGATTAAGAAGAGCCGTACGGCGGTCGATAGGGTTTCGACTGCACCTGACCCTTCTCGGTCAGCCAGAAGGTCCGCTTCCAGAACTTGTTGATCGGCGCGCCGGCTGATTGTGATGGGTCTAGTTGGTCGAGTGTGTCTTAAGAATCACAGCAGCCCTCATGCGGCTCCAGCCCAAGCCCGCGACAACATCCACCACGCCTGCAAGTGTCCATGGATCGCCCAGCCGAAAAGCAGCTTCGAAGACAGCGCGGCCGCGCCGATGAAAGCGACCGACATGAATTCAAGCGGAACGCCCGGCCAAAGATGCGACATCGAAATGACGGCATCTACCGAGATTATTGCTTAAAGATTCGAGCCTCGCGTCCACACTCCCCTATGTACGTAGTAATGGGGGCAGCGCGTATAGCTTGCGGGCTAGGACAAGAAGCTTCATCCATTCAGGATGAAAATTACGAATCGGCTTGTCTTAAGGTCAGCGCTCAGGGTGGCGCTTTGCCTCACGCTGCCCGGCCTGTCTGAGGCGCAGACGAGGTCGGCCCGCGCGGAGGTGGGCGTCACGCCCGACATCCAGGGCGACATCAATACTGCGGTGTCCAATGTGGGCAAGCAGACGCTCGCTGACGTACTGCCTGAACCGTGGAAGAGTTGGAATGGAGCTCGACGGTGGCTGGCCGAACGGGGCCTCACCTTTGCGGCGACTTACCAGAATGACTCCATGACTGCTCTGTCGGGGGGCGCTAAACGCGGTTCAACCTATTACGGTCGACTGCTTGGCTCGATCGAGTGGGACCCCGAATATGCGACGGGCTGGAAAGGCGCGACCTTCCATTTCTCGTTCTGGCAGATGCACGGCGTCGGCATCAGCAGCCATTTTGTGCGTTCCATGTCGGCGCTGTCCGACCTTGAGGGTGTCGCCACGACACGCCTTTCTGATATTTGGCTGGAGCAAAAGTTCGGCGATCTCCTGGCGGTTCGCGCGGGAAAGATTAGCGCCGATACGGAATTTTTTCAGACGCCCTTCTACGGATTGGGCATTGGCGGCGCTTTCGGGTGGGCAGCGATTTTGGGCGCCAATCTGCCGAACGGCGGCATTGCCTTTCCTTTTGCCTCGCCGGGCATTCGCGTCAAACTGACCCCGCATCCGCAGTGGACCTTTCTTGCAGCCGTGTTCGATGGCGATCCGGTGGGACCCGGCGAAGGCAATCCGCAGACGCGAAATCGCTACGGCGCGAATTTCCGCCTCAGGGACCCTGCTCTTGCGATGGCCGAGGCCCAGTGGAACTATTCGATCGCATGGCCGGGGACACTGCGCATCGGCGCCTGGAAGCATTTCGGCGGTTCGCCGACCAGCGCTTTGCGGCCGACGGTCGGTTCTCTCGGATCCGGCCGGCGTCGGTTCGCCGCTGATGCATCGCGGCGACTGCGGCGTCTATGGCGTGCTCGATCAACAGATCTATCAGATCGACGGAAAGCCTACCGCCGGCGCCTTTGTTTTCTCTCGCATCGCTGCTGCGCCGTCGGACCGCAACCTGATCGACTTCTTGGTCGATGCCGGAATGAGTTTTCAAGGCGTGGTGCCAGGGCGGCCTAACGATCAGTTCGGATTTCTTGGCTCCTTCGCTCGGGTCAGTCGGCAGGCGCGGCTTGCCGACCTGGACGCCAATCGCTTCAACGGTGCGTACGCGCCTCTACGCAACTTCGAGGCCATCCTTCAGGCGACTTACGCCTACAACGTCGCAGATGGCTTTGTACTCCAGCCCCACGTCCAGTACGTGTTGCACCCTGGCGCCGGCGTCGTCGATCCTATGGACCCGCTGGGAGCGCGTGCGATCCGCGATGCTTTCGTGACCGGGTTGCGCATGACGTTCAATTACTAGCGCGCGAAGATCCTCTAAGGTCATGTGTGGCGGGCGGCGCGGAATTCCCGCGCGTTCAGCGCCTATCGGCAAAGCCATAGCTTCGTTTATTCGCCGCGCGCACGGTCTCGCAACGAGAATGAGCGGGGAGCAACGCGACGCCGTGCCCACGCCGCCATCTTGCTTCGGACTCGGCACGAGACTATATGGGCGCATGGCTCGTGGAACGAGATCATCGCGATTCAGGCTGATCGCCCGTCGGGCGAGCGGGATGCTTGTCGCGCTCGTCTTCGCTTTGGGCATTGCCGCCCATGGGTTGGGGGAACGGGCCGAAGATCATCTGTCCCCAACCGCCGATGTCGCACTGACCGTCGTGTCCGCGCAGGCGCATAATTCGCCGTCCGACGCGCTGTGCAACCACTTTCACAGCGAACATCACCAGATGGCACCCTGCGCCGTCCAGCAGGACGGCGTGCGTCGGCATGGGATGCGTGTGGTTTACGCGTCTTTCGCGACGCGCGCTGCCAGTCGCGAAACTGCTCCACCGCACGGTCCGCCTAAGGCCTGACGTCCTCGTCCTCCCGTCTGGGAGTTCGCGCGCCATTTGGCGCAGCCTTTTTCCTATGAGCGCTGACACGCCCCGCCTCTCGTGAGCGCCGTCGCGCAGCTGTGGATTCTCGACCGTGCGCATATCTCTACTCGGGGCCGCTTTGGCCTCCGCTTTGCTGTGCCTTTCTCCCGCCGTGTCCATCGCCGCGCCTGCGGCGTCGCATGATCACGCCGAGCCCAAACAGACTGGGAAGGGGGATCACAGGCTCGAGTCCGCGAAGCCGACCGCGCCGCAGGAGCGCGTCGAGGACAGCGACCAGAAGAATCATGACGAGCCCGGCGATCTGGCGATGACGTCGAGCCAGATTGAGGCGGCGCAGATCGAGATCGGCGCCGCTGCGCATGGCATGGTTGCGCAGCAACTGGCGGCCCCTGGCGTCGTGATGATTGACCAGGACCGCGTTGCGCGCATTCCCGCCAAGGTCGTGGGCACGGTGGCGCAGTTGCGCAAGAAGCTCGGCGATCGGATTGAGAAGGGTGAGACCGTCGCCATCCTCGACAGCCGCGAGGTCGCCGATGCCAAGAGCGAATATCTCTCGGCGTCTGTCGCCTTCGATCTGCAAAAGACGCTGTTTGAGCGCACCGAGGCCTTGTGGAACAAGAAGATCGCCACAGAGCAGGCCTATCTGCAGGCGCGCGCGACGTACGTGGCGGCCGAACTGCGCACCGGTCTGGCGCGGCAAAAGCTTGTGGCGCTCGGTTTCGACGGGCCGACGCTCTCAAATTTGAAACCAGGCGCGACGCCTGATCTCAGGCAATATCCGGTCCAGTCGCCGATCGCTGGACGCGTGATCGAGCGGAAGGTGGACGTCGGTGCGGCGGTCGGTGGCAACAACGATCCGTCCGAACTCTACACGGTAGCCGACCTGTCGAGCCTGTGGGTGGATCTCTCCGTGCCAATTGCCGACCTCGACCGCGTGCGCGAGGGGCAGGCAGTGACGGTGGCAGCGCCCGGGGGGCGCGAGGCGCGCGGCAAGATCGTCTTTATCGGGCCTGTGCTCAACCAGGAAACGCGCGCCGCGCGCGTGCTGGCGAGTTTGCCGAACCCCGATCTTGCGTGGCGGCCGGGCGCCTATGTCGCCGCCAAGATCGATCTGACGCAGGGATCGGTCGCCGTCCTCGTGCCGCGCGGCGCGATCCAGACGATCGAGGGCAAGGCCAGCGTGTTCGTGCGGACGGACAACGGGTTCGAGCGCCGGACCGTGACGCTCGGCAAGGCGGACGGCGACAGGATCGAGATCGCCGACGGCCTGAGCGCGGGCGAGCGGATCGCTGCGACCAACACCTTCCTGCTCAAGGCGGAACTCGGCAAGTCCGAGGCCGCGCACGACCATTGAGGCCCAGATGATCGCGCGCATCCTCGCCTTTTCCGTGCATCACCGCTGGGCGGTGGTGTTCTTGAGCCTGATGGCCGCGGCCTTCGGCATCTGGTCGCTCTCGCGGCTGCCGATCGACGCCGTGCCTGACGTCACCAACAATCAGGTGCAGATTAACACGACTGCGCCCTGGCTGTCGCCGCAGGACATCGAGAAGCAGGTCACCTTCCAGATCGAGACGGCGCTCGCCGGTACGACCGGGCTCGAATACACGCGCTCGCTGTCGCGTAACGGCTTCTCGCAAGTGACTGCCGTCTTCACCGACAAGACGGACATCTATTTTGCACGCCAGCAGGTGAACGAGCGGCTGCGCGAGGCGCGCGCTGCCTTGCCGGCCGGCGTCGAGCCGCGCATGGGACCGGTCTCGACGGGGCTTGGCGAAATCTACATGTGGACGGTCGCCTTTGGCCCAAAGCCGGCGCCAGGCGCCGCCGAACGTCCGTTCGGCTGGCGCGATGACGGCAGCTACCTGACGCCAGAGGGCCAGAAGCTAACGACCTATATGGAGAAGGCCGCCTATCTGCGCACGGTCCAGAACTGGGTCATCCGGCCACAGGTGAAGACCGTACCGGGCGTTGCCGGCGTCGACGCCATCGGCGGTTTCGAGAAGCTGTATCAGGTGCAGCCTGACCCCGATCGCCTGGTCGGGCTCGGCCTTTCGTTTTCCGACGTGGCTGCGGCTCTGGAAGCCAACAACGCGAGCCGCGGCGCGGGCTACATCGAGCGCAATGGCGAGGGGTATGCCGTCCGCGCCAATGGCCGGCTGGAGACGATCGACGATGTTCGCGATGTCGTAGTGGCAGCGCGCGGCGGCGTGCCGATCCGGGTGAAGGACATCGGCGCCGTCGCGGTCGGCGCCGACCTGCGTACGGGCAGCGCCAGCGCCAACGGGCAAGAGGTCGTAGTCGGCACCGCATTGATGCTGATCGGCGGCAACAGCCGCACGGTCGCCGCCGCCGTCGGCGCCAAGATGAAGGAGATCGAGCGCACGCTGCCGCCGGATATCGCGCTGACGACGGTTCTCGACCGCACGCAACTCGTGGACGCCACCGTGCGCACGGTGTCCAAAAACCTAGCGGAAGGCGCGTTGCTGGTGATTGCGGTCTTGTTCCTGCTGCTCGGCAATTTTCGCGCAGCGGTGATCACTGCGCTAGTTATTCCGTTTGCCATGCTGATGACCTTCACGGGCATGGTGGAGACCCACGTCAGCGCCAATCTCATGAGCCTCGGCGCGCTCGATTTCGGCCTAATCGTCGACGGCGCGGTCATCATCACCGAGAACACGTTGCGACGGCTCGCTGAGCGGCGACACGAGCTGAAGCGCAATCTCAATCGAGCCGAGCGCCTGAGCGCCGTGATCGGCTCGGCACAGGAGATGATCAAGCCATCGGTCTTCGGCCAGGCGATCATCATGCTGGTCTACGTGCCGCTTCTCACCTTCACGGGCGTCGAAGGCAAGATGTTCCAGCCGATGGCGGTCACCGTCATTCTCGCGCTGCTCTCGGCCTTTGTCCTGTCGCTGACCTTCGTACCGGCGCTGATTGCGATCGCCATCACCGGCGCGGTCGAGGAGAAGGAGAACCGCGTGATGGCTGCGTTGCGCCGGCTTTATGAGCCTGCGCTAGCAAAGTCGATGGCCAGGCCGATCGCGGTTCTGACCGCAGCCGTCGTCCTGTTCGCCTCGGCCATGTTGCTGTTCAACCGGCTGGGGCAGGAATTCATCCCGACGCTCGACGAAAAGAATATCGCCATGAACGCGCTGCGGATTCCCAGCGCCTCGATTTCGCAGTCGCAGGCGATGCAGCTGCAGATCGAGAAAGCGATCGCGCGCTTTCCCCAGGTGGCGACGGTCTTTTCCAAGACCGGCACGGCCGAAGTCGCGTCCGATCCGATGCCGGTGAATTCGTCCGATGCGTTCATCATTCTGAAGCCGCGTGAGCTTTGGCCGGATCCGAGCCTGACCAAAGCGCAGTTGCAGGGGCAGATCGAGACCGCTGTTTCAGCATTGCCCGGCAACAATCTGGAATTCACGCAGCCGATCCAGATGCGTTTCAACGAACTGCTTGCGGGGGTCCGCGGCGATATCGCTGTCAAGGTATTCGGCGATGAATTCGAGCCGATGGTGAAGGCGGCCAATCAGATCGCCGGCATTATTCGGGCGACGCCAGGCGCAGCCGACGTCAAGGTGGAGCAGACGAGCGGCTTGCCATTTCTCGACATTGTGATCGACAAGGCCGAGGCGGCGCGTCTCGGTCTGACAGTTACGGCCGTCCAGGATGTCATCGGCGCGGCGATCGGCGGTCGTGAGGCGGGCTTCGTATTCGAAGGCGACCGACGCTATTCGATCGTCGTGCGCCTCACCGAGAACTTAAGGCGGGACGTCGACGCGCTCGAAAATCTCCCGGTCCCGCTGCTCGGCGCAACGACCAACGGCCGCACACCGAACATCCTGCTCAAGCAGGTGGCGCGGTTCGAGGAGCGGGAGGGCCCGAACCAAATATCGCGTGAGGACGGCAAGCGCCGTGTCGTGGTGACCGCGAATGTCCGTGGGCGCGATGTCGCTTCAGTCGTCGAGGACGTACAGAAGAAGATGCAGGCCGAGGTGAACCTGCCGCCGGGGTATTGGGTCAAGTGGGGTGGCCAGTTCGAGAACCTCGCCGCCGCGCGGCAGCGGCTCTTGATCGTCGTCCCCGCGAGCTTCCTGGTGATCCTGTTTCTGCTCTATGGAGCGCTCGGCTCTATGCGCGACGCGCTCCTCGTGTTCAGCGCGGTGCCGCTGGCCCTGACCGGCGGAATCGTCTCGCTGTGGCTGGCAGGCATGCCGTTTTCCGTTTCCGCAGCGGTCGGATTCATTGCGCTGTCGGGCATCGCGGTCCTCAACGGCCTCGTGATGCTCAGCTACGTGAAGCAGCTGCGGCTCGAAGGCAGGTCGCTGGTGGACGCGACCCGCATTGGAGCGCTCACGCGGTTGCGCCCGGTCGCGATGACGGCGCTGGTGGCGGCGCTCGGCTTCGTGCCGATGGCGCTGGCGACCGGGACGGGCGCGGAGGTGCAAAAGCCGCTTGCCGTCGTCGTCATTGGTGGCCTCGTCAGCGCGACGTTGCTGACGCTTCTCGTTCTGCCGGCGCTGTACCTGCTGTTTGGCCAGCGCCGGGTCGAGAAACCGGAACATGCAGAAATCTCGTTGACGGGCGGAATCGAACCGCAAAGGAGCCTGTCATGAACCCGTGCATTGCAGCATGCGTCGCTGGGACGCTCGTGTGGGTTGCCGACGCTGCCGATGCGATAGCGCAGTGTCCAGCGTCGCAAGGCGCCCAAATTAGTGTCGAAGTAACGGCCGCTCAGGTTGAAACTGCGTTCGATACGAACCTTCCTGAGCTGGAACGCTTGGCCCGAGCGGCCGGCCGGGAGGCGCATTTGCCGTTGATGGCTGTGTACAGCTCCAGTGTGCTGTTTGCGGCGGACATAGATTCCCGAGTCGAGCAGACGCAAGCACGCCGGTCGTGCGCGGTTGCGAAGGCTGTCCGCATACGAATTGCGGTCGGAAAGCGGATGATCCATGCGGCGCGTGAATTGCGCGACAAAGCCTGTTTGCGAGCGGTGGCGGTCGATCATGCCGCGACGCATGCGCGCCACCAGGAGGAGCGGCTGCTCGCGGCGCGCGAGACGATCGCTGCTAACTTGAAAGCGAGCCTACGCACGCCTGCGCCAGATGCCGATTCGCCTGCTGAAGCCGAGCGCGCGCTCGCCCGACTGGTCAGTGCGCGCATCGATGCCGACCTCGCCGAGACCGACGCTGACAAGACCGAAGCCAATCGTGTGCTCGACTCGGCGGAATCTCTGGCCCGCCTCAAGTTTGCTTGCCCGAGCGAGCAGGCTGAGGTCGACGGCGATCGAACCTGACAAGGTGGCTTAGGCCTTAGCGCCGCCGCCAGACTTGAAGAAAGGAGGGGCAAATGCCGACGAAATCTACTCTGATTTTCTCAACTACAGCGTGGTACGGCCAGTGCGCTTTCGTTACTGCGGTCTCGACTCGCCGACGCCTCGTCTCGAACGTTGCACGATGTCGGAGGGGCATGAAGCGAGCCTCGACGCCGCACTTCGGATGCACGGCCGCAGCGCCATTCGGACGCTTTCCGAGCGTCAATCGATCTGCAAGGACGGGCAATCGCCCGGCCGACGCAAAAATCCCGTGACCAGCAAATCGAACGATAGGAGGATTGCATGCTGATCGGTGCACAAATGCTTCTCGCCGCAACTTTGCTATCGGCGCAGGCGAGCGGCTTGCCGAATGTCCAGTTGGCAGGCCGCCCCACGACCTTCGATTACTACCGCCGGCCGTCGTCGGAAGCGGGCTGGATTGAGGCGGTGATCCACAGGATCGACGCGCACGGCGGGATGCTGACGGTTGTCAATCGTTCGTCCGGCCGTCCGACGACCGTAGTTTTCCCGGTTGAGGATCAAACCGATGTCCTGGGGCATCGGGTCGGGGACAAGATCAAGATCCAGCTGCTTCAAGAATCTGGCGGCGTAAGAGTGCGTCATCGCGACGCCAATCAATAGCCATGCCGGGACGACCAGCGAGCAACATCGAATGCAACTGAGGCGCGCTTTTCTTCGTCTCGCGATCTTCGTCTGTCTTGCCGTGCCGAACTTTGCGCAGGCGGAGACGTTGGCGGGTGCGCTCGCGCGCGCCTATGCCGGCAATCCGAACGTAGGGCAGCAACGAGCCGCGCTGCGTGCGCTCACCGAGGGTGCGTCGAAAGCGCGCGCCGGGTGGCGTCCGACCATCGGCGCGACGGCCTATGCTGGACGGTCGTATCTCTACCAGCGCGACCCGTCGGTGAGGAACCAGACGCCAACGCCCGGAGTCGATCCCGCAGAGGACGAAGCATTGAAACCGCCGGGCGGCCAGAAGTTCAATTCGTTTCCGCGTGGCTACGGATTGAGCGTGAGCCAGCCGATCTTCGATGGCTTCAAGACGCTCAACAGTGTGCGTCAGGCCGAAGCGCAAATTTTCGGTGGCCGCGAAGACGTACGCGCCGTCGAGCAGGATACGCTTATGGCGACGGCAACAGCCTATATGGATGTGCTGCGCGACACAGCGATCGTCGGATTGCGCGCAGGTAATGTCGCTGTGTTGAAGGTTCAGGCGAGCCATACGCGCGAACGCATTTTGATGGGACAGGCGACCGAGGTCGACGCCGCGCAGGCTGATGCCGCGCTGGCACAGAGTCGTAGCGACCATTCTGCGGCACGCGGCGCGCTGCAGGTGAGTAAGGCCACCTACCGGCAATTGGTTGGCGTCGAGCCGAATTCGCTTGCGCCCGCCAAGTCCGTTGAGGTTCTGTTGCCAAACGACGTCGAACTGGCGGTTGAGATCGCCTTGCGTGAACATCCGGTGATCGCGTCCGCCGTTCATGTCGCCGACGCCGCTGGCTCGGGCGTGAAGATCGCCGAGAGCGCGCTCTATCCCACGGCGGGCATTGTCGGGTCCGTCAATCGCGACCTCGATGTCGACGGAATGACCGGAAAAAAGTCCTTCAGCGCCTCGATCTTCGGTCAGCTCAACGTGCCGATCTATGGAGGCGGGGCGGACTACGCTTCGGTTCGGCAGGCCAAGGAGCGGTTCGGTCAGGCTCGTCTCGCGGCCGACATTCAGCGCAATCAAGTTCGCGCGACCGTCGTTACGACCTGGGCGCAATTGCAGGCGGCGAAGGCGCAAATTGCCTCGACGCGCGCGGCCGTCAAGGCAGCCGAATCTGCCCTGGTGGACATGCGGGGCGAAGCGGAAGCTGGCCAACGCACGACGTTTGACGTCCTGACCGCGCAGCAAACCCTGCTCAACGCCCGCGTCGCGCACGTGGCGGCGCAACGCGACCGCGTCGTTTTCTCATATGCCGTTCTGGCCGCCACAGGGCGTTTGAATGCGAGCGTTCTGAATATTCCGGAGCAATATCGCCCCGCGACACCATGACCAGAGGAGGTCGATATGGGTTTTGACCAATATCACGAGCCGCCGAATGAGCTGTCTCAGGAAACGCGCACGTTCGCCCGGATGATTGCTGCGCTGATCGAGGAGGCCGAAGCGATCAACTGGTACGAACAACGAATGTCGGTTGAAAACGACGCGCAGGCGAAGGCGATCATGGCCAACGCCCAGAAGGAAGAGTTCAAGCACTTCGGCATGAATCTCGAGTTTCTCCTGCGTCGCAAGCACGAGTGGCGCGCCGAACTGCTGCGCATCCTGTTTCAGGAGGGCGACATCGTCGAACTCGCCGAGAAGGCTGAGAAGATGGCGGATTAGTCGTTGCCGCGCGACGGCGAGTTCTTGAGCATGGAGGCGGATATGCACGGTGGCGACGGTCCAGGAACGGCGACAGCGCAGCATACAAGTCGTTTGGCATGGGCCTTGGCGCTGACGGCGACATACATGATCGCGGAGGTCGCCGGCGGCTTGATCACGGGCAGTCTCGCGCTCTTGGCGGACGCGGCGCACATGCTCACCGACGTCGCCGGTCTGGCTCTTGCCCTTCTGGCGATCCGTTTCGCGGCTCGCGAAGCGACGCCTCAGCGAACCTACGGCTATCTGCGGATGGAGGTGTTGGCCGCGCTGATCAACGCAGTCGTTCTTCTCCTACTGACCTCCTATATCTTGTACGAGGCCTATCAACGTTTCGTAACTCCGCCGGAAGTCATGAGCGGACCGATGCTCGTCGTTGCGGTCATTGGGCTGGCGGTCAATCTCGTCAGCATGCGGCTGCTGGCCGGCGGTTCGTCTGAGAGCCTCAATGTGAAGGGCGCCTATTTCGAGGTGCTGAGCGACATGCTCGGCTCGATCGGCGTGATCGTCGCTGCGCTCCTCATGATGTGGAAGGGGTGGCGGCTCGCCGATCCGCTGATCGGGGCCGGCATCGGCCTGTTCATCGTGCCACGGACTTTCGGGCTGCTGAAGCAGGTCGTGCACATCCTGATGGAAGGTACGCCGCCGACGGTCGATCTGGCCGTCCTGGAACGCAAGCTGACGGAGATCGCAGGCGTAAAATCAGTTCATGATTTGCACGTGTGGACCGTGACTTCCGGTTTCGACGCCATGAGCTGCCATCTGGTCGTGACCGATTTTAACGCCGCGCGGACGGTCTTGGCGCAAGCGCGTCGGGCCATGAGCGACGATTTCGGGATCGATCACGTCACCATTCAGGTCGACGACGACGCTCTGAGCCGCGAGGAGAAGACGTTGCATGTGTGAGGCAGTCTCAGTGGCCCGCGTTCTGGCACTGACCGTGGTCGGCGAGCACTTCGATGACGCGGCAGGCCGCGACCTGGCCGTGACTGCACCCCTCGATCATCGCCTGCAGTTCCGCCTTGAGCGCCGTCAGGCTGCGGATCCGTTGCTCGACGTCGGCGAGACGGGCCTTGGCGATGCCGTCGGCCGTCGCGCACGGCTGGTTCGGGTCGTCCTGAAGCAGCAACAAGGTTCGGATCGCGTCGATCTCGAACCCCAGCTCACGGGCGTGCCGGATGAACGTGAGGCGGTGCAGGTCGCTCGCGTCGTAGTGACGTCGGTTACCGTCGCTGCGTGCAGGCGCGGCGAGGAGACCGATCTGCTCGTAGTAGCGGATGGTGGGAACTTTGACGCCGCTGCGTTTGGCGGCTTCCCCGATCGGAACGCCCAAGATCATTTCGCTTGCTCCTCTAGTCACTAGAGGATGTAGTGTCCCGCTCGACAAAGCAAGGATCTGACCAATGACCGATTCCACGACGCAGAGCCGCTACCGGGTCGAGGGCATGGATTGCGCCAGCTGTGCGGCCAAGATTGACACTGCGGTTCGTCGCGTGCCGGGCGTGTCCGACGTCGCCGTTTCGGCGACGGCGGGCACAATGACGGTGCATCACGACGGCAAGAGCGACCTTGCGGCGATCGAACGGCAGGTTAGTAGCCTCGGCTATGCGATCGCGCCGCTTACGACAGCCCCCGGCCCGCGCCCGTCGAAGCCCGATTGCGATCGTGACCATGACGATCATGACCATCGCGGGCGCGACCACGGAGCGCATCGTCACGTCGACGGTTCTGCAGAAGAGCTCGCCGGGCTGCATGGCCATGATCACGGCCCGACAAACGGTCCCTGGTGGCGCGGCAAGAAGGGCCAATTGACCATCGCCTGCGGCGTCGCCCTCGCGGTCGCCTATGGCGTCGGCAAATTGGTTCCCGCGATCGAGGCCTATGCCTTCACCGCAGCGATGCTGGTCGGCCTCGTTCCGATTGCGCGCCGCGCGCTCATAGCAGCGCGTGCGGGTACCCCGTTTTCGATCGAAATGCTGATGACGATTGCTGCGGTCGGGGCGGTCGTCATCCACGCCAGCGAGGAAGCGGCCGCCGTGGTGTTCCTCTTCCTTATCGGCGAGTTGCTGGAGGGTGTGGCGGCAGGCAAGGCCCGGGCGAGCATTCAGTCGCTCACAAAGCTCGTCCCGAAGACAGCTTTGGTCGAAGCAGACGGCCAGACGCGCGAAGTCGCCGCAGAAAACGTGGCGATCGGCGCCATTATTCTCGTGCGGCCAGGCGACCGCATTGCGGCGGATGGGGTCATCGTGTCGGGCGAAAGCGCCATCGATGAAGCGCCAGTGACTGGCGAAAGCGTCAGCGTACGCAAAGGTGTCGACGCCACGGTGTTTGCGGGCACGATCAACGGCGACGCGGCGCTGCGCGTGCGGGTCACGGCGGCGGCGGCCGACAACACGATCGCCCGCGTCGTACGTCTGGTCGAAGAAGCGCAGGAGAGTAAAGCGCCGACGGAGCGTTTTATCGATCGATTTTCACGCTACTACACACCGGCCGTCGTCATGGTCGCGGCGCTTATCGCCGTCGTGCCGCCGATGGTTTTCAGCGCATCTTGGTCGGCTTGGATATACAAGGGCCTCGCCATCTTGCTGATCGGCTGCCCCTGCGCGCTGGTGATTTCGACGCCTGCGGCGATCGCCGCGTCGCTGTCGGCGGGCGCCCGGCGCGGCCTTCTGCTCAAGGGCGGCGCCGTGCTCGAAAATCTCGGAAAGATCACCGCGGCCGCCTTCGACAAGACCGGCACGCTTACCGCCGGCGCGCCGAAGGTGACGGACGTGATCGGGTTCGGGCTCGACGAGGCGGCCGTGCTGAAATTCGCCGCGGCCCTCGAGGTCGGCTCGAACCATCCGCTCGCGGGCGCGATCCTCGCCCGGGCCGCGGAGGCGAAAATCAATCCGCCACAGTCGAGCGACGCCGCGGCCCTGGGCGGCAAGGGCGTCGCCGCCACGGTAGAGGGCAAGGCGGTGTTCCTCGGGTCGTTGCAGGCGGCGGCGGACCGCGTGTCGCTCTCGGCCGACGAGACCGCCCGCATTACGGCGTTGCACGATGAGGGCAAGAGCGTGTCGGTGCTGGTCGTGGACAGCAAGGCGGCGGGAGCGATCGGTTTGCGCGACGAGCCGCGTCCGGATGCGCTCGCCGGCCTCAAGGCGCTGACCGACGTGGGGGTCAAGACGGTCATGTTGACCGGGGACAATCAACGCACGGCCACCGCGATCGGCGACCAGCTTTGCATCGAGGTGCGCGCCGGGCTGCTGCCGGAGGACAAGCAGCGCATTGTCGCAGAGATGCAGGTCCAGGGCTTCAACGTCGCCAAAGTCGGCGACGGCATCAATGACGCGCCGGCGCTCGCGGCGGCCAATGTAGGGATCGCGATGGGTGGCGGCACAGACGTGGCGCTGGAGACCGCGGACGCCGCCATACTGCACGGCCGTGTCGCCGACGTGGCGGCGATGGTGGACCTCTCGAAGCGCACCATGCGCAATATTCGTCAGAACATCACGATCGCGCTCGGGCTAAAGGCCGTGTTTCTCGTGACGACAATCGTCGGCGTGACGGGCCTGTGGCCGGCCATTCTCGCCGATACCGGCGCGACAGTGCTGGTCACGATCAACGCCTTGCGGCTGTTGCGATGAGAGCCGGACGTCAAGAGACCAGGTCCGTGCACGAACTGACGCAGCAGACTTCACCGCTGAACATCACCGGTGCGGCAAGCCAGCGCCCGATCGGCATCGTGGCTGGCGCGAAATCGCCCCGAGGGGCCTTCATACCCGAGCATCTCGCTCCAGAATGACTGTCTGCTTTCGGTTCTAAAACTCACGGCAGCTAATGGCGCAAAGCGGACTATTGAGACCCAATCGTGACGCGCGAGCGAGGGCGCGCACGTCTGCGCATCGCTACGGTCAGTCAAAATGAAGTGCAGCAGTCATGTGATTGGATGTCTGCAGATGCCGTCGGTCTGAAAAATACTAGGCCCATTGCCCCCGAAAATTTCTCTAATTCCTCCTTGGGTCGGTTTGGGTCTTCTGAAGGCCCACCCCCGGAAAGGTTACGATGCGTCGCACGGTGCGACGTCGCGGCTCGATGAGAGTCTGTCGGTTCGACCGATCCGAACAGCTCAGGATCATGACAATGGACTCATCTGAAATGAAAGCATTCAAGGCAATAGGCTCTACCGATCGCAGCATCGAGCGGTACTTCCGTGACGTCGCGGGCCTAGCCGGACTGCTCAAAAACGCCAGTTCGATCCACGACCAGGCCGTGCTGCGCGGCATTCGCTACGCCGCAGATGAAGCGCGCCTGATGCTCGCTCTTTGCCCATCGCGCAATGACATCGACCTAGAAATGAAGTCGGCAATGCTCGCCGACGGATTGCCGATGATCAAGGCAAACACGAACCTTCTTCCGATGATCGAAGCCGCGCTCGTCGCTGAGACCCAGCGTCTCCAGCCCGGTAAGCTGCCATATGAGTTGCGCCGACGCTTTCGAAACTAGCGTTGTACGGCCGCCCTCGCCGATTTCCGGCGTTTTCGGTCCGGTACATCGCCTGATCTCCGCTCAAAATGCCCGTAGCAACAACGGTTGAGCGTGGTCCACGCACGCTCAGCTTTCTCTTTTGCAATGCATCAACAGGAAACGAAGTGTCTAACGACCCGCAGATCGCTGCCGCGATCATCGAAATAGCTCGTACCATGCAGGCCGCGACGAAAGTGCTTGAAAGCCTTTCCGCGACACCAACCATCCGTGCATCCAGCGTGTCTCCGACCCGTGCAAGGAAGGATCGCGACAAGACGGCAAACGCGCTTTCGCCGCGTTGGTCCAAGTTAAACAGCGATTGGCCGCAGATCGGCGGCCGGCGATTTGTGGGCCCACCACCCGACATCTTCTTGAATAGGGATTATCTGGACAAATATCGCCCAGGCCGGTGGCGCTCGGGTTACGTGGCGAGCTGCGACGGCTTGGAGAGGCTTAGCGCTCACTATTCCGTCCCGATTGCGAAGACTTCTACCTGCGGCGATGGGGCTCTAGCCGACCGTCTTTGCGAGATCGGCGCGGAGGCCTACGGATCAGTTCATCTGATCGATGGTCTGGAGGTTTGCGACGACGATTTTCGGCGCTGGCGGACTTTTCGTCCTCCATCGGACCTGACGCCTTTGCCTAATTCCCCGGTGGTAGTGCATAAGGAATGCGTTGGCGCATGCATGCCTGAGGGCATGACCGATAAAGAGTTCGATGATCGATTCGACGAACTCGTCCGCCTAGGATCAATTGGCGACTGGCTCGTCTCCGACGCTGGCGATGTGCATTGCGGCAAGGTCCGCGCGAATCCAATGCTTGGGCGCCGGTACACGCGACGCATGTACGATCGAGCGTCTCAATCAGAGCAAGCCACAGAAATCGTCGCATTCAGAAAGCGTATGGATTTCGCGCGTCTGGTCGCGATTATGGAACGTGTGATTCTCGAGTATCTCGGGCTATTGTAGAGATAGTTGCGGCAAGTCTCCGATAATGCTTTCACTCGTGTTTTCTACGGCACAATCCTCGCCACTTGTCTCACTGATCTTTTGGATAGCGACTTAGAAGTGAGGACAGGCGAATAGGCCGTGCCGGTACGTGCTTTGTAACGTTTGCGATCGTTTCGATCGCCCGTTTTTTGTCTTCGTCGCCCGCCGGATCCGTGTAATTCCGTTCATTCACATCGGCCGGAGCATGACCTAAAATTTCCCGCCGGATGGTGATGTCAATGCTGTTGTTGCGCAATTCAGTGTTGAGAGTCCGTCTGGCTGCGTGCTGCGTTTGCTTGTTCTCGCGAGCTTCCGGCAAAGCGCGATCCAAAATCGGCGAGAATTTTTTTGTCAGCAAGGAGCCTATTGCCGTCCGCGTTCCTCTTGCACGCAAATCCGGGAAAAGCTCACGAAAGCCCAGCGCCCGCACGGCCTCATAATATTGCCGAAAGCCAAGCCGCAGAAGCTCCGAATGAAAGGGAATACGCCTGGACTCAGTCTTGATCGTCCGCATCCAGTTGCCTTCGATCAGATAGCTAGGAATCTTCGTATCGAAATCGATGTCCGAGATCAGGAGGCCGCATGGCTCCTCCAAGCGTCCGCCGCCATAACGTGTCAAAAGCGGCACCCAGTAGGTGCTGTCATGCACGACATCGACGCCAGTCCATGTCGTGTCTGAGAACAGCGCGACGTATTCCTGGTCTGTGATCGATTTGAAGCCAGCGTCGTTTGTCTTCGGCTTCTTGGCCTTCGAGGCCTTGATCTGCTTCCCGAGCGCGGGCGCTTCGATCCCGCTTCCCTCCAGAAAATTCAGAAATGCCCCCAGGTACCGCAGGTACTTGTTGAGGGTCGTAGCACTGCGGCCAATTGGCTTGCCCTCAGCCTTCGCCTTGCTCGTCGCCTCGGCGAACGAGAGGTTCCAATCCGCAGGCGCTTTACCAAAACTGGCCGGCAAAGATTGCAGAGTCATGCGCAATTTCATCGGCGTTTCCGCGTCGATTTGTCTTATGTCGTCGCCCAACATCTTGACCAGTATGCGTCCCAGATACACGTAGCTCTCGGCCGTGTCGGACACGTCCTGATCGCCGCGCTTCGTGATCTTCCATTCGACGCCTATCTTGGCGTTGACCATGGCGGCGATCTGACCTGAAATCGTGGTGTCGACGTTCGGTGCGACAGGGGCGACGACAGGCGGCGGCGCAGGAGTCTTGGCAGGTGTCGGGACGACCGCGTCGTTCTGGCCTGTCGTTCCAAACATCTCTTCGAAAACGGCCTCCGCTCTGCCGGGACCGAGCGTGTCATGGCGACGGCTGGCGTCGTTCAGCACCACCGCCATTGCCTGCAACCATAGGCGACGCGCAAGGTCCACATTGTCACTGGTGGCGTCGGCGTCCAGAAGCCCAAGCATCCGACGAAAATCCGTGTTGGATGGGCCAATTAAGCCGTTGGGACCGGCGGCGCTTATCGTCCCATCAGAAGCAAGTCGAGGTAGGAAATCGCGAAAGTAGGCGACTTGCGCACGAACCTGGTCAATCTCGGCCGGTTCGAAACCACGGGTTGCCAAAGCTGCAACTTCGCGATCGCCGACTTCAGCTGCGACCCCGCGCGAACCAAGGACAGAATAGGCAGCGCCCATAATCCGCTCTCGGCGGATGCGGTCGATAATTGGCTCTGCGTTTGCGCCTCGTTCGGCGTCTTGGTGCGCAACCAGGCCGGCGACGGTCTCGAGATGTCCAGCGTGATGATCGACGAAGGCTTTGAGAAGCTGCTTCTGTTCCGAGGCTGTCAGCATGCCCATTCTCACCAGACGATCAGCTTCGACCCCGACGCGCCGCGCAAGTTCTCGAGCGCTGCGCGGATCGCGCAGTTTCAGACTGATCCGGATGTAGGAACACGCCCCTTCATCGCCAAGGTTGAGTCTGCGGCGCCACCAATAGACACCACCACGACGGTAAACATTCTCGCACAATCCCATTCCACGCCTCCGGGTACAGGCGCGTGCGACAGGCGTGGGCACAATTGCTCGGTATGAATCCCACCCGAGCAACTGCCTCCAAACGAGATCAATGGGTTAGCTGCAGGTCGGGTGGGTTTGGCTGGGGCGGGAGGATTCGAACCTCCGTATGGCGGAATCAAAATCCGCTGCCTTACCGCTTGGCGACGCCCCAATTGCCGCGGCGCTGCCGACGGCGGCCGGACCATAGTGCGCGGTCCGCTGCGCCGCAACCCCGAGGTTCTCGCGCGCGCATTTCGCCACAGACCGCCGACGATTGCGCGCGGTTCGCCGCAACGTCATGAGTCGCATCGGGTTTGCGGCGGCGGGCGAATTGATGCAACCGCAAAATTTCGTCTCGTCCGGTCTTGCCGCATGCGTCCGCCTTGACTATAAGTCCGCGGCTCGCGCCGGTTCGGCGTCGGGACATCGGAGTGTAGCGCAGTCTGGTAGCGCACCTCGTTCGGGACGAGGGGGTCGGAGGTTCGAATCCTCTCACTCCGACCAATTATCTCATTGGTCGTATTGGAATTTGCGGACCAGTCGCAATGCGGCTGCGGTCGCGCAGGTTGGCGCTTTAGACGCGCTCGCGCCGACCGCGTCGCTTTATCGGGCGTTCGGCGGGGCTATCCGGCCTTCTGGATCGGCTGCCGGGGCGTCCTTGCCTGCGCCTTCTGCGCGATGAGGTTCAGGATGCTGTCGGGCTTGCCGTACAGGTAGCCTTGCGCGTGCGTGACGCCGAGCCGCTTCATGGTCGAGGCGGTTTCTTCGTCTTCGATGCATTCGGCGATGACGATCGCGTTGATTTCGGCGGCCACCTCCGTGACCATCCTGATGATGATCTCCTGGGTGCGATCGCTCATGGCCTTGTTGACGATCGCCTTGTCGAGCTTGATCGCGTCGATGACGTCGCCGAGTTTGGCGAGATAGGACAGCGACGAGAAGCCTGAGCCAAAGTCGTCCAGGGCAATCTTCACGCCCAGGGCGCGAATCGCCTGCAGCGTTTGCAGGACGGAATCGAAGTCGCAGATGAGCAGCCCCTCGGTGATCTCGATCCAGAGCCGCCCCGGCGGCAGCTCGCTTTCCGCAAGCGCGTCCCGGATGGACTGCAGGAGCTTCGCCGGCCGGTCGAATTCGGCGACGCTGACGTTGAAAGTGACGGACGCAGTGTTGCTGAGCGCGCCGATCGACCGACAGGACGCGGGCAGCAAGACGCCCGTCAGGGCGTCGCACAGGCCGCTTTCCTCAGCGAAGGGGACGAATTCGCCTGGAGATACGGGGCCCAGCACTGGGTCCGTCCACCGCGCGAGCGACTCGTATCCGACGGTTTCTCCGTCGGAGAAGCGGACGATCGGTTGAAACGCCGGGGCCAATTCCTTGCGCGTCAACGCTTCGCGGAAGCGCGTCTCGAGCAGCAGCGCGCGATTGGCCGTGTCTTCCATCGTCGGGTCGTAGTGCATCCATCGTCGACGTCCGGCCTGCTTGGCCGCGTACAGCGCGAGGTCCACGCCTTTGAGCAGGGCCACTTCGTCGCTGCCGGCGGTCGGCGTCATCACGCCGATCGAGCAGCTTGTCATGATCGTGCCGGCCGAAAGTTCGAAGGGCGCTTCCATCCGGGCGATGATCGCTTCGGCTGTAGCGCGCCCCCTGTGGTCGGTGAGAACGATGAACTCGTCGCCGCCGAGGCGCGCGGTGAGCGCGCGCGGGTTCAAGGCCTTTGCGGCCTGCGAGATCCGGACAGCCGCCTGTTTCAGCAATTCGTCGCCGAGCGGATGGCCGCGACTGTCGTTGATGGCCTTGAACTTGTCGATGTCGAGCATCAGGACGCTGAGCGACTTGCGCGCATGCGGAGCAGCAAGGCGGCGCTTCAGATCGTCCAGCATGTAGTGGCGATTGGGAAGGCCGGTGAGCACGTCGAAATTTGCGAGCCGTTCGGCGGCGTCGGCCTGGATCAAGGCGGCGACCGTCTCCTGTTTGCCCGCGTAGGCGATGCGCGCCATGTGCACGGTCAGGCCCAACATCATCACGGCGATCGAAAGCGACAGGAGATCGCCGAGCAGCAACAGGCCGAGAGCTGTCGGCAGCGCGACGACGAGGGACAGGAACTGCACGAGGCGCGGCGACATCGCGTTGCGCGCCATGATGCCGGTCATGTAGCAGATTGCGACGATCGACATCGACAGTCTGGCGTAGACCGAAGCTGTGGCCGTGACGGTCAGGATGATGAGCGCGATCGCGAACACGATCGACGCCGACGAGGCGAAATATCGGGCCTCGTCACGGCGGGCGTACAGGAATTTCACGGTCTGCGGCTGGGATATGTACCTGCTGCTCGTGAACAGGCGCAGCACGATGATCGGCAGGAAGACGAGGAAATATTCCAGCGCGAGAATTTGGCTGGATTCCAGCCAGGCGATGATCAGGGTTGGGATGGAAATCGTGACATAGCCGATCAGCAGCGTCTTGATGTCTTCATAGAGGCGTTCGATCAGGCGGGCGTAGACGGAATAAGCGAGATCGAGCTGGCTCGACGGCCAGATCGACTGCAAGATCCGGTCGAACGCATTCGTCGCCTGATCTGGCAGGTGCTCCGGCGCTGCTATGCTGTCAGCCCTTGTGGCCATTGGCTTCCGCTGGAATCATGGTCCCAAAGGGTTTCTTAGAGAGCATTCCTCAACCAAGCCTTGCATGAGCGCGTCTTAACCAAACTGCCTTTGGCGGGCCGGCCGGCGATTGACCGTAGAGTTAAGGGAGCGTTAACTCGGGCGCGCTGGAAAAGGGGAATATCGTGGAAATCGCAGCGTCTAGCGGACAGCTGGCCGGCTCGTCGGCCGAGGTCGCCGGAGCGGCGGCCGAACGCGCCGGCATTTCTCCGGCTCTCATCAAATCGTTGTCCAAGCGCTCGACATGGCGGGCGCTCGCGGCGGTCGCGCTGCAATGGGCGATCATCGTCGGCTGCGCCGTTCTGGCGCAACGGTCAGGATCGTATCTGGCGGCATTTCTCGCCATCGTCGTGATCGCGACGCGCCAGCACGCCCTTCTGGTGCTCATGCACGACGCGGCGCACTATTCGCTGTCCAATTCAAAGGGTCTCAACGACTTCGTCGCCCGCCTGTTTCTGGCGTTTCCGTTCTCGGTCAGCATGAAACGCTATCGCGTCAATCATCTGGCCCATCACCAGCACGTCAACGAGGCCGTCGATCCGGACCTCGAGGACAACATCGCGCCCCAGACTGTCCCCGAGCTGGCCAAACTCGTGATCTCCGACCTGTTCTTCCTGGCGGTCCCCAAAGCGCTCCGTCGCTCCCGCAAGTTCGGAGTTCTCGGCATTTTCCGCGAGAGCGGGGAAGGGTGGTGGACCGAGCGCACCACTTATCTCGTCTTTGCTCTGGCGGTGGCGGTCGCCGCCGCCTACTTCGACCTCTGGGGCATGCTGTTTTTCTATTGGCTCGTCCCGATGTTCTCGTTTCTGCAGGTCATCCTCCGTTTGCGCGGCTATTCCGAGCACGCCGGCCGGATGACCGAACAAACCGAAGTCGGCAAGTCCAGAACGATCGATGTCGGCCCGGTCGAGCGCTTTCTGTTTGCGCCCTACAACGTCAACCGGCATCTGGAGCACCATCTCTATCCGTCGATTCCCTTCTTCAATCTCGAGCGCGCGCACGTCGAGCTGACGACGCGTCCGGGCGTATTCGACACGTTCAAGCCGTCCGAGGGTTATTTCGGCGCGGCTGTCTCTCCCAGGACGGTTTTCGGCGAGTTGTATCGCCACGCCTGAGCTGCCGGCGAACGCGTGGATCTGGCTGCGCGCGCGGGGCTCAAAGCAAAGCGCCCACCCGCAGCTTCACGCTGCGGATGGGCGATTTCGTGGGGTCGCTGCAAGCTGGCCGTCGAGCGACCTTCGTTGCGGCGTAGTCTATCGATGCAGCGCGATCAGGCGGCCTTCGGCGCGATAGCGCTCTGGGCGGCGGCGCCGATTTCCTTGGCCTGCTCCTGGAGAGCGGCCATCTGGGCCTTGAGGAACTCGGCCTGAAGCTGGAAGGCTTCCTGAGCGTCCTTGGCCTGCACCAGCTTTTCGGCGTGGTCGAAAGCGGCCTTGACGTTGGTCTCGGCGACCGAAATCACCTTGGCGTTGAGTTCCTTGACGCCGGCGGGAATGGCGATCGGGCCCTGTTCGGCCTGCTCGGCGGCCTTCTGCGCGGCGCCGACGAAGCTTTCGAAGGCCTTGCGGGCCTGGTCGACGCTCTTGGCGGCCATGTCGCGGATTTCGGCGGGAATTTCGAAGGTCGGAAGCTTGGTCATGTCTATCTCCTGTTCGTCCCCGCAGCGCAGTCTCGTTTGGCGGCCCTGCGTTGCGGCACAGCTTTCCTATAGCGCATCCTTTTGTGCGTTGCAACAAGAATTGTGCGGTGCACAAAAAAATTGAGGACGATGCTGCGCCGCGGCGGTTCGCCGAGGTCCGGCTGGACAGCCAAACGCCCGCGGGGTCGCCGCGGGCGTTTCGATCTTCGGTTCGGATCCTGAGCCGGGCCGGTCAGCCGAGACGCAGGGCGCGGACGGCGTTCTGCTTGAGGATCAGATCGTGGATTTCCGGCTTGAAGCCGGCTTCCGAGAACTGCTTGATCCAGCGGTCGGGCTGGATCAGGGGGAAGTCCGAGCCGAACAGGAATTTATTGCGCAGCTGGCCGTTGGCGTATTGCACGATCTGCGGCGGGAAATATTTCGGCATCCAGCCGGAGAGGTCGATGTAGACATTCTCCTTGTGCAGCGCCATCGACAGGGCCTCGTCCGTCCACGGCCAGGAGGGATGGGCCAGGATGATGGTCATGTCGGGGAAGTCGACCGCGACATCGTCGATGTGGATCGGCTGCGAATATTTCAGGCGCAGACCGCCTCCGCCCGGCAGGCCCGTACCCATGCCGGAATGGCCGGTGTGGAAGATCGCGGGCATCTTGTGCTCGGCGATCACCTCGTAGAGCTTGTAGGCCATGCGGTCGTTGGGGAAGAAGCCCTGGCAGGTCGGGTGGAACTTGAAGCCCTTGACCGCGCCGGACTCGATGAGATCGCGCGCCTCGCGCACGCCCATCATGCCCTTGTGCGGGTCGATGGAGGCGAAGGCGATCATCATGTCGGAATTGGCTGCGGCGGCTTCGGCGATCTCGTCGTTCGGAATGCGGCGATTGCCGACCTGAAACTCGCTGTCGACCGTGAACATCACGAGGCCGATCTTCTTCTCGCGATAATAAGCGATCGTCTCGGCGATCGTCGGACGCTTGCCGACCTTGAAGTACTTGTTCGCCGCGTCCTCGAAGGGCTGCCAATATTCGTCCGGCCCCTGACGGCAGGACACTTCTGCGTGGGTATGGATGTCGATGGCGATCAGGTCGTCGATCTTCATGGGGCAGTCCTCCAGTTTTCGACTGATTTCTAGCACGCGGCCCTACCGCGATGGCGAGATCCCCTCCCCCAAAAGGGGGGAGGGGACAGGTGCGCGAGCAGGGATCAACCCCGCGCCTTTTCCCATTGCGCGATGGTCTTGCCGGACGTGGCCAGCTCGACCAGAAGCTTGGACGGCTCCCAGTGCATCGGGCCGAAGCGGTCCTTGTACTTGTTCATGCCATCAAGCACCTTCTTCAGGCCGATGGTCTCGGCATAATGCATCGGGCCGCCGCGGTAGCGCGGAAAGCCGTAGCCCGACGTCCAGACGACGTCGATGTCGGCGGCGCGCATCACGATGCCTTCCTCGAGGATCTTGAAGCCCTCGTTGATCAGCGGATAGAGGCAGCGCTCGACGACTTCCTCGTCGGTGTGCGGGACCTGCGGGATCTGCAATTCGGCGGCGCGCTTGCGCAGGATCTCGATCGCTTCAGGATCGTCGTAGCGCTTCCGGTCGCCCTTCTCGTATTTATAAAAACCCTTGCCGGACTTCTGGCCGTAGCGGCCGTGTTCGCCTAGCGCGACTTCGGCCTGATAGTAGGTCGGATCGATCGGATACTGGTCGGCGTTGGCCTTGTGCACGTTGATGCCGATGTCGACGCCGGCCATGTCGTAGACGGCGAGCAGGCCCATGGCCATGCCCCACTTCTCCATGGGCGTGTCGACCTCGCGCGGGGTGGTGCCTTCCATCACCATGCGCTCGGCCTCGCGTCCGTAGGGCTCCATCATGCGGTTGCCGACGAAGCCATAGCAGATCTTCACCAGCACCGGCGTCTTCTTGAGCGGCTTGGCCAGTTCGACCGACGTGCGGATCGTCTCTGCGCTGGTTTTGGGCGTGCGCACGATCTCGAGCAAAGGCATGACGTTGGCCGGCGAGAAGAAGTGCAGGCCGATCACGTCCTGCGGACGCTTGGTGGCGTCGCCAATCTTTTCGACGTCGAGCGTCGACGTATTGGTCGCCAGCACGCAGCCGGGCTTGGCCACCTTGTCGAGCTCGGCGAAGATCTTCTTCTTCAGATCCATGTTCTCGAATACGGCCTCGATGATCACGTCGGCGTCCGAGAAGTCGGCGTAATTGGTCGTGCCCTTGATCAGCGCCATGCGCTTGGCCTTGTCCTCAGGCGAGAGGCGGCCGCGCTTGACCATCGAATCATAGGTGCCTTCCAACACGCCGAGGCCGCGCTTCAACGCATCCTCGCTGGTGTCGAGAACCGTGACGGGAATGCCGGCGTTGGCGAAGCAGATGGCGATGCCGCCGCCCATCGTGCCGGCGCCGACGACGCCAGCCTTGGCGATGGCGCGCGGCTTGGTGTCGGCAGGAATGTCGGTGACCTTGCGGGTCGCGCGCTCGGCGAAGAAAACGTGGATCGCGCCCTTGCTCTCGGGCGCCGCCTTCGAGTCGTTGCCGAGCTTTTCCTCGACCAGCAGGCCTTCGTTCAGCGGCTTTTCCGTCGCGGTGCGGATCGATGTCACCGCAGTCTGCGCGGCGATGCGGTTCGGATAGAGCTTCTTTGCGGTCGCTTCGGCGGCTGCGAAGATTTCCGGCGTCGCGGTTTCCGGCTTCACGCTCATCTCGCTGGTGCGGCGCGGCCCCTTGCCGGCGGCGATCAGCTCCTTGGCGTATTCGACTGCGGCCGCGTTGACGTCGCCGTCGGCGATCTTGTCGATCGCTCCATATTCCAACGCCGTCTTGGCGTCGACCATCTTGGTGGAGACGATCATTTCCAGCGCCTTTTCAGCGCCGATCAGGCGGGGCAGGCGCTGCGTGCCGCCGGCGCCGGGGATGATGCCGAGATTGACTTCCGGGAAGCCGATGCGCGTGCGGGCGTTGGCGATGCGGTAATGGCAGGCGAGCGTGATTTCATAGCCGCCGCCGAGCGAGGTGCCGAACAGCGCCGCGACGACCGGCACGTTCTGGTTCTCGAAACGCGCGAACAGGGCGCGGTATTCGGCCTCCTTCGGCGGGCCGGAAAATTCGCCGATGTCGGCGCCGGAGAAGAAGGTGGAACCCTTGCAGGCGAGCACGATGGCCTTGACCCCGGAGAGCCTGGCGACCCCGTCCAGCGCCTCGTTGAGGCCCGAGCGGACGGCGGCGGTGATCGTGTTGACCGGTGGGGCGTCGACGGTGATGACGGCCACGCCGTCCTGGAGCTTCACGTCGTAGATCTTGTTCGACATAGCTGCCTCCCTGCCGTCTCCCCGACGGCTTTTCCTTGCGCGCGACCGGGGTCGCCCGGCCTCCGGGCAGGGTGCATAGCATATTTTGTTATGTTGTATAACTATTTTCTTTCCGGATGACGTTCGCAAGGCGGAAGCTCTGCGTCGGTCAGAGCAACGACTGGCTCGCGAAGTCTGGCTCTTTAGACCATGGACGGCATCTTAGTGGCATCCACGCGCGACATATTTGATTGCTGCTGCGGATCGCTGCTGGCATCCGCGCCGGAACCCGAATTCCGGGCCGCGTTTCATGTTGACGCCCCGCCCTTAGGTTGATATCAACATTTTTGGCGGCGCGGTGGAGGTGAGATTCTTATGGGGAAAGTGTGCGTAAGGGGTTTTGCCGTGTCGACCGACGGTTTCGGCGCCGGCCCCGAACAAAGCTTTGACCATCCGCTCGGCAAAGGCGGCCGGGAGTTGCACAACTGGTTCTACCCGACTCGAGCCTTTCGATCGATGATCGGTCAGGAGGGCGGTACCGATGATCGCTTCGCCGACGCCGCGATGGACGGCTTCGGGGCCTTCATCCTTGGGCGCAACATGTTCGGGCCGTCAGGCAATGATTGGGGCGGCCCCGACTGGAAGGGTTGGTGGGGCGACAATCCACCGTATCACGCGCCGACGTTCATCCTGACCCACCACGCCCGCCCCCCGATCAGGATGGAGGGCGGCACAACATTCTATTTCGTCACCGATGGCATCGATGCAGCGCTGGCCCAAGCCAAGGCTGCGGCCGGCGAGTTGAACGTGAAGATCGGTGGCGGCGTTTCTACTGTACGACAATACCTTATTGCACGCGCGATCGACGAGATGCACCTGGCGATGGCTCCGACCTTTCTCGGCCGCGGTGAACCGTTGTTCGAAGGCATAGACCTGCCGAGCCTTGGTTATCGCGTGACGGAGGTCGTGCCGACGGATTTGGCGACCCACATCGTCCTCACGCGTTGAGGCGGAGTCCTGGAATTAAATTGGAGGTCCAGGTGCGACTAGATCGCGCGCCCAGACGCTGACGCCGATGCCCGGATGAACTACGGAAACAGCCCCCGCACCTCCTTCGCACGCCGCACGGTCTGCACGCCGATGGCCAGCGCCGCCTTGCGGTTGGAAATTCCGTCCTTGCGGGCGCGGGCGCGTACGGCGGCCCAGGAACGGTCGAGCGCGGCATAGAGGCGCTGCATGACCTGGTCCTCGGTCCAGAAGAATTGCTGCAGACCCTGCACCCATTCGAAATAGGAGACGATGACGCCGCCGGCGTTGCAGAGGATGTCCGGCACGACGAAAATTTCGTCGCGCCGCTCGTCGAGCACAGCGTCAGCCTCGGGCGTGGTCGGTCCGTTCGCGCCTTCCGCGAGGATGCGGCAGCGCAGCTTGCCGACGTTATGCGCGTCGATCACGCGTTCGAGCGCCGCCGGCACGAGCAGGTCGCAGGGCTGCAGGAGCAGATCGCCGGGATCGATCGATAATTCGCTGGAGAAGCCGCGCAGCACGCGCTTCTCGCGAACATGGCGTTCGAGCGCCGCCACATCGAGGCCGGCCGGATTGTAGTAGGCGGCGGTATGGTCGCTGACGCCGACGATCTTCACACCGCGTTCGGCCAGGGCCTGCGCGGCGACGGAGCCGACATTGCCGAAGCCCTGCACGATGGCAGTCGCCCCTTGCGGCTTCAGGCCGACTTCCTCCATGGCGCGGCTCGCCAGATGCGCCACGCCGCGACCCGTCGCCTCGCGGCGTCCGACCGTCCCGCCCGTTTCCACCGGCTTGCCGGTTACGATCTCTGTCACGGTCTTGCCCTGATACATGGAATAGGTGTCCATGAACCAGGCCATCACCTGTTCGTTGGTGCCCATGTCAGGCGCCATGACGTCGGTGTGCGGACCGACGAAGGGGATCATCTCCTGCATGTAGCGTCGCGACAGCGCTTCGAGTTCGCGCGACGACAAAGCGAGCGGATCGACCGCCACGCCGCCCTTGGCGCCGCCATAGGGCAACCCTGCGAGCGCGCATTTCCAGCTCATCCAGATCGCGAGCGCCGCGACTTCGCCGACATCGACCGAAGGCGCGAACCGCGTGCCGCCCTTGGTCGGACCGAGCGTCAGGTGATGCTGCACGCGATAGCCCTGGTAGACCGTCGTCGTGCCGTCGTCCCGATGGATCGGACACGACACGATCAGCGTACGTTTCGGCATGAAAAGGCGCAGCCGGTGGTCTTCAGGGATTTCGAGGTGGTCGGCCACGTCGACGAATTGCGCGAGCGCCATGTCGAAAACAGGGCCGGTATACGCCGAAGACGTCTTCATCGGTTGCTCCTGGTTTCCGCCGCGCGTCGATCGCCCAAGACGTTCAATAACTCTTGGGCAAATCCAAGACCTTTTCCGCGATGAACGAGAGAATGAGTTGTTCGGTGACCGGCGCGAGCCGCGTCAGCGAGACTTCGCGGAACAGCCGTTCGACATGATATTCCTTGGCGTAGCCGAAGCCGCCGTGCGTCATGATCGCTTGCCAGGCGGCGTCGTGTCCGGCGCGGGCGCCCAGAAACTTGGTCGAGTTCGCTTCCGCCCCGCAGGGTTGGCCCGTGTCGTAGAGTTCGGCCGCGCGCATCGCCATCAGCCACGCCGATTCCAGATACATCCATTTCTCGGCGAGAGGGTGCTGAATTCCCTGGTTCATGCCGATGGGGCGATCGAACACGACGCGTTCACGCGCGTATTTCGCCGCGCGTCGCAGGGCGTCCTGACCGATGCCGATCGCCTCCGAACCGATGAGTATGCGCTCCGGATTGAGCGAGTGCAGGATGTAGGAGAAGCCCTTGCCCTCCTCGCCGACGCGGTCTTCCTCGGGCACGAACAGGCCGTCGATGAAGATCGCGTTCGAATCGACTGCCTTGCGGCCCATCTTCGGAATGCGGCGCACTTCGATCTTCGACCGGTCGAGGTCGGTGTAGAAGATGGTGATGCCGTCGGTCGGCTTGCGGCAGTCCTCGAATTTCGTCGTGCGCGCGAGCAGCATGATCTTGTTGGCGACCTGACCCGTGGAGGTCCATACCTTTTGCCCGCGGACGAGATAACCGCCGGGAACTTTTTCGGCGAACGTCTTGATGCGCGTGGTGTTCAGGCCCGCGTCCGGTTCGGTGAAGCCGAAGGCGACCTGGTCCTCGCCGGAGACGAGGCGCGGAACCCAGCGGCGCTTCTGCGCGTCTGTTCCCTTGACCACGATCGGATGCGGGCCGAAGAGATTGATGTGCACCGAGGAAGCGGCCGCCATGCCGCCGCCGTGGCTCGCCACCTCGCGCATCATGATCGCCGCCTCGACGACGCCGAGCCCCGAACCGCCGTATTCCTCGGGCATGGTGATGCCGAGCCAGCCGCCGTCAGCCATGGCCTTGTGGAATTCGAACGGAAACACGCCGTCCTCGTCGCGCTCCAGCCAGTAGTCGTCGCCGAATTTCGTGACGACGGCGCGCACGCCGTCGCGGATCGCCTGACGCTCGTCTTCGCTCGGCAGCTTGCGTGGTTCGTTCATGGCGAGCGCTCAGCGGCCGGTGAAGGCGGGCGCGCGCTTCTCGACGAAGTGCGCGACGCCTTCCTTGAAATCTTCGGACGCGAAGGATTTCTTCATTTCGATATCCGCATCGCCCCAGGCTTCGGCGAGCGACTGGAAATGCGTGCGCCAGACTTGCCGCTTGATGATCCCGATGGAGCGCGGCGAGGCGGTTGTCGCCATCTCGTGCGCGATCTGCTGGACGCGCGCGAGGAATCCTTCGAACGGCAGCTTGCGGACGAGGCCCATGCGCTCCGCCTCGGCCGCATCGATTGTGCGCGCCGAGCAGAGGAGATCGAGCGCGTTCATCGTTCCGATGAGACGCGGCAGCATCCAGGAAACGCCATGCTCGGCGATCAGGCCGCGTTTGGCGAAGGCGGTCGTCAGCTTTGCGCCCTCGGCCATGTAGCGGAAATCGCCGAAGACGGCGAAGCACAGGCCGATGCCGGCGATCGGCCCGTTGATCGCCATGAAGATCGGTTTCTCGATGGCGAGCAGATAGGAAAACTTCTGCTTGAAATTGTCCGCGCCTCCGGCGGACCCGGTCGCGTCTGGATTGGTTTCGCCGGGCGCGGCTTGAATGCCGGTCAGAATGTTCATGTCCGCGCCGGCGCAAAATCCGCGTCCCGCGCCCGTCACGATGATCGCACGCACGTTCGTGTCCGCCGCCGCAGCCTCCATCGCCGCGCGGATGTCCTTCTCCATCTGGCCGGTCCAGGCGTTGAGCCTGTCGGGGCGATTGAGCGTGATGGTCGCAACGTGGCCGTCGACCGCGTATTCGATGTCCTGATACATGCGTTTCCTCGTTCGTTGTTTTCGCATCGAGAGGGCGAAGCGACGCGGCGGCCGACCCACCTGGCTTTCATGCGGATGCGGGAATGGATTGCTTCGTCGTCTCCGTTTCGAAGCCGCACCTATCCGGCTTCGCATCAATCTCCTCGCAATGACGGTCAGTCTCGTAGATCAGAACCCAGACGACGCCTGATCCTGCCCCATGCGCGTTCCTTCGCGCAGGCGACGCGCATTGCTGACGAGCGCGCCGCGCTTGTCGGCCTCCGCGGGCAGGGCGGTCGCCATGCGCAGCACGGTCACGTAGTTCGGTTGCACCTCCATCCGGCCGTTGAGCGGCCCGCGCGCGAGAATGGCGTGCAGTTTCGGCAGTCTGTAGCAGGGCACGAAGAACAGCAGATGATGTTCGAGGTGGTAGTTGACGAAGTAGGGCGCGACGAACAGGCGCTCCAGCCAATTGGCGAGCGTCGTGCGCGTGTTGCGCAAGGGATCGTCGTGGTCGGGGACGACGGCGTGTTCGGCGATGTTGCGAACGCGCGTCACCACCATGTACCAGGTCAGCATCGGCAGCAGCCACAGCAGCGGATAGGCCCACCAGACGCCCGCCAGAGCGAGCATGGCCCAGAGAACGCCGTTGACGAGAAACTGTTTGCCGAGCTTCTCGTTGAAGCAGGCGACGCGCTGACTCAGCGGCCAGCCGGCTTCGCCGAACGCATTGAGCAGCTGCGCCTTGCGCTGCGCGTAGCCGGTCAGGCCGAAGAGATCGCGCAGGAATTTGCGGCGATAGCTTGCGCGGGTAATCGGAAAAGGCGCGGATAGCACCAGGTCAGGATCGTCCGCCTGTTGCGTACGCTTGTGATGATTCATGTGGTAGCGGCGATAGGCGCGGGTCTCGGCGAACACCGGATAGGCGCAGAGCCATTGCGACAGGAAGAGGTTGAGCTTGGGGCCCTCCGCAAGGCAGCCATGCGCCCCGTCGTGCATGAGAATCGCGAGGCCGAGCTGACGCGAGCCGATGACCATGACGGCCAGCGCGAATGTGAGCGGATTGGGCCGCCAGACGAAGAGAGCGATTGCCGCCGCGATGAGCGCCCAGGCGTGGGCGATCATCAGGACGCCGCGCCACGTCGAGCGCCGACGCAGTTCGGCCAGTTCGGCGGGCGTGAGGAATTCGGAGGCGGGCAGCCGCGGGGCGAAGGCCATGCGTCAGCCTAGCGCGTAGCGTTTCCACCATGCAATGTTGCGGCGCGGGAGCGTCGCGGTCGACGCATGCGCGCCTACATGCGTTGCGTCACGGGAATGGCCGCGCCCGTTATGGCGCCGCCTTCGTCCGAGATCAGGAAAGCGACGACCCGCGCGATATTGGCCGGCGTCACCCATTTGCTCGCGTCGGCGTCCGGCATGGCGGCGCGATTTTGCGGCGTGTCGATCGTTCCGGGAAGGATGCAATTGGCGGTTACGCCATGATCGCGCGCTTCTTCGGCGAGCGATTCGACGATGCGCATGACCGCCGCCTTGGAGGCGCTGTAGGCCGCAAGCTCTGCGCCGCCCTTGAGCCCGGCGGCTGCGGCGACATGCACGATGCGCCCGTAGCGCCGCTCGATCATGGGCGGCAGGACGGCGGCGCTGGTCGCCAGCGTCGCGCGCGCATTGATGTTCATGAGGAAGTCCCATTCGGTCAGCGCGGCAGGGCCGACCGGCGCCATCCGAAATCCGCCGACCGTGTTCGTCAGCGCATCGACGTGGCCATATCGTTCGATCGCGACGGCGACGAGTTTCTGCGCATCTTCGGCCTTGCTGAGATCGAGACCTGCGATCGGCAGCGCCGTCGCTCCCGGCGCGAGCCGCTTGAGCGTCGCATCGAGAGCCGCCGACGAATAATCCGCGCAAACGAGGGTCGCGCCGCGCCGGCTCAATTCCTCGGCGATAGCAGAGCCGAGATTGCCGCCGGCGCCGGTGACGATCACTACGCGATTGCCGAACACCATGTGACGCATCTCC
>CAZWJF010000027.1:0-32089 GCA_964634325.1 uncultured Rhodoblastus sp.
GCCGACGCCGAGCTTGATGAAGGCGCAGTTCATGCGGGCGTCGGCCGCAGCGATGCGGATGTCGGCGGCGAGCGCGAGAGCGAAGCCGCCGCCGGCCGCCGCGCCTTGCACGCAGGCGACGATCGGCTGCGGGCAACGGCGCATCTTCATGACGATGCTGGCGATGCGGCGTTGCGAATCCAGCGCCGCCTGCGTATCGACGCCGAACTCGCCCTGCGCGTTGCGGCGCGCGCTCGCCTTGATGTCGAGCCCGGCGCAGAAATTCCTTCCCGCGCCGCGCAGCACGACCACGCGCGTGTCGTAGTCGCGCTCGAGGTTCTCGAAATAGGCGTTGAGCGCCTCGATCAATTCAGGATCGAGGGAGTTGAGCGCGTCCGGCCGGTTGAGCGTGACCCAGTCGACCGGGCCGCGCTTGTCGATCGTCAGGACGGACGCGCCCATCGTCGTTCCTTACCGCGGCGCCATGCGGATCGCGCCGTCGAGGCGGATCGTCTCGGCGTTGAGCATCGGGTTCTCGACGATGTGGACCGCGAGCATGCCGTATTCGGAGGGGTCGCCGAGGCGCGAGGGGAACGGCACCTGCGCGGCCAGGCTGCGCTGGGCTTCTTCCGACAGGCCCTTCATCAGCGGCGTCAGGAACAGGCCCGGCGCGATCGTGTTGACGCGGATGCCGAAGCGGGCGAGGTCGCGCGCGATCGGCAGCGTCATGCCGACGATGCCGCCCTTGGACGCCGAATAGGCGGCCTGGCCGACCTGGCCGTCGAATGCGGCGACCGAGGCGGTGTTGACGACGACGCCGCGCTCTTCGCCGATCGGGCTTTCCTTGGACATGCGTTCGGCGGCCAGCCGCAGCATGTTGAACGATCCGATCAGGTTGACGTCGATGATCTTCTTGAAGTCGGCGAGCGGGAAGGCGCCGTTCTTGTTGACGGTGGTGATGGCGTTGCCGATGCCCGCGCAATTGACCAGCACGCGCGGCGTTCCGTGCGCCTTGGTCGCCGCGTCGAGCGCCGCCTTGGCGTCGTCCTCGCTAACGACGTTGCCGCCGATGCCGAGACCGCCGATTTCCTTGGCGACCGCTTCGGCGTTGTCCTTGTTCAGGTCGAAGCAGGCGACCTTGGCGCCCTTGGCGGCCATGAGACGCGCAGTGGCCGCGCCGAGGCCCGAACCGGCGCCGGTGACGAAAACAGAAAGACCGTTGAGATCCATGGAAGACCCTTTCCTAGCTTTGGGCGTTTGAATTCAGCTCCAGGAGGCGATCGCCGCCGCGGCGTCGATTCGTCCCTCCGCGGGCGCGGATTGTATCTGCGACGGCGTTCGCGAAAAGCGCGGCGCGGGCGCTGGCTGCACCGCGCCGCCAAAATCGACGAAAGTATTGCGCGCCACGAGATGCGGGTGGTTCGGCGCTTCCGACATGGTCTGCACAGCCATGGCGCAGGCGTCGGTGCCTTCGAGCAGCGCGCTCCACTCCGCGCGCGTCTTCGTCTTGAAGATGGCTTCCATCTTCCTGGTCAGGTCGGGCCACGCGGATTTGTCGTTCTGCTTCTTGAAGTCGGGATCGTCGATGCCGGCGCGCTGGAGGAATTCCGCATAGAACTGCGGCTCGATCGCGCCGATCGAGAAATGCCGGCCGTCCTTGGTCTCGTACACGCCGTAGAAATGCGCGCCGCCGTCGAGCAGGTTCGTGCCGGGCTTCGCCTTGTCCCACACGCCCATCGCGCTCAGCGCGTGGAACATGGTGATCAGGCTCGCCACGCCGTCGCACATGGCGACGTCGACGATCTGGCCCTTGCCCGAGGCGCGCGCCGCGAGCAGCGCGGCCAGAACGCCAACGACGAGATAGAGCGCGCCGCCGCCGTAATCGCCGACCAGATTGAGCGGCGAGACGAGGCCGCCTGTGCGGGCGCGGAAGGAGTCGAGCGCGCCGGTGACGGCGACGTAATTGATGTCGTGGCCGGCCGCCATCGCGAGCGGGCCTTCTTGCCCCCAGCCGGTCATGCGGCCGTAGACGAGTTTCGGATTGAGCATCAGCATGTCGTCCGGACCGAGGCCGAGCTTCTCCATTACGCCGGGACGAAAGCCTTCCACGAGCGCGTCCGCCTTGGCGACGAGCGCCCTGGCGCTGGCGAGATCCTCGGGCTTCTTGAGATCGAGTTCGATCGTCCGGCGGCCGCGATTGACGAAATTGCCGGGATGGTTGCGTCCGTAGCCGGGGCGCTGGATCGACACGATGTCCGCGCCCATGTCCGACATCAACATGCACGCGAACGGCCCCGGGCCGATGCCTGCGAATTCCACGATACGCACGCCCGCGAGAGGGCCGGTCGCCTTGCTCATCGTTCTGCGCTCCTTACCGGCCGGTCCAGTTGGGCTTGCGCTTCTCGGCGAAGGCTTTCGGACCTTCGACGAAATCGGCGGAATCGCGCATCGCCTTGAAAGCGGGCCAGCTCTCCTGTTCCGCCAGCGCCTGCGCCAGCGGCAGTTCCGCGCCGCGCGTCGCGATCTGCTTCGAGGCGCGGATCGACATGGGGCTCAGCGTGCAAATCTGTTTCGCGATCGCCCTGGCCGCATCGAGCGCGCCGCCGGCCGGCGCCACCTCGTTGACGAAACCGAGTTCGAGCCCCTCCTTCGCGGTGACGCGGCGCGCGGTGAGGATCATGCCCATCGCGCGCTTCATGCCGATGACGCGCGGCAGCCGCAACAGGCCGCCGGCCAGGGCCGCAAGGCCGACGCTCGGCTCGGGCAATGCGAACACGGCGTTTTCGGCGGCCACGATCAGATCGCAGGCGAGCGCCACTTCGAACCCGCCGCCCATGGCGAAGCCGTTGACCGCCGCGATGATCGGCTTGTCGCAATCGAAGCGCGTGTGCAGGCCGCCGAAGCCGCTCTTGCCCCAGCCGCGCTCGCCGCCCGCCGCCTGATATTTGAGATCGTTGCCGGCCGAAAAAGCCTTGTCGCCGGCGCCGGTGACGATCGCCACCCATTGGTCGGGATCGGCGGAAAAATCGTCGAACGCCTTTTCGAGTTCGAAATGCGAAGGCTTGTGCAACGCATTGTAGACCTGCGGGCGATTGAGCGTGACGATGGTGATCGGGCCTTCGCGCTCGACCAGAATATGCTCGTAAGCCATGCGTGCGACGTGCTCCCGTTCGTTTCCCCGCGCGCCTTGTCCCGGCGCTTGCGCGACGCAGTTAAACCATGGCCCGGCAGCGCGGGCAAGATTTAGTTAGTCGATTGACTAAATCGTCGGCGCGCGTAAGCTGTCCGACAATCATATCGGAAACCGACAGGGAGAGAGACAATGGCGGAGGCATATATCGTCGCGGCCGCGCGCACGGCCGGCGGACGCAAGGGCGGACGGCTTTCGGGCTGGCACCCGGCCGATCTGGCCGCGCAGGTTCTCGACGCGCTGGTCGAGCGCTCCGGCGCCGATCCCGCCCTGATCGACGACGTCATCATGGGCTGCGTGGGACAGGCCGGCGAGCAGGCGTCGAACATCGCGCGCAACGCCGTGCTCGCCTCGAAGCTTCCCGAAAGCGTGCCGGGCACGTCGGTCGACCGGCAGTGCGGCTCCTCGCAGCAGGCGCTGCATTTCGCCGCGCAGGCGGTGATGTCCGGCTTCCAGGACGTCGTGATCGCAGCCGGCGTCGAGAGCATGTCGCGCGTGCCGATGGGCCTGCCGGCCACATTGCCGGCCAAGCACGGTTTCGGCTTCTACAAGAGCCCGAACATGGACGACCGCTATCCCGGCGTGCAGTTCAGCCAGTTCACCGGCGCCGAAATGATGGTCAAGAAATACGGACTGACCAAGGATCAGCTCGACGAATTCTCCTTCAACAGCCACCAGAAGGCGATCCGCGCGACCAAGGCCGGCGCGTTCGACAAGGAGATCGTGCCGGTGCAGGTGACGGTCGACGGCGAAAAGCAGATGCACACGGTCGACGAAGGCATCCGATTTGACGCGACGCTGGACGGCATCAAGAACGTGAAGCTGCTGGCCGAAGGCGGCGCGATCACGGCGGCGTCGGCGAGCCAGATCTGCGACGGCGCGTCGGGCGTGATGGTGGTCAGCGAAAAGGGCCTCAAGGCGCTGGGCGTGAAGCCGATCGCGCGCGTGCATCACATGTTCATGATGGGCCACGATCCCGTCATCATGCTGGAGGCGCCGGTGCCGGCGACCAACAAGGCGCTGGAAAAGGCCGGCATGAAGATCGACGACATCGACCTGTTCGAGGTCAACGAAGCCTTCGCGTCCGTACCGGTCGCCTGGGTCAAGGGCACGGGCGCCGATCCGGATCGGCTCAACGTCAATGGCGGCGCGATCGCGCTCGGCCATCCGCTCGGCGGCTCCGGCACGAAGCTGATGACCACGCTGCTGCACGCCCTGGAAGCGCGCGGCAAGCGTTACGGCCTTCAGACCATGTGCGAGGGCGGCGGCATGGCGAATGTGACGATCGTGGAGCGGCTGTAGTCGACCCCGCATCTGGTTCCCTCCCCCTTGTGGGGAGGGGACAGCGTCGCTTAGGCGCGTCTCGAGCCGTTCAAGCCGATGCCTGGACCTAACGACTCCACGCCCGCCCCATCCTCCTTCTCCGACCGCCTGCTCGCGGTCGTGCGCCGCTTCTTTCCCGGTGCGGAGAGGATCGAGAAACTCGTGCGCCTGTCCGGCGGCGCGAGCCAGGAGACGTGGTCGCTCGTCGTCGTCGCAAACGGAGCGCCGCAGCGCATGATCCTGCGTCGCGCGCCCGCCGGCGTCCCTGTAGTCGAGAAAATCTCGCTCGAGACCGAAGCCGCGCTGATGCGCGCGGCGGAATCGGCCGGCGTGCCCTCCCCGCACGTACATCACGTGATCCAGCCGGACGACGATTTCGGGCGCGGCTTCTTCATGAGCCATGTCGACGGCGAGGCGCTCGGCCGCAAGATCGTGCGCGACGAACAATTCGCGTCCATCCGGCCGAAGCTCGCCTATCAGGCCGGCGAAATTCTCGCGCGAATTCATTCCATCGATCCGGCCGGACTGCCGCCCCTGCCGCGCATCGCGCCGGCCGACGAGATCGCCCGGCTGTATGAGACCTATCGGACGCACAGCGCGCCGCGCCCGGTGTTCGAACTGGCGTTTCGTCGGCTGCGCGACGCCATGCCCACCGGCGATGCGCCGATGCGGCTCGTGCACGGCGATTTCCGCAACGGCAACATGCTGATCACGCCGCAAGGCGTATCGGCCGTGCTCGACTGGGAGCTCGCCCATATCGGCGATCCGATGCGCGACCTCGGCTGGATCTGCACCGCCGCCTGGCGGTTCAGCGTGATCGACAAGCCGGTCGGCGGCTTCGGCGAACGCGAGGACCTGATCGCCGGCTATGCGGCGGCCGGCGGCGGCGCCGTCTCGCTCGCGACGTTGCGCTTCTGGGAGACGCTCGGCTCCCTGCGCTGGGGCGTGATGTGCATCGGCATGGGCGCGCGCGCGAAACAATCCGACCGCCCGGTCGAGATGTCGATGATCGCGCGCCGCACCTCCGAAAACGAAATCGATCTGTTGCGCCTGCTGGCGCCGCGCGGCGACTGAGGGAGCCTTCATGCAGGACACGCCCGACCCCGCAGACCTGCTCGCCGCCGTCGCGCGTTTCCTGCGCGACGAACTGATGCCGACGCTGTCGGGCCATCACGCCTTCCAGTTGCGCGTCTCGTGCAACGCGCTCGATCTCGTCGCGCGGCAGATCGCGCTCGAACCGGCGCAGGACGCGGCCGAGATCGAACGCCTGACGAATCTTCTCGGTCACGGGGGCGCGCTCGCCGATCTCAACGCCGAACTGTCCCGGAAGATCGCGGATGGCGCGCTGACGCTGGAGACGCCGGGGCTCTCCGATCATCTTTGGGCGACGACGCTCGCGAAACTGGCCGTCGACCAGCCGCAATACGGCGCATATCGGCACGAAGCGGCGCGGGGGAAGACATGAGCGATCTCTCCAGCGGAACGTGATCCGGTTGCGGGTATGGATTGCGTCGTCGCTTTCGCTCCTCGCAATGCCGGCAAACGAACAACAAGACAAAGGAAACGCCCATGGACTTCGAACTGCCAAAGGACATCACGGACTATCTGGGCGAACTCGACGCCTTCGTCGCGCGCGAGATCAAACCGCTCGAGAATTCCGACGACAACATCCGCTTCTTCGATCATCGCCGCGAATGGGCGCGCACGGATTTCGAGAACGGCGGACTGCCGCGCAAGGAATGGGAAGCGTTGTTGCGCGAGGCCAAGAACCGCGCCGACAGAGCCGGCCACCTGCGCTTCGCCCTGCCGAAGACATACGGCGGCAAGGACGGCTCCAATCTGGCCATGGCGACCATCCGCGAACACTTCGCGGCCCAAGGCCTCGGCCTGCACAACGATCTGCAGAACGAGCATTCGATCGTCGGAAATTTTCCCGTCGTCATCATGCTCGACACCTATGGGCGCGAGGACCAGAAGAAGGCGCTGATCGAAGGCCAGTTCACCGGCGAGACGCGCATCTGCTTCGGCCTGACCGAAGCCGCGCACGGTTCGGACGCGACGCATATGGGCACGCGCGCAGTTCCCGAGACGCGCGGCGGCAAGGCCGGCTGGCGCATCGACGGCGAGAAGATGTGGATCACCGGCATGCATCACGCCACGCATTGCGCGGTCTTCGCGCGAACGTCGGGCGCGGACGGCGCTGCCAGGGGCATTTCCTGCTTCCTCGTTCCCGTGCCGACCGACGGCCTCGTGATCGAGGAATATATGTGGACCTTCAACATGCCGACGGACCATCCGCGCCTGTCGCTGACCAATGTGTGGGTCCCCGAGGACGCGCTGTTCGGCGAACTCGATCACGGGCTCGCGCTCGCACAATGCTTCGTCCACGAGAACCGTATCCGGCAAGCCGCCAGCTCGCTCGGCGCGGCGGTCTATTGCATCGAGGAAAGCATCAAATACGCGCGCCAGCGCTCGCCCTTCGGCAAGCCGCTCGCGACGAACCAGGCGATTCAGTTCCCGCTGGTGGAGCTGGCGACGCAGGCGGAAATGCTGCGCCTGCTGATCCGCAAGACCGCGTGGGAAATGGATCGCACGGAGCGCGCAGGACTGGAGCACAAGCTCTCCGATAAAGTGTCGATGTGCAATTACTGGGCGAACCGGCTGTGCGGGCAGGCGGCGGACCGCGCCATTCAGGTGCACGGCGGCATCGGCTATTCGCGCCACAAACCGTTCGAGCACATCTACCGGCATCATCGCCGCTACCGGATTACGGAAGGCTCGGAGGAGATTCAAATGCGCAAGGTGGCCGGCCATCTGTTCGGCTTCATGGGGCCGAAGAAGAAGATGTTCGCGGAGATGGGATTGTAGCGCCCCACTCCCTCCCGCCGGCGCGCGGGGAGAAGGGGATAACGACGCAAGATTTGTGAAACGAGGAAACGCCAATGCCTGATTTCAACAAGGTCAAGGTCGAAACCGAAGACGGCGTCGCCGTCGTCACGCTCAATCATCCCGAAGTGATGAACGCCATTTCGGTCGACATGCTCGAAGGGCTGATCGAAGCGCTCGATTTCATCGAAGACAAAGCGAACGGCGTGCGCTGCGTCGTGCTGACCGGCGCGGGCAAGGGCTTTTGCGCGGGCGCCAACCTGCAGGGGCGCAACACGTCGACCTCGAAGAGCGGCGGCGCGGGCTCGGTGCTCGAAAGCCACTATCACCCGATCCTGCGCCGCATGCGTCGCCTGCATTGCCCGATGCTGACGGCGATCAACGGCGCGGCGGCCGGCGCGGGCATGAGCCTGTCGCTGATGGGCGATCTGAAACTCGCTGGCAAGTCCGCCTACTTCCTGCAAGCGTTCCGCCGCATCGGCCTCGTGCCGGACGCAGGCTCGACCTGGATGCTGCCGCGTCTCGTCGGCACGGCGCGCGCGATGGAATTGTCGCTGCTCGGCGAAAAGCTCCCGGCGGAGAAGGCGCTGGACTGGGGCCTCATCAACCGCGTCTACGACGACGCGGACTTGATGACCGAGGCCCGGAAGATGGCGAAAGAACTCGCGCATGGACCGACCAGGGCGCTGGCGCTGATCCGCGGCCTCTATTGGGACAGCCCGGAAAATACCTTCGAAGAGCAGCTCGACCTCGAATATCGTACGCAGCGCATCGCGGGCGCGACCGCGGATTTCAAGGAAGGCGTGACGGCCTTTCTCGAAAAGCGGCCCGCGAAATTCAGGGGCGAGTGACATGGCGCTCGCGCGCGTCCGGCTCGAAATCGCAGACGCCGTCGCCGTCCTGACGCTCAACGATCCCGACGTGATGAACGCCGCCGGCGAGCCGATGCTGGACGACATTCTCGCGGCGCTCGATATCGTCGAGGACAGGGCGAACGGCGTGCGCTGTCTTGTCTTGACGGGCGCCGGCCACGCATTCTGCTCCGGCGCCAATCTGAAGGACCGGAGCCTCGGCCTGGCGAAGCCCGCCGGCGTCGTGCTGGAGACGCACTGGCATCCGCTGCTGCGGCGGCTGCGCCGCTTGCACTGTCCTGTCGTGACCGCCGTCAATGGGGCTGCAGCCGGCGGCGGCATGGCGCTGGCGCTCACGGGCGACATCGTGATCGCCGCGCGCTCCGCGTATTTTCTGCAAGCGTTCCGCCGTATCGGGCTCGTGCCGGACGTGGGCTCGACGTGGCTGTTGCCGCGCCGCGTCGGTCTTGCGCGCGCGATGGAATTATCGCTGCTCGGCGAGAAGCTGCCGGCGGAGAAGGCGCTGGACTGGGGCCTCGTCAACCGCGTGGTCGAAGACGGCGCGGCCCTCGACGAAGCGACGAAGGTCGCGCGCGAACTCGCCGCGGGTCCGACCAAGGCGCTGGCGCTCATGCGTGGGCTCTACTGGGACTCGACGGAGAATGTCTTCGAGGACCAGCTCGATCTCGAATTCAGGACGCAGCGCATCGCCGGCGCGAGCGAGGATTTCAGGGAAGGCGTGGCGGCGTTTCTGGAGAAGCGGCCGGCGCTGTTCAGGGGAGACTGACTCCCTCTCCCCGTAAAACGGGGAGAGGGTTGGGGTGAGGGGCCAGGGCGTTGCCAGCGATCCCGCCGAATGCCCCGGCCCCTCATCCGGCGCTTCGCGCCGCCTTCTCCGCGCAAGCGGGGAGAAGGGACAACGACGCAGAATTCGAGAAGAAACATCAGAGGAAACACACCATGCTCAAGACCCGTTTCACCGAAATGTTCGGCGTGCAGCACCCCATCGTGCAGGGCGGCATGCAATGGGTGGGACGCGCGGAACTGGTCGCGGCGGTCGCCAACGCCGGCGCGCTCGGATTCATCACCGCGCTGACCCAGCCGACGCCGGACGATCTTCTCAAGGAGATCAAGCGGTGCCGCGAGATGACCGACAAGCCGTTCGGCGTGAACCTCACCATCCTGCCGTCGATCAATCCGCCGCCCTACGCCGAATATCGGCGCGCGATCATCGAGGGCGGCGTGACGATCGTGGAGACGGCCGGCTACAAGCCGCAGGAGCACGTCGACGATTTCAAGAAGCACGGCGTGAAGGTCATCCACAAATGCACGGCCGTGCGGCACGCGGCTTCGGCGCAGCGCATGGGCGTTGACGCGATCTCGATCGACGGGTTCGAATGCGCGGGCCATCCGGGCGAAGACGACATACCCGGCCTCATCCTCATTCCCTGCGCCGCCGACAAGATCACGATCCCGATGATTGCGTCGGGCGGCTTCGGCGACGGGCGTGGGCTGGCCGCCGCGCTGGCGCTCGGCGCGGACGGCGTCAACATGGGCACGCGTTTCTGCGCCACGAAGGAAGCGCCGATCCACGAAGCGTTCAAGCAACAGATGGTGGATAACGACGAACGCGCGACCAACCTGATCTTCCGCACGATGCACAACACCGCGCGCGTGGCGAAGAACGCAATCAGCGACGAGGTGGTCGCCGCCGAGAAGCGCGGCGCCAAGTTCGAAGACATCAAACATCTGGTCGCGGGCGTGCGCGGCCGCGCGGGGCTCGAGAGCGGCGACGTCAACGCCGGCATCTGGTCGGCCGGCATGGTGCAGGGCCTGATTCACGACATTCCGAGCGTCAAGGAACTCGTCGACCGCATCGTCGCGGACGCCGAAGCCATCATCACGCGACGCATGGCGAAGATGGTCGCAGCGTGATCGCGCCGCCGGCGTAACCGCGCCGATCCGGCCAACCTGCGGCGCGCTCTAGCGCGCGCCCCAGGGCGTGACCTTGATCGCCAGCGCTGTCGACAGGCCGTAAGCGGCCATCGACAGCGCGACGACCACGAACATCATCCATTGCGGCGCATCCCACGAGGCGAGCCAGAGGCCTCCGGCGATCACCACCGCGAGCCGCACCGTGCCGGCGAGCACGGGGCCGAGCACTTTGCCTGCGCCCTGCGAGGCGAAATAGAGGCACAGGCCCAGGCCGAACAACGAGTAGGCGAGACCGGACCAGACGAGATAGAGCCGCGCGGATTCCAGCACGGCGACATCGTGCGTGAACAGGCGCGACCAGAGCTGCGGAAAGATCGCGAAAAACAGGCCGACCGCGCCGAGCAGCGCCGCCGACATGAGGCCGCCCGTCCAGGCGACGCGGCGCGCGCGCGCGACATCTCCGGCGCCGATCGCCATGCCGACCATCGGCACGCAGGCGACGCCGATCGCGAAGGCGATCGGGATCAGCAGAAATTCGAGCCGCGCGCCGATGCCGTAGCCAGCGAGCGCAGGCACGCCGAAATGCGCGACGAGCCGCGTGAGCACCAGAACCGTCGCCACCGACTGGATCGGGGAGATGCAGGCGAGGCCGCCGACGCGCAGAATGTCGCGAAAGAGATCGCGATCCGCCTTGAACCCGGCGAGCGCGAGGCGAACGCGCGCGCGGCCGGACATCAAATACCAGGCGAGAAACAGGGCCGAACCGCCATAGGCCGCGATCTGACCCGCCGCGACGCCGGCCATGCCGAGACGCGGAAAAGGTCCGAGCCCCAGCCCGAGCGAACCGCCGACGACGATCTGTCCGACGGCTGCGATGAAGATCGTCGTGGAGGGAATGCGCATATTGCCTGCGCCGCGCACGATCGACGCGAGCGTATTGGTCAGCCAGACCGCGACAATGGCCACGGCATAGACGCGCGCGTAGGCGAGCCCCTCCGCCAGCGCCGCGTCGCGCCCGCCGAGCAGATAGAAGAGATCGTGCGCGAAGACGAACAACAGCACGGCCAGAACGAGCCCGGCCGACAGGCCGATAACGGCCGCATGCGCCGCCAGCGACCGCGCGCGCGCTTCGTCATGCGCGCCGAGCGCGCGGGCGATCGAAGACGAGACGCCGCCGCCCATGGCGCCGCCCGACATCATCTGCTGCAGCATGACGAAGGGAAAGACGAGCGCGAGCCCCGCGAGCGCGGAGACGCCGAGCGCGCCGACATAGGAAGTCTCGGCGATGGCCACCAGCGACGTCGCGACCATCGCTCCCATATTCGGCAGCGCCAGCCGCAACATGGTCGGCGCGATCGGGCCCGTGACCAACGGGTTCTGCTGCGCGGGCGCGTGCACGATCAAACCTCCAACCGCCTGCATATGCAGGCATTTGCCGTCCGCTCACACCGCAAGACGGTCGAGCATCCGATCGAGCGACGCGTTCAGCGCGCGCGTCTCCTCCACGCCGAGCGATTCCTCGACCTGCCGCTGCGCTTCTTTCCAGCCGACCAAGGCATGCTCCAGCGACGCCCGGCCGGCGGCTGACAGTTTCAACTTGCGCACGCGGCCGTCGTCGCGATCGGCCTCGACGAGGATGAGGCCACGCCGCTCCAGCGGGCGCAGGTTCCGCGACAGCGTCGTGGCGTCCATGATCATTTTTTCGGCCAGCTCCGAGACGGCGAGGCCGGGCGAGGCGCGCAATTGCGCGAGCAGGCCGAACTGCGTGACCGTCAGGCCGTAAGGTTCGAGGCGGCGGTCATAGATCTGCGTAATGCGGCGGCTCGCCTTGCGCACGCGCGCGGCGACGCAGACATTCGGCGAGATCGGGGCCGTGGGTTTGCTCATGCCGTCAAAATAGATGCATATGCAAATTGTTTCAAGCCGCGATCGCGCGTTTGTCTATTTGCGTCCCAACGGCTATTCGATCCGCCATGACCCACGCGAAATTCCATCTGGCCGGCGTGATGGGCTGGCCGGTCATGCATTCCCGCTCGCCGCGTCTGCACAATCGCTGGATGGCGCGCTACGGGATCGCCGGCTATTACGCGCCGCTCGCCGTCGAGCCGGGGCGCGTGGAGACGGCGTTGCGCGGCCTTGCGGCGCTCGGTTTTTCGGGCTGCAACGTCACCATCCCCCACAAGGAGGAAGTCGCCCGTCTGGTCGACGCGCGCGACGACGCCGCATCCAAGATCGGCGCCGTCAATTGCGTGGTCGTTCGATCCGACGGATCGCTGGTCGGTCGCAACTTCGACGCCTTCGGGTTCCTCGAATCCTTGCGCGCAAGCGCGCCCGACTGGCGCGCGGCGCGCGGACCGGCGGTCGTCCTCGGCGCCGGCGGGGCGGCGCGCGCAGTGGTTCACGGGCTCATCGAAGAAGGCGCGCGCGAAATCCGCGTCGTCAACCGCACGCTGGAAAGAGCCGAGGCGCTGGCCGCCGATTTCGGACCTGCGGTCAGGCCGCTCGCGTGGGCGGAGCGGGCGGAGGCGCTCGCCGGCGCGGCGCTGCTCGTCAACACCACCAGCAACGGCATGGTCGGCCAGCCGCCGCTCGACCTGACGCTGGACGACTTGCCGAAAGCCGCGCTGGTCAACGACATCGTCTATGCGCCGCTGGAGACGCCATTGCTCGCGAACGCGCGAGTGCGCGGCAATCCGGTCGTCGACGGGCTCGGCATGCTGATCCAGCAGGCGCGGCCGGCGTTTCGGGAATGGTTCGGGCTCATGCCGGATGTGACGCCCGAGGAACGCGCGATGATGGAAGCGGGTTAGGCGCGCCAGGCCGAACCTCGACGCGCTGCACGTTCGTCGCGCATCCAGACGCGATCGTGGGTTTTGAGATACCGCGCCCCACCCGCGGTCCCGTCTGCCCCCGCTCGCGCCGGGCGCCATGTCACTTGCCGCCAAAGAAGGCGATCTGGACGAGACTGATCACGATCTCCACGAAGATCAGCAGGATGATGACCGCTTCCAGGCGCGTCGAGCGGTCGGCTTCGATGACGTCGGTGAGCGCGCGCCCGGTTTCGACGACCACATCCAGTTTGTTCTTCAAGGTTTGCGCGCGTTCGTCGAGTTCGTATTCATCGTTGAGACGCGCATAGAGTCGTTCGAGGTCGGGACGATCCCAGAGGATGTCGGGTTTCTCCTGCGCCGCAATGCGGCCGGAGACGCGGTGCTGGACCAGCAACGCCTGACCGATCAATTCGAGCATCGGGCGGCGCTTCCACGGCGGACGACCGCGTTGCGCCAGCTCCACCGCAAAGGGTTCGATCTTGTCGAACACCGAATTGACGCTGCGCTCGTAGCGCGCGAGCGCAACCGACTTCGCCAGAGCGTCGGCGATGACCAGAAACCGCTCGTCGGTGAGGGCCGGAATGAAGATCGGGCCGCCGGGCGGAACCTTTTCTTCTCCGCCCGCCGACACCGAGACGGTCGCGCTCTCTTCGTCTTCCAGCTTCGATCGCGCCCCCGTCACACGGCCGGCTAGCTGGGCGACGATTTCGTCTTCCTCGAGCGGCGTCAGTCCGGCGAGGACGGCGATGCCGAACCGAAACAGACAGACATACCCCTCGCGGCCGGCGTGAAAGGCAAGCGGCGCGGTCGATATCGTGTCGGGCCGCTCGAGCCCCGCCGCGTCGATGCGATCCCCCAACGCCAGCGCGCGGAACGTGATCTTCTGGGAGGTCGGCGGATTATCGCTCATGCGTCCGGCCGGTGTAGACCGGAACCGACGCTATGGGCAACTCGGCGTGAGCAGCCTCAATTTTTCTTCGACTTGGACTTGTCGCTACGCGCTTCCGCCGCGCGGGCGGCCTTGCGCACGTCGAGTTCGGCGCGCGCCTGCGTAAGGAACTGGTCGACCCAGACGCATTCGCCGTTGGCCTGCAGCTCCTTTTGCTTCAGTCGCTCGACGAGCCGTGCGGCGAGTTCGTCCTGCGCGTCGAGCTTTTCGCCTTTCTCGAGCAGCTTGCGAACCTTCGCCAATTCCTTCTCGGCGTTCTTCCTGAATCTTTCTGCGGCCTTCAGGAGGCGCTGCCCCTGCTTGCTCATGCGACGGCTCCATTCCCTGCGAGCGACGAGCGCGCACGCTATGGCGGCTGCGGCGCATCGGCCAGCAGCGAACGTCATGTGACAGTTTTATTACAAAACAGGGTTAAGCGCGGCTCGGGCGACACAATGCGACGATAACGCGCAGCGGCGGTCGCATCGTCGCGCAGCGTCGCAAAATCGTCATCTGACGCGACTAGCAGAGGCATTGCACGCGGCGACGTCGACCGACGAAGCCAAGAGGCCTCGCAGAGGCCCCCGTGAAGACTGAGAGCCGCTCAATCGTCTGCGGCGCGGAGCGCATCGTGTCAATCGAACTTCTCTACCGCCCCGGAATGGCGTCGGACGCCGCCGGATTGCTCGCGGAAATCGTCGCCCTGCGCGATCGCGTTCGCGCCGAGGGCGCGGCCCTGCGCCAGAGCTGGGGCGCCGGCGACACGGCGACCCCGCACGCCGACATCGAAAATCTTTCGCATTATCTGGCGCTGCGCCACAGCGATCTGAGCAGCGCGCAGCGACGACTTCAGGCGCTCGGCCTCTCCTCGCTCGGCCGGAGCGAGGCGAAAGTCATGACGACGCTCGGCGCGATCATCGCGACGCTCGAGCGCCTGTCCGGCGCGCCGGCGTCGCCCTATCCGGACGAAGCCGCGATGCGCGCGGCCGACCGCCAGATTCGCGACGCGCGCGACGCTTTGTTCGGCGGCGGACCGAACGATCCCTATTCGCGCATCATGGTGACCTTGCCGACCGAGGCGGCGACCGACGCGCGCCTCGTGCGCGATCTGATGCAGGCGGGCATGACCTGCGCGCGCATCAATTGCGCCCACGATTCCGCGTCCGTGTGGCAGGACATGATCGCCAACATCCGGATCGGCGAACAGGAACTCGGCCGTTCCTGCCGCATTCTGATGGACGTCGCCGGCCCGAAAGTGCGGGTCGAAGAAGTCTACGGCGGCGAAAAGCGTCGGATCAAGAAAGGCGATACGATCGTGCTCGCCTCCGACATCGTCACCGCCGGAAAGCATGGCGTCACCTTCACCTGCAGCGTGCCGGATATCGTCAGCCGCCTGAAGCTGGGCGACCAGGTCTGGATCAACGACGGGAGGATCGGCGCGCAGGTCGCCGCGCTCTCGTCGGACCGCGTCCATCTGGAGGTCATCGCCGCGCGTGCGAAAGGCGAGCGGCTGAAACCCGAGAAGGGCGTGAATTTTCCAGGCGTCGATCTCGGTCTGCCGGCGCTGGGCGGCGAGGATCTCGAGGCGCTCGACTTCATCGCCGAGCACGCCGATCTCGTCGGCTTCTCGTTCGTCCAGACCACTTCGGACGTCCAGCAATTGCAGGAGCGGCTGCGCGGCAAGCGCGACGGCCGCGCGCCGCTGGGCGTCGTTCTCAAGATCGAGACGCCACAGGCGGTCAGCGCCTTGCCGCAACTGATCGTGCAGTCGGCGCGCGAGAACCCGACGGCGGTGATGATTGCGCGCGGCGACCTCGCCGTGGAACTCGGCTTCGAGCGCCTGTCCGAAATGCAGGAAGAGATGCTCTGGCTGTGCGAGGCGGCGCATGCGCCTGTCGTTTGGGCGACGCAGGTGCTCGACGGCCTCGTGAAGGACGGCTTGCCGAGCCGCGCGGAGACGACCGACGCCGCGATGGCGCAGCGATGCGAGTGCGTCATGCTCAACAAGGGGCCGCACGTCGTGGACGGCGTGGTCTTCCTGCGGCACGTGCTGCAACGGATGGACCGGCATCAGTCGAAGAAATTCGCCCGCTTCGGGCCCCTGCATTCGTGGCGTTGAGGCGATAGTGGAGCCGGCATGGTCGACCGTCTGAAGCCAGCCCTGGACGTCGATATTCCCGGGTGCAACTGGATTCTGCGTTTCGATGACGAAGGCCGCGCGGAGCCGGGAGCGCCGTCGGATATCGACGCCGTGCGCGCGGAGGGCGAGGGCTATGCGTGGCTGCATCTCGACCGCACGGACGCGCGGCTTCGCGATCTCGTCGCCCGGATCGGCGGCCTGACCGAAGACGCGCGCGAGGCGCTGGCCGGCGCGGTCGACCATCAATTCGTGGAATATGCGGACGGCGTTCTGTTCGGCGCGATCGTCGATCACCAGCGCACGATCGACGGCGTCAGCGCCGAAACGGATTTCCTCCGGTTCGCCCTGACGCTTGGACGCCTTCTGACCGCCCGCCGCTCGCCGCTGCACGCCCCACAGGCGGCGCGGGAGGCCCTGTCGCGCGGCGCTCGCGCGACGACGCCGCTCGTCCTGTTCGAGATGCTGCTGCTCGAGGCCAGCGAATGTTCCAAGCGCATGCTTCGGGAGATCGCCGCCGTGCTCGACAAGATCGAGGAGAACATCGTCCTCGAAGGGCGCGTGCGCGACCAGCGCTCCGGGCTGGGACAGGCGCGCCGCAAGTCGGTTCGGCTGAGCCGTCAGGTCAACGGCTTCCACTCGACCCTGCTGCGCCTGGAGGAGGCCGCCGACGAGCACGAGGATTCCGCGCTCGCCGATCTCGCAGCGAGCCTTGCGCAACGCGCCGACTCCCTGTGCCGGGACGCCGCCAATCTGCAGGACAGGTCCCGCGTCCTGCAGGAAGAGATCAATGCGGTTCTGACGCTCGAGACGAACGACCGCCTGTATCTGTTGACGATCCTGACAGCCGTGTTGCTGCCCGCGACCTTTGTCACGGGCTATTTCGGCATGAACACCAAACAACTGCCTTTCAGCGAAAACGAGAATGCGAGCGTCTATGCGACTCTCTTGTGTCTCTTCGCTTCGGCGGGCGCAGTCTTCTTGTTGAAGACGCTCGGAATCACGGAGAGCGGCTTTTCCCGACGCAAGGATTCCGGCGCATGATCGGCAACATCGCGTGAACGAGGAACCGTAATGAGTCTGACGCTCGAAGACGCCATAGAAATCCACGGCCGCGCGCTGAAGTATCGCAAAGGGGCCAAGATCGGCGCTGCATTCGCCGAAGAAGAGGCGCAACGATGCAAGGCCAACGGCGACGACGAAGGCTTTGACGTATGGCTGAAGGTCAGCGCGGTCATCGCCCGCCTGGACGGAGAGGCCCGGGCGGAAAGCGCAGGCGCTTCGGCAGGCCGCACGGATGCGGCGCTCGGCCGATAATCCGATCGATCGAGACCGACGCGGTCCCGGCGTTTCCTGTAGCGCTACTGGCGTCGCGCCGGCCGACGTCAATATAATCGCTCCGACCCGCCGGCGATGTCGCAGGAACGCGAAGCGCGGCGGCAAGATCGGACTTTGACAGGTCACGGAGAGGTCGATGGCCGACGACATCGAGACAGACGCCATGGCGGCGCGTGTGCGCGCCGAGATGCAGGACAATTTCGACGAAGAGCTTGAAGAGGAAATCGACGATCAGCGTCTCCTCCTCCTTCTCGATCACGATACCGAACAACCGCCTGTCGAGGGTCTGAGCCGCAGCCTCTATTTCAAGGAGCTGTTTCGACTGCAACGCGAGTTGATCAAGCTGCAGGACTGGATCCAGACGAACGGCCACAAGGCCGTCGTTCTGTTCGAGGGGCGCGACGCCGCTGGCAAGGGCGGGGTGATCAAGCGGATCACGCAGCGCCTCAACCCGCGCGTGTGCCGCGTCGTCGCCCTGCCCGCGCCGAGCGAGCGCGAAAAGGGCCAATGGTATTTCCAGCGCTATACGCCGCACCTGCCGGCGCGCGGCGAAATGGTTCTCTTCGACCGCTCCTGGTACAATCGCGCCGGCGTCGAACGCGTCATGGGCTTCTGCTCCGAGGACGACGTCGAGGAGTTTTTCCGCAGCGTGCCGGAATTCGAGCGCATGCTGGCGCGGTCCGGCATCACGCTGATCAAGTACTGGTTCTCGATTACCGACCAGGAGCAGCATTTTCGCTTCACGATGCGCATCCGCGATCCGATGAAGCAGTGGAAGCTCAGCCCGATGGACCTCCAGTCGCGGGTGCGCTGGGAGGCCTACACCAAGGCCAAGGAGGCGATGCTGGAACGCACCCACATCGCAGAGGCGCCCTGGTGGCTGGTCGAGGCGGACGACAAGAAGTGCGCGCGCCTGAATTGCATTTCGCATCTCCTGACGCAGTTTCCGTACGAGGACGTGGTTCACCCGGAGGTCGTCCTGCCGCCGCGCGCGCACAATCCGGACTATATCCGCGAGCCGATCCCGGAGCGGATGTACGTGCCGAAGGTCTATTGACGCGCGCCTTCGGCGGCTCGCCTGAGCCGGTCGGCGGCGCGCGCGCAACCCGACGCAGCGCGCGCTGTGATTCCTGCTACAGGCCGCCCGACGGCGGCTTCAGATCGGCGGGATGCGCGCAACGACGCCGAGCTTCAGCGCAGCGGGGCGCTGGTCCCAGGGAATGAGCCCGTCTTCGGCGCCTGCGTAGAGGCGGGCGGCCTCGAGGATTTCGGGCGCCGAGCCCAACGCGAAATCGCCGTAGAGGTAGGTCCACTTGCCGCCTGCCGAAAGGCCGATCGTCACCGGGCGCTTGCAGACGCTCAGGCATTCGACGGGCACGATCTCGACGTCGTCGGCGTCGCGCGCGGCGGCGGCCATTTCGCGATAGAGCCGCGAACCCATGCGGTTTTCCATCGGCTCCTTCGGCTCGTCGGCGGCGCGGCACTTCACGCACACGAGTATCTTGGTCTTGTCGGACATGTTCGCTCCTGTCGGGCGCGCTTATAGCAGCAGGGCGGCGACGAGCGCGAGCCCGAGAAATTGCAGCGCCAGCGCGCGATGGTAGAGCGAGAGCGCGCGCCGGATCGTCGTGCGGTCGACGGGATCCTCGCCCTCGCCGAGCCAGACGCCCTCGACCTTGTTGGCGCCATAGGCGCGCGGCCCGCCGAGCTTCACGTGCAGCGCGCCCGCCATCGCGGCCTCGGGCCATCCGGCGTTGGGCGAGACATGGGAGGGCGCGTCGCGCTTCATGGTGCGCCAGGCGCGCATGGCGAACGTCCTGCGGCTGAACACGGCCGCGCCGACGATCAGCCCGCCGGCGATGCGCGCGGCCGGCCAATTGGCCGCGTCGTCGATCTTGGCGGCGGCGTAGCCGAAGGCGCGATAGCGTTTCGTCTTGTGGCCGATCATGCTGTCGGCGGTGTTGATCGCCTTGTAGACGGCGGCGCCGGGCAGGCCGAACAGGGCGAGCCACAAGGTCGGCGCGACGACGCCGTCCGAGAAATTCTCCGCGAGACTTTCGATCGCCGCCCGCGCCACGCCGGCCTCGTCGAGCGTCGACACGTTGCGGCCGACGATGCGCGCGACGGCCGTGCGGCCGGCCTCTAGCGATTCGTCGAGAGCGTTGGCGACATCGCGAACGTGGGCGTGCAGGCTGCGCTGCGCGATCAACGTCGAGGAACAGACGGCCAGCGCCGCCAGGCCCCCGAGAGAATGCGGCAGGCGCTCCTGGACGGCGAGGCCGATGTAGCCGACGACCAGCAGAACGACCGCCATCAGCGCCCAGCCGCGCGCCCGGCGCGCGTCGGCGCTCAGCCCGGTCTTGTTGAGCATACGCTCGCCGAAGCCGATCAGCCGGCCGATCCAGCTCACCGGATGGCCGATCGCGCGATAGGCCCAGTCGGGATAGCCGACGAGGCCCTCGACGATCAGCGCCGCCAGCGCCAGCCAGATCGTATCGGTCAGGTTCATCGCACCCGCTGTAATGGCCCGCGCCGCCGCGTCAAGTTTCGGACGGCGCGCCGGTCCTGTATGGTGCGCGCGAAAAGGATTTTCGTTGCTGCATCGACTTGAGACAACTGACCTGCAGGCCTCGGGACCGCTCGAACACGGCGGCGATCTCGACGCCGCCCGCCGCAGGTTTCCGGATGCGCCCGCGCCGTGGATCGATCTGTCGACGGGGATCAATCCGCACGCCTATCCCTTCGAGCCGCCGCCTTCAGCCGCTTTCGCCCGCCTGCCGGGGCGCGACGATCTGGCGCGTCTCGAACACGCGGCGGCGCAGGCCTATGGCGTCGGCTCTGCGCACGAGATCGCGGCGGCGGCCGGCGCGCAGGCGTTGATCCAGATTCTGCCGCGTCTCATGGCCGGCCGGACGGTCGGCGTCCTGTCGCCCACCTATGGCGAACATGCGGCGAGCTGGAAACGTGCGGGACGCGACGTCATTTTGTGCGCCGACCCCGACGAACTCGCCGATTGCGACATCGGCGTGCTGGTCAATCCGAACAACCCCGACGGCAGGCGCGTCGCGCGCGACAGGCTGTCCGAGATCGCGCGACGCACGCGGCTCATTGTCGACGAATCCTTCGCGGACTTCGAACCGCAGGCGAGCGTCGCGCCCGACGCAGGCGCCTGGGACGCGGTCGTTCTGCGCTCCTTCGGCAAAGCCTATGGGCTCGCCGGCGTGCGTCTGGGCTTCGTGGTCGCGTCAGCGGACTTCATCGCGCGCATTCGCGCCGAGATCGGCCCGTGGGCCGTATCCGGCCCGGCGATCGCGATCGGCGCGCAAGCGCTGGCCGACGCCGACTGGCGCTGCTCGATGGCCGCGCGCCTTGCGTCCGAAACAGCGCGCCTTGATGCGCTGCTCACGGGGGCTGGCTTTCAGATCATCGGCGGAACGCGCCTGTTCCGTCTCGCCGCGCATCCGGACGCGCAGGCGCGCGCCGATGCGCTCGGCCGCGCGGGCGTGCACGTCCGCCGCTTCGCCGAACGCGCGACGTGGCTGCGCTTCGGCCTGCCGCCGGATGACGGTTGGCTGCGTCTCGAAGCGGCGCTCTCCTCGGCAGGAGCGCGCGCTTGACGGCGCCGCTGCGGCGCGGCTGGACCACCGGCGCCTGCGCGACCGCCGCTGCGCGCGCCGCTTTCGAGGCGCTGTCGACCGGCGCCTTTCCCGATCCCGTGACGATCCGCTTGCCCGGCGGTCAGGACGTCGCCTTCGCGCTCGCCTTCACCGAGCTCGGTCCCGGCTACGCCAGCGCGGGCGTGGTGAAGGACGCGGGCGACGACCCCGACGTGACGCACGGCGCGCTGATCGTCGCGACGCTACGACGTGGCGAACCGGGCTCCGGCATTCGGTTCCGCGCCGGCGCCGGCGTCGGAACCGTGACGCGCCCGGGCCTGCCGCTGCCGCCGGGCGAGCCGGCGATCAATCCGGTCCCGCGCGCGATGATGCGGCAAACGATCGAGGAGGCTACGGCCCAGCTCGGCGCGGCGGGCGACGTCATCATCGAGATCGCTATTCCCGGCGGCGAAAAGATCGCGGAGCGGACGCTCAACGGACGGCTCGGCATCGTCGGCGGCCTCTCGATCCTCGGCACGACCGGGATCGTCGTCCCCTATTCCTGCGCGGCGTGGATCGACACGATCCATCGCGGCGTCGACGTCGCGCGCGCGATGGGGCTCGCGCATGTCGCCGGCGCCACGGGTTCGACGTCGGAGGCCGCGGCGAAAGCGATGTACGATCTGCCGGAGCCGGCGTTGATCGACATGGGCGATTTCGTCGGTGGCATGCTCAAATATCTGCGCGCGCATCCGGTCGCGCGCGTGACGATCGCCGGGGGATTCGCCAAGATGACCAAGCTGGCGCAGGGCCTGCTCGACCTGCATTCGAAGCGCGGCGCAGTCGATCACGAATGGCTGGCGGGCGAGATGGGCCGCGCAGGCGCGTCTCCCGAAATCATCGCTGCGGCGCGCGCCGCCAACAGCGCGCTCGAAACGCTGACGATCGCCAAGGCCGCGGGCGTCGATATCGGCGCGCGCGTCGCGCGTGGCGCTTGGGACACGGCGAAATGCACGCTCGGCGACGCGCCCATCGCGCTCGACGTCGTCGTCTTCGATCGCGAAGGCGCACTTGTCGGACGTTATCCGGCCGCCGGAGGCGCGTGAGATGACGTCTGACGCAGGCCGCGGCCCACTTGTTTTCGCGATCGGCGGCGCGCGCTCCGGCAAGAGCGCATTCGCGGAAGCGCGCGTGACCGCCGCCCCCGCGCCGTGGCTCTACATCGCGACCGCGCAGGCGTTCGACGACGAGATGAGCGCGCGGATCGCGACTCACAGGTCGCGGCGCGGCGAGGGCTGGCGCAACGTCGAAGCGCCGCACGATCTCGCGCAGGCCGTGCGCGATGCGCCCGCCGCCGCGCCGATGCTCGTCGATTGCCTCACGCTGTGGTTGTCCAATCGCCTCCTCGCCGACGCCGATCTCGCGCGCGAGAGCGCGGAGCTCATCGCAGCTCTCCAGGCGCGCGACGGGCTGACGGTCGTCGTCTCCAACGAGGTCGGCCTCGGCATCGTGCCCGACAACGCGCTCGCGCGACGGTTTCGCGACGAGGCGGGCCGCCTGCATCAGTCGGTGGCGGCGTGCGCCGACGAAGTTCATCTGATCGTCGCCGGCCTTTCGATCCGTGCCAAGTAGACCGACCATCGACCTTGCGCGCGCCGAGCGAGCGCTGAAAGACGTCTTTGGTTTCGCCGATTTCCGCGCGGGGCAGCGCGACGTGCTGCAAGCCGTGCTGGCTGGCGACGACGTGTTCGCGCTCATGCCGACCGGGGCGGGCAAGTCCCTGCTCTATCAATTGCCCGCTGTGGTCGGCATCGGACCGGTGGTCGTCGTCTCGCCGCTGATCTCGCTGATGCGCGACCAGATCGCAGCCCTGCGCGAGCGCGGGGTCGTCGCTGGATCGCTGAACTCCGGCAACGAACCGGAAGAGAACGAAGCGACGCTGTCGATGATCGGCGAGCGGCGCATCAAGCTGCTCTATCTCGCGCCCGAGCGCCTCGCGCTCGGCGAGACAATCGACCTGCTCAAGAGACTCCGGCCGCGTCTGCTGGCGATCGACGAGGCGCATTGCGTCTCGCGGTGGGGCCACGACTTCAGACCGGACTATGCGCGAATCGGCGAATTCTCCCAAGAACTCGGCGCGCCGCAGACCATAGCGCTGACAGCGACTGCGGCGCCGCGCACGCGCGCCGACATCGAGGCGAGCCTGTTCCTCCGCAAGCCGCGCGTCTTCGTCGAATCCTTCAGGCGGCCGAACATCCGCATCGCGATGAAGCGCCGCCGCCATCCTCTGAGCGACGTCGCCGGCGTCATCCGCGCGCATCGCGGGCAGAGCGGCATCGTCTATTGCGGGTCGCGCGCTGCGACGGAGCAACTGGCGCGCGCGCTCGCCGCCAATGGAGCGCCCGCGCTTCCCTATCACGCCGGACTCGACTCGCATGCGCGCAGCGCCAATCAGGACGAGTTCCTGTCGCGGCCGGACGGCGTGATGGTGGCGACGATCGCCTTCGGCATGGGCATCGACAAGCCCGACGTGCGCTTCGTCTGCCACGCCGATCTGCCGCACTCGATCGAAGCCTATTATCAGGAGATCGGCCGCGCCGGCCGCGATGGACTGCCGGCGGACGCCATCGCCTTCCTGCCGCGCGCTGGCGCGACGTGGGCGCCGCGCGACGGATTGGCGGGGGGAGAGCGTGAGGACGAAGAGCGCGCGATGGCGGACCTCGCGCACGGCTTCGACTGCCGCTGGCGCGCGACGCTCGCCTATCTCGGCGAGGAAAGCGAACCGTGCGGCGCATGCGACAATTGCCGCAAACGATTGCTGTGGCTCGCCCGGCCCATGGCGGCCGCCCGCCGAATTCGCGACACGGCCGCATCGTTCGCGCTGCGCGCCTTCGCAGGGCGCGCGGAGCCCGAGCCGGATGCGGCCGACCCGTCCGGCGCCGCCGCGCTCGACGTGGCGGACGCGGCGCCCGACATCGCGTTGACGGTCGATCAGGCGCGGCTCGCCGCGCGATTGCGCGAGGAGCGCGCACGTCTGGCGCGCAAGTTCAAGACGGCTCCGTCGCAGATCGCCTCCGACGCGGCGCTCGGCGCGCTCGCGCGGTTCGAGGCGCGCGACGACGCAGATGCGGCGCGACAGATCCGGTCGATCCTCGCCGCCTGCCATCCGAGCGCCCGCGCGCTCGCAGACATCGCGCTGGACGCCGCGCGCGCGCGCCTCTGAGGCCTGCGCTCAGGCCGCTTCGGCGATGTAGGGTTGAAGCTGCCGGCGCGCCTTTTCGTATTCGCTTTCCAGACGCGCGAGATATTCGGCGCCGTACGCGCCGAATTCCTCCGCGCCGATCTCGCGCCACGACAGGCACAATTCGTAGATGGACCGCGCGCCGACATTGGCCGAACACGACCGCAACGCATGCGCTTCGTCGCGGAACCGCTCGACATCGCGCTCGCGCACCGCGATAGCGATGTCCTTGAGCAGGACAGCGGCGTCCGCCACGAATTGCAGCGCCACTTCGCGAACGAAATCGGCGCCGCCAAGCCGCTCGAGATCGGCCAGCGCCGCAAGATTGAGCCGACCGTCCTGCTGTTCGCCGTCGTTGACGCGAGAGCGGTCATCCGAGGGGGACGCCGGCTCATCGCTCACGGTCGCGACGCTGTCCGAAGCCGCGACGACTTCGACGCCGGCGGAATCCTGCGTCAGGCGATCGAGCGCGCGCTCGAGGGTCGGCCAGTCGACCGGCTTGGTGATGCAATCGTCGATGCCGACGACCATGCAGCGCGCCCGGGTCTCGTCCGTCACGTCGGCCGTCAGGGCGATGACGGGCGTCCGTCGATCAAGCGCGCGCTCGAACATGCGCAGCCGCCGCGTCGCCTCGACGCCGTCGATCTTGGGCATGTTGATGTCCATGAGAACGACGTCGAACCGCGTGTTGGCGAGCGCGTCCAGCGCCGCCTGGCCATCGCTGACCAGCGTCGCCTTGCGGCCGGAAAGCGACAGCATCTTGGCGATCACCTTCTGGTTCGTCTTGTTGTCTTCCGCGACCAGGATCGCGAGCTCCCGGCCGCTCCGCGCGACCGGCGCGCGGCTGGCCGGCGGTTCGTCCGGACCGCGCGCCAGAACGAGCGCGTCGCTCATCATCTGCGGATCGATCGGGCGCCTGAGAACGACGGAGCATCCGCCCGCGCGTTCGCTCAGATCGATGTCGTCGCTGGCGCCCGCCGCAACGACCAGCCCCCTGCGCCCGACATCGCGCAGCGCCGCCCCCCAACCCGCTCGGGTCCTTGCGGCGAAATCCAGAACGACGATCGCGCGATCATTCTCGCCGATCGCCGGCCCTTGCGCCGAAACGGAAGCTGCTCCGACCATCTGGATCAACGCCGGGTCGTCGCTTTCCAGTTCCGCAATGACCTGCGGCGTCGGCGACGGTTCCACGCTGTCGGCGCGCGCGGCGTCGATCTCGAACCAGAACGTGCTTCCAACGTTCTTGGCGCTCACGACGCCGATTTCGCCGCCAAGCGATGCGACAAGCTGCTTGGCGATGGCGAGACCGAGGCCCGTGCCGCCATATGTTTCGCGTATCTCGGGATTGGCTTGCGTGAACCGCTTGAAAATCCGGGACTGTTCGTCGGGGCCCATGCCGATCCCCGAATCGCGCACCTCGAACCGCAGGCGCGTCGAATTGCTGCGGGTCTCGGTCGCCTTCAAGACGATCTCGACATAACCGGCCGGCGTGAACTTGATGGCGTTGCCGACGAGATTGACTAGGCTGTCGCGAATGTGCCGCTCGCTGGTTCTGACGAACCGCGGAACCGGCATGTCGACGCGCAGGAGCAGCGCCACGCCCTTGGTCTGCGCGGAGACGTCGAGCAACTCGCGCAGATTGTATAGCAGGGCGTGCAGATCGACGGTCTGCAGCTTGATCGAGTCTCGCCCCATCTCGAGTCGCGAGAAATCGAGAATGGAATTGATCTGTCCAAGGAGCGTCCGGCCGGACTCGCCGATCAGGCGCGCCATGTCGGTCTCTTCGCGCGGCAGGTTCGACGTCGCCAGAATGTCGCCGAGACCGATGATGGCGTTGAGCGGCGTACGCAGATCGTGGCTGACGGCTGCGATGAACATGCTCTTGGCGCGGCTGGATTCCTCCGCCTTGGCCTTGGCCTGCCAGAGATTGCGAACAAGCTTGACGGCGTAAGCCGGGATGATCACGAGCCCGACGATCAGCCCGCCCGCCAGAACGTCGTGCTCCTGCCAGAGGGGCGATTCCCGCACCACGAACATGACGCCAACGATGGCCATGCCGGCGGACGAGACCAGCCATCGCACGCCATAGCGAAAGCCATAGCCGTAAATGATCAGGAGATAGCCGGGATAGAGCAGTCCGACCAGGACGGGGCCGACGATGTAACTGACATAGGTCAGCGCATTGATGTCCACGGACATGCCGATGATGCGGCGCCAGACCCGCGTATTCGGCCAAAACTTGATGTGTACGAACAGAATGAGCGCAGAAGCCAGGTACACCAGATATACGCTGGACATGAACGCGAGGCCGATATGGTCGTCGCCTTGCCCGAACAACAGGGTCGCGCCGAACAGAATGGTCGTGATCGCCATTCTGTTGAACGCCATCTGCCGTTCGTTGTCGATGCGCAGATCTTCGCTCTGCGCAAAATTCATGTCCGACGGATCGTCCGTGTCCATGCTGGTCAGGCGCTCTGCGCAAGCTCGTCGGAACGGCCGAACAAGGCCGCGATATCCTCGATCGGCATGGGCCGGCCGAAGAGGAAGCCCTGCGCCAGTTCGCAACCGACGTCACGCAATCCCTGCAACTGCTTCGTCGTCTCGACGCCCTCGGCGACGACTTCCAGACCCAGGCTTCGTCCGAGCGTGATGATCGCCCGTACGATGGCGGCGTCGTTTGGGTCCTGCGTCATGTTGCGCACGAAACTCTGATCGACCTTGATGCGCTGGACCGGAAGCTTCTTGATGTAGGACAGCGAGGAATATCCGGTTCCGAAATCGTCGATGGCGATCGAAACGCCGAGGCGGTTGAGCTCGCGCAGGTCCTTCGCCACGGCGTCGATGTCCTGCATCACGATGTTTTCGGTCAGCTCGAGTTCGAGGCGCCGCGCGTCGAGACCCGATTCCGCGAGCATGCGCGCAACCTGAAGCGGCACATTCTTCTTCCGGAACTGGATCGGCGACATGTTGACCGCGACCCGGAAGAACGGGAAGCCGTCGCGCTGCCAATGCCGCGCGTCCATGCAGGCGCGCCGCAAGACCCATTCGTTGATGGGAATGATGAGCCCGTTTTCTTCGGCATGCGGCAGGAACACGCCCGGGCCGACAAGGCCGACGCCGGGACGATTCCAGCGCAACAAGGCCTCGACGCCGATGATCTTGTTGGCGGCGATGTCGAACTGCGGCTGATAGTGGAGGACGAATTCGTCGTTGGCGAGCGCTGCGCGCAGATCGGCTTCGAGGCTCATTGCGCTGCGCGCGCGCGCCTGCATGTCTGCGGCGAACAGGCAATAGGCGTTGCCGCCTTCGGCCTTGGCCTTGTACATGGCGAGGTCGGCGTTGCGCAGCAGTTCGTCGAGATCGGCGCCGTCGTTCGGATGGATCGCGACGCCGATGCTCGCGGTGGATTTCATCCGCGCGAATTCGGGATCGGAGAAGGCGGCGATCGCTTCGCAGATGCGCGCTGCGAACTCGGCCACGTCGTAATTGGAGCCGACGTCCGACTGAAGAATGGCGAATTCGTCGCCGCCCAGGCGCGCCAGCGTGTCGCGTTCGCGGACGACCTGCCGCAGCCGCGCGCCGATCGCCTTGAGAAAGCGATCGCCCACGGAATGCCCGTGAACGTCGTTGACGCCCTTGAAACCGTCGAGGTCGATCAGGTGGAGCGCGAAGACCTTGTCGCCGCGCCGGGCGCGCGCGACCGCGCCGCGCAGCTTTTCCGACAGCAGCGTCCGGTTGGGCAGCGCCGTCAGCGGATCGTGATGCGCGAGATAGCGAAGATGCTCCTCGGTCCGCTTGTGGGCGGTAATGTCGAGCGAACTGGTCAGAACGCCGGTGATCGCGCCGGTGTGGTCGCGCAGCGGCGTCTTGGTGGTCAGGAAGCTGCGGCGGGCGCCGTCCGCGCTGTTCAACTGCTCCTCGAAGGCGGGCAGCGCGCGTCCGGTCGTGAAGACCAGCTGGTCGAGCGTCTGGTTGCGGTCTGCGTTGGCCTTGCCGGTGAGATCCGCGAGCGGCCGCCCCACGACGGCGGCGGGATCGACGCCGAAGAAGTCGGTTTCGAAGGCGTTGACGAACAGCGTCCGGCCGTCGCGGTCGACGGCGTTGATCAGGACGGGAAGCGTGTCGATGACCTGCGTCAGGCGCTCGATCGAGTCGCGGATGGCGCGCTCGCGCGAGCGTTCGCTGTCCGCCAGCTCCTGCGCGAGCGTGTCGGCTCTTTGCGCAAGCAGATTCTGCTGGCGCCGCAGCGCGAGAAGATTGCGCGTGCGGGTGACGAATTCATGGTGGTCGACCGGAGAGTTGAGGAAGTCCGTCGCGCCGGCCTCCAGCGCCCGCAATCGATAGGAGCGCTCCTCGTAGACGGTGATGACGACCACCGGAACGTCTTCGGCCCCCTTCACGCCGCGCAAGGCGCGCACGAAGTCGGCGCCGTCCATTTCCGGCATCTTGTAGTCGGTGATGACGAGATCGACCGGATTCTCGGCGAGCCAGGCCAGCGCCTCGCGCGGATTTCCGAAGGAATGCACCTGAATGTCGGGCGCGATCGAGGCGGCGAGCTTGGAAAAAATATTCCGGTTCGTGACTCGGTCATCAACGATTGCAATGAGCGCCATTAGGGAATTTCTCTGATTCCGGATCGCATTGACGGACGTCTGGCCCCGGCCGATGAGGGAGCAGAATGCGGCAAGTTGATTAAGTAATTGCTTCCGACGGCGCCCGACGGATCGATTCATCGCCCCGTTTCAGTAGGATAGGGACGGGATTCGAACGCCCGAGGAGCCGCCCATGACGCCTGCCGACCTTTCCGCCTGCGATCTTCGGGAGGCCTTCGGCGCCGGTCGACTGTCGCCCGTCGAGGCGCTGAAGGCGGTCTTCGAGCGCGTGGCTGCCGCGGAGCCGCGCCTGATGGCGCTCTGGGCGATCGACGAGGCCGGCGCCTATGCGGCGGCGGAGGCGTCCGAACAGCGGTGGCGCCGGGGCGAGCCGCTGGGCCCGATCGACGGCATACCTCTGACGATCAAGGAAAACATCGCCACGCGCGGCGTCCCCATGCCTCTGGGGACGGCCGCGAGCCTGTTGGAGCCCAGCGCGGAAGACGCGCCGCCGGCCGCGCGGGCGCGGGAATCCGGCGCGGTGATTTTCGCGCGCACGACCATGCCGGACTACGGCATGCTGTCGTCGTCGAAGTCGAGCTTCCACCGGCTGACCCGCAACCCGTGGGACTTGATCAAGACGCCCGGCGGCTCCTCGGCGGGCGCCGGCGCGGCCGCGGCGGCGGGCTACGGGCCGCTGCACATCGGCACCGACATCGGCGGATCGGTGCGCCTGCCGGCCGGCTGGTGCGGCGTTTTCACGCTCAAGCCCAGCCTCGGGCGCATCCCGATCGATCCGCCGTTCCAGGGCCGCGTCGCCGGGCCGATGACGCGCAGCGTGGCGGACTCGGCGCTGTTCATGCAGGTCTTGTCGCGCCCCGACCCGCGCGACCACATGAGCCTTCCGCCCGCCGACATCGCCTGGACGAGCCTCGATCGCGACGTCAGGGGACTGCGGATCGGCCTGCATCTCGACGCCGGCGTCGGCCTGCCGGTCGAGCCGGAGGTTCGGGCGGCGGTGGAGGCGGCCGCGCGCGCCTTCGAGGCGGCCGGCGCGATCGTCGAACCTCTCGCGCCTTTCATGACGCGCGACATGCTGGACGGGCAGGACAGGTTCTGGCGCGCGCGGGCGCTGGCCGACGTCTCGACCCTGCCGGAGGAGAGAAAGGCCAGGATCCTGGCGTTCATTCGCGCCTGGGCGGAATCGGCTGCGTCCTATTCCGGACAGGACGTCTATTCGGGCTTCGCTCAATCGATGACGTTACGCAAGGCCACGCACGAGGCTACGCGCGGGTTCGACTACGTTCTCTCGCCGACGGCGCCTGTTCCGGCGTTCGACGCCGACCTGCCGAGCCCGACGAACGACCCGAACCTGCCGTTCGAGCACATCGCATTCACGCTGCCCTACAACATGTCGGAGCAGCCCGCGGCCTCGATCAACTGCGGCTTCACGTCGGGCGGCCTGCCGATCGGGCTTCAGATCGCCGGCCGGCGCTTCGACGATCTGGGCGTGCTGCAAATGGCGCGCGCCTGGGAAAAGATGCGCCCCGCGCAGCGGGCCTGGCCTACCGTCGTTTGAACGCGCCGCCGGCCGCTGCCCGGGCTTGCGCATGACAGCGGCCGGGAGCAGATTTGAAAGGCGGCGGAACCGTCCACACGAACCGGGGGGTAGGACGTGGATCGCAGATCGTTCCTTGGCCTGTTCGGCGCCTTTTCAGCAGCGGCTTTCGCATTGAATCCGACGTCCGGCGAAGCGATGCCGGCCGCCAAGCCGCAAGGCGCAGCGCCCGCGGCGCCGGGTCCCGCGGTAGCGACCGATGCGGACATGCAATCGGCGCAGATCGAAAACGTCTACTGGCGCCGGCGGCGCTGGCGGGTCTACCGGCGCTATTACCGGCGGCGCTGGCGGCGCAGATATGTGCGCTACTATTACCGCCCGCGCGTCTATTACTACCGCTGGGGGTGGTGAGGACGACGCCTATTTCAATTCGGCGGCGAAGAACTCCATGGTGCGCAGCTCCGCCTCCTTGGCGGCGTCCGCGTCATAGCTTTCGCGCTCGTCGCAGTTGAAGCCGTGATCGGCGGCGTAGACGAAGACCGGGATTTCCGGCTGCGCCGCCCTGATCTTGTCCACGTCGCTCAACGGGATGTGCTTGTCGCGCTCGCCGAAGTGCAGCATGACGGGAATGCGCGGCTTTTCGCCGGCGATGCCGGCGACGCCGCCGCCGTAGTAACCAACCGCAGCCGTCACGCCAGCGAGACGGCAGGCGGCCGCATAGGCGAGCGTGCCGCCCCAGCAATAGCCGACGATTCCGACATTGCCCGCCTCCTTCGCCGCATCGACCGCGGCGGCGACGTCGAGCAACGTGTCCTCGATCTTCGTCTTGCCGCGCAGCTCCATGGCGCGGGGCCGATCCTCGATGCCGTAGCCGAGTTCGACGCCTGCCTCGACGCGATCGAACAAGGCCGGCGCGATCGCCAGATAGCCGGCGGCCGCGTAACGGTCCGCCACCGCGCGGATGTGATGATTGACGCCGAAAATCTCCTGCAGAACCACCATTCCGCCTTTCGGCCTGCCGGCGGGCCGCCCGCGATAGGCGGAAATCCGCGCGCCGTCCTTGCAGGTCAGAACAATCGTCTCGCCCATGCTTGCGTCTCCCTTGGCGCGGCCGAGCCAGCCGTCGCCCGATTGCAATATATCTAGCCCCGTTCTGTCGACGCGCGCCAATGCGTCTGCGACCGTCGCGCCGCCGACCATCCTGTCCGGCGCGATCTCCGCGAGCGGCGCGAGCACGAAGGCGCGCGCCAGCATGTCGCGGTGGGGAATGGCGAGGTCCGGATCCTCGATCCGCTCGTCTCCATAAAACAATATGTCGATGTCGATGACGCGCGGTCCCCAGCGCGTCGTCGGCGTGCGGCCGAGATCGGATTCGATCGCCTTGAGCGCGGCGAGCAGCGGCCAAGGCTCGAGCCGCGTTTCGAACAGGGCGCAGGCGTTGACGAACGGGGGCTGGTCGAGCACGCCCCAGGGCGGCGTACGCCATAGCGACGAAGCGGCGACAAGACGCCCGATCCCGCGCGCCGCGACTTCGCGCACGGCCTGCGCGACCAACGACGCGCTGTCGCCTACGTTGCCGCCGAAACCGAGGCCGATCAGGGTCGGCGACTCAGCCATGTTCGATGGCGTCCCAAACCGCGAAAGCCGCCTTGTGCTCGGCGACGTCGTGGACGCGGAACACGCGCGCGCCGCGCGCCGCCGTCG
>CAZWJF010000028.1:0-30826 GCA_964634325.1 uncultured Rhodoblastus sp.
CGAATTTGCCGACCACGCCCTTCTTGCGCAGCATCTGCGTGACGGTGAGCACGAGGTCGGTCGCGGTCACGCCTTCCTTGAGCTTGCCGAAAAGCTTGAAGCCGATGACCTCGGGCAGCAGCATGGACTGCGGCTGGCCGAGCATGGCCGCCTCGGCCTCGATGCCGCCGACGCCCCAGCCGAGCACGGCCAGACCGTTGACCATGGTGGTGTGCGAGTCGGTGCCGACCAGCGTATCGGGATAGGCGACTTCGATCGTCTCGGCCTTGCCGCGCGCGGGCTTGTACTTTTCCTTACGCGTCCAGACGGTCTGCGCGAGATATTCCAGGTTAACCTGATGGCAGATGCCGGTGCCGGGCGGCACGACGCGGAAATTGTCGAAGGAGCCCTGCCCCCACTTGAGGAAGCGATAGCGCTCGCCGTTGCGGCTGTACTCGAGATCGACATTCTTCTTGAACGCCTTCGCCGAGCCGAATTCGTCGACGATCACCGAATGGTCGATCACCAGATCGACCGGGACAAGCGGGTTGATCTTCTGCGGATCGCCCTTGAGCGCGGTCATCGCGTCGCGCATCGCCGCCAGATCGACCACCGCCGGAACGCCGGTGAAGTCCTGCATCAGCACGCGCGCGGGACGGAACGAGATTTCTTTCTCGACCTTGCCCTTGTTGACGAGCCATTCGGCGACGCCCTGGATGTCTTCCTTGGTGACCGAGCGGCCATCCTCGTTGCGCAGGAGATTCTCCAGGAGAACCTTCATCGAATAGGGCAGCGACGAAACGCCTTTCAGGCCGTTCTTCTCGGCCGCCTTCAGCGAGAAGTAATGATAGGTCTTGTTGCCGACCGTAAGCTTCTTGCGGGATTTGAAGCTGTCGAGCGATGCCATCGCAATTGTCCTGCGGGTTCTGGGAAGGATGACGGCTTATAGATAATTTCCACGAAGCCCGCTACACGAACGAAAGTCGTGCGCGCTGATTTTCTCGGCGCCCTCCAACGAACAGGTTCTGGCCCGAACGATATGCGTCTCGTCGCACAACAAGTCTGCGTGGACCGCGGCGGACGGCGCATTGTCGAGCGCGTCGACTTTGCGCTCGCCGACGGCGAGGCGCTCATTCTCTCGGGACCGAACGGCGCGGGAAAATCGACGTTGCTGCGGGCGATCGCAGGCCTTCTGCCGCTTGCAGGCGGACGGATCGCGCTCGACGGCCAGACGGAAGACCTGGCGAGCGCGCTTCACTACGTCGGTCACGCCGATGGCATGAAGCCCGCGCTGACGGTCCGCGAAAACCTCGAATTCTGGGGCGCCTTTCTCGCGCGCGGAGCGACCGGAGCCCTGCCGGCGCGTGAGGCGCTCGCGGCGTTCGGCCTCGCGCACGCGCTCGACGCGCCGGCGGGCTACCTGTCGGCCGGGCAGAAGCGCCGCGCCGCGCTGGCCCGCATTCTCGTGGCCCCCCGCCCGATCTGGCTGCTCGACGAGCCGACGACGGCGCTCGACGTGCGCGCGCAAGCCGCGCTCGCGGACGTCATGGCGCGCCATCGCGCGGGCGGCGGGATCGTCCTGGCCGCGACCCATTCGCCGGTCGGCCTTTCCGGCGCAGCCGAACTGAAACTCGGGAGCGCGGCGTGAACGGCCCCTTGCTCGCTCTCTTTCGGCGCGAATTCGCCATCGCCCGCCGCATCGGCGGCGGTGGCCCGATGGGCGTCGTGTTTCTGCTGGTTCTCGTGACGATTGTGCCGTTCGCCATCGGACCGGACCTCAATCTGCTCAGGCGCATCGGCCCCGCGATCCTGTGGATCGCGGCCCTGCTCGCCATGCTGCTCGGCCTCGATCGCCTGTTCCAGGCCGATTACGAGGACGGCTCGCTCGACCAGCTCCAACTCGGGGCGACGCCTCTCGAATTCGTCGTCTTCGTCAAATGCCTCGCGCACTGGGCGACGACCGCCCTGCCGCTGGTCGTCGCCGCCCCGCTGTTCGGCGTGCTGATGGCGCAGGAGGCCGCCTCCATGTTGGGCATAGGCGTCTCGCTGCTGGTCGGGACGCCGGCGCTCACCTTCGTCGGCGCTGTCGGCGCGGCGGCCACGGTCTCGCTCCGCCGCGGCGGGCTCCTGATGGCGTTGCTGGTCCTCCCTCTCTGCGTTCCCGCGCTGATTTTCGGCGTCTCGGCGGCCAATGCGGCTGCGGGCGGCGCCGTGCCTTTCGCCACGCCGCTCGCCATTCTGGCGGCGCTCACGCTGGCCTGCGGCGCGTTGTGCCCCTTCGCCGCCGCCGCGCTGTTGCGGCGTCTCGGCGAATGAGACTTATCTTCGGTCAAATTGCCATCGCATTCCTGGAGGCATAAAGAGGCGTCGGTTCCTTCTCCGCCTCCGGGGAGAGAAACGGGTCCTCATGCTTCGCTTCGCCAACCCGTCCTTCGTGCTGCGTTTTTCCCGCCGCGCCATTCCGGCGTTCGGCGCGCTGGCGGCGATCCTGCTCGCTGTCGGCCTCTATCTCGTCTTCTTCGTCGCGCCGGCCGACTATCAGCAGGGCGAGACCGTCCGCATCATGTACATCCACGTGCCGGCCGCCTGGCTCGGCATGTTCGCCTACATGGTCATGGCCTCGGCCGCGCTCGGCACGCTGGTCTGGCGCCATCCGGTGGCCGACGCGGCGCAGAAATCGGCCGCCCCGCTCGGCGCGCTGTTCACCTTCGTGTGCCTCGTCACCGGCTCGCTCTGGGGCAAGCCGATGTGGGGCACCTACTGGGTCTGGGACGCGCGTCTGACCTCGATGCTGGTGCTGCTCCTGATCTACCTCGCGATCATCGCGCTCTGGAACACGATCGAGGAGCCGCAGCGCGCCGCCAAGGCCGCCGCGGTCATGACGCTGGTCGGCCTCGTCAACATTCCCATCATCAAGTTTTCGGTCGACTGGTGGAACACGCTCCATCAGCCGGCGTCCGTCTTCAAGACCAGCGGTCCGGCGATCTATTCCTCCATGCTCTGGCCGCTGCTGATCATGGCCTTCGGCGCGACATTCCTGTTCCTGACGCTGCACCTGATGTCGATCCGCAACGAGATTCTGCGTCGTCGCCTCGACCGGCTGACGCGCCTGGCGGTCTCTGCGGACGATGTGTCGCGCACGGCGAGCTTCGAGCCCGCCCGATGAGCAACGATCACGCCTGGTTCATCGCGCTCTCCTACGGGATCACCGGCGTCGCCGTGCTCGCGGCGACGATCGCCATTGCGCTCGAACATCGGCGGCTGAAGAAGGCGCTCGAAAAGATCGGCGCGCCGGCCGACGAACGCGGGGACTGAGCCCGCGCCGAGGGCGAACGGCCGGAACTTCGCGGAATTTATTTCGCGGGTCGCGCTGCGATGCGCCGCTCGATTTCCGAGCGGACGTCTGCGACTGAATAGCCTGCCGAGGCCGCCGCACTCGATATGCCGGCGGCGTCCATGCCGCCTGCTCTCGCCGCTTCGGTCAACGCCCAGACGCGCGTCGCGCGCGAACCGCTGCGGCAGAAAATCAACGCCGGCCGGTCTCCGACGGCGAGCGCTGCTCCGACCTGCTCGACGGCCGCCATCGACAGCGGGTTCGATGGCGTCGGCGCATGAACGAACTGCACCGACGCCTGCTGCGCGGCGGCGGCGATTTCGGCCGCGCGCGCCTGCGGCGACGCCTCGTCGTCCGGCAGGAGGTCGATCACCAGCGCCCCGCCGCGCGCCTTGAAGGCGGCGATGTCGGCTGGAACGACCGAGCCCGCCACGAAGACGCCGGGCGCAAGCGGTTTGATGTTGGCCGCAACCAGTTGTTCTGCGTGAACGCGCGCGGCGAACAAGGCCGGCGTCGCGAATACGGCGGCGATCGCAAACAGCGCCGCCGTCAGCCTCGAAAATTTCATGGGGCTCGCCTCATTGATTGGCGCCCATCTATGCGGCGTCGTCGATTCGCGCCCTGCTCTGGATCAAAGGCGTCGCACCCTCCCCCGAGGCGTCTGCGCTCGAGTTTATGTTCGAAGGCCGCAGGCGATTGCGCCCGTTCCGTCCCCGGGTCAAGCTCGGCGCTCCAGTCCGGCCACAACGCGGAAAGTCATGCAGATCGCCGAAATCCCCGAGATCGCGGAAGCCTTCGAACGGCAGGCCGGCGCTTGCATCGCTCTCGGCGCGCCGTTCACCGCGCGCGTGTGCCGCATTCTCGGCGCGCAATTGGACGACGGCTCGGCTTTCGGCGCTCGTCTCGCCGCATGGCCGCTCGACTCGCTATGGCCGGACCTCGCGCCCCTGCGTTGCTGCGCAGCCCTGAACACGCTCGTTCGGCGCGGCCGCGCGCCGGAGCTCGCGCAGCTCTATCCGCCGCAGGCGAGCGAGAGCGATCAGGCTTTGTGGACGGCGATCGCGCGGACGATCGCAGCTCACGATGCGCAGATGACGGCGTTCCTCGACTCGCCGCCGCAGACCAACGAGGTCATGCGCTCCGCAGTCCTGCTCGGCGGTTTTCTCGACCTCGCCGCGCGTACGCGCATGCCGCTGGCGCTCCACGAACTCGGCGCGAGCGCGGGTCTGAACCTGCTGTTCGACCGTTACGCCTTCGATCTCGGCGAGGGCAGGCGCTGGGGCGATCCGAATTCGCCGGTGCGCATCGCCAGCGTATGGGCGGGCGCCGCGCCCGCGCTCGATGCGCCGTTGGCGATTTCGACGCGCGCCGCCGTCGACCTGCGCCCGGTGGACGCGCGCTCGACAGACGACCGCGAACGCATGCTCGCTTACATCTGGCCCGAGCAGACCGACCGCCTACGCCGGATCGAACCGGCGCTCGACATGGTCGCCGCGAGCGGCCTTGCCGTCGAACGGGGCGACGCGCTCGACTGGCTCGAGCGCGCCATGGCGAGGCAGCCAGCGCCCGGCGTCTGTCGCGTCGTTTACCACAGCGTCTTTGCTCAATACCTGCCGGCTACGCTGCGGGAGCGCCTGCGCGCGGCCATCCGGCGCCGCGGCGAGGAAGCGGCCGCGGACGCGCCCCTCGCCTGGCTTGCTATGGAGGCCGGCCCCGACCGAATGTCCTGCGAATTGCGGTCGACGATCTGGCCGGGCGGGGAACGCCGCAAGCTCGCCGATGTCGACTGGCACGGTCGCTGGGCCAAATGGGCGTAACGGCTACAGGTGCTCCGGCGCCTTCTCGGCGTCCTCGCCCTTCAATTCGTGCTTCAGCATCAGCGGCGTCTGCGACAGGGCGAACAGCACGGTCAACGGCACGAAACCGAACACCTTGAATTTGACCCAGAAGTCCTCCGTCTGCGTGCGCCAGACGATTTCGTTCACGGCCGCCATCGCCAGGAAGAACAGGCCCCAGCGCAGCGTCAGCTTGCGCCAGCCCTCTTCCGTCAGGCGCATGACGCTGTCGAACACGACCGACAGCAGCGCCTTGCCGAAAGCGAGCCCGCCGAGCAGGGCGACAGCGAACAGCAGATAGACGATCGTCGCCTTCATCTTCACGAAGGTCGCGTCGTGCAGAAGCAACGTGGCTCCGCCGAACACCAGCACCATGACGGCGGTGACCATCGGCATGACCGGCAGATGCTTCGTCAGCGCATAGGTGACGGCGAGCGCCGCGATGGTCGCCGCCATCAGCGCGCCTGTGCCGGCGAAAATGCCGAAGCGGTTGTAGACGACGAAGAACAGGACGAGCGGCCCCATCTCCAGCACGAGTTTGAGTCCCGGCGCGAGCTTCGTGCGCTGGGGTTCAGGCGTGTCGCTCACGCTTTGGTCTCCTCATCCAGTCCTGCGATGGCGCGCGCGAAATCGCGCGCCTCGAAAGGTTCGAGATCGTCAGCGCTTTCGCCGACGCCGATGAAATGCACGGGCAGGCCGAACTTGTCCGCGATGGCGACGAGAATGCCGCCGCGCGCCGTTCCGTCGAGCTTGGTCATCACCAATCCGGTGACGCCCGCTACACGGCCGAAGATTTCGACCTGGCTCAGCGCGTTTTGTCCGACCGTCGCGTCGAGCACGAGCAACACCGCATGCGGCGCGCTCTCGTCGACCTTCTTCATGACGCGCACGATCTTTTCCAGCTCCGCCATCAGCTCGGCGCGGTTTTGCAGGCGCCCGGCCGTGTCCATCAGCACGACGTCGGCTTGGCCGTCGCGCGCCTCGGTCAGCGCATCGAAGGCGAGGCCGGCCGCATCGGCGCCTGGGGCGCGCGAAACGACCGGCGCGCCGAGCCTGTCGCCCCAGACCTTGAGCTGCTCGATCGCCGCCGCGCGGAACGTGTCGCCGGCGGCGAGCGTGACGGACTTGCCCTCGGCGCGCAGATGCTGCGTGAGTTTGGCGATGGTCGTCGTCTTTCCGGAGCCGTTCACGCCGACGACGAGAACGACGAACGGCTTGCGCGCAGGATCGATCACGAGCGGCCTGGCGACCGGCGCGAGCGATTTCTCCACCTCGGCCGCAAGCACGGCGCGCACTTCGTCGGCTGACACCTCCTTGTCGTACCGGCCGCGCCCGACCGCCTCGACGATCCGCGTCGCTGCGGCGACCCCGAGATCGGCGCGCACCAGAATGTCCTCCAGATCCTCCAGCGCCGCGTCGTCGAGCTTGCGCTTGGTGAAGACGTCGGCGATCCCCTGCCCGATCGAGGACGACGAACGCGACAGGCCGGCTGTCAGCCGTTTCCACCAGGACGCTTTCGGCTCGGGTTGCGTCTCGCTGGAAGCGATCGGCGGCAAGGTCCGCTCGACAGAGGGCTCGACGACTGTTTCGGCGACGACGCCGTCGGAGGGCGGCGCCGACGGCTCGGACGGCGCGGGGATCGGAGCCTCGAGCTCCGGCGTTTCGAGCGGCGTCGCGGCCTCCGCCTTTCCGCGTCCGAACATCCGCCCGAAGAAGCCCGGTTTCTTTTCCTTGGTCTCGTCGTTCATCGTAGCTTTCGTTTCAGGACAGGATGCCGACGGCGCGCGCGGCGACGAGCGCGATCGTCACCAGCGAGATCAGGGCCTGTAGCATCATCAGCAATTTGGCGCGCGCGGTGAGCGGAAATGTGTCGGACGGAGAAAACGCCGTCGCGTTGGTGAAGGCGAGAAACAGATAGTCCACGAAGCCCGGCGTATAGACGCGGCGCGTCAGGCTTTGCGGAAGCGTCTGCTGGGTGAACACGAAATCGGGTTGCGCGTCTTCGCCGAAATAGGCCGAGCGGCGATCTATGTTCCAGTACCACAGGGCGAAGATGATCAGATTGGTCGCCCAGATGTTCAGGGAATCGATCAGCAGCGACTTGCCGTTGGCGGCGTGGCCGGCAAGGATCGCCCAGACGAGGCCGTTGAGCGCGATCAGGTTGGCGACGCTGACCAGACCGGTCAGCACCAGGAACGCCACACGCACCAGATGACGATAGCGCGTCACGGTCGCCCAGAAGTCGCTGGGGTCTTCGGCGTCGGCCACGCGCTTGGTCTTCCCGAGCGTCCAGGCGGTCGCCACGGCGAGCGGCGCCAGCAGCAACACTTCCAGCGTCGGCATCACCCAGCGCGGAAAGGGCGTCAGGTCGTTCACCAGCAGCAATTGCAGAGCGACGATCGCCAGAACTGCGCCGCGCGCCAGCCACAGATCGAGCGTGCGCGCCGACAGCGATTCGGCCATTTCGGTCGCGCGGTCGTCGTCGATCTTCTCGGCGGTCTGGTCGCTCATCCCTGCGATTTCCGGCGGGCGGCGCGAGTCGGCTTGACGCGCGCGTCCGCGCTCCAGATACCCTCTTCGCGATGACGCCGGAAGAGATCAATTCCCGCCTGCTCCACCGGGACGGCATGATGCTGATCCTCGACAAGCCCGCGGGCGTGCCGGTCCATCGCGGCCCGAAGGGCGGCGAAAATCTGGAGCAATATTTCGACGCCCTGCGCTTCGGCCTGCCGCGCCGGCCGGCGCTCGCCCATCGCCTCGACCGCGACACCTCCGGCTGTCTCGTGCTCGGCCGCCATCGCAAGGCGCTCGAACGGCTGATGAAACTGTTCAAGGCGGGCGCGATCGACAAGACCTACTGGGCGGTCGTCCAGGGGAGGCCGCCGCAGGACGAAGGCCTGATCGATCTGCCCCTCGGCCGCCTCGATTCGACGCGCGGCTGGTGGATGAAACACGACCCGGCGGGCCTGCCCTCGCAGACGAAATGGCGCATGCTCGGGCGCGGCGCGAACGAGGCGGGCGAGCCGCTCGCCTGGCTGGCGCTGGAGCCGCTGACCGGCCGCACGCATCAGTTGCGCGTGCATTGCGCCGTTTCGGGCTTCCCGATCCTCGGCGATCCCATCTATGGCGCGGGCGTAATCGGCGGAACGCCGCTGCACCTCCACGCCCGCGAAATCACCGTGCCCATGGCCAAGAACGGCCCGCCCACGACGGCGACGGCGCCGGTTCCAGAACACATGCGCGAGATGCTGGAGCGGTGCGGATGGAAGGGCGAAACCCCGCCCCCCGTCTCGCTGGAAGCGGGCGAGGGATAGGGAGCGGCTGGACGACCGCCTACTTCTTCTTTTCCAGCTCCGCCTTCAGCGCCAGAAGCTTGGCGAAGGGCGAATTCGGATCGGGCTGCTTGTCCCGCTCGCGCCGTTCGGATGACGCGAAGGGCCGCTCCGCCCTGTTGTCGCGCGGCCGGTCCTGCCTCGGCTTGCCTTCGAAACGCGGCTTTCCGCCCTCGCGCGGCGGCCTGCCCTCGAACTTGCGCCCGCCTTCGCGTCTCTCGCCCTCGCCGCCTTCGGCGGGCTTGGGACGTTCCGGCCGCTCTGGACGTTGCGGAATGATCCACTCGCGCGGCGCGCGCTTTTCCGGGCGCCGCCCTTGGGGACGACCGCCTTCGCGCCGCTGGTGCGGACGGCCCGGCGTCCACACTTCGATCGTCGTGGGCTCCGCCGGAGCTGTTTCAGCCTCCGCCTCGGAGGGGATTTCCGCGACGACTGTCTCGACCGCCTCCTCGACAGCCGATTGCAGCGCGGATTCGGCCAGAATCGCTTCGTCGCTCGGCGGCTCGGCCGGCGCTTCGTCGACAGCCTCCTCGACTGGTTCCGGGACCGCCTCCGCTACAGCGGCTTCGATCTCGGCGGGCTCGGGTTCAACCGGCGCTTCGGCTTCCGTCTGCTCGGCGGAAAGAACAGCCTCCTCGGAGGCCTGGCCTTCGGCCGCCGCGATCTCCGCGGCTTCGGCCGCAGTTTCGTCCGCAGTCTCCGATTCGCCGACCTCGCCGGCTTCCCCGGCGGGTTTCGCCTGAACCGGCTCGGTCGGCGCCTTGGGCACCAGCGGCACGGTGATCGCCGGCCCCTGCCGCGTCTCCATGTGGAAGCCGAGCGACTTGAGGATCGAAGCGAAAGCCTCGCCGGAGCAACCGGCGAGCGAGGTCATGCCGACCGTAACGATGAAACCGTTTCCGTCCGCCGCCCCCGGCGGCGGATCGCCGGCCGTCACGCCCGGCCGATAGGCGACCGCCGGTCGAATGAGATCGGCGAGACGCTCGAGAATGTCGACGCGCACCGCGCGCTCGCCGCAAACCCTGAAGCCTGCGACGCGATACAGATCTTTGGCGATCTCGGGGTTTGCCGGGAAGGAGGTGCGGCCGGACGAGGCCAGATGCGCCACTTCCTCGAGGCCCTTGGCGCCCTCGACGCCGCCATGCGCGAGCGACCACAATTGCGCTGCGAGCGCGCGGGGCGCGGGCTTCAGCAGCGCGGGCGCGTAGATGTGATAGGCGCCGAACCGGACGCCCGCCTTGCGCAAACTGCCGCGCCCGTCCTGGCTGAGGCTCTTCACGTCGTTGGCGATCTTGGCGCGGTCGACGACGCCAAGGTCTTCGGCGACCCGGAACGCCACGCCCCGGGCGATGCCTTCCAGCCCTTCGCCGGCTTCGAGTTGCGCCAGCGGTCCGAGCAGTTTCGTCACATGCTGGCCGAGCCACAGATCGACGCGACGCTGCACTTTCTCGAGCGCCTCGCCAGCGAGCGTTTCGTCAGAGATCAGCACCGCGCGCGGCGCGAGAATCTTGTCGCCGGCGACGATCTTGGCGATCGGTTCGCCGAGCCAGCGGATCGCGCCGTCGTTGGACAGCGCGAACGCCGTATCGACCGCATCCGAAACGCGCGTCGCGCGGCTCTCGATCTCGGCGGCGAGCGCCTTCTGCGCGGCGGCGTTCAGCGCCTTGGCCGCTTCGCCTTCGGCCGTGGGATCGGCGGTGAAACGGAATCCGCGCAACTGACCGACATGCTGGCCTTCGACCAGCACGTCGCCGTCGGATGTGATTTCGGCGTCGAGCATTCGGTTCTCTCTGAGGCGACGCATGAGGAGGCTCGTGCGTCGGTCGACGAAACGCTGCGCGAGCCGCTCGTGCAATGCGTCGGACAGACTGTCCTCTACCCGACGCGCCTCGCCCTGCCAATGCTCGGGATCGTTCAGCCAGTCGCCGCGATTGGCGATGAAGCTCCACGCGCGCACCTGCGCGATGCGTTGCGAGAGCGTGTCGATGTCGCCGTCGATGCGATCGACTTCGGCGAGCCGCCGCGCGAACCAGTCGTCGGGAATGCGTCCGCGCCGCACGATGAAGAAGAAGATCGTACGGGCGAGATCGGCGTGCGCGGCCGGCGACACCTTGCGATAATCGGGAATCTGGCAGGCTTCCCACAAGCGCGCGATGTCGGCCGGCGTCGCCGCCTGACGTCGGACGTCCTCGTCGTGAGACAGAACATCAAGCACCAATTGGTCTTCGGCGACCGGCGCACGCGTCAGCCCGGGATGATCGGGCGTGCGGTCGAGCGAGCGGCCGAGCGCGGCGATCGACGAGAAATCCAGCTCGGCGTTGCGCCATTGCAACAGGCGAACCGGATCGAAGCGATGGTCTTCGAGCGCCTCGACGAGGTCCTCGTCGAACGGCGGGCAGCGGCCGGACGTGCCGAACGTCCCGTCGCGCAGGTGGCGGCCGGCGCGCCCGGCGATCTGGCCGAATTCGGCCGGCGTCAGACGGCGGAACTGGCGGCCGTCGAATTTGCGATCGGAGGCGAAGGCGATGTGGTCGACATCGAGATTGAGCCCCATGCCGATGGCGTCGGTCGCGACGACGTAGTCGACGTCGCCGTTCTGGAACATGTCGATCTGCGCGTTGCGCGTGCGCGGGCTGAGCGCGCCGAGCACGACGGCCGCCCCGCCGCGTTGGCGGCGGATGAATTCGGCGACCGCGTAGACCTCTTCGGCCGAGAAGGCGACGATCGCGCTGCGCCGGAGCAGGCGCGAGATTTTGCGTTCGCCGACGAAGGACAGTTCAGACAGACGCGGCCGCTCGACGATCGGCACGCCGGGCAACAAGTCGCGAATGACAGGCGCCATCACGCCGGAGCCGATCAGCAGGGTCTCGTCCGCGCCGCGCCGGTTGAGGATGCGGTCGGTGAACACGTGGCCCCGGTCGAAATCGGCCGCGAGCTGGATTTCGTCGACCGCGACGAAGGAGACGTTGAGGTCGCGTGGCATGGCCTCGACGGTCGAGACCCAGTAGCGGGCGTTTGGCGGCTTGATCTTTTCCTCGCCGGTCACGAGCGCCACGGCGTTCGTTCCCGCCCGCGCGACGAGCTTTTGGTAAACTTCGCGGGCCAAGAGACGCAGCGGCAGACCGATCACGCCGGTCGGATGGGCGAGCATCCGCTCGATCGCGAAATGCGTCTTGCCGGTGTTGGTCGGCCCCAGAACCGCGGCGACGCCTGAGGTTCGGCGCGACGCCGGGTCGCGCAGCGCGGTCGCGCCTGCGTAATTCATCGCCCTCCGCCCCTGCGCCGCAAGGCCGCGACTGTCCCGAAACGGGGCGCGTCGCCGCCCAGATCTTCAGACTTCGAACGTGTGTGGAACGAATCGCGGCCGAATCGCTGACTCCGTCCGAGTCGTCTTTTGTTCGCCGCAAGATATCGCGGGGGGCGCGCCCATATCCCCAAAGTATTGTGAATCGGATCGACTCCGAACGAGAATCGAGCCGCTCGCTCACGACTCGCCGACGGACTCCAGACGTCTCTTTTGTCAAGCGGCGGACGAGAAGGACGGTCTGAAAGCACCACGTTAACTTTCGGGCCGAACCGCGAACGGAGCGGGCACGAATCGCTCAGCGGCCGGATTTCACGTCTTGTTCGCGCAATATATGGGGCCGATTGCGCGCTGCGCCACAAGGCTCTGTGGACAAATCGCCCGCTGGCGCGCGCGCCGCGGCGGCTGCGTTAACCTTTCGGGCGGCCTCGCGCCCGAATTGGGTCACTGGTTCTGGGCGCGCTGCTCGGTGAGGTGAAAATCGACCGCCTGGATCACGAGCGAGCCCGATTTCGTACCCATCTTGATGTAGTAGGGCACGACGACATGGGCCTGCGAAACCGGCGCGAGCCAGACTTCCAGATCGTGGTTGTCGGCCATGTACCGGGTCGACTGGCTGTCCAGCCGATAGCCCGAAATCGGGGCGTAGCGCGCCGCGCAGACCGACACCGGCCCGTTGTAGCCGCGCGCATGCACGTTGCGGACGCCCTTGTAGGTCAGCGAGATGTTGAACCGCACGAGGCCGTCGTAGACCGGCAGGGTGCGGTCGCAGGCTGCGGGCCCGATCAGGGGCTGGCCTGCGGGCACGCTCATGACCAGCGCGCTGACGGGGTCGAGGACGCTGGACTTGTGCGCGGCCGTCACCGGCACGCGCTCATCCATGTCGAGAAACGGCGGGGAGATGTCCACCGCCCGCACCGCGCCGGCGTTGAGCCCCATGCGAACGGTGCGGGTTTCGGTCGCGTTGGCGGTCGTGTTGGCGTAGCCGCTCGGCAGAACCGTGGCGTTGGCGATGGCGCCGCTGGCGGTGGCCGCGCCCTTGGCCTTGGTGACCAGCGCCGCGAGGCCCGTCAGCCGCAGGCCGATGTCGACCTTGTAGGCGTTGGGCTCGATGGCCGCGATGGCGTCCGCCGAACCGATGGAGACGCCGATGATGCTGAGCGCATAGCTCGCCCGCAGGCTTTCCGCCCGGGCGGCTGGGGCGCCGGCGACGCCCGCCAGAAGGAGGCCGCAGCCTGCAAGGGCCCCGGGCTTAAGGACGGAAGCGTCCGCAAATCTGTGCAAAATCATCAGTCCACACCGCTTGGACGGTTCTCGCCGTCACGTGAGAGCGCGTCGCTTCGGCATTGATTCGCGCGAATCGGTCTGAAAAATGACCTTAGTCGGTTTCGCAGCCGCATTGAACGCGCGCAAGCGCGTCCACCGGGCAATCGTCGCTTCCCCACGACCGCCGACTGCGATTACAACGTGCGTCCGCCATTCCGGCGACGCCGACGACACAGGACGCCATGAGCCGCTTCTGGAGCCCGCTCGTTCACGACTTGCAGCCCTATGTGGCGGGCGAGCAGCCTGTCATCGCCGACATCGTGAAGCTCAACACCAACGAAAATCCCTACGGCCCGAGCCCGAAGGCGCTCGACGCCATCCGCGCCGCGGCGACGGACGACCTGCGCCTCTATCCCGAGCCGACGTCGCTGAAACTGCGCGAGGCCATTGCGCGACGTGAGGGCGTGAAGCCGGATCAGGTCTTCGTCGGCAATTCATCAGACGAGGTGCTGGCGCTCGTTTTCCAGGCGCTGCTGAAGCACGAGCGCCCGCTCGCCTTCCCGGACGTCACGTACAGCTTCTATCCCGTCTGGTCGCAGCTCTTCGGCGTGAGGACGAAGATCGTTCCGCTCGACGCGCACATGCGGATCGATGTTTCCGCCTATGGCGACGATTGCGGCGCGATCATCTTCGCCAATCCCAATGCGCCGACCGGGATCGCCCTGTCGCGCGCCGAGATCGAGAAGCTGCTGCAGGCGCACCCCGACAAGCCTGTCGTGATCGACGAGGCCTATGTCGATTTCGGCGCCGAGAGCGCGATCCCGCTGATCGACCGCTATCCCAACCTGCTGGTCACGCACACGCTGTCGAAGTCGCGCGCGCTGGCTGGCCTGCGCATCGGCGTCGCCATCGGAAGCCGCGACCTGATCGACGCGCTGGAGCGCGTGAAGGACAGTTTCAACTCCTACCCGCTCGACCGCCTCGCCCAGGCGGGCGCGACCGCCGCCTACGAGGACGAGAACTGGTTTGCGGCGAGCTGCGCCAGGGTGATCGCCAGCCGCGAGCGCCTGACCGCGGAATTGCGGGCGCTCGGCTTCGACGTCCTGCCCTCGAAGGCCAATTTCGTCTTCGCCAGCCACCCCGCCCACAAGGCCGCCGACATTTTCCGGGCCTTGCGCGAAAAGGCGATCATCGTGCGATGGTTCGACAAGCCCCGCATTTCGGAACGCCTGCGCATCAGCATCGGCACGGACGCGGAATGCGACCGGCTGGTGGCGGCGCTGAAGGAGATCTTGCGGTGGAATGAGCGGGGCTGACCCGGGACCTCGCCGCCGTCGTTGCGAAGGCGGCGAACATTGACTTCCCCCGCCTCTTCGCCCTAAAAGCCCCGCAACTCTCGTCAGAGTGTCCACTGCGATCCGCCGACCCGCCCTGAGAGGCTGGAGGCCAACGCCCGGCAGCGCGATGCGCCCCCGGGCGCGTTTTGCTTTGGAAACCCTGCGAGCCAGGAGTGGACGATGTTCGAAGGTCTCAGCGAAAAGCTGTCCGGCATATTCGACACGCTGACGCGTCGCGGCGCGCTCAGCGAGGCCGACGTCGCGACCGCGCTGCGCGAAGTGCGCCGCGCGCTGCTCGAAGCCGACGTGGCGCTCGACGTCGTGCGCTCGTTCACCGACAAGGTGCGCGACCGCGCCGTCGGCGCGAATGTCGTGAAGTCCGTCACGCCCGGCCAGATGGTGGTCAAGATCGTCTCGGACGTCCTGACCGAGACGCTCGGCTCCGACGCCGAACCCATCGATCTCAACGCCGCCCCGCCCGTCGCGATCATGATGGTCGGTCTTCAGGGCGCGGGTAAGACGACCACCACCGCCAAGATCGCCAAGCGGCTGACGGAACGCCAGAAGAAGCGCGTTCTCATGGCCTCGCTGGACGTCAAGCGTCCCGCCGCGCAGGAACAGCTCGCCGTGCTTGGCCGTCAGGTCGGCGTCGACACGCTGCCGATCGTGGCGGGCCAGACGCCGGTGCAGATCGCGATCCGCGCCGAAGAAGTCGGACGCCTGCAGGGCTACGACGTCGTGATGTTCGACACCGCCGGCCGCACGCATATCGACGAGCCGCTGATGATCGAAATGGCGGAGATCAAGGCCGCCGCGCGTCCGCACGAAATCCTGCTGGTCGCCGATGCGCTCACCGGTCAGGACGCCGTCAACCTCGCGAAGAGCTTCGACGAACGCGTCGGCGTCACCGGCATCGTGCTGACGCGCGTCGACGGCGACGGCCGCGGCGGCGCGGCCTTGTCGATGCGCGCCGTCACCGGCAAGCCGATCAAGCTGATCGGCGTCGGCGAGAAGATGGATGCGCTCGACGAATTCGATCCCAAGCGCATCGCCAATCGCATTCTCGGCATGGGCGACATCGTCGCGCTGGTCGAGAAGGCCGCCCAGACCATCGACGCCGAAAAGGCGCAGCGCATCGCCGAGAAGATGCGCAAGGGCAAGTTCGACCTGGAAGACCTCGCCGAGCAGCTCGCGCAGGCCGAAAAGATCGGCGGCATTGGCGGCATCCTCGGCATGCTGCCCGGCGTCGGCAAGCTGAAGGAGCAGATGGCGGCCGCCAACATCGACGACCGCATTCTCAAGCGCCAGCGCGCGATCATCCTGTCGATGACGCCCGAGGAGCGGCGCAACCCCGACATTCTGAAAGCCTCGCGCAAGAAGCGCATCGCGTCCGGCGCGGGCACCACGGTCGAGCAGGTCAACAAGCTGCTCAAGCAGCATCGCGGCATGGCCGACATGATGAAGGCCATGGGCGGCGCCAAGCGTGGGCCCATGGGCAAGATGGCGCAGATGTTCGGCCTCGGCGGCGGCATGCCGCAGCCCACGCCGGAGCAGATCGAGGCCATGCAGAAGCAGCTCGGCGGGCAATTGCCGCCGAACATGCCGAAACTCCCGGATGCGCCGCCAGCCGGCGCGTTCGGACCGAAGCCCGGCTTGCCGGGCCTGCCCGGCGCCGCGCCGAAACTTCCGGGTCTCGGCGGCGGCTTCAACCCGTTCCAATTCGGAAAGAAGAAGTGACGTTTTCTCCTTCTCCCCGTTTCACGGGGAGAAGGTGGCGCATCGCAGGCAAATTTATGCTGCCTGCGTAAACTTGGCAGCATGCGCCGGATGAGGGGCCGAGCCACATCAGCTCTGCCAGTCGCCCGGCCCCTCACCCCAACCCTCTCCCCGCAAGCGGGGAGAGGGAGTTAGACTTGAAAGGCTGAAACACATGTCCCTGAAGATTCGTCTGTCCCGCGGCGGCGCCAAGAAGCGTCCCTTCTATCGCATCGTCGTCGCCGACTCGCGCTCCCCGCGCGACGGCCGCTTCATCGAGCGCCTCGGCACGTTCGATCCGCTGAAGGCCAAGGACGCCGCCGACCGTCTCGTCGTCGACGCCGAGAAGGCCAAGGAATGGATCGCCAAGGGCGCGACCCCGACCGATCGCGTCGCCCGCCTGCTCGAGAGCGTCGGCGTCGGCCAGCGCGCCGCCCGCAACAACCCCGAGAAGGCCCAGCCGAAGAAGAAGGCGCAGGAGCGCGCCGCCGCGGCGGCCGCCGCCGCCGAGAAGGCCGCTGCGGCTGCGGCTGAGTAAGTTTCGACTGGCTCGCACCGTCATTGCGAGCGAAGCGAAGCAATCCAGAGCCACAACCCGGCCCTGGATCGCCGCGTCGCTTCGCTCCTCGCGATGACGAGGAAAGATTGCTGCAAAAGTGACGCAGAAACCCCGCCTCGTCCTCGTCGGCCGCTTCGGCGCGCCGCAGGGCGTGCGCGGCGAAATCCGCATCAAGAGCTACACCGCCGATCCCCTGGGCATCGGCGATTACGGCCCGCTGTCCGACGAAACGGGCGCGCGAAAATTCGAGATCGAGCGCCTGCGTCCGCTGAAGGACGACATGCTGGTGGCGAAGATCAAGGGTCTCGCCGACCGCGACGCGGCCGGCGCGCTCACCGGCGTCGCGCTTCATATTTCTCGCGACAAACTGCCGCCGCCCGACGAAGACGAATTCTACATCGCCGATCTCGTCGGCCTCTCGGCCATGTCGCCCGAGGGCGAGACTATAGGCGTTGTGAAGAACGTGCTGAACTTCGGCGCCGGCGACATCCTGGAAATCGCGCCTCCGGCGGGCGACACGCTGATGCTGCCCTTCACGAAGGACGTCGCGCCGGCGATCGATTTTGCAGGCGGCAAGATTGTTGTCGTGCGGCCGGTGGAGACAGACGGTAGCGAGCGACAGGGCGAACTGTGAGCGCACACCTGCCAATCGCAATCCAGTTGCGCCTTACCGTTGGCAAGCACGAAGCACTTGAGTTGGAAACGCAATTCGGGGCGTTCGAAGGTCGTAGCAAAGCTGTCGATGATGGATCTCGGTTAGTACGGGTGGACCTCCCTCTTACTGAAGCGGACCGCGAGGCGTTGATCAGGCGCCTCAAGCGAGTCTTGGCTCGGATGCAGGGAGCGCAGAGAATCCAAGGCGCGCAAATGGACATTGCGTTCGGCCTTCGTGAAAACGAATTTGCGCGAACTTATAGCGTGCCGCACGACTTGTTGGTCTTGGCTGCAGAGTTCGCCATCACATGCGACGTCTCGATTTATCCGACCGACAATGACGACGCAGAACCATGACCTTCCGCGCCACCATCCTCACCCTCTTCCCGGAGATGTTCCCGGGCCCGCTCGGCCTGTCGCTGGCGGGCGATGCGCTCGCCCGAGGCCTGTGGGCGCTGGAAGCCAGAAACATCCGCGAGCACGGCCTCGGCAAGCACCGCACGGTCGACGATACGCCGGCCGGCGGCGGGGCAGGCATGGTGCTGCGCGCCGACGTTCTGGCCGCGGCCATCGACGCCGCGACTGATGAAGGCGACCTGCGCCCGAAACTCCTCATGTCCCCGCGTGGCAAACCGCTGACGCAGGCGCGCGTGCGCGAACTCAGCTGTGGCCCCGGCGCGCTGATCGTCTGCGGCCGCTTCGAGGGCGTGGACGAGCGTGTGATCGAGGGTCGCCGTCTCGAGGAAATCTCGATCGGCGATTACGTGCTCTCCGGCGGAGAGATCGCCGCGCTCGCCCTGCTCGACGCCTGCGTGCGTCTCATTCCCGGCGTGATGGGCGCGGCGGAATCCGGCGGCGAGGAAAGTTTCGAGAACGGCCTGCTTGAATATCCGCACTACACGCGGCCTCGCGAGTGGGAGGGGCGCGAAATCCCCGAAATCCTCCTGTCGGGCGACCACAGGAAGATTGCGGAGTGGCGGCGCGCCGAGCAGCAACGGATCACGCAGGAGAGAAGGCCGGATTTGCTCAAAAAGTAGCGTTGGCCCGTGGGGTTCTCGACACGTCCGCCCCGATCCTGTATAGGGCCGCGTCAACTCAAAACAGCGTTCCCGAAACGCTCGTCCGCAAAGGACGAAACGGAAGGATATTGACGATGGACATCATCGCCCAGCTCGAAGCCGAGCAGGCCGCCAAACTCGGCGCGAACATTCCCGAATTCCAGCCCGGCGACACCGTGATCGTCAACGTGAAGGTCAAGGAAGGCGACCGCTCGCGCATCCAGGCCTATGAAGGCGTCTGCATCGCCCGCCAGGGCGGCGGCCTCCAGGAGAGCTTCACCGTCCGCAAGATTTCGTACGGCGAGGGCGTCGAGCGCGTCTTCCCCGTCTATTCGCCCAACATCGACTCCATCAAGGTCGTGCGTCGCGGCAAGGTGCGCCGCGCCAAGCTCTATTACCTGCGCGATCGCCGCGGCAAGTCGGCCCGTATCGCCGAGCGCACGGACCGGACCGAGAAGGCCGCGAAGTAAGACGACAGATTTCAATCGCGGGGCAAAACCCCGCGATTTCGTTTTGCGCGCCGCCGGATTTGGGCCGGACCGGCGGATGACGCATTGAGCGAACGCTCCGGCGCGAGACGAGACCTTCGATGGCGTCCGACCTGCGGCGCGTGGCGCGCGCGCTCCTTTCCGTTTCTGACAAGACCGGCCTGATCGACTTTGCGAAAGCGCTGAGCGCGCGCGGCGTCGAACTGGTCTCCACCGGCGGCACGCGCAAGGCTTTGGCCGACGCCGGCCTGAAGGTGCTCGACGTCTCCGATCTCACCGGCTTCCCGGAGATGATGGACGGCCGCGTCAAGACGTTGCATCCCAAGGTGCACGGCGGCCTGCTCGCCATCCGCGAAAATCCCGAGCACGAAGCCGCGATGCTCGCGCACAACATTCCGCAGATCGATCTTCTGGTCGTGAACCTCTATCCCTTCGAGGCGACCGTCGCGAAGGGCGCGCCCTACGACGATTGCATCGAGAACATCGACATCGGCGGCCCTGCGATGATCCGCGCCGCCGCCAAGAACCATGACGACGTGGCCGTGGTGGTCGATGTCGAGGATTACAGGCTCGTGCTCGACGAACTCGCTGCGCACGACGGTCAGACCAACCGTGCGCTGCGCCGCAAGCTCGCGCAGAAGGCCTATGCGCGCACAGCCGCTTACGACGCGGCCATCTCCAACTGGTTCGCGAGCGCCATTGGCGAGACGACGCCCGCCTATCGCGCGGTCGGCGGCAAGCTGGCGGAGGCCATGCGCTACGGCGAGAACCCGCATCAGTCCGCGGGCTTCTATGTCACCGGCGAAAAGCGCTTCGGCGTCGCCACGGCGAAGCAGGTGCAGGGCAAGCAGCTCTCCTACAACAACGTCAACGACACGGACGCCGCCTTCGAACTCGTCGCCGAATTCGATCCCGCGCGCACAGCGGCCGTCGCCATCATCAAGCACGCCAACCCCTGCGGCGTCGCCGAGGGCGCGAGCCTGAAAGACGCCTACGTGAACGCGCTGCGTTGCGATCCTGTTTCCGCCTTCGGCGGCATCATCGCGCTCAACCGCAAGCTCGACGCGGCGGCCGCCGCCGAAATGACCAAGATTTTCACTGAGGTCATCATCGCGCCGGACGCCGACGAGGAAGCCATCGCGTTGATCGCGTCGAAGAAGAACCTGCGCCTGCTGCTCACCGGCGGCCTGCCGGATCCGCGCGCGCCGGGGCTCTCGGTGCGGACGGTTTCCGGCGGCCTGCTGGTGCAGGGCCGCGACAACGCCGTCGTCGACGACATGGACCTGAAGGTCGTCACCAAACGCGCGCCCTCGGATCGCGAACTCGCCGATCTCAAGTTCGCCTTCCGCGTCGCCAAGCACGTGAAGTCGAACGCCATCGTCTACGCCCGCGATCTCGCGACGGTCGGCGTCGGCGCGGGCCAGATGAGCCGCGTCGATTCCTCGCGCATCGCCGCCTGGAAGGCCGAAGAGGCCTCGCGCGCCGCCGACCTGCCCGAAAGCCTCGCCAAAGGCGCGGTCGTGGCCTCCGACGCCTTCTTCCCCTTCGCCGACGGCCTGCTGGCGGCGGCCGAAGCCGGAGCGACGGCGGTCATCCAGCCCGGCGGCTCGATGCGCGACGCCGAAGTGATCGCCGCGGCCGACGAGAAGGGGCTGGCGATGGTGTTCACCGGCCACAGGCATTTCCGGCACTGATCCGGAAAGCGCCGCGGAAGCGAGAGCGTCATTCGAAACCGAAGCGTCACGCTTGTCGCGGGCGCCCACGCCGCACATCTGCAAAGAGTTCGAATCGAACGCCCGCGATCGGTCGGCCGCAGGCTTCATTCGGCGCGACGTGGATGGTCGGGACAAGCCCGGCCATGACGGGTTGCGAGTCGAAGTCATGAGTTACGCTGTCAAAGAGCTGTTCAGGACGCTGCAGGGCGAAGGCGCGCAGACCGGACGCCCCGCCGTCTTCTGTCGCTTCGCCGGCTGCAATCTCTGGTCCGGGCGCGAGGAGGATCGCGCAGCCGCGACGTGCGCATTCTGCGACACGGATTTCGTCGGAACGGATGGCGAGGGCGGCGGAAAATTCACTGGCGCCGATGCGCTCGCCGACGCCGTCGCGAAGACATGGGGCGCAGGTCGCGAACGCCGCTATGTCGTGTTCACTGGCGGCGAACCGCTGCTGCAACTCGATGCGCCGCTCATCGCCGCCGTCCACGCCAGGGGGTTCGAAATCGCTGTCGAGACGAACGGAACCATCGCCCCGCCGGACGGGCTCGACTGGATCTGCGTGAGCCCCAAGGCCGGCGCGCCTCTCGTACAAACGCGCGGGCAAGAGCTGAAACTGGTCTGGCCGCAGGCGGGGTTCGATCTCGACGCGCTCGCGCGACTCGACTTCGCGCATTTCTTCCTGCAGCCGATGGACGGACCCGAACGCCTCGCCAACACGGATTCGGCGATCGCCGCCTGCCTCGCGCATCCGCGCTGGCGGCTGAGCCTCCAGACGCACAAACTGATCGGAATTCCCTGAATGTACGAATTGTCGAAACAATTCCGCTTCGACGCCGCCCACACGCTTCAGCGCAGCGTCGATGCCGAGCCGAGCCGGCGCATCCACGGCCATTCCTATCGGGCCGAGATCGTCATACGCGGCGAACCCGATCCGCGGTCCGGCATGGTCATGGACCTCGGCCTGCTCGACCGCGCCATGGCGGAGACGCGCGCGAGCCTCGATCATCATTTCCTCGACGAAGTGCCCGACCTCGGCCCGGCGACCATGGAAAATCTCGCCGCATGGATCTGGCGCCGGCTCGCGCCTGTCTGCCCGGGACTGGCGCGCGTCAGCGTGCTGCGCGACAGCGACAGCGCCGCCTGCGCCTATTTCGGTCCGAACGCCGCAGCCTGAAAGATCGCGTCTTGCATGCCGCGCGCACGACGGCACAATGCGCCCATCAGGAGGATCTAATGGCCGGCAAAGCGAAGACCACGAATATGGAACCAGCGAAGACGTCGAAGAAGCGCGACATGGACGGAATCATCGCGCTCGACCTGCCCTTCGCGGAGCGCACGCCCGAAATCGCGGCCTACTTCGCCAAGTGCGACGAGAAGATCGGCTTCGTGCCGAACGTGCTGCTCGCCTATTCCTTCGACATGGCGAAGCTCAACGCCTTTTCCGCCTTCTACAACGATCTGATGCTTGCGCCCTCGGGGCTCAGCAAGCTCGAGCGCGAGATGATCGCAGTCGCCGTCTCCTCGGAGAACAAGTGTTTTTATTGCCTCACCGCGCATGGCGAGGCGGTGCGCAAACTCTCCGGCGATCCGGTGCTCGGCGAGTTGATGGTGATGAATTATCGCGCCGCCGATCTCTCCGAGCGCCAGCGCGCCATGCTCGATTTCGCGGTCAAGATGACCAGGGAATCGCACACGATCGTCGAAGCCGATCGCGACCGGCTGCGCGCGGCGGGATTTTCTGACCGCGACATCTGGGACATCGGCGCGGTCGCCAGCTTTTTCAACATGACCAACCGCATGGCCTCGGCCGTCGATATGCGGCCGAACCCCGAATATCACGCCTCCGCGCGGTAATCGTCCGGCCGCCGGCCTTCCGACGCGCGCAACCGCCACTATGTCTTGCCAGACGACGACGGGCGACCGCCGCGTCGACAAGGATGGTTCATGCCGCGCAATCCGTACTATTCCGGTCCGCCCTCCGATCATTTCGACGGCGAGCGCTTCTTTCTTCCCGGCGGCCGGCTGGTCGACAAGAGCCGACGCGATCTGCTGCGTTGGCAATTCTCGAAACGCGACCGGCCGGTCTGGCCCTCGCATTATCCAGCGCCCGCCACGGACAAACCGCCGCACCGCGTCGACGGCGCGGCGCTGCGCGTGACCTTCGTCGGCCACGCGACCTTTCTGATCCAGACAGCGGGCCTCAACCTGCTCGTCGATCCCGTCTGGTCGGAACGCGCAAGCCCCCTCGGCTTCGCCGGCCCGAAGCGCGTGAACCCGCCGGGGATAGATTTCGGCGATCTGCCGCCGCTCGACGCGATCCTTCTGTCGCACAACCATTACGACCACATGGATATGGCGACGCTCTCGCGGCTGGCGCGCGCGAGGCCTTGCCCGATCTTCACGCCGCTCGGCAACGACACGATCCTGCGCGGACGCATCGCGGGCGTCGACGCGCGGGCGCATGACTGGGGCGACGCCGTCGCGATTGGACAGATCGGCGTGCATTTCGTTCCGGCGCAGCACTGGTCGGCCCGGGGGCTGGGCGACCGGCGCATGGCGTTGTGGTGCGGTTTCGTGCTCGAGACGCCGGCCGGCAAGCTCTATCTGCCCGGCGACACCGGCTATGGAGACGGCGCGTTGTTTCGCGATCTGTTCGTCCGCCACGGGTCGATGCGGCTCGCGCTGTTGCCGATCGGCGCCTACGAGCCGCGCTGGTTCATGCGCGACCAGCACGTCGATCCCGAGGAAGCCGTGCGCATTTTCCTCGACGTCGACGCCGGGCATGCGCTCGGCTGCCACTGGGGCACGTTCCGCCTCACCGACGAGGCGATCGACGAGCCGCCGAAGCGCCTCGCCATCGCGCTGGAGCGCAACGGCATCGCGCCGGAGCGTTTTCGCGCCGCCCGCCCCGGCGACGTCTTCGAGGCGTGATCAGGCCGCCCGACGCGCCCGTTCCGCCATTTCTTCCGCAATCGCCTTCGCCACCGCCGGGCGCGCCAGATGCAGCTTGTGGTAGGCGGCGAGCTTCGGCCACGCGCCGAGGTCGACGCCCACGAAGGGGCACCAGTTGAGCATGGCGACGAGATAGGCGTCGGCGACCGTGAACCGGTCTCCGACCAGAAAGTCCCTGTCGCCGAGGCGACGGACCAGCGCGTCGAAGGCCGGCGCGACTGCGGTCTTGGCGAATTCCTTGCCCTGCTGCGGCATGGCGGGAGCAAACAGCGGCGAGAAAATCTTCTTGTGCACCTCGGTCCCGAGAAAGTTCAGCGCGTCGATGAGTTCGTAGCGCCGCAGGTCGCTCCAGACCGGAGCAAGGCCCGCCTCCGGCTTGAGGTCTGCGAGATACTGCAGAACGGACGGGTTTTCGTTGAGCAGCGAGCCATCGGAGAGCTTCAGCGCCGGCACATAGCCGTTCGGCGCGATGCTCCGATAGTCGCGGCCGTCCTTGGTCGTCTTGGCGCGCGTGTCGACGTAGGTGATTTGCACGGGGAGGCCGGCTTCATATGCGGTAATGTGCGCGGCCAGCGAGCAGGCCATCGGGGACGTGAAAAGCTCCATGGGACTTCCTCCACAATTTATGCGGATCGGTATAAAATAGTTGCCGCCCGATCGCGTCAAGGAATTTTATGCGAAGCGATACAGAAAACGCCCCGCGCAAGCGTGGCCGTCCCCGCCAGTTCGAACCGGAGCAGGTTCTCGAAAGGGTGCGCAACGTCTTCATCGAGAAGGGGTACTCGGCGGCCTCGCTCGACGATCTCGCGACGGCCGCAGGGCTCAACCGGCCGAGCCTTTACGCCGCGTTCGGCGACAAGGAACAGCTCTACCTGAGCACGCTCGAGCATTACGGATCGCGCAGTCTCGCCCGCCTGGCCGAATTTCTCGCGCGCGCCGAACCGATCGAGGAGCGGCTGACGGCCGTCTACAGGGCGGCGATATCCGTCTATGCGGCGCCGCCGCTGCACGCCGGCTGCATGATCGTGAATACGGCGACGACGGCGGCGACGACTCACCCCGCCATTGCGGATGCGGCGCGCAAGCTGCGGGGCGAGACCGAAGCGATGTTCGAACGCGCCTTCGCCGCCTGCGTCGCGCGCAAGGAACTGCCAGCCGACCCCACGCCCTCGGCCCGGGCGAAGCTTGCGACGGCGATGCTCGATACGCTGGCGGTGCGCGCCCGGTTGGGCGAAAGCGCGGCGGCGCTGGAAGCCTTCGCGCAGGAGGCGCTAGCGCTGGTCTGTGTGATCTGACCGGCTACTTGATGAAGACGTAGATGTCGAGCGCCAGCGAGCTGTCGTCCGACCCCTTGGGGTCGTTCACATATTCCTCGACGAAAACGTTCTGCGCCTCGTAGCCTTTCTCGTCGAGGTAGGCGGTGATCGCCTCGTAGGTGGAGTCGACGTCGTCGTACGCGCCGCGATGCTGGAACTTGATCGCCTTGCCGGCCGGCGTCGCGCCGATCTTGGCGTCGGCGCCGAGATCGACCGGGCTGGTCGGAGCAGCCTCCAGCGGGATCATCGCCTCGTATTTGAATCCATCGTCGTCGGTGTCGACGAACGCTGCGAGCGGACGGCCGCCCTCCTTCAGATTGGCCTTGAGAACCGCCGCCCTGGCCTTGGCGACCGCAGCCATGATCGATTTGTAGCCGTCGTCCCACTTGGCGGCGCCCGCCACCACGACCGCGGGCCGGGCTTCGATGTCGATCGGTTTGGCGAGGTCGCCTTCTCCGGGCGAGGCTGGCGCGGCCGCAGCGTTCGGCGTCGCCGCCGGGGCAGGCGCCGGCGTGACGGCTTGCGGCGCGGGAGAGGCCTGCGGCGTCGCAGATTGCGCCGGCGCGGCGGGAGCAGCGGTCTGGGACAATGCGACGCCGGTGGTCAGCACAAGACCCAGCGCGAGGGCCATAGCCCCAAAGATTCGACCCGCCCGTCCCGACATGCGATTCGCTCCGCTTCCGCTGCGCCTATATATAGCATCCGCCGCAAATACGGCCGACCCGAGACTTTGCTGTTATTTTGCTCGAACCGCCCCCGCCGCGCATGAACGCTTCCTCTGACAATTGGCTCGCAGGCCGCCGGATCGCCAAGATGAACGGCGCCGGCAACGAGATCGTCGTGCTCGACTTGCGCGGCGAACACCGGCGCGTATCGGGCGACGAGGCGCGCGCCATCGGCGCGGCGCCCGGTCTGAAATTCGACCAGCTCATGGTGCTCTACGACGCCGTGCAGCCGGAATCCGCCGCCTCCATGAAGATCTTCAATATCGACGGATCGCTGTCCGGCGCCTGCGGCAACGGGACGCGCTGTGTCGCGTGGGAGATGCTGCGCGGCGCGGACGCGCGCGACCTGCGTCTCGAATCCGACGGAGGAGTTCTGGAGGTGCGGCGCGAGGGCGACTGGAGCTTCATGGTCGACATGGGCGCCCCTCGACTGGCCTGGCGCGACATTCCCCTGGCGGGCGAGGGCGCAGACACGACCCGCGTCGCTCTGACGCCGCCAGTCATCGGCGCCCCGGCGACGTTTTCGGCGGTCAGCATGGGCAATCCGCACGCGATCTTCTTCGTCGAAAACGCCGGCGCTGTGAACCTCGCCGATCTCGGTCCCAGGATCGAGCATCATCCGATGTTCCCGGAGCGTGTGAATGCGTCGTTCGCGCAGGTCCGCCGTCGCGATTCGATTCTTCTGCGCGTCTGGGAGCGGGGCGCGGGCGCGACGCTGGCCTGCGGCACCGCCGCCTGCGCGACCGCCGTCGCCGGCGCGCGGCTCGGCCTGACGGATCGCGCGGTCGCGGTTTCCCTGCCCGGCGGCGAGTTGAGCGTTCATTGGCGCGCGAGCGACGATCACGTGCTCATGACCGGTCCGGTCGAACTCGAGTTCGAGACGACGCTGGCCTCTTCGATATTTTCGCGTTCGCCCGCATGAACGCGCCGACGCGCAAAGCTGTCGAGGTCGTTTCGTTCGGTTGTCGCCTGAACCTCGTCGAATCCGAGGCCATGCGCGAAGCCGCCGAGGCTGCGGGGCTTGAAAGCGCGTTCGTCGTCAACACCTGCGCTGTGACAGCGGAATCGTCGCGTCAGGCACGTCAGACGATCCGGCGAATCGCGCGCGACGCGCCCGGGGCGCGCATTGTGGTCTCCGGCTGCGCCGTCGAAACGGAGCGCGCGCGTTTTGCAGCGATGCCCGAAGTGTCGGACGTGATCGGAAATGCATTGAAGACCGATCCCGACGCCTGGCGCGCCCTGGCGCGCGGCGGCGCCCCATCGCGCGAGATCATGCAGACGCGCGTGGCCGCGCCCTTGCCGGTCGGGCGCATCGAAGGTCGCACGCGCGGCTTTCTGGCGATCCAGAACGGCTGCGATCATCGCTGCACTTTCTGTGTGATTCCGTTCGGACGCGGTCCGTCGCGCTCGCTGCCGGCGGACATCGTCGTCGAGCAGGCGCGCCAGCTCGTCGAACTCGGACACAAGGAGATCGTCCTGACGGGCGTCGATCTGACGTCGTGGGGCGCCGAGCTCGAAGGCGCGCCGAAACTCGGCGCTCTCGTGCGAAGAATTCTCCGCGACGTCGGAGACTTGCGGCGCCTGCGCCTGTCCTCGCTCGATTGCATCGAGGCGGATGCGGACCTGCTTGCCGCGCTCGCCGAAGAAGAGCGCCTGATGCCGCATCTGCATCTGTCGTTGCAGGCCGGCGACGACATGATCCTCAAACGCATGAAGCGGCGTCATTCGCGCGCCGACGCGATTCGATTTTGCGATCAGGTTCGCAGGCTGCGGCCGGACGTCGTGTTCGGCGCAGATCTGATCGCCGGCTTTCCAACCGAGACCGATGCGATGGCCGACAATACGTTGCGCCTCGTCGAGGATTGCGGCCTGACGCATCTGCACGTCTTTCCCTATTCGCCGCGCGACAACACGCCTGCAGCGCGCATGCCGCAGGTGGAAGGCGCCCGGCGCGCGGAACGCGCAAGCCGCCTGCGCGATGCCGGCGCGCGCGCGCTTGCGCGTCATCTCGATGCGATGACCGGCCGCCGCGTCGAGGTTCTCTGCGAACGTGGCGGCTCCGGACTTGCGCGCGATTTCACGACTGTAGCGACGCCGGGCTTTGCAGCCGGCGAAATCGTCGTTTCGAAAGCCGTCGGCCACGATGGCCGTCGACTGCTGCTCGAAACCGCCGCCTGACGCGATCGTTCAGGCGCGCAGCCGCGCCAGCGCGAGCGGCAGGTCGCGCGGCGAATCGACCAACGTGATCGCCCCGGCTTGCAGCAACTCGTCGCGCGAGCCGTAGCCCCAACCGACGCCGATCGTGTCGACGCCGTTGGCGCGCGCGCCGTTCACATCGAAATTGCGGTCGCCGATCATGATCGCCCGCGCCGCGTCGATCGCCGCATCCGCCAGGGCAAAGGCGAGCAATGCGTCCTTGTGCAGGAGCGAGCCGTCGAGCCCCGACCCGTAGACCCGTTCGAAATAGCGCGAGAGCCCGAAATGCGCGACGATGCGCTGCGCGTAGGGCTCCGCTTTCGACGTCGCGACGAACATGCGCGCGCCGGAAGCCGCGACTTCAGCGAGCATGTCGACGACGCCGGGATAGACTTCGTTCTCGAACAGGCCCGTCTCGCCATAGCGCGCACGATAGAGGCGCAGCGCGTCTTCGGCGCGCGCCGGACCGACCAGCGTGCGCAGGCTCTCGATCATCGGCGGACCGATCACCCATTCGAGTTCGTCTTGCGTCGGAGCGGTCAATCCGAGCTCCCGCAGCGCGTATTGGACGCAGCCGCAGATGCCTCGTTTCGGATCGGTGAGCGTGCCGTCGAGATCGAACAGCACGGCGTCCCTCGCGCGCATTGGCCTAATCTCGCAACAAGCGGCGGATGACTTTTCCGCTCGTGGTCAACGGCAGCGAACCCACGAAGGCGATTTCGCGCGGATATTCATAGGCGGCCAGCTTTCCGCGCACGAAGGATTGCAGGTCGGCGACGAGCGCGTCGGAGGGCGACGCGCCAGCGCGCAACACGATAAACGCCTTCACGATTTCCGTGCGCAATTCGTCCTTCTTGCCGACGACCGCCGCGTTGGCGACCGCGGGATGGCGCAGCAGGCAATCCTCGATTTCTCCGGGACCGATCCGATAGCCCGACGATGTGATCACGTCGTCGTCGCGGCCGACGAATCGCACATAGCCTTCGGCGTCCATCACGCCCTGATCGCCGGTCGTCATCCAGTCGCCGACAAATTTTTCCTTCGTCGCTTCGGGCCGGTTCCAATATTCGAGGAACATCACGGGATCAGGCCGCTTCACGGCGATCTGGCCGAGTTCCTCGGCGTCGCACAGCGACCCGTCCTCACGGATGATCGCGACCGTGTGGCCGGGCATGGCCTTGCCGATGAAGCCCGCCTTGCTGACGCCGAGCGCCGCGCAGGAGCCGAGCACGAGATTGCACTCGGTCTGCCCGTAATATTCGTTGATCGGCATGCCGAGTTCGCGCCGCGCCCACTCGTAGGGTTCGACGCCGAGCGCTTCGCCGGCCGAACCGAGCGTGCGCAGATGCAGCTCGTATTTGGCGCGCGGCTTCTCGACCGTGCGAAGCATCCGCAACGCGGTCGGCGGAAAGAAGGCGTTGCGCACCTTCATGCGCGCCATCAGATCGAACGCGGCTTCCGGCTCGAATTTTTCCCAGGCGCGCGACACCACCGGCACGCCGAAATGCAGCGCCGGCAGCATCGCGTTGAGCAGGCCGCCGGCCCAGGCCCAGTCGGCCGGCGTCCACATGAGATCGCCCGGCTGCGGAAAGAATTCGTGCGGAACCTGTATGCCCGGCAGGTGGCCGAGCAGCACGCGATGGCCGTGCAGCGCGCCCTTTGGGTTTCCCGTCGTTCCCGAGGTGTAGATCATCAACGCGGGATCGTCCGGGGTCGTGTCGACCGCTGTGAAGTCGGACGATGCGCCGGCGACGGCGCGGTCGAAGCCGAGCGCGCCCGGAGCTTCGCCGTCCGTACACAGGATCAGGTCGAGATCGACGTCCGGCGCAGACAGGGTCTTGCGCAGCTTCGCCAGCCCGGCGCCATTCGTGATCGCGCAGCGGGCGCCGGAATCATCGAGCCGATAGGCGAGCGCGTCGTCGCCGAACAACAGGGCGAGCGGCACGGCGATTGCGCCGAGCTTGTAGATCGCCGCGTGCGCAATCGTCGTCTGCGGGCATTGCGGCAACAGGATCGCCACGCGATCGCCGCGCGCGATTCCACGCGCGCGCAGCGCATTGGCGAGGCGGTTGGATTGATCGGACAGGTCGCCGAACGTGACGACGCGGACGGCGCCGTCGGGCCGAACGTCGAAAATCGCCGGACGCTGCGGATCGCGCTGCGCCCATTTGTCCGTGACATCGACGCCGATGTTGTAGCGCGCCGGGATATTCCAGCGGAACTCTCGGGAGAGACGATCGAAATCGCGGATATCGGGGATCACGTCAGGCCCCCGGTCGGCCTCACAGGCCCAGCGCGGCCTTCAGCTCGTTGAGCTGGTCGAGCTTTTCGGTCGCCACGCGCTTGGCTTCGTCGCCCGCCGCATCGGCCACGTCTTCCTCGGCGTTCTTGATTTCCGCGGCGATCTTGGCCGCGTCGAGCTGCTCGACGGGCGTCGCCACCTCGGCGAGGATCGTCAGCCCGGTCGCGGCGACGTCCGCGAAGCCGCCGCGCACGAAGATGCGGCTCTTCTTCGAGGCGCTTTCGGAGACCTCGACGACGCCTGGTTTCAGCGTCGTCATGACCGGCGCGTGATCCTTCAGGATCGTCATCTGACCCTCGACGCCCGGTACGACGACGGAATCGACCTCGCCGGAGAACAGGAGCTGTTCGGGCGAAACGAGTTCGAAGTGAAAGGCGGCCATGATGTGATCCCAGCCCTGATCCAATCTGGACCGCGGGCCTTCAGGCCCGCAGCTTTGTTACGGGAACAGCGAGCCCGAAGGCTCGCGGTCCGGTGTTACGCGGCTTCCGCGGCGAGCTTCTGCGCCTTCTCGACCGCTTCCTCGATCGTGCCGACCATGTAGAAGGCGGCCTCGGGGAGGTGATCGTACTTGCCGTCGACCAGGCCCTTGAAGCCCTTGATCGTGTCGGCGAGCGAGACGAGCTTGCCGGGCGAGCCGGTGAACACTTCCGCGACGTGGAACGGCTGCGACAGGAAGCGCTCGATCTTGCGGGCGCGCGCCACCGTCATCTTGTCCT
>CAZWJF010000029.1:0-29961 GCA_964634325.1 uncultured Rhodoblastus sp.
CTCGTGCTCACCGTCACGCAGATGCTGCGCAAGAAGGGCGTGGTCGGCAAATTCGTCGAGTTCTACGGCGAAGGTCTCGAGCATCTGACGCTGGCCGACCGCGCGACCATCGCGAACATGGCGCCGGAATACGGCGCGACCTGCGGCTTCTTCCCGGTGGACGACGAAGCGCTCGCCTATCTCAAGACCTCGAGCCGCAAGGCGTCGCGCATCGCGCTGGTCGAAAAGTACGCCAAGACGCAGGGCCTGTTCCGCAAGAAAGGCGCGCCGGACCCGGTCTTCACCGACACGCTCGAACTGAACCTCGCGGACGTCGTGCCGTCGATGGCCGGCCCGAAGCGTCCGGAAGGCCGCGTCGCGCTGACCGATGTCGCCGCCGGCTTCGCCGCGGCGATGGAGACCGAGTACAAGAAGGCCGCCGACATGGCCTCGCGCTACAAGGTCGAAGGCGCGAATTTCGACATCGGCCACGGCGACGTGGTGATCGCGGCGATCACGTCGTGCACCAATACGTCGAACCCGGGCGTGCTGATCGGCGCGGGCCTGCTCGCCCGCAACGCGGTCGAGAAGGGCCTGACCTCCAAGCCGTGGGTGAAGACCTCGCTCGCGCCGGGATCGCAGGTCGTCGGCGAATATCTCGCCAAGGCCGGCCTGCAGAAATATCTCGACAAGATCGGCTTCAATCTCGTCGGCTACGGCTGCACGACCTGCATCGGCAATTCCGGGCCGCTGCCGGCGCCGATCTCCAAGGCGATCAACGACAACGGCGTCGTGGCCGCCGCGGTGCTCTCGGGCAACCGCAACTTCGAGGGCCGCGTCTCCCCCGACGTGCAGGCGAACTATCTCGCCTCGCCGCCGCTGGTCGTCGCCTATGCGCTCGCGGGCTCCGTGCAGAAGGATCTGACCAAGGAGCCGCTCGGCCACGACAAGAAGGGCAAGCCGGTCTTCCTGAAGGACATCTGGCCGACCTCGGCCGAGATCCAGGCCTTCATCCGCAAGAACGTCACCAAGGCGATCTACAGCGCGAAGTACGCCTCGGTGTTCGACGGCGATTCCAACTGGAAGAAGGTCAAGGCGCCGGCGGGCGAAACCTACAAGTGGGACATGGGGTCGACCTATGTGCAGAACCCGCCCTACTTCCGCGGCATGACCATGACGCCTGCGCCTGTCTCCGACATCGTCGGCGCGGGCGTGCTGGCGCTGTTCGGCGACAAGATCACGACCGACCACATTTCGCCGGCCGGTTCGATCAAGGCTTCGTCGCCGGCGGGCAAGTGGCTCAGCGACCGTCAGGTGCGGCCGGAGGACTTCAACCAGTACGGCACGCGCCGCGGCAACCATGAAGTGATGATGCGCGGCACCTTCGCCAACATCCGCATCAAGAACTTCATCATGAAGGACGCCGCCGGCAACGTGCCGGAAGGCGGCATGACCAAGCACTTCCCGGACGGCGCGGCCATGTCGATCTACGACGCCGCGATGAAGTACGAGGCGGAAGGCAAGCCGCTCGTGATCTTCGCCGGCGCCGAGTACGGCAACGGCTCCTCGCGCGACTGGGCGGCCAAGGGCACGAAGCTGCTCGGCGTGCGCGCGGTGATCGCGCAGAGCTTCGAGCGTATCCATCGCTCGAACCTGGTCGGCATGGGCGTGCTGCCGCTGGTCTTCAAGGACGGGACGACTTGGGCGTCGCTCGGCCTGAAGGGCGACGAGACCGTGACGATCAAGGGCCTCGAAGGCGACGCGCTCAAGCCGCGCGTGACGCTGACCGCGGAAATCGCCTACGCCGACGGTTCGAAGAAGGACGTGCCGCTGCTGTGCCGGGTCGATACGCTCGACGAACTCGAGTATTATCGCAACGGCGGCATTCTGCAGTACGTGCTGCGGCAGTTGGCGGCGTAAGACGCCGCTGAATTCCGGAATCAAAAGGCCCGCTCGAAAGAGCGGGCCTTTCTCGTTGGGCTGTCGGCCGCCTCACGGCTTGATGTACTGAAACCCCTGGCTTTCCAGCGCGGCGATCTCGCCGACGCCGGCGCGCACGACGTCTTCCGGCTTGACGTCGTAGAGATCGGTGTCTGGGTCGAGGCGCCGCGCAATCAGCGTGTTGCGGCAGATCTCGAATTTCACGCCTTCCAGCTTCAGATGGTCGATCTGTTTCTGCGCGGCCGAATTGCCCTTCGCCCAGATCAGGAAGTCGAGGCCCTCGCCCTGCAGCACGATCCGCAGATCGAGCTTGTCCATGCCGACCGCGTCCACATGATTCTGCGCAACCTGCAGAATATGGCGGTAGCGCCCGTTGAGGAAACCGGCCCGCTGGTCGACGTGATAGATGACCCGCTGGCGACCGTAGTCCTCGAGCTTCATGTCGCGCACCCAGCGCGCCGTCTCGCCGTGATGCGGCAGGAAAAAGGGCGCCGTATAGGCCAGCGCCGTCGCGCCTGCGCCCAGGACGAGACCGATCGTCAGAATTGCAACGCCGCGAAACCGCATGGACGCCTCGCCAGGACATGCCGGCCTGTTCCGTTTCGGAGCAGGCGGGGTCGATGGCGATCCTGTCACAAAAGACGGACCAATCTTGCCGAGCGCGCGGCGGTTCTGTAGCAAATCGCCCGGCAACCTTAATCGGAAACGAAACATGGCGACCTACAAGCTCCTTCTCCTGCCCGGCGACGGCATCGGCCCCGAAGTGATGGCGGAGGTGGAAAAGGTCCTCGCCCGTCTCACCGCCATGGGCGTGGCGAAATTCGAAATCGAGCGCGGCCTGGTCGGCGGCTCCGCCTATGATGCGCACGGCAAGTCGATCTCCGAGAGCGACATGGCGCTGGCGATGAGCGCCGACGCCGTCCTGTTCGGCGCGGTCGGCGGCCCGAAATGGGACGGCGTGCCCTACGACGTGCGTCCCGAGGCGGGGCTTCTGCGCCTTCGCAAGGATCTGGCCCTGTTCGCCAATCTGCGTCCGGCGATCTGCTATCCGGCGCTGGCCGACGCCTCCTCGCTCAAGCGCGAGATCGTCGAAGGGCTCGACATCATGATCGTGCGCGAATTGACCGGCGGCGTATATTTCGGCGAGCCGAAGGAGATCATCGACCTCGGCAACGGCCAGAAGCGCGGCATCGACACGCAGGTCTACGACACCTACGAGATCGAGCGGATCGGCCGCGTCGCTTTCGAACTCGCCCGCAAACGGCGCAACAAGGTGACGTCGTCCGAAAAGCGCAACGTCATGAAGTCCGGCGTGTTGTGGCACGAGGTCGTCACCGCGCTCCACAAGCGCGACTATGCTGACGTGACGCTCGAGCACCAGCTCGCGGATTCGCTCGCCATGCAGCTCGTGCGCTGGCCGAAACAGTTCGACGTGATCGTGACCGACAATCTGTTCGGCGACATGCTGTCGGACATCGCGGCCATGCTGACGGGCTCGCTCGGCATGCTGCCGTCGGCCTCGCTCGGCGAAGTCGACAAGGCGACCGACAAGCGTCGCGCTCTCTACGAGCCGGTTCACGGCTCCGCGCCCGACATCGCGGGCAAGGGCATGGCCAATCCCATCGCCATGATCGGATCGCTGGCGATGTGCCTGCGCTATTCCTTCGGGCTCGGCGAAACGGCCGACAAGATCGAAACGGCGATCGCCGACGTGCTGGCGGCGGGCCTGCGCACGGCCGACATCAAGGGCGATGCGAAGGAAACAGTATCGACGTCCGGCATGGGCGACGCCATCGTCGCCCGGCTGGGCTGAGCGGAGCTAAGCCGTCAGGCTCGCAAATCCGCCAAAACGGGGCTGCGAGCCTGAAGGCTCGCGGCCCTTTCCGTCAGCGCATGCCCGGATCGGGACGCCACAGCAGGCCCGGCGAATAACGCTCGTAGGGCTGCATGTTGAAATAGGTGGATTGCATCACGTAGGCGGCCCGGCTGCCGACCGGCACGACCACGCCCGAATCGGTGAAGGCGCGGGGATGCACGACGATCAGGTCGGAACGCGTGTGATGGCGCTTGCGGGCCCGGGCGTCGGCTGACGTTGCGACAGCGGCGAAAGCGCAGGCGCAGGCGGCGATGGAAACGATTTTGGCGAAACGGCTCATGTCGACCCCTCGAAGGTTCGGCCGAGCATAGACCGATTTGCGCGCGCTGGGCGACTGGCCGGCGCGAGATTCTGGCCAGTGAGGCCCGAAAGCCACGCCTTGGTCAGCGGCGCATGGAGCTCCGCAGCGCCGGCGCGCGCCGGGCGGGCGCGGCCTGAGCCTGACCGCGCGTCCGCGACGGCGGACAGGCCGCATCGCGGGCGAGCTCGCTGCGTGCGAAGAACTTTTGCAGGTCGCCGTCGTCGCCGGCCGCGATCAGGTCGAGCCGCCCGATCAGGCAGGACAATTGACTGCGGTTGTAAGGCTGTCCGCTCGGGCCGCAGGCGAGGCCCGATACGCGCAGCTCGGGCTTGTCTGTCGAAAACCGGAAGGCCGCGCAATTGTCGCGCGCCGCCGCCTCGCCGGGCGCGGAGAGGCGCGCGTCCGCCCATTCGGCGTCGCCGAAACGGGTCGGAAGGGCGGAGGGCAGGCCGAGGCCGTCGAGCGCGAGCCCGGCGTCGGCCGCCTGTCGGGCCGTGTCGAGGAACAGGGTGCGCTCGGGCGCGCCTTCGCCGCCGATTTGGTGGACGACCAGCCGGAGATAGGCGCCTTCGCCGGCGAACTGGCCGAAAGAGAGAATGTCCTGCCGCCCGCCGCCGGTCGAGTGGCGACGCATCGCATAGGTCGCAGGCGCGGGCGCGAAATCCGGCGCGTCGACGGCGAACATCGGCAAAGGTTTCGACGCGTCCACCCAGGCCGGCGCTGGCGCGACGCGCGGCGCTTCCGTTTCGGCCGGCGGATCGAGCGTCAGGAGAAGCGAGGCGCCGAGAAGCGTCGTCAGAAGACCGGCGAACAGCGCGACCTCGAGACGCCGCCGCCGGGCGAAGCGCAGGATGCGGTGGCCGATCGCGTTCGCGAGGCGTGTTGCGAGCGGCGATTCGATCAGGCGATCCGATCGCGGATCGAAGGCGATATGGGCCATGACGCGACTCCCCCGGCCTTTCGGCTCTTGTCGGGCCCAATCTGCGGCCGCCGTCTGAGCGGCGCGTTAATCGCCGTTTACATCTTGCAATCAGCGTAAAGGAGCGGTTGGCGCTTATGGTTGAGAGAGCGTTGGCCGCTATTGACGCGCTTTCGTGGAACGTCTCTGCTGGCGGCGGATCAGACGTCGCACAGGATCAGAGATCACGTATGAAGACACGCGCCGCCGTCGCTTTTGCGCCCAAGAAACCGCTGGAAATCGTCGAACTCGATCTGGAAGGGCCGCGCGCGGGCGAGGTGCTGGTCGAGATCAAGGCGACCGGCATCTGCCATACCGACGCCTATACGCTCGACGGCTTCGACAGCGAGGGCATTTTCCCCTCGATCCTGGGACACGAGGGGGCCGGGATCGTGCGCGAGGTCGGCGCGGGCGTGACCAGCGTGGCGGTCGGCGATCACGTCATCCCGCTCTACACGCCGGAATGCCGGCAGTGCAAAAGCTGCCTGTCGCGCAAGACCAATCTCTGCACCTCGATCCGCGCGACGCAGGGCAAGGGGCTGATGCCGGACGGCACGAGCCGCTTCAGCTACAAGGGCCAGCCGATTTTCCATTACATGGGCTGCTCGACCTTCTCGAACTTCACCGTGCTGCCGGAGATCGCGGTGGCGAAAATCCGCACCGACGCGCCGTTCGACAAGGCCTGTTACATCGGTTGCGGCGTGACGACGGGCGTCGGCGCGGTCGTCAACACGGCAAAGGTGGAGCCCGGCGCGAATGTCGTCGTGTTCGGCCTCGGCGGCATCGGCCTCAACGTGATTCAAGGCGCGAGGATGGTCGGGGCGGACAAGATCGTCGGCGTCGACATCAACGATTCCAAGGAGGCCTGGGGCAAGCAGTTCGGCATGACGCATTTCGTCAATCCGAAGAAGGTGGGCGACATCGTCGCGCATCTGGTGGAGCTGACGGGCGGCGGCGCGGACTACACGTTCGACTGCACCGGCAATACGGATGTGATGCGCGCGGCGCTGGAAGCCTGCCATCGCGGCTGGGGCGTGTCGGTGGTGATCGGCGTGGCGGAGGCCGGCAAGGAGATTTCGACGCGGCCGTTCCAGCTCGTGACAGGGCGCGTGTGGAAGGGTTCCGCGTTCGGCGGCGCGCGCGGCCGCACCGACGTTCCGAAGATCGTCGACTGGTACATGGACGGCAAGATCGCCATCGACCCGATGATCACGCACGTGCTGACGCTCGACGAGATCAACAAGGGGTTCGATCTCATGCACGAAGGCAAGTCGATCCGCTCCGTCGTCGTTTACTGAATTGGACGCGACAGTCTCTTTCTCCGATATCGAGGAAGCCCAGCGGCGTATCGCCGGACGCGTCGCGCGCACGCCGTTCGCGCATTCGCGCACGCTGTCGGCTATCACGGGCGCGGACGTCTGGATCAAGTTCGAGAACCAGCAATTCACCGCCTCTTTCAAGGAGCGCGGCGCGGCGAACAGGCTGCTGACGCTTGCGCCCGCGGAGGCGAAGCGCGGCGTCATCGCCATGTCCGCCGGCAATCATGCGCAGGCGGTCGCTTTTCATGCGCAACAGATGGGGTTGGCGGCGACCATCGTCATGCCGAAGGCGACGCCGTTTACGAAAGTCTCGCGCACGCGGCACCACAAGGCGCGCGTGTTGCTCGAAGGAGAAACGCTGGCGGAGGCCGCGGCGTTCGCGCACGATCTGGCGGCGCGCGAAAATCTCGTCTTCGTGCATCCCTATGACGATCCGCAGGTCGTCGCCGGACAGGGCACGGTCGCGCTCGAAATGCTGGCCGATGCGCCCGACCTCGATTTCCTGGTCGCTCCGGTCGGCGGCGGCGGGCTCGCGGCCGGCTGCGCGGTCGCGGCCGCGGGCTTTGGCCGGCGCACGACAGTGGTTGGCGTGGAAGTCGAAAGCTACGCCGCCATGGTGCAAAGGCTGGCTGGCGAGCCCGTCGCAGTCGGCGGGTCGACGATCGCGGAGGGGATCGCGGTGCGCGACGTCGGCGCGCTGCCCGAAGCGATCCTGCGGGCGCACGGCGTCGACGTTCTCACGGCGCCGGAAGATGTGATCGAGCGCGCCGTCATCCTTTTGGCCGAGATCGAGAAGACGGTCGCGGAAGGCGCGGGCGCGGCGGGGCTCGCGGCGCTGCTCGCCCATCCCGATCGGTTTCGCGGCAAGAAGGTCGGGCTCGTCCTGTCGGGCGGCAATATCGACACGCGCACGCTCGCCAATGTGCTGATGCGCGGGCTCGTGCGCGACGGCAGGCTGATCCATCTGACCGCAGAAATCCCCGACAAACCCGGAGCTCTGGCGGAACTCACCCAGGCGGTCGGCGCGCTCGGCGGCAATATCGTGGAAGTCCAGCACCAGCGTTTCTTCACCGCCCTGCCGGCCAATGTCGCAGCGGTCGAACTGATCGTGGAGGCGCAGGACGAGGCGCATGCCGAGGTCATCGCGACGGGGCTGACGGAGCGCGGCATGCGGACGACGCGGCGCGGCGGCCCGCTTGCTCCAAATCCTCGCCCGGTGTAGGGAAACGCGCATCGGAGCAAGACCGCCCCGAGGATCGACGAGCCATGTCCGCAGTTTCGAACCTGAAAACCGCGACGACGAAAACGACCGCGAAAGCGGCCGTCAAAGGCTGAATCGTCCTCGCTCTCGGGTTCCTCCCTCGGGTCGTGGGGGAGGAGAGCCGCGCAAGACAGGCGCGGCGGTGTCCGAGGGAGCCAACATCAGACGGGATTGATTGACATGTCTTATCAGGCCGGCGGCTACAAGGTCGCGATTGTCGGCGCCACGGGCAATGTGGGCCGCGAAATGCTCGATATTCTCGCCGAGCGCCAGTTTCCGGTGTCGGAGGTCGTGCCGCTCGCTTCCTCGCGCTCGATCGGCACGGAAGTCTCGTTCGGCGACAAGGTGCTGAAGTGCAAGCACCTCGACACCTACGACTTCTCCGATACCGACATCTGCCTGATGTCGGCCGGCGGCTCCGTGTCGAAGGAATGGAGCCCGAAGATCGGCGCGCAGGGTTGCGTCGTCATCGACAATTCGTCGGCCTGGCGCATGGACCCGGACGTGCCGCTGATCGTGCCGGAAGTGAACGCCGACGCTGCGGCCGGATTCACGAAGAAGCACATCATCGCCAATCCGAACTGCTCGACCGCGCAGCTCGTCGTCGCGCTGAAGCCGCTGCATGACCGCGCTGTCATCAAGCGCGTCGTGGTGTCGACCTATCAATCCGTGTCGGGCGCCGGCAAGGAAGCGATGGACGAATTGTTCGGCCAGACGCGCGCCGTCTTCGTGTCCGACCCGGTCGAGCCGAAGAAGTTCCCCAAGCGCATCGCCTTCAACCTCATTCCGCACATCGACGTCTTCATGGAAGACGGCTTCACCAAGGAAGAGTGGAAGATGATGGCGGAGACGAAGAAGATTCTCGATCCGAAGATCAAGCTGACCGCCACCTGCGTACGCGTGCCGGTGTTCATCTCGCATTCGGAATCGGTCAACGTCGAATTCGAGAAGCCGATCACGGCCGACGAAGCGCGCGACATCCTGCGCGAAGCGCCGGGCGTGCTGGTCATCGACAAGCACGAGCCAGGCGGCTACATCACGCCGCACGAGGCGGCGGGTGAAGACGCGACCTACATTTCGCGGATCCGCGAGGACGCGACTGTGGAGAACGGCCTCGCCTTCTGGTGCGTGTCGGACAACCTGCGCAAGGGCGCGGCGCTGAACGCGGTGCAGATCGCGGAAGTGCTCGCCAACCGGAAGCTCATCGCGCCGCGCAAGAAGGCGGCGTAACGCGCCGGGACAGACGCCGCCTGCCTTGCGGGCGGCGTCACATCGGCGACACGATCTTCAGCGGCGTCGAATAGGGTTCGATGCGCAGCGTTTCCGAATAGATGATCATCACGCGCGTCGAGGGCGCCTGTTCGAGGTCGCCGTTCGCCGACTTGCGGACCGCGTAACGCCAGACTTCGAGTTGACCGGCTGCGCGCATCTTGCCCGCCAGGCGCGCGAGGTCGCCGCCTTCGCCGGCAAGCTCCTTATCCGTGACGCCGACAACGATCTCGTCGCGCGCGGAAACGATCTTGAAGAGTTTTGTCCCTTCGGCGGCTTCTACGGCCGGCGCGACGACGCTCGCGAGCGCAGCCAGCCCGAGAAAACGAAGCGCCGCAGCGCGGGTGCAAGTCACAGTCACGTCCATCTCCGTCGCCGAGACATTCGGCTTCGGAGCGCTGGTAGATGGGACGGCGTCGCCGGTCGGTGCGCGGCCGCACGAGATCGTAGCGTCTGCGCCGCCTTACGCCTTCACGTGCGCCTTCACCCAATCGGCGTATTTGACGAGCCACTTCTGAACGAAGGCGCGGCTCTGTTCGCCGATGGCGCCGTCCGCGTCGAACAGGCCTTCGCGCGCGACGATGAAGGCTTCGGGCTGCTGCATGGCCGGCATGTCGAGCGAGGTCAGCACATTGCGCAGATGCTGTTGCGCCATCGCAGTTCCGGCCGCGCCCGGCGATACGCCGACGACGCCTGCGGGTTTGCCGATCCACGAGCTCTTGCCGTACGGGCGAGAGCCATGATCGATCGCGTTCTTCAGCACGCCGGGAATCGAGCGATTGTATTCCGGCGTGACGAAGATGACGGCGTCGGCCTTTTCGATCTCCGCCTTGAAGCGGCGCACGGCTTGCGGTTGGTCGCTGTCGTCGTCCTGATTGTAGAGCGGCAGGTCGGCGAGGCCGACCTCCCTGAGTTTCAGCCCCGCAGGCGCCAGGCGCGCCAGGGCGTGGGCGAACTTTCGATTGAGCGAATCCCTTCGCAGGCTGCCCACGACGACGGCGATATCGTACTCACGCATGTTTCAGCTCCTGAACGCGAACGCCGCGCGGCGCTCGTCGGTTCCTTTCCGGGGATGTTCAGCCGCGCGTTCGCACGGCGTAGTCGGCGATGCGCGCGCCGAACAGACGGGCGGTCTCGAGATCGCCCACGCGCGGCGCTTCTTCAGCCGAGGCGTCGGAGGGCGACACGGCGAGAAGGCCTGTCTGCCCCGCCGTCCAATTGACGTCCTTGGGGCCATGCTCCTTCTTGTTGGAGGGCATCAAGCCCGTTCCGATCCAGATCTGGCCGTGCTGCATGGCGAAGGTCACGAGATAGGAGATGGTCGAGGCCTTGTCGCCGTTGACCGAGGCCGAGTTGGTGAAGCCCGCCGCGATCTTGTCCTTCCAGGCCTGAACGTACCAGGTCTTGGATGTCGCATCGGCGAATTTCTTGAACTGCCACGCGACGCCGCCCATGTAGGTCGGGCTGCCGTAGACGATGGCGTCGAAACCATTGAGTTCGTCGAGCGCGCCGTCCGGCAGGTTTCCGTCGGCGTCGATCCGGAACGTCTTTACGCTGGCGCCGGAACGGCTCGCCGCTCCCCCTTCGATGGCCTCGGCGAGTTTGGCCGTATGCCCGTAGCCGCTGAAATAAACGATTGCGATCTTCGCCATGTGTCGTCCTCAATGCCGCGCGTCGTGCGCCGATGAGGATGGACCTAGGACTATTGCTATCTTTTTTGAAGTAGTTACTTTCGAGTAACTAGGTATGGACGATGAAACGAAACGGCGACCCTTCAGTCTCTCACGGTCCGGGCGTTTGCCCGGTCGATACGGTGCTGCGCCAGATTTCGGGGCCGTGGACGACATACATTCTCTGGCTGCTGCGGAATCATGGCGTCTTGCGCTACGGCGAAATCAAACGGCTCATCCCCGACATCTCGCCGAAAGTGCTGGCAGACCGGCTGAAGCGGCTCGAAGCGGACGGGCTGGTCGCGCGCGACTATCAGCCGACGATTCCGCCGACGGTGAGCTATTCGCTGACCAAGCGCGGCGTGCAGCTCAAGGCGATGCTCGACGCTCTGGACGACGTCGCCAAACGCTGGCGGCTCGAAGATGAAAGAAGCGCCCGTCAGAACCGCGGTTCGGCGAAAGCCGAGCGCCAGGCGTCTTCGGCCACCGCTTCGAAAGCGCCGGTTTCTTCATTGAGCGCGAGCAGCTTGCCGTCCGCCACGCCGAAATAGGCGCCGTGAATGGCCAGACGGCCCTTCTCCTCGAGCGTACGGATGCAGGGAAAAGTGCGCAGGTTGGCGATGCTGTGGCGCACCGATTCGAAGGCGAGCTTCTCGACGTAGGCCGGGTCGGGCGCGCCCTCGGGCGGGCCGACGCGTTCGGCCGCCGGGCCGATCAGCTTGATCCACTGCCCGATGAAATCGCCCGGCGAGAGCGGGCGCATATAGGGGTCCGCCTCATTTTCCGCATAGGCTTTCACGCCGCCGCAGGCCTCATGGCCCATGACGACGATATGCTCGACGCGCAGGCCCATCACGCCGAATTCGAGCGCGGCGGAGGTCGAATGATAATCGTCGTTCGGCCGATAGGGCGGCACCAGGGCGGCGACGTTGCGCAGGACGAAGATTTCGCCCGGGCTCGCGTCGAAGATGACCTCCGGCGCAACGCGCGAGTCGCAGCAGCCGATCAGCATGACGCGGGGTTTCTGGCCGGTCTCGGCGAGCGCGCGAAAGCGCTGGCGCTCGCCGGGGAAACGACCGTCGAGAAAGGCGCGATAGCCGCTCACAAGTCGGTCAGGCAGAAGGGAAGCGCGAGGGTCCGTCTGGCTCATGCCCTACATGTGACGCACCTTGGGCCCTGAGCCAAGCCCTTTGTTGCAACGCAAAACAAAAAGAGCCCGGCCGATGGCCGGGCTCCGATCTTGCGAAGTCGACGCGCTCAGTACTTGGCGACGACCGGAGCGGCCGCGCCGCCGAAGTGATAGGAGACGCCGAGGCGAACAGCGCTCTCCGTGCGACGGATCGAACCGGTCGACACGAAGTTGGCGGCCTGGACGCGGCCGAAGTCGCTGTAGCGATATTCGGCGCGGACCGACCAGTTCGGCGCGATGGCGTATTCCACGCCGCCGCCGAGCGTCCAGCCGATCTTGGTCGACGAATAGGACGTCGAGATCGGGAACAGCGGCGACCAGACGGTGTAGTTCTGGTTGGCGAGGGCGGCGCCGCCCGTCACGTAGAACAGGGCGCGGTCGGCGGCGAGACCCAGGCGGCCGCGCAGCGAGGCGCGCAGGCCCGAGCTCTTGATTGTCGTGCCTTCGACGTCGGCCTCGACGCCGAACACGGCCGGGCCGGTCTGGTAGAGGTAGCCGATGTGCGCGCCGCCGACGAAGCCCTTGCGCGAGACGTTGTTCAGCGTCGCGCCGAACGCGTTGTCCAGCGACACCTTGTCCCAGGCGTAGCCAGCCTGCAGGCCGGCGTAGACGCCGGTCCAGGTGAAGATCGGGGCGACCACGACGGGGGCCGGCGCAGCCTTGTGGCGCGAGGGCAGGTCGGCCGCGAGAGCGGCGGTCGACGAAACGCCCGCCAGAAGGGCGACGGCGAGAGTCTTCAGGTTCATTACTTACTCCAGTTTTCGATCATCGCCCGCCAGCCATGCGAACGACGTATGGGAGCGCGAAGCGCCCGTGCGCGCTTATGTCTTGCTGCGTTGCGGTATGACAAGCGCAAACCGGCGAAATGTGACCAATGATGCCAATCAAAATCAGCGGTGTGACACGGCAGACACGTGTCCCTCGCCCCACAAGCCCGGCATTTCGTCCGGGGCCGCAGCGCGATCCGAAATTCGCCCTTGTTCTGTCACAATTGCATAGCTCACGAATCTCAAATTCAGCAAAAATGACCATGGCGTGACGGCCGCCGACCCTTTATTTTGCGGCGCGAAAACCCCCGTGGAGCGCTCCATGTCCCTTCGTCCGCGCCGTTCCTGTCTCTATATGCCCGGCTCCAACGCCCGCGCGCTCGAAAAGGCGCGCTCCCTGCCAGCCGATACGCTGATTCTCGACCTCGAAGACGCGGTGGCGCCGGACGCCAAAGCCACCGCCCGCAATCAGGTGACGGCCGCCGTCAAGGCCGGAGGCTTCGGGCGGCGCGAAGTGGTGATTCGCGTCAACGCGCTCTCGACGCCGTGGGGCCCCGACGACATGGCCGCCGCCGCGCAGGCTGCGCCCGACGCGATTCTGGTCCCGAAGGTGTCGACCCCCGGCGACGTGATGATGGCCGCCAAGGCGATGCGCGAGGCCGGCGCTCCGGAGAAGACCCGCCTGTGGGCGATGATGGAGACGCCGCTCGCCATGCTGAACGCGGATTCGATCGCGCGCACGGCGGCGGATCCGGCGTCGCGGCTCGCCGTCTTCATCATGGGCACGAACGATCTGGCGAAGGAGACGCGCGCGCGCCTGACTCCGGGTCGGCCCTCGATGCTTGCCTGGCTGTCGATCTGCGTGGCGGCCGCCCGCGCGCACAAGATCGAAATCATCGACGGCGTCTACAACGATTTCTCCAACGAAGCCGGGCTGCGCGCGGAATGCGAACAGGGCCGCGACTTCGGCATGGACGGCAAGACCTTGATCCATCCCAACCAGATCGGACCGTGCAACGAAGTGTTCGCGCCGTCGGCCGACGAGGTCGCCTGGGCGCGCAAGATCATCGAGGTCTTCGGCGAGCCCGCGAATGCGGGAAAGGGCGCAATCCAGATCGACGGCAAAATGGTCGAGCTTCTGCATGCCGACATCGCGCGTCGAACAGTCGCAATCGCGGACGCCATCGCCGCCCACTCGTGAGGCGGGGTCGCGTTCCAAAGCCCGCCCGACTGTCCTATAACCAATTGTCGGAAAGGCGGGTTCAAGGCGATGCAACGCGACAAGGATCATGATGGGCGTTCGACGGCGGCCGGCTCTGGCCGCGAGCCGCCGGTGATCGAAGGCGAGTTCGTCCGTTCGCCCGCCGACGAAGATGCGGCCGGCGCGCAGGCTGCGGCGCCTGCGCCCTCCGAAGACATCGAGCCGAAGGTCGACGCCCTGCCGGATGCGGAAACCTCAGACGCTATCGACGCCATCGCTTCGCCGCCGCCGCGTCGGCGCGGCCTCGGCGGCTGGCTGGCCGCCGTCGTCGCGCTCGTCGTGGTTGTCGCCGGCGCCGTGGCGTGGCTGGCCGCGCCGACGCATCGCCTGGCCGCCGACATGCGCGCGCGGGTCGTCGCGTTGCTGCCGGCTTCCGCCCAGCACATGCTCGGCGTGAGCCCGGCGCAATCGCCAGCGCCTGCCTCCGAGCGGAGCGACGCCGCTTCGCCGGTCCCGAGCGCGCCCTCTGCCGAAAAGCCGTCCGTCGCCGGCGCCAATGACGCGCCCGCCGCGAGCGCGCCCGCCAATTCGGCGGCGAACGAATCTCCGTCGCAGCAAGAAAAGACCGCGTCGCCTCCCGCCGCATCTCAAGAGAAGTCAGCGACGGCCGCGAGCCAGGCGCCTGCTTCCGGCGCGCCTTCCGAAAGCCGCGGCTCCGACGCCGGCGCCGCCGCGCCGTCTTCGCAAGACAAGGACGTTTCTGCGGCTCCGGCTGTCGCGACGCCCGCGCCGACCGCGAGCGCTGCGCCTGCGGCCGCCGTCGACGCGCCCGGGCTCGCTTCGATCGCAACGCGGCTCGGGGCGCTGGAGGCGAAGCTCGACGCGGTCGTTTCCTCGTCCGCGGCGCTCGATGCGGCGAGCCGGCAGATCGAGGCGCTGTCGCAGCGGATTGGCGCGCTCGAAAAGAAACTGGAACCGCCAAAGAGCGACGTTCGGGCGTCGCAGGCGCGCGAAAACGCAGCGCCGTCCGGTCGCGAATTCGCCGCCTCTCGCGCGGTGGTCGCTCAAGCCGCCAGCGACGCCTTGCGCAATGGCGCGCCGCTGGGCGACGACGTCGCCGCTTTGCGCGCGCTGGGCGTCGGCGACGACAAATTGTCCGATCTCGGGCCTTATCTAAAAGCCGGCGCGCCGACGGTCGCGCAATTGCAGACCCAATGGCGCGGGCTGCGGGCGCGGATCGTCGCCGCCGACGGACCGCCGCCCGGCGCGGATTTCACCGACAAGCTGCTGGCCAAGGCCAAGGGCGTGTTCCGGATCACCTGGGCCGGACATTCGACCGCGCCGACCGCGACGGCGATCTTCGGGCGGGTGGACGCGGCGCTGCAGCGCGGCGATCTCGCGACCGCGCTCAGCGCAGCCGACGAACTGCCCGCAGCGGCGAAGGCCGCGGCTGCAGACTGGCAGGCCGCCGCCGTCCAGCGCGCCAAGGCGGACAGTGCGGCGCGCGCGCTTCTGTCGGATTCCATCGCCGCCATCGGGCGGCCGCCGTCCCAGTAAGCCGAAAGGCCGCGTCGCATGTGGCGTCTCGTCATTTTTCTCGCTCTGCTCGCCGCACTCGCCTTCGGCGTGTCGTGGCTGGTCGACCAACCCGGCGACATCGCGGTCTCCATTCCCGATTACGTGACGGTCCATACGTCGCTGTTCGGTGCGGTCGGCGTCGTGCTGGCGGCGGCCGTCGTCCTGTCGATACTTTGGAGTGTGCTGCGGCTCGTGATCCGTACGCCGTCGCTGTTCAATTTCGCGCGCAACGCGCGCAAGCGCCGCAAGGGTTACGACGCGCTCACGCGCGGCATGGTCGCGGCCGGCGCAGGCGACGCGCGGACGGCGCGCAAGGCGGCCGCCGAGGCGTCGCGCCACCTGCCGAAAGAGCCGCTCGCATTGCTGCTCAACGCGCAGGTCGCCCAGCTCGGCGGCGACCGCGCGGCGGCCGAGTCCGCTTTCGCCGCCATGGCCAAGCGCGACGACACGCGTCTTCTGGGTCTGCGCGGTCTGCACATCGAGGCGCAACGGCGCGGCGACGCGGAGGCCGCGCATCACTTCGCCAAAGAGGCGCATCGCGCCGCCGCGCTGCCATGGGCCGGCGAAGCGGTCGTCGCCAATCAGGCGGCGCATGCGGATTGGGAGGGCGCGCTGGCGACCGTGGAAGCCAACGCCCGCGCCAAGACCATCGACGTGGTGACCGCGCAGCGGCAACGCGCCGTTCTGGAGACCGCGATCGCGCAGGAGAGGGAACTCGTCGACCCCGAACTCGCGCTGCGGCTCGCGCAATCGGCGGCCAAGCGCGCGCCCGATCTCGTGCCGGCGGTGGCGCTGGCCGCCCGCCTGCTGACGCGGCGCGGATCGCTGCGCGCTGCGTCAAAGCTTCTCGAGCGGGCCTTCGCGAAGGAGCCCCATCCCGATCTCGCGACCGCCTATCTCGACGTTCGCGCCGGCGATTCCAATGCGGATCGCTACGCGCGCGCCAAGACGCTCGCGCGGTTCGCGCCCGAGAATGTCGAAAGCCGGCTGATGCTGGCGCGCGCCGCGCTCGCGGCGCGCGATTTCGATGGCGCGCGCGCGGCGATGGCGCCGATGATCGCGGAAGGCGCGCGTCCGGCTGCGCGCATCTGTCTGCTGATGGCCGAAATCGAAGAAGCGCAGTTCGGCGAATCCGGCCTCGTGCGCGAATGGCTGTCGCGCGGTTCCCGCGCGCCGCGCGATCCGGCCTGGACCGCCGACGGCGTCGTGTCGAACCGCTGGGCGCCGGCCTCGCCGGTCACCGGCAAGCTGGACGCTTTCCGCTGGACGACTCCGGTCGAGCAAATCGGCCTGACGCCGCCGGAGCCGTCCGTTGCCCCGGTCGCGCCGGCCGCCGCGCCGCCCGCGATCGAAGCGAAGGTCGAGACGCCGCAGAGCGAGCCGGTCGTCATTCCGCCGCCGGTCCCGCCCGCCGCGCCGAGCGCCGCCGCGCCAGCGGCTCGTCCGGTCGTCTTCCCCTTGCCGGTTCCGCCGGACGATCCTGGAGCCGAGCCGGATTCGGAACCGCGCACCCGCGCCTATTGATGAGCGGGCCGCGGCGCAACGCGACGAAGGGGCGATAGGTGGCGACAGGTCTCTTGGCGCTTCTCGACGACGTCGCCGCGATCGCCAAAGTCGCTGCGGCCTCGATCGACGACGTCATGGGGCAAAGCGCGATGGCCGGCGCCAAGGCCGCCGGCGTCGTGATCGACGACGCCGCGGTCACGCCGCGTTATGTCGCAGGCTTCACGCCCGACCGCGAATTGCCGATCGTCTGGCGGATCGCGCTCGGCTCCCTGCGCAACAAACTTCTGTTCCTGACGCCCGCTGCGCTCGCGCTCGACGCGTTCGCGCCGAGGGCGGTCGAACCTATTCTGATGCTCGGCGGCGTCTATCTCTGTTACGAAGGCGCGGAAAAAGCGCTGGAGCTCATTCGCGGCGCACACGCCGAACAGCCCGCCGACGTCGTGCAGGATGCGCAACAATTCGAAGAAGAGCGGGTTCGGGGCGCAATCCGCACGGATTTCATCCTGTCTGCGGAGATCATGACCATCGCGCTCGCCAGCATCGAGCGCGGATCGATCTGGTCGCAGGCGGCGGTTCTGGTTCTGGTCGGCGTCCTCATGACGGCGGGCGTCTACGGCGGCGTCGCGCTGCTCGTGAAGATGGACGATGTCGGCCTCGTGCTCGCGCGCAATGCGAGGACGGCGGCGGCGCGCGCGCTCGGCCGCGCGCTCGTCGGCGCGATGCCGGCGATCATGGCGGCGCTCGGCGTCGTCGGCACCGCTGCTATGATCTGGGTCGGCGGCGGCATTCTGGCGCATGGGCTCGCGCATTTCGGCGCCCCCCAGCCGCAGGCGCTGGTGGACGCGGTCGGCGCATTGGCCGGCCGGTCGCCGCTCGCGGGCGACATCGCGCGGTGGTTGGGCGCGGCTGCGGCTTCCGGCCTGTTCGGACTGGTCGTCGGCGCAATCGCCGCGCCGATCGGGCATTTCGCGGTCATCCCGCTCGCACGCCGGGCGGCGCGGCTTTTTCCCGGCCGGTCGGGCTGAGGAATGCCGGCCGTGGGTCGATTTGTCCGTGTTGCGCTGCAAACGTGGCGATGGCATTAAGGCCGATCTTACGGCTCAGAGGAGATGACCGATGACTGCGGCCGCCCGCGACAAGCACGCTTCGGCGCATGGGGACAAATGGCTCGATCAGGCGGACGCCGCGCTGACGGCTGTCGAAGGCCTCTATCGCGACGCCATGGAAGGCGTGCGGACGCTGGTGAGCAAGGACGGCAAGATTTCCGCCGGCCTGTTCGAACGCGAGCAGCACGCCGCGCACGGTCTTTCGTGGTTCGCCACCTACGTTCAGGCGATCCGCGAGATGATCGCCTATGCGCGGCGGCTGGAGGATGCGGGCGCGCTCGGCGAGATCGAAACCTTGCTGACGCGCATCGGCCTGAGCGAATATGTCGCGCAGGTGTTCGGCGGCATTCCGATGAGCCAGGGCGAGATGGTGCGCCCCTCCGATTTCGGACTGACCGGCGAGCAGGTCGCCAAACGGCGCTCGGCGGCGGTCGAGAATGTGATCGCCTCGGGAAACACCACGCAGAATCGCGCGCGGCTCGCCGATCTGATCGATCACTCCTCCGCTTCCGCGACAGTCGGCGATCCGGGCCTCGACGAGACGCTGATCGCGATCCGCGAAGAAGTGCGCAAATATGCGGAATCCGAAGTGACGCCGCATGCGCACGAGTGGCATCTCAAGAACGAGTACATCCCGCTCGACGTCATCAAGGGGCTCGCCGATCTCGGCGTGTTCGGCCTCACGCTGCCCGAGGAATACGGCGGCATGGGCCTCGGCAAGACCGCGATGTGCGTGGTCACCGAAGAATTGTCGCGCGCCTACATCGGCGTCGGCTCGCTCGGCACGCGTTCGGAAATCGCCGGCGAACTCATCCTGTCGAGCGGCACGGATGAACAGAAGGCCGAGCTGCTGCCGCTGATCGCGTCGGCCGAAATCCTGCCGACGGCGGTGTTCACCGAGCCGAACACCGGTTCCGACCTCGCCTCGCTGCGCACGCGCGCGGTCAAGGAAGGCGACGTCTACAAGGTCTACGGCAACAAGACGTGGATCACCCATCCCGTGCGCGCCGACCTGATGACGCTACTGGTGCGCACCAATCCGAACGAGCCGGGCCACAAGGGCCTTTCCATGCTGCTCGCGCGCAAGCCGCGCGGCACGGACGCCGATCCGTTCCCCGCGCAGGGCATGACCGGAGGCGAGATCGAGGTGCTCGGCTATCGCGGCATGAAGGAGTTCGAGATCGGTTTCGACGGCTTCGAAGTGCCGACCGAAAACCTGCTCGGCGGCGAAGAGGGACAGGGCTTCAAGCAGCTGATGCAGACCTTCGAGGCTGCGCGCATCCAGACGGCGGCGCGCGCCGTGGGCGTCGCGCAATGCGCGATGGATCTGGCGCTGCGCTACGCCAAGGAACGCATCCAGTTCGGCAAGGCGCTGATCAATTTCCCGCGCGTTTCCGACAAGATCGTGATGATGGCGGTCGAGACGCATGTCGCGCGCCAGATCACCTACTTCTCGGCGCGCGCGAAGGACGAGGGCCGTCGCTGCGATCTCGAGGCCGGCATGGCGAAGCTGCTCGCGGCGCGCGTGGCCTGGGCGGCGGCGGACAACGCCCTGCAGATTCACGGGGGCAACGGCTTCGCGCTCGAATATCCGGTTTCGCGCGTGCTGTGCGACGCCCGCATCCTCAACATCTTCGAGGGCGCGGCGGAAGTTCAGGCGATGGTGATCGCGCGCCGCCTGCTCGAAGGAGGCAATTGACGCTGGCCTATTCGGCCGGCGGCTCGTCCTTGTCGAACGAGGGCGCGGCCGCCCGGGCCGCGGCGCTTGCGCCCGAGAGCGTCGCGCTCGCGCCTGTCGCGGCGAGACCGCCGGCCGTCGAGACGGCCGTGACGCCGACCGATCCGACCGCGCCGACGGCGGTGACGACGGCGCAGCCGCCGACGAGGTTGGCGACGGCGGCGATCGCAGCGATTTGAAGGGCCTTCATCCGCGCATTCTGACGTCGGCGCGTTAGCAAATCGCCAACACCAGCCTGTCCGACGTCCTTGCGCGAGATCATCGCGTCGTTCGCCGGGAAGACGACAATCGGTTCAACAAGCAAGAAGAGGAGACAGCGATGACGCTGGTTCGCGTTCACAACAAGGCCTGGGTCCTGGTCGGCGATGGCCGCAAGGCGCTGTTCCTGCGCAACGAGGGGGATGCGGATCTTCTGGATTTGCGGCGGGCTTCCGTACGCGTCGACGACAATCCGGCGACGCGCGCGCAGGGTTCGGACGCGCCGGGCCGCGCCATGGCGAGCGTCGGCGGCGCGCGCAGCTCGGTGGAGACGACCGACTGGCACGAACTGGAGGAGCATCGTTTCGCCGAAAGCGTCGCCGCCGAAATCAACGAGGCGGTGCGCGCCGGCGCGTGCAAGGAAATCGTGCTCGTCGCTCCGCCGAAGGTGCTGGGCGATCTGCGCAAGAGCCTCAACGGCGAAACGCTCAAGCATGTGAAAGGCGAGGTGGCGAAGGATCTCACGCGCCACCGCATCGGCGACATCGAAGAGATTCTTTCGAAGCTCGCGAAGGCGTGAGCCGCTCGCGACGCAGCGCCAAAGCAAAACGCCCGGCCTTTCGGCCGGGCGGATGGGGCGTCCTGATGTTAGGGACGGATCAGTACTTCGCGTAGACGGGCGCGCCGCCGCCGAAGCCGAAGCGATAGTTCACGCCCATCTTGAGCGCGTGGGCGGCCGTCGAACCCGAGACGCCGACCGTCGCGAGGGCGAGGTTGTAGTTCCAGGTCTTCGTGCCGAGGTCGGTGTAGAGATACTCGCCCTTGACCGACCAATTGTTGTTGAGCGCGAATTCGACGCCCGCGCCCGCGGTCCAGCCCGCGCCGAAGGTCGGATTCGAATTGCTGCGCGGCGCGGCGACGCCGAGCAGGACGGAGGTCAGCCCGTTGGGAGCCGCAGCGTTGCCGAAGGCCAAGCCGCCCGTCACATAGAGCAGCGCGCGGTCGAAGCCGTAGCCAAGGCGCACGCGCGCAGTGCCGAGCATGCCGCTGGCCGTTCCGACGCTGGCGAACAGCGGAGGCGTGACCGTCGCCCTGGAGCGGTAGTCGGCGTCGGCCTCGACGCCGATCACGACGCGGTTCGCGGTCTGCCAATTGTAGCCGATCGTGCCGCCGGCCAGGAAACCGCCGCCGCCGAGCTTGCCGCCCGAACCGACGAAGGATCCGATCCTCGAATTGTTGATCCAGCCGCCGCCGTTCACGCCGACATAGAGGCCGGTCCAGGTGAAGATCGGGGCGGGCGCCGCGTAGACCGGCGGGGGAGCCCGGCGGGAAGGCAAATCGGCGGCCATGGCGCCGCCCGCCATCGTCGAAGCTGCGAAGGCGGCAGCCAGAATACGAACCATACGCATGTAACAACGTCCTCTTGCACGCGGTCGACGGGCGGCGCCCGCCGGCGATTGATCGGGCTGGTCGGGCGGGGCGACGTGGCCTGTCGTCGTCCGGGGCCGGCTCCAGCTTTGGGGGCCGAGCGCTGCGATCTGATCAAAGATCATTTGAAAACAGACGCATGCGCATCAACGTGGTTCGGACGATATGATCGAATTCGCTAATGCGCTGTTAACGTAAAGAGCTCGTCGCCATTTGCGGTTGTTGCGGCGCAAGAAGCGTCCGAACAGGGTTAGCGGACGGTAAACGCAGCAACCGTCGCTCTCGGCCCGCGCGCGCCGTGGCGCCTGATCGGTAACCCTGATCGCAAGTCAGCGGCGGGCGACGCTGCGCTTCCATAAAATTTTGCATAACATGCGTGACATTGGACGCGCCGAACCCGCTGCGAGCATGGGGCGACCTGAGCTGCGAACGGGCGACGCAGAGTAGCGTATTGCGGAAGCAAGCCATGTTTCAGGGCGTCGACATCTCGCAAGCGTCGAAATTCCCGACGCATGGTTTTCAATCAAACGACGAAGCCTTTTCCGCGTTCGTGAAGGACGCGCGCGATCTCGTCGGCCTCGTGGCGTTCGCGCTGCACGAACGGCAGGCGCGCGAATGGCGCGAAGAGATGCAGCGCGCCTGCGGCCGTCCGCCGACCGAAGACGAAATCCGCGCGCATCGCCTGGGCGAAACGACGCCGCGCCGCATCGCCGCGTATCGCTTCCTCGCAGAGGAAAACCTGGTGGGACGCGGTTCGCACAATGCGCCGCGCGCCGCCTACAGCGCCGATCCTCTGTTCGAATTGTTCTGCGCGTCGGAATACGATTTCGTCGGCGTCGTCGCCTATGCGATCCACGAGCAGCAGGTTCTGGAATGGCGCGCCGCGATGCTGCGTCAGTGCGGCCGTGCGCCGACCGCCGACGAGGAGCGCGCGCACCGGATCAGCGAGACGAGCCCGCGTCGGCTGCTCGCCTATCGGTTTCTCGCCGGAGAGCGGCTCGCCGGGCGCGGTCCGGACCTGACGCCCGGCGTCGCGAAAGTGTCTTTCATCGTCCGCGCCCTGGCGTCGGCCCCGGAGCGCGGCGACGCCAAGTCGCGCCGCTGGCGGGGCTGGAATTTTGGACGCGGCTGAGCGCGCGCGATCCCGGCTGCGGATTGGGTCGCCGAATTGCGGCAGCGACCCATTGTCAAAAGCGCCCGGCGCCGATAAGAGAACCCCGCCCGCGCCGCTCCGTCGGCGCTCGCCGCCGCAATAGCTCAGCTGGTAGAGCACCTCATTCGTAATGAGGGGGTCGGGGGTTCGAATCCCTCTTGCGGCACCACTTCCCTTCCAAGTCAGTCCAGAAACGTCCAGAAACACCTGAAAAACAAGCGATTTCTGCGATTCTCGCGTCCGGCGCGTCCATTTGGGCGCGTTGGCATACGGGCCATTTCGTCGGTAGGGCGCTCCGCCAACACGGGCCATGCCAATATGGCTCTCGCCGACCTCGAAAACCGCTCCGCCAAGCCGGCTGCTTCGACCGTCAAACTCGCGGCTTACGCTTGGGTTGGTTTGCAACTCAAATGCTATGGCCAATGGCTGCGCCAATCACGGCTGTGGCGCCCATGGCGATTGCGCCCCAGAATGTCACGCGCAAGGTTGGCCTCAAGATCGACGCGCCGCCGAGGCGCGCGCCGATCACCCCCAGCGCGGCCAGACATACGAGCGACCCCCCAGAGACCACCCAGGGCGTCTGCGCCTTCGGGGCAAGCATCCCCAAAACGATCGGTACGGCCGCGCCGAGCGAAAACGTGAACGCCGACGTCAAGGCGGCCTGAACCGGTCTGGCCACGACGTGTTCCGCAAGTCCCAGTTCGTCTCGCGCGTGGGTGGCGAACGCGTCCTTCGCGGTCATCTGAATCGCGACCTGCATAGCCAAATCCTTGTCGACCCCGCGGGCTTCGTAGATCGAAGCGAGTTCCTGCAGCTCTGCCTCCGGCTGTTCCGCAAGCTCTTTTCTTTCGCGTGCAAGGTCGGCGTTTTCCGTGTCAGCCTGGGAACTGACGGACACATACTCGCCGGCCGCCATCGACATCGCGCCTGCAACCAGACCCGCGCCCCCCGCAACCAGAACTTCGGAAATCGAGTTCGACGCCGTCGCCACACCCACCATGAGGCTGGCGGTGGAAATGATCCCGTCGTTGGCGCCGAGAACCGCTGCTCGAAGCCAGCCTATGCGTTCGATGAGATGCGTCTCGCGATGCTGAACGTGCACGTTTGTCTCCCCTGCGACCTTTGGAATGAAGTCCGGCGATGGTCGCAGCATCGAAACCGCCGCGGATGCGGCGCTATCGACCGCGACTGCTCAAATCCGCAAGGGCAATTTGCACCGTTGACGGCTGTCCAAGCCATTGATCCATCGCAACGCCGCCAGGCGAATTTCACCAAAAACTCGGCCTGCGGTAGAGCGGAGCGAGGCAATGGCGATCAAGACAGTGCTGCTCGGACTGCTGGCGGAGGACGTTTCTCCCCCCGATGCGGTGGCGCAATACGCTCTCGCGCTGTGCGACAGCCAACACGCACATCTCTCGTGCAAGGTTATTGCGCCGATGCTGGATTTGCCCGCCGGTCGGCTCGTACCTCTCGCTCAGGCTGTCGTCGATGAGCTCAATGACGAACGCCGCAAACGCGCGGAGGATTCAAACGCGCGACTTTTGGCTGCGGCCCTTGTTTCCGGCGTCACGGCCGACGCCAGGACCATTCAGGCGCCGTACGCCGTCGCGCGCGCGGAACTGATTACGACGTCGCGCACGGCGGATCTGATCGTCCTGCCGCAATCGAAGGGCGTCCTGTCTTTCGAAGCAGGACTTGTCGAGGGCGTTCTCTTCGGCGCGGGACGGCCGGTTCTCGTCGTGCCCGCCGAATGGGAGAACGAATGTCAGTTCAAGCGCATCGTCGTCGCGTGGGATGGCGGAGCCCGCGCGGCCCGCGCTGTCGGAGATGCGCTCGCGTTGATCGAAATGGCCGATGAGGTCGAAGTCGTCTGCGTGGCTGATCGAGACGAAAGGAGCGTGGCTGGGGCCGATTTGACCGAAAATCTGGCGCGGCACTGTCCTCACGTCCGGCTGACAGAGCTCCCGATCCAGCACGACGACGCCGGATGGACCCTGCGGGACCATGTCGACTACGTTAAGCCTGACCTCCTCGTAATGGGCGCTTATGCGCATGCGCGCGTAATTCAGTTCGTCATCGGGGGCGTCACAAGTCAGATGCTGCAGTATGCGACGACGCCAGTCCTCTATTCGTACTGAGGCTGCATGATCACAATCGGCACGGCTGCTGCGCGAATGCGGGGGTCTCGGCGGCTTCTGCACGCGCGCTACTGGACGCCGCGATGAAACCGCTCGTCTTCGCAGCGCGGAAACTCTCGAAAGTGTATCGTGTCGGCGCTGTCGAGATCGCCGCGCTTCGCGAGCTTGATCTGGAGATTTTTGAGGGCGAGTTCATTGTGCTGCTCGGGCCCTCGGGGAGCGGCAAGAGCACGCTCCTGAATATTCTGGGCGGCTTGGACAGTGCGACATCTGGCGCTGCAGCCTGGCGCGACCACAATCTGGTGGCGGCAAGCGATGAAGAACTCACACTGTATCGGCGTCAGCACGTCGGATTTGTTTTTCAATCCTACAATCTGATCCCCAGCCTCACGGCGCGCGAGAACGTCGCACTGGTCACTGACATCGCAGAAAGGCCTATGAAACCGGAGGACGCCCTGTCGCGCGTCGGTCTCGACGCGCGCATGGATCATTTTCCATCGCAATTGTCGGGCGGCGAGCAGCAACGCGTGGCGATCGCGCGCGCGATCGCAAAGCGCCCGGATGTCCTGCTTTGCGACGAGCCGACCGGCGCGCTCGATTCCAGAACCGGCGTCGGCGTTCTCGCCGCCCTGGAAGAGGTCAATAGCGCGTTCGGAACGACCACGATCGTCATCACGCACAATATTGCGATCGCCGCCATGGCGGACCGTGTCATGTATATGGCCGACGGGCAGATTGCGCGCGTCGATGGAAACAAGCAGCGCGCCCGTCCAGAGGACGTCAGATGGTAAGCGCGCTCGACCGGAAGTTGCTGCGCGACTGTCGGCGGCTTGGCGGGCAGATCATCACGATTGCGCTCGTCATGGCGTCCGGCATTGCTGTGTTCATATCCGCCCTTGCCGCCTATCATTCACTCCAGACATCGCAAGCGCGCTTTTACGAGGAGAGCCGCTTCGCCGATATCTTCCTGCGCCTCAAGCGCGCTCCTCTGCCGGTCGCCGATCGCATCGCGGAAATCCCCGGAATCGCGCAATACGAACCACGCCTTGTGTTCGACGTCATCATCGATCTGCCGGGCGTGTCGCTTCCTCTCTCCGGACGCATGATTGGACTGCCCGCCGACGGACGCCTTCGGATCAACAAGCTGCGCCTCCTGGCCGGCCGAGACGTCGCTACGGATCGTCTGGACGAGATCCTCGTGACGCAGGGGTTTGCGGAGGGCAATGCGCTCCGGCCCGGCGACGCTGTTTCGGCGCTCCTGAATGGACGCAAGCACAGGTTTCAGATCGTTGGCGTGGTCGCCTCGCCGGAATATGTCTTCAGTGTCGCTCCGGGCGAGGCCTTGCCGGATGACAAGCGCTACGGCGTTTTCTATGTGGCCCACGATGCGCTCGCTCACGCCTTCGCGATGGAGGGCGCCTTCAACGATGTCGTGGCGACGTTATCTCCGGGCGCAAATGCACGCTCTGTCGAGGCAGCGCTCGATCAGCTTTTCGCGCGATGGGGCGGGTTGGTCGCGCATGGTCGAAGTCAGCAGCCCTCGCATCGCCAATTGATGGACGAGGTGCGACAGCAAGGCACGATGGCGACGACGATACCTCCGGTCTTTCTGCTGGTGTCGGCCTTTCTGCTTCGGGTCGTCATGGGACGCCTGGTCGCCTCGCAACGCGAGCAGATCGCGACCCTGAAAGCCCTCGGTTACGGCTCCGAGATTTCCTGGCATTTCGCAAAATTCGCAGTGATCGTCGCGGCGCTCGGCGCTGTTGTCGGCGTTGCTCTCGGCATCGCTACCGGTCAGGCGATTCTCGCGACCTATCGCCCATTCTTCCGGTTTCCAGAGTTCACGTACGACGTGCGATTGTGGACCCCGCTCGCCGCCACCGCGCTGGCGTTTGTAAGCGGCGTTGGCGGCGCGCTGGCTGCCGTGCGTGAAGTTGGGCGACTGCGCCCCGCCGAGGCGATGCGGCCGCCGGCGCCGCCGGCCTACACATCGCGCGATCCTCGCTTCTGGCGCGCTGTCCCGGCGCGCTGGATGATGGCGATCCGGGGCGTCATGGCCCACCCGTTGCGAGCGGGCCTGACGCTCGGCGGCATCGTGACCGCCGCCCCTCTCATCCTTCTGAGCATCTTCTGGACGGACGCGTTGAACAACATGATCGACGTGCAGCTTGCGGCCACGGACCGGTCCGACGCCGTCTTGACCTTCGCCGAGTCAATGCCGCCACGCGTGACAGACGAGGCCCGCCGGTTGCCGGGCGTGATCTTCGCCGAGCCGATCCGGACCGCGCCGGTGCGCCTGCGCGTTGCGACCCGTTCATACGAGACCGGCGTATTCGGACTCTCCGGCGAACAACAGTTGCGTCGCGTCCTCGACGAACGCCTCACGCCGATCGACCTCAAGAGCGACGGTCTGTTGATGTCGCGCCGCCTGAGCGAAAAGCTCGGCCTTCGATCGGGCGGTCAGGTCGATGTCGAGTTTCTCGAAGGGCGCAGATTGCGCCGCGAAACAGTCCTCGCCGGGACGGTAAACGATCTGATCGGGGTTTCGGCCTATTCCGATCGAAACTGGCTCGATCGCTTCCTGCAGGAAGACCGCCATGTCAGCGCGGTCCTGGTGCGACTCGACGCCACGCGAACCGAAAATTTCTACGCCGCCGTCAAGCAGACGCCCAAGATCGCGACGGTGAGCTTCACGGCGCGGGCAATGCGCAATTTCCGTGACACCACCGGCGCAGTCGTACTGCTCATGGCGGGGTTTTTCACATTGTTCGCGATCACCATCGCATTCGGCGTGGTCTACAACAGCGCACGGATCGCCTATCACGAGCATGCGCTTGAACTTGCGACCCTGCGCATTCTCGGCTTCACGAAACTGGAGACGGCGCGACTTCTATTCGCCGAAATAATTGTCGAGATTGCTCTTGCTGTTCCGATCGGCCTGGTGCTCGGACGGTCCCTCGTGCGCCTCCTGCTGCTCGCCTTCGAAACGGAAATGTTCGAAATACCCGCGGCGATCGGCCCGGCTTCCTACGTGCTGACCGCGCTCTTCGTGCTCGTCGCCACGATCGCCAGCATGATCGTCATCGGCCGTCAGTTATGGCGGTTCGACCTCATCTCCGTCCTCAAGACTCGAGCCTAGCCATGAAATCCGGCTTTCGCGCATTCGCAGTGGCCCTTGTCGCCGTCGGAGCGACAGCGGTTGGCTGGATGCTCCTTCGCCCCTCGCCGATCCTGGTCGACACCGCTCCTGTGACGCGTGGCGTTTTCGTGCGTTCGATCCTCAGCGAAGGCAAGACGCGCGTGCGCGACAGATATGTCGTGTCATCGCCGATCTCCGGCCTGCTTGGACGCGTCGCCTTGAAAGTCGGCGACCGCGTGGAACTGAACTCTGTCCTGGCGATCGTGTCGCCTGGCGCTGTTCCTCTCGACGATCCTCGCGCGCGCCGTCAGCTCGAGGAGCGGCTTGGCGTAGCGGAGGCGGCACGCGACAGAGCGAAGGCCGCGGCGGCGCGGGCGCGCGCGAAGCTCGACCAAGCACGCGCCGATCTCGCGCGCACGAGCGCTCTGGCGAGCAAGGGCGTCGCGACCGCAACCCGAAGGGAGCAGGACGAACTGGCGGTCAAGCTGGCCGAGCGCGAGGCCGATGTCGCCGAATTCGACGTACACCTCTCCGAACACGAGGAAGCGCTGGCTCGCGCGGCAATACAGACGAGCGCGGGAGACGGGGCGACGCGAACGATCGAAATCAGGTCGCCGATCGGCGGCGTGGTGCTCAAGGTCGCACAGGAGAGCGAGGGCCCGGTCTCTGTCGGAGCAACAATTCTCGAGATCGGCGATCCCGCCCGGCTCGAGGTCATCGCCGACGTGCTGACGGCCGACGCGGTGCAGATGAAGGTTGGAGCTCCGGCGAAGATTGAGCGGTGGGGCGGTCCCGTCGATCTCGATGCAACCGTCACACGCATCGAGCCTGCGGGTTTCACGAAAGTGTCAGCGCTGGGCATCGACGAACAGCGCGTACTCGTCGTCATGGCGATCACGGCGCCCCGGGAAAGTTGGACGACGCTGGGCGACGCTTATCGAGTTGAAGCCCGCATCGAGGTCGCGCGCGTTGCAGACGCGCTGACGATTCCTGTCGGCGCCTTGTTTCGAGGCGGCGGCGGCTGGAACGTTTTCTGCGTCGCAGACGGACAAGCGAAGATTCGGGAGGTCGCAGTGACGCAGCGAAGCGACGCCCGCGCGTTGATATCAGGTGGATTATCCGAAGGAGAGCGTGTCGTAATCTTTCCATCGCCTACTTTGCGCGACGGGTCTGCGGTCGCTTCGACACAGCGCGACTAGTTCTTGTCCCGGGTATCGCCAGCCGCTTTCCGCCGACGAACGTATCAGCCGTGTGAAGAGCGATACGATCGGCGCTCAGCAGAGAGAAACGGGATCGATATCAATCTCCGCGCCGAAGATGTTGATGCTGCCGGTCCCTGCGCGAGCGCAGGGACGGGACGAATCAAGCGATGCCAGACGTGTCGCAGCTCACCTGACAAAAAACTGACATGCTCGGTCAGCGCGACGTTATGATAGGTGGCGCAATGTCGATTGCATGAATCCTGTTCGCACAAGTCCTCTTGCCCGCCGCGGTCTGCAAGCACTCGTTGCATGTGCGCTGATCGCCGCAGCGCCATCTAACGCCCAAGCCGGTCGACCAAACATTTTCGATCTGCAGAATTATCTGAAGCAGCTGCCGGAAAAGCAGAAGGCGCGCGAAGCCGCGGACCGGAAGTCTGCGCCCATCGGGGCCACCGACGCCAAGCCGGGGCTTCCGTGGCGCGGCAAGGGCGACAGCGGTCGATAGAAGACATCGACCACCTGCGGTCGCACATTTCAAACACACGCGACGCTTTGGCGAAGTTCAGCGACCCGGCGCATATCCGCGCGCCTGGTTGAGACGCGATACCGCGAGACCCGCTTCAACCTGTGCGGCGACATGACTGCGCTGAGCCTCCAGGCGAATTTGGCGCACGCGAAACAGGTCGACAGCGCTGATCTCGCCAAGACGAATCGATTTTAGCGCAATTTCGTACTGCTGGTTGGCGACCGAAAAACGCGCAGCCGCGCTGCCTTCCGCCTTGCGCGCGGCGGCGGCGGCGTTGCGCGCAATCGCCGCTTCCGCGGAAATGACGCGGCTGAGCTGGATCAAATCCGCCTGCGTGCGGATCACTTCCGCCGTCGCCTCAGCAGCGCGCGGTTCGTTGCGGCCGGCGGTGGGCAGCGGCATGCGGAAGCGAAATCCAACCGTCGTCGAATCCGCGCGCGTGAAACCCTGCGCGCTGGTTTCTCGCCGGCCGAACAGGCCGATTTCGGGATTGTCGATGAAGGTGGCGCGCACGAGGC
>CAZWJF010000030.1:0-29828 GCA_964634325.1 uncultured Rhodoblastus sp.
TCATCCATCCGACATAGCCCACCATCCGTCGGCGTTTCGTCAATGTGACAGCGCCAAATCGGCCCTTGCCTACTCCGGCGGGCGGTCGAGGCTTTCTTCGTCGCACATTACCTGGAACGCCGCCTGCAAGGCGCGGGCTTCGGTCGCCGGCTCTTTCGCCTCGCCGCCGACTACCCGCCGCACGAGCGAGGCGAACGAGTGGTCCTGCATCGACAGGAAATGACGCGTGAACACACGCATCACATGAGCGACGCCCTCTTCAGTGACCGACCGCTTGTCCTGCGCGAAATAATGCCCGGCGAAACCGCTCGCGACGATCTCGTAGGACGGAAAGTAGACGACATCGGGAATGGTTCTTGCGAGCCGTTCGCAAGCGACACGCAGCACGGCCTTCGAATAGGCGGTGGAGACGAGAACGTGGCGCTTCTCGGCGGTGGCGGCCAGCGGCACCGGCGACACCGTGAGAATCGCGCGAGCTTTCGGATTGATTGCGCGCAGCTTGCTGAAGAACGCGGTCATGTCGGCGACGATGTCGTCGAGCGAAAAATTCACGAACTCGTGTCTTTTCTCCGAAAACACGCCGCCGCTGACGCCCGGGCAAACCGGATACACGGCGCCATCGGCCCGCGCGCGCCACGCTTCCGTCAGGCCGAGCGTGAAAATGAAGACGTCAAGTGTCTCGAACGCCTTGCGCACGGCAGCGAAATGGCGCTCGCGATCCTGGTCGAACTCGCGCTGCGAGTTGAAGCCGCCTGGCTGGATGTTGGGACGGAACGGATCGAGGAAGACGCGCTCGCTCTCGCGCCAGACATCCTCCTGCGGACGGAGGCGGCCATAGGCGCGCTCGAACAATTGCAGCAACTGCCGCGCGGTGTAGACATTGCCATAGCGCGCGGTGAACAGACCGTAATTCGTGCGGGCCGCCGCATTCGCTGTCAGAAGCGGATGCGGCGGTTCGGTGACGAGGTAGTTGCCGCCAGCCGCCTGCAGATAGCGGCCGATATGCTGCGCGAAACAGGAGCCGGCGGCAGCGATGGCGTCGCTCTTGCCGATCGTGAACGGCGTTGTCACGACAGGATCGAGCCCGCCTTCGGGCGCATTGGCCACGCCACGCCGCCAATAAGCGAAGTCGGGCATGTCGCGATAGGGATGATCGGCCATGCTCAGCCCTTCCCGACGCGCTGCAGCACGAGCTCTATCATCGCTTCGCCGTAGACGTCGTTGGCGTGCGTGGCGTCCGCGCCCCACGCATGGCGCGCCATCATGCCCGATGCATCGATCATGTCCGGATGCGTCTCGACATAGCCGACGCCAAAGTCCGCGCAGATCTGGCGCATCAAGCTGCACTGAACGCGCCATACCTTGTGGCGAAGCAGATCGGGCGCAAGCGTGCGACGGTCGAGCAGGGAGCGGAAAAACTCCTTGGGATAGGCCAGCACCTGCTCGCGCGGGAGCGGCGGCGGCGGCTCGACCTGCACGATCGGAACATCGGTCGCAACCCTGATCGCACGCAGGATCTGCATCTTCTCTTCGAGATAGTCGCGCAAGGTCTCCCGCAGCGCCGATTCCGTGATCATGGTCGCGCGCGGATCGCACGGCAGGCCGAGGTTTTCGCCGAGCCAGAAGTCGAACTTGCCGTCGCGCTGCGAGATCGACAGCACGTTATGCTCATTGCCGCCCATCGAGGTCAGCACGAACTGCGGCGCTCCTTCCGCTACCACACGCAATATTTCCGCGTTGAGTTGGGCGCCGGCGAACGGCGGCGTGTATGCGGGATCGTAGAGATAGTGAAAGTGGCACGAGATCGCGCCGCCGCGCCGCTGGTCGCCTTTGGCCTGCAAGGCATAGGCGCCCTTGGCGAGCGCGACGACGTGGCTGTGACCGACGCCGACGAAATGCATCAGGCCGACGCTTCCTGCGCGCGACCGACCTCGACCCCTATCGGCTCGCCTTTCGCGATCGGCCCGGAAATCTGACGGCTGACAGCGATGATCCTGTATGCGGAGCCGTCGATCTCGGCGACCTGCCCGACGAGCCCGGCAGCATCGCCGGCCATCGCGAACGGCGCGCGCACCGCCCTCATCTCACGGCCCTGAAACCCGTAGGCGTAAAAGCATTCGAGGCGGATGAGTTGCTGCATCGACATGGCTCGGTTACGTCCGATCGGCGACTACAGGCCCGTCTGCTTCCTGCCACGCGGCCGCCACTGTATAGTGCCGCACCGTACAAACAGCGCGTCGCGCGGGCAACGGATTTCGCGGTCCCTGATCGCAGCGCCTGCGGAGATCGACGAGAATTCGGACGGGGCGATGGCGGGGCGCACAGGGGAGGATGGGCCGCCACTCGTACACGAGGGGCAGGATGGCTCGCTGTTCCTGCTCGGCGGCTCCAACTTCGTCGCCTCGCTCTATGCGCGCGACGACGGTCCGCTGTCCGATCGCCGGCTCGAGGCCTGGCGCGCGCTGGTCGAGGCGAGGGTCGCCAAATCCGAGTCGCTCGGCATCCCGTGCATTTTTGCCATCGTTCCGGAGAAATTGACGATCTACGGCGACCGGCAGGCCAGCGCCGGCGTCGACCCTTCGCTCTCGCCCGCCCTGCGGCTGCGCGACAGCCTCGCCGGCTCGCCGGCGGCGGCGTGCTATGTCGATCTCGTCGGTCCCATGCTGGCCGAGCGCGATCGAACCGACCTCTACTGGCGAACCGACACCCACTGGACGTCGGAAGGTTGCCATCTGGCCTATCTGGAAGTGTGCGCACGGCTCGGGTTGCAACCGGAGCCGGACCTGCTTGCGCGACCGCAGCGCAGATTTTCGGCGCGGCTGGACCTTGGCGCGCAGGCTCGGCCGCAACATTGGGAAGAGGTCCGCATCCACGACTTCCTGCACAAAGCCTCGCGGGTGCGGGTCAATCGCATCACCGGTTTTCTCGAGGATCCCGCATACGAGGAGCAGATTCACGTCGGCGCGCGCGCGTGTTTCGAGAATCCGGGTGCACGCAACGACCAGCGCCTCCTCATGTTCGGCGATTCATTTGCGGGCGCCGGCTCCGATAAATTGACCGCCATGCTGGCGGAAACGGTGCGTTCGCTCGAATTCGTCTGGTCGAGCGAGATCGACTGGCGATATGTCGCACGCAGCAAGCCCGATGCGCTCGTCATCGAGATCGCCGAGCGCTTCTTGTGCATCCTGCCGCGGGATCGACGCAGGCTGTGGTTGCTCGAGGCCAGGCAATGGCTTCGCGCGCGCCGGATCAGACGACGCGCGAAAAAATGATATCCCAGTTCGAACGCTTGCTTTTTTCCAACGACTTCGGCCACTTGACCGGCTTCCCGGCAGTTGCCAAGACTTGTCCGGCGGCAAGGACGTCGACAGGTTCCAGCTCCGATGATCCCGAAAGGACTTGCGGGTAAATTGATGTTGTCTGCGCGCGGGACGCCTGCCTCGGCAAACGATGTTCACGGCGAACATCCTATTGAACATATGAAATTCAAGGTCACGTCGCCGGTTGCGCGGAGTCGTGCGATGGTCGGATGCTGAATTTCGTCGGCGTCGGCCATAGCCACATCGTCGCGCTCGCACGTGGGTCCGAGGCGCTTCAGGCAAAGCATCTCGATATCGCCGGCGAACGGGTCGCCGGACAGTTCCACTATCTGCACGATCCGCGATTTGTGCCGCCGTTGTCCGAGGGCGGCGAGATCAACGCCAACCTGCGCGAGACGCTCACCGAGAGCGCGCCACGGTTCGTCCTTACGGCTTTGGGCGGCAACGAGCACAATGTGCTGGCGATCAGCCAGTTCGCTCCCCCGTTCGATTTCATTCTCGGAGAGGCGCCGGACTTGCCGCTGGCGCGTGGCCGCGCGATCCTGCCGGAGGCGGCCCTGCGCGAAACCTTCCGTCAGCTCATGGCCGAAACCTTCGAGGTACTGCGCGCCATCCGCGCCGCGGTCGAGACGCCGGTCGTGCAGGTCGAACCGCCGCCGCCCACACCGCGAGCGCAAGTGCTGGCCTGTCCCGGCGAGTTTTTCCAGACTGCGATCAGCGGCGACGACGTTCCACCCGACTTGTTGCGATACAAGATGTGGCGCGTGCAATGCGGCCTCTATCGCGAGATGTGCGGGAAATCCGGCGTAACCTACGTCGAGACGCCGCCGGCGGTCGTCGACAGCGCTGGGATGATGGCGGAGATCGCATTGGGCACGGACGCGACCCACGCCAACGCGATCTACGGAGAGGCGATGCTGACGCGCGTGTTGCAGCGCCTGTTTGGGGACTGACAGATGGCCAAGCACCCCGCTGGCAGGCATAAAGCCGGCAAGCATCCCTACGCCGCAATGCCGGACTTTGCCTACTGGCGGCGCGGCGTCGCCAATGCAGCTGACGGCGCACTCGATCCGGTGGTCGAGGTTCCCTTCACCTTCGGCCCGCGCGCCAGGGTGGCGACCGGCGGCTCCTGCTTCGCGCAGCACATCGGCCGCTATCTCGACGCCGCCGGCTGCTCCTATCTGGTAACCGAGAAGGCGCATCCGATCGTCCACCCGGATGCCGCCCGCGTAACGAATTTCGGCATATTCACCGCCCGCTACGGCAACATCTACACGGCGCGCCAGCTGTTGCAGTTGTTCGATCGCGCCTATGGCCGGTTCAAGCCGGCCGACGACGTATGGATCGAAGGACCGGGGCATTTCATCGACCCGTTCCGCCCTAACATCCAGCCGGGCGGCTTCAATTCGCAGCGTGAATACGACATGGACCGCGAAAGGCATTTCGCCGCCGTGCGCAAGGCGTTCGAGACGCTCGACATTTTTGTATTCACGCTCGGCCTGACCGAGGCGTGGCGCGCGCGCCGCGACGGCGCGGTCTATCCCGTGTGCCCGGGCGTCAGCGGTGGCAGTTTCTCCGCCAGAGAGCACGAGTTCGTGAATTTCGACGTCGAGGAAATCGTCGCGGACATGACCGCGTTTCTTGCCGGTCTGCGCAAGATCAATCCGAAAGCGAAGGTCATCCTGACAGTGTCGCCCGTTCCGCTTGCGGCCACCGCCGAAAAGCGCCACGTGCTGACATCGACTGTCTATTCGAAATCGGTACTGCGCGTCGCCGCCGAGATGATCGCGCGCAGCGCGGCCAACGTCGCCTATTTCCCGTCGTACGAGATCGTGGCCAGTGGCTTTGCCGGCAACTATTTCGCGCCGGACAGGCGCTCGGTGACCGAGGAGGGTGTTGCGCACGTGATGCGCGTGTTCGCCGAGCATTTCCTGACGGACGAGCCGGGCGGCAAGGTCGCTGGTTTCCTGCGCCGCGCCGTGCCGACGCTGGTCGGGCTCGCAGCGCCCGACGAGAGCAAGGCCGAGGCGGTCGACAAGGCCGAGGCGATCAAGGCCGCATTTCAGGTGATGTGCGACGAGGAAGCGCTCGACGCGGCGGATCTATTCCATCGTCCTGATTTGGATACGGAAGGCGACTGACCGCGTCGATTTTCAACCCAGTTTCGGTGTGAGATCGTAGAGCGACAGGTTCGGGTTGAAATACGGATCGTCGCGGATGACGCCGCTCCAGCGTTCCATGAAGTACCGGCGTTCGCGGTCATAGACGGATTGCAGGCGCAACCCGCCGCCGCGGCTGGCGGACTGGAAGTGCAGCAAATGTGTGCGACCGTCGCAGACCGTGCGCCAGCCCTTCTGGTTGAGCCGCAGGCACAGATCGACGTCGTTGAGGTCGACTGGCAAGTTGGCCTCGTCGAACCCGCCTACAGCATCGAATTTTTCGCGCGCGACCATGAGGCAGGCGCCAGTGACAGCCGAGGCTTCGTGCGGCATGGCGTCGCCGTCGAGCCAACCGCGCGCCGGCTCCGCTGCGCCCTCGCCGAAATGACCGGCGACGCCGCCGAGGCCGATCACGACGCCGGCGTGCTGCACCCGCAGGTCAGGATAGAGCAGGCGTGCGCCAACGGCGCCTATATCGCCGCGCGCCGCGAACGATTGAAGTTGCGTGATCCATTCGCCCTGCAGCACGACGGTGTCGTTGTTCAGGAACAGCAGAAAGTCGCTCTCGACGCTCGACGCGCCGTCGTTGCAGAGCTTCGAGAAATTGAATGGACCCGGCGCCGGAAGCACAGAAAGGCGCGGCTCGCGCGCGCGCCAGCGCTCGAACGCTTCGAACGTGCGCGGCTCCGTGCTGCCGTTATCCACGACTACGACGCGGTACTCGGGGTGAACTGTCTTTTCGAACAGCGATTCGATGCAGGGCGCCAGCAGGTCGATTCGGTCTTTGGTCGGAATCACGATCGCTACGGCGCCACGAGGCGCAGGTGCGCGCGCGATCGCCTGCGCCCGCCGCAAGGCAGGCGCCCGAACCTGTGTCCTGATCGCCGCGCGCCGCAGGTGGCCGACGGCGGACGCCGCGCGCAGGCAGAGGTCGATCGCCTCCTCGGGCGTGCCTTCCATCACTTGCGCGCGAAACGCTTCCCACCGCACGAATGCGGCGCGGCCGACATAGGGCGCCCATTCCTGCCGGATCGGGCTCCAGTCTGGCTTGAACACCGGCGCAGGCTGCGGCCCCGCCCGGACTTCATCGCAATAGGCGGCAGTGATTTCCGGCCTGCGGGCGAACAGCGCGACGAAGGCGGCAAGGCCCTCGGGATCGATCTGGTCGCCGGGTTCGAGACGCGCGACAAGCGCGCCGTCGGGCGCATTCAGTTCAGCGGCGGAACGAAGCATTGCCACCCGCGATTCCGCACCCGGCGTGAAGAACGCTGGCGCGTCGAGCACGACGAGACGCCAGTTCCCGAAGGATTGCGCCTGCAGCGAGGCGAGCGTCTGCGACAGGCTGTCCGCACTGGCGGCGCGGCCGTTCACAATCACGATGCAGAGCGGACCGGTCTCGACGCCACGCGGCGCAGGCAGGGCGCGCGCGCGCTTCCATTGCGCGCAATCCTGCGTTTCCGGCTGGCCGAACACCCATCGCAAATTGAGGTCGGCCTCGTCGCGCAGGCCGACCATCCGCGCGGAGGAAGCGAAGAAGCTGCGTTTCGGCCGAGCCATGCGCCAGGGCGCCTGGGCGAACGCCCCCAAGGTGCGCACGCTGTCGATCTCGAAAGTGAAGCGACCGGCCGACGCCAGCGGGCTGACGAGCACTGCGGCGGTCTCCGGCGGAACCCGGCCACGCCAGATCCCCATCCCTTCCGAGGGCGCTGGCATCAGCGCGTCCCAGCAGCGACCGCCGGCCGATCGAAAACGCAAGATTGGCCGCGCGATCTGCTGTTCCAGCCCGGCGAAGTAGCGAATTTCGACGATCCGCCCGGGCCGGAAGGCTGCCCTCGGCGTAATCTCCAGCCAGGGCTCGTCGGTGGCGGCGACGAAGCCGCGGGCGTCGGAGATCACGCCGCTGCTCGCCTTCAGATGGAATTTCCGGTTCATCCCGCGCCGTTCCAACATGCGCCGTGCGCGCCAGTCTGTCCTTTGGACCGCCCGGTCGCCAGCCGGCGCGATGAGGGGATCGATACGCGCGCCGGCGTGAGACGGTCAAGAAGACGCGGGCGCAGCTGGCACTTGGACCCTTCCCCGCAGCTTGGTATAGCGGCTCGAGCGGAGCGTGCATTTCAGCGCTCTTGGACCGACGCCCGCCCGACCTCTTTCTGTTTCGATCGAATTGCCGGCGCTTGTGGGACATGCGGACAGCCAGATGACCGATCGTAACAGGGAACGGCCGCACCAGACCGTGCTGCGCCATTTGGGCAATGGCTACAAGATCCTCGCCGACCGCGGCGCGGAAGCCCTGTTCGGCGCGGCGATGCGCGAGGCGGCAAAACTGATCGATTCGCCGGTCGGCGTCTTTCTTGCTCCAGCCGACATTCGACGCGACGGCCCCGAACTCATGCGCACGCAAGGTCTGCGCGCGACGATCGGCGCGGTTCTGCGACAACTCGCCGCACGGCACGACCCGCCGCTCGGGCGCAGCCGCAACCCCGTCAACAAGGCGTCGCACGACAATGCAGTGCGGTATCATTTCCGCTCCGACCTGACGATGCCAGACGGCGTCGCGCCTGCGCGCCGACCAGTCGACGATGCGGACTTTGCGCTCGAGGCGCCGTTCGCCTTCGATCCGCGGCCGCGCGCGCAAGGGCCGGTCGCCGCAATCGTGCACGCCTTCTACACCGACACGCTGGGAGACTATCTCGCGCGACTGCGCAATGTCCCCGTGCGCGTCGACCTGTTCATCTCGACCGACACCGAGGCGAAAGCCGGTGAAATCCGCGCGCTCACGCAAGATTGGCCGAAAGGCAATGTGGAGGTCCGGATATTGCCCAATCGCGGCCGCGACATCGCCGCGAAATTCATCGGCTTTCGTGATGTCTACGACGGCTACGACCTGTTCATTCATCTGCACACCAAGAAGTCCCCGCATGGGGGCGCGCCACTCGCGCGCTGGGGCGGCTACCTGCTCGACAATCTGCTCGGCTCCGAGGCGACCGCGAAATCGATTCTGTCTCTGTTCGGCGATCCGAAGCTCGGAATCGTGTTTCCGCAGCACTTGTTCGAAATCCGCGGAATCCTGAACTGGGGATACAATTACGATCAGGCGCGTGCGCTCATGCGGCGGCTCGGCGTCGAGATCGACAAGAATCTCACGCTCGAGTTTCCGTCCGGGTCGATGTTCTGGGGGCGTGTGGCCGCCATCCGTCCGCTGCTCGATCTCGGCCTCGCTTACGAGGACTTTCCCGAGGAATCCGGCCAAGTGGACGGCACGATCGCACATGCGATCGAGCGAATCGTGCTGATGGCCGCCGAATCGCGCGGCTTCGAATGGCTGAAGGTCGTGCGCCGTGATCTCTATCCGACGCCGCGCACCGTGCTGCAGGTCAACCACCCAGCCGATATCTCGCGTCACAGGCTGCAGGCATTTCAGCCGTGCCTGACGCCGGTCGACACACATCTGCCTGCCTATGCGCTCGGCGTGAAAGAGGCCCGGCCGATCGCGACCTACCCTTCGCGCAATCCGCGCCCGCGCTTGAACCTGCTCGTGCCGACGGTCAATCCGCACCAGACGTTCGGCGGCGTGGCCACCGCACTCAAGATGTTCGGGGAATGGGCGGACGTGCTCGGGCCCGGCTACGACCGGCGAATTATCGCCACCGACGCCGACATCGAGCCCGAAGGCTATGCGAGCCTGTCCGACTATGCGGCAACGCCATTTGCCGCGAGCCTCGACGAGGTCGAACGCGCGCTGGTCGATGTCTTTCAGCGCGAGGGCGGGCGGCTCGATCTGCGCTCAGGCGATATGTTCGTGGCGACGGCCTGGTGGACCGCAACGATCCAGCGCGGTCTCGAACGCGACAGGGCGCGCTATTTCGGCGGCGCGCTCCCGTTCGTCTACCTGATCCAGGACGACGAACCAAATTTCTACGGCTGGAGCACGAAATACGCGCTCGCCGAGACGACCTACCTCGACGCGGCCGACGCCATTGTCGTGATCAATTCGGAAGAGCTGTTCACGGGCATGACCGGCAAGCACGGGCTGGCGCACGCGTTCTGCGCGCCGTATGCGATCAATGCCCGCATCGCGCAAAAGCTCGCGCCGCAGCCTCGTGAGCGCCTGATCCTGATCTACGGACGGCCGTCCGTGGCGCGCAATGCGTTCGAACTGATTTGCGAAGGTCTGCGGATCTGGCAGCAGCGCGATCCAGTCCGCGCCAGCCGCTGGTCGATCCTGTTTCTCGGCGAAAGCTTCGAGCCGGCGCTGGCCTATCCCGTTCAGAATGTGGCGGTCGAAGGAAAGGTCAGCCTCGACGCCTATGCCGATTATCTCAATCGCGCGGCGGTCGGCGTTTCGCTGATGGTTTCGCCGCATCCCAGCTACCCGCCGCTCGAAATGGCGGAGGCCGGCCTCGAAATCATCACGAACGCCTTTCCGGGCAAGGACTTGCGCCGCAGGTTTCCCGACATCGACAATCTCGACCGTTTGGAGCCCGAGGCGCTCGCGGCCGAAATCGAGCGGGCCGTCGCGCGCGCCGAGCCGACCATCGGCGCCCCCGCGCCGCGGCGCGTGGCCGTGGCGCAGCCGTTGCCGGGCCGCCTGGCCGCGCCAGAAATCGTCGCCGCCGACATTCGAGCCGCGCTGGAAAGCCGACGCCTCTGAAATAATCGACACATCCCGGAAAAAGCCATTTGCATCAATGACTGCCCGCCGATTTGCGGTATTGCATTGCAACGCGTCAACAACTACTAAGAAGCGCCTTTTCGGAGCTTCGCATGCGCATTCTGATCACGGGCGGCGCCGGTTTTATCGGGTCTGCTGTGGCCCGCCGTGTTGTCGAAAAGTCCGAGGATCAGATTCTCGTTTTTGACAAGCTGACATACGCCGGCAATCTCGATTCGCTTGCGCCGATCGCGACCGATCCGCGCTATGCGTTCCGTCGCGCCGACATCTGCGACCGCGCAGCCGTCTCGAAGGCGTTGAACGATTTCCAGCCGGATATCGTGATGCATCTGGCCGCTGAGAGCCATGTCGACCGTTCCATCGACGGACCGTCCGCCTTCATCGAGACGAACGTCGTCGGCACGTTCACGATGCTCGACGCCGCGCTCGAATATTGGCGCGGACTGCCGAAGGACAGGGCGGCCGCCTTCCGCTTCCAGCACATCTCGACTGACGAGGTGTTCGGCACGCTCGGCGACGAAGGCCTGTTCCGAGAAGATACGCCCTATGCGCCGAACTCGCCCTATTCGGCGTCCAAGGCCGGCTCGGACCATCTCGTGCGCGCCTGGCGCGAGACGTACGGCCTGCCGACCATCACCACCAATTGTTCGAACAATTACGGCCCGTATCATTTCCCGGAAAAGCTCATTCCGTTGATGATTCTGAACGCGCTCGACGGCAAGCCGCTGCCGGTCTACGGCCGTGGCGAGAATGTGCGCGACTGGCTCTATGTCGAGGATCACGCGGCGGCGCTGATGCTGGTGGCGCAAAAGGGCGTCGTCGGCGAGTCCTACAATGTCGGCGGCCGCAACGAAAAGAAGAACATCGAGGTCGTGCACACGCTGTGCGACATCCTCGACGAGTTGCGCCCGCGCGCGGGCTCCTATCGCGATCTCATCTCCTTCGTGACGGATCGTCCCGGCCACGACATGCGCTATGCGATCGACTGCACGAAGATCGAGCGCGAACTCGGATGGACGCCGTCCGAGACATTCGAGACCGGCCTGCGCAAGACCGTGCAATGGTATCTCGACAACGAAGCTTGGTGGCAGGCCATCCGCTCGAGCAACTACCGAGGCGAACGCCTCGGGCGCATCGCCTGATTTCCAATCACACGCAGCCGGGGGCAAGCGACTTTCATGCAGTTCGAGGACACTGCCATTTCCGCCGTCAAGATCGTGACGCCGAGGAAACACGGCGACGCGCGCGGCTTCTTTTCCGAAGTCTACAAGCAGTCCGACTGGCGTGCGGCCGGGCTCGATCTCGGCTTCGTTCAGGACAACCACTCGATGTCGGCGGAAGTCGGCACCCTGCGCGGCTTGCATTTTCAGACCGCGCCGTTCGCGCAGGACAAGCTGGTGCGCGTCGTGCGCGGCCGCATTCTCGACGTCGCCGTCGACATTCGTCGCTCGTCGCCGACCTTCGGCAAGCATGTGGCGGTCGAACTTTCGGCCGAGAACTGGAAGCAATTGCTCGTCCCGATCGGCTTCGCGCACGGCTTCATCACGCTCGAGCGGGACACCGAAGTGCTCTACAAGGTGACGGCGCTCTATTCGGCGCCGAACGATCGTGGCCTTGCCTGGGACGATCCGGACCTCGGCATCGCCTGGCCGTTGCCGCCGGCGGGCCCGATGCTGTCCGACAAGGACCGGAAGTGGCCGCGCCTGCGCGACCTGCAAGAAGCGTTCGCATAGCATGATGCGCATTGCCGTCACCGGGCTCGTCGGACAGGTCGTCAGCGCCTTGATCGAATGCGCGCCGCGCGATGTCGAGATCATCGCAATGGGCCGGCCGCAGCTCGACCTCGCCCGGCGCGCATCGGTGTTGTCGACCCTGCGCGCCTCGCGCTGCGACGCCATCGTCAACGCGGCCGCCTATACCGCCGTCGACAAGGCCGAGAGCGAGCCGGACATGGCGATGAGCGTCAATGGCGACGGCGCGGGCCATGTCGCCGAGATCGCCGCCGAACTTCGCGTTCCGCTGGTGCATTTGTCGACGGACTATGTTTTCGACGGACGGCTCGACCGGCCCTATCGCGAAGACGACGCGACCGGCCCGACCGGCGCCTATGGCCGGTCGAAACTCACGGGCGAGCAGAAGATCGCATCCATCCATCCCGATCACGCGATCCTGCGCACGGCCTGGGTCTACAGCCCGTTCGGCGCCAATTTCGTACGCACCATGCTGCGTCTCGGCGAAACGCGGTCGGAACTCGGCGTGGTCTCCGACCAGCGCGGCAATCCGACCTACGCGCTTGATATCGCCGACGCCGTCGTGGCGATCGCGCAGCGGCTTCGCGCTGACCCCGCGCCCAACCTGCGCGGCGTGTTTCACATGACCGGCGGCGGCGAGGCGACCTGGGCCGATTTCGCGGAAGAAATCTTCGCGGAAGCGCAGAAATATGGCCGTACGCCCGTGCGTGTAAATCGCATCGCGACGGCGGATTATCCGACGCCCGCGCGCCGTCCCGCAAATTCGCGCCTCGACAATGCGCGCCTGCAGGCGGCGTTCGGGCTTTCCCTGCCGGACTGGCGATCCTCGACCGCGGCCTGTGTGCGCCGCCTTCTGACCTGAGGCGACATTCATGCGCGGAATCATTCTGGCAGGCGGGTCCGGCACCAGGCTCCATCCGATGACCCTGGCGGCGTCGAAGCAATTGCTGCCCGTCTACGACAAGCCGATGATCTATTATCCGTTGTCGGTGCTGATGCTTGCCGGCATTCGCGAAATCCTCGTGATCTCGACGCCGGAGGACACGCCCTCGTTCCAGCGCCTGCTCGGCACGGGCGCGCAATGGGGCGTTTCGATCTCCTACGCCGTGCAGCCGAGTCCGGACGGGCTCGCACAGGCCTACATCATCGGCGCTTCCTTCGTGGAGGGCCATGATTCCGTGCTCGTGCTCGGCGACAACATCTTTTACGGACACGGCCTGACGGAATCCTTGCAGGCGGCTGGCGCGCGCGCGTCGGGCGCGACCGTGTTCGCCTATCATGTGACCGACCCCGAGCGGTACGGCGTGGTGGAATTCGACAAGGCCGGCCGCGCGATCTCGCTCGAAGAAAAGCCCAATGAGCCGAAGTCGAGCTGGGCGGTCACGGGCCTCTATTTCTACGACAAGCGTGCGCCCGAATACGCCGCGGCGTTGAAGCCCTCGCCGCGCGGCGAACTCGAGATCACCGATCTCAACCGCATTTATCTCGACAGCGGAACGCTCAATGTCGAGCGGCTCGGGCGCGGCTTCGCCTGGCTCGACACGGGCACGCCGTCCTCGCTGCTGGAAGCCGCGCAATATGTGCAGGCGATCGAGCAGCGGCAGGGGCAGCGCATCGCCTGTCTCGAGGAGATCGCCTATCTCAACGGCTGGATCGACGAGGCCGAGATGCGCTCGGCCGCCGGCCGGCTCGCCAAGAGCGGCTACGGCCAGTATCTGCTGCGCGTTCTCAAGGAAGCGGGCCCGCGTTCCTGATGCGAACCCGCGCCGGTTTCAGGCGGAAAGAGCAATGCTCTTCCTGACGAGCGCGGCGATCGTGCTGGCGTCGTAGACGGCGGGAACATCGAGCGCTTTCGGCGTCACGCGCGCGGACGGCCGCCCGATCTGGGGCTCCATTGCGGCGACGGCGCTCTCGATCTCTTCTGCAAGCGACTCGACGTCGATCCGCGGCGTCCGGATGTCCGGAAAACGGCGAGCGAGAATTTTGCCCTCGTAGTCGTTCGCGATCGTGGCGAGGCCGGCCTCGGCCATTTCGAGCGGCGGATAACTCGGGTGCGGCGACAGCATCAGCGAGAGGCCGACGCTGGCGCGGCTGAGGTAGTCCGCATAGGTCGGCAGATCGACCTTGCCTTCGATCGATACATTCTGCACGGGCGTTGCGTAGGAACCATCGAACGCCTCGCCGAGAAATACGATCCGCCACCTGCTCGCGCGAACGGGATCGCGCTGCTGCCACACGGCAAGCGCGTTGCGGATGAGCGGATATGCGTTCCGTTCGACCGAGGGACGTGCATAGACGAGGATGATCCGTTCGCGTGGACGAGACGTCAGATTGGCCGACACGGCCGCATTGATGGCGTAGGGCAGGCAGAACGCGGCGCGGAACCGGTGCTTTGCGATCATCGTCGCGTAAAGCTCCTCCGAATTCAGGATCGCGAGGATGTCTTCGCCGCAAGCATATGTCGCTTCGGCAAGCGCGGACCTGGCGCCTGCGCTGTAGAAATGCGGCTCGTCGTCTTGGATGACATAGACGAACGGCGCGTCGGCGCCGAACATGCGGCGCCGATCTTTCCCGAGCGAACGCGCATGCGCGGCCGTCCACCATGCAGTTGCGACGAAGATGTCGCTGGCGCGCAGATCGAGCCGCCCGTCGGCGCGATCATAGGCGTCGACCACGGCGTCGCCGGCCGGATCGACGGTAGGCGCGAAGAGACGCGGCTCGTACGACGGAAAGGCCGCACGTCCGCTCGAGTCGATCGCCGCATCGGTCGCAATGATCCGACGATCGAAATCTGCGCCGAGCGCGTCTGCGATCTGATCGAAAACGCGCAGCGCCGTCGCGACGCCGCCGAACGTCTGATGCGGATTGATGGTTGGAACCAGCAGATTGAGGCGCGGCTTCGTATTGCGCGAGGGATAGGAAAGCAGCGGACGCGCCTCGGCATGATGCTGGCTGTGCAGCAGCGCGAACGTCTCTGCGCCGGCAAGAACCGGCTGAAACGTCTTTACACGGCAATCGGGCAGCCGTTCGGGCGCGTCCACGGCCAGCAACGAGGATGGCTCGTGACCGAAATCCGCGCGCCCCACTTTCAGCCATTCGAAGCCGCAGGATTCCGCGATCATCAATACGAGCCGCTCGATCGCATGTGCGATCGTGCCGTCGATCTGGCCGGCCTCGGCGGGAAACTCCTCGTATGCAAGCCCGGCGTCCAGCAATGGCCGGATCGCGGCGGAGCGCCCCCAGAACATCGAACCGGACGGAAACTCGAGCGGCAGGTTCTTGCTTATATCGAAACCCATGCGGCGCGCGAGCGACCGGGCGATGTCGTAGTCGTAGCCCCAGTTCAACAGCCCCCGCACGGCAGGCAGGTGTTGCGCGAACACGACGCCGATCCGCTTGTCGTCGAACAGACTCAGATTGCTCGCCGCGATCTCGGGCGAGCCGATCAATGTTCCGACGAGATGGTCGAGCCATTCCGAGAGCGGCTCGCCGCCGTGCGGCGATTTCTTGGTGTGCAGATGCAGGAAGACGTCGTAGACGGCATAGACGTCACGAAACCCGACGAATTTCGCGGCGATGTCCCGCCCCCTGTTCGGCAGCACGCGAATTTCGTTCGATCCCTTGGACCAGTCCGCAACCAGCCTTTCGATCTCGGCGCGCTTGGCCTGCGTGTCTGTCGAAATGAACAGGTCGACGGCGCAGGGAATGTGCGCAACGCAGGCAAGCAGAGCTGGCAGAATTTCGGGATAGAACGCGTGTATGACCGCAGCGACGCGCCCGCTGTGTGGAGCGGCGGCATAGCCGAACGGCGTCCGGAGCGCAAAATCTTCGCAATCGAGCAGACGTCGCGCCGGCGTCACGCCGTCCTGCAGCGTCAGGGCATAGCGGTTGCGGTAGCGGCCGGACACGTCGAGGTCGGGTTGCGGCGGCGGCGGGTCCAGCGCGAACGACGCCCGCCGGAAGGCGGCGGCGAGCATGGTGCGTCCGCCCTGCTCCCGCAGCATCGCGAGCGCGTCGGAAACCGGCTTGTCGCCCGCCAGCACGGGCCCGGAATGGCCCCCCAGAAGCTTCGCGATTTCCAGCAGCGCGGCGCCAGCCAACGCCTTGCCCCCCCTGCGCCGCACGATTGCAGCGCCGTTGCCAAGGTGCCTGCACACCGCCTGCAGTCGAGTTTCCCTGGACATGGAGCTCTGCTATGTTCGCTTAAGGTCAGTCGAAGGGGTCGTATGCTCCTTGTCTAGCACACTTGTCCATCGAGGCGGCGCAGTATGCGCCCCGGGCGTGAAAGCAAGCATAGCGCTGACGAGCATGAAACTATACGTGGGATCATGATCCAGCTCGACAGGGTCTACAAATACTATAAGGCCTCGGGCCAGAAGAAGGTCGTGCTCGATCATGTGAGCATGGATTTCATCGCAGGCCGGAGCTACGGCGTGCTGGGAGTCAACGGCGCGGGAAAATCGACCATGATGCGCATCCTGGCCGGTTCGGAATTGCCGAACGACGGCCACGTTCGTCGTTCCGTGCGCGTGTCCTGGCCGCTTGGATTCTCCGGTGGCCTCCATCCCCGCATGACCGGGCGCGAAAACGTCATCTATGTCGCGCGCATCTACGGCGAGGACCCGAGACGCACGCTGAATTTCGTGGAGGATTTTGCCGAGATCGGTTCGTATATCGATGCGCCGATCTGCACCTATTCCTCCGGCATGCTTGCCCGACTGGCGTTCGGGCTGTCAATGGCGATCGACTTCGAATGCTATCTGATCGACGAGGTCACTGCGGTCGGCGACGCGCGCTTCGCTGCGCGTTGCAAGGACGAGTTTGACAAGCGAAAGCAGAAATCAGATATCATCATCATCTCGCACAGCATGCCCACGCTCAAAGAATATTGCACACGCGGAGTGGTGCTGATCGGTGGGCAGCTGGTGATGTACCCCGACATCGACGACGCCATCGAGATGTACAAGAAGCTGAACGCATGAGCGCCGATCACGGCTCCAAACTCGTCGGCGTCGGCCATGCGCCGCCCAGGACGACGATGGACTTCGCGACGCACGCGGACGCCGTTTCGCGCGCTCTGCGGCGGGCGGCGCGGCAAGCCCGCGCGCCACAGAGCATCCTCTCCGGCGGTTCGGTCGTTCGAAAGAGCGACCGCCTCCTGCGCATCGGCCTGTGGGCGAGCTTCGTCCTGATCGTGCTCATCCCGCTGGTCGGCGCATCGGTCTACTGGAGCAGGATCGCGAGCGACCAATATGCGACGGAAACGAAATTCGCCCTGCGCACCGGCGAAGGCGCATCGCTCGGCAATCTCGGCGGCCTGCTCGGCATCGCCTTGTCGCAACAGGCGCAGGACACGCAGATCGTCGCCAATTACATCCTCAGCCGCAGCACGGTGGAGCGGCTGGAGCAGGCGGGCCTGTTCCGGCCGGCCTACGCCAATGCAGCCGCCGACTATTTCTCACGCCTGAAGGACGACGCCTCGATCGAAGAGGCGGAAAAATTCTGGCGCAAGCACGTCGACGTTTCGATCGAGACGATCTCCGGCATCCTCACGGTCAATGTCCGCGCCTTCACATCGAAGGATTCGCTCGCGATCATGCAGGACGTCGTGTCCGGCGCGGAGAACCTCGTCAACGACCTTTCATCGCGCGCACGGCGCGATGCGCTCGAGCAAGCGCAGGCGGAGCTCAAGCGCAGCGAAGCGCGCATGCAGGATGCGACCGTCGCGCTCCGCGACGCACGCAACAAGCTCGGCGTGCTCGACGCAGGCGCCGCGGCCGAGGCGATCAGCAAGCTGATCGGTACGCTGCGGGTAGAATACGCGAAAGCCGAACAGGATCGCAACGCGCAAGCCGGCGTCTCCGCCGATGCGCCCCAGGTGCGCATTCTCAATGCCAAGATCGCCAGCCTGAAAGCGCAGATCGATGAATATTCGAAGGAGATTGCCGGTGGCTCCAACGATTCGATGGCGGTGCGGCTCGGTTCGCTTTCGAAGCTGCAAGTCGATCTCGATCTCGCCCGGCAACTCTACGCGCAAGCTTCGCTCGCTTACGAGAGCGCGCGAGTCGACGCGTCGACCCGCACCACTTATTTTGCATCTTTCATGCCGCCGACCCCGGCGCAGAGTTCGGTGTACCCCAAACGATGGTTGCAATGGAGCCTGATTGTCGGGCCATGTCTCGCGGCGTGGCTGGCTCTCGTGTCTCTGGCCGTTGTTATTCGTGACAACATGGCGAAATAGCACGGCCCGCAACACGGACGGACAGAGAATGTTCTTCAATACCGACGGCGACGAAGGCCACGCGATTTCCGGATATGTCGCGCTCGACAATCCGGCGATGACGGCCGAGCTGTCGCTGGTCGTGGCCGGCGAAACTGTCGCCAGAGGCGCCGCAAACATCTTTCGCCCGGATATCCTTGAACTCGGCATCAACAACACCGGAAATGTCGGCTTCCGCTTCGATGAATCCGACGCGCCTGGCCTGAGCGAACAGGAAGACGTCAAGATCGTGGAGCAGTCCTCGGGATTGCAGGTCTTCGGCCGCTTCATGCCATCGCGCCATATCAAGCGGCGTCTGATGCTGTTCGACACTGCAGTCATGCCGCAACTGGCGATTCTCAATCGCATCACACGCAACTTTGCGCTGAACTATCCCCTGTCCGAGCGCATGTCGCTCGAAACGATGATCGTCGTCATCAACAACGAGCCTGCCCCGTCCGTATTCATCAACGGACGATCGAACTTCTCGCGCTACGTCGGCTATCTCGAGAAGAAGGAATACCTGCGCGCCGCCGTCCTGCGCGATCCGTTCGACGAGCTGGCGGAGCGCCTTCTGTTCGCCAATCTGCTGAACCGGCCGGACGTCAAGCATCTCGTGCCGACGCTGTATTCAAATCTCGAACCGCTGATTGAATTCGCCAGCGACCTTCCCTTCGACGATTACAAGAAGATGATCGCCGCATTCCGGCGCGCCTCGCCCGAAGTCAGGCAGGCGATCGCAAGCCCGATGACGAAGATCTACGCCTGCACACCGGAGGAGTCGCCGCAGCGCCGGCACGTCTCCACCGCGCTCGAGAATCTCGCGTCGATGAACGTCGTGGGAACGCGCCGCCATTTCGGTCCGTTTTGCGCGTGGCTGGAGGCGTCTCTCGGCGCGACGATCTTCGACGGCACGGAATTTTCCACATTCGCCAACACGGTCGACGTGGCCGAGACATTGTCGCGGATAGGCCTCGTCGCCGATCTGCTGGATCACGACATTTCGCTCTACACCTATTTCGAAAACGCTATGTTCGAAGCGACGTCGGACCAGGAGTTCCAGACGATGCGAGACACTCAGACGCGGTGATCCTCGATGCCTGCGACGAGCAGAGCGATCATCGCCCAGATCACGAAGGTAAACGAGAACAGGATGAGCGTGCCGCCGAATATCTTGGGATAGGTGGCCTCCTGCGGCATGATCGGCGGAACCAGCGTCACGAGATAGATCTGCTGCTTGTCGAGCTCCTGCCGCGCCTTGTAGTAGGACGCTTGTGAGATCGTATAGATCTTCTCGGCGAATTGCTCGTTCAGCTTCAACCGTTCGTACTCGCCGAGCTTGCTGGACAGCGTACCGGAATATTCACGGCTCACGAGCTTTCCGCGAAGCTCCTCCAATTGATGATCGATCGTGGCGAGTCGCGAACGCTGGATGCGTTGCGTCGGCGCGTTGGCGTTGATCGAACCCGACAACGTCTCGAGCGCCGTTTCCAGATTGATCTTTTCGAGCGTGAGCACGCCGATCTGTTCTGCGATGCGCTGGGCGGTGGACGCAGGATCGATCAGCGCATTGGCATTGCGGAATTGCAGCAGCGCTTCGCGCATCCGCGCAAGGCGGTCGCCGGCGGTATGCACTTCCGCTTCCGTTCGCACAACCGCATCCTGGCGGCTGCTGACGCTCACGCGATTGACGAGCCCTTCGCAGACGCGAATGACGTCCTGCGCGATGGCCGCGGCCTCCGCAGGCTGGAAAGCCATCACCCTGATCGTCAGGATGCCGGACACCGTGTCGATGCTCACAGCTACTCGATTGATCCAGTAGTCCGTCAAATCCTCGATGCTCGCGTTCTTCGACAGGCGCGAGAAGTAATCAATGTCCGAACGCGCGTAATATTTGTCGAGATAGGCGTGCCCGCCCAGATCGCCGACGATGGCGCTGCTCTTGATGAAATTCAGGACGATATAAGCGTCCTGGATCGATACGCGGCTGCCGCCAGCGCTCGTGATGCGCGAGATAATCGAAGCGGCGTCGGTAATGCTCGCTTTCGGATCGGCCGCGCCCCGCAGCGCGATGCGCGCTTCCGCGACATGGCCGGGCGATTGCAACAGCGCCATGTACAAGAAGTATATGCAGCTCGGCAGAACTACCGTCAGAAGGAACAAGTGCAGCGGCACGCGGTCGAGCCAGGATTGTCGAGCTTCGCTGGACTGGACGCGCCGCCAGACCAAACGCAGGCGGGCCGGTCCGCCCTTCACGACCGACGTCCAGTCGCGCGACGACAGCCGTCGCCCGATCGTCTTGACCAGCGCGACCGCAGACGCCTTGTCTGAAACGCCTTCAGCCATCGGTAGCAGACACCCCTGTCAACGCGGGCCCCGTGGCAATCCGGGCGCTCGACCGCCTTATAGCAGAGAACACGAAGAAGTCATGGCGCGCGTTCGTGCAAGATCGCCTCGTAGAGCGCGGCGAGCTCCTGCGCCTGCGCGCGGGCGGACCGCAACGGCGGCCCGGGGGGCGGCGAGGTGCGGTAGGTCTCGGGATCCGCGTCGATTGCGGCGAGCGCCTTCTTCAGGAACTCGCCCGATTCCACGCTCACCACAAAGCCGTTGACGCCCGCGACGATGCATTCCCCGATTGCGCCGCGGTCGGACGCGATCGCCCAGCAGCCAGCAGCCAACGCTTCGCGCGTCACCAGGCCGAAACTTTCCGGCCAGATCGACGGCGCAAGCAGCACGTCTATCTCGGCATAGAGCGAGTCGATCTCCTTCTGCGCGGTCTTGCCGCGGATTTCGACCGGCGTCTCGCCCCATGTCTCAGTCAGCATGACGCCGGGCGTCAATGCATGATCGATCAGGAGCAGGCGCAAATTGGCGAACCGTCCCGTGCACAGCGCGTTGCGTACTAGATGCAATCCCTTGTGCCGCGTCGCGCCGCCGATATGCGCCAGACGCACGCGTCCATCCGCACTCGCTGCACGCGGCGCCGGCGAAATCGCCGACACGCCGTTTTCGGTCACCACGACATCTCGCAGGCCCGTGCGCTCCAAGGCATGCGCGAAACTACGCGACACGGTCGCGATGCGGGCAGCCTCGAATACGGGGCGGGCGAGCCGCCTAGCTTCAGGCGCAATAGCGAGGCGGGCCGTCAGGTCATCTGAATCGATCGCGCTCAGATCGCGCCACTCCTCCAGATCGTCCGGACCGACAACGAACTGGTTGGGCGACAGCCACCAGCCGTCATGCATGGTGATGACATAGGGAATCGAACGCGTTGCGACCGCATCGACGATCGATGCAGTGAGGCGCTGGATGCAATGAAAGTGCACGAGATCGGGTTGCACGAGTTCGAGACAACGGTCGAACGCGGCCTGCATCTGTTGATCGTCGAGGACTCGGTCGATGTCGCCGCGGTCGGCGGCGGTAATCGAGAACACGCGCGCGCCGTCTTCCTCGTGAACCCATATTTCGTAAGGCTTCTCGCCGCCTTCCAGCGTCGCAACGACGTCTATGCTCCAGTCGTCGCCGAGAACATCCATCAGGTCTCGCACATTGTCGTGGACAACGCGAGTGGCGCCGCCGATCAACTGCGGCGGATAAAACACGTTGACGGCCAGAAGCCGCTTGTTCGCGATCGGACGCGCATGCTCGATCTCCGCGACGATCGCACGGTAATTATCGGCCTGCGCTGCAATGGAAAATCGTTCGAGCGCGACTCTGCGCGCGGCATCGCCGACGCGCATGCGTAAAGCGGCGTCCTTGACGAGGCGTTCCAGAGTGCGCGCGAAATCGTCGGCCGTGTCGCACAGAAAGCCGGTCTCGCCGTCGACAATCGCCTGCTCGTAGGTTGCCGACCGGCTGACAACCGACGGAATGCCCATCATGGCTGCTTCGAGCCACTTGATCTCGCTCTTGCAATCGTTGAACGTCGTGCGTTCGAGCATGGCGAGATTGATGTCGGCGAGCCGGAGGTTACACCAGTAATCCTGCAGGTCGGACGAAGGTTCGGCGACAGCGATCGTGCATCCGCAGTTGCGCAGCGCATCTGAAATGTCGATATGGCCGATGATCGCGACATGCAGATTCGCGCCGAAGCGGGCGCCGAGCCGCAGCAGCGCCGGCTCTATCAGCGTGCGGAAGTCTTCCTTGTGAGCTTTCGTGCCGGACCCGTAAAAAATCGTCACTCGATCCTTCGGTCGCGAGGGTTGCGGCTTCGTCGCGAATTTCATGTGCATCGCCGACAGTGCGTTGCGCGCCACGAACGCTTTGCCCGATATGACGCGACGCGCGACGAACGGGCGGAGCGCATCGGTCGAGGCGAGCCCGAAATCGCACAGAGACATCGCGTGTTCGAACATCGGCGCGCCGCAGGCGAGGCCAAGGTGCATCGCCTCGGAAATCTGGCCGTCGTAGGAGGACAGCGGCGGCGGAAAATGCGCGCTGTCGAAAATGAGATCGTCGATGTCGTAGACGCTGGCTATGCCCATCGCGCGCGCGCGCTGCACCACATCGATCAGATCGGGGAAGGCCGGCGCCCGATGGACGATGAGCAGATCGGTTTCCCAGAGGTCGTCGATGAGCTTCTGCGTCTGTTCAGGATAGCGATAGACGCGCGTTTCGTAGCCCGCCGCACGCAAATGCTCGGCTTTCAGATCGATCCGGTAGAACCGGCATTGCGGCAGGTCGAAGCTGCCGAAGACCGCAATCCGCCGGATCTTCCGGCCTTTCGTAACGGCGGGCGTCTTTCCTGTCGCCGTCCGCAGCGCCGCGGCGATCGAGGCCTGCGCCGCGCCATAGCCTTCCGTGCGCGCCAGCTCGTGCGACTGCGCGAGCGCCGCATCCAACGCCTTGTTGGCTTGCGCGGTGGCGACCAGCCGCAAGCCGACGTCGCCTGGATAGCGCTCCGAGCCGCGTCGAAGCGTTTCGGCGGCGCCCCTCGGATCGTCGAGCGCGTTCTGGTAGTCTGCGGTCGACGCGTAGACGATGGGATCAGCGAGCCCCCGCGCCAGCATGTCCTGACGCACGGCGAGAGCCGTCTCGAAATCTTCCGCTTCCTCGGCTTTTCTCGCGCAATGCTCGAGCGCCGCCCGATGCTGCGGAAAGGCCGCAAGAATGCGATCATAGACAGCGTCGGCGATATCGATGCGCTTGCGCTTTGCATGCCGGTCCGCGACGCCCGCAAAGAAATCTGCCGCGGCATGATCCACGATCGCAACACGATCGAGCACAGAAAGCGTGTCCTCGAACAGAATGCGATAGGCCTCGCCCGGACGCCCGCGACCCGCCGCATCGAGATTGGTGCCAGCCTGCGCGACGATCGAGGGCGGCGGCGTCTGGTTATAGTGTGCGCGTACGAACAACGGGAGATTGGGCCAGCTGCCGGCATTGGCGCCTTTGTGCACCCAGTGCCGATAGAGCTGCGACTTGCTGTCGGCAGCGGCTGCGGCTGCTGCAACCTGCGCGTCGTCGGGGCCATATTCGGCGGCGTAGAAGCTCTCGTCGAATTCCCAGCCCGGCGCGATCGGGAGAGCGGCGAACTGGCCTTGCCGGCAATAGTGCCGAAGACAGCGCGCACGCGAGGCGGCGACCGGGCTGCCGGGAAACGCGATCATTCCGTAGAAATCATGCTCGAAATGAATGCGCAGCGTGGCGGAGGTCACGCCCGCCGCGCGCATCATCTCGTTCTCGGTCAGGAAGATCAGCGCCGCCTTCGCCGCGCCGGTCGCTGCGCGGATGTAGTCGGCTGCATTGCTCGGCGAAAGGTCGAGAGGAACGACAATGCCGTAATAGTCGGCGATGAATTGCGCCTCGATCGCTTTCGGAGCGCCTGATCTCCCTTCGTGAACGCCGTGTTTCAGGAAGTGCGCGGCCGCGCGATCCGGCGTCTCGTACAGCTCCGCAAGGTCCGGGTAGCGCGCCAGATAGGTTGCCGCGTTGAACTCGGCCGGTGGCGATTGGCGCCACGCGAAGGCGAGCCGTTTCACGCTTTGCTTGATCGCGCCGAGCGGACCGGCAGGCGAAGCTGGTCCGGACGACGCGTCGTCATCGTCGCCGGTCGCGCGGGGCGATGGCGCAGCGCCTGCGCGTCTGGCGAACGCGCTCTTGCGCTTCTCGTGAATCCCGTAGCTGAGATAATGGCCGACGCCCTCGAAGTCCCAGCGGATAGCCGCGCGTACGTCCGGATTGAACTGGAGATAGGCGGCCACGTCGAAGCCTTCGACAAGCCGCGGATCGGCGAGCATTCGCTCGAGCGCCGAGGCCGGATTGGCGAACCGCCCCTCCTTCTCGCCGACGTCTCGCCAATGCTGCAGCGCCTGCTCGCGCGTCAGCTCAGCAGCGTCCTCGTAGTAGGCGGTGTAGAAATCAACGTCGAACAAGATGCGCGCCTCGATTTCTGGGCGCCGCACGATCGTCGGAAATCTGCTCGACGAGAACGGCGGCGATGTGGATCAACCAGGCCAGAGTCCGTCCGCCCACCGATTGGCGATGGCGCCGATATCGAGCGCTATGCCGCCGCGGCGCTTGATTTCCGTGCAATAGCGCTTGCCGACATAGCCGGCTGCGACGAGATAGATCACACCGCCATGATCCCCTCGGGACAACTCGGCCATCACGCGCTCGTAATGGTCCGGGAACTGGCAGTCGGGCGTCCCGTCGGTTTGCCAGAAATTGCGGGAATCGCCGGGAACGAAGTGCGTATGCGCGACTTCCGAGCCTCGCGCGCGCAGAACCTCGGGCAGATTGCGATAGCTGGTCACGAGCCCAAACCGGTCATGCGTACCGATCAACCGCTCGAAGAAGCCGGCATGCATCAGGTCGATATGGATATTGGCCGAACAGAGCGACGGGCGCGGCCCGCTCGCCTTCTCTCCATCGATGACCCCGAAGGTGCGCAACAGATTGATGCAGCTCGGCACGCCGCGACGGCTGAGGGACGCGAATTCGTCGCGCATTCGGTTGGCTTCGGGCAAACCGACCACGTCGGCGGACTTCAGGTCTTCGGTCAGTTCGCGCGCAAATTTGTAGAACGCTTCTGACGTCATCAGCTGCGCCGAGCCGAACCAGTCATGTAGGAACGAGCGGCGATTGGCCTGATAGAGCTCCGGGAACGTCGCCTCTTCGCAATTGCCGGCGATCGTCCACGCGCCTTCGCCGTCGCCCATACGAACCATCGCAAACGGCCGTCGTTCGCTGGTTGCCGCATACACGAGCGCTTCGACCTTCTCTGTCGTCAGGAAAGCGCCGGAAGCAGCCGACGCCTCGATCTCGGTCAATGTGGCCGCGGCCGAGCGGCCGTCGAGGAACCGCACGAACTGGATGATTTCCACCAAGGTCCCGTACTCGGCCAAACTGCGTGGCCGAAACCGATCGAGACAGGCCAACGCGCCCCGCTGGTTGCCGAGCAGCGCGAGCAGGCAGGCGTAAACCTCCTGGAACCGGAGATTGTCCGGCGCCTGCCGCGCCGCGGCCTTGGCGAAATGGGTCGCCTCCGGCCAACGGTGGCGCAAGGCCAGCATGAAGCCCAGTTCGTAATTGGCGAAGATGTAGTCTGACTCGACGCCCAAAATGGAGCGGTACACGTGCTCCGCCTCATCGTAACGATGAGACATGCGGAGCATGATGCCCACATTGACGGCCGAAAAGGGGTCGTCGATCTTCAGGTCGGCGACCAGAAAATCGTAGGCGGCGAGATCCTGCGGGCGCTCCTGAAGCTCCTGCCACAGGGTCGTGGCGTTCAGCGTGGCGACGCCGGAAGCGGAATGAGACGTCTCGGTCATGTTGCCTTGGTAAGGTTGAGGGGGGCTGGTGTCGAGTCAGGGCTTCCAGGCGTCGAATGTAAAGTGCGTGCAGAACATGAGCTTGAGAAGATTGCTTTCGCGAGGCCCGAGATTCATGCGCTGCGAGTAGGCGTCGAATGCTCGAAATATTGCATTATCCTCGTGAAGGCTGCTCGATAGCGAGTTCTCATCCGAAGCGCTTGTAACGATCAGAAGGCGGCGCAGCATCCAGGTAAATACGTCGAATCGAGGGTAGATCTTACCGAGCGCAAGCCCCCCTTGGTTGCACGCCAGCTTGAAACCGTAGGGAGTAAAATTGAAAGTGCTGTAGTCATGAATCTGTTCGAGATAGCTGACGGCTCCCACAAGCGCGCCGCCGGGCTTCAGCACCCGCCGGATATCAGCGAATGTCTGATCAATATACTGAACATGCTCGAACACCTGAAAGGAATAGACCACGTCGAAAGTATCGTCGGGATACGGCAGCGTTACGCCGTCATAGAAAGCAATCGCGGAATCGCGCATCGCCTCCTCCGCTGCGCTCGGAGCCATGCCTCCGCGATAGTTTACCCCGCGCCATCCATAGCCGAACCCCTCCAGCATCGCACGATGGCCGCCTGTTCCACAGCCGAAGTCGAGAACTTGGGATCCCGGCCCACGGAACCTCGCGGCCAGCAAGTCCTGCACCGATAACGATTTCACATCATTTTGAGGGACGTGGTCTGCGAGCTCGGAATGGAATGATCCGTCCAACGCAACGGTCGTGCCGCTGTCGAAGACCGAAGCGACGAGCGCATCGAGAATTCTCTGTGCCGATACTTCGTTCCGCATGTATTCGAACTCCATTCTACCAATCCGTTGGTCTAGTCGAACTGACCGACACCCCATTGATTGGCCAACGCGCCGATGTCGAGCGCGAGCCCCCCGCGTCTGCGCACCTCGAGGCAATAGCGCTTTCCGACGAAACCTGCTGCGACGAGATAAACCACGCCGTGAAGGTCCAACTGCGATATTTCATGCATGATTTCGTTCACGCGATCAGGATATTGACACTGCGGCATACCTGCCCCGTCGCGCCAAAAGTTTCGAGAATCGCCAGGAATAAGATGCGTTGTCCCCACATCAACGCCACGCGCGCGAAGCTGATCCGGAATGCCGGGAAAACTGGTGATGACCCCTACTCGGCCACAGAGGCGCCACAAGTCGGGGAAAAAGCCAATGTGTTTAAGATCGACATGGATGTTGGACGAACAGTAAATCGGTCCCTGTTCGTTCTTGCGCTCTTCGAAAACGCCGGCCCGACGCAAGATGTTGAGGCACGATGGAATTCCGCGTTCGCTGATGATGCCGTATTCGTGACGCGCCCATGAAATAGCCGGCAACCCGAGTATATCGACCTCATTATGGAGCGCGATTGTCTCCTTTGCGAATGCGTGAAAATGATCGGATTCGAGGAGGGCGTCCGAACCAAACCAATCGATCAGAAATTCGGAGCGATTGGAACGGAACAACCGGGAAAATTCTGCTTCCTCTGAATTGGACATAAAGGTCCAAGACCCTTCGCCGTCCGCCATCCGCAGAAGAGCGAACGGACGCTTGCTTGCGACCGCATCTAGCAGAATATCCCTGACGGTTGCAGTCGTGAGAAAACGGTCTTCGACTTCCTTGAACCGAGCCAACGTCGGACCGACGGGAAACTGCGCGAGGTATTTGATGAGCTGTATATAGCGAGTGATACGCTCGCTCTCCTCCGGGTTCGTCGGCTCGAAACGTTCGAGGATACGAAGTGCTCGCGCTCCATCGCCCAGCATTGCGATTATCGCCGCATAGTGCGCCTGATACCGCGCATCGCGCGGCGCCTTCGAGGCTGCACGCCCTGCGTAATACGCAGCTTCGTCAAATTTTCCGTTGCGAGGCAGTACTATGCCGAGTTCGAACAAAGCAAATACATAATCCGGATCGATTTCCAATATTCTGCGGAAAACGACCTCGGCAGCATGATTATTTTGCGCTTCTTTCAGAAAGATACCGACGTTAACCGCGGCAAATGGATCGTCGATATTAATTGCAGCGGAATCGCAAATTGTAATTTGCTTGATCAGCTCTTGCCTGTCCTTGGTTTTCTCCCATACCCGCGACAGTGGCATGGACTGATCGAGAACAATTGCGTCGCTGCTCACTTCGCCGCCCCGCTTGCGATAACTACGCCGGTAGATACACGGCGTCTGGCGGCTTGGCGAGATCGGAATCGAGTTGCAGGATCATCTGAACAGACGTTCCAGATCATTGAGGAGCGCCGCGCTGCAGGGATCAATCCTGCCATCCCCCCACGCGGCCGCGAGTTCGGGATCGTTGCATGCCGCCACCAGCTCGTCCGCGGCGGCGAGGCGCCCGGCTTGTGCAAGCGCGGCGCGCAGCTGTCCGGTGCCGGGCGTCGTTTCGGTCGCGACCCCGGCGATCGTGCGCGGCGTGTGTCCGGCTGCCAGCCAGTCCTGATAGGCGCGCCAGTCGATATTGTCGGCGGCCTCGGGGATGACGGCCATGTCGGCGTCGCGCCGTATCCTGCGCGCGCCCGTCAAATCGCAGGTGAAGATCGAATAGGTCATGCTCAGATCTCCGCGCTCGCCGTGTAGCTCTCGTTGTAGCCGCCGTTGAGCAGGGTCAGGTTGGCCGCACGCTGCGACCTGAAGCCCCGCACGCTGGCGCCGAACAAGCCGGGCGTTGTCGGAAATCCGCTCGCGCCGAACAGGTCGGTCTGAATGATACTCGGCACCGTGCGCATCTTTTGCGTGAAGCTCACCGCCACGCTGTACCAGGCGCCGCTGGAGGTCGGCGTGATGAAATTGACCAACCCGGTCCGGAAGTACCGCTGGCATAGGCCGAGTTCGACCCCGGGCGGTCGCCGTTCGAACGCTGTCGCAATGGCGCCTGGCTCGAACTGAGGCCGCAAGATCGTGCCGACCGAAAATTCGACATTGGTCTGTGCAGCCGCCGCGAGACCGGACGCCGCAAGCCCGCCGGACGCGCGCGCCGCGCTCGCATAGGCGCCGGCGCCTGCGGTTCCGGCGCCCTGCCAGATGCGCGCCTGCGCAGTGCCCTCGTGCGCCAGCGTATAGACGCCACCGTCGAACATCGTGTTTTCGACAGGAGCGATCAGCGTGCCTGCGCTGATCGTGACCTGGGAGATCGCGCCGGCAGTCGCGACCATATATTTCGCCCCGGCCGCGCCGGCTTTCCATCCGTCGCGGCCGTACGCTCCGGCGGCCAGCGTCACAGTTCCCGCGAGCGCGCGCTGGTTGACCGTAAAACCCGCATTGCGCAGCAGGTTGCGAAACCCCGTCCGGTCCCCCGCGGCCACGCCAGCCGGGAACGAGACCGCGCCGGTGACGCCGTCCGCCAGCATCGCGTGCTTCCACGTAGCGCCGTCGGACGACACCTTCAGGCGCCAGTTATCGTCGCCCGCGAGCCCCATTTCCGCCGGCCGGACCGGTTGGTCTGGTAGAGCAGGCAGGCGGTCGCCGTCGTGATGGCCTTGTTGATCTTGGCCTGCATGCCCGCGCCGGCATGGCTGAACAGCACCGCATCGCTGGCGACGGCGAGGCGGTTCGCCGCATCGGGCGTCGCCTGGATCCCGAGCATGTCGGCGGCGCGCGCAGGCGCATCCATCCAGACGTCTCCGTCAAAGACCACTATGCGCTTTTCGGCGGCGATATAGGCGAGCTAGCCGCCCGCGGGGGCAGGAAGCGCCACCCGCCCTCTTCCAGCGCCGCGATCGATTTCTCGCGCCCCGCGAACAGGCCGGCAGCGGTCGCGACAACGAGAAAGCGATCTCCGACCTGACCTGAGACCCTGTCCTCCTCCGGTTTAGGGGAGAGTCCTTGGTTTCATTTCT
>CAZWJF010000031.1:0-29812 GCA_964634325.1 uncultured Rhodoblastus sp.
GGTCGCCGGCGCGTCCGGCGTTGTCGGTCAGGCCGCGGTCGAGCATTTCTCCGGATTGCCCGGCTGGACGACCTTCGCGGCGTCACGTCGTGCGCCGCTCGTCGCGGCGGGGCCCAACTGGCGGCACATCGAACTCGACCTGACGGACGCGGCCGCTTGCCGCGCAACCATCGCCGATTTGCCGCCAGTGACGCACCTCGTCTACGCCGCACTGTACAAGAAGCCTGAGCTTGTAGCCGGCTGGCGCGACGCCGGGCAGATGGCGACCAACCTCGCAATGTTGCGCAATCTCGTCGATCCGATCGTCGCGCGTGGCGCTCTCGATCATGTCACGTTGTTGCAGGGCACGAAGGCCTATGGCGTGCACATCCACCGCATCGCCGTTCCCGCGCGCGAAAAATGGCCGCGCGATGCGCACGACAACTTCTACTGGCTGCAGGAAGATTTCCTGCGAGAGACGGCGGCGCGCGAAGCGTTCGGATTCACGATCTTCCGCCCTCAGATCATTTTCGGCGACGCGGTCGGCGCGGCCATGAACATCATGACCGCTCTCGGCGCTTATGCGGCGATCCGCAAAGCCGAAGGTTTGCGCTTCTCCTATCCCGGCGGCGCGGACTATCTGCTCGAAGCCGTCGACGCGCGGCTGCTGGCCCGAGCCTTCGTCTGGGCCGCGGACGCGCCTGCAGCGCGCAACGAGACGTTCAATCTTACGAATGGCGACGTTTTCGTCTGGCGCAACGTCTGGCCCGCGATCGCCGCCGCGCTCGGCGCTGCTTGCGGCGAGCGTGAGCGCTTGTTGCTCACGGACTACCTGCCGAAACGCGCGGGCCTCTGGCGAGAGATCGCCCGACGCGAGGGGCTCGTCGAACCGGACCTGGACAAGCTTCTCGGACGTTCGCACGAATATGCGGATTATTGCATGGCGTCGGCGATCGAGCGCGCGGCGCCGCCCGCGCTGGTCAGCACAATCAAGCTGCGGCAGGCGGGCTTCGGCGACTGCATCGACACCGAGGATATGTTCCGCGACCTGTTCGCGCTGATGATCGAGAAGCGGATATTGCCGCGACTATAGACCGTCAACGCCCGGCCGCAGGCCGCGCAAATCTTTGCTTGAGCGCCGGCCAGACGCCCGCAGGCATCAGAAGAATGACGCCGACGACCACGAGCCCATAAACGAAATAGTGGAGCCCCGGCAGCATGCCGCCGAGATGTCCGCGCAGAATTTCGCCGAGCGGCGCGAGCAGGAAGGCGCCGACCGCAGGTCCGAGCGCGGTGCCAAGACCGCCCACCGTGGCGAACAGCACGATCTCGATGGTGAGGACTGGAGACACGAGCAGGTACGGATCGACGAACGTAAGATAGCGCGCGTAGATCGTGCCGACGATCGAGGTCAGCACCGCCGAGATCGTCATCGCCATCGTCTTGTTGCGCAAGAGGCCGACCCCGATCGCCTGCGCCGCGTTCTCGTTGTCGCGGATGGAACGCAGATTGTAGCCGAGCGGCGAGCAGAGAATGGCGAAATTCACGAGAATGCACAGCGCCGCCATGCCGAGCATGACCCAGTAGACGCCGCGCCCGCCGCCAAACTGGAACGCCAGCAGATCCCCCTTGTCCTTCGGCAGGAAGAGACCGGACGCGCCGCCGAGAAACTCCTCGTTGGTGACGTAGATTTCCGCCATCTCCGCGAAGGCCATGGTGATAAGCGCAAAGGAGAGATGACCGAGACGGAAACGATAATCGATGAACGAAACGGCGGCGCCGATCGCGGCTGCGACTGCCGCGGACATCAGCATGCCGAGCCACATGTTGATTCCGAGCTTTACCAGCAGTGCGCTCGCCAGCATCGCGCCCGCGCCGACGAACAAGGAATGCGCGAGCGATATCTGGCCGGCGATGCCGCCGACGATGTTCCAGGACGAGGCCAGCGCCACATACACCAGCGTGATCGTGAGGATATGCAGATAGTAGTTCGGCAGCAGCAGGGGCATCGCCGCCCCGACCGCAAGTACGATCCACGGCCAGGGCGAAACGAGCGCGCGAAAGAAATCGGGGCGCATCTCAGCTCCTCCACACGAGGCCCTGCGGGCGGAACAGCATGATGGCCACAAATATGAGATAGGGCAGCAACTGGCCAAGCGTATGCGTCATGTAGATCGTGCCGATCGCTTCGGCGACGCCGATCACGATTCCGCCGAGCATGATGGCCACGAAATTCGTCATGCCGCCGAGCACGAACACGAGCAGCGTGATGACCGTAAAGCGCAGACCCTGGTTGGGCTGGATGGGAAGGCCGGGCAACAGCAGAGCTGCGGCGATGGCGAGCAGGCCGATGCCGATCGCGAAGGTGAGCACCTGCACACGGCCCACGTCGACGCCCATCAGCGCCGCAGCGCGCGGCTCCTGCTGCACGGCGCGGATTGAGCGGCCGACGTCGGTCGACTGGAGGATCAGGTAAAGTACGACGGCCAGCGCGAATGACACGACGCAGGCGACGAGATGCGCGCCCCGGATCACGACGTCGCCGACGAGAAAGAGTTTGGATTCGATCATCGAGGGCGCGCGCGTCGGCTGACCGCCGAAAGCCATCATCAGACCGTTCTGGATCAGCAGCGCGACGCCGAGCGTGAGCTGGATCACCATCAGCAGTTGGCGGCCGGCGATCGGCTTGATCAAGAAGCGATAGACCAGCGCGCCGACGACAACCATCGCTGGCGCTGTGATGACGATCGACACGTAGGGGTCCAGCGCGAAAGCCGAGAACAGCGCGAAGCACAGATACATGCCCAGCGAAACGAAATCGCCATGCGCGAAATTGACGATGCCGCTGACGCCGTAAACGAGGCCCATGCCGAGCGCGAGCAGCCCATAGGCGCTGCCGACGAAGAAGCCTTGTACGAGCGCCTGGAGAAGTTCTTCCATTCGCCTACATTCCCAGATAGGCCGCGCGCGTGCGCGGATCTTCGCCGACTGTCCTGGAATCGCCCTCGACCGCCACCACGCCGCGCTCGAGGACGTAACAGCGATTGGCGTGCTTGAGCGTCAGGGTGAGATTCTGTTCGACGAGCAGAATGGTCATGCCCTGCGCGTGCAGCTTGTCGATGATCTCGAAAATGAACTGCACGAACAGCGGCGAAAGGCCGAGCGAGGGCTCATCGAGCATGAGCAGGCGCGCGCCAGCCATCAATCCGCGCCCGATCGCCACCATCTGCTGCTCGCCGCCCGAAAGCGTGCCGGCGAGTTGCGAGAGGCGTTCCGCCAGGCGCGGGAAAAGCCCGAGAACACGATCCATTTCCCGCTGCCGCGAAGGGCGCGCTTTGCGGTTGAACCCGCCCAGCAGAAGGTTTTCCCGTACGCTCATCTGGGGGAAGACGAGGCGGCCTTCGGGCACCTGCACGAGACCGAGTTCGACGCGGCGCGGCGCCGGGATCTTGGATATGTCTTCGCCTTCGAACAGAAGCGCGCCCGACATCACCGGCACGATACCGGAGATGACATTGATGAGCGTCGACTTGCCCGCGTTGTTGGCGCCGAGCAGCCCGACGAGTTCTCCTGCGCCGACCCGGATCGACACATCGCGCAGGACCGGCGCGCCGTCGTAGCCTGCGGTCAGGCCCCGCATCTCAAGCATCGATGTGGTCTCCGAAATAGGCGTCGACCACGGCCTTGTCCTGCAGAATCTGCTGAGGCGTCCCTTCGGCGATCTTGGCGCCGAAGTTGAGCACGATCATGCGATGAGCGGCGCGCATGATGACCGGCATGACATGCTCAATCATCACAATCGTCGCGCCTTGGCGATTGAGCTCGCGGACGACCGCGAGCGGCGCCTCGGTCTCTGCGAGCGTAAGCCCCGCCATGACTTCGTCGAGAAGAATCAGGCGCGGATCGGTCGCAACGCATTTGGCGACCTCCAGCAGTTTCTTGTCCTGCAACGACAATTGTTTCGGAGTCAGACTTTCTTTCCCGGCCAGGCCCACCCGCTTCAGGACGTCGGCCGCATAGTCGATCGCCTCGCGCATGGGCCGTCGCACCAGCGCTGCAGTCGTCACGACGTCGAGCGTCGACATATCGGCGAAAGTCTGGACGATCTGAAAGGATCGTACGAGGCCGTGGCGAACGAGCAGGTGCGGCGCCACGCCGACAATCGACCGCCCGTCGAATCGAACATCGCCCGCCGTCGGCGGAATGAACCCCGAAATCAACCCGAACAGCGTTGTCTTGCCCGCCCCGTTCGGCCCAATGATTCCGAGGATTTCGCCCGGCTCGACGCCAAAAGAAACGGAGTCGACGGCGACCAGCCCGCCGAACCGCTTCGTGACGGCTTCAACTTCCAGAATCGCCACGCTTCCTCCCCGCGCCACACAAGCGCACTCGCATATCGCTCAGCTACGCGGGCGCGGCTCGGCGTTGGCGAACTGTTCGGGATGAAGCACTTGCTGACTCTTGTCTTCCATCCACTGGACGAAGAAGGCCGACCCATCGACGAGAAGGCGATCGTCGGCGAATTTCACGCCGGTCGGCTTGGCGACATAGAGATCCGGATCGCCGTACTTGATGTCGACTTTCCCGAAGCCGTCGAGAATCGCCTTCTTGTCGCGCGACCCCGCCGCCTCCAGCGCGCGCTGCAGCACCCGGGCCGCCTGCGCTGATTGCATGGCCGCCTGACCGATGCGCTCCAGCTTGGCCTTCTCGCGCAATTCCGCGACGATCGCCTGCATCGACGGCATTTTCGCGCTCGGGCTGAAGCCCGTCATGGCGAACAGATTGCGCGTCAGCACCGCCTTGGCGATGTCTGGCGACAGGTCGCGCCACAGCGACAGATCGCTGTAGCCGCCCGTGCCGCCCGCGAAGATCGACCCATGATAGTTGAGATTGTATCGCGCCTGATGCAACAACAAGCCGTCGCGCGGCGTGACGAGGCCGAGGGCGATGTCCGGCTTGGCCGAGCGCAGACGGATCATGGCGGAGGTCTGGTCCTGCGCCTTGGTGTCGAGCGGCGCTTCTTCGAGCGCCTTGAAGCCCGCCTCGGCCATACGCTTGATCAGGTGCTTGTTGACCTGCTGGCCGGCCTCGTAATTCGAATAGCACCCCGACCAGGTCTTGAGGCTGAAGCCCTTCTTGTCACGCAGCCAGATCGCAAAATCCGCCATGGTTTTGGCGTAGCCGCGGTCGTAGTCGTAGCCGAGCGTGTAGAGCCACGACGACTTCGAGCCGCCGGCCCAGACCGAGAGGCATGGCGCCTGCAATTCGTCGAGCACCGGCGAAATCGCCAACATCTGCGACGACAGAATCGTGCCGGTGAGCAGGTCGACTTTCTCTTCGGTGACGAGGCGACGCGCTTCCGTTGCGCAGCGCGCGGGCTGGCTCGTATCGTCCGCGAGCACGAGTTCGATCTTCGCGCCGCCCATGCTCTTGATTCCGCCCTCCGCATTGATCTTGTCGATCACGTAGCGGAACGCCGGGTCGCCCTCCTGCGCGTAGGCCGCATAGGAGCCGCTCATCGAATTTATGACGCCGATGCGGATCGGCGCTTCTGCCGCCCCGGCGCGCAAGACATAGGGCGACGCGACGGCGCCGATCGCGGCGGCCGAAGCGCCGGCGGCGAAATTGCGACGAGTGATCATGTGCGTCTCCCTGTTTTGCTACGCAAAACATGCGTCTCATTTTGACAGGGACGATGCGAGATTGTCCGCGCGAAATCAACCCCATGTTTCGGCCCGATGCCGGCAGAGCTGAAGCTGCGCTAATCCTCGTCTAGGAGTGCAACTGGTCGTACTTGTCCTGCAATTCCTCGGGCGTCTCCTCCCAGTCGGGATTGGCGACGATGCATTGGGCGGGACACACGAGCCGGCATTGCGGTTCGTCCGCGGCGCCGACGCATTCCGTACATTTCATCGGGTCGATGATGAAGATCGGTTCGCCCGCCGAAATCGCCTCGTTCGGGCACGCCGGCTTGCACGCGTCGCAGGCGGTGCAATCCTCGTTGATCATGAGCGCCATGGTCGATCCCCTCCTGTCGATCTCATGCGGCCTGCGCGAGCCGCGTCAGCTTGTCGTGTCGGAAGGCGCCCCAGAGCGCCGCGCCGATCGCGCCGGCGAAAATGGCGTCCGGATGCGATTCGATCGGCGCCGTCACTTTTTCGCGGACGAGCGCTTCCTTCATCGCTTCCACCAGGCCGGCGTCGAGCGCCAAACCGCCCGTCATCTGGATGACGCCGTCGACGCCGCCGATCGTTTTCAGCAGCTTGGCGAGACGGTCGGCCATGGATTCGTGGATGCCCTTCAGGATGTTCGGCGCCGTGATGCCGCGCGAGACCATGTTGATGACGTCGGTTTCAGCGAGCACCGCACAGATGCCGGAGACTTTTTCCGGATTGTCCGCCTGCTTCGACAAGGACCCGATCTCATCCTGCGCGATGCCCAGGTAGCGCGCGATGTTCTCCAGAAACTGGCCGGAGCCGGACGCGCATTGGCTGGTCATCTTGTAGTTCAGCACTTTTCCGCGATCGTCCATGCGAATGGCGCGGCCGTGCAACGCGCCCGTATCGAGCGCGACGCGGGCCTCGGGCTGCAGATAAATCGCGCCACGGGCGTGCGTAGTCATCGAATAGAAATGCCCGGTGTGGAATTCGAGCGCTTCGCCCTCGCCGGTCGTGGCGCAATAGACGACGTCGCCGCGCTTCAATCCAAGTTGCGTCAGCGCCTCATCGTAGATTTGTTCCGAGAGCTTGAGCGGATCACGCTGACGCAAGCGTTCGACGCGCTTGGCGAGGCACGTTTCGCGACCGTCTTCGACGTTGAAGATGGCGACCTTGATCGCGCCCGTGCCGACATCGATTCCCGAGGTGATGGGCATTCGATCCTCCTTCAGGCCATGACCGCGCGGCGCGCGAATTCGGAAGCGCCGAGCGCGCCGGTGTAGATGGAGTCCGGATTGATGTTGATCGTCACGTCGCCGTAGTTTTCCTTGAGCAGCTTGCGCAATTCGCGCACCGCCGCCTCGTTCTTCGCGACGCCTCCGGTGAACGTGAACTCGTTCGTGACGCCGCCCGAGCGCGAGATGATGGATATGGCGCGCAGGATGATCGCACGATGGAGACCTGCGAGGATGTCCTCGCGCTTCTCGCCGAGCGACAGACGATCGCGCAATTCCGCGCCCGCGAAGACCGTACACGTCGAATTGATGCGCGCGGGTCGGTTCGACTGCATGGCGAGAGGGCCGAGTTCGTGCAGGCCCATGTTCATTTCGTCGGCGATATAGCCGAGATAGCGGCCGCAGCCCGCAGCGCAACGGTCGTTCATCTGGAAATTCTCGACGATACCGCGATCGTCGATCTGGATGCCCTTCGTGTCCTGACCGCCGATGTCCAGCACCGTGCGGGTGCCCGGATACATCATGTGCGCGCCGAGCCCATGGCACAAAATTTCGGAACGAATGTGCTCCTTGGAGAAGGGCAGCGTCACGCGGCCATAGCCCGTGCCGACCAGATACGTCTCCTCCATCTCGACGCCGAGCGTGCGGTCGATCACCCCTGCGACATCCTTCTCCCCGTCGATCACATGCGGGTCGCTTTCCAGGACGCGCATCATCGCGCGCCGGAATTTCTCCGAGAGATCGCCGCCCGGCGGACGGTTCTCAACCTCGATGATCGACTTGTCGTAAGCGTTGAGCAGGATATCGTGCGCGACGCCCGCCTCCTTGGCGACGGCCTCGGCGTGTACGTGGAAGCGCGACCCGGCGATATCGCGGAAGAAGTCCGACTTGCGCTTGGCGCCGGGCGCATAGAGCTCGGGCGCCTCGAGGCGGAGACGCTTGAAGATCTCCGTCAACGCATCCTTGAGCTGGTCGGCGACCCGCGCAAAACGTTCGGTCTTGAGCTGACCGTTGCAGGTCTCTTCGAGATCGTCGAGCTGTTCGAGGAACTGCACGAGGCGAAAATTGCGCTCGAGCGCGCCGAGGAATTCCTGCGCGCGCTCGTGACCCGGATCGGTCGCATGCAGCGCGCGGCGAAACAGCGTGAAGCGACCGTCGATGCGCGCCTCCTCGCTCGCGACGCGCGCCGCCGTCCCGTAGTTCGAACGCGAATTGGTGATGCCGCGGCCGATGACGTCGCGGTTCTCGTCGAGGAGAACCGCCTTGGTCGTAGTTGACCCCAGGTCGATGCCGATGAACGTGCGCATGGTCTCTCCTCAGGCTGCGCCGCGTATGCCGGAACGTTTTTGATCGACCATCTGGAAATAGCTTTCCAAACGGTTCTTCACGTTCGCGGCGGAGAAGTAACGGGGGTCGACGAGATCCGTTTCGATGAAGGCGGCCGGCTTTCCGGTGCGCTTCTCCACCTCGCGCATGATCAGCAATTGTCCGGCCGAAAACGAATTGCAGCTCTTGATCGAATTGATGAGCAACCCGTCCGCCTCATACTCGTTGACGTAATTTTCGAGCATGTCCACGCGCATCGGCAGGTTCCGGTTCGTGTAGACGTTGAGGCAATATTCAGCGAGCGACTCGAGCGGCTTCGATGGATCGTGCCGGAAACCGAAGTCGTAGGTTCCGCCGACCTTGGTGTAGCTCGACGCGACCACGACTGCGCCCTCGTCGTAGAACATCTTCCAAAACTGGCGGAAGTTCGTGTAATTGGGCGGCCCTTCGACAACGAGACGGTAGCGCTCCTTGCCCATGTCGCCGTCAGGCGTGACCGGTCCCTTGCCTTCCTTGATGCGCCGCTCGACCTCTTCGCGCAGGAAACGATAGTAGTCGATCGCGCTGTCGGTCCCGCGGAATGCGCCGAAGATCGGTCCAATGTAATATATGCCGCCGAAATAGGCGTCGATCGGCGAGGGCTTGTGCTTGGCGCTTTGCAGCACCGCCACCAGATCCTCCTCGGCGACAGCCGACTTTTTCAGATATTCGCGCAAGCGATCGATGTCGAACTTGACGCCCGAAACCTTCTCGAGCTTCGGGATTACGTCCTGCTTCAGCTGTTTGACCATGTACTGGATCATGTCCGGCGTGATCTTGCCGTCCGCCATGTAGGGCGTCTGGAACATGATCGTCTCGCAGCCGTATTCCTTGCGAAGCAGTTCGAACCACTTCATGAAGGTGAAGCAGCCGGTGTAGGAGAGCAGCAACACGTCGGGGTCCGGCAACTTCTTGCCGTTCGGCCCGATATTGCCCTTCGCCATCATGCCGATGTCGGATTTGACATAAGTGCAAACGTCTTCGGAATGCCCGTGCTTTTCCGCCTCCATCACGTAGGCGCCGCTCTGGCGACGTAGCCCGTTCTGGATGGCGTTGACCTCGGGCAGATTGTTGACGAGGTCGAAGCACATCAGGAGTTCGTTGAGATTGCCCGGCACGAAGGTCGAGGCGACCTTCTCGCCGTTCTCTCTCGCCGCCGCGAGGCGGTCGTAATGCGCGTTGACCATGTCCTTCTGCTTGGCCATCGAAGCGTCCTTGATGGCGTCGGCGGGCTTGGCCTTGGGGCGTGTAATGACGGTCATGCTCCGCTCCACAGTTTGATGGAATCAGCGAAAGTGCCGGCCTGTTCGCGGATGGGCTGCATCTGCCCGGAATTTTCCGCGTATTTGAAAGCGATCTGTGGAATGTCGTGTTTCTTCAGAACCGCCTGAAGCATGGGACGCTCGAGCAAGCCCGGGTCGCAGAAGCTGGTCATGGCGAAGATCACGCCCTCGGCGCGATTCTTGCGGACGCTATCGACGAGATAGAGACCCTTTTTGGATTCGTCGGGCTCGTACTTGGGCGGCGTCGATTTCGAATCGTGCAGGTAAGCTCGGCTGAGATTCGCCAGCGGATCGCCTTCGAGCTCGACGTCCGAATTCTCCCAGCGCGTGACGAGGATGAAGTCGTCATCGACGATGTAACAGCCGGCGAGTTCGATCGATTTGATGAGATTGAGCGGCGGCTGCTCGCAGAACGCGCCGCAGACGACGACACGGGAATTGTCCTTGATGGGCCTTTGCTGCGCGCGCGCCGCGTCGAGATAGGCGCGCATGATCTCGTTGTGCTCTTCGACCGGGATCACCATGCCCGCCCGCAGCAACAGGTAGAGTTCCGACGACGGGACGTTCCATGGCTGCTCCGCGCGCAGCTCGTAGGCTTCGCGGACGAGCCGCCGGTTTTCGTTGAAGACAGCGATCGACGCCCGGATCGCATCGTCGGTCACCGGTTTGCCGGTCATCGAAGAGAGCCAGTGACAGGTCTCGCGCAATTCGCTGATGTAGAATTCGCCGCCCAGGTCGTCCTCGAAATTGTGCGGCAGGTCGATGTAGCGCGCCCCCTTGTTGGGGAACATCAGCTTCCACATGCCCGAGAGGTTGCGGATGACGTCGCAAATCGACGGAAACATCATCCCGTCGACAAAATCGAGCCTTCCGGACACGCCGAGTTCGACGGTGGAGCGCGGAATGCGACAGATGTAGCTCTGATAGTAAGCGTCGCCGTGGATCACTTCGAGCTGGTCGCCGCCGCCGAAGACGCCGAGCGGCAATCCGCCCGCGGCGTGCACGAGTTCGCGTGGCGCATAGTATGGCATGAAGCCGACGACGACGCGGCCCGGCTTTTCCGCCTTCCACTCGCGCGCCCGCGCGAACGTCAGGTCGGTGAAGAGCGCCTCGCATCGCGCGATGATTTCGGTTGTGGTCGTCTTCGGCTTGTCCAGCATGTCAGGCGTCCTTCCAACGCGCCGGCCGCTTCTCGATGAAGGCGGTCAGACCCTCGACGGCGTCGGCCGTCGCCATCAGTTCGTCGAGATAGAGCTTTTCGATCGTCGTCAGCTTGCGTGCGACACGGTCAATCATGTCCTGGCGCGCAGCGCGCGTCGCGAAGCGCAGAGACCTGGCGCTTTTCGGCGCAAGGTGCTTGTCGAAGTATGCGAGGGCCGCGAGTTCCGGGTCGTCGGCGACCGCCGTGACGAGGCCGATCTGCTGCGCCTCGTCGGCGACGATGGCGCGGCCGGACAGCAGCAAGTCCTCCGCGACGGCTAGTCCGACGCGCTCCGGGAGCAGGCAGGAGGCCGCCGGCGCGAAGACGCCGATCTGGATTTCGGGCTGCCCCAATCTGGCGTCGGCGCCGGCGAAGATCAGATGCGCAGCGCTCACCAGTTCCAGACCGCCGCCGAGACATTGGCCGCGCACCACGGCGATGACCGGGACTTCGGACGACAGGACTTTCAGCACCAGGCGATGGAAGCCCTCCAGCATCGCCGCGCATTGGTCGGGCAGATGCTCTTCGATCGAAGCGCCGAACGAAAAATGGCCGCCTGCGGCGTCAATGAGAATTGCGCGAAGCTCCGTCGTCCCGCCGTGCTGGTCGAGCGCCTCTTCGAGCGCGGCGTTCATCGCCGCATCGAGAATGTTCGCCTTGGGCCGATCGAGCCGCAGGCGCAGCAGGCGACCCTCTTTCTCGAACCAGATCTTGACCGGCGCGCTCATGCCGATTTCGCCTTCGGGATGAGGTCCTCGATCATGGCTTCGGTCCAGCCTTCCCCTTTCGCGAGCCGCAGACGCAACGCCACGAAGTCGATTTCGCGGTCTTCCTTCGGGCCTTCGTTGAAGGCGCGGAAACCGGTGCGCGCTTCGGCCATCATGTTGAGCGCGAGCCAGGCGCGGCTGTCTTCCTTGTTGCGGTTCCAAGCTTCGATCTTGGGCTTGCGCAGTTCCTCAAAGCTCTTGGTCAGGCATTCCGGGAAGGTCGTCATCAGTTTCGTGCACAGCGCCTCGACCTTCTGGTCGAGCAGCGACAGATCGACGACGCCTTTGGCCATCGTCTCCTTGCCCTTCTTGAGGGCGTCGCCGGTGAGCGGTTCGCCGTGGACGATCTTGCCGAATTCGTCGAGATAGCGTTGCGTCTCGACCAGCGGATTGGGGACGAATTTCCCATCCACCTTCAGCGCCGGGACAATGTCGAGCGCGACGCCCAGACGATAGGCCTTGTGCGCCGACCACGGTTCGCACAGCGTGCCGGATTCCATTGCGCGCTCGCAACCCACCATCAGCGGCAGAAAGTCGGTCGCGCCGCCGATGGCCGCAGAACCGTGCTTGGGGCCGGCCTGACCGAATTTGGCGAGATCCTGCGCAATCGTGAAGTCGCAGGCCATGCCGATTTCCTGGCCTCCGCCGATCCGCATGCCATTGACGCGCGCGATCACCGGCTTGTCGCACCCGAGAATGGCCGAGACCATGTCGTTGAACAGGCGCATGTACTGGCGGTATTCCTGCGGATTGCCGGCGTAGTATTCGGCATATTCCTTGGTGTTGCCGCCGGTGCAGAAAGCCTTGTCGCCGACGCCGGTGAACACGACCGCCACCACGTCGCGCGCGTTCGACGCCGTGCGAAAGGCGCGGATCACGCCCTTCACCATATCTGTCGTGTAGGAATTGTACTGCTTGGGGTTATCGAGCCAGATCCACGCATTGTAGAGGCCGTCGACGACAGTCCCGTCGGCGCGCTTGGCCGGACGCTTTTCATAGATGACGCCCGGGATGGCGGAGTGGGGAACGATATCGTGGTCGACGAGATGTGCGCTCATAGAAAATGTCCTGTCTGACCTCAGGGAACGAGCACCGCGCGCCGCGCGAGCTTGTGGGCGTGAACCTGTTCGAAAACCTCATTGATCGAGTCGAGCGGGCGGCGCTCGACGAAGTCGGCGAGATTGATCTTTCCGTCGAGCACAAGGTCTAGCGCGGCCGGATAGAGGTCCGGCGGGCAACCCCAGTTTCCGATGGCGCGCGCATCGAAGGCCATGAGGTTCGACAGGCGTATGTCCACCTTGTCCATGGTGAAGCCGACGACGCACAGGGTCGCGCCATAGGTGAGAAGTCCGAAGGCGGTCGTCTGGCCGGCTGCGGTTCCCGAGCATTCGAAGATCGTCCATTCGGTCAGCGGCAGCTTGCTGGCCTTGCAGAAATCGACGATCGCCGCCTTCAATCCCTTGGCGTCCAGCTCGCGCGCGTTCAGCGTCAGCGCGGCGCCGTGCGCGGCGATCTGCTCCAGCTTTGCGGGATCGACGTCTATCGCAATCACCGTGGCGCCGAACGCGCGCGAAATTTGCGCGCAATAGCCGCCGACGCCGCCCACGCCGTTGACGATGGCGACAGAACCAGGGCCGACGCCGGCGCGCGTCACCGCCTGATAAGGCGTCGTGACCGCGTCGGCGACCACGCTGAGATCAGAAAGAGCAAGGCCGGCTTTGGCGAGCCGCGCCTCGTCGACCGGGCACAGACCTTTGGCCGGCACGACGATGTGCGACGCGAAACCGCCGTGGATGTCGTTGCCCGGCATCTTCTGTTTGCGGCAGATGTTGGGACGGCCGCGCCGGCATGCGTCGCATTCGCCGCAGGGCATGACGGCCGGCACGATCACGGCCTTGCCCATCCAGCCTTCGGCGCCAGGGCCGCACGAGACGACGCGGCCGGAAATCTCATGGCCGAGCGCCAGCGACAAGGGATGATTGGTGCGCACGCCGTCGTAGTAATAACCGAGATCGGTGTGGCAGACGCCGCAACCTGCAACCGCGACGACGACCTCGCCTTCGCCCGCCGCAGCGATGAACTCGCTGCGGATCATCGGCGCGGCGACGGCCGTCATCATCCAGCGGTGCGCTGATAAGCCCTGTCCCATCCGCTTCCCCGTTTTCTTCGTCGACCGCCATGCGCCCATTGCGGCCAACGTCGTTAGATGGTAAAGTAGTATTGAAATACCAAATAAGCAAGCGTGTTTCGCGGACCTTTGAGCCAGATCAAATTTCCGCAACGCATCAGAGGCGGGAACGGAGGGAGACGGCCATGGGCGAATCGCGTTCGGTCGGGAGTCTGTCGATCGTTTTGACCGGATCGGGCGGCGCGGGCGTGATGACGGCCGGTCAGACGCTGCTCGACGCGGCGACGAGTTGCGGCCTCTATGGATTGATGACGCGCTCGACCGGCCCGCAGATTCGCGGGGGAGAGGCGGCCGCGATGCTTCGTCTCGCCTCGCGCCCCGTTCAATGCCCCGGCGACAGGTTCGACATCCTGCTCGCGCTCGATTTCGACAACGTGCAACGTTTCGCGGCCGAACTCCCGCTCGACGCCTCGAGCCTGATCGTCGCCGATCCCGCAGCCGGCGAACTTCCGGAATTTCTCAAGGCCTGCGGCGCGACGGTCGCTCACACGCCAATGGCGAAGCTCGCAAAGAGCGTTCCCGGCGGACGCGTGTCGATGGTCGCGCTCGGCGCGCTGGCGCGGCTGATCGGACTTCCAGAAAGCGCGATCGTCGAGGCGGTCGCGGCCTCCATCGGCCGCAAGAAGCCGGAAGCGCTGGCCGCGAGCGAGAAGGCGGTCCTGCTGGGCGCGGCCAACGCGCCGGAAGTCGTTGCGCCGCGCCTCCATATTTCGAGCGTCGCGCCCGGCGGACGCTGGTCGATCACTGGCAATGAAGCGACTGGCTTCGGCGCGATCAAGGGCGGCGTCAAGTTCGTCGGCGGCTACCCAATTACGCCGGCGACTGAAATCCTGGAATGGATGGCCGGCGCCCTGCCGCAGTGCGGCGGCGTGCTCATGCAGGCCGAAGACGAACTCGCTTCAATCAATATGGTCATCGGCGCAAGCTTCGGCGGCGCGCCGGCGTTGACGGCGACCGCCGGCCCCGGGCTGTCGCTGATGATCGAATCGCTGGGGCTCGCGGTCGCATCCGAAACGCCCGTCGTCGTCGTGGACGTGATGCGCTCCGGTCCATCGACGGGCATCGCGACCAAATCCGAACAGAGCGATCTCAATATCGCCGTCTACGGTCTGCACGGCGACGCGCCGCATGTGGTGACGGCGCCCCTGTCCGTCTCCGACTGTCTTCTCACCGCGCAATGGTCGGTGCATCTGGCCGAAACGCTGCAGACGCCGGTCATCATGCTGTCGGACCAGTCGATCGGGCAGGCGCGCGTGGTGATCGACAGGCCGCCCGACGTCGCTTTCGCGACGAAGAGGCTGGTCGCCGATGGCGCGATGGAGAATTACGCGCGCTACGCGTTGACCGAGAGCGGCGTATCGCCGATGGCGATCCCCGGCGTCGCGGGCGGGCAATACACGGCCGACGGCCTCACGCATAATCCGAAAGGCACGCCGTCGAGCCAGGCGCACGACCATATCGGCCAACTCGACAAGCGGCAGCGCAAGCTCGACCAGTTCGACTTCTCCACACATTGGGCGGACATCGACGGCGAGGGCGAACTGGCGGTCGTCACATGGGGCTCGTCGACCGAGCCCGTGCGCGAAGCGATCGCAGCGGCGCGGGCCGAAGGGATCAAGGTCAAGCTGATAGCGCTGCGGCTGATCGCGCCCACGCAGCCACGCCTGTTCGCCGCCGCGCTCGAGGGCGTCAAACGCGCGATCCTGATCGAGCAGAGCCATTCCGGACAATTCTGGCGCTATCTGCGTGCGCATTACGACCTGCCGGCGGACATCGTCCCGATCGCGCGGCCCGGCCCGCTGCCGATCAGACCGGGCGAAGCGCTGGCGCATATCCGGAAGGGAGCTCTGTCATGAATCTGGTTCCCGACATGGAGCGCGCGTTCAAGCCCGCCGACTACAAATCAGCGGTGAAACCGGTGTGGTGTCCGGGATGCGGCGATCATTCCGTGCTGCTCTCGTTCCAGCGCGCCTTCGCCGAACTCGCGCTACCGCCCGAGCAGATTGCAGTCGTCTCCGGCATCGGCTGTTCGTCGCGGATACCGGCTTACACCAACTGCTACGGCTTTCATGGCGTACACGGACGCTCGCTGGCGCTGGCGTCCGGACTGAAAGTGGCGCGACCCGACCTCACGGTCGTCGTCGCCAGCGGCGACGGAGACGGCTTCTCGATCGGCGGCAACCACTTCCTGCACGCCTGCCGACGCAATATCGATCTGACCTATATCGTGATGGACAACCGCATCTACGGCATGACCAAGGGGCAACCGTCGCCGACGACCGAACCCGATTGGGATACGGCGATCGCGCCCGGCGGCACGGGACTGAGCCCGTTTCATCCGCTGGTGATCGCGCTGGCGTCGGGCGCGAATTTCATCGCGCGCGGATTTTCGGGCGACATCGGCGGCTGCGCCAGACTGATCGTGGAAGCGGTGCGCACGCCGGGATTTTCCTTCCTGCAAATCCTCAGCCCCTGCGTGACGTTCCGCGACGATCAGCAGAAGAACTGGAAGAACCTCGTGCACAGCGCCGTCGTTCCCGAGACGGACGATCCCGGCCGCGCAGCGCGGCGTCTGATGACGGACGACGGCTTCAACACCGGCGTGCTCTATCGCGGCAAGCGCGAACCCTATCGGCCGCAACCGCTGGCCAATCTCGATCCGTCGCGTCTCGAAGCGGAGTTTGCGGTATGAGCGATGCGCCCACATTCAACAGCGTCGCCGAATTCTTTGCGCAGGCGCTCGCTATCGAAATCGAGGCCTCCGAACGCTACGAGGCGTTGGCCGAGCAGATGGAAGTCCACAACAACGCACGCGTCGCGGCGATCTTCCGAAAGATGGCGGCGATCGAAGCAGAACACCGCAAGGAGATCGCGCGACGAGCCGGCGACGCGCTGGTCGGCGGCAGGCCGGCGCGTTTTATGTGGACGGGACCGGACGGCCCCGAAGCGATCGACTTCAGCGATGCGCACTATCTCATGACGCCGCGTCAGGCGTTGATGCTCGCGCGACACAACGAAGAGCGCGCCACCCGCTATTTCGAGGCGATCGCGGCGACGGCGAGCGATCCTGAAATCGTCGCCTTCGCGCAAACGATGGCGGAGGACGAACGCCACCACGTTGTCTGGGTCGATCGCTGGCTGGAAAAGTACGAGGCGGACGATCCCGAGTGGGACGCCGATCCCGACCCGCCCGTCCTGTCGGACTGATCGCCGCTACTGGCCGACTGCAGACCTCAGGACTCGCGCGGCCCGCTCGCTCCTGCGGCGATCGGTTTCGATGATCTTCAGCAACGAAGTGATCGACACCGAGCGCAGCGTCGTGATCGCGATATCGTCGATATCGGTCAGGACGCGGTGCAGCGCCCTGCTCTCCTCGTTGTCGCCGCCCGTCTCCTCGGCAAGGTCGGGCGACGGGTCTTCAAAGAGCTGGACGATGTCGAGCAGCGTCACGCGCTTCGGGTTGCCGCAGAAGCGATAGCCGCCGCCCGGTCCGCGCAGCGATTCGATCAGGCGGGCGCGCACAAGGGTGCGCAGGACCTTCGCGAGATGATTGAGGGAGATGTCGTATTTCTTGGCGATCTCGGCGGCGGAAATCTGCGCTTCTGGATGGGCCGCCAGCTCCAGCACCGCATAAAGTCCGCAGATCGTCGCCTTCTGCAGTTTCATGGAGGCGTTGTCTTCCCTGTCCCGGTCGGTTTCGTACGCGTGGTCACATAGTTTATAGCGTTCCGGCGTCCGTTCGTCGCGGCCTCGCTGTCCGAAAGCGCGTTTTTTCAGCGTGGATTCTTGCGCCGACGCGCGAATCCATCGGCGACGCTACCCAATGTCTTTCTCCATCTGGATGAAACGACCGAAAATCATGCCCTGGCTGCGGAAGAAGGCGAGCACGAGATCCGAATCGCGCTCGATCAGCGTCGCAACCTTCTCGACGCCTGCGCGCTGGAAGATCGCGCAGATTTCATCGAACAGACGCGTACCGACGTTCTTCACGCGAATCGCCGGGTCCACCGCGACAGCGAACACCCAACCGCGGGGCTCGGCTCCGAACTCATAGGCGCGCACTTCGCCGGATATGAATCCGACAACCTGGCCCTGGGCCTCCGCCACCAGAAAGGCGCGCCGGTCCGCCTGCTCGCCGGAGAACTCGGCGATCATATCGCGCCAATAATCCGGCTTGGTCTCGCCGGTCGTCGCCCGATCGAGCGCAACAATGGCCGCTGCATCTTCGGGCAGCGCCCTCCGCACGACGATCGCGCCGCGGTCCCCTACTGCGCCGTTGGCCATACGCGCCTCTCACCCACGACGTTTCCCCTTTGCGTTACTATAAGACGGCGTCACCTCGCGGGGGAGATCATTCTCACCCCGCGTGGCGCGCGCAGGCTTCGGCGTCGATTTCCGGCGAGAAGGCGCTCTCGATCGCCGGAAGGAGCGCACGCTCCTCTTTTTCGGCGTGCCCGCTCAGCCGTTCGACGAGTTCGGCCGCGACGCTGCGAAGCCCCGCCCAGGACTGCTCCGTCCAGCCCGACGGGGCGATCGACGAGCGCGCAATCACGTCGGCGATCGTTTCGCGCAGGACGTGATGCTCCTCGGTCAGCAGGTCGCACAGATCGCCGTCGCCGTTCTCGATGAGGACCGGGAACAACGCCTCCTCCTCGAAGGCGAAATGCACCGAAATCTCGTGCTCGAGCGCGCCGCGCAACCGCCCGAGCAAGCGGGCGACCTCAGGATCGTCGGTCGCCGGCGGCGCCCTGCGCGCCAGAACGACACGCTCGACCTCGGACAGGAGCGCAAGCACGACCATGTGTTCGTCATGCAGAATGCGCGAAGCCGCAAAGCGCAGATCCATGTTCGCCTCCCTGATCGGAGCGGCGCTCACAAAGGGAGCGCGAGGGTGAGGTTCTGGGTGGGCCGGAAACCGAGCTTGTCGAGAAACGCTATCAACTCGACATTATTCCACTCGACGACCGTGCGGACGCGCTCGACTTGCAGATTGGCGAGTTGCTCCAGCAACTGTGCAAGCAGGACCGAGCCGACGTTCTGGCCGGCGAATTCAGGATCGACGCCGATCGTGTCGAACACGGCTTCGGGCTCGGCCAGCCCGAACTCGCCATAATCCACGCGCGCCATGACGAAACCTGCGGGCGTCCCGTCGATTTCAGCGAGCATGGACATACGAAGGCCGCGCGATTTGAGAACGTCCTCCGCCTTGCGATGAAGGTAGGCCGACCGGTCCCGCCCCGTGACGGAGCGATCGATCGATATTACGGCGGGAATGTCGAGGAGCGTCATCGCCCGCACCGCGATCCGATCCTGCGACAGGTCCTGTCCCTCGCTTTCCTCTTCGCCAGGGCGCATCTCGCCCGGCGCGCGCGCAGTCGGTCGGTCCAGAACCAGGCGCGTTCCAAGCTGGAAGCCCGCAGCCGCCAGAAAATGCATGATGGCTTCGTCCGGCCACGAGGCCTGCGTGCGCACAGCGCGCGCGCCTCGTCCGCGCGCCGCCTTTTGCAATTCTGCGAGCAATGCGTGGGCGCCGCCGTGGCCGCGCGCGCCTCTGTCGACGCCGATCGCGTCGAGCACGGCGATCGGATGGCGACCGCCGAATTCGCCGTCCAGAATGTGCGCGAGCACAAAACCCTGCACGACGCCGTCCTCGACATAGCAGAGGGAGATGTAGCCGGCAGGATCGCCGATCGCGGCGTCGACGCGGCGCTCGAAGAAGCCGTAGCGTGAACGGTCGCCGATCGCCTGATCTATGGCGACGACGCGCTCGAGGTCGGCCTTGTCCAGACGACGAACGACGCCAGTCGGCGCATCCGCGGTCCGGGCGTTCGAAATCTGCGCGTTCGTCGTTTGCGCGTTCGACATGGCGGCTCTCGCTCCCAGAAGCCCGTCGCGGGGCAAAAGATATTATTTTGGTACTTCTATACTGAAATAGCCGAAAGCGCGCTCCAACGCAAGCGGACATCGAGACGGTTCAGGGACGATCGGCGAGTTCGACGGCGACGCGCAGCAGAACGTCCGCCCCGCCCCGCGCCCATTCCTTCGTGATGTCCTCGGCCTCGTTATGGCTGATCCCGTCCTTGCAGGGCGTGAAGATCATCGCGGTCGGACATACCTTCGCCATGTGAAACGCATCGTGGCCAGCGCCGGACACGATGTCGCGCCCTTTCAGACCAAGCGCTGCGGTCTGCCGCCGGATCACGTCCAGAATGCCGCCGTCGAAAGGCACGGGCGGATTATAGGAGACGTCGATCAACTCGCCGTCGAGGCGCTCTGCGTCCCGGCACGCTGCGAAAGCGGCGCGCACGTCCGCGTCCATGGCTTCCAGCGTCGCGTGATCGGGATGACGGATATCGATAGTGACGCGGACTTCGCCGGGGATGATGTTGCGCGAATTGGGGCTCACCCTCAATTCGCCCGCCGTCGCGACGCCCGCAGGTCCGTGATCCCTGCCGATGCGCTGGACCTCAAGAATCAGGCGCGCCGCGCCGGCCATTGCGTCACGCCGGCCCGCCATGGGCGTGGAGCCCGCATGGCTGCCGAAGCCGCGGTAGATCGCATCGTACCAACGATGCCCCTGCCCGACCGCGACGAAGCCAATGTCGAATCCTTCCGCTTCGAGGATCGGGCCCTGCTCGATGTGCAGTTCGACGAACGCCGCAACCTCGCGGCCGCCGACCGCGGCGTCGCAGTCGAGCGCCATCTTCTGCAATTCGTCGCCGAAGCGCGCGCCGGTCGCGTCCCGCGCATCGAGGGCGCGCGCTTCAGGCAACGCGCCGGCGAAAACAGCCGAAGCGAGCATCGCCGGGGCGAAGCGGCAACCCTCCTCATTGGTCCAGTTGACGAGTTCGATCGGCCGACGCGTCCGCAGCCCCGACGCATGCAGCGTGCGCATGACCTCCAGACCGGCGAGAACGCCGAGGACCCCGTCGAACTTGCCGCCGGTCGGCTGCGTGTCGAGGTGCGAACCGATCATGACCGGCGGCAGATGGTCGTCGGTTCCCGCGCGTCGCGCGAACATGGAGCCGAGCCTGTCGACGACGACCGCGCAGCCAGCCTCCTCGCACCAGCGCTTGAACAAGGCGCGTCCCCGCGCATCCTCAGCCGTCAAAGCCTGGCGGTTGCAACCGCCAGCCGGCGTGCCGCCGATCTCGGCCATATTCATGAGGCTCGACCAGAGGCGATCGATATCGATGCGGAGGTTGGGGCGCGCGGTCATGCTCGTTCCGATTCCCAGATCAGACGCTCGGCGCGGGAATGACGATCCCGCGGCATTCGCCGAAACCGATTGGCGCGCAGCCGTCGCGCTTGGCTCGGGCGCGCAAGATGATCTCATCGCCATCCTCAAGGAAGGTGCGCACCTCGCCAGTCGGCAGATGGATGGGTTCGCGGCCGCCGATGGTCAGCTCCAGCAGCGAGCCAAGGCTCGTGCGCGCGCCGCCGGAAATGGTGCCGGTGCCGAACAGGTCGCCCGGATTGAGATTGCACCCGCCAACCGCGTGATGAGCGACCATCTGCGCGGGGGTCCAGTAGAGGTCGCGCGCGGAGCCGAGCGCCAGTCGATGCGGCGCGACGTTCCCGGCGCGCATCTCGGCCGTCGTCAGCAGGGTCTCCAATTCGAGATCGAGCGCGCCCGACTTCTGGTCGGCCGCATCGGTGAGATAGGGCAAAGGCGCGGGGTCTCCAGCGGGGCGCGCGAAGGCTGGCGCCCGGAATGGCTCGAGCGCCTCCGGCGTTACGATCCATTGCGAAATCGTCGTGTGGAAGTTCTTGGCCAGAAACGGACCAAGCGGCTGGTATTCCCATGCCTGAATGTCGCGGGCCGACCAGTCATTGAGGATGCAGTAGCCGGCGATGCGATCGGCCGCCTCGCCGATCGGCACGGGCTGGCCCTGCTCGTTGCCGTCGCCGATCCAGACCCCGAGTTCGAATTCGTAATCGAGGCGCTGACAGGGGCCGAAGGCCGGCGTCTGAGCGCCCGGCGCGAGACGCTGGCCGAGCGGACGACGCACCGGCGCGCCCGACAAGCGTATGGAGGAAGCGCGGCCGTGATAGGCGATCGGCGCCCATTTGTAGTTGGGCATGAGAGGCGCGTCTGGCCGGAACAATCGGCCGACGTTCTCGGCATGGTAGATCCCGGCGTAGAAATCGGTGTAATCGCCGATCGCAGCCGGCAGATAGGCGCGACAGTCGGCCGCCGTGTGCAGAAGGCCGGGACGCGCCTGAGCGCCTTCGGCCAAGAGCGCGCTCAGCGCCCGACGCAGCGCCCGCCGGGGCGCGGGGCCCGCGCCGAGGAAGGCGTTGAGCGTCGGCATCGCGGCCAGAGCGCATCCCAACTGCGCGTCCCCGCTCAGCAGGCCCGAATCCTTCAGGCGGGCTAGATCGAGAACCTCGTCACCGATCGCGACGGCGCCGCGCCGCGTCTCACCACGCGGCTGAACGACGCCAAACGGCAGGTTCTGGATCGGAAAATCGGGGTGCCCATTTGCCGAGGCGACCCAGGATTTGAGATGCCGCGCATGCGTTTCGTCGATCATGTCGTCTCTGCCCGCCAAGCTCGCCGCGCGTCGTTTTCCGGCGCCGGCGACCGTTTCCTGCCCAAGAGGCCGCATCATATCGTCGGGGAGAGCGAAGGCGAGCCCCGCTCGCGCAGACCAGCCGCGCGCCGCAGCAAATCGTCGCTCCGGGAGATCGACGCTGGGCGAATGCGCTTTTCTTGTCTACAAGGCGGCCCGCAATCCCCGCGCAAGGCGCCAGAGAGACAGCCATGTTCGAAAACATCGCCCCCGCCAAGCCAGACCTGATCCTGTCGATCATGCAAGCCTTCCGCGAAGACGCGCGGACCCACAAGATCGATCTGAGCGTCGGCGTCTACAAGAACGAGGCCGGCGGCACGCCGATCATCGCCGCCGTGCGCGAGGCCGAGGCGCGGCTCTACGCGAGCCAGGACACCAAGACCTATCTCGGCACAGTCGGCGACGCCGGCTTCAACGCGGCGATGATCGATCTCGTTTTCGGCCCCGGAGCGGACAAGAGCCGCTTGCGCGCAGCCCAGACGCCCGGCGGCTCCGGCGCGCTGCGCATGATCGCCGACGTGATCCGCGCCGCCAATCCCGACGCCGTGATCCATGCGCCGGACCCGACCTGGGCCAATCACATCCCGCTGCTGTCGAGCGCCGGTCTCAATCTGAAGACCTATCGCTACTTTGACGCGGCGACCGGCGCCGTGCGGTTCGAGGAGATGATCCGCGACCTGGCGCTCGCCAAGCGCGGCGACGTCGTGCTGCTGCACGGCTGCTGTCACAACCCCACCGGCGCCGACCTCAGCGTCGAACAGTGGAAGACTGTCGGAACGCTCATGCTCGATCGCGGGCTCATGCCGCTGGTCGACCTCGCCTACATGGGGCTCGGCGTTGGGCTCGACGAGGACGCCTTCGGCGTCCGCCACCTGGCCTCCATCATGCCGGAAATGACGGTCGCGGTTTCGTGCTCGAAGAATTTCGCGGTCTACCGGGACCGCGTCGGCGCGGCGATCGTGATGACCGCCAACGCGGATCAGGCCAACGTCGTCAACGGCAAGCTCGGCGCCATCGCACGCAGCCTGTGGTCGATGCCTCCGGATCACGCGGCGGCCGCCGTGCGCATCGTGCTGGAGGACGCCGGCCTGCGGGCGCAGTGGAGGAGCGAACTCGATTCGATGCGGGAGCGCATCCAGAAGTTGCGCGCCGATCTCGCCGCGGAACTCGCCCGGCTGACCAACGCCGACTTCAGCTTCATCACCCGCCAGACCGGCATGTTCTCGCGCCTGCCGCTGGCGGAGGGGCAGGCGCAGCGGTTGAAGGACGAGCGCGCCGTCTACATCGTGCCCGACGGCCGCATCAATGTCGCCGGCCTCAACGCCGAGAACACCGCGATTTTCGCCCGAGCCTACGCCGAAACACGGTAAACGGCGGGTCGACGGAAACGAGTTTCTAACCAAGTTCTGAAACCATGTTTCGGAATTGCTTAGAGACTCTTTCCATGATCGATCGTCGCGATTTCCTGAAATTCGGCGCACTCGCCCTGAGCGGCGCGGCGGCGGGCTGCGCCGGCGAGGGGCCGCTGATGTTCTCGCCGGACGGCGGCGCGCCGCATCGCCCCTTCGCGGGTCGCTCGCTGGCGACCCCGGATTACAGGGCGGTGTACGCCGACTATCCGGGCGAGCCCTACGCGATCCGCGCGTTCGATTACGATCAGATCGACCCTCGCTGGCTGCGCCAGACCATTGAATATCGGGGGCAGGAGCCGCCGGGGACGATCATCGTCGATCCGGCCTCCAAGCACCTCTATTTCACCGAAGAGCCGGGCCGCGCGACCCGCTACGGCGTCGGCGTCGGGCGGGAAGGCTTCGGTTGGTCCGGCCGCGCGCAGATCAACATGAAGCGCAGCTGGCCGGACTGGGTGCCGCCGCGCGAAATGGTTGAGCGCAGCCCGGAAATCCGGGCGCAACTCGAGTCGACGCCGCGAGGCCTGGGCGTGCGGGGAGGACCGAAAAGCCCGCTGGGCGCCCGCGCAATGTATCTGTTCAGCGAAGGCGGCGGGCACGACCTGGGCTACCGCATCCACGGCACGACCGAGCCGGAAACGATCGGCACGAACGTCTCTTCCGGCTGCATTCGCATGATCAATCAGGACATTGTCCACCTCTTCACGCGGGCCTCGGTCGGTACGCGGGTGATCGTGCTGGCTTGAGCCGCCGGCGCGCCTTTGACCCATCGCAACGCAACATCTTCGATCGCCATGCGCTAATCGCATGGACTTTCGAGCCGTGGACTACGCGGCGAGGGTGAGTTGCGCTCGTTATGAAGACCCCTGACAACGGCGCGTCGACGCTGCAGGCAAAGACCGGAAGGCGCGGTCTGCGGGCGGCGATCGTCGCGCATAAATGGTTCTTGCTCGTCGCAGCGGCGCTGCTGGCGGTCGGCGTCGCGCAGGGCGCGCGCGTCTACTATGGGCCCGCCGTCGTGGTCGACCGCGTCGAGCGCGGCGATCTGATCGAGACCGTGGTCGCCAGCGGCCACGTCGAGACGCCATTCAGAGTCGAGATCGGCGCGCAGATCACCGGCACCGTCGAGGACGTGCTCGTGCAGGAGGGGCAGACCGTAACGAAGGGGCAGCCGCTGATCTCGCTGCAGGCGAGCGAACTCAAGGCCGCAGTCGTGCAGGCCGAAGGGGCGGTCGCACAGACCGAGGCGCGGATGCGCCAGCTCGAGGAACTGACGCTGCCGGCCGCGCGCGAGGCCCTGACGCAAGCGAAAGCAACGCTGCTCAACGCGCAAAAGAGTTTCGACCGCACCAATGAACTGTCGCGCAACGGCTACGCCACCAAAGCCGCGCTCGACGACGCGCAAAAGAACCTGGATGTCGCCAAGACGCAGGTCCGCACCGCAGAATTGCAGGTCTATACGTCGAGCCCCGGCGGCAGCGATTTCGTGATGGCCCAGACGCAGTTGAACCAGGCGCGCGCCAATCTCGACACCGCCAGGTCGCGGCTCGGCTACGCCACGATTTCGGCGCCGCGCGACGGCGTGCTGATCACCCGCAACGTCGAGCGGGGCACGGTGGCGCAACCCGGCAAGGCCTTGCTGGTGCTGGCGCCGAGCGGCGATACGCAACTCGTCCTGCAGGTCGACGAGCGCAATCTCGGAGCGCTCGCGATCGGCCAGAAGGCCATCGCTTCGGCGGACGCCTATCCAGACCGGAAGTTTGCGGCGGTCGTCTCCTACATCAACCCCGGCGTCGATATTTCCCGCGCTTCGGTGCAGGTGAAACTCAATGTCGTCGATCCGCCCGCCTTTCTGCGACAAGACATGACGATATCCGTCGACATCGAGGTCGCGCGACGCGACGGGACGCTCGCGCTGCCGGCGCGCTCTGTGCGCGATGCGCTGTCGGGCGATCCCTGGGTCATGGGCGTGCGGGATGGCCGGGCCTCGAGGCAGAAGGTGAAGCTCGGGCTACGGGGTTCCACCAAGTTCGAAATTCTCGATGGCCTCACGGCGGGCGCGCTCGCGATCCCCTCGACCGCCGGCGTACGCATCGGCCAGCGCATTCGTCCCGTCCTGCCATGAACCGCTGGCTGCCCTTCGAATGGATCACGGCGGTCCGTTTTCTGCGCGAAGGCCGGCTGCAAACCTTGTTCATCATGGGCGGCATCGCCATCGGCGTCGGCGTCATCGTGTTCATGTCGGCCATGCTCGCAGGGCTCGAGGCGAATTTCATCAAACGCGTGCTGACCTCGCAGTCGCAGATCCAGATATTGCCTCCCGACCAGCTCGCGCGCCCCTTGCGCGACGCGGCGGGCGAGATCGAGGACGCCACGATTCAACGGCCATCGCAGCGCGTCCTTTCGATCGACCAATGGCCCAAGATTCGCGACCGCATGCTCGCAATGCCAGAGATCACGGCCGTCGCGCCGACCATGGCGGGTTCGGCGCTCGCGATCCGCGGCGACGCCACGCGTTCCATTTCTCTGGTCGGAGTCGAGCCGCAATCCTTCTACAAGATCGTCCGGCTCCCGGAATTCATCGTCGACGGCGACGCCCGGCTGACCAGCGAGAACATCGTGCTCGGCACGGACCTCGCCAATGACATGGGCGTCGTCGTCGGCGACAAGATCAACGTTCAGGCCGCCAACGGCGGAACCCGCGCGCTGACGGTCGTCGGTTTCGTCGATCTCGGCGCGCGCGGCGCCAATATTCGAAACGCCTACGTTGCGTTGCGCACAGCTCAATCGCTGCTCGGCATGATCGGCGGCGTGACGACGATCGAACTGACCGTCAAAGACATCTACGCGGCCGAAACGATCGCCGCGCAGATTCGCGCGTCGAACAACGTCAAGGCGGAGAGCTGGATCAAGACCAACGCGCAATTCTTCACCGCCGTGCGCGCGCAGGAACGCTCGAACATCCTGATTCAGCTGTTCGTGGCGATGTCCGTCGCCTTCGGCATCGCCGCCGTTCTGATCGTCTCCGTGATCCAGCGCTCGAAGGACATCGGCATCCTGCGCGCCATGGGAACGTCGCGCGGACAGATTCTGCGCGTATTCCTGATCCAGGGCGCCCTGCTCGCTTTTGTCGGCTCGCTGATCGGCTCGGCGATGGGCGCGGGCGCTCTCATCTACTGGCACGCGGTCGCCCGGCAGGTCGACGGGCGCGAACTTTTTCCGCTCATTCTCGAACGCAACATGTTCATCGCTACGGCCGCGCTCGCGACGCTGACCGGCCTCCTCGCCGCCATGGCCCCCGCCCTTCGCGCGGCGCGCCTCGACCCGGTGGAGGCGATCCGTGGCTGAGGAAATCCTGCGGCTCGAAAAGGTCAGCAAGTCCTACAACGTCGGCCTGCCGAGCGAGACGGAGGTGTTGCACGGCGTCGATCTCAGGCTCGATCGCGGCGAATTCCTGGCGCTGATCGGCCCTTCCGGCTCCGGCAAGAGCACCTTGCTCAACATCGTCGGCCTGCTCGACCGACCGACCTCGGGACGCATCCTCATCAAGGGCGAGGACACCGCGCAGCTCAGCGACGCTGAGATCACCGCGCTGCGAGGCCACACCATCGGCTTCGTCTTTCAGTATCATTATTTGATATCGGCCTTCACGGCGGTCGAGAACGTGATGATGCCGATGCTGGCGGATCGCGGCTTTCCGAACCGGCAGATCGAAGACCGGGCGCGAGACCTGATCGGCCGTGTCGGGCTCGATGCGGTCGCGGACCATCCGGCGACCAATATGTCCGGCGGGCAGCAGCAACGCGTGGCCGTCGCCCGGGCGCTGGCCATGCAGCCGGATCTGGTGCTCGCCGACGAACCGACTGGCAATCTCGATTCGAAATCGGCCGACGCCGTGTTCGCGCTGATGCGCGAGGTGAACCGGGAAAGCGGGACGAGCTTCCTGCTGGTGACCCACAATATGGAGCTGGCGCGGCGCTGCGACCGGATCATCGAAGTGGTCGACGGGCGCATAACGTCCTGATTTTCTTCGCACCGCACAATTGTCGCGGGAAGCGGCAGACTTTCCACTTGCCGAAATCGATCGCCGGGGCCATGTTCGATCCGAAATGAACGATACTCAGGAAAACGTTCTTATCGAGGCCCTGAAGAAGGTCGACGCGCTCGGCGACGTCGCGCCTCCGCATGTTCAGGACCCGATGACCATGGTTCTGCGTCAGCGGGCCATTCTGGACGATCTCATGCGCTGGGACGATATGCGTGGACGCTACGTCCTGACGGGGACGGGCCGCAGCCGCATCACAGCGCGCACGCGCGGCCCAGGCGCGGTCGTGCGCTTCCGCCGACGGGACGAGGCTCCCGCGCCCCGGCGCGCCGGCGATCAGCAATCCTCCTGACATCGGCCTTCCACTCGATCGGTCGTAACGTCTTTTTGTCGGACGATCTCGATTCCGACGCCGGTTTGATCTAGGCTTTAGCCGAACGACGCCGCGCAAGTGCGGCGCATCGCCCTCGGAGGAAGCCGAATGAAGACCCGCATCACCGAAATGCTCGGCGTGCAGCATCCCATCGTGCAGGGAGGCATGCATTATGTCGGTCTCGCGCCGCTCGCCGCCGCCGTCTCGAACGCCGGCGGGTTCGGCATCATTACGGCGCTGACGCTCGGCACTCCGGAGAAGCTCGACGCCGAGATCAAGAAGTGCCGGCAAATGACCGACAAGCCGTTCGGCGTGAACCTGACCTTCCTGCCGATGGTCAACTCGCCCGACTACGCCGGCCTTGTCCGTGTCGTGATCGAGAACGGAATCAAGGCGGTCGAGACGGCGGGCAACAACCCGTCGCAGGTGATGCCCTATTTCAAACAGGCCGGGGTCAAGGTCATCCACAAGTGCACGTCCGTCCGGCACGCGCTGAAGGCGGAGGCGATCGGCTGCGACGCGGTCAGCGTCGACGGGTTCGAATGCGGCGGCCACCCCGGCGAAGACGACGTCCCGAACATGATCCTTCTTCCGCGCGCGGCCGAAGAACTGAAGATCCCGTTCATCGCTTCGGGCGGCATGGCGGACGGTCGCTCGCTCGTCGCCGCCATGGCGCTCGGCGCCGAGGGCATGAACATGGGCACGCGCTTCATCTGCACCAAGGAAGCGCCGGTCCACGAGAACGTGAAGCAGGCGATCGTGGCGGCGAGCGAACTCGACACGCGCCTCGTCATGCGCCCGTTGCGCAACACAGAGCGCGTCTTGCGCAATTCCGCGGTCGACCGCGTGATCGCCAAGGAAAAGGAGCTTGGCGCGAACATCAAGTTCGAGGACATCTTCGCGGAGGTGGCTGGCGTTTATCCGAAGGTCATGCAGACCGGCGACATGGAAGCCGGCGCCTGGTCGTGCGGCATGGTCGCAGGGCTGATCCACGACATTCCGACCGTCAAGGAATTGATCGACCGGATCATGGCGGAGGCGGAGTCGATTATCCGCAAGCGCCTCGAAGGCTTCCTGGCGGCGTGAGGCGACCATGTTGCTGATCGAACGAACCGGCGCCGTCGCTGTCGTCACGCTCAACCGGCCGGACGCGATGAACGCATTGTCGCGCGGCCTCCGCGCAGCGCTCGACGAAGCGATCCAGACGATAGCGAAGGACGACGACGTCAGCGTCGTCGTCCTCACCGGCGCCGGACGCGCTTTCACGGCCGGGCTCGACCTGAAGGAGCTCGGTTCCTCTCCCGACGCGCTCGGCGACGCGAACGCAACCGGCGCGCGGCAGAACCCGGTTCTGGCGATCCAGCAATGTCCGAAGCCCGTCATCGGGGCGATCAACGGCGTCGCCATCACCGGGGGATTCGAACTGGCGCTCGCCTGCGACGTGCTGATCGCCTCCACCAATGCGCGCTTCGCCGACACGCATGCGCGCGTCGGCATCATGCCGGGTTGGGGCCTGTCGCAGAAACTGTCGCGTACGATCGGCATTTATCGCGCCAAGGAATTGTCGCTGACCGGCAATTTCCTCGACGCGCAGACCGCGCTCGAATGGGGGCTGGTCAACCGCGTCGTGCCGCCGGAGGAGCTCATGCCGACTGCGATGAGACTGGCGCAGGACATGGCCTCGATCCCGGCCGATACGCTCTGCCTCTACAAGTCGATCATCGACGAGGGCTA
>CAZWJF010000032.1:0-27451 GCA_964634325.1 uncultured Rhodoblastus sp.
GTTTGCGGGGCGAGCGCGCCCACGTCGGCGCGCGTCAAGACGCGGCCGTCGGCGGAGCCGGCGTAGAGCGCGTCGCTCGCCGTCTTCATGTCGACGATCGCCGCCGACGATGCGCGGGCGAGCCCGATGCGCGGCGCAAGACCGACGGCGTCGAGCGCGAGCGGTTCGAGCGTCACGGCGTCGCTCGCCTGCGGCTGCCGCGTCACGGCGCGCGCCACGAGCGCGATCGGCGCAGAGGCGCCGTCGATCGACCAGACCGATGCGCGCCATTGCGCCTTGGCCGCGCCGGCGGGCCAGGCGATCAGCGGCGCCTCGCCGCGTTCGAAGCCGGCCACGCGCCACGCTGCGTCCGGCCCATCGCGCGTCTCGATGGACAGAACCAGTTCGGCCGCCGAACGTGCGGCGACGAGCGCCAAAGCGCCGGCCGGCGCCTCCGGCAGCGCGAAGCGATGGACCTGCGGCCCGGCGACCGTCGCCGCGCCGTCCGCCTTGAGCGCAGGCTCGTCCGCTTCGTCCGGCAGCGCGAGCCGCACTTCCACCAATTTCGCCCGCTGATCGGCGTCGAGTTCGGCTTCCTCGGAGGCCTCCGCCGGCGCCTGGTCGGACGAATCCGCTTCGGCTTTCATCGCGCTCAGCGTCAGCGTGTAACGGCCTGCCGCGAGGCGTCGCGACAGCGCGATGTTCCAGTCGTGCGCGCGGCCGCCCAGGCGTTCGACGATCGCGCCGTTGGCGTCGCGCAGCGCGCCTTTCAGATCCTTGCGGCCGAAGCTCGTGAGGTTGACCACGCGATCGGTGGCGATGGCGAAGTCGAGTTTCGCCGGCAGGTCGGCGAAGCGCGGCGAATCCGGCTGCAATTCGTCGGTCGACAGCGCGATGTCGTAGTCGAGCCGGTCGTCCCGGCCGAGCGCGCGCGCCTCCACCCGATAGGCGCCGGCGGCAAGCTTGCCGGCGAACGGCCGGTCCTTGGTGAACTTGCCGACGCTTTCCTTCTCGCCGCGGAAGAGTTCGCCGATCATGCCATCGCCGATCTTCAGATCGGCGCGGCTCTCGCCCTTCAACGCGAATGTCCATACGTCGGGCGCGCGCGGCGCGTCCTTGGCCTGCGGTTCGCGCCATTGCAGCTTCTGCGCCGCTCCAAACGGCAGCAGATGCGGCCCGTGGCCTTCGAGCGAGGCTTCCGGCCGGACCGCATCGAGCCGCGCGACTACGCGCGCGTCGACGGCGACCGGCGGCAGCACCAGCCGGTACTTGCCGGGTTCGAGCCGGATTTCGAGTCGCGACAACGGGCCGGGCGCGGTCAGCGGCCAGCCCTCGGAATCCTCGAGCCGCGCCGACAGATCGCGGTCGAGCGAATAGAGCTGGAGCCGATAGAGGCCCGGCTCGCGAATGTCGATCGGCGCGACGGCGCCGCGTCCGTCGGCAAGCGTCGCGCGCACGCTGCCGCCGGGCGACAGCGTTCCGGCGACGGCCATATCGGCGGGGGTCGCGGTCAGGCCGAGCCGGCCGCTCGAGTCTTTCGCCGAGACGGCGACGCGATAGGAGCCGGCGCGCAGATAGGTCTGGACGAGACCGTTGTGGCCGGCGCCATTGTCGTCGCCCTCGCCGAGGCGCGGCTTGAAGTTTGTGCCGATCGCGACGCGCGTCTTCAGTCGCCCGAGCGTTTCGACGCGATAGAGGCCGCCGTCCTTCGCTTCGATGCGGAACTCGCGACGCTGGCCGTCGGCGAGATCGAAATGGAAGGGCTGGCCGGCGGCGATCGTCTGCAGCGGCTGTCGGGCCTTGGCCGGCGGCGTCGGCTGGACGGGCGCGACCCAGGCGATTTCGAGCGCGCGCGGGCCGGAGGAGGCCGGGATTCGCAGCGTGAACGAACGAACGTCTTTCTCGGCTTTTTCGTCTGACAGCGAAACGGCGACGTCGACGCCGCGCTGGTCGCGGACCCGGATGGCGCCGCCGAGCGGCGCGCGCGCCTGCAGGACGATCTCGCCGGTTGAAGATTCGGCGGGCCGCGGCGCGGTCTGCGGCGCCTGCGCTTGTTGAATCGGCGGGCGCGGGGTCGACGGCCGCGCGGCCGCGGGCTGAGTCGGCGGGCGCCGTTCGGCCTGACGATGGACGGCGGGGCGCGCATTCGGCTGAGTGGGCGCAGCGCCCTGCCGTTGCGGCGCCGGGGCAGGCGTCGGCAGCGACGCCGCGCTGGGGCCGGGCAGGCCCTGCCAGACCCCGAACGGACCACGCGCCAGATCGACGGGGCTCGGCGCTGCGGCGAGACCGACGAGCAGGCCCGGCGCGCTATTGGCGATCGCCTCGTAGGAGACGCCTCTTTCGATCTGCTGCACGCCGAGCGAGATCGCCGAGCGCGGCGCGGGCGGCGTCGGCGGTTCGGGCAATAGCCCCGGCTGACCGAGCGTCAGGTCGATCACGCCCGCTGCGCCGTTCGCCGGCGTCAAGCGAAGCAGATAGACCCCGGCCTCGAGATCGTAGCGGCCCGGCGCGCGTCCGTCGGCGCGCGGCGCCGTCGAGCCGAGCACCGGTTCGATGACGGCGCGAACGGCCGGGCCCTGGGTGCGGATCGCGACCGGGCCGGCGCCCGTCGTCTCAAACAGAATGGTGCTCGGGCCGCGCAGATTGAACCGCCGCCGCCAGGCTTGGCCCGGGCCGACGCGCGGGGCGTCGGCTGCGATCACGCGCGCCTTGTTCTGCTCGAAGCGCACCAGCAAAGCGGTCGCCGGAATTTCGTCGCCGCCTTCGCCTGCGACGCTGACCGTCACCGTCGTCGGTCCGGCGCCGGCGATGCGCAGATCGCTCGATGCGCGCAAGCCTCGAAGGCGGAAAGCCTGTCCTTCGAGCCCCGATATCTCCACGATCGCCGGCGTCTTGTCTCTCGCGGCGAGCGTGGCGTTGACGAACGGATCGCGACTGTTCCTGGCGATGACGGCCGACCGGATTTCGCCGCCGCGGCGCACCGTCATGCGAACGGGCGCGGGTTCGGCGAGCTCCAGCCGGAATGAATCGAAGTCGGCCGGCGCCTCGAAACGCAGCGATCCGAATGCGCCGATCGCGTCTTCGGCGACGCCCGCCGCCAGACTGCGCGCGGACATCTGGCGGATCATGAACGGCTTGTCGGCGGCGCCGTCGGCCCAGACTGCGCTTTCGCCGCCATAGGCGGTCACGAGATACCGGCCAGGCTCGACCTTGCCTTCCAGCCGGTAGCGCGCCATCGGCCGTCCGGCCTTGGCCTCGACCGTTGCGACATCGGGAACAAGATCGGCCAATTCCTCGCCGTCGCGCCACAATCGCAGGTCCTGCAGGGCGCGGCCCACGGCTTCGATCGCCACGCGGCCAGAGGAATCCACATTCAGCCAGAACGAGCGCTGCTGCAGATCGCCGAGTTCGCCGCCCGCCGGCTGGTCGGCCGCAAGATCGGCAGGCGCGGCCACATTGCGGAAAGGCTCGGCGCTGAGCGCAGCCGGCTCCTTGGCGCCTTTGGCGCCCGTCGTACGCAGCTTGTAGACGCCCTTGTCGAGCAGAACGTCCAGCCGGCCGTCGCGCGCGCCAGCCGCGCCCGCGACGTCGCCCGGGCCGGCCAGCATGTCGACCAACTGAATTGCGACGCCGGTCGCGCTTTTCGCGCGCAACGCATAGCGGCCGGGATTCGGGATCGTCACGAGCGCGCTCGCCTCGCGGTCGGCCGGGACGCTGGCCGGTTCGACGCGCCCGGACGGCGCTGCGATCGACGTCGGCTGCGCCGGCGCGACGCCTGCGGGTTGGGCGACTTGCGCCGCAGGCTGGGCGACTTGCGCCGAGGGTTGCGCGGGTTGCGGCGCAAGTTGCGCTTGCGCGTTCGCGGGCTGCGCGACGCCGGCGTTGCCGAGTTCGACCATGCGCGCGGCGTAGGCGGCCGACAGGCAGGATTCGATCTTGTCGGACGCGTGGGCGCAATCGCGATTGCGCGCGGCGATCCATTGGCGTTGCGCCTGCTTCAGCAGATCGAGGGCGGCGGAATCGTCGCGCGCTCCGTAGAGCGCGCGGGCGTAGACGCCCGCGAGCGCATTGTCTCGCGCGCGCAGATCGCTCGAAGCGCAGATCGCGGTCTCGATGGGCGGCTTTGCTTTGGAGCAGTCGAAGGACTGCGCTGTGGCGTGCGACGCGAGGGCGACGACGAACGGCAGGCAGCCAACGGCGCGCGCCTGCATACGCGTGCGAAACGAATCGACCATGCATCCCCCACTGCCGCCGTCGTGTTTGCGACGGACTTAGCTCGACCGATTTCGGACATCGTGAGCCAGCGGCTGATGTGACGCAATAGGCGCGAATGCGATGTGCCCTAACGCACGCGAACTTCGCAGAACGCCGGCGCTCAGTGATGCGGCTGCGAGGGACCGCTGTGGTCGGACACCTTGTCCGACAGCGCGAGGATCAGGGCCGAAACCACGAATGCGATGTGGATGCCCACCGACCAGTAGAGGTCGCGGTCGTTCGCATTCTTGAGATCCATGAAAGCGCGCAGCAGCTGGATCGCCGAGATCGCGACGATCGACGACATAAGCTTGAGCTTGAGGCCGGAGAAGTCGATGTCGCCCATCCATTCGGGCCATTGCTTGGGCTGGTCGTTGTCGATCGGCGAAACGAAATTCTCGTAGCCGGAGAAAATGACCAGCACGATCAGCGAACCGACGAGCGTCATGTCGATCAGCGAGAGAATGTCGAGGATCACTGAGGCCTCGCTCGACTCGATCAGCGTCGTCACCATGTGCGACGCATGCTGGACGAGCTTGAACAGCAGCGCGAACAGACTCGCGACGAGGCAGAAATAGAACGGCGCGAGCAGCCACCTGCTCGAGAACAGCCAAGTCTGCAATATGCGGGCGAATTTGTTCATATGCGCTCCCCGCGCCAGACATGGCACGGGGAGCTGCGCCTCGGCAAGCCGAACTCAGCCCGAATGCGCGCCGAGCCCGATGGGACAGGAGACGCCCGTGCCGCCGAGGCCGCAATAGCCCGCCGGATTCTTGGCGAGGTATTGCTGATGGTAGTCTTCCGCGAAATAGAACGCCGGCGCCGCCGCGATCTCGGTGGTGATCGCGCCGTAGCCGCGCTCGCTCAGCGCCAGCCCGAAGGAGGCGGCGGATGCGCGCGCTTCGGCGAGGTCGTCTTCGGTGGAAGCGAAGATCGCCGAGCGATATTGCGTGCCGATGTCGTTTCCCTGCCGCATGCCCTGCGTGGGATCGTGATTTTCCCAAAAGGTCTTCAGCAGATGTCCAAAAGACATTTTCGCGGGATCGTATGCGACGAGCACGACCTCGGTGTGGCCGGTCATGCCGGAGCACACCTCCTCGTAGGTCGGATTGGGCGTGAAGCCGCCGGCGTAGCCGACGGCGGTGATCCACACGCCCTCGCCCAGCTGCCAGAACTTGCGCTCCGCGCCCCAAAAGCACCCCATGCCGAACACGGCCATGCGCGTTCCCTCGGGGTAGGGGCCTTTCAACGGCCGGTCGAAGACGTAATGGCGGCTGGCGGTGGGAATAGGGGTCGGGCGGCCCGGCAGCGCCTGAGCCTCGGTCGGCAGCGCGACGCGTTTACGCAGCATGAACATGGATTTCCTCCGATGTCCGAAATTTAGGCGCAAGCGCTGCGCGCGCCAGAGCCGCGTCCATCACAAATGCGTCAAGGTCTTTCGCGGCGTCAGCGGCTGGAATAGCCGATACGCACGACCCGCCGCCGGGTCGCCGCGAACAGCGCGCCGCCGAGCGCGCCGGCGAACAGCCAGGCCGGCAGCGCCAGCAGCGTCTTCAGCGCCGGGTCCCAGGCCCATGGACCGAAGCGCTTTTCGACGGCCGCCTGCATCAGCGGGAACTTGGCGGGCGCCACCTCGGCGAGCACCTGCGCGAGCGGCGTCACGATCACGGAATCGGAGCCGATGCTCTTCGTGCCGTCGATCACCAGCGCCGAAAAGGCGGCGGCCAGCAGCAGCAGGGCGAATAGGCGGAGCAGGACGCGGAGCATTCTTTCCAGGCGGCGTGAGATGACTAGGGCGCGCCGAGCGATGCCACAGTTGCGGGCGAACGCCAAGCGCGCTGACGCACAGCGACGATTACGGCCGCGCGCGGCCCATGTGCAGCATCGGCCACGGGCTCGGCATTTCGCTGCAGGGCACGTGCACAAGCGCGGGCTTGCGGGCCGCGAAGGCGTTTTTCAGCGCGGCCTCCAGCTCGCCGGCGTCCTTCGCCCGATAGGCCGCTGCGCCAAAACTTTCGGCCAGCGCGCCGAAGTCGGGGTTCTTGAGGTCGCAGGCGATGAAATGGCTGTCGAACCGCTCCTTCTGCAAGAGTTTCACATTGCCGAAAGCGCCGTTGTCGAACACGACGGCGACGACCGGCAGATTGTGCTGCACGGCGGTCGCCAGTTCCTGGGCCTGATACATGAAGCCGCCGTCGCCGGCGATCGAGACGACGGCGCGGTCCGGCATGGCGGCCTGTGCGCCCAGAGCCGCGCCGTAGCCCCAGCCGAGATTGTCCTGGTAGCCCGGCGAGAGGAAGGTGCGCGGCGCGTAAACGGGAAAGGCGAGACGGCTGGCGAAGCCGATCTGCGTGACCTCGTCGACGAAAACGCCGTCCTCCGGCAGGGCGTTGCGGATCGCGCGCACGAAGGAGAGCTGCGGCTCGAGCGCAGCGATGCGTTCCGCGAACCACGCGCGATGGCCGGCGATCTCCGCCGAGCGGTCCTCCCGTTTGGAAAGGTGCTTCGGCAGGCGGGCCAGAAGCGCGCGCGTCCCCTCGGCGGCGTCCGCGACGATCGCCGCGTCGGCGCGTGCGAAACGGTTGGGTTCGCCCGGATCGATGTCGATGCGGAGAATCTTGAGATCCCTGTCGAGGCCCCATTCGCTCTGGCCGATCAGCAGCCGCGTGCCCACGCCGAGCACGACGTCGGCGTCCTTCCACAGGCGATGGCCGATCGGCAGACTGACCGACAGGGGATTGCGCGCCGAGACGACGCCCTGGCCGCGCCGATAGGCGACGACCGGCGCCCCCAGAAGCTCGGCGAGCGCCGTCACTTCCGCGCTCGCGTCCTGCGCGCCGCCGCCGACGACGATCAGCGGCTTCTTCGCGGCGCCGAGAATCTTCGCCAGTTTCTCGACGCTGTCTTCGTCGATCGGTGGGCGCAAGGGCTGCGCGAGCGCCGGCGCGACAATCGGCGTGCGCTTGCCCCAGACGTCCATTGCGCATTCGACCATGACCGGCCGCTGCCGGCCGGACAGCGCCGCCGACAGGGCCGCGGCGGCGATCGGGCCCGCCTCGTGCGGCGCCTCGATCCGCGCGGCGAATTTCGTGATGTGGCGGGCGAGCCCCGGCTGGTCGGGGATCTCGTGCAACTGGCCGAGGCCGCGGTCGATCGTGTCGGCGGGAATCTGGCCGACCAGCGCCATGACAGGCGCGTTCATGCCGTAGGCGGTCAGAAGCGCCGCGCCGGCGTTGAGGAAACCCGGCCCAGGCACGACCGCGAAAGCCTGCGGTTTGCCGGTCGCCAGCGCCGCGCCGAGCGCCATGTAGGCGCCGCCCTGTTCGTGCCGCGCGTGCAGAAAGCGCAGGCGATTGCGGTTCTGCCAGAAGGCGTCGAACAACGGATCGTTATGGACGCCCGGCAAGCCGTAGATCGTGTCGAAGCCGTTGGCGATCAGCGTGTCGACAAGCGCGTCTGCGGCGCGGTGCTGTTCCATGGGAGTCTCCAGAGCAATTATTTAACACGTTAATTTGTTTGCGCGCGTTTTCAAAGCAGTTTCGCTTTTCGATGACCGCGCGACTCTATGTCACGAGACGTTCGGCCAAAGCAGGCGCAGGATGACGAGGTGGAAGGAAAAGGGGGCTACGATGTGGTCGTATTCCACTGACGTCCTTTTGAGAAAGGGCGGCGCGGTTCAGTGCCTCGCAAGCCTCGCGAACGACGCGCCACGCGAAATTTATGTTCTGATCCGGAATGTCGGCGAAGCCTCCGCCGAACTGACGGCGCTGAATGGCCCGACGGGACCATTGATGCTTGAGCCGCACTCAGCTCGCCTGGTGGTGTTGACCAAGGGCGGCGCTGTGTCCGCGAAGCCACCAGCCGACAATTACACGGTGCTGCAAGTCCAGGTCGCCTTGGAAGCTCCGGCGTAAGCGCCGCGCGACGTCCCGGACGGCGCGCCTCGAGGCGGTCCTGCGCGACGTGAGCGCGCAGGATCCATCACCCCGCCACGACCGCCTCCAGAAAAGCCGCGAGATCGTCGGTGACGAAATCGACGTGCGGCTCGCGGCCAGTCGCAATCTCCCATTGCTCCCGCTCGACCTTGTCGGCCGCGCGGGGCGTCACCAGCGTCGTCACCATGCCGCGCGCGTGCGGCGCGACCAGGTTGTGCGCGATGTCCTCGAACATGGCGGCTTGCCCGGGATCGACTCCGTGGCGTTCGAAGAACAGTTCGTAGGTTTCGGCGTGCGGTTTCGGCAGAAGGTTCGCTGCGACGATGTCGAACACGTCCTCGAACAAGTCGTGGATGCCGAGCCGTTCGGCCGTGCGGATGGCGTGATCGCGCGAGCCGTTGGTGAGGATCAGCTTGCGGCCGGGCAGCGCCGCGATGCCCTGCGCCAGCGAATGATCGGGCTTGAGCGACGAGCGGTCGATGTCGTGCACGAACGAGAGAAATTCCTCCGCCGTCACGTCGTGCTCGGCCATCAGCCCGCGCAGCGTCGTGCCGTAGCGCTGGTAGTAGTATTTCTGCAGGGCGCGCGAGGACATGCCGTCCAGCCCGAACAATTGCGCCATGAACAGGGTGATGCGCTGGTCGATCTTCGGCCAGACGTCGGAGCCTGCGGGATAGAGCGTGTTGTCGAGATCGAACACCCAGGTCGTGACATGCGAGAACCGCCGGGCGACGTCGCGCGGCAGATGCGGATGGTCGACCGGAAGTTCTTTCCTCACCGCGTGATCAGCGTTCCCGCGCCGTGGTCCGTCAGGAGTTCGACGAGCACGGCGTGCGGCAGCTTGCCGTCGAGAATGACGACGCCCTCCACGCCCTGCTCGATCGCGTAGATGCAGGTCTCGACCTTCGGGATCATGCCGCCGGTGATGGTGCCGTCGGCGATCAGGCCAGGAATGTCGGAAACCTTCAATTCCTTGATGAGCTGCTTGTTCTTGTCGAGCACGCCGGGCACGTCGGTCAGGAACAGCAGGCGCTTGGCGCGCAGCGAACCGGCGATAGCGCCGGCGAAGGTGTCGGCGTTGACGTTGTAGGTCTCGCCGTCCGCGCCCTGCGCGACAGGCGCGAGCACCGGGATCAGCTCGCGGCCGAGCACCTGGTCGAGCACGGTCGTGTCCACTTTCGCCGGCTCGCCGACGAAGCCGAGGTCGACCACCTTCTCGATACTGGAATCGGGATCGCGCACGGTGCGGGCGACCTTGCTGGCCGTCACCATATTGCCGTCCTTGCCGCACAGGCCGATCGCGCGCCCGCCTTCGGAATTGATGAAGCCGACGATCTGCTTGTTGATCGAGCCGGCCAGAACCATCTCGACGATCTCGACGGTCGCCTTGTCGGTGATGCGCAGGCCGCCGGCGAATTCCGACTTGATGCCGAGCTTCTGCAGCATGGCGCCGATCTGCGGCCCGCCGCCGTGCACCACCACGGGGTTCACGCCGGATTGCTCGAGCAGCACCATGTCGCGGGCGAAATCGCGCGCCACCCGATCGTCGCCCATGGCGTGGCCGCCGTATTTCACCACCACGATGGCGTCGTCGTAGCGCAGCATGTGCGGCAGGGCGCGCACAAGCGTCTGCGCCTGGGCGTGGGCGGCGTCGTACTGGGCTTTGTCGGTCATCGCGGCTCGATCCTCCGGGCAGGCCTATGTAGCGGCAGGATGCGACGATCTCAATGCGGCAGCCGCTGGCCGAAGGCCGCGCCCGCTCAATAGTGGTAGCGGCACTGCGCGATCAGCAGATCGTCGCCCTCGACGCGATAGACGAGGCGATGTTCCTGCGTCAGGCGGCGCGACCACCAGCCCGACAGCGCGCCGCGTAAAGGCTCAGGCTTGCCCGTTCCCTGAAACGGCGTGCGCGCGCATTCCCTGATGAGCGCGTTGAGGCGCGCGAGCAGTTTCGGGTCGGTCGCCTGCCAGTGCAGGTAGTCGTCCCAGGCGGTTGACGAAAAAACGAGCCTCATGACGCGGTCGGGCTCATTCGACCAGCTTGCGCGCCTTGCCTTTGCCGGCATCCAGTTCGGCGATGGAGGCCGCCAGCCGGTCGGCGTTCTTCGGGCTGCGCAGCAGATAGGCCGTCTCTTCGTAGCTTGCGAAATCCTCCAGCGAGATCAGCACGGCCGCCGGCTTGCCGCGGTCGCGCGTGATGAGCACGGGCTCGTGATCGTTCGTCACGCTGTCGAGCGTGGCGGCGAGGTTCTTGCGGAGGTCGCTGTAGGAGGTGGAGCGCATGATGCTATTGTACGTTATTGCGTACAATTTGCAACCTTACAAGTCCATCGGGGACGCCGCGATAAATGCCTCCAGCGGAGCTACGCAGACTTTAAGAGCACTGCAAAACCGGGGTGGAATCGAGTTTCTTCTTCGACGTGATACCTGTCGTAACCGTCGGTATCCCACCACATCCAATACAAATCCGGATCAAGGATTTCTATTTCCTTTTTGAATCCCGCAATCTCCTGCTTAGAGTTCTGCCAAGATCGATCGCGCCCGTCTGACAATGAAAGACTGAAAACCCCAAAAACTAAACCGGCGGGCGCATCACAATTCTTGAGACAACCGGCATCCCTGATCGCCCTGACCATCGCCGTGTCAAGACGCTCCCGAATATTATTCGGTCTTACATATGTCATTTTCGCTTCAATATTGACACAATTTTTCTCGTGACTTATGTATAAATCACAGCGTCCATTTACAGTTTTTCTCTCTTTCTCTTTTTCTGCTCTATAATCGGATATAGCAATGTATTTTCTTCTCGCAGCTGCGGCAACGAGCATGGAAACGCTAGCTGCTTCATTGTACCAAAATGGCGGCTCATCCTCTGCGTCTATGTATTCTGATACTACATACTCAAGCTCATCAAGCATAGGTTTAAGCCATTTGAATTTTTTCGCACGAAATGAAGTTTTATAATTCATATGCAGTCCAATCCGAAATCAGCTCACGAATCCATCTTCAGCGCCGCAATAAACGCCTCCTGCGGTATCTCCACCTTGCCGAACTGCCGCATGCGCTTCTTGCCTTCCTTCTGTTTCTCCAGAAGCTTGCGCTTGCGCGAGACGTCGCCGCCGTAGCACTTCGCCGTCACGTCCTTGCGCAGCGCGCGCACGGTTTCGCGGGCGATGATCTTGGCGCCGATCGCCGCCTGGATCGGAATCTGGAACATGTGCGGCGGGATCAGCTCCTTCAGCTTCTCCACCATCGCGCGGCCGCGCGAATCCGCGCGGGTGCGATGCACGAGCATGGAGAGCGCGTCGACCGGTTCGGCGTTGACCAGAATGTTCATCTTCACGAGGTCGCCCTCGCGATAGTCGGTCAACGTATAATCGAAGCTGGCGTAGCCCTTCGAAATGCTCTTCAGCCGGTCGTAGAAATCGAACACGACTTCGTTGAGCGGCAGGTCGTAGGTCACCATCGCGCGCTTGCCGACATAGTTGAGATCGATCTGCACGCCGCGCCGGTCCTGACAAAGCTTCAGCACCGCGCCGAGATAATCGTCGGGCGTGAGGATGGTGGCGCGAATCCAAGGCTCCTCGATGTGGTCGATCTTGACCACGTCCGGCATGTCGACGGGATTGTGCATCTCCATCACGTCGCCGTTGGTCATGTGGATTTTGTAGATGACCGACGGCGCGGTGGCGATCAGGTCGAGATTGAACTCGCGGTGCAGGCGTTCCTGGATGATCTCCAGATGCAGCAGGCCCAAGAATCCGCAGCGGAAACCGAAGCCGAGCGCGGCGGAGGATTCCATCTCGTAGGAAAAGCTCGCGTCGTTGAGGCGCAGCTTGCCCATGGCCGCGCGCAATTCCTCGAAGTCGGCCGCGTCGACCGGAAACAGCCCGCAGAACACCACCGGCTGCGCCGGTTTGAAGCCCGCCAGCGCCTCGGCGCATTGCTTCTTCTCGTCGGTGATCGTGTCGCCGACGCGCGTGTCGGCCACCTGCTTGATCTGCGCGGTGATGAAGCCGACCTCGCCGGGGCCGAGCTTCTCGACATTCTCCATCTTCGGCCGGAAGACGCCGATGCGGTCGATCTCGTAATGGGCGTCGGTGCCCATCATCAAAATCTTCTGGCCCTTCTTCATTTCGCCGTCGATGATCCGCACCAGAACGACGACGCCGAGATAGGGGTCGTACCAGCTATCGACCAGAAGCGCCTTCAAGGGCGCGGTTTCGTCGCCCTTGGGCGGCGGCAGGCGTGTGACGATGGCTTCGAGCACGTCGGGAATGCCCAGCCCCGTCTTGGCCGAGATCGGCACGGCCTGCGAGGCGTCGAGGCCGATCACGTCCTCGATCTGCTGCTTGATGCGGTCGGGCTCGGCGGCCGGCAGGTCGATCTTGTTGAGGACGGGCACGATCTCGTGGCCGGCGTCGAGCGCGTGATAGACGTTGGCGAGCGTCTGGGCCTCGACGCCCTGGGAAGCGTCCACCACCAGCAGCGAGCCCTCGCAGGCCGCCAGCGAGCGCGAGACCTCATAGGCGAAGTCGACGTGGCCGGGCGTGTCCATCAGATTGAGGACATAGGTCTTTCCGTCCTTGGCCTTGTAGTCGAGGCGCACCGTCTGGGCCTTGATGGTGATGCCGCGCTCGCGTTCGATCTCCATGGAATCGAGCACCTGCTCGACCATTTCGCGCTCGGCCAGCCCGCCGGTCGTCTGGATCAGCCGGTCGGCCAGCGTCGACTTGCCGTGGTCGATATGCGCGACAATCGAGAAATTGCGGATGTTTTCGATGGGGTGCGTCGTCATGGGCGGGAGATAACAGCGCCGCCGGGCGAAGGGAAGGCGGCCGAAGCATTTCGTTAACCATCGAAAATCCAGCCTCCGCAATTGACGCCCGGTCATTAAAGCCCGTTTATCGATTGAGTGCTCTGATCGGGAAACGGGCCGGCCAGCCGCGTTTTGCATTCGGAGCCGATTTGTCGCATCCACCCAAAGCTTCGTCGCGTCGTCGCGGCGCGCACGGCAAGCGCAGAACGTTGATGGCGCTGGCGCGCGCCGCCTGGATCGTCCCGCCGCGTTCGCTCGACGAAGATACGGCGGCGCGTCTGCGCGCCGCGCAGGTGGCGGTGATCGCGCGCTACGCGCCCGTCATGGTCTTCATCAATATTTTCAACGCCCTGGTGCTCGTGGCGGCGCTCGCGTTCCGGGACCGCCCGACGCTGGCGTTGAGCTGGTTCGCCGTGCTGGCGGCCTTCCTGACGCCGGTCGCGGTGCGCCTCTATCGGCGTAGACGCAAGTCGCAGCCCGCGTCCGTTGGCGTGAAAGCCGTCAAACGCACGACGATCAACGCCGGCGTCCTGGGGGCGGTCTGGGGGCTCGCGCCGATCCTGTTCTTCGATACGCTGCAGAGCGACCAACTCGTCGTCGGCTGCATCGTCGTCGGCATGATCTGCGGCGGCTCGCTGGCGCTGGCGACGCTGCCGGCCGCCGTTCTCGCTTTCACGACGCCGCTCGCGCTCGGGTCTCTGGTGGGGTTGCTGCGGGGGGCGCACGCGCCGATCGACTATTTCGTCGCGCCCTTGATCTTCAGCTATTGCGGCGGCATCACGCTGGCGGCCCTGTCGCACGGCAAGCAGTTCGCGGTGCGGGTCGTCGCGCAGGTCCGCGCCGAAGCCCGGGCGCGTCACGATCCCCTGACCGGCTTGCCCAATCGCACCGCTTTCGAGGCGGCGCTCGAAGTCGCATGCGCGCGTCTGGAGCGCTATGGCGAGCGCTTCGCTCTGCTCTACATCGACCTCGACGATTTCAAGCTCGTCAATGATCGCTTCGGCCATCACGCCGGCGATCTGTTGCTCAAGCAGATGGCGGGCCGACTTTCGGTGTCCTTGCGCGAAAACGACATGCTCGCGCGCCTCGGCGGCGACGAGTTCGTCATGCTTGCGCGCGGCGTCGGCGATCCGGCGAGCGCGGCCACGATCGCCGATCGGCTCGGCCAGGCCTTCGACGCGGCCTTCCTTCTGGACCGCGAGAGCGTGGCGTGCGGCGCCAGCGTCGGCGTCGCTCTGGCGCCGACCGACGGCGCAACGCCGAACGCGCTGCTAAGTCGCGCCGACTCGGCCCTCTACAAGGCCAAGCGCGATCGCGCCGAGGCGTCGCGCCTTTATCACAGCGGGGACGATCAGGCGGTCCGCGACCGCCGTCTTCTGTCGCAGGATCTGACCGGCGCGTTGCGGCGCGGCGAATTCTTCCTCCAGTTCCAGCCGATCCAGGATCTCGCGTCCGGGCGAATCGAATCCAGCGAGGCGCTTGCGCGCTGGCGTCATCCGACGCGAGGCCTCGTCTCGCCGGGCCTGTTCATCGGCCTGGCCGAGCGGGTCGGCGCGATCCACGAACTGGGCGAGTGGATCATGTTCGAGGCCTGCCGCGAGGCGGCCCGCTGGCCGAAGGACGTCGGCGTCTCGGTCAATGTATCGGCCGCGCAGATCTGCGACCATTCGATCGTCGCGATCGTCGACGCCGCCTTGCGCGCGTCCGGTCTTGCGCCGGGGCGGCTGCATGTCGAAGTGACCGAATCGGCGGTTCTGACCGCCGCAGCCGGCGCGGCGACTGCGATCGCGCGTCTGCACGAACGCGGCGTGGCGATCGTGCTCGACGATTTCGGCACGGGATTCTCGTCGTTCGATCATATCCGCCGTTTGCCGGTCAGCGGTTTGAAGATCGACCGCTCCTTTGTCGCGTCGACGCCGGACCGCAAGAGCGGCGCAATCATCGAGGCGGTCAGCCATCTGGCGCGATCGCTCGAACTGGATTTGACAGCCGAGGGCATCGAGACGGCCGCGCAACTCGCCCATGTGCAGGCCGCCGGCTGCCGGCTCGGCCAGGGTTATCTGTTCGCCCGGCCGATGGACGCGTCGGATTTGCTCCCGCTGTTCGTGCAAAAGCGCGCGGCCTGAGGCGACCCGCCTAGGTCGCGGCGAGCGCGTTCGCGACCCCGGCCAGAGCGCAGCCGGCGACCACGAGGAGCGGCGGCGTCCGCCAGACGACGAGCGCCACGAAGCCGGCGACCGCAACCAGAAAGTCTCGCGGCGACAGGACCGCGCTCGTCCAGACCGGATCGTAAAGCGCGGCCGCAAGCAGTCCGACGACCGCGGCGTTGACGCCGGCGAGCGCGGATTGCGCGCGCGACGACGCCCGGAGCGCTCCCCAGAACGGCAGCACGCCGACGAATGCGAGCAGGCCCGGCAGAAAGATCGCGACGAGCGCGACAGCGGCGCCGGCTGCGCCCGGCGAAGGCGCAGCGAGCGCGCCGAGATAGGCTGCGATAGAAAAAAGCGGGCCGGGCAACGCCTGCGCTGCGCCATAACCGGTCAGGAACGCGCTGTCGGTCATCCAGCCGGGCGCAACGACCGCTTCGCGCAACAACGGCAGAACGACGTGCCCGCCGCCGAACACCAGTGCTCCCGAGCGGTAGAAGGCGGCGCCCAAGTCCGCCAGCGGCGTGGCCGCTGGCGAAAACGACAGCGCGAGCAACGCGCCGTAAGCGAGCAGGCAGAGCGCCGCGAATCGCCGTGAAATCCGATAAGCCGGCAGAATCGCTTGATCGGACGTCGCGCCTGCGCCCAGGAGCAGGCCCGCCGCCGCGCCAGCCGCCAGTGCGGCGATCTGTCCCACGGCGGCGGGCGCGAAGGCGACGAGCGCCATGGCGACGACCGCGAGCGCCGCGCGCGGCCCGTCCGGACAGAGGGCGCGCGCCATGCCGAGAACGGCTTGCGCCACGATGGCGACGGCGGCGAGTTTCAACCCATGCAGCAGGCCGGCGCCCCAGGCGCTGGCGGCGAGCGCGGGCGCGCCCGCGGCCGCCAGCAGCATCAGCGCCGCCGAGGGAAGGGTGAAGGCGGCCCAGGCGGCCAGAGCGCCGGCGATCCCGGCGCGCGACAGGCCGATTCCGAACCCCGTCTGGCTCGAGGCGGGTCCCGGCAGGAATTGCGACAAGGCGATCAATTCGGCGTAGGCCGCCTCGTCGAGCCACCGTCGTCTTTCGACGAATTCGCTTCGGAAATAGCCGAGATGCGCCGCCGGACCGCCGAAAGAGGTCAGTCCGAGCCGGAAAAACGCGCAAAACACCTCCGTCCAGCGTCCGGAAGGCGCGCCGGCGGCCGGTTCCGCCGCGTTCGGAATGACGTTCTCGTGATCGCGGCCATTCTGAGGCGCTGCTTGACGGAATCGTGGCTCGTTCATACGTTCGCTGCCCGATGCGCGGAAATCTCCGCGCCAGATGAGGCTGATATGGCTACTTCGAAAGTCACGGACGCCAGCTTCGAGGCCGACGTCCTGAAATCCAATGAACCCGTCGTCGTCGATTTCTGGGCGGAATGGTGCGGCCCATGCAAGATGATTGGGCCCTCGTTGGAGGAAATCGCGACCGAGATGGCCGGCAAGGTCAAGATCGCCAAGGTCAATGTCGACGAGAACCCTGGCGTCGCCGGCAAGCTGGGCATCCGCTCGATCCCGACCCTGATGCTGTTCAAGGACGGCAAGCTCGCCGCCCAAAAGGTCGGCGCCGCGCCGAAGGGCGAATTGGTGAAGTGGATCAACGCGTCCGTCTGAGGACGGCGCGGTCGCATTGAAAAAGGGCCGCGCGGCGGCCCTTTTGTTTTGGTCGCAGCGCAGAGCCGCGCAGCTCTATCTCAGATCGATCCGGTTCAAGCCCGGGTTCATCATGTGGAGCCCGCCGAAACACGCCCCGTCGAAGGACTTGGCGATCCATACGTGACCCACGAACGTCCGTTGGGTGCTGGATTCGCCGGGCAGAAGGCCCGCGTATTCCTTCGCCTTGCCGTCGAAATCGAGCCAGTAGAGGCTGATAGCCCGATCCGCCCGATTGGTGAAGACAGCCGTGGTCGATTGCTGCGAAGGCGGCGACTTGTATCGCCCGGGCGGCGGACAACCGGCCCCGCCGCGATCGCCGAAGCTCGACGCGGTCTGCGGTGTCGGCGACGCGAGGATGCGGCCGGTCGCGTCGCGCACCTCGCATTTGATGGTCAGCGGCGGCGCCTGGCAGCCATTCAGCCAGAACGTCGTCGTCTGTCCCGGCTTGTACGTTCCCTTGAAATTCTGGCCGTTGCAGGCCGCGTTCGGATGGCCGTGCAGGCAGGTCGGCGTCTGCGACGGATAAGGCCCGGTCGCCCACGGGCCGCCGACCTGGCGCCAGTAGATCTGATAGCCGCCTTGGGGGTTCGGCGGCGGACCGCCGCGCGGCGGCTGTGGATTTTGCTGTGGGGCGCCGCCGGCGAGCGCGGACTGCAACGGCCCATAGCCGAGCGCCTGCCCGCCGCAGCCGGGCGGTCCCGCCATCATCCGCACGCCGGAGGCCGCCCGTCCGCCCTGCGGATACACGCAGATCGTGTAGTCGATGTGGGACGTTCCGCGAATCTTGCCGGCGCTGGCGTCGAAGCGCCATTTCGTACGCTTCTCCGAGCAATTCTCCAGATTGAGTTCGCCGTTCTCGGTGCCGGTCTGGATGCGCTGGCGATCGAGGCAGAGCTGCTTGTTGGGCGCCAGCCGGATGAGGTCGCCTTCCATCGTGAACTGTTGGCGCGGGCTGCCGTCGCAAGGCTCGAGCAGGATCGGCGTCCAGTCGCGGAACACTGCATTCTGGACGGACAGGCACAGGCCGGTTCCACGATAGAAGATCACCTGTCCCGTCCCCTGGAACCGGGGATCGGCGTACAGCGACGTCTTGCCCTGCGTGGCCGGGTTGTACTGCGCGACTGCCGCGCTTTGCGTAAGGCACGCAAACAACGCCGCCGCGGCCGCGATTTGCGTCGCGCGCTTCCCAATTTTATCGGTCAACGATCTACCCTCTTGATCAATCGTCAGTCGAAAGAGAGTGCAGTCCCGTCGGCCCGAAGACAATGGCCACTTGTGCGCGGCGCTCAGGCGCGTCGCGACCCTTTCGTTCTCGCCAGATAGTCCTGCGTCTCTGGCCGTGTCGCGAGCCAGCCGCCCCATTTGTGGAAAACTTTCGCCATGCGCTCCGGCGCGACGCCGAGTTGCGCCATCGCGACGCCGCCGTTGACCGATTCGGCGTAGTCGCAGATCAGCCCGTCGCGCAGGCGAAATTTGCTCATCCCGTCTATCACGACGCGTCTGCCCTTGAATTCGGCGCGCGTCGACGTGAACGACGAGAGCGACCAGGCGTAGGCCAGATCGCCTTTGACGAGCGGATCGAACATCTCCCAGCGGTAGTCCGGCCCCGCATCGCCATGAAACAGATGCGTCATCATATGCGCGATCTCCGCGCGGCCGATGTGATCGCCGTAGATGTAGTCGTGGTAGACCGCGTCCTCGGTGAAACACGCAGCGAACGCTTCGCCGTCGCCAGCCTCGGCCGCGCGGGTGAATCGGTCGAGCAGGGCTTCGAACTCCGCCTGCGTCATGTCTTCACCCCTGCAACGCAGCCCACATTTCCCGGTCGCGCACGTCGGTCCAGATGATCGGATCGTCGATGCCGCGCGCTTCGTCGTAGGCGCGCGAGACGTTGAACGGCAGGCAATGCTCGTAGATCGCGAAGGACGAGAATTTCGGGTCCATGACCTCGCGCGTCGCAGCCATCGATTCTTTCAGCGTGCGTCCGCGAGCGACCGACAGCTCTGCGACCGTGTAGAGGCTGGTGACGAAATCGCGGGTCATCGCGATCGCTTCGTTGACGGTCTGCGCGCCGACCAGCGCGTCGCCGCGCCCGGGCGCGATCGCGCGCGCGTCGAAGCTCTTGATCTCGTCGAGCGTCGTCGGCCATTCGCGCAGATGCGCGTCGCCGCAGTAGCAGGCCGAGTGGTATTCGATGAGATCGCCGGTGAACATGACTTCGGCGTCGGGCACCCACGCGACGATGTCGCCTGACGTGTGGCCTGCGCCGAGGTGCATCAGCTTCACTTCGCGCTTGCCCAGCCAAAGCGACATTTCGGATGCGAAGGCGATGTTGGGCCAGGTGAGGCCGGGAATGCTCTCGGCGTCCTGGAAGAGGCGCGGAAAGCGGCCGTATTCGCTGTCCCAATCCTGCTGCCCGCGCTCGGCGATCAGCCGGCGCGTCTCCAGAGAGGCGACCACGCCCTGCGCCTGATAGGCCGACGCGCCGAGCACGCGCACGGCGTGATAATGCGACAGGACGACATATTTGATCGGCTTGTCGGTCACCGCCTTCACCCGCGAAATCACGTCCTTGGCCATCGCCGGCGTCGCTTGCGCGTCGAACACGATGCAGCCGTCGTCGCCGACGATCACGCCCGTATTGGGATCGCCCTGGGCGGTGAAGGCGTAAAGGTCCGGCCCGATCTCCTTGAAGCTGATTTCCTTGGCGGCCATGTCCCCGGTGGAGGCGAAGGCTTTGCTCATGTCGGCGTTTCTCCCGTTTCGTCTCGCAGGATAGCGATCCGCCCCGCCGCCGCGCCAGCCCGAAAATGTTCTTGGAATGTTCTTGCGCGCCGGCGCGCGCGTCACTAAGCTGTCGATTGATTTCTGGCAGAGCGTTTCATCCGGAGCATTTCCATGGTCGTGCGGGTCGCCACCGTCGCATTCGAAGGCATCGAGGCCCGGCCCGTGGACGTTCAGGTCCAGATTTCCTCCGGCAATGTCGTGTTCAATATCGTCGGGCTGGCCGACAAGGCCGTGGCCGAATCGCGCGAACGCGTGCGCGCTGCGCTCGTCGCCTCCGGGCTGGCGCTGCCCGCCAAGCGCATCACCGTCAATCTCGCGCCGGCCGACATGCCCAAGGAAGGCTCGCATTACGACCTGCCGATCGCGCTCGCCGTCATGGCCGCGATCGGCGCGCTGCCGGCAGACGCGCTTGGCGGCTTCACGATTTTGGGCGAACTCGCGCTCGACGGGTCGCTGACGCCGGTCGCGGGCGTCCTGCCGGCGGCGGTCGCCGCCAATTCCCGCGGCCACGGCCTGATCTGCCCGGCCGAATGCGGACCGGAGGCGGCCTGGGCGTCGGGCGACATGGACGTGATCGCGCCGCGCTCGCTGATCCAGCTCGCCAACCATTTCAAGGGAACGCAGGCGCTGTCGCGCCCGCAGCCGGGCGTCCGCCCGGCCGGCGGCGTTCTGCCCGATCTGCGCGACATCAAGGGCCAGGAGAGCGCCAAGCGCGCGCTGGAGATCGCCGCCGCCGGCGGACACAATTTGCTGATGAACGGCCCGCCCGGCGCCGGCAAGTCCATGCTGGCGCAGCGCCTGCCCTCCATCCTGCCGCCGCTCGCGCCGAAGGAGCTGCTCGAGGTTTCGATGATCCATTCGGTCGCGGGCGCGCTCGCCGGCGGCCAGTTGACGGACCGGCGGCCGTTCCGCGCGCCGCATCATTCGGCCTCCATGCCGGCGCTGGTCGGCGGCGGCGTCCATGCGCGGCCGGGCGAGATTTCGCTCGCTCATCACGGCGTGCTGTTTCTCGACGAACTCCCGGAATTCCAGCCGCAGGCGCTGGATTCGCTGCGCCAGCCGATGGAGACGGGCGAGGTGGCCATCGCCCGCGCCAACCACCGCACCGTCTATCCCGCCCGCTTTCAGCTCGTCGCCGCCATGAACCCGTGCCGCTGCGGCCATGCGCTCGACCCCGGTTACGCCTGCGGGCGCGGTCCGGCGCAACGCTGCGCCAGCCAGTATCAGGCGCGGCTTTCCGGTCCGCTGCTCGACCGCATTGATCTGCAGATCGAGGTGCCGGCCGTCACCGCCGCCGATCTCATCCTGCCGCCGCCGGCCGAGGGATCGGCCGACGTCGCCCGCAGAGTCGCCCGCGCGCGCGCCGTGCAGGCGGAGCGCTATGCGGCCATCGGGCTGGCCGGGGTCGCCGTCAACGCCGCCGCCCCGACCCGCGCCATCGAGGAGCTGGCCGCGCCCGATTCCGGCGCGCAGGCGCTGGTGCGTGAGGCCGCGGAGCGTTTCGCCCTGTCCGCGCGGGGCTATCATCGCGTGCTGAAGCTCGCCCGCACCATCGCCGACCTCGACGGCTCCAGCGCCGTGCGCCGGCCGCATCTGGCCGAAGCGCTCGCCTATCGCACGGGCATGGATCGGCAGGCGCATGCGGCCGCCTGACGCCGCAAGCCTTTCCTAACCCGCCTCTGCCATGCTGAACCCGCGCCGGCGGACCGGCGCAGGACCGAAGGCATGACATCGATACTCATCCTCGCGATCGCGGCCGCCTGCGGCGCGCTTCTCATCGGCCTCTCGCTCGGCCGCCGGATGGCGACGTTCGACGGCGGGGCCGAACGACGCGCACGGGTCCGCGTCGAGCAGGAAACCGAAAAACTGCGCGACGAAGTCTGGGAGCTCAAGGCGGCCAGCGCCGCCCGCGACCGGGCCGAGGCCGCGAGCGAAGCCAAGTCGCGCTTCCTCGCCACCGTCAGCCACGAAATTCGCACGCCGCTCAACGGCATTCTCGGCATGACCGATCTGCTCACGTCGATGAGGCTCGACGCGGAAGCACAATCCTATCTTGCCGCCATTCGCACTTCTGGCGAAGCGCTCGCCACCCTCATCGACGAAATCCTTGATTTTTCGCGCATCGAAGCCGGCCGCCTCGAACTCGACGCCGCGCCGTTCGAGCTTGCGCCGCTGGTCGAAGGCGTCGTCGAACTGCTCGCGCCGCGCGCGCAGGGCAAGGGCATCGAGATCGCTGCGGCGATTGCGCCGGATACGCCGTCGCGTCTCGTTGGAGACGCTGCGCGCCTGCGCCAGATTCTCATCAATCTCGCCGGCAACGCCGTGAAATTCACCGATCGCGGCGGCGTCGGCCTGCGCGTCGCCCGCGGGCCGGACACGACGATCGTCTTCACGTTGGAAGATACCGGGCCGGGCGTCGCCGAAGACCGGCGCGCGACGATCTTCCAGGAATTCGAACGCGGCGACGGCTCGTCGACGAGCCCCCACGGCGGCGCGGGTCTGGGACTGGCGATCTCGCGGGCGCTCGCAGAGCGGATGGGCGGCGCGCTCACGCTGGAGCGTTCCGACGCGACGGGCTCGACCTTCCAGCTCTCGCTGCCGCTTCAGGCCGATGGAGAGAAAGGCAAGACGCCGGTATCGCTCGAAGGTCGCCGCGCGCTGATCGTCGCTCATTCCGCCTTCGAGGCGCCGTTCCTCGGCGAGCGCCTCGCCGCCGTCGGCGCGAGGGTAGAGCGCGCCGAGGGCGAAGACGCGGCCATGCTGTCGCTCGCCCAGCACGCCGCGCCCGATATCGTCATTGTCGATTGCGCGCTGGGCGAACATGCCGCGCGGCGCATCGCCGAGGCCGCGCGCGCTGCGCACGCCGGGCGTACGCTCGTGCTGGTCTCGCCGTTCGAACGTCGCACGATGGGCCAGAACGTGCTCGGCGCTTTCGACGGCTGGCTGGTCAAGCCTGTGCGGCACTCCTCCCTGCTGGCGCGCTTGGCGGATCGCCTGGGCGCGACGACCGACGCCGAACCCGCCCAAACCGGCGCCGCGGACCCCCGCCCGCTGGTCGGCCTGCGCGTGCTGGTCGCCGAGGACAACGACATCAACGCGCTGATCGCGCAGCGCTGCCTCGAACGCGCCGGCGCCATGTCCGAACGCGTCGCCGACGGCCTCGCCGCGCTGGCCGAGATCGACGACGCGGCGCGCGGCAAGCGCACGCCTTTCGATGTGGCGCTTCTGGACATCCGCATGCCGCGGCTGGACGGGCTGGCCGCGGCGCGGCGCATTCGCGCCCTGCAGGCCACCATGAATGCGCCGCTGACGCCGCTGATCGCCTTGACGGCCAACGCCGCCGAGGAAGACCGGCAGGCGGCGCAGGCGGCGGGTTTTGCGGACTTCTTCGTCAAACCGTTCGAGGCGGAGACGCTTGTGCGCGCCGTTGCGCGCCTCGCGCGGCCGCCCGCCTCCGGGGCCGCCCGCGAAGCCTGACGGCGTCTGTCACAAAGCCGTTGGCAAACCGTGGCAATCCGGTTGAATGGGCCACGGGGACGAATCGCAATGACCAGGAAAGAGCGCGCCGACGCCTTGCGCGAAGAATTCGGCATGCTGCTGCGGTTTCCCGGGCGCAAGAAAAAGCGCGGAAGCTTCGGCGGAACGCTGTTCCGCGTAGGCTCGCTCGAACTGCGGCTCGCCGAGACCAAGAAGGAAATCCGCAAGGCCCAGCGTCTGCGCTACAAGGTCTTCTACGAAGAGGGCGGCGCGACGCCGGACCGCACCGCCGCGCTCATCCGCCGCGATGTCTGTCGTTTCGACAAGGTCTGCGATCATCTGATCGTCGTCGATCACGCCGCGCTGAACCGCTTTGGCCGCGCGCGCCCGAAGGTCGTCGGCGCCTATCGCCTGCTCCGTCAGGAGGCTGCGGACAAGAATTTCGGTTTCTACAGCGCCCAGGAATACGACATCGCGCCGATGCTGGAGCGACAGAAGGGCAAACGCTTTCTCGAACTCGGCCGTTCCTGCGTGCTTGCGCCCTATCGCGGCAAGCGCACGCTGGAGCTGCTCTGGCGCGGCATCGGCATATACATCGATCATTACAAGATCGACGCCATGTTCGGCTGCGCGAGCTTCGAGGGCGTCGATCCCGCCGCCCATGCGCGCGCGCTGAGTTTCCTGGCCCATCACGCCGCCACGCGGCAGGAATGGGCGGTCAACGCTCTGCCGGAGCGGCATGTGCCCATGGCGACCGTGCCGCGCGAGGAGATCGATATGCGCCGGGCGCTCGCGGATCTGCCGCCGCTGGTGAAAGGCTATCTGCGCTGCGGCGCGAAATTCGGCGACGGCGCCGTGGTCGATCATCAGTTCGGCACGACCGACGTTTTCGTGGTGATGCCGGTCGCCGACATCGACCCGCGCCTGCTCGGCCATTTCGGCATGGCGAAAGACGCCGCGCCTGCGGGTCAGATTCGCGCAGCCTGAGGCGTTTGCGGCGCTTGCCAAGGGAGGCTGCGCCGCCGATCCTTCCGGAAACCGGGAGGGAATATGTCGAAGGTCCTGTACGAAAAGGACGGCCGCATCGGCCGCATCACGCTCAATCGACCTGACGTGATGAACGCCATCGACGACGACGTGCCGCGCGAACTCTCCGATTGCGTGGAGCGCGCCAATGCCGACCGCGGCGTGCATGTCATCGTTCTCTCCGGCAATGGTCCGGGCTTCTGCGCGGGTTACGATCTGGCCTACTACGCCCAATCGACCGAGCGGCATTCCTCCGACGAGATCCCTCTGTGGGATCCCATGCAGGACTACGCCTTCATGATGCGCAACACCGAGCTTTTCATGAGCCTGTGGCGCAGCTACCGGCCGGTGGTCTGCAAGGTGCACGGCTATGCGGTCGCCGGCGGGTCGGACATCGCGCTGTGCAGCGATCTCGTGGTCATGGAGGACAAGGCGCAGATCGGCTACATGCCGGCGCGCGTCTGGGGCTGTCCGACGACCGCCATGTGGGTCTATCGGCTGGGCGCCGAGCAGGCCAAGCGCATGCTGTTCACCGGCGACAAGATCGACGGAACGGAGGCCGCGCGCATCGGGCTGGTCCACAAGGCCGTTCCGCGCGAAGACCTCGATGCGGAGGTGGAACGGCTCGCTGCGCGCATGGCGAGCGTGCCGATCAACCAGTTGATGATGCAGAAGCTGATGATCAATCAGGCGATCGAGGCCATGGGTCTGAAGCACACGCAGATGTTCGCCACGCTGTTCGACGGCATCACGCGCCATTCGCCGGAAGGCTTCAATTTCAAGCAGCGCGCGGAGGAGGTCGGCTGGAAGGAAGCCGTGCGCAACCGCGATCAGGGGACCTGGGACTGGACGACCAACCGGCCGATCAACCCGGGCGGGTGATTGACGAGGGCGAGGAAAAAGGCGACTTGCGGCGGACGACCAAGTAGCGCCGGTCAAATTCTTGCCGGCGGCGCCCTATCTAAGGGGCCAAAGCCTCTGCCGAAAAGCAATCCATGAACGCGCCCCTCGTCCACGCGCCGACCGCCAAGCCGCTGTTCTCGTACCGCAAGTACTGGGCGCAGCGCTTCGGAGTCGCGCCGTTCCTGCCGATGTCGCGCGCCGAAATGGACGCGCTCGGCTGGGACACCTGCGACGTGATCCTGGTGACCGGCGACGCCTATGTCGACCATCCGAGCTTCGGCATGGCGATCATCGGCCGGCTCCTGGAGTCGCAAGGCTTTCGCGTCGGCATGATCGCGCAGCCCGACTGGCGTTCGCCCGAGGCGTTCAAGGCGCTGGGCAAGCCCAACCTGTTTTTTGGCGTGACGTCGGGAAACATGGATTCCATGGTCAACCGCTACACGTCGGACCGAAGGCTGCGCCACAACGACAGCTATACGCCGGGCGGGGAGGGCGGAAAGCGGCCGGATCGCGCGGTCATCGTCTATGCGCAGCGCTGCCGCGAAGCCTATCCCGCGGCGCCGATCGTGATTGGCGGGATCGAGGCTTCGCTGCGCCGTATCGCGCATTACGATTACTGGTCCGACAAGGTTCGCCGCTCGATCCTGCTCGATTCCAAGGCTGACCTTCTCATCTACGGCAACGCCGAGCGCGCGCTGGTCGAGGTGGCCCATCGCATCGCCAAATCCGGGATCGCTCAGGATTTTTCCGATGTCCGCGGCCTCGCCTTCCTGCGGGATGCGACGCCCGAGGGCTGGAGCGAAGCGCCGGCTGACGATCTCGACGCGCCCGACGAGGGACGGCAGGCGAGGGGCGAAAACGTCGTGGTGCGTCTGCCCTCGTTCGAGCAGGTCTCGACCGATCAGCAAGCCTACGCCCGCGCATCGCGCGTCCTGCACAAGGAGAGCAATCCGGGCAACGCCCGGCCGCTGACCCAGCGCCACGGCGACAAGGACGTGTGGCTGACCGCGCCGCCGGTTCCGCTTACCTCGGAGGAAATGGACGGCGTCTACGAACTGCCTTACGCGCGCGCGCCGCATCCCGCCTACGCCGGCCAGAAGATTCCGGCGTGGGAGATGATCCGCCATTCCGTGACGATCATGCGCGGTTGCTTCGGCGGTTGTTCCTTCTGCTCGATCACGGAGCACGAGGGACGTATCATTCAGTCGCGTACGGAAGGCTCGATCCTGCGCGAGATCGAAACCATCCGCGACAAGACCGAAGGCTTCACCGGAATCATTTCCGACATCGGCGGCCCGACCGCCAACATGTACCGCATCGCCTGCAAGGACCGGGAGACGGAAGCGCTGTGCCGCAAGCCGTCCTGCGTCTATCCGGACATCTGCAAGAACCTGAACACCAGCCATGACGCGCTGATCCAGCTCTATCGCAAGGCGCGCGCGATCCCCGGCGTCAAGAAAGTGATGGTGGCCTCCGGCGTGCGCTACGACCTCGCCGTCAAGAGCCCGGCCTACGTGAAGGAACTCGTCGAGCATCACGTCGGCGGCTATCTGAAGATCGCGCCCGAGCACACCGAAGAAGGGCCGCTGTCGAAGATGATGAAGCCGGGCATCGGCTCCTACGAACGCTTCAAGCAGCTCTTCGACGCCGCCGCGCAGAAGGCGGGCAAGAAGTACTTCCTCATTCCCTATTTCATCGCGGCGCATCCGGGCACCAGCGACAAGGACATGATGAACCTCGCGCTCTGGCTGAAGAAGAACGGGTTTCGCGCCGACCAGGTGCAGACGTTCTTGCCCTCGCCCATGGCGATCTCGACCGCCATGTATCATTCGGGCGTCAACCCGCTGAAACCCGTGCGCCGTGGCGCTTCGGAGCAAGTCGACGCGGTCAAGGGCCTGCGCCAGCGCCGCCTGCACAAGGCGTTTCTGCGCTATCACGATCCCGAGAACTGGCCGGCCTTGCGCGAGGCGCTGAAGGCCATGGGCCGCGCCGACCTGATCGGCCCCGGCAAGCACCATCTCGTGCCGTCGTGGCAGCCGGCCGGCACGGGCGGCGGCGGGGAGGGCGCGCGGACGGGCCGCAAGAACGGCCCGCAGCGTGGGACGAAGTTCACGACCAAGGGCGTAGGTTTCGGCAAGACCAAGCCGGGACGGTAGGGCCGCAGCTCCTCTTGACGCCGCCCGTCCGCAACGCCCAAATAAGCGCCGCCAAGGAGATCCCCGCCAGGGGGCTGAGAGGCTGGCAGCGCGACGGCGAAGTCTCGAGAGACGAAAGCTGACGCGGCCCGGCGATCCTTAGAACCTGATCCAGCTTGCACTGGCGGAGGGATGGCTGCGGGCGTCGAGCCTGTTTTCCCATCTTTCTCATCAGAGCGCGCATCGGTCGGGGCGGCGCCAATCTATTCCCTCCCCCCTTGTGGGGGAGGGAATAGATTGGCGCCGCCCTGACC